>NZ_LMJX01000002.1:1652983-1919821 GCF_001421315.1 Plantibacter sp. Leaf1 | reverse complement strand
GAAGTGCAGGAACACATCAAGCCCACCGTGCAGATCACCGTCCCGGCGCTCAGCATGGCCGGCGTCTCCGACGCACCCGCAACCCTCGACGGATACGGGCCGATCGACCCGGAGACCGCAGCGCGGATCGCGGTGAACGCACCCTCCTTCACCCGGATCCTCGTCCAGCCCGAAACCGGAGCCGTCCTCTCCGTTGGGCGGAATCAGTACCGGGTGCCAGCCGATCTCCAACGGGCGGTGCGCCTCCGAGACGGCACCTGTCGGGCACCCGGCTGCGGCCGCCGCGCCAGGGCCTGCGACCTCGACCATTCCATCGCCTGGCAGGAG
Organism: Plantibacter sp. Leaf1; assembly: GCF_001421315.1. Taxonomy (NCBI): domain Bacteria; kingdom Bacillati; phylum Actinomycetota; class Actinomycetes; order Micrococcales; family Microbacteriaceae; genus Plantibacter; species Plantibacter sp. Leaf1. The sequence goes on along the minus strand of NZ_LMJX01000002.1, from coordinate 1,919,494 downwards.
GGCGGTACAACGGATGTCGGCAATCTCGCCTGCCTGTGCCGACATCACCACCGGATGAAGCACCTCCCCGGGTGGAACCTCGACCACCGGCCGGGCGGTGTCCTCGACTGGACGACACCCGACGGCAAACACCACCGAACGACGCCGGACCCCGCACCGTTCTGACCGTTACCGGTCCCTGGGCTGCGCCGCACTGAGCCTGTCGAAGTGTCGAAGGGTTCCTCGTGCGCACTTCGACAGGCTCAGTGACCGGAGTCGAGCGCGCGCACAGGCAGGACGCTGCCTGTGTCCCTCAACACTTCGACAGGCTCAGTGACCGGCGGGAGCGGCCCCGGAACGTCCCGTTCCGAGCCCGCCGAAGGGCGCCCCGAACGCACTTCGACGTGCTCGTGACCGGCGGACGTGTGCGCCGAACGTCCCGCTCCCTGAGCTTGTCGAAGGGTTCCTCGTGCGCACTTCGACAGGCTCAGTGACCGGGGCGAGGTGTGCTCAGTGCTCGGCGGAGGTGTGGCCGGATCAGCTCGGTCCCTGAGCTCGTCGAAGGGCGGCAGGCCTGCCCCTCGACTCCCCAGCCTGCCGCCGGCGTCAGATCACCAGACGGACGAACCGCTACCGTCGACGACCTCACTCGGACGCCGCACCTCGGCGAGCCGCGACGTCCGCAGCGGCGTCGTCTCCCACCAGGCGTCGAAGGTGCCCGCCGCCGGATCGACGACGAGATGCATCCGATGCGGAGTCTCGACGAAGATCACCTCGACCCGCAGCACGCCACCGTCGGCACCCCACCCGGCACTCGCCACGACCGGCCCGTGCGTCCGCCACTCGCCGAAACCGGGGGCGACCTCCACCCGATCATCACCCTCGTGCACGACCAGCAGCACCTGATCCCCATCACCCGACGCCACCTCGAGGGCCGTCAGCTGCGGCAGGGCGGAACCGGGATCGGCCGCGAACGTCCGCCCGACGAGCTCGCGGAACGATTCCTCCGATGCCCCGGGCTCCTCGTCGGAACCGTCCTGATCTCCCGACACCGTCGTCACCCCGACCGGCGGCAGCGCCAGGCCGGCGAGTCGCTCGAGCAGCGCCTGATCCGCGTCCGTGTTCGCGCCCGCGTCCGTGCTCACGCCCTCCACCGACGACGTCTCATCACCACGCCCGAACGCCGGCAAGAGGTGCTCCCACGCGGCGTTCAAGACGGCCTGCATGTCGAGGCTCTGACCGGTCACCGCCAGGACGACGTCGTGCTCCGGCAGGACGACGCAGTACTGGCCGTACGCACCATCGCCTCGGAACCCGTGGCGCGCGATCCAGAACTGGAACCCGTACCCCTGCGCCCAATCCGACTCCGGGTCGTCACCGTTCGAGATGTGCGACCTCGTCGCCTCGGCCACCCAGGACTCGGGCAACAGCTGCCGCCCCTCCCAGACGCCGCGCTGCAGGTAGAGCTGCCCGAGCGACGCGATCGCCTCCGTGCGCGCATGCAGGCCGCTGTAGCCGAGCTCGAACCCCTGGTCGTCCCGCTGCCAGTCGAAGTCACCGATGCCGAGTGGGTCGAGCAGGCGGGGGCGCAGGTAGTCGGTGAGCGTCCCGCTGGTGATGCGCTGGATGATCGCCGCGGCCGTGTAGGTGCACGGCTGGTTGTACGCGAAGACGGTGCCGGGGTCCTCGTCGGGCGGCAGGAGCAGGAACCCGCGGACGAGGTTCGTCGGGTCGATCGCCGCCGCCCGCATGATCGTCTCCTCCCGGTGACCACTCGCCATCGCGAGCACATGCCGCACGAGCATGGCGCGGCTCCGGGGGTCGGTCACCTCGGCGTCGAGTTCCGGGAAGTGGCTGATGACGGTGTCGTCGAGGCTGAGGAGTCCCTCCTCGACGGCGAAGCCGACGGCGGTGGAGGTGAAGCTCTTACTCAACGAATACAGCAGGTGCACGCGCTCCGCGGAGTACGGCGCCCACCATCCCTCCGCGACGACCTGCCCGGACCGCAGCAGCGTGAGGCTGTGCGGTTCGACGTTCGGCAGGTGCTCGAGGGCGTCGATGAAGGCTTCGATCCCGGAGGCGTCGATGTGCTGGGCTGACGGAGTGCTTCGCTGCAGGCTCATCCCTCCATGCTGCCACTTGCCGCCACCTGTCGCGCAGCTTCCGCGCTCAGTCCTCGACGGCGTCGAGCCGATCCTGCAGTCCCCGGTTGGCGTCCTCGAGGTCGAGCACCCGGGCGATCCCCGCGATGTTGACCCCGTCGTCACGCAGGTCGGTCACGCGTTTGAGTCGCTCGAGATCGTCCTCGCTGTACCGCCGCGTGCCGCCCTCCGTCCGCGACGGCGTGAGCAGTCCCTTGCTCTCGAACAGCCGCAGGGTCGCCTCGGGAACGCCCGCGAGTTGGGCCGCGACGGCGATGCCGTACACGGGTGTCGTCGAGTCACGCTCAGCCATGCTTGAGATCTCCTGAAAACGAGTTGCAACGGAATCTGCGTTCGATGTATAAAAAATCTACACCACGAAGTGCAGATCCAAAGCCCCGGATCTCCACCTCCTGGACAGCGACAACCGATGAGCCCGACCGTCATCGGGCGACAGGGAAGGAGAACACTCATGGCAATGACCCTCGATCCGATCAGTCAGCTGGACCGCTTCGCAGCCTCCGTGCTGGACTCCGTCCGCGCTCCCCGGCCAATGCCGGTGGACCTCTACCGCGACGGCGACCGCTACGTGATGCTGGCCGACCTCCCCGGCATCGACCCCGGTTCGATCGACGTCGACGTCGACGGCGGCCAGCTCACCATCCGCGCCCAGCGCACGGCCGACAGTCGCGAGGGCGTGCGCTGGCTCGCCCGTGAGCGAGGCGGCGGACACTTCCTCCGGCAGTTCACGCTCGGCGACGGCCTCGACCTCGACGGCATCACGGCGTCGTACGACAGCGGCGTGCTCTCCGTGATCATCCCGGTGAGCGAGCGGGCGAAGCCCCGGAAGATCACCGTCGACTCGGTCGACCACCCGGAGGCGATCAACGCCTGAGCGGCAACCGGCATTCCTCTGAACGAACGGCCAGAACGCCCCACCCACAGCTCCATGGGTGGGGCGTTCGTCTGTCCGGGACCCGACGCTCGCCATACTGGTGGCATGTCCCGTGCCAAGCGCATCGTCGCAGCCTCAGTCCTCCTCGTGATCGCCGCGCTCGGTCTGCTCGCCGCGGCGATGCAGATGACCACGACGTACTACCTGCCCCCGGCGGATGACGACAGCTTCGCCACCGAGCGCGTCGTCGCGTTCGAGCCGGGCGTGGTCGGTACGGTCATCGGCGCGGTGGCGGTCCTGGCGCTGCTGGCACATCTGGTCGTCGTGATCCGGCGGGCGGCACCTCGGATCCAGTGGTTCATCGCCGTCGCGGTCACCATCGCCGCCGTGGTCGGCGCTGTCGTCGTGTCCTTCGCGGACCGCCCCACGGGCTAGCGCGCGTCGGGTCTCTCGCGTCGCCCTCAGCCGAGGAGTTCGTCCAGCAGGGCCCGCGTGGTCTCCTCGCCGGCTCCGGGTGCCCGCAGGCTGACCCAGTCCTCGCCGCGCTGCGCTGTCTCGGACGAATCCTCGTCGCCCACCGGCCCATCGCCGGCGATCGGAGCGTCGTCGCGGAACAGCCACGCACCTCCGGGCAGCACGGTGAACCGGAGCAGCTCGCCCGAGTCCGCGGAGAGCAGGCGGCAGTCGAGGCCGCCGACGCGCGTGAGGGCGTCCTGGGCGAGGTGGTAGCTCGGAGTTGCGGTGCTGACATAGCTCGCGCCCCCGGCACTCGCGCCGAGGATCGCCTGCACCGATGCCTCCGGCAGCGCGGCTGCGCACGAACGCGAGCCGGTGCCGGCGCCCGAGCCGGACGCCACCGGACGCGGGGTCGGTGCCGGCGCCGCCGCGAGCGCGGCCCGGGCGATCTCCTCCGTGCGCTGCCCGTCCGGGTCGTCGAGGCCGACGGTGTCCACCTCGATGAACCGCTCCCCGTCGAGCGCATGGACCGAGCAACCGTCGTCCGAGCACCTGGTCCCGGTGATCTCGCCGACGGTGTCGGTCCAGTCGGTGTGTTCGTACCAGTGGTTGAATGCCGCCCAGTGGTCGACACCCTCGCCGACGAGGCGGATCGTCAGGGCCGCGCCGGTCGCCTCGTCCACCCATGCGCACACGGTGCCGCCGTCCTGGAGGACAGGCGCCTCCGCGATGGACGCCGCCACCGTGGCGGCGCGGTCGCCGAGGAGCGCGGCGACGGCGTCAGGCCCGGCGAGTTGCTCGCAGGCGAGCCCGGGGAAGTCGGAGGCCGGCAGGTCCGGGAGGTCGGTCGACGAGGACTCCGAGGGAGTCGAGCCTGCCGTCGGGCCCCCGGATGCCGTGTCTGGCGACGGCCCGACGCACGCCGTGAGGACCGCGAGGGTGACGCCAGCGACCAGGGCCACCCGTCCGAGACGTCCCACGCGCCCGGCCGCCACGAGCCTCCTGGTCCGCTCGCCGCTCATCCTCGCCGGAACAGTCCGCGCTTGCGGCGGTGGAACGGCGGGACGCCCTGCAGCAGGTGCTTGGTGCCCGGCGCGGCGTACATCACGTCGATCGGCACGCTCGCCGAGTACGTCGCGAGCGCCCGGGCGAGGGCGCCGCTGACGACCTCGCGTGCGTTCGGAGCGCCGACGATGACGAGGAGGTAGCTCTCGTCGAAGGAACCGCCCTCCTGCGGGGTGACCTTCCAGCCCAGGACCGCTTCGTCGACCTCGCGGTACTCGGCGAGGGCCGCCGTCAGTGCCTCGGTCATCCCCGGTGGGACGCGGGCCGGCTGTCCCACCATGACCTCGGTCTCGCGCTCGACCACGCGTGGGGTGAGCACCGCCTCGCCGTCGAGCAGCTGGGCGATCTCGCCCGGGAGGAACTCCTTGCCGTGCGCGGAGTGCGGGTTGAGGACGAGCCTGCGGCCTCGGGTCATCTGCCAGAGGACCCGGCAGGGCAGCGCGAGGATGTTGCGTTCGAAGGTCGGAACGACCTGGAGCGTCTCCTGGAAGCGCTCCTTCGAGGTGTAGAACGGCTGCACCGAGCTGCCGTCAGCGTCGAGGAGGTCAGCCAGGGTCGCCATGCTGTCGTCGGTCACGGTCCCCGCGACGATCACCGTGCTCTCGAGCAGCGCCGTCACGAAGGCCGGCGCCTGGGAGCGGTCGGTCGCGGCTGCGGCGAGGAGGGCTTCGATGTCGGGAGCGTCTGCGGCGTCGGCTGCTGGCATGATTGCAGGCTATCCCGCCCCGGTGAGGTCCTGCACGTGTTCAGCAGCAGTCGCAGGCGTCCGAGCCTTCCGAGGTGAGCGAGGAGACCGGTCGCTTGCACGCGTCGCCTCGCCATGCCTCGAGCCCCTCTTTGACGGCGAAGCCGGCGATCACGAGGGCGGCGACGGCGTCCGCCCAGGCCCAGCCGAGGGTGCTGTTGAGGACCAGTCCGATGAGGACCGCGGCCGACAGGTAGGAGCAGATGAGCGTCTGCTTCGAGTCGGCGACGGCGGACGCGGAGCCGAGCTCGTTCCCGGTCCGGCGCTCGAACAGTGAGAACGCGGGCATGATCACGACGCTGATCGCCGCGAGGACGATACCGACGGTCGAGTGCTCGACGGTGGAGAGGCCGGCCAGTGATCGGACCGCGTCGACCGTGACGAAGGCCGCGAGGCCGAAGAACGACACGGCGATCACCCGGAGGGCGACCCGTTCGCGACGATGCGGCTCCGGGCTCGAGAACTGCCAGGCGACCGCTGCGGCGGACAGCACCTCGACGATCGAGTCGAGACCGAATCCGATGAGGGCAGCCGACGACGCACCGGCCCCGGCGGACAGGGCGACGACCGCCTCGACGACGTTGTAGGCGATCGTCGCGGCCACGATCCACCGGATGCGCCGCTGCAGGGTCGCACGTCTGGCGGGGGTCAGCTGGGCGCGGAGGCGGGGGCTCGGCAGGCCGACGGCACTCATGCGCAGGTGCACTGCTCGCCGGAGCAGCAGTCGGGGTCGACGACCAACACGAGGCGCAGGAGGTCGTCGAGCGCCGGCGCGAGATGCGGGTCCGCCAGGCGGTACCAGGTGTTCCGTCCCTCACGGACGCCTTCGACGAGCCCGCAACCGCGGAGGCAGGCGAGCTGGTTCGACATGACCTGCCGCGAGACACCGAGTGCGTCGGCGAGATCGGACGGGAACGCCGGGGCCTCTCGGAGCGTGAGCAGGATGCGGGCCCGTGTCTCGTCCGACAGGGCGTGCCCGAGTCTCGCGAGCGCAGCGGTGTGCGTCAGGGTCGCGGTCGGTGTCATGGTGTCGGTCACGGAGAAAACAGTACACGCTTGGCTGTATTGACAACAGCTCACGGTGGCCCGAACTGCCGCGTTAGGCGACCCGAAACGCTGACAATCACGCACCTCGGCTTGCCGCTCACCTGTCGCCCTGGCAACGTTGACGGGTCCTCGAGGCGCCCCGCCCGACCACGGTTCCGCGTGCAGGACGCCCCGCAGAGAAAGACCCCCGCGACATGACGTTCTGGCCGCTCCTCCTCATCGCGCTCGGCGTCTCAGCCGACGCCTTCGCCGTCGCCCTCACCAAGGGCCTGCACATGCGACGATTCAACGTGCGTCACGCGCTCGTGATCGCCGGCACCTTCGGACTCTTCCAAGCGGTCATGCCGCTCATCGGCTGGGTGCTCGGCACGCAGTTCGCGCGGTACATCACGGAGGTCGACCACTGGGTCGCCTTCGGCCTGCTCGCCCTCGTCGGCGGGAAGATGCTCTGGGAGGCGTTCTCGAGCCACGAGGACACCGAGGTCGACTCCGACCGCATCGACGTCCGCCGACTGCTCGTCCTGGCACTGGCGACGAGCATCGACGCCCTCGCCATCGGCATCACACTCGCCTTCCTCCCGGGCTCGATCATCGAGGCCGTCGTCCTCATCGGACTCACGACCTTCGTGCTCGCCTTCCTCGGCGTCTTCATCGGCCGCCGGGTGGGGGAGCGCTTCGGGAAGCCGGCCGAGATCGCGGGCGGTGTCATCCTGATCCTCATCGGCACGAAGATCCTGATCGACCACCTCACCGCCGGGTGAAGATCGCCCCCGTCGTGACGTCCGCACCGAGCGCCTCGAGGCTGCGCCCACGGGTCTCGGGCACCTGGGTGGCGACGAACAGGAGCGCGAGTACCCCGACGCCGGCGAACAGGAAGAAGGTGCCCGTGATGCCGAGCCCGTCGACGAGCGACGGGAAGTACAGCGACAGGAATCCGTTGCCGACCCAAAGCATGAAGATCGAGACGCCCATGCCCAGGCCGCGCATCCCGAGCGGGAACACCTCGGCCAGGTAGACCCACACGGCGACGTTGAGGAACGTCTGCATGGAGCCGACGAACACGACCACGAGGAACAGGATGACCCAGGGGCGGGCCGGGTCGCCCGGCGCGAGCAGCATCGACGCGCAACCGATGAGCAGGTGGCAGGCGGTGGTGAGGGAGAACCCGATGATGAAGGTCTTCCGTCGGTCGAGTCGGTCCATGTAGGTGAGGGCGATGAATCCGCCGATCACGGCGATGATGCCGGGTGCGATGTTGGCGATGAGCGCGCTGCTCTCATCGAAGCCGGACTCCACGAGCACGGTCTGGCCGTAGTACATGATCGAGTTGATACCGGTGAGCTGTTGGGCGATGCCCACGCCGACGCCGACGAGCAGGATGCGGACGAGCCACGGGTTGCGGAGGACGGCCCGCAGCCCGATCCGCTGTTGCTGGCGGTGCTCGGTCGAGGCCGCTTCGACATCCTCGAGCTCTGCCACCGCCCGATCGTCGGAGCGGACGGTCCGCAGGACCTCCAGCGCTTCCTCGCGGCGTCCGTGGTCGACGAGCCACCGCGGCGATTCGGGCATGCGCAACATGCCGACGAAGAGCGCGACCGCGGGGAGGGCGCAGACGGCGAACATGATCCGCCACACGCTCGGGTGCTCGCTGAAGACGTTCCCGATCACCGCGTTGACCACGAAGGCCGACAACTGGCCGATGACGATCGCGACCTCGTTCCGCCCGGTGATGGACCCGCGGATCTCATACGGGGCGAGCTCGGCCAGGTAGACCGGGACCACGGCCGACGCGCCGCCCACGGCGAGGCCGAGGAGGATGCGCCCGGCGACGAGCAGTTCCACGTTCGGCGAGCAGACGACCGCGAGCGTGCCGACGAAGAAGAGGACGGCCAGCGCGACGATGCTCGGGCGGCGGCCCCACGCGTCGGACACCCGACCGCCGAGCAACGCGCCGACGGCGGCGGCGAAGACGAGCGAGCTGGTGACGACACCCTCGGTGAGCGGGGTCAGCCCGAGCTCCGCCGTCATCGGACGAAGCGCCCCGTTGATCACGCCGGTGTCGTAGCCGAAGAGCAGCCCACCGAAGCAGGCGACGATGGAGATGAGGCCGAGGTGTCGCCGGTGCGGGCCGGGGGTGAGGGGCGGCAGCGTGCCCGCCGTCCGTCGAGCTGTGGGGGATCCGGCCATCGCACTTCCTCGTCTGCTGGGCCCGCACGCCGAAGGGCGTCGTGGACAGGACGACAGTACCGGTTCAGCCGTCGGTGCCTGGCCGGAGCAGGGTGCTCAGTCGTCGGCGCCCGGCCGGAGCAGACCGCTCTCATACGCCAGGATGACGAGCTGAGCGCGATCGTGGGCGGCGACCTTCGTCATGATGCGGTTCACGTGGGTCTTCGAGGTGTGCGGTGAGATGACGAGCTCGTCGGCGATCTGTTGGTTGGAGCGTCCGCGGGCGACGAGGAGCAGCACCTCGAGTTCCCGCTCGGTGAGGAGCGTCAGCTCGGCTGGGACCGTGCGCGGACTCGACGGGCCGTCCGCGGCGACGACGTACCTGGTGATGAGACTCCGGGTCGCCGCGGGGGACAGCAGTGCGTCCCCGGCGTGCACCGCCCGCACGGCTCGGACGATCTCCTCGGGCTCCGAGCCCTTGCCGATGAACCCGCTCGCGCCGGCCCGCAGCGTCGCGATGAGGTTCTCGTCCTCCTCGAAGGTGGTGAGGATGAGGACGCGCGTGTCCGCGAGCCCGGGGTCCGCGCAGATCGCGGCGGTCGCGCCGATGCCGTCCAGCACGGGCATGCGGATGTCCATGAGCACGACGTCCGGTCGCAACTCCCGGGCGAGCGCCACCGCCTGAGCGCCGTCCACGGCTTCGCCGACGACGTCGAGGTCGGACTCCGACGCGAGGATGTCGGAGACGGCCTGTCGGATGAGCGACTGGTCGTCGACGACGAGCACGGTGGTCATGCGGAGGACTCCTCGGGGTGCGTCGGATCGGGGTGCGTCGGATCGGTGGTCGGGAGCGTCGCGGACAGTCGCCAGCCGCCAGGGGTCGGGCCGACGTCGACGGTCCCGCGGACGGCGGCGACACGCTCGCGGATGCCGAGGAGCCCGTGCCCGGTGGTCGGCGTTCCGTCGAGCTGCCCGCTCGGGACGCCGGGAGCGGTCGGGTTGCTCACGCTGACGACGATCCTGCCGTCGCCGCTCTCGACGAGCACGTGCGCACGACGCTCGGGACCGTGCTTCAGGGCGTTCGTCAGCCCCTCCTGGACGACGCGGTACGCGACTGTGTCTGTGGCGGTCGACAGCTTCGGTGCGTCGGGGGCGATCCGTGTCGTGATGTCGAGGCCTGCGGTGGTGAACTCGGCGATCAACGCGTCGAGTCGGTCGAGTCCCGGCTGCGGCAGCGTTCCACGGAAGCCTGCGCCAGCGTCCCCGCCGTCGCTCCGCAGGACCTCGAGCAGATCGCCGATCTCGCCGAGCACCGTCCGCGACGCCCGTCGGATCGAGACGAGCGCCTCCTTCGCCTTCTCCGGCCGCGACTCCAGGGAGCTCGACGCCACCCCGGCGTTCAGGCTGATCACCGAGATCTGGTGGGCGACGGTGTCGTGGAGGTCGCGGGCGATCCGGAGTCGCTCCTCGGTCACCCGACGCCGCGCCTCTGCCTCGCGGGTCTGCTCGGCCCGCTCCGCGCGCTCGGTGATCGCCACGATGTACGCGCGGCGCGAGCGCGTCCCGTCCCCGGCCGCAGCGGCGAACGCGATCATCACCGCGAACTGGACCGTCCGCGGATCGAAGCTGCCGATCGACGCGAGCAGACTGAGGAGGGCGACGGCGACCATCGTCGCGACGGCCGTGATCAGGGTCGTCCGCCGCGCGGAGCGCACGGCCACCCCGAACATCGCGATGGCGGCCGCGATCACGACCCCGGGAGCGAGGGTCCCCGTGATCGCCGCCGCCCCGTAACAGGCGATGACGGCCGCGAGCACCGGGATGGGCCAGTGTCGCCGGAGGGGGAGCAGGAGCGCCGGCGCGACGACCAGGGCGACGACGAGTGGGCTGCCCGGCCGGAACTCCGCGTTCGGGAACGGGATGAAGGCCGAGGCGATGATGAGGACCGCGGCGACCACGTCGCCCACCCACACCGGAGGTCGAGGACGCGGATCGCGCACCCGGCGATCCTGCGTCGCGGTGGTCATGGCCCCAGTCTGCCGGGAACCCGCGCCAGGCGACTCCTCCGCACGTGGCATTCCGCGGTACCACGGACGCGGTACACGGGTGTCCGCCGGTGGGGGACGCGTCAGACGGGCGTCGCGGCGAGTCTGGACTGGTGCCGGAGCACCCGGCCCCAGACGAGGAGACACCATGCAGAACACCACAGCGCCGCCGATCATCTCGGTCCGGGACGTCCGGCGTTCCTACGGTCGCGGCCAGAACCGGTTCGACGCGCTGAAGGGGGTGAGCTTCGACATCCACGCGGGCGAGAGCGTCGCGATCGTCGGGAAGAGCGGCTCCGGCAAGTCCACGCTCATGCACGTGCTCGCGCTCCTCGACGCACCGAGCTCCGGCACCGTCGAACTCGAAGGGGTCGACACGAGCACCCTCCGCGGACGCCGCCTCAACACGACCAGGAACAAGACCTTCGGGTTCGTGTTCCAACAGTTCTTCCTCACCGCCAACGCGACGGTGCTCGAGAACGTCCTGCTCCCCATGAAGATCGCCGGCGTCCGCCGTGGTGACCGACGTCGCCGGGCGCTCGCCGCACTCGCGCAGCTCCAGCTCGAAGACAAGGCGCGGAACCGCGCGGTGAACCTCTCCGGCGGGCAGAAGCAGCGGACGGTGATCGCCCGTGCGCTCGTGAACAACCCGCGGATCATCTTCGCCGACGAACCGACCGGCAACCTCGACACGGCGACCGGCGCCGTCGTCGAAGACATCCTCTTCTCCCTCAACCGGGAGAGCGGCATCACACTCATCGTCGTGACGCACGACGAGGAGCTGGCGGCGCGGTGCGATCGGCGCATCCTCATCCGAGATGGACTGCTCGTCGAGGACGAGGCGGTGGCCGCATGAGAACCGTCGACCTCATCGGGACCGCCGTCGCGAACACCTTCCGATCGAAGACCCGCACCATCCTGACGATCCTGGCGATCTTCGTCGGAGCGTTCACGCTCACGCTGACGAACGGGCTCGGTACCGGCATCAACGCCTACATCGACGGCACGGTGTCGAGCGTCGGCGCGTCCGACACGATGACCGTCACGAAGACGGCCGACACCGGTGGAGGCCTCGGCGCGGCGACGAGCGGGCCGAAGGAGTACGACCCGGACGCGGTCGCCGCCACGGGTGCCGGAGCGCCAGGATCGACCGTCGTCGCCCTCACGCCGGCCGACCTGGACGAGCTCGGCGGGATCGACGGCGTCCTCGACGTGCAGGCGGTGAAGTCGATCTCGACCGACTACATCGAAGCGGGCGGCGGCACGAAGTACGTCGTCGGTGTCGGCGGACTCATCTCCGGGCAGAGCGTCACCCTGCTGGACGGTGCACAGCCCGACGACGACACCGACACGCTCCAGCTCGTGCTCCCCACGTCGTATGTGGAACCGCTCGGCTTCGGAAGCGACGCCGACGCGGTCGGGAAGACGGTCACCGTCGCGATCACCGATGCGCAGCGCACGCAGCACACCGTGGACGCGACCGTCGTCGGGGTCGCCGAGGAGAGCCTCGCTTCGCCCACCGGTGCCTCGATCGTGCCGAACGCCGCGCTCACCGACCTCCTCTACGAGACGCAGAACATCGGTGTCCCATCCGACCAGGTCGAGCGGTACGCGCAGGCGTCCATCCGGTTCAGCGCGGAGGCCACCGACGAGCAGGTCACGGCGTTGAAGGACCGACTGGCCGACGCGGGCTACACCGGCACGACGGTCGCGGACCAGCTCGGCACCATCAAGACGGTGATCGACGGCATCGTGCTCGTCCTCAACGCCTTCGCGATCATCGCCCTCCTCGCCGCGAGCTTCGGGATCGTGAACACCCTGCTCATGTCCGTGCAGGAACGCACCCGCGAGATCGGGCTGATGAAGGCCATGGGGATGGGCAGTGGCAAGGTCTTCGGGTTGTTCAGCCTCGAAGCCGCGTTCATCGGCTTCCTCGGCAGCGCGATCGGCGTCGGCATCGCGGTGCTCGCCGGCACCGGCATCAGCGCCGCGCTCTCCGGATCGCTCCTCGCCGACCTGCCGGGCCTCGACCTCATCGCGTTCGATCCGGCGTCGCTCGCGATCATCGTCCTGGTCGTCATGGTGATCGCGTTCCTCGCCGGAACCCTGCCCGCCGCCCGTGCCGCCAAGGCGGACCCCGTGGAGTCGCTCCGCTACGAGTGATGTGCGGATGACCGGCGTGCCGGGTGACGGCTGTGGGGCGTGGCGGAAGCCACGCCCCACAGCCGCGCCGGCGCCAGGTTGAGGAGCAGCGCCGGCACAGACGTTCAGGTCTCGTCTGCGACGTCCACGCTACGACCGCCGGTCGACGATCGTCCAACCTTGAGGACCTTCGACCGCTGCCCTATCCTTCGCGCGCTGGCTCGGTGACGTGCTCGGGCCGGAGCCCGATCCCGATGAACCTCGCCGCAAGCGGTCGGACGAGGGGGGTCGCGAGTCGCAGGATTCGGATCGCCCACCGCGGTGCGATGCGCTCGCCGGTGGTGGTGCGGGAGATGACCCGATGCCCGGCCCGCTGGATGCGCTGCATGATCCTGACCGGTCGCTCGCGGCGGCGTTGGACCGCCGCGAGTACCGCGGACGGCGCGTCTCCTGCGGCGAGGTGGCCGGCGAGAGGAACCCTCCCCGGTCCCTGAGCCTGTCAAAGGGTCCACGAGTGGACGTCCATAACCGAGACAGCTCAGCATCTGGAATGTCAGTGGTCCATGGTGGACTTGTTCCATGACCGAGAGCACCACTTCCGCAGTTCGAGCTGGCGATGCGTACGCCGCGCAGCTCGCGGAGTTCTCGGACGAGTATGCGGAGATCTGTCGGCAACAGGCCGTTCTGGACGCACGCAAAGCGCGCCTCCTCGCCCGCTCGGCGGCCTACGCCGACGCCCTCGCCGACTCGGTCGTCCCCGCCGTGTATCCGCCCGCGGAGCGCCAGGCCCTCTCCCGCCGCTCGACCTGTGCAGCGCTCGCGATGGCGACCCGCACGCCTGAGCAGACCGTCCAGCGCGCGACGAACGACGCGGAACGCCTCGTGAACGAAGCCCCGTCCGTGCTCGAATCGCTCGAGGCCGGTCGCATCTCCGCCAAGCACGCGCAGACCATCATCGATCAACTCAGCGACGTGCCAACCGCCGGGCGGGCGGCATTCCTGGCGGCAGTGTTGCCGGTCGCGGAGGAAACGACCAACGCGAACCTGCGGAAGCGTGCCCGCGTTCTGCGGGAGCGCCTCCACCCGGAGTCCATCACCGCACGTGCGGTCCGCTCGGAGACAGACCGTCGCGTCGAGTTCGAGCCCGCGACCGATGGCATGGCGTGGGTGCACCTGTTCACCACCGCACCGATCGCGCAGGGCATCATCGAGCGCGCCGAAGCAGCAGCCGCGGAGTCGCGCAGGGCCGGCGACACCCGCACGTGCGCGCAGCTGCAGGCAGACGCCCTCGCGGCACTCGCCCTCACTGGAGTGACCCCTGACGACGTCATGTCGAGCCCGGTGCTCCCGCACCCGATCGAAGTCCAGGAGCACATCACGCCGACTGTGCAGATCACGGTGCCGGCGCTGAGCATGGTCGGTGCCTCCGACGCACCGGCCACGCTCGACGGGTACGGTCCGATCGATCCCGAGACCGCGGCCCGCATCGCGGTGAACGCGCCCAGCCTGACGCGGATCCTCGTCCAGCCCGAGACCGGTGCCGTCCTCTCTGTAAGCCGCGACCAGTACCGGGTCCCGACCGACCTGCAACGCGCGGTCCGTCTCCGAGACGGCACCTGTCGCGCACCTGGCTGCGGGAGGCGCGCCAGAGCGTGTGACCTCGACCATTCGGTCGCGTGGGAAGACGGCGGCACGACGGATGTCGGGAATCTCGCCTGCTTGTGCCGACATCATCACCGGATGAAGCACTTGCCGGGATGGAACCTCGACCACGGGCCCGGTGGCGTCCTGGACTGGACGACACCCGACGGCAAACGCCACCGGACCGCACCCGATCCGGCACCCTTCTGACCACCCCCGGTCCCTGAGCCTGTCGAAGGGTGGTCGGGATGCGCACGCTCCGTGGGTGGGGAGCTGCTTCCGGGACCGCCTCCGCACCCCGCCGGGTAGGCTCCAACGGTGGGCACCGACCAAGACCAGATGCTGTCACTCGTGTACGCGAGCACGGCGACACAGCCGTTCAGCGACGAGGACCTCACCGCCCTGCTCGCCACCAGCCGCGAGAACAACGCCCGCAGCGGGCTCACCGGCATGCTCGTCCACCGCGACGGCCGGTTCCTGCAGGTCCTCGAAGGACCGGAGGCCGCCGTCCGCGGGCTCATGGACACCCTCAGCGCCGACCCCCGCCACACCGGCATCCGGGTGATGTTTGAAGAACCCATCCGCGAACGCCAGTTCGCCGACTGGACGATGGGCTTCGAACGCGCCGACAGCGGATCCGCCGCCGACCTCGACGGCTACCGCGACACCTTCGACGACCTCGACCGTGACGACCCGACCGCCACCATGCGCGCCCTTCGCGAACTCGCCCGCTGGTTCCGCAGCCGCGCCAGCCGCTGAACGAGACGGTCGCGACGGCGCCCGCTACGCCCTGAGCTTGCCGATCGGGCTGTCCTCGAGGTTCGCGAGCAACTCGGCGACGTCACCGTAGACCGCGACCGCACCTGCGTCACGCAACTCCTGCTCGCCGAACCCGCCGCTCCGCACCCCGATGCACTCCACACCGGCCCGCGCGGCCGCCTCGATGTCCCAGACGGCGTCGCCGACCATGACGGCCCGCGACGCCGGCACCCCTGCGCGGTCGAGAGCGACCTCGACGATGTCGGGCTCCGGCTTCGCCGTCTCGACGTCACCAGAGGACGTCGCGGCGAAGACCGCCTCGTCGATGTCGAGCAGCTCCCGCAGGATCTCCAGCTCGTTCTCCGGCGCCGAGGTCGCCAGGACGACCGCGATCCCGCGCTCAGCCAGCTCGCTGAGCAGCTCGCGCGCCCCACGGATCACCCGCAACCGGGACGTGTTCTGCAGGTAATACTCGCTGTGCAGCTCCTTCGCCCGCTCGCCGTACTGCTCGACCTCCTCGGAACCGTCCAGCAGGGACTCGAGGAGCTCACCGCCGTCCTTCCCGATCGACCGGTGGATCCGCCACGCGTCGACGGGTCTGCCGGCATCGGCGAACGCACGATCCCATGCGTCGACGTGCAGGTAGTTCGAATCGACGAGCGTGCCGTCGATGTCGAAGAGCACCGCGATGCGGTCGTCGGTGTTGTCGGGGACGTTGGTGTCGGTGGTCTCAGTGGTGTCAGCAGTATCGGACATGCGTCCAGTCAACCCCGCTCCATCCGTGCTGGGAAGCGGTGGCGGTCCGCCGGAGAACGTGCTCTCGTGCGGGCCCGGTCCGACCTGCTCCGGCCTCGCCGCTACTGGAACCGGCTCGTCAGGATCACGGTCCGGGTCGCGTCGTCGAGGACCACGACCGTCGAGCGCCCGTCCACCGAGAACGCGTCGTCGATGGCCTGCGAGCGCACGAACGGCCCACTCGGCAGCGCGTCGTCGAGGCCGGGGTCGAGCTCGGGGAGCTGGGCGTCCTCGTCGAGTTCCGTCGACCCCGCCTCCGCGCGCACCGCGGCGTAGCTCGCCTCGTCGAGGGTCACGAAGGCATCGATCCAGTACGTGCTGGGCCCGGGTACCCGGTCGTCGCCGAGGGTCCCGGACATCCAGGTCGCGTCCGTCGCCCCTTCGAGCTGCGGGAACCGCTCGATGAGTGGGGCGAGGTCGTGCCGGATCTCCCCGGTGCCCGAGCGGGTGGCTGCATCCGACGCCGATGCGGATGGCGCGGTCGTGCGGTCCGGCGACGGCGACGGCGTGCATCCGGACAGCAGACAGCTCAGCGCGACTGCGAGGACTGCCCCACGCAGGGCGAAGCGACGAGTGGGAGCATCCATGCCAGCAGCCTAGAGGTCGTCGACGACTGTCCATTCGGCCAGGCGTGGACTGGACGTCGGGCGGGGGTGCCGGAAGCCGCCAACGCGGAGGCTGAAGACATGACCACGACACACCCCCATTCGATCGAGGCGCACGGGCTCCGGAAGACCTTCCACGGCAGCCCCCGCGTCGACGACGTCTCCTTCACCGTCGACCCTGGCCGGGTCGTCGGACTCCTCGGCCCGAACGGTGCCGGGAAGACCACCACCATCCGCCTGTTGCTCGGCCTCGCCCGCGCCGATGCCGGAGAGGCCCGCATCCTCGGCCGACCGTACCGCGAGCTGGACCAGCCGGCACGCGCCGTCGGAGCCGTGCTCGACGCCGGTGGGCTCCACCCGGCCCGCACCGGGCGGCAGCACCTCCGCATCGCCGCAGCGCGCATCGGAGCCGACGCCGCCCGGATCGACGCGGTCCTCACCGAGGTGGGGATGAGCCGCGACGCCGACCGCCCCGCCGGCGGGTACTCGCTCGGCATGCGCCAGCGCATCGCGATCGCCGCAGCACTCCTCGGCGAGCCGGCCGTGCTCATCCTCGACGAGCCCTCGAACGGCCTGGATCCGGCAGGTATGCAGTGGTTGCGACTCCGGTTGCGCGCGTTCGCCGACGCGGGTGGAACGGTGCTGCTCTCGTCGCACCTCCTCTCCGACGTGCAGGACATCGCGGACGACGTGGTCGTCATCGCCGACGGGCGCGTCCTGGCCCGGTCGTCGATGGGCGAGATCCTCGCCGCAGCGGGAGGTGACCTCGAGGCGTACTACCTCCGGGTCACCGGAACCGCCCAGCTCGTCGAGCACGGGGAGGTGCGCTGATGTTCCGCGCCGAACTCCTCGGGCTCGTCACCACGACCGCCACGAAGGTCACCGCCCTGGTGGCCGTCGTCGGACTGATCGTCACCCAGCTCGCCTTCGTCACCCTCATGCCCGCCCTCGCCGACGGCGACATCGGGCCGGGGCTCGACGCCCTCGGCAGCGACTTCCCCGTCCTGGACCTCGCGTCCCGCGCCGTCCAACTCGACGCGCTCAACCCCCTCGGTGCGTCGATGGGCAACGGCTCCATCGGCGTCGCGCTCCTCGCGATCACCCTGTTCGGCGTCCTCGCCGGCACGAGCGACGACCGCTACGGCGGCATCGTCGGTGCCGTCCTCGCCTCGCCGAAGCGGTTCCGCATCGTCGCCGCGAAGGCGGGTGCGGTCGCCCTGATCGCCGCCGCCCTCGGTGTCGTGCTCGCCCTCATCAGCCTCGTGACGTTGCTGATCACCCTCGCCACCTCGGGGACGCCGTTCGTCCTGGGGTTCGCGGACCTCGCAGCCCGGTTCGGGCTCGGCATCCTCGCGGTCACCGCCCTGGCCGTCATCGGCCTCGCGATCGGACTCATCGTCCGCACGCAGCTCGCCGGCGTCCTGACGATGATCGCGATCCTCATCCTCGAACCGGTCGTCGTCTCCATGATCCAGCTCATCACCGGCGGGGTGCTGCCGGTCTGGACGCAGTTCCTGCCCGTCGCCCTGGCGCAGGGCGTCATCCACGGCGGCGCGGCCGGGCTCGGACCGTCCGTCGTCATCATCGCCCTCGTCACCCTCACCGCCGCCCTGACCGCGGCCGCATCCGCTGCGCTCTCGCGCCGCGACATCTGAAAGGACCCACCCACATGAACGACCAGAACCAGAACCAGACCGAGGCCAAGACACAGCACCAGACCCGTCACCGCACCCTCATCGCGGTTTCGGCCGCAGCCGCGCTCCTCGCCGGGACCGTCTCCCTCAGCGCCTGCACCAGTGCCACGGAGCAAACCGCCGGTGCGGGCTCCGAGTCGGGCCCGCTGCAGGACCGGATGCAGTCGCTCGTCGACGCCGGCTACCCCGCGGCGCTCGCCTCGGTGATCGGACCGGACGGCGACGCGATCGACGTCGCGGCAGGCATCGGCGACCTCGCGACCGACGAGCCCGCCCAGGTCGACGGCGAGGTGCGGATCGCGAGCAACACGAAGATGTTCGTCTCGACCGTCGTCCTCCAGCTGGTCGAGGAGGGGAAGGTCTCGCTCGACGCCCCGATCGACACCTACCTCCCGGGGCTCATCACCGGCGACGGGATCGACGGCACCCGCATCACCGTCCGGCAGCTGCTCCAGCACACGGCGGGGCTCCCCGAGTACGCCGACCAGATCGCGGCCGACGCGTTCGCTGCGCAGGAGCGCTACACCTCGCCCCGCGACATGCTCGACATCGCCCTCGCGAAGCCGGCCGTGTTCGCGCCGGGGGAGCGGTGGGCGTACAGCAACACCAACTACCTCGTGCTGGGGCTCATGATCGAGCACGTCACCGATCGGGCGCTCGGCCAGCAGATCGACGAACGCATCGTCAAGCCGCTCGACCTCGAGCACACCTACTTCCCGGCGCCGGGCGAGCGTGAGCTGCGCGGGGAGCACCCCAAGGGGTATCACGCGAAGACCGCCGGCGAGCTCGTGGACTTCACCGCCCTCGACACCTCGTTCGCCTGGTCCGCGGGTGCGCTCGTCTCGACGCCGCACGAGCTCAACGTCTTCATGAAGGCGCTGCTCGACGGGGAACTCCTGAACGAGGAGACCCTCGCCGAGATGCAGACCACGGTTCCGGCGGGCGACGAGCTGTGGCCGGGAGCGGGCTACGGGCTCGGCCTCCAGAGCTACCCGCTGAGCTGCGGCGGCGTGGCCTGGGGTCACGGCGGCGACATCCCCGGAACCCAGACGCGCAACGCGGTCGGCCCCGACGGCACGGCCGTCACCATCGCCGTCACCTCGCTGCCGTGGGCGGTCGTCTCGCCCGACGACACCGAGCGACTGATGGAGCAGTACCGGATCGTCGTCGACGCCCTCGACGCGAGCCTCTGCGAGCGATGACCGTTTCCCACCGGCAGCCGAGCGTCGACCCCCTCCGGGGTCGGCGCTCGGCGTGGTTGACTCGACCCATGACCTCGTCCGCACGGCCCGCACCTGTCGTGGCCCGTCTGCGCTCGGTGCTCCCGCCGGTCCTGGTCCTCGCCGGTGCGGTGGGGTACCTCGGGGTCGTCCCGTGGGTCGACGAGCTGCACGCCGTGCCCGGACAGGTGTCGCCGTGGGCGCACGCGGCGCTGGTCGTGCTCCAGGCCGTCGCCCTGCTCTTCCGGCGTCAGCACCCCGTCGCGGTCTTCGGTGCGGCGGTCCTGCTCGACCTCGTGATCCTCGGGTCCAGTGGTGGCGAACTCGGGATCGGCTCGTTCGGCGTGATCCTCGCCACCTATGCGCTCGCCCGTCACGAGGAGCGTCGGACGGTGACGACCGCGCTGGTGACAGGCGCGGTGGCCACGACGGTCGTCGGCGGCATCGCCATGGCCTTCGGGTCGTCCGAGCAGCCGCTCCTCCTCGTCTTCGCAGCCGTCGCGCGCATCGTGTTGCAGTACGTGCTCCCGGCCGGCGTCGCCGAGTACACCAGGGGTCGCGAGCGGTTGCTGTCGGCGATCGAGGACCAGGCGCGCATGGCGGAGAACGAGCGCCGGATCAGCGCCCTGAACGATCTCCGCTCGGAACGCACCGCCCTCGCCCGAGAACTGCACGACATCGCCGGGCACCACCTGTCGGGGATCATCGTGAGTGCCCAAGCGGCCACCGCGCTGATGGAGCGCGACCCGGAACGTGCTCGAGCGATGCTCCAGACGGTGCAGTCCGACGCCCGCACCACCCTCGTCGACCTGCGGCGGACGGTCGGCCTGCTGCGCAGTGACGACGCGGACTCCGAGGGCGGCGGCGACGGATCGACCCTCGGGCCGGCGACCATCCCGACGATCGCGGCGATCCCGGAACTCGTCGAGGCGGCGCGGTCACGGGGGCAGCACGTCGCGTACACCGTGACCGGCGAGCCTCGTGTGCTGGGGCCGCTCGCGGAGACGGCCGCGTACCGGACCGTTCAGGAGTCGCTGGCGAACGCCGCCCGGCATGCGCCCGGAGCCACCTGTCACGTCGTGGTGCGGTTCGAGGCGGATGCGATCGAGCTCACCGTGACGAACGCCCCGTCGTCGCAGCGGCCTGCGTCGCCGTCCCGTGACGGGTACGGCCTGTGGGGCATGCGCGAGCGGGCCGAGCTCATCGGGGCGCGATTGACCTCGGCGCCGACGGACGACGGCGGGTGGCGCAACCGCCTGACCATCCCCGACGAACAGCGACCCGACCAGCAAGGTCCCGACCAGCACCGGAGTGATGCATGATCCGCCTCCTCATCGCCGACGACCAGGCCGTCGTCCGTGCTGGCCTTTCGGTGATCCTCGGTGCCGAGCCGGACATCGAGGTGGTGGGCGAGGCCATCGACGGCGCCGACGCGGTGCGGTTGGCGAAGGAGCTGCGTCCGGACCTGATCTGCATGGACATCCGCATGCCGGGCACGGACGGGATCGCGGCGACCCGTACGATCACTACCGACCCGGAGCTCGACGCCGACGTCCTCATCCTCACGACCTTCGACGTCGATGCGGACGTGTTCGCCGCGCTCGAAGCCGGGGCGGCGGGCTTCCTGCTGAAGGGTGCGGACGAGGCGACCTTGCTCGCGGCGATCCGGTCCGTCGCAGCGGGGGAGGGCACGCTCGATCAGCGCTTGACCCGACGCATCCTCCGCGAGTTCTCGGAGCGCCGCAGCACGACCGTGCCGGCCACCACGGCTCCGGCCGAGTCACCGCTCACCGACCGCGAGTTCGACGTCCTCCACCTGCTGGCCGAGGGCCTGTCCAACGCGGAGATCGCGGACCGGCTCTTCGTCGAACCCACCACGGTGAAGTACCACCTCGCCGGGCTGCTGCAGAAGACCGGCGCGCGCGACCGCCTCCAGGCCGTGCTCTGGGGCATCCGCGCGGGGCTCGTCGACCCGCGGTGAGGGGGCCTGTGGTCAGGCGTCGGGGATGTCGCGGCCGAACGCTGCGAGGGTGACGGCCTCCGGCTCGGGCCCGCCGCGGACACCGGTCTCGAGGGCGTCGATCTGCGCAAGCTCGTCGTCGGTGAGCTTGAAGTCGAACACGTCGATGTTCTCGGCGATGCGCTCAGGCTTGGTGGACTTCGGGATGACCTGGCGGCCTTCCTGAATGTGCCAGCGCAACATCACCTGAGCGGCCGACTTCCCGTACTGCTCACCGATCTCGAGGATGACGGGCTCGTCGAAGCTGCGGCGCTCCGAGTCGCGGTAGGAGGTGATGCCGCCGATCGGTGACCATGCCTGGGTGAGGATGCCATGCTCGGCGCCGTACGCTTGGACCTCGCGCTGCTGGAAGTACGGGTGGACCTCGATCTGGTTCACCGACGGCACGACACCCGTCTCGTCGAGAAGGCGGGTCAGGTGCTCGACCATGAAGTTGCTGACGCCGATCGCGCGGACCTTGCCGTCCGCGAGCAGCTGTTCGAGGGCGCGGTAGGCGCCGATGGTCTGCTCGAATGCGGTCGGCAGCGCCTGGTGCAGGATGAGGAGGTCGATCTGGTCGACGCCGAGCTTGCCAGCGCTCTTGGTGAAGGAGTGCAGGGTCTGGTCGTAGCCGTAGTCGCTGATCCAGATCTTCGTCTCGATGAAGACCTCGGAACGGTCGAGGCCAGACGCCGCAATCGCATCACCGACGCCGCGTTCGTTCGCATAGGCCGCTGCGGTGTCGATGTGCCGGTAGCCAGCTTGCAAGGCTGAGACGACTGCGGCGTTGGTCTCATCCGGCGGGGTCTGGAAGACGCCGAGGCCGAGGGCGGGGATGTCGATGCCGTTGTTGAGGGTGAACGTGTCCATACCTCGACGCTACGAGCCCGCCTCAGCGGGGTGGGAGTTCCTGGCGGTACCTCCCAGGACCGACCGAGGCGACGTACCGTTGCAGGGTGGATACGAAAGCGCAGGTGCAGGAGTTCCTGACGACCAGGCGCGCGAAACTCACCCCGCGCGACGCTGGGCTGCCAGACATGGGCGGCCAGCGTCGCGTCACCGGGCTGCGCCGTGAGGAGGTCGCGATGCTCTCCGGCGTCAGCGTCGACTACTACGTCCGCCTCGAACGCGGCAATCTCGCCGGCGTCTCCGAGAGCGTCCTTGAAGCGCTGTCGCGCGCCCTCCAACTCGACGAAGCCGAGCACGCCCACCTGCTCGATCTTGCTCACGTCGCGAACGCCTCCCCGGTCGCACGCCGAAGAACACCTGCGAACCGGGTCCGTCCGACGATCCAACGACTCCTCGACAGCATCGGAGCCCCTGCCGTCATCAGGAACGGGCGATCCGACATGCTCGCCACCAACACGCTCGGTCGGGCGCTGTATGCGCCGATGTTCATCGACCCAGCCGGGACACCGAACTCCGCACGGTTCACCTTCCTCGACCCGCGCTCGAAAGACTTCTACCCCGATTGGGACCGTCTCGCGTCCGACCTCGTGGCTGCACTCCGCGGCGAAGCCGGCCGACGACCCTACGACAAGCGACTCACCGATCTGATCGGCGAACTCTCCACCCGGAGTGAGGATTTCCGGGTCCGCTGGGCCGCGCACGATGTCCACGCCCACCGCACCGGCAAGAAACGCGTCCACCACCCCGTCGTCGGCGAGATCGAGCTCACCTTCGAAGCCATGGACCTCACCGCCGATGACGGACTCACCCTCGTCGCCTACGGCACCGAACCGGATTCCGCGTCGGAACAAGCGATGGCATTCCTCGCAAACTGGGCAGCGACGCTCGAGCAAACCCGAGGAACTGCCCCTTCCCCTGCGTAGCGCTCGATTCGCCCCCACCAGTCAGGTAAGGCTATCCTTCCTAGGTCCCCGCCCTGAATGAAGGAGTCGACGTGCACCAGCGCGCCGCCAGCAGTCTCGCCCTCGCAGCCGTCCTCGCCCTCGGACTCTCCGCCTGCGGCGCCTCCGAAGCCGTCGAACCGGCGTCCACCGCCGCCGCAGGGCAGGGCGCGACCGAGTACCCGCTCACGCTCGACAACTGCGGCACCGAGGTCACGATCGACGCCGCACCACAGCGGGTCGTCTCCCTCGACCAGAACTCGACCGAGATCCTGCTCTCCCTCGGCCTCGAGGACCGCATCGTCGGCACCGCCTCCTGGACGGACCCCGTCCTCGACTCGCTCGCCGCCGCCAACGCCGAGGTCCCGCGCCTGGCCGACAACGCCCCCACCTACGAGGTCGTCCTCGGCGCCGACCCGGACTTCGTCACCGCCTCCTTCGGCCGCCACTTCAACGAGGGCGGCGTCGCCCCACGCGACCGCTTCGCCGAGACCGGTGTCGCCAGCTACCTCTCACCCACCGACTGCGACAACGGGACGAGCATCAACGGCGGCGGCACGCGCACGACGCCGCTCACCATCGACGCGCTGTACCAGGAGATCACCGAGCTGGGCGAGGTCTTCGACGTCTCCGACCGCGCAGCAACACTCGTCGCCGATCTGCAGGCCAGGGCCGCGAAGGCGACCGAGGGTGTCGACTTCGATGGCACGACCGTCGCGTTCTGGTTCGCCGACACGAAGACGCCCTACGTCGGTGGCGGACTCGGCTCAGCCGCGCTCCTCGCCTCGACCACGGGCCTCGAGAACGTCTTCACCGAAGCCACCGACGACTGGCCGGCGACCACCTGGGAGGACCTCGTCGACCGCGACCCCAAGGTGC
This sequence comes from Plantibacter sp. Leaf1, assembly GCF_001421315.1. NCBI lineage: Bacteria > Bacillati > Actinomycetota > Actinomycetes > Micrococcales > Microbacteriaceae > Plantibacter > Plantibacter sp. Leaf1. The sequence goes on along the minus strand of NZ_LMJX01000002.1, from coordinate 1,895,371 downwards.
TCGTCCTCGGCGACCTACAACGCGACCGGTTCCCCGGCGACCGCCTCGACGACAAGATCGCGTTCCTCGAGTCCGACCCGCTCACGAAGACGATGGACGCGGTCCGCAACCAGCGGTACATCGCCCTCCACGGTGCCGAGCTGAACCCGTCCATCCGCTTCGTCGACGGCCTCGAGAAGATCAAGGCGTGGTGGGTCGAGCACGAGGACGAGCTCTGAACCCCCACACGGTGACGAAACCGGATACAGCGACGCGCGTCGACACCGCCCGGCGTCCCGCGCCCCGAGCCCGCCGGGCGGTGATCGCCGGACTCCTCGTCCTCGCCGGCGTGCTGCTGCTCCTCATCTCGGTGGGAACGGCCATCACCCTCGGCCCGGCCGACATCCTGCTCGTCAACGTGCGCGACATCGTCACCAACCACCTGGGGATCACCGACATCCCGGTGAAGCTGTCGAAGGACGCGATCGTCTGGGAGGAACGCCTGCCCAGGGCGTTCGTCGCCGCCGCATGCGGAGCCGGACTCGGGCTCTGCGGCGTCATCATGCAGTCGCTGCTCCGGAACCCTCTCGCCGACCCGTTCATCCTCGGCATCTCCTCCGGTGCGTCGACCGGTGCGGTCGCGATCGGGATCCTCGGACTCGGCGGGGCATCGATCGGCCTGTCCGGCGGCGCGTTCATCGGCGCGCTCGTCGCCTTCGGACTCGTGCTCCTGCTGGCCCGGCTGTCGGGCGGCGGCACCGATCGGGTCGTGCTCGCCGGAGTGGCCAGCACCCAGCTGTTCTCGGCACTGACGTCCCTCGTCATCTTCGCGTTCGCCGACTCCGACGAGACCCGCGGCGTGATGTTCTGGCTGCTCGGCTCGCTCGAGGGCGTGCGCTGGGACGACGTGATCCTGTGCGCGATCGTCGTCGTCGCCGGCTCCCTGCTGTGCCTGCGGTACGCCCACGCGCTCGACGCCTTCGCGTTCGGCGAGGACGTCGCGGCGTCCCTCGGAATCCACGTGGGGCGGACGCGGGCGGTCCTCCTCGTCGCGACGGCACTCATCACGGCGACCCTCGTGAGCGTCGCCGGGGCGATCGGCTTCGTCGGCCTCGTGCTCCCGCACGCCGCCCGCCTGCTCGTCGGGCCGCGGCACGGTCGGCTCATCCCGGCGACGGCGATCATCGGCGCCATCTTCATGGTGTGGGTGGACGCCGGCTCGCGGGTCGCGTTCTCGCCGACACCGCTGCCGGTGGGCGTGGGGACGGCACTCGTCGGGGTGCCCGTGTTCATCGCGCTGCTGGCGCGGAGGAGGAAGCGCGGATGACGCTGCACGCGGAGAACGTGACCTGGAACCGCGGCGGTGCGCTCGTCGTCGACGGCGTCACCCTGCACCCCGAGCCGGGACAGACCGTCGGCCTCCTCGGGCCGAACGGCTCGGGCAAGTCGTCCCTCCTGCGGGTGCTCCACGGCCTCGTGAAACCGACGGCCGGATTCGTGACGCTCGACGGCGTCGACCTCGCCTCGGTCGGGCGGCGGCGCATCGCGCGTTCGGTGGCCTCGGTGACCCAGCACGCCGAGACCGACGTCGACATCACGGTGCGCGACATCGCCCGGCTCGGACGGATCCCGCACCGCTCGGGACTCGGCGGCGACACCGCGGCCGACGACGCCGCCGTGGAGCGTGCGCTCGCGCATGTCGGCCTGCTCGATCAGGCCGGGCGCCTCTGGCACACCCTCTCCGGCGGCGAGCGTCAACGCGCGCAGATCGCCCGGGCCCTCGCCCAGGAACCACGCGAGCTGCTCCTCGACGAACCGACGAACCACCTCGACATCCGACACCAGCTGGAGCTCCTCGACCTCGTCTGCGCGCTCCCGCTGACCACCGTGATCGCCATCCACGACCTCAACCTGGCCGCGATGTATTGCGACACCGTGGTCGTGCTGCGGGCCGGTCGGGTGGTCGCCGCCGGCGCACCGAGCGAGGTGCTCACGGCGGACCTCATCGCCGACGTCTACGGCGTCGCGGCCGAGGTGACGCTGGACGCGGAGCGCGGCTATCCGGTGGTCACCTTCACTCGATCGGGCTCGCCGTCCCGGACACGGTGATGCCGCCGGTGGCGGGGACGTCGACGGTCAGGAGACTGGGTGCGCCGACATGGTGGCCCTGCCGGACGAGGATCCGAGCCGAAGGGGTGAGGAGACCGAGCGCACGCAGGTAGCCGCCGAGGGAGGCCGCTGCGGACCCGGTCGCCGGGTCCTCGGTGATGTCGCCGACGGGGAAGAGGTTTCGGGCCTCCACGTGCAGGTGCCCCGCGTCGTCGAAGCCGTGGCTGTGCACGACCGTCGCGGTTCCGGCCCACCCCTGCTCGTCCATCAGCCGGCGCAGCGTGGCCGGGTCGAAGGTGAAGTCGTCGAAGACGTCCTGCTCGCGGACCGTGACGACCGGATGCCGATTCCCAGCGAACGACTCGCGGAGCGGCCACCGCTCGTCGAGGTCCGACCGCTCGAGCCCGAGGATCGACAGCAGCCGGTCGGCGACCTCCGGGTCGAGGTCACGCACGGTCGGCTCCACGCTCGTGAAGGACGCGGTGATCGAGTGGGTCTCGGGGTCGTTCGTCGTCTCGACGACGAGGGGTCCGACGTTCGTCTCCAGCGTGAACCGACCGACACCACGGCGCTCAGCGAGCACGACGGCCGTCGCGATGGTGGCGTGGCCGCAGAACGGCACTTCTGCACCGGGGGAGAAGTAGCGCAGCCGCACGTGGCGGTCGTCGTCGTCGATTGCCGGGTCGACGACGAACGCCGTCTCGGGGTACGCGACCTCGGTGGCGATCTCCTGCATCTCGGCGTCCGACAGCGTAGAGGCGTCGAGGACGATTCCGGCAGGATTCCCACCACCCGGTTCGGCGGCGAAGGCCGTGAGGCGCAGGATCTCGGGAGGTGCGGTGGTCGACATCCGACGATGCTATCCCGCGGCCTGCGACGCTCGTCGGTCAGGCGCGCTTCCCTCCCCTCAGGGCGAGGAAGTACCAGGCGAGGATCGCCACGACGTCGGCGACGAGGGCGCCGAGCAGGAGGCCGCCGAAGGGGTCGTCACCGTCGATGGCGTCCAGCTCACGGATGCCGAGCACCATCGCGGCGACGAGCGCCGCCGGGGTCAGCCACCGCACCGCGTCACGGAGCAGCCCCGGCTCCCGCACCCGACCACGCCCTCGGACGGTACCGATCGCGCCGATCACGCAGCCGAGGATCGAGACACCGGCGAAGAGGAGGGTGAGGAGCCCGGGTGCCAGCGCCGCCGTCCGGGCCCAGGCCGCAGCGCCGGCGTCGGTCCCGGCGACCGTGCCGGCGGGGAGGTCGAGGGCCACGCCGAGGTCGTCGTAGCGGGCGTCGAGCGGCCACCGGCCGTCGTCAGGCACGAGGTCGAGCGTCGCCGTCTCCTGCCCGGATCCGTCTTCGGCCGCCGCGGGTCGCCAGGCCGCGGCCTCGGGCGGCGTCCAGCCGGCGCTGACGGCATCGTCGAGGAACGCGTCGTCGGCGGTGAAGCTGAACCGGAACGGTTCCGGCGGGTCGTCCTCGTCGAACCCGGTACTGCTCGACCAGCCGTCGAGGAGGGCGACCCAGTGGATCCGGTCGACGTCGCGGCCGTCGATGGACGCAGCGACCGCGGGCCTCGTGGCGGTCGTCCGGATGACGACGTCGTGCAGACCGGTGAGCACCTCGCCGAACGTCGTGCGGAGCAGCAGTCGACCGTCCTCCCGTTCCGTCGTGAAGGGTGCATCCTCGCCGTCGATCGTCACGGAGTCCACAGAGAGCCCCAGGTCCTGGCCGTCGACGACGGCCGGCCATTCACGGACCACCTGTCCGGGCACGGCGCCCTCATCGGAGAAGTCGACGCCGAGCCGTTCGGTCGTGCGCAGCCAGGCGCCGTCGCGATCGGTCTGCTCCAGGACCGCGTCGAACTCGGCCGAGGCGAGCCGCGTGAGGGTCGATCCGGCGATGTCGCCGGTGTACGAACGGGGTGTCTCGGACTCCGTCGAGGGGGCGGGGAGGATGTTCACCGCGACGATCGCACCGGCCACGAGGAGCAGGGCGAGCACGCGGACGGCGATGCGCGGCGCGGTGAGGAAGCCGGTCCGCGATCCCTCGGCACGCGAGGCACGAGCGGCCGCGGCGGCCGGCATCGTGATCTCCGGGGCGATGAGCGCGGCCACCCGTCGGCCGGTCGCGCGGGGCGGCGCGCCGAGCACGGCGTAGGGCAGGAGCCGGTCGCGGAGGCTGGCGCGGTCGAGCAGCTGCGTCCGCTCCGCGAACACCCGGATGCCGAGCAGGTGCTGCTTCACGAGCGCACCCTTGCGGGTCAACGGCCTGGCCGTCAGCGCGATCGCGAGGACGATGACGGCGAAGACGGTCGAGAGCGCGACGAACGCGAGCGGCCACCACACCACCGCGAGCACGGTCTGATGCGACAGCTGCCGGACGATGCCCCACTGGAGGAGGGTCAGCGCGATCGGTGCGGCGATGAACCAGTCGCGGACGAAGCCCTTCGGCACCCGCCGCAGGCCCTCGCGCACCTGGCCGGCGCGTTCCGGCCCGGTGAGGTACCGGCGCAGGGCGCGGGGGCGGTCGCCCAGACGACCGGCCCGCTTGGCGGCACCCGCCGCGGCGATGAGGCGCGCCTGTCGCTTGGCCTGCTGCTTGGTTCCACTGATCGCCGCGTCTTTCAAGCGTTCGGCGAGTTCCATCGTCGCGGGCGACCGGAGGAGGTGTGCGGCGGTGCGCGGCGAGATGCCGGCAGGCGGTTCCGACTGGGCGACGTACCACGGGCGTCCGCGGGCGTCGCCCCAGGCGACGGCCCGGGCGGCGAACGACAGGAGGAGCGTCGCGGCGAGGACGAGCATCGGGAGGACCGGACCGAAGGTCTGCAGCCAGAAGATCCAGGACTGCGGGGGCATCGTGATCGATCCCGCCTCGAACGGCATCGTGAACCGCGCCTGCGAGTGGGGCGGGGCCGTGTCGTCGACCGTGAAGCTGTAGGCGACCTCGCCCGGTGCCGCGTCGGGCTCGGGGGTGAGCCACTGCCCGGCACCCACGAGGGTCCAGGCGAAGGAGCCGCGCGGCTGCCGGACGAGCCGGTCGTCGAGCTCCTGCGGGATGGTCACCCGCACGTCGAGTTTCGCGACGGCCTGCTGCAGGTCGGGTCCGAAGACGTCCCACCGGAGCAGGTCGACGGGCTGCCCGCTGGCGGTGTCCTGGGTGACGTAGGCGAGATCGGAGAGCCGGTACCGGATGACGAGGTCATGGTCGCCCGTGAGCCGCTCGCCGGGTTTCACGACCAGTCGCAGGAAGACCGCCGCCCGCTCCCGGGTCACGTCCTGCTCCACGCCGTCGAGCGTCACCGTGATGCCGGACGGGTCGAGGGCGTGCCCCTCGTACTCGGTGGCGAGCACCCGTTCGATGGTGGAGTCCTCGAGATCCTTCGGGAAGAAGGCGTCGATGCGTTCCTCGACGACGGTGACGAGCCGACCGTCCTCGTCGGTGGTGACGTGGTAGTCGGCGGAGAAGGAGCGGGCGATCCAGCTGTCCGTGACGTCGGACGCCTCATCGGTGAGGTCGTCGAGGGTCAGCGGCGGGTTGATGACCGGGCCGACGAGGAGCAGGATCCCGCCGATCGCGACGAGCCCCCAGAGCTGCCACAGCACGCCCCGCAGTCGGGAGCCGCCGCGGGACTGCAGCCAGCGTTCGACGCGCAGCAGCCAGGCGGACAGGACGGTCCACAGTGGCGTGTGCTTCGGGGCCGGGTCCGCGATGCGGGTGTCGGTGCCGTCAGGTGCGTCGGTGCTCTCAGGTGTGCCGGGCTCGCCCGTTCCGTCCGATCCGATCACGTCGTCGAGTGTAATCGGGTGCCGCGGAGCGGGCGCGTACCCGCCTGCGGGTCAGCGGCGCCGGGTGCTGAACGCGACGGCCTGGTGGCCCGTCTCGGTGACGTCGCGCTCGGCGGCCGCACGCTCGCCGCGGAGGTCGAGCGACCGGGAGAGGAGCACATACGAGACCGCGGACGCGGCGAGGCCGATGAACAGGGCGAGGTCGGCCCCGCCGAGCGCCTGCGCGATCGGACCGGTGAACCACACCGTCACGACGAACGGGATCATCGCGACGATCCCGATCGCGTAGGCGACGAGACCCCGCCAGCCCCAGGCGCCGTAGACACCGTTCGGGGTGAAGATGTCGCGGACCACGTAGTGGCCCTTGCGCACGAGGTAGTAGTCGACGAGGTTGATCGAGGTCCACGGCACGAGGACGTAGAGCAGGACGACGAGGAAGCTGCTGAAGTTCGCGAGGAACTCGCCGGTGCTGAGCAGGGAGCCGATCACCGCGAGCGCGGCGATGGCGAGACAGGTGACGACCCGCAGGGCGCGCGTCGGCCGCACCGGCCGGATGGAGTCGATGATCGTGATCGTCTCGATCGAGGCGGCGTAGATGTTGACGGTGATGACGCTGATCAGCCCGGGCAGTGCGGCGACGAGCAACCAGGTCCCGGAGCCGGGCAGGATCGCGTCGGCCGCATCGCGCACCCCTTCGAGCGGATCGGCGCCCTGGAACGCGCTGGCGACGAACGCGCCGAGGCCCATCAGCCAGACGGCACCGACGAAGACGCCGCCGTAGGTGTACGCGAGGGCGCGGCCGGGGTTGGTCTGCGGCGGGAGGTAGCGCGAGTAGTCGGAGACGTACGGGGCCCAGCCGAGTGCGTAGGCCGCTGCACCGCCGAACTGCACGAGGAACGCGACCCAGTTGAATTCCGCGAAGGACAGTGCGTCGGCCGGGAGTGGCACGACGAAGGGGACGACGACGGTGAACAGTCCGAAGGTGACGAGGAAGAGCGCGGTGAGCCAGGACTGCGTGCGGTGGATCCAGGAGTAGCCGAAGATCGCGAGGAGGACCGCGACGCCACTGATGAGCACGTACCAGCCCGCGCCGGCGTCGACACCGGTCGTCATGGTGAGGACGTCCGCGCCGAGCATCTGGTTGAACATGTTGAAGCCGACGAGGCTGAAGACGACGATCGCGCAGATGAGGACGACGCCGCGGTAGCCGAACTGGGCGCGCGACTGGATCATCTGCGGGAGGCCGAGTTGTGGGCCCTGCGCCGAGTGGAAGGCCGTGAACACCGTCCCGACGGCCACGCCGAGCACGATCGCGAGGAGGGATGTCGCGAGGTTCGCTCCGAGCGCCGCACCGAGCATGCCGGTCGCCAAGGTCGTGACCTGCGCGTTCGACATGAACCAGAGCGAGAACAAGGAACGCGGGCGACCATGGCGCTCGTCGAGCGGGACCCAGTCGATGGAGCGGGACTCGACGAGGGACGGCTGGGCGTCACCTGCTCCGGCGGCTGGGCCGGGCGTGGACGAGGATGCGGCGGGTGTCGCCATGGCTGGCCTCCGGGGCTCGGGCGGTCGAGGAGTGCGACGGGCAGCGGGGTCTGCCTCGGGTCGGTGACTCGCTCGTGCCGACGACGGTATCCGCCGCCCACGGACGGGCACAATCGGCCATGCCCCGATCCCAGCCATCGGGGAACACGATGGTCCCGTCGGCGGCGGCTTCGTATGATCGCTGGATGACCAGCACCGACCCGACGGGCGCCATCGACCACACCGACCCCGACGCGCGGAGTGTCCGGGTCCGCGCCCAGGAGCTCGCCCCCGTACTCGGCGACCTCGCCGGCAACCTCCGCACCATCGAGGCGGCCATCCGGGACGCCGTCGCGGACGGGGTGCAGCTCCTCGTGCTGCCCGAACTCGCGACGAGCGGGTACTACCTCGACGGCCCCGAAGCGGCCCGGGCGGTCGCACTCCCGGTCGACGCGCCCGTGTTCGGCGACTGGGCGTCGCTGCTCCCCGAGGACACCGTGGTGGTCGTCGGCTTCTGCGAACGGGACGGCGAGACGATCCACAACAGTGCCCTGGTCCTCGGCGCCTCGGGCACCCTCGGGGTCTACCGGAAGGTGCACCTGTGGGACGAGGAGCAGATCGTCTTCGTGGCCGGCCGCGAGGCGCAGCCGGTGGTCGAGACGCCGATCGGCCGGCTCGGCGTCCTCGTCTGCTACGACCTCGAGTTCCCCGAGGTGCCGCGCGGTCTGGCCCTCCGGGGAGCGGACCTCCTCGTCGTCCCGACGAACTGGCCCCTGGTCGATCGGCCAGACGGCGAACGCGCGCCCGAAGTCGTGCAGGCGATGGCGGCGGCGCGCGCATCCGCGATCCCGATCGTCTGCTGCGACCGCTCCGGTACCGAGGCCGGCAAGCCGTGGACCGAGGGCACCACGATCATCCCGGCCGACGGCTGGCCCGTCGGCGCCAAGGACGCGCAGGGACGAGTGGACGCGACCGTCCGGATCGACCGGGACGCGACCCGGATCGGTCCGCGCAACGACGTGCTCGCGGACCGGCGGCCGGAGCTGTACGGGGCGGTCACCGCCCAGGGCTCCTCCGACCGCCATCGCTAGGCTGACCGCATGACCCTCGCGCAACTCCGCGCCTTCCTCGCCGCCTACGAGAGCGGGTCGTTCACCGCCGCGGCCGCCGAACTCGACAGCAGCCAGGCCTCCGTGTCCGAACTCGTGAGCCGCCTCGAGCGCGAGATCGGCCTCCAGCTGTTCGCCCGCGGTGCGCGTCGGCTCGTCCCGACGGCCGCCGCCGAGGAGCTCCGCGAGCACGCCAGGCGAGCGGTCGCCGCCATCGACGGCGGACTCGACGCGCTGTCCGCGATCACCTCGCTCGACGGCGGCGTATGCACCTTCGGTGTCCTCCGCAACGCCGCCTACTACGAGCTCTCCGACCTCGTTCAGCGCTTCCACCAGCGGTACCCCAACGTGCGCGTGCGACTCGTGGGACTGAACTCCGCGCTCGTCGCGGACTCCGTCTCGAGCGGCGAGATCGAGGCCGGGCTCGTGGTCCTCCCGGTGCCTGTGACGGGCCTCGCCATCCGGCCGCTCTTCCGCGACGAGGTCTTCTACGCCTCCACCACCAGGGATCCTGTCGCGGGACCGGTCGGGATCGACGAGTTCGCGGACGCCAAGCTCGTGCTCTACGACGCCTACGCCGGGTGGCGGGACCCCACGCGCCTCCAACTGCTGGAGCGCGCTCGTCTCCAAGGCCGGTCGATCGAGCCCGCCGTCGAGGTCGAGCACGTGGAGACCGCCCTGAGCCTCGCGGCGACCGGCGCTGCGGACACCATCGTGTCCGGCACGGTCGCCCGCACCGGCGGGTTCCCGGAGGAGTTGACCCTCACGCCCTTCGCCGAACCGCTCTACGACACGATCGCGCTCGTGCAGCGCGAGGGCGCCTACCTGTCGCCGGCCACCGCACGGATCGCCGAACTCGCAGAGCACACCCTGCTCGCGGCGGCGGAGCCCGACCAGGTGATCGCGACGACACCGAGGCGCTGATCGCAGACCGCTGGCCGCTGATCACCAGCCCGCGTCGGCGTATCGGATGACCCGATGGCTCGCGCAGGCACGTCCCCCGTTGTCGCCCGCGCACCGCGTTCGTACGCTCGCAGCATGCGTTTCAGTCCTCCCGTGCTCCAGTCCCTCGCCGGCTCCTTCCACCACCTCAAGACACCGCTCGTCGACGCTCCACCGGCGCAGCGCGACCCGGCCGTCATCGAGACCGTCTCGGCCATGCTGCTCGACATCGAGCGTCGCGGCATGGACGCCGTGCTCGACGCTGCCAAGCGTCTCGACCGGTACGAGGGCGGCGACGTCGAGCTGACGCGCGAGCAGATCGCGACCAGCGGCGACCGCCTCCCCGCCGACCTCCGAGCCGCCATCGACCTCGGCGGCGAGCGCACCCGCGCCTTCGCCCAGGAGCAGCGGGCGCACCTGCAGGACTTCGAGACCGAGCTCGTCCCCGGACTCGTCACGGGCGTGAAGTACGTGCCCGTCTCCCGCGTCGGCGCCTACCTCCCGGCCGGCCGCTTCCCCCTCACCGCCAGCGCGTTCATGACGGTCGGCGTCGCCAAGCAGGCCGGGGTGCCGACGGTCATCGCCTGCACGCCACCGCAGCCGGACGGCGGCGCGAACGACGCCGTCGTCTACGCCGCGCACGTCTCCGGTGTCGACCGCGTCTTCGTCCTCGGCGGGGTGCAGGCGCTCGCCGCGATGGCCTACGGGCTGCTCGGCGAGCTGCCGATCGACATGCTCGTCGGCGCGGGCAATGCCTTCGTGGCCGAGGCGAAGCGGCAGCTGTTCGGCACGGTCGCGATCGATCTCCTCGCCGGTCCGTCCGAGGTCGCCGTCCTCGCGGACGAGACCGCCGACCCGATCCTCGTGGCCGCCGACCTCCTCGGGCAGGCCGAGCACGGGCCGAATTCGCCGGCCGCGCTCGTGACGACATCGGAGGAGCTGGGCCGGGCGGTCGTCGCCGAGGTCGAACGGCAGCTGCCGACGCTCTCGACCGAGTCGATCTGCGGGCCGGCTTGGCGCGACTACGGTTCCGTGACGGTGGCTGCGGACCGGGAGACCGCAGCAGCGCTCATGGACGACCTCGCCCCCGAGCACCTCGAGGTCATCACGGCCGACGACGCCTGGTACCACGAGCGGTTGCTCAACTACGGCTCGATCTTCCTCGGCGCGTGGAGCACCGTCGCGTACTCGGACAAGGGCATGGCGGGGACCAACCACGTCCTCCCGACGGCCGGCGGTGCCAAGCACAGTGCCGGGCTGTCGGTGTCGCGGTTCCTGAAGCCGCTCACCTACCAGCGGATCGCGGAGTCGGCGACGCCCGAGCTGGCCGATGCGGTGCAGGTCATCTCCGACTCGGAGGGCATGGCCGCGCACAGTGCGACGGCGACCCTGCGCACCGCCCGGCTGCGCTGAGGTCGGCGCGGCGGATCCGCGCCGTCAGCGTCCTTGGCGGAGGGCGTGCTGGGCTTCCTGGATCGCCTCGTCGAAGTCGAGTTCCGGGTCGCGCAGCATCCGGGCGGTCGCGCGGGCGTGCACCCGTGCCTCGCGCTCGGACTGCTCGGCATCCGTCACCTGTTCGACGGCGTCCACCGCGAGCTCGCCGATGGAGAGGAACGCACGGGTCAGGCTGAGTCGCACGTCACGGTCGCCGCGTCCGAACTGCCGCGCAAGCAACTCGGCGAGCGCCGGCGCCTCGCGCTCGGGGACGACACCTGCGGCGGTGCGCCATGCGGCTCGGGCGACCTGATCCTCGTCGTCCTCCAGGAGTGCGAGGGTGATCGCCGACCAGGTGCGCGGGTCGCCGGTCTTCGACAGGGTGTGGAGCGCCTGGCTGCGGGCCTGTGGGAACACCGAGCCGAGTTCTTCGACGAGGCGGGGCACGGTCACCTCGGGGTCGTGCCGCACGAGGGCCCAGGTGAGCATGTCGCGCACGAAGAAGTCGGGTTCGACGGCGCACCGGTCGACGAGCACCTCGATGTAGGCAGGCTTCGGCGTGGTGCCGGCTGCGAGCGCGGCTTGGAGCCGGTCCGAGGAGGCCGGCACACGCAGGGCGCGGGCGAGCCCGTTCGCGGCCGCGTCGTCGTACTCGGAACTCATCTCGATCACCTTCCGTGGCGTGCTGGGGACCGTTCCAGCGTAGGTGTCGGGCGGTCCAGGAAGCCCCGTATGACGACGGTCGTCGGGGAACCGCCAGACTGGGATCCATGATCACCATCCACCTGCGCTACCGGATCGACCCTGAGCAGCTCGACACCTTCACCGAGTATGGGCGGCGTTGGATCCGTCTCGTCAACCGGCTCGGTGGTGATCACCACGGCTACTTCCTCCCCGCGGAGGGCGACAACGACGAGGCGTTCGCGCTGTTCACCTTCCCGTCGCTCGCCGCGTACGAGCAGTACCGCATCGCGGCCGAGACGGACCCCGAGTGCATCGAGGCCTACGAGCTCGTGCGGGGCACCGGCTGCATCCTGCGGTTCGAGCGCCGGTTCCAGCGGCCGCTGTTCGGCGACGAGCGCGACGAGGAGTCGCAGGCATGACCGTTCCGACGGTGGACACCTCGAAGCTCGCGAAGCTCGACACCCTCACGACCCCGAGGCTCCGGTTGGTCCCGCTCGCCCCGGTCCACCTCGAGCCGACCCTTCGCGGCCTGGCCGACCCGGAGACCCTGCGTCTCACCGGGACGCCTGAACCCATCCCGCGCGAGGCGATCGAGCGGCACCTTGCGACCGTCGGCGCGCGGGACGACCGGGCCGACTGGGCTATCACAGCGATCGATTCGGGCGAGTACCTCGGTGAAGTGGTGCTCAACGAGCTCGACGAGGACAACGCCTCGATGAACTTCCGGATCGCGCTGGCTCCCGGCCGGACCGGGCAGGGCTTCGGGACGGAGGCGACGACGGCGGTGCTCGACCACGCGTTCGACGTCCTCGGGCTGCACCGGGTGGTCCTCGACGTGTACTCGTTCAATCCGCGCGCGGAGCGGTCCTACGTCAAGGCTGGGTTCGTCGTCGAGGGGCGTCAGCGCCACACCCTCCGCTGGGACGGCGAATGGGTCGACTCGATCCTGATGTCGGTGCTCTCCACCGACGACCGCTCGAGCACCCGCTAGTACGGAGCGCGGAACGTCAGCGTGAAGGAGGTGGGCGCGTCCTCGGTGAGGAGCGTCCCGTTGAGGAGTTCCGCCCGCTCGGTGAGGCCGACGAGCCCGTGGCCCGCCGACGACCACGTGGTCCCCGCCGACCGCGCCGGACGAGCGTTCCGGATGACGACGGTGACCTCGTCGGGTGAGGCACTGGCCCGGAGCTCGACGGGCGCTCCCGGGGCATGCTTGCGGGCGTTCGTGAGGCCCTCCTGCACCGTCCGGTAGATCGCCCGCTGCAGCGGCGCCGGAAGCCCGTCCGGCAGCTCGATCCCCGTGGTGACGTCGATCCCACTGTCGGCGATCAGCCGGCTGAGGTCCTCGACCGTCGGTTGCGGCGCCAACGGTGCATGCCCCGTCTCCGCGCGGAGCAGGGTGACCATGTCGCGGAGCTCGTCGAGGGTGCGCGAGGCGAGCGAACGGATCGTGACCGCCATCCGCTTCGTCCCCGGCTCCTCGGTCTGCACCTGGATCGCCCCAGCCTGGACGGCGATGAGGCTGACCTGGTGGGAGACCACGTCGTGCATCTCCCTCGCGATGCGCGTGCGCTCCTCGACGAGGACGTCGGAGGCGATGCGCGCGCGCTCGGTCCGGCGGACCTGCTCGAGATCGCGGATCCGGTCGAACAGCTCCCGTCTGGTGCGCACGAGCAGGCCCAAAGCGATCGGCGCCGCCGCGTACAGGCCGGCGTAGACGATGGACAGGATCGTGTAGTTGGCGGAGTTCCACCCCCACCACGGCACGGCCGCGAGGACGAAGACGACGATGCCCGTCGCGACGAGCCGCCAGCGTCGGCGCTCCCGGACCGCGACGGAGAACAGCGAGGCGAGGCCGGCGAGGGTCGCGAGGTTGAGGGTGAACGCCGGCACGGCGAAGAGGAGCGCGATCCACGGCCACCGTCGCCGGAAGATCAGTCCGACCGCCGCTGCGATCGCCAGCCCCGACTCCCAGGGCGACGCCCATTCGAGCGTCGCGAGGCTCTCGACGACGGCCGCCGCGATGATGGCGAGTTCGATGAGGACCGACCAGAGCCGGGATCGGCGGGTCATGCGTGATCCGTCTCGTCGACGCGGACACCGGCGCGCTCCGCGATGATCGCCGCCTCGAGCCGGGTGGTGACGTCGAGCTTGCCGAGGATCGCACTCACGTGGTCCTTCACCGTCGCCCGGCTGAGATGCAGCGCCTCGCCGATCTCCGTATTCGACGCGCCCGTCCGCAGCGCCGCCAGCACGTCCTGCTCGCGGCCGGTCAAGCCGGACAGTCGCCTGGCCGCCTCGCGGTCGGCGCCCCTGGCGAAGCCGCCGACGAGGGTCCGGGACACCTGCGGCGAGAGCACGATGCCGCCTGCCGACAGCGAGCGGAGCAGCATGGGGAGCTGCTCCGGGTCGGTGTCCTTCACGAGGAACCCCGCGGCGCCACTGCGGAGGGCGCGCGCGATGTAGTCATCGGAGTCGAAGGTGGTCAGGATCGCGACGACGGGCGGGTCGTCCCAGGTCTGCAGTTCGTCGAGGATGTCGAGCCCGTTCCGGCCGGGCATCCGGACGTCGAGGAGGACGACGTCGGGACCACTCGCGCGGATGGCGTCGACGGCCGCGACCCCGTCGACCGAGGCGACGACCTCGATGTCCTCGACCGCGCCGAGGATGAGTTCGAACCCGGATCGCACCAACGCCTCGTCGTCGACGACGGCCACTCTGATCACGGGGTCTCCTCAGCTCGACTCTCACCCTACGAGCCCACGGGATGGAGCGGTGACGGTCCGGCTTCGGAACCCGCCAGGTGGCGGGGGTGGAGTAGCCCGCAGCAGGATGTGGGCCGATCGACGCGCGACCGATACTGGAGCACCCGGGCGGGCTCCAACGTGCCCGGTGGGTCGGTGCGAACCGCCCGATCGACATCCGGGGGGATCAGCATGAGGAACGACACGTGAGCGCAAGACGACGGGACGGTGAGCGTCGCGCGACCGTCGAGGACTCACCGACGGTCGGCATCGGGATCATCGCCACCATCGTCATCGTCGCGGTCGTGATCGTCGCAGCGGTCTTCATCGTCGCGCTGCTGCTGGGTGGCCGATGATGGCGGAGGTCGGGATCTCGCCGCGCATCCCGCTGTCGAAGCCCTACCGTGCCGCCGGTGAACTCGAACAGCTCGAGCAGGTGCTCGCCTCGGACCACGTCCACGGCGACGGCCGGTTCACGGCATCGGCCTCCGACCGACTCCGGCACCTCACGGGCGCCCAGCACGTCCTCCTCACCACCTCGGGGACCCACGCGCTCGAGATGATGACCCGGCTGATCGGCGTCGGGCCGGGTGACGAGGTGATCCTCCCGAGCTTCACGTTCCCCTCGGCGGCGAACGCGGTCGTCCTCGCCGGGGCGACGCCGGTCTTCGTCGACAGTGACCCGACGACGGGCAACCTCGACCCGCAGCACGTCGCCGACGCCATCGGACCCCGCACGCGGGCGATCTCGGTCATGCACTACGGCGGCGTCCCCGTGGATGTACCGGCCTTCCTCGGTCTCGCCGCCGAACACGGACTGCACCTGCTCGAGGACAACGCGCACGGCCTCGGCGTCAGCGGCGCTGGTGTCCGGCTCGGCACGGTCGGGACGATGGCCGCGCAGAGCTTCCACGACACGAAGAACGTGCACTGCGGCGAGGGCGGTGCGTTGCTCATCAACGACGAGTCCGTGCTGCTCCGCGCCGAGATCATGCGCGAGAAGGGAACCGACCGCGCCCAGTTCCTCCGAGGTCAGGTCGACAAGTACAGCTGGGCGGACCTCGGCTCCAGCTACCTGCCGAGCGAACTGAACGCCGCGGTGCTCGACACCCAACTCCGCGACTTCGACGTCATCCAGGCGCACCGGCACCGGATCTGGGACCGGTACGCGGCCGAGCTCGCCGAGTGGGCGCACGATCGTGGCGCGACGCTCATGGACCCGCCCGGCGGCGTGCACGCCGCACACCTCTTCTTCCTGCTGCTCCCGGACGCCGAGGTGCAACAGGAGTTCCTCCGCCACCTGCAGGCGCACGGCATCGGTGCCGCCTTCCACTACGTGCCGCTCCATTCGAGTGCGGCCGGTCGGCGATACGGTCGGGTGGTGTCGGAACCGCAGCACGCGGTCCGGTTCGCCGAACGCCTCGTCCGGCTGCCGCTGTGGCCGGCGATGACCGATGCCGAGGTGGACCGGGTCGTCGCCGCGGTCCGCGCGTTCGGGGCGACACCCGACCTCACGGCGGCGACGACGGCATCGACGGGACAGGATTCCATATGGGCATGATCGAGCAGGGGCTCCGCGCCATCCGTGGCGAGGGTGTCCGGTCGACGCTCTGGCGTGCCGCGCACTTCGCCGACGGACGATTCAACCCGATGCGTCGGAAGCCGACCGACCTCTACCCGAGCGACGCGATCGCCGCCGACTGGACGGTGCCGCGGCACTTCAACGTCGCCGAGTTCCCCCGGCGCCCCTACGACGTGGCGTGGTTGATCTCACCGCCGAGCCGCACCTCCGGCGGGCATCAGAACGCGTTCCGCTTCATGGAGTTCCTCGAACGCGCCGGTCACCGCCTCACGATCTACCTGTACCAGGCGTCCGCGCAGCCCGCCGTCGACATCGCCGGGATCCGCGCGATGATGGCGGCGAGCAGCGCCTACCCGGAGCTGCAGGCCGACATCGTCCGGTACGACCCCGTCACCGGCATCGCGCCGGGGGCCGACGTCGTCGTGTCCTCCGACTGGCAGACGGCGTACCCCGCGTTCCGCTACCAGGGGCCGGCGAAGCGGTTCTCCTTCGTGCAGGACTTCGAACCGTGGTTCTACCCGGCCAGCAGTGAGTACGTCCTCGCTGAGAACACCTACCGCTTCGGGTTCCACGGGTTCTCGGCCGGACCGTGGTTGGCCAGGAAGGTCGCCGACGAGTACGGCATGAGCTGCGACCACTTCGACTACTCGGTCGACAAGCAGCACTACTCGCACGTGAACGACGCACCCCGCACCGAGATCCTCTTCTACGCCCGTCCGCCGACGCCTCGGCGCGGCTGGGAGATCGGCGAGCTCGCGCTGACCGAGTTCCACCGGCTGCGCCCGGACATCACGATCAACCTCGTCGGCTGGGACATGTCGGGCTACGAGACGGGGTTCCCGTTCGTGAACCGCTCGGCCATGGACATCTCCGAGCTGAACGCCGTGTACAACCGCTGCGCCGCAGGCCTCGTGCTGTCGCTCACCGACATGTCGCTGCTCCCGCTGGAGATCATGTCCTCCGGGGTGGTGCCCGTCGTCAACGACAGCCCGAACACGACCGGCGTCCTCGACAGTCAGCACATCGAATACGTGCCGCTGTCGCCCGCTGCGATCGCCAGGCGACTCGTCGACATCGTCGAGCGGCCCGACGCGATCGAGCACGCCAAGCGGATCTCGGCGTCGATCACGGCCGCCGACTGGTCCGACCCCGGCGCGCAGTTCGTCGAGCAGTTCGAGCGGGCGATGCGCTCGTCCATCTGACGCGCGGCGCGCTCGGCTGAGGCTCGGCGCGGCGTCAGCCCACCCGTGCCTGCCGACGGCGGGCGTCGAGGTCGGGGAGCATCTCCGCAACCGGCGGGGTGACCCGCCGCCCGTCCTCGGCCTCCGGTGGGGTGCTCATCGACCGCAGCGCGTGCTCGACCGCCTCGCGGATGCTCAGACCACTCGCCGTGATCGCGTGCAGCTGCGCCAAGGCCTCTGGATCCACGATGACGACGGAGACGGGCGTCTCCTGCTCGGGTGTGTCGACGCCGGAGCCGGCCCGCGCCCGTCGGGTGGCGAGTCCGTGCGCGATCCATGCACGGTTGCGCTCCACGTCGACCTTCAACAGGCGGGTGTTGCGCCGCACCCGCTCGGCGATGAGCTTGCCCTCGTGGATGTCCGAGTACACCTGCCAGCGCGGGTACAGCAGCCGGGTCGCGAGGTCGGACGGCCGGGTCGGGACCGGGAGGTCGTCGATGAAGTCCTGCACCACGGCATCGGAGAGCGCCTCGCGCAACCCACGTCGTTGCACGCTGTCGTCGGACGACGGAACGGGGAACGTCAGGGTCATGGGGATCCGGTGGTCAAGGGGCGGGTGGTCGATCGGAACAGCAAAGACCGGATCAGTCTTGCGCCGAACCCTGGGCGCAAGGCGTCCGGCGGCTGGAAACCACCCCGGAACCAACCCTGCAAGTGCTTGATCGCGCGAGTCCCGTTCCAGCCCGGTGAGGCCGGATCCGGTCGAGCGCCCACCGGCGGGTCGCTGTTACCCTCGACGCACGAACACCACCGTTGAGGGAGGAATCGTCATGGGCAACGACGCCGGACGACAGGACCGAGCACGCGCAGGATCGAACCGGCGCGGAGCACAGCAGCCCGCCGGTGGGGGTGAGGCGGAACCCGTCCTCGTCCAGGATCCGGAGCTCCCACCCACCGCGGTCGACGAGGCCGAGCACGCCCCGCGCTGGACCCCCGCCAAGGTGGTCCTCTGGGTCGCCATCGCCCTCCTCGGCGGGTTCGCGTGGACGATGCTGGCACTCGTCCGCGGCGAGACGGTCAACGCGATCTGGTTCGTCTTCGCGGCGGTCTGCACCTACCTCATCGCCTACCGCTTCTACTCGAAGCTCATCGAACGGAAACTGCTCCGCCCCGACGACCGGCGGGCGACGCCGGCCGAGTACCTCGCCAACGGCAAGGACTTCGTCCCCACCGACCGCCGCGTCCTCTACGGGCACCACTTCGCCGCGATCGCCGGTGCCGGCCCCCTCGTCGGCCCCGTGCTCGCCGCGCAGATGGGTTACCTGCCCGGCACCATCTGGATCATCATCGGCGTGATCCTCGCCGGAGCCGTGCAGGACTACCTCGTCCTCTTCTTCTCGATGCGCCGCGGCGGCCGCTCCCTCGGCCAGATGGCGCGCGACGAGCTCGGCGTGATCGGTGGGACGGCCGCGATCATCGCGACGCTCGCGATCATGGTCATCATCGTCGCGATCCTCGCCCTCGTCGTCGTCAACGCCCTCGGCGAGAGCCCCTGGGGCGTCTTCAGCGTGTCGATGACGATCCCGATCGCGCTGTTCATGGGTGTGTACCTGCGGTTCATCCGGCCGGGCAAGATCACCGAGATCTCCATCATCGGCTTCGTCCTCCTCATGTTCGCGATCGTCGCGGGCGGCTGGGTCGCGGAGACCGAGTGGGGCGCCGCGGCGTTCACCCTCGACCGCACGGTCATCGCCGTCGGCATCATCGTCTACGGCTTCGTCGCCGCGATCCTGCCGGTGTGGCTGCTGCTCGCACCGCGCGACTACCTCTCCACGTTCATGAAGATCGGCACGATCGTGATGCTCGCCGGGGCGATCGTCCTCGTGCGGCCGGAGATCACGGTGCCCGCGTTCAGCGAGTTCGCCGGTGGTGACGCCGGCCCGGTGGTCAGCGGCTCGCTCTTCCCGTTCCTCTTCGTCACGATCGCGTGCGGCGCCCTCTCCGGCTTCCACGCGCTCATCGCGTCCGGCACCACGCCGAAGCTCGTCGAGAAGGAACGCCAGACCCGGTTCATCGGCTACGGCGGCATGCTCATGGAGTCGTTCGTCGCGATCATGGCCCTCGTCGCCGCCCTGTCCATCGACCGCGGCATCTACTTCGCGATGAACTCCTCCGCGGCGGCGACCGGTGGCACCGTCGAGGGCGCGGTCGCCTTCGTGAACTCGCTCGGGCTCGCCGGGGTGAACCTCACCCCCGACGTGCTCACGCAGACCGCAGCGAACGTGGGGGAGGAGTCGATCGTGTCCCGCACCGGCGGTGCACCGACGCTCGCCCTCGGCCTCGCGCACATCATGCAGCAGCTCATCGGCGGCACCGCACTCATGTCGTTCTGGTACCACTTCGCGATCATGTTCGAGGCCCTCTTCATCCTCACCGCCGTCGACGCCGGCACGCGTGTGGCCCGCTTCATGCTCCAGGACACCTTCGGCAACATCATCCCGAAGTTCCGCGACCCCGACTGGCGACTCGGCGCCTGGATCTGCACGGCCGTGATGGTCGCGGCGTGGGGAGCGATCCTCATCATGGGCGTCACCGACCCGCTCGGCGGCATCAACACCCTGTTCCCGTTGTTCGGCATCGCGAACCAGCTGCTCGCCGCGATCGCGCTCGCGGTCTGCATGGCGATCGTCGCGAAACGCGGGAACTTCCGGTGGCTGTGGATCGTCGCCGTGCCGTTGGCCTTCACCGCGGTCGTGACGATCACCGCGTCGATGTTCAAGATCTTCTCGCCCGTCCCCGCCGTCGGCTACTGGGCGCAGAACGCGGCGTTCCGCGAGGCGCTCGCCGCCGGCGAGGACAGCTTCGGGAACGCGCCGACGCGGGCGGCGATGGAGGCGGTCGTGCGGAACACCACCGTGCAGGGCGTGCTGTCGATCCTGTTCGTGACCCTCGCGATCATCGTCATCTTCTTCGCGATCCTCCACACCGTGCGGTCGTTCCGCACGGGCGGAGGGCCGAGCTCGGAGGACCCGGCGCTCCCGTCGCGTCGCTTCGCGCCGGCGGGGATCGTCGCGACGAAAGCGGAGAAGGCTCTCGAGCGCGAGTGGTCGACGGTGGACGCCGACAAGCGTCCAGCACGGTCGGGGCACTGATGTCCGGCACCGGGTCGGCGACCGGACCGGGAGCCGTGGGGCTCGCGGTCCGGCGGGGCTGGGCGTCGGTGCGGTGGTTCGTCACCTCGCTCATGGGCGACACCGCCTACGCGACCTATGTCGAGCACCACCGACGCGTGCACCCGGACACCCCGGTCCCCGACGAGCGCACCTTCTGGCGGGAGCGCTTCGCGGAGCAGGACCGAACGCCCGGTTCACGGTGCTGCTGAGCTCCAGCACCGCCTGGGAGAATGGGGCCGGACCTCCACCACGCCCCATGCCGAAGGAACCCCCCATGAGCATCGACGACCGCACGCTCGGCCGACGCGAACGCAACAAGCTCGACAAGCTCGCTCGCATCACGGCGGCGGCGGGCGAGCTGTTCGCCGAGCGCGGCGTCGACGACGTGACGACGCAGGAGATCGCCGACCGCGCGGACATCGGCACCGGGACGCTGTTCCTCTACGCGAAGACGAAGGGCGAGCTGCTGCTGCTCGTGCAGAACTCGACGTACGCCGACGCGCTCGCCGAGGGACGCGAGGCTGCCGCGGCCGCCGGGACGATGACGGACGGGGTCCTCGCCGTCATCCGCCCGGTCGTCGAGTGCAACCGCAAGCAGATCGACAACGGCCGCACCTACCTCCGGGAGATCGTGTTCGGCGACCCCGAGGAACCGCACCACCGCGTGGCGCTCGACCTCACCCAGCAGACCGAGGCGCTCATCGCCGACGTCCTCGTCGACCGCGGCGGTATCGCCACCGAGGTCGCGGGCACCCTCGCCCACGTCGTCTCCGCGATCATGTTCGTGAGCATGGCGGCGACGGTGAACGCGGCCCGGACGGTCGACGAGATCGTGGAGGAGATCGCCGCGCAGGTCCGTGTGATCCTGCCTGATCCAGCTTGATCCGGTGTGATCCGGCGGCCTAGGAGCGCCCCCGGCTTTTCCAACCGGTGAGCCGTTCGAACCGCTTGCCGTCGATCGGGACGGTCCGGTCGATCATCGAGACGGAGGCGTTGCGCGTCCCGCCCACCAGCTGCGCAGCCCGCTCGGCGGCGGCGGCGACCCGTTGCGCGACGAGGCCGACCGTCCCGCCGTCGCCGCGGAACCCCCAGACCGTCGTCGTGTGGAGGACGGAACCGTGCTCCGTCGCCCGGACCGCGACGGGCGCCGCGCAGCGGGCATAGGGCCGACGCACACCGACGAGCGACAGGAGCGGGACGAGCTCCAAGGCGTAGGAGCTCAGGCTCGATGCGCGGTCGTCGCCGATGACGGCGTACCGGATGCTCCAGGCGTCGGCCGCGAACGACTCGGGTGCCACGGCGAAGCCGTCCGCCTGCAGTGCCGACAGCATGGCCGCCTGGGTGTCGGCCGGCGGGAGCGGCGAGACGATCTCCTGGAAGCGCACCATCGACCCGATGGCGAACGCGTGTCCGCTCATGCAGGTGCCCTCACTGGTCCACGGCGTGGACCGAGAGCACGACCTGCTCCTCCGGGACGAGCGCTTCGAGCGCCTTCCGCGCGGTCGGGTAGTCGCGACCCTCGGCCTCGATCGTCCGTGTGGCGACAGGCCGGTAGACGGCGGTGCCGACGAGGTCGCCGTTCACCCGTCCGCCACCGTGCAACGCGGCGAGCGTGTGGCCGGGCGGGGTGGCGGCGAGGACGGCCGCGCGCAGACCCGCGACATCGGGTGCGGCGGCTTCGGTGGTGATGGTCGCGCGGTCGCGGAGGGTGGCGATGAGCTTCACCCCTCAAGCCTACGGAACACCGCCGACGGCTCGGTAGCCTGGGCGGATGACCGAATCGATCAACGAACCGATCGCCGAAGCGCCGGGGCTCGAACTGCTCGCTGACGGTCTCCGGATCCTCGACACGATCTCGGCTCTCCCGCCTCGGCAGGCGGCGACGCACCCCTCGCTCTGGCCGCTGCTCGGTGTGCCGGCGATCGACCGGGGTGCGCTCGTGATCTTTCCCCTGGCCGTCGCCACGATCAGCGCGACGGACCGATCAGCGCTCGAGCGGCTGCGCGAGGTCTGCGCCGCCCTCCAACGCGACTGCATCCACGTCCACGGCGGCGACTTCATCCACGGGGAGACCACGCTCGACCCCGAGGAGGATCCGTATGGACGACGCCTCGCCGAGGTGGGCGCGCTCACGACCACACCCCGGGGCGTCGTGGTGTGGCGTGTCCGCGATCGCGGCGCGGCGCTCGTCCTCGTGGTCGACGAGGCCCGCGGCCAGGCGACGCTCGCCTTCCACCTGGTGCCGAAGGACTGGATCTGGAATGGGCCGTCCGAGCCCGCGACCAAGCGCGAGGCGTCCCGTCGCCGGACCGCGGTGAAGGAGCAGTCGGCGGTGGACGTCGTCTGGTCGTGGCCGGCGGCCGACCTGGCTCAGGTGCCCTGACCGGCGGCGGCTCCGCGCGGCTGGTCCGGTCGAGTCGAGCCGTTCAGTGCCGCATCTCGTTCGGTGCCGCATCTCGTTCGGCGTCGGCGGTGCGAGCGGCGAAGAGTGCGAGCGACACCACGATGCCGGCCACCACAGCGAGGATCGGCGGGAACCAGAACGACAGATCATCGACTTCGGCGGCGCGGATCGCCATGCACACGAGGGCGACCGCCGCGAAGAAGGCGGTTCCACCGGCGATCTGCACGGCGCGGGTGCGGACGGCGCCGTGGTCGCGACGCCCGATGCCCCACTGGAGGAGGACGTTGATGAACGCGAGGCTGTAGCAGGCCGCGACGACCGGGAGGCCCGTCTCAGCGGGGAAGATGAATTCGCCCAGGTCGCCCGAGTTGCCGGTGCCTCGTGTCTCCGCCCGGGAGAAGGTGAACGGCGACATCCACAGCCACCCTGCTCCCGTGACGAGCCACATGACGGCGGTCACCGTGCCGAGCACCCCGATGCGTCGAAAGCTCTCGACGATGCTCGGCTGGATCCGCTGCGTCGACTGCTCGCGGAGCTGCTCGTACATGTCGTCGAACGCCGCCTCCTCGGTCGTGAACCATCGCCGGGTGGTCTCGACGGGGCTCGACGTATGGTCGGTCGTGTAGACCGTCCACCCACCGTCCATCGGGGCGAAGACCACCGACTGCGGCGCGATCGTGTCGCCCTCGTCGAGGAACAGCGCGTTCCCCCGGTCGGCAGCCGCGACGCCGAGCGCCGTCAACTCCTCCCGCTTCACGACTCGTCCGTCGGCGGTCGGCCCGTCACGACCGCGGAGCGTCCCGGGCGGGCATCGGCTCCACCGAACGCGGCGACGCGGTCCCACAGCCAGTCCGTCAGGCTGGACGCGATCTCCTCGTCGTCGCTGCCTGCGCCGCGTCGGTACAAGCGGCCACCGGCACCCTCGAAGAGGTAGGCGTCCGCATCGTCGGTGAAGAGCAGGGTGAAGTACTCGTGCTCCGCGTCCCACTGCGGCCATGCCGCAGGATGCTGTTCGATCGCCGCGTCCAGGGCTGCGACCTCGGCGCCACTGAGCAGTCGGAAGGGCCGACCGTCACCCCACAGGCCGCCGGATCCCGGACGCTGTCCGTCGCGCCAGGCGAGGACCTTGTCGTCTCCGCCGCTGGCACGCGCCGCATCACGGTCGAGGGGCGGGCGCAGCGACGCCGCCAGCTCCGCCGGCAGCAGCGGGTCCAGCGCGGCGAGCGCCTCGGCGAGCCCGGCTCCGAACACCTTGTCGCGCAGGATCCGCCACGCGATCTCGCCCATGCCGGCTCGTCGCAGGTCGTCCATGGTGCCGGCCCCGCGTTCGATGGGGTCGAGGAACCCGCGGGCGACGATCATCCCGCCCTGGGCGACCTCGTCCGTCGGGTCCTCGCGGAGCACGCGGGCCAGCAGTTCGGCGGCCTCCTGCGGACGGTAGTCGTAGAGGTAGGCGAAGGCCAGAGCGGTCGACAGGGTCGTCTCGCTCGGGTCGGCTTCGATCGCCTGCTGTGCGGCCACGAGGAACCGTGCCGGCGGGGCTCCGGTCGACAGGAAGTGGAGGGCTCGGAGCCCCAGCGCCCCGGCGTACGCCTCCGGCGCGGTCCGACCGGCCAGTTCGACGGCGCCGTCCATCGACGTCCAACCGCGCTCGGGGTCGTCGGCCATCGCGACGGCGGCCGCGAGGTCCATGTGGTCGAACCAGTCCGCGTCGGGATCCTCTCGGAGCACGAGTTCGCCGAGGCGCATGGCCTCCGTGAAGTCACCGGCGGACGCCTCGAGGTCGCGGAGTCGCCGGAGTGCCCCGAGGAACTGCCGGTCCCGGCGTCCGAGCAGCTCCCGCAGGAGCCGTCGGGCCTCCTCGACGTCGCCGCACGCCTCGCGGTGCGTGGACAGCAGGATGATCATCCCGGTGAACTGCGGCGCCCGGGCCAGGACGCTCATCGCGAGTTCGGGGATCCGCGGGTGCTGTGGCTGGAACTCGAAGAGTTCCCAGGCGAGGTCGCGGTCGTGTTCGATGGCCTCGCGTTCGACGCCGACGGGCTCGCTCATCGGAGACCGTGCTGCACGCGGTAGGTCCGGAGTTGGGCGAAGGTGCCGTCGTCCACGCCGTATTCGAGCACGGGCGCGACCTGGTCGAACCAGGACGCCGTCGACGGGATGAGGCCGGCGGCGGCCTCGAGCAACCCCTCTGTGGTGACGGGCACGATCGCGCCCGCCTCCATCGACGCCGACAGTGACCGTTGCAGGGCGACCCGTGAGACCTGCGCGATATCGGCACCGGAGAACCCCTCGGTCGCCGCAGCCACCGTGATGACGTCGACCCCCTCGGCAGGCTTGCCCTCGAGGTCGCCCTGGAGGATGGCGGCCCGAGCCACGGCGTCCGGCGGGAGCACGAGGACCGTCTTGTCGATCCGCCCCGGACGACGGAGCGCCGGGTCGATGTCCCAGGGACGGTTGGTCGCGGCCAGGAAGTACACGCCGTCGTTCTCGTTCGCGACACCGTCGAGCTCTTCGAGCAGCTGGGTCACGATCGTGCGCATCGACTGCGACCCGCCGCCCGAGGTGCGTCGGCCGCCCAGGGCGTCGAACTCGTCGAAGAAGATGACGCAGGGCGCGGCTGCGCGGGCGTCGTGGAAGACGCTCTGGATGGCCTTCTCGCTGTCGCCCAGCCATTTGCTCAGGAGGTCGGCGAGGGTGACGTGGATGAAGGAGGCGCCCAGGTCTCCGGCGATCGCCTTCGCGATGAAGGTCTTCCCGCACCCGGGCGGCCCGTACATGAGGAGTGACCCGCCCGGCTTCTGCCCGAACGCGGCGGCGAGTTCGGGATTGCGCAGCGGAGCGAGGAACGTCGAGTCGAGGTGCTGTTTGACGTCGGCGAGACCCGCGACGTCGGCGAGGGTGATCGCGGGCCGCTCCGCGTCCCAGAGGCCCGGTTGCCCGATGCGGACGGGCGCCTGGTCGGGTGTCGACGCGTTCGGGGCCGCCGTCGGCCGGTCCGGTGTCGACGAGTTCGCTGTCGGGTCGCCCCCGGGGGTCTCGGCGGGCGCACCGCCCGTCGTGCCACCGCGCAACCGTGCCGCCATCACCCGCGCTCGGAGCAGGCGCACGCGCGCGGGGTCACCGCCGAACCGTTCGAAGGTGGACACCTCCTCGGCCGCGCGGTCCACGTCGTGCTGGAGCAGCAGCGTGACGAAGTCCTCGCGTAGTGCCGCGTTCTGTGGATCCTGCGCCACCTCGGCAGCGATCACCTCGAGGAAGTCCCCGTCCTGTGTCATCTCGTCCCCCCACGGTCCGTGTCAGATGCCGACCATCCTGCCAGCGGGACGCCGATGAGCGACAGGCGTCGGCCCGGATCGGTCCGGATCGAGCATGGGGAGGGGTGCCCATCCGTCACCCTGGGCTGGTGTACCGTCGACAGCGGGCCGAACCTGAAGGCGGCTTGAGGTCGGATCGAGGAAGGCGGGTGGTGCGACGTGCACCGTCCCGGCGAGCTGTTGAGTGTCGGCGAGATGAGCCGCCGCACCGGCGTCGCCGTCTCCGCCCTCCACTACTACGAACGCCTCGGCCTCATCGCCTCCGAGCGGTCGACCGGGAACCAGCGACGGTACCCACGACACATGCTGCGCCGCGTCGCCCTCATCTCGGTCGCGAAACGCCTCGGCATCCCGCTCGAAGACGTCGCCGAAGCATTCGCCGACGTCCCCCTCACCAGCACCCCCAGCCACGAGGACTGGCAGCGGGCCTCACGTCGCTGGCAGAAGGTCCTCGAACAGCGCCGACGCGGCATCGAACAGCTCGAACGCGAACTCACCGGCTGCATCGGCTGCGGCTGCCTCTCGATGAAGGCCTGCACCCTCCTCAACCCGGACGACGAACTCGGCGACACCGGCACGGGCGCTCGCCGCATCCCGGTCTGAGCGCGCTGCCGGGCGGCACGCGCACCGCCTGAGCTCAGGCGTCGCCGCGCTGCCCGAAGGTGGCGGGGTCGACCGGCCGCAAGCGTTTCGGCAGCCCCTCCACGACGAGGAGGTACGACTCCGTGACGAGGTCGTCGACGAACGCCGGTTCGAGCTCACCGTCCGGCGTGAGCGAGATCCAATGCCGCTTGTTCATGTGATAGCCGGGGATGATGTCGGGGAACGCCTCACGGAGGCTGCGGCTGTCCTCGGGGCGCGCCTTCAGGGTCACGATCGGTTCGCCCGTCGCGCCGGTCTGGAGCATGAACACCTTGCCCCGCACCTTGTACACGTCCCACTCCTCACCGAAGGGATGGGTGAGCTCCGCGCCCGGAAGCTCGTCGGCCCGGCGGGCGGCGCGCTCCTGCAGCTCGACACCGTGCATCGTGATCCTCCCGGGTGGACGGCTCAGCGCTGTTCGGACGCCGGACGGAACCGCGCCAGGTTCGGCAGCGGGACCCACGAGCCGAGCCGCGGGTAGTCGAGGGCCACGCCGACGACGCCGCGTTCGCCGAAGGCGAGGACCCAGTCGATCGCCGCCGGGATCGGGACCGCGAGCAGGGAGACCGTGGCGTCCGGCGGGACGAGGCCGTTCGCGTAGGCGGCCTCCTGGGCACGCGTCCCGCTGCTGTAGACGCAGAGCAGGTTCCCCGGCTGGGCGGCGAGCGCGTAGGGACGCGGTTCGTCGTCGGTGCCGCGGTTGATGAAGACCCAGCGGTCGAGGGACGCGACCGCCTGCCACAGGCGGATCTGCGGGTCGATCTCCTCCGGTGCTGCGCGGCAGGCGGCGTCGAGCGCGTCGAGCTGTGCCAGGACGTCGGGGCTCGGTTCGAGGGTGCGGCCCTGGTTCGGCTGGTCCGTGGCGTCGGGCTGAGCGTCGCTCGGGCCGGTCTCATTCGGGCTGGCGTTGCTCGGGCTGCCGTCGCGGCGGAACGGGTTCTGCATGGTCACTTCCTCGTGGCTCGGCGTGCGGGTTCGGGACCCCGCCAACGCTAGCGCAGGCGTTCCGCGGGCGACCAGGGGCTCAGAACGCGCTGCCGAACGCCAGCGCTTCCGCTGCTGCCTGTGCGGGCGAGCCGAAGAACGCCGGCCCGTGCCCGGGCAGCACGATCGACGCGGGGAGCCCGGCCAGCTTCGTCAGCGACTGCCGGGCGCGCTGCAGGTCGCCGTGGAACATCTCCGGGAGCAGCTGCGGTCCGTCGTGCGGGCTCGTCGGGTGCGCGGTGATGAGGGCGTCGCCGGCGATGAGGACCCCGTGCTCGACGAGCAGGAATCCCAGGTGGCCGCGCGTGTGCCCGGGGAGGGGGATCGGCCGGATCTCGACACCGAGGGCGTCTCGGAGTTCGGGGACCGCTTCGACCGCCACGACCACGGTGGGTGGCACGACCTCGAGTCCGCCGGCCTCCACGGCGTGGTTCAACCAGCTCGCGACGCCCGGACGCTCCAGGTGGGGCTGGACGTCGGCGAGCCCCACCTGCTCGAGCACGTCTCGTCGCACGTTGGGGATCTCGTCGCGGGCGGCGAGGACGTCGCAGTCGGCCAGGCCGGCGATGAACGCGGCGTTGCCGATGTGGTCGCCGTGTCCGTGGGTGAGGAGGATCGCCTGGACGTCCTCGACCGCGTACCCGAGGGTGCCGAGGGTCGCAGTGACGGCGGCACCGTCACCCGGGTAGCCGGTGTCGATGAGGATCGGTCCGAGCTCGCCCTCGACGATGATCCAGTTCACGGCAGGGCCCTGGACGAAGTGGACGCCGTCGGTGACGGTGCTGGCGCGGGTGGTCGTGTTCGGCACGGCACCGGGGTGCGCTGCGTCGGGGTGCACGGCGTCGCTCTGGGACATGGGCGTCCTTCCGATTGCGGAGACGGGGTTCAGGGGAGGGTCAGTGCTCGGCCGGTCCGCTCACGAGCTCGTGCGAGGCGGCGGCGGCGGTCGTGGCCGCAGCGCCGGCCGGGTCGACGGTCGCGAGGATCGGGCGGATGAGCGTGATCAGCCGGTCTCGGAGCTCGGCCGCGTCGTCGTCGCCCACCGTCGTGGTGACGAGGCCGAAGCACGCGTCGAGCAGGACGTCGGAGACGCCGTCGAGGTCGGGCAGGTCGAGGTCGTGCGCGGCGGCCTCCATGCGGAGATTCGTTCGGGTGTAGGCGCGCCAGTCGAACACCGTGTAGACCGGGTCGTCCATGCGGGGAAGTTCGTGCAGCAGCCGGATGGCGCCCATGGCGATCGGGGACCGCTGGGCCTCCCGAGCCGAGGCGAGGATCATCGTCACCCACCGGAGTGCGCCGTAGGGCACGCCGATCGTCGCGTCCGCCGCCTGCCACCGCTCGTCCTGCTCTGCGATGACGGCGTGCGCGAGGCTCCGCTTCGATGGGAAGAGGTGGTACCCGATGACCGACTTCGGCTTGCCCATGACGGCGGCGATGCCGGAGAACGAGGTGCCCGCGTAGCCGTTGCGCCCGAACTCGAGGCCGGCGGCGTCGATGATCTCGTCGCGGACCTGGTTCATCGCGTACTGGCGCAGACCGCTCACCGGCGCTCCTTCGAAGTGGGTGACCATCCGGTCTGGTGGGTGTCCGAGGCCTGATCAGACGATCGTCTGAGGAGGACGCCGTCCAGCTTAGACGATCGTCTGGGAAGAACCTGGGATGACGAAGGAGCTTGGAGTCGAGAAAACTGAGTAGACTCAGAAAGAGCTGACAGCGATGGATGTCAGCCCCTACGAGAACAGGAAGACCGTCATGAGAGCGTTCGTCGTCTCGAGCTACAAGACCGCACTGCACGAAGCCGAGGTGCCTGAGCCGACCGTCGGCGACCACGACGTCCTCGTCCAGGTGCAGGCCGCCGGACTGAACCAACTCGACGAGAAGATCCGGCTCGGCGAGTTCAAGCAGATCCTGCCGTACCGCCTGCCGATCGTGCTCGGCCACGACGTCGCCGGTACCGTCGTCCGCGTCGGTGGATCCGTCCGCGCCTTCAAGCCTGGCGACGAGGTCTACGCCCGTCCCCGCGATCACCGCATCGGCACCTTCGCCGAGCGCATCGCGATCGACGAAGCCGACGTCGCCCTGAAGCCCGCGTCGATCACGATGGAGGAGGCCGGATCCCTCCCGCTCGTCGCGTTGACGGCCTGGCAGGCACTCGTCGAGATCGGGAACGTGCAGCCCGGTCAGAAGGTCCTCATCC
Organism: Plantibacter sp. Leaf1; assembly: GCF_001421315.1. Taxonomy (NCBI): domain Bacteria; kingdom Bacillati; phylum Actinomycetota; class Actinomycetes; order Micrococcales; family Microbacteriaceae; genus Plantibacter; species Plantibacter sp. Leaf1. The sequence goes on along the minus strand of NZ_LMJX01000002.1, from coordinate 1,865,590 downwards.
ACGCGGGTGCCGGCGGGGTCGGGTCGATCGCGATCCAGCTCGCGAAGCAGCTCGGGGCCGAGGTGGCGACCACGGCCAGCGCCGCCAACGCGGGATTCGTCCGGTCGCTGGGGGCCGATGTCGTGGTCGACTACCGTTCGGAGGACTTCGCCGAACGGCTGTCCGGCTACGATTTCGTGCTCGACAGCCTCGGTGGCGAGAACCTGGAGAAGTCGCTCCGGGTGCTGCGTCCGGGCGGCACGGTCGTCGGCATCTCGGGCCCCCCGACGCCGGAGTTCGCGAAGGCGGCCGGGCTGAACGCGGTGCTGCGGCTCGCGATCGCCGCCCTCAGCGCGAAGGTCCGCAAGCAGGCCAAGCGGCTCGACGTGCAGTACCGGTTCCTGTTCATGCGGGCGAGTGGTGATCAGCTCCGCGAGATCACGGCGCTCGTCGAACGTGGCGTCCTCCGACCCGTCGTGGGGCGCATCTCCCCGTTCGACGACACCGTCCAGGCGCTCGAGGCGCTGGCCTCCGGTGGCATCCGAGGCAAGGCCGTCATCAGCAACCCCTGAGGGGGACTCGGCCGTCGGGGCGCTCCGCTCAGGCCGGGAGCGGCTCGATGAGGTGCGGCCCGGTGTTGCGGACGTTGTTCACGTCCCGCGTGACCTCGTAGTGGGTGAGGTCGTGGGCGACGGCGAAGGACTCACGGTCGAGGAGCTGCAGCAGCTGGTCGGTGTCGAGGTGGTCGCCGAGCCAGTCGTCGTAGCCGTCCGGGGTGAGGCAGGCCGGCATGCGGTCGTGGACCTCACCCGGCGAGACGTGGGCGTCGCGGGTGATGATCGCCATCGACAGCCGCCACTTGTCGGGGTCGTCCTCGCCCTTGGTCGGGTCCGGCCAGGCGCTGATGATGCCGGCCATGGCCAGCTCCGCATCGGGGTCGTGGATGAAGTGCGGCTGCTTGCCCGTCTCCGTCACCACCCACTCGTAGTACCCGCTGGCAGGCACGATGCAGCGCGCCGAGGTGAACGCCTTCCGGAACATCGACGCCGTCGCGACCGTCTCCATGCGGGCGTTGATGGGCTGCGGCCGTTGCTTGGCGAAGTCCTTCGCCCAGCCCGGTACGAATCCCCATCGGGCCGCGGTCGCGGTCCGTTCGTCGTGACGGGTGCGGACGACGGTCACCGCCGTGGTGGGCGCGACGTTGTAGTCGGGCGCGGGCGCCTCGAACTCGGCCACGAGGTCCGCGAGGAGGGTGGACGTGGAATCGGTGACGACGAAGCGACCGCACATGCGCTCAGCATAGGAGTGCAGCTGCGGGCGGTCGAGCCCTTGCCGGTGACGGGAGGCGCGGTCAGGCGAGTCGCTGCCGCCGCCGTGCGAGGAGCAGGAGACCGCCGCCGATGATCGCGGCCGCCGTCCCCATGGTCAGGAGCAGCGCCACAGCCGACAGCCCGGTCGGCGGGAGGACGTCCGTCGCCGCCGCCGCTGAGCTCGCGGGCGTCGACGGCGACGGCGCTGCGGACGCGAGGGCCTGCAGGCTCGCGCCGACGTCGATCAGGCCCGCGCCGACCGAGCGTTCGGTCGGGATGCTCGCATCCCACGGAATCGTGATGGTGTCGAGGCGGGCGTGGTCGGTGAGCGCTGTCCGCACCTGTTCGGGCGTGAGGTCCGGTCGGAGTTGACGGACCAGTGCGGCCGCTGCGGCGACGGTGGGTGCGGCGGCGGAGGTGCCGCGGAAGTTCCCGGAGCCGGTGAGGACCGTCGTCGACACGGGCAGGTCGTCGACGCCGGCAGCGGTCGGGCCGGAGACGGTCACGCGCGCCGGGACGCCGAAGAGGATGGTCGAGGGTCCGAGGGAGGAGTAGGTCTCCAATGTCGAATCCGCGGCGTCGACCGCGGCGACCCGGAACGCGGCCGGGTACGCCTGGTGGCCGAAGAGTGCTGAGCCCACGGTGTCGGTGGCCGTCGAGCGGAAGTACTCCTGCGAGGACAGCTCGGGCCGATCGGGGAAGGGCAGCCAGGTCAACGCCACCGGAGGGGTGCCCGAGGTGGCGGTCACCTGGCGCACGACGCTGACCTGGACCTCCGACAGCTCGGTCTCCGAGGGGTTCTGCAGCGGAGCCGTGCCGGTCGCGAGGCCAGGGTCGGAGGGCGTGAACGGGATCGTGCGGTCCGCCAGCGACAGGACGTACTCGAACCGCGTCGCGACGGCGCCGTCCGGTTCGGCCCAGTCGAGGACACCGAACATCAATGCGGCGGGTGGCAGGGTGACGCCCATCGTCGGATCGGCCGGGTCGCCGGGATCGAAGTCGAGGCAGTCGACGGAGGAGGCGGGGAAGAGGTCGGCGACGTTCTGCGGGCAGCTGGTCGGGCGGTACTGCTCGGTCGCCCAGGAGCCGATCGGGAAGCCTGCGCTCGGCGAACCCGGTGCGCCGGGGACGCCGAAGTTGCCGGTGGCGGTGGTGTAGAAGACACCGGCGTCCACCGCCCGCTGGATGGCCGCTTCGCCGGCTCCGGTCCGGTATCGGCGGTCGTCGCCGCCCTGGACGTCGTCGACGATAATCGTCGCGCCGGCCGCGGTGAGACGGTCGATCGCGCCGGGGAAGTCGGACGTCCCGGAGGCGAACAGGAGCTCCGCCCCTGGCGCGATCCCGTGCACCAGCTGGGCCATCGCGCGGCCCTCGTCGTCTTCGTCCCCGGCCGGGTCGTCCACGAGCGTGACCGGTGTCCGGTAGCCGCACGGGTTCCCGGGCCCGGGCAGCAGGCCGGCCGTGACGTCGGCCGCGACGGCCTCGTCACCGGCGTTCCCGAAGGAGCCGGAGATGATCCCCACGCGGACGCCGGAGCCGTCGACACCGAACGTCGTCGCCGCATCACCCGCGTTCAGGAGCTCGACGGCGGGTGCCGGGAGTGAGCGACAGGCGGCGGTGGCTGCTCCGGCCGGTGCCGCTCCCGCACCGACGACGCAGCACGCGAGGGCGACCACGATCACCCCGGACATCCGGTCCCGCAGCACACCCATCGTCACTCCTCGTCGCGGTGGACGCCCCCGCGACGACCACCCTGAGGAGATCGTGGCAGAGGTGCTCCTCAGGGTGGCGGCCGTTTCGGAAAACGGATCGCCGGTGTCCGCGTCCCGTGCGGGAGGGTGGCGTCGGTTACTCCGCGAGCTGCGGGTACACGGCCTCGAGCGGTGCGCTCAGCCCGGCGCGGAGGTGGCGGGAGGTGTCGTCCGCGAGGACCTCGTACTCGTCGGCGGCCATCGCGTCGTAGACCTGGGCGACGAGCAGCGCCGGGTCGAGCTTCGCGTCCGTGGTGTGTGCTGCCATCGCGGTGTCGACGTAGCCGACGTGCACGCCGATGACGTGGACGCCCGCGGGGAGCAGTTCGAGCCGGAGTGAGTTCGTCGCCGACCACAGGGCCGCCTTCGTCGCACTGTAGATCCCGTTGACCGCGTACCAGCTGAGGGCCGAGTGCAGGTCGATGATGGTCGCGCCCTCGCGCCCCGAGAGCAGGGGTGCGTAGGCGCGGGCGAGGAACAGCGGGCCGAGGAAGTTGGTCTCCACGTTGCTGCGGATCTCCTCGTCCGTCTGGGTGAGGATGCCGGGGGTCGTGACGGCGACACCGGCGTTGTTGATGAGCACAGTGACGTCGGGGGCCGCCTCGACGAGCGCGGCGATCGAGGTCGGGTCGGTCACGTCGAGCGTGAGGGGGACCACCCGCTCGTCGTCCCAGGTGCGCGGGTTGCGGGCGGTCGCGTAGACCTTCGCGGCGCCCCGGGCGAGGGCTTCGTGGACGAAGTGGGTGCCGATGCCGCCGTTCGCGCCGGTGACGAGGACGACTGCTCCAGTGAGTGAGGGCATGAGGGGGCTGCTTTCCGATCGATGACGACTGTGCTCAATACTGACTCTAGTCAGATATTGAGCACAGTCGCCCCGTAGCGGCGAGGTGCTGCGGATGCGCCTACTGCTCGAGCCCCGCCCGTGCGTCGCGGCGGGTCTTCGCGAGCGAGGCGACCGTCGCCACCGTGATGGTCAGCGCGATGAACAGCAGCGAGAACCAGATCGGGATGTCGGGGATCCAGTCGATGTGCTGCCCGCCGTTGATGAACGGCAGCTCGTTGACGTGGAGGGCGTGGAACACGAGCTTCACGCCGATGAAGGCGAGGATGACCGCGAGGCCCTGCGCCAGGTAGACGAGCCGCTCGAGCAGGCCGCCGATGAGGAAGAACAGCTGGCGCAGCCCCATGAGGGCGAAGGCGTTCGCCGTGAACACGATGTACGCCTGCTCGGTGAGGCCGTAGATCGCCGGGATGGAGTCGACCGCGAAGACGAGGTCGATGAAGCCGATCGCGACGATGGTGAGCAGCATCGGGGTGAAGAAGCGCTTGCCGTCGATCTTCACCGAGAGTCGGTCGCCGTGGTACGTGTCGGTGATGGGGAGGATGCGGCGGGCGAAGCGCACGAGCTTGCCGTTCGCCGGGTCGCTCTCATGGTTGCTGAACGCCTGACGGTACGCGAGGAACAGCAGCAGCGCGCCCATCAGGTAGAAGATCCAGGAGTAGTTCTCGATGAGGGCGGCGCCCACGGCGATGAACGCGCCGCGCATGATGAGGGCGATGATGATGCCGATCATCAGCACCTTCTGCTGGTACGCCTTCGGCACGGCGAAGCCCGCCATCACGATGAGGAAGACGAACAGGTTGTCGATCGACAGCGCCTTCTCCGTCAGGTAGCCGGCGAAGTACTCGCCGCCGTAGGTCCAGTCGGACACGAGCCCGATGCCGACGCCGAAGAGCAGCGCGAGGCTGACGTAGAAGATCGACCAGCGGGCGGACTCGGCGATCGTCGGCTCGTGCGGCTTCCGCACGTGCGCGAAGAACTCGTAGACGAAGAACAGGATCGTGACACCGATGGTGATGATCCAGATGAGTGGGGTGACGGCCATGACGGCTCCAAGGGGTCGAGGGACACGAAGTTCCGGCGACGACGCCGGAACAAGGTCTTCTCCACTCTCGATGAGAGCCGGCACCCCGGGATCCCGACGGTGGGTCCGTACTGACGAGCATGCCGCGAAGGAGTACTCCCCTTGCTCCGTCCATGGTACGGGCGGGATGGAGTCCGACCTCGGGTCGGAGGTCGGACTCTCCGGGGTTTCCCACCGGATTCCGGGTTCCTCCCAGGATCACGGTGGCACGACGATCGCCTTGCCGGTCAGCCGCCCGCCGCCGGAAGGCGTGATCGGCGGCTCAGTAGCTGAGGTCCGGGAGGAGCAGTCCGCCGACGACGGCGACGAATCCGAGCCCGACGAACGCGAGCGCGGTGAGCACGCCACCCGTGACGCGCACGGCAGTGGCCACCCGACGGCGCGGGCGACCGTCGCTCGTGCCCGGTTCCGTCTCCGTTCCGCGCGCCGCGCGGACCGCCCGCCAAACGCTCGGGACACACCCGAGCACCGCGAGGGCCGTGAGAATCTGGGCGATCCGGATGACGACCGGCGACGGGGCTGGTCCGTCGGAGATGAGCGCCTGCGCGACGACCGACCAGAACGGTGCGGCGGCGATGAGCGCGAGCACCGATCCGCGCGTCCACCACGAGAGCGCGCGGTCCCGTCGGTCAGATGAGACGGGCCGAGAGGTCCCCGCCCGACGCAGCGCGCCGAGGGGCCACGCGAGCAGGGTGATCACGAGGATGACGAGCGAGCCGGCGGCGATCGTCGGGACCAAGGCCCGTTCGGTCGGCATCGGTTGCATGGTGAACGCCGGATCGAAGCCGACGGCGGTCACCGTGTCGCCATTGGTCGAGGCCGCCACCCGGCGTTGACCGTCGACCTCCTGCCACACCCACGGTTCGACCTCGACGAAGCGCAGCGGTGTCCCCGCGCTGTCGGTGATCGCGGAGATCGTGACGACACCGTCTTGCTCGGCGGTGACCTCCACGCTCGACAGGACGTAGAAGAGTCGGACGAACGTCGACTCGCCACGTCGCGACAGCTGATAGGTGCCGGCCAGTGCTGCGGCGTGCGCCGCGGCCGTCTCCTCGACGCGTGGGGCGGACCGCTCCTCCGGGAAGTACCGGTCGGCGAAGCCGGTCGTGACCGCGTTGCGGATCGCCGTGCTCGAGTCGCCGTTCACGCCCGTGCTGTTCAGGGAGATGAAGATCCCGGCGTCGTCGTCGGGGTAGATCTCGAGCTGGGCGTGGAACGCGGTGAGATCGCCGGCGTGACTGAGGATGCGGTGTCCGTTCCGGTCCCGTTCGAAGAATCCGAGGGTCATCCGCGGACCGTTCGCGAGGTTCCCGAGGTGTTCCTCGTCGAGGGCAGGGGTGTGCATCCGCTCGAGGCTCTCCGGTGTGAGGAGGGTGCGACCGTCCGCCGACGGGTGGCCGAGCTGGGCGTTCATGAAGTTCGCGAGATCGCCGGCGGTCGCGCTGATCGCGCCTGCCGGTGCCGGACTGACGACCTCGAACGGCACCTCGGGTGACCCGGCGAAGCGGTACCCCGCCGACATGTCGCGTCGGCGTTCCGGCGACAGGGGTTGCTCGTACGTCGCGTCCGTCATGCCGGACGCCTCCAGGACGTGCTCGGTGGCGTACTGCTCGAAGGGTGTGCCGGTGACGCACTCGACGACGTAGGCGGCGAGCCCGTTGGAGTAGTTGGAGTAGGACGGCGTGGTCCCCGGCTCGAAGATCTGCTCGGGTGGGTCGATCGTGACCGTGTCGCGGAGCGGCTTCGGCTCTGCGGGCGCCGAGGCGATGAGTCCGGCGAGTTGGTCTTCGAAGCCGGCAGTGTGCGTCAGGAGATGACGGAGGGTGATCGGGGTCTCGAACGCCACCGGCAGGGTGACGTCGAGGTAGGACTGCACAGGTTCGTCGAGGTCGAGGACTCCGGCCTCGACCTGCTGCATCACGGCGGTCGCCGTCATGAGCTTCGACACGGACCCGATGCGGAAGAGCGTCCGGTCGACGTCGACCGCGACCGGTTCGACCGTCGCGGTGCCCGCCGTCGCCAGCCCGTAGCCGCGCTCAGTGACGATCTCGCCGCCGCTCACCACCGAGACGATGGCGCCGGTGATCCCTTCGCGTTCGAGCGCGGCGGGCAGCAGTCCGTCGAGCCATGCCGTGGTGTCCTCCGGTGACAGGGATGCGGCCACCGTCCGGGTCGTCGTCGGCTTGGACGGCTCCGTCCCGGCGGCCGTCCCGGCGACGGCGAGTGGGCCGCAGACGATCGCGATCAGGGCCGCGAGGACGACGGGCGTCCGACCGCGGGATCGAGTGGCCGTTCGGGCAGGGCGGCCGGGGGTTTCGCGGCGACTGTCGTTCACAAAGTCAGTCGACCACCATTCGAGCGCATCGCCAAAACGAGCGCACCCGCTGTCCGCTATCCGAAGCGGTTCACCGCCGGGCTTCGAGGAGGGAGACGAACTCGTCGGCCATCGCGAGCTGCTGCTGGAGCTTGGCGCGGCGCTCGGCGGCGTCCGCGATGAACTCGTCGAGGATCGCCCGGGTGTCGTCGTCGGGCGCCGTGTCCATGGCGTCGATCACGCGGAGGAGTTCGGCCATCTCCTCCAGGGAGAATCCGAGCGGCTTCATGCGCCGGATGAGGATGAGCCGGTCGTAGTCGTCCTGGGTGTAGAGGCGGAACCCGCCCTCGGTGCGTGCGGATGCCGAGACCAGGCCGACGTCGTCGTAGTGCCGCAGGGTGCGGAGCGAGAGGCCGGTGCGCTCGGCGAGTTCACCGATGTGCATGGTGGTCGGTTCGCTCGTCACGATGGCCTCACTTCAAATCAACCCTTACGTTAGGGTAGAGTTACGGATGACGGCCGATGCGGCCGCAACCCCTCCATTCTTCCGCGCGCGACCGTTCCGCGCGGCCGGTGACGCGCGCCTCGCCACACCGGACCCCTGACGCACCCATCCGGTCCTCGCGCTGAGGGCCCCGACTCCGACAGGAGACCCATGGCCATCGGCCAGACACCCCTCACGCCCATCACGCCGCAACCGACCGTCCTCACAGCCCTCCGGAGCCCGCGGATCCTCACCCGGGAGGTGCTGGCCGGCCTCGTCGTCGCCATGGCACTCATCCCCGAGGCGATCTCGTTCTCGATCATCGCGGGCGTGGACCCGCAGGTCGGGCTGTTCTCCTCGTTCGTCATGGCCACCGCGATCGCCTTCCTCGGTGGCCGACCGGCGATGATCACCGCAGCCACCGGCGCGATCGCCCTCGTCATCGCCCCCGTCGCCCGGGAACACGGCCTCGACTACTTCATCGCCACCGTCATCCTCGGCGGAATCTTCCAGGTGGCCCTCGGCCTCCTCGGTGTCGCGAAGCTCATGCGGTTCATCCCGCGCAGCGTCATGGTCGGCTTCGTCAACGCGTTGGCGATCCTCATCTTCACCGCACAACTCCCGAACCTCATCGGGGTGCCGTGGCTCGTGTACCCGCTCGTGGCGGTCGGCATCGTGGTCATGGTCGTGATGCCGCGGTTGACGACCTTCGTCCCGGCTCCGCTCGTCGCCATCGTCCTCATCACCGCGGCGACGGTGGTGACCGGCCTCAACGTCCCCACCGTCGGCGACCAGGGCGAGCTCCCGAGGAGCCTGCCGGGCTTCCTCCTCCCCGACGTGCCGTTCACGATGGAGACCTTCGCGATCATCGCGCCGTACGCCGCCGCGATGGCGCTCGTCGGGCTCCTCGAGTCGCTCATGACCGCCAAGCTCGTGGACGACATCACCGACACCCCGTCGGGGAAGACCCGCGAGTCGCTGGGTCAGGGGATCGCGAACGTGCTCTCCGGCTGCTTCGGGGGCATGGGTGGTTGCGCGATGATCGGGCAGACGATGATCAACGTGAAGGCGTCGGGTGCGCGGACACGGATCTCGACCTTCCTCGCCGGCGTGTTCCTCCTGGTGCTCGTCGTCGCCCTCGGTGACGTCGTCGAGCTGATCCCCATGGCCGCCCTCGTCGCGGTGATGGTCATGGTGTCCGTCGCGACCTTCGACTGGCACAGCATCCGTCCCCGCACGCTGCGCGCCATGCCCATCGGCGAGACCGTGGTGATGGTGGCGACGGTCGTCGTGGTGGTCCTGACGCACAACCTCGCGATCGGCGTCGTCGTCGGTGTGGTCGCGGCGATGGTGGTCTTCGCCAAGCGGGTCGCGCACGTCGCCACCGTCGAGCGGACCGTCGACGAGGCTGCGGAGACGCCCACCGCTCGTTATACCGTCACGGGCGAGCTGTTCTTCGCATCGAGCAACGAGCTCACGACGTGGTTCGCCTACGCCGACGATCCGGAGCTCGTCGTCATCGACCTCTCGCAGTCGCACGTGTGGGACGCCTCGACCGTCGCCGCGCTCGACGCGATCACGACGAAGTACGTGCGCCACGGCAAGCGCGTCGTCATCGAAGGGATGAACGACGCGAGCACCCGGATCCACACGAGGCTCGCCGGCAAGCTCGGCGGCGGTCACTGACGGACCGCGGCTCCGTACCCGAGGAGGTGGGGGAGTCGGGTCGCGATCGTGACCGGGCCCCGGCGTGGATGCCGGTGATCAGGCCGTGGTCAGCCCGCGGAGGACGGCGGTGACGACCACGCGTTGCGTCGTGGACGTCTCGGCGTCCACCGGCGACAGGCCCACGGCGCCGACGTGCGCGGCGATCACGGCCTTGGCCAGGACGGACGCGTCGACGACCGGGGTGCGCCCGTGGACGGCGGCGAGGGCGGCGAACCGGCCCCCGAGTTCGGAGAGTCGTCGTCCTCCGTCGGTCATGATCATGTCCTGTGCGAACACCGGATCGGCGCCCGCCTTCGACAACAGGACGGTCCGCAGGGAGAACCAGTCACGGCTCGCCGGGAGTGCGTCGAGGAGGTGCCCGACCGCCTCGTCGAGGCTCCCTGCCGGGTGCGCTCCGAGCAGCTGCTCGTCCAGGGCGACGCTGAGTCGTTCCCACACCGCCGCCGCCTGCTGCTGGTGCAGGGCGAGGTAGAGCTGCTCGACCGAGGCGAAGTTCGAGTAGAACGCGCCGCGCGTGAAGCCGGCTCGACGCGCGATGTCCTCGACGCTCTGGGCGATGGTCCCGCTCGTCTCGAAGAGTTCCGCGGCGGCAGTGAGGAGACGGCGTCTGGTCTCGCCCCGGTTGCGCCCCGTCGACCCGCTGTCACTCATGCCCCCAGCCTATGGCCGGGTTGGTGCTCTCCTCCCGAACTCGATACGATCTGTATTCAATACACATCGTATCGAGGAGGATCATGCAGCAGCGCCGCCACAAGCCGACCTGGGTGAGGATCGGGGTACCGCTCCTCGGGGCGGGGCTGCTCGGCGCACTCGTCGCGTGGCTCAACGCCGCGCCGTGGTGGGGGTGGTTGCTCCTCGGCGGGATCCTGGCCTTGAGCGCCTTCGCTGCCCGGACCTGGCTCCGCAGGCCGTGGTTCGTCCGCGCCTCCGCCTGGCTCGTGGTCACCGGGATCGTCGTGGGTACCGCCTTCGCGGCAGGGCCGGTGCCGACCACGCGCACGCTGAGCGGGACGCACACGGATCCGGTGAGCACGGCGCAGGGAGCGGTCGTCGGGGTGCGGGACGACCGCGCTCAGGTCGATGCGTTCGCGGGCATCCCCTACGCGGCACCACCGGTCGGGCCCCTGCGATGGCGACCGCCGGCTCCCGCGCCGGACCGGGACTCGGTCTTGATCGCCGACGACTTCGGTCCGTCCGCGATGCAGGCGGAGCCGACGTTCCTCTCCCGGGCGGCGACCCGCCTGCTCGACCTCCCGCTCGAAGAGACCCTCCTCGGTGGATACCGGACGAGCGAGGACAGCCTGCGGCTGAACATCTGGCGCGCGTCGGCACCATCGACCACCGGACCGCGCCCCATCCTCGTGTACCTGCACGGAGGCGCGTTCATCGCCGGTTCGGGCGCGTTCCCCGCCTACGACGGCGCCGCGCTCGCTGCCCGCGGCGACGTCATCGTCGTGACGCTCAACTACCGACTGGGTGTCTTCGGGTTCCTCGCCGACGACGCGATCGGCGGCTCGACGCCCGGGAACCAGGGGCTGCTCGATCAGCTCGCCGCGCTGCGGTGGGTGCAGGAGAACATCGGTGCGTTCGGCGGCGATCCGACCCGCGTCACCGTCGCCGGCGAGTCGGCAGGTTCCGGGAGCGCCTGCATCCTCGGGGCGTCACCGCTCGCCGCGGGCCTCGTCCACGGCATCATCGGGGAGAGCGGCGGATGCCTCGGAACGGCAGGCGACCGCGACGCAGGCGACCTCTACGACGACCGGCCGACGGCGGGCGAAGCCGCTCGCGAGCTGCGTGCCGCACTGGGCGGGGCGACCTTGGAGGAGATGCGGGCGATGCCGGCGGAACGCATCGCGTCCGCGGCGGCCGAGCTGTCGGCGCACTGGTGGCCGTCGGTCGACGATGCCGTGCTCCCCACGACCCCGTCCGCGATCTACGCCGAAGGACGACAGAACGACGTGCCGCTGCTGCTCGGAAGCAACGCGGATGAGACCTCGCTGGACCAGGTGACCGGGGTGGACTCGGATCCGGAGACCTACCGCCGCGAGGTCCGGGCGGAACACGGCGCCGACGCCGACCGGTTCCTCGAGCTGTATCCCGGTGGGGATCCCGATCAGGTCGTCGACTCCCGCCTGCGTGCCGGTACCGACGAGTCGATGACCGCGCCCATGCGCGAGTGGGCGCTCATGGCGGCCCAGACCGGGCGTTCGCCCGTCTACACCTACTTCTTCTCCCGCGTGCCACCGGCGAAGGGCTTAGAGAAATTCGGCGCGTACCACGGCGCTGAAGTGATGTACGCCTACGGCAACCTGGGCGCCGACGGTGACGCCGACTACGGGGCCGTGGATCGACGGCTCGAGTCGGAGATGACCGCCTCCTGGCTGGCCTTCACCCTCCGACAGGACCCCCGCAATCCGACCGTCGAGCGCTGGCCGACCGTCCAGGAGTCTCCGGAGGTGGTCCTCGAGTTCGGTGATACGACGACGGTCACGCAGCGTCCGTCCCCGCGTGCCGTCGACTTCTGGTTGGACGCGTCGGCGAGGCACGCCCGATAGCTCGGCGGCGGTCACTGACCGCCGGAAGCTCCAGCGCCTTCGGTGTGCCGCTCAGTCGAGCGGGACGCCGAAGTCGCCGGCGATCCCGGCGAGGCCGGTCGTGTAGCCCTGCCCGACGGCACGGAACTTCCACTCGCCGTTGTGGCGGTAGATCTCGGCGAACAGCATCGCCGTCTCCTGGGAGGCGTCCTCGGTGAGGTCGTAGCGGACGATCTCCTGCTGGTCCTGGTCGAGGACGCGGCAGAAGGCGTCGCGGACCTGACCGAAGTTCTGGCGACGGTTGTCGGCGTCATGGATGGAGACCGCGATGACGATGCGCGAGACGTCGGCTTCGACGGTGCGGAGGTCGATCGTGATCTGCTCGTCGTCTCCGTCGCCCTCACCGGTGCGGTTGTCGCCCTGGTGCACGACCGAGCCGTCCGGCGTCGACATCTGGTTGTAGAAGATGAAGTCCGCTGGGCTCCGGATCTTGCCGTTCTCCGCGACGAGGATCGCCGAGGCGTCGAGGTCGAACGCCACGCCGACGGTGGTGCGCGGATCCCAACCGAGACCGACCGTTGCGATCGTCAGACCAGGACTGGTCTTCGTGAGGGAGAGGTTGCTGCCTTTGGAGAGGCTGAGGCCTGCCATGGGTTGTTCCTTCGGGAGTGCTCGTGTGGTGTTCGAACCTCCATCCTGCCGTGTTCCGGCTGAGAGTGGAGGGGGTTGCCACGGATTTCCCGCCGACGCCGCCCCGCGCAGTGCGGGGGACTACTCGTCCCCGGCCACCGGTGTGCTGCCGACGACCTCCTCGAGCGGCACCTCCTCGCGGGCGACCGCGGCGGCCACGTCACCGAGCCGTCGCTGCCGGGAGCGCGCGTACTGCCGGATCATCCCGAACGCGGTGTCCATGTCGACGCCCGCCGCCCGCGCCAGGTACCCCTTCGCCTGTTCGATGGTGATGCGGGTGTCGAGGGCGCGCTGGAGTTGTGCGGTGGCGAGGGTCGCGCTCTCGATCGTCCGCTGCTGCAGGAGGCTGATCGTCGCGACGTCGGCCAACGCCTGGGCTGCTCGGGCGTCGGCGCCGTTGAGTGCGCCCTCGGTCTCGCGGAAGAGGTTCAGCGACCCGACGATGGTGTCGCGGAGTCGCATGGGGATGGCGTGGACACCGGCGTACCCGTGCTCGCTCGAGGCCTCCGCGAACCTCGGCCAGTGCGCGCGGAGGTCGTCGACGGTCTCCGCCGTCACCAGGTCGCCCGAGGTGACCGCGGTGATGCACGGGCCCTCGCCGGCGTTCAACTGGAGGAGTCCGAAGAAGCTGCTGCGCTCGCTCGTGGAGGCGACGACCTTGAGGGCGCCGTCGCGGTCGGCGAGGTGGATCGCCCCGGCCGCGGCGTCGAAGAGTTCGACGGCCCGATCGACGAGGATCTGCAGGACCTCGACGACGTCGTAGTCGTCGACGAGGCTGTCGGTGAGTGTCACGAACGTCTCGATGAGTCGTGCTTCGCGCGTGTCATCCATGGCTGGGTTCGTCCTCATCTGTCGAGTAGCGGATCAACCGTAACCGAGCCGGAACCCTTCCGTGGCACCGCGGCGGCATCTCTTCCGGCCTGATTTGCATCGATCGCCGGGGCCGTCCTACGCTGAACGGGCGCTGCCCCAGACCCCGGTCGCCGGACAATCCCTCCACATCCGTCCATGCCCAGGGAGCATCATGCGCACGCACCGATCAGGCCCGTTCTCCACGCGCCGTCGGCGATCATCGACCTCGACGACACCGCCCGTCCACCTGGCGGAGCGGGTCCGGTGACGGTCGAACGCAGCAGCGGGTTCCGCAAGACCGGACCGAGCAGCACGCCGCGGGCCGGCGGTACGTCGAGTTACTCCGCGATCCTCGCACAGGTGAAGTCAGCCGGTCTCCTCCGGCGGCGGTACGCGTTCTACTGGACCCTCTTCGCCGTGCTCGTCCTCGCGACCGCCGGCTGCTGGGTGGCCTTCGCGATGCTCGGAGCGTCCTGGTGGCAACTGCTCGTCGCCGCGGCGCTCGGCGTGCTGTTCACGCAGTTCGCGTTCCTCTCGCATGAGGCCGCGCACCGGCAGGTGTTCGAGTCGCGTGCGTGGAACGACCGGGCCGGTCGCTTCCTCGGGACGTTCCTCGTGGGTCTCAGCTACTCGTGGTGGATGAACAAGCACACCCGTCATCACGGCAACCCGAACACCGTGGGCAAGGATCCCGACATCGAGCCGGACACGATCCGCTTCCTGCCGGAGGACGTCAGCGCGGTGCGCAATCGGGCCGCGAAGCTCTTCTACCGCCACCAGGGCTGGCTGTTCTTCCCGCTCCTCACGCTCGAGGGCCTCAACCTGCACTGGCTCGCGATCCGCTCGGTGGTGAGCGGCGTCGGGACGAGGGCCGGCGGCCGCGATCGCGCGATCGAGGGGGCGCTGCTCCTGGCCCGGTTCGGTCTCCTCCTCGGCGTCGTGTTCACCTTCCTGCCCTTCGGTTTGGCGTGCGCGTTCCTCGGCGTGCAGTTCGCGGTGTTCGGCGTCATGATGGGCGCGTCCTTCGCGCCGAACCACAAGGGCATGCCGACGATCGCCCATGACGCGAACGTCGACTTCTTCTCCCGCCAGGTGCGCACCTCGCGGAACGTCACGGGTGGCCTGTGGGTGTCGTTCCTCATGGGTGGCCTGAACTACCAGGTGGAGCACCACCTGTTCCCGTCGATGCCGCGGCCCGCGCTGAAGGAGGCGCGACGGCTGGTGCGTGACCACTGTGCGGCGCTCGACGTGCCGTACACGGAGACCACGCTGCTGCGGTCGTACGGCATCGTCATCCGCTACCTCAACCGGGTCGGCCTCGGGGCCCGCGATCCGTTCGCGTGCCCGCTCGTCGCCGAGCTCCGCATACACTGACCCCCATCACCGAGCACCACCACCCCACGGAAGCAGGAACCCACGCCCATGCAGATCATCATCGTCCTCCTTGTCCTCTGGGCGATCCTCTCCGTCGTCGGGTTCGCGTTGAAGGGCCTGCTCTGGCTGGGCATCATCGGCATCGTCCTGTTCATCGGGACGATAGTGTTTGGTGCCATCCGCCGAGCTGCGAGCAAGCGCAAGTAGCGCTGAGGCGTACCGCGCCGAGCCGCACGGCGCAGGCCGGTCGGGTACGCTCTGCCGGATGCGGAACCTGGACTGGGACGGCCTGCGCAACCTGAGAGACCTCGGCGGCCTGCCGACGCCGTTGTCGTCCACCGGCGTGACGGTCAGCGGGCGGATCGCGCGAGGACCACGACGGGAGCTGCTCACCGAAGCCGGGTGGGCGGCGGCGACGCGATGGGGGCTGCGCTCCGTGGTCGACCTCCGCAGTGCCGACGAGGTCGGTGCCCGAGACGCCGACCCGGACGCCCGGCCCCCGGCGGATCTCGTCATCACGCTGGCGCCGACCGAGGACCAGGCGGATCCCGAGTTCCGTGAGGTCTGCCTGCCGATCCTCGATTCGCCCGAGTACTGGCAGCACAACGTGCGCATCCTGCCGGACCTCGTCCGCGTCGCGTTGGAGACGGTCGCCACGAGCGAGCCTGGGATCCTCGTGCACTGCGCCGCCGGACGGGACCGCACCGGCCTGATCAGCGCCCTCCTCCTCGCCAACGCCGGCGTCCCCGACGAGGCGATCGTCGACGACTACGCGGCGTCGGTCCGTGCGATGGCGGGGGCTGCGCCACACGGAGGGCCGACGCACGATCGCCAAGCCACCTGGACGGCGGAGCAGGTCGACGCCTTCCTCGACGAGGTCACCCCGCATGTGCGCGCGTTCGTCGCCGCGGTCGACGGCGTCTTCGACCTCCTGAGTCTCGACGAAGCGGTGCGAGTCCGCCTGCGACGGCTCCTCGTCGGGGTGACAGGTTCCGGCTCCTGCAAAGGCCGTCCTGCTAGGGTCCTGCCTGATCGTCACCCGATCCCGCCAGCCGCCATCACCCTCGGAACAGGAAACCCACACCCGTGCAGAAGTTCGCCGTCGTCATCGTCGTCCTCCTCGCCCTCTGGGCGATCCTCTCCATCGTCGGGTTCGTGCTGAAGGGCCTGTTCTGGCTCGGCGTCATCGGCGTCATCCTCATCGTCGGCACCATCGCGTTCGGAGCCGTCCAGCGTTCCCTGAACAACCGGCGGTAGCGCTCCGTCGCAGCGCGAACGGCGATGCTGCCATGATGTCCACTCGTGGCCGGTGGCGCGGAATGGGGTGGCATGATGCGATTCGAATCGTCGGAAGCGCTCATCGCCGCGCTCCTCGATCTCAGGGCGAAGGGTCGACCGGAACGCGCGTGCGCGCTCGTCCGGGCCTCCCTGGCCGCACTTGGGCACCCGTTCGCGGAAGAGTACTGGGAGACGTTCTTCGACCCGGAGGAGTCCTTCGCCAACGCGATGTATGACTGCGGCACCGCCCTGTGGGAGCTCGACTGGTCCGATCGGGACGACATCCGCCCGCAGGCGGCACTCCTCGCGTTGGAAGCGTCTGCAGCCGCTGGGCTCGACCTCGCCGGATTCGCCCTGGCACAGTCGCTCGACTGGCTCGGCGATCCTCGCGCCGAGGCGGTGCTCCGCGACTTCGTATCGCGCCACCCCGACTGGGAGGATCCCAGGCTCTTCGGAATCCTCGGCGGTCTCATCGCGGACCACTACGACGACGCGGAGCACATGGACGAGGCGCTCGCCTGTCTCGACCGTGTCGGGGACAGCGAGGACATCTGGGTGTGTTGGCGGGCGTTGGCGATCGCCAAGCTCGGCCACGTGGAGGATGCGGTCGCATTGCTCGGCGACCGGGTGGCGGCAAACGACTTGGACGCCTTGGCCGTGCTCGGAGACATTCACGACTGGGCGGGCGATGTGGACCGGGCGCAGGACGCCTACCTCCGGGCGATTGCCGTCGGAGATGCCCGCTCGGCGCGCATGCTCGGCAACCTGCTCCACACGCTCGGCGACGATGCTGCGGCGAGGCAGGCCTACGAGATCGCGGCAGCGCGCGGCGACGGGTACGCGACCGAGCTACTGCGCGATCCGCTGTGGGAGCTCCCCGGCTGACGGCGGAGGGTCCTGAGGGGAGTGGCTCTCAGTGCCCCGACCCAGGCATGCGTGTCGGCGCGGCTCACGGCTCGTCGTCCCAGGGGACCGGCGTCGTCGTACCGGACTGCCAGTCGCTGCGCAGCACGGAGTAGGCGACCGAGGCGAGCGGAGGTCCGCCGGCCACGGGCCAACCCTCACGGAAATGGGCCTCCTTCACCCAGCCGGCGCGACCGAAGGCGCGACGCATGGCGACGTTGTCCTCCCGGGTCTGCCCCTCAAGCCTGCGGACGGACGGAAACCGCCCGAACACCTCGGTGACGATGGCCGGCAGCACCGCGGTGCCGACACCTCGTCCTCGTGCGTCCGCGGCGAGCCGCAGGTCGATCATGGCGGTGTCGTCTTCGAGGTCCTCGAGCATGACGACACCCAAGGCCTCGCCGTCGGCGAGCACCCAGCAGCCCAATGCGCCCGGTCCGTCGATGATGCCCGAAGCCAGTCGGGCGCGTGCATCCTCCGCCGTCGGTCGCGTCTGCACGTGGAAGGGGAACTCGTGAGTGCTCAGGAACGCGACGAACGCGTCGTCGTCACGAGGGCGCTCGATCGTTCGCAGGGTCAGGGCAGGCATGGGTTCAGTATCGCAAGGCCGCCTCCACACGTCTGGCCAGGGGGCTCCCGAACGCACCCGCTGTCCAAAGAACGCAACAGCCCGCCCCGCCTCCGGCTCCGTGATTACGCTGATGCCGACAGGACCCTTTCGCCCTGTCAGGGTTCCCGGCCGACGTTCCCTCGATTTCGGCCGGGACCCACCCCGCCGCGAAGACGGTCGTCCGGGTCAGTCGGGTTGCTCGGCGCTCGCCGCGAGCAATCCACTCGCTCCGGCGACCATCGCGGCCTCGGTCCGGGTCGACACACCGAGCTTCCGCAGGATGGCCGAGACGTGGACGCTGGCCGTCTTCGCACTGATGAACAGGCGCTCACCGATCTGCGGGTTGCTGAGGCCCTCCGCGACGAGCTGCAGCACCTGGCGTTCGCGCGCGGTCAGCTCCACGGACCCGCCCGAGGTGCGTGCCCGAGGTCGGCCGTCGAGGTTCAGTGATGCCCGCGCCGCCAACGCCCGTGCACCGTCGAGGACGAGGCCGGCGCCGAGTGTCGTCGCCTCCGCGACGGCGGTGATGAGGGCGTCCTGCGCCCGTGGACGATCGCCGGCGGCCACCAGCGCTTCCGCGAGTCGGAGCGCCGTGTAGGGCGCGAGCGCGGCGGGCGCGAACGGACGCTCGGCCATCGCGCGAGCCGTCTCCCAGGCGCCCACGTCGTCGCCGATGCCGTCCGGCCCGCCGAGTTCAGCGTCGACCAGGGCACTCCACAGCGGTGCGGTCGGCCAGAACCGCTCCTTCGCGATGAGTGCTCGCCAACGCGTCTCCTGCTCGCGGAGCCGTGCGTCGTCGAGGCCGGCGAACGGCCCGGATCCGAGATCGAGCGTCCCCGCAGCCATGGCGACCCGCACCCGGGCCATGACCCGGGCCGCGTCCGCCAGCGCAGGAAGGTCGTACGCCGGCATCGGGCGGTGGTCGGGGGCGTCGAACACGCCGACACCGGCGGGCGACCACGCTCCGGCGAGGTCGCCGGTGGCGAGGCCGACCTGCATCACGACGCGCGCGACGCCGAACCGGGTCTGCACCTCCAGGCCCGACAGTGAGAGCATCCCCTTCCGCCAGCGGCGGTAGAGCGTCGCTGCGGTCTCGGCATCGCCACGCCACAGCATGAGGAGGATGAGCGACTGGCGGAGGTACACGGAGAACGCGAGCGGCGGCTGCAGGGCGAGGGCCCGGTGCACGCGCTCTTCCGCCTCGTCCCATCGCCCGAGCGCCACCAGGGGGTCGACCGCGTTCGACGACAGGATGAGCCCGGAGCTGCGCTCGACGCCGAGTGCCCTCGCGCGTGCGACACCTTCCAGCGCCGATGCGAGCGCGTCCTCGTACGAACCGAGCAGGTTCGCCATGTCGGAGGCGTTCACCCGGTATCGGAGGAGCGCGCTGCCGTCGCCGTCGGCCAGCGACTCCGCGGTCGCGAGCATCGGCCTCCCGGCGTCCAGCTCACCACGGTGGATGCGGGCGATGCCGCCGATGTTCGCCGCGACCGAAGCGTTCCGCGCCGAGCCGGTGCGCGCGGCCTCCTGCGCGGCGGCATCGGCGTACTCGATCGCCCGCTCCAGTTGGCCGACGATCATGTGTCGTGCGGCGAGGCTCGTGAGCAGCACACCGCGCAGCTCGCCCGGGGTGTCAGCGGGGACACGCGCGAGCGCCTGTTCGAGGAGCTCCACCGACCCTGGCCGCCCGAGGTTCGCGAGGTAGAACGCCTTGTCGCGCAGCAGCTTGGCCTGATCGAGGTCGTCGCGGTCCTCCGGCGTGGCGAGCACCTCGTCGACCATCGCGATCGCACGGTCCGTCCAGCCCGCGTTCCGTAGGGCGCTCGCCGTGCGTCGCATGAGCTCAGAGCGTGAGCGGCCGACGAGATCCTGTGCCTCGGGGATCTGGTCCCAGATCTCGAGCAGGCGTTCCCCGAGCTGCGCCTCCGTGCTGTAGGCGAAGGCCGCGTGCGCCTGCTCCATGGCCCGCACGGTGGCCGGGAACGCCCGCCCGACGTCGCGAGCGAGCATCCAGTGGTACGACACCTCGGCCGCAACCGGTTCGACCCCGGCCGCGGCTTCCAAGGCCTCGGCGAACCCGGCGTGGAAGCGCGTCCGTTCGCCCGGCAGCAGGTCGTCGTGGATCGCCTCCCGGACGAGCGCGTGACGGAACGCGTAGGTGGTCGTGTCCGCGACGAGGACGTTCGCCGCGATGGCCTCCCGCACGCCGGCGTCGAGGGCGTCGTGGTCGCCGGTGAACACGCGCTCCAGGAGCGCATGCTCGACGCGGACACCGCCGGCGGAGATCACGCGCAGCAACTGTTGGGTGGTGGGCGTGAGCCGTTCGTAGCGGGCGAGGAGGAGCTCGCGGAGGGTGTCGGGCAGATCGTCGCCGACATCGTCGCCGTCGTCGCCGAGTCCCAAGAGCTCCTCCACGAAGAAGGGGACGCCCTCGCTGCGGGCGTACACGCTGTCGATGGAGACCGTGTCGAGCGAGCTACCGCGGATGGCGATGGCCTGACGCAGCACATCGCCGCGGCTCAGACGCTCGAGGCCGTGCCGTTCGACCCGCCTCGTGCGGTCGAGTTCGGCCAGGAACCCGCGCAGGGGGTGTCCGCGCGACACGTCCTCGTTGCGGACCGTGAGCACGATCATCACGTGGGCATCGGTCAGGACGCGCACGAGGAACGCCAGCAGGCTGAGGGTCGCGCCGTCGGCCCAGTGGACGTCCTCGATCGCGACGACCACGGGCTGCTCTCGCGAGAGCGCCTCGAGCAGGACGGCGACGGTCTCGTGGAGCCGCCCCACGCCGCCGTCGCGCTGGTCCTCCGGCTCCACACCGGGCGACGGCAGGAGGGTCTCGAGTGAGGCCCGGCCGGGCCCGGCGGCGTCGAGCACGGCCTCCCGGCCCCGTCGTGCGACGAGGTCCTTCATGAGGCCCAGCACGGGGGCGTACGGCGCGGCGACGTCGCCCAGGTCGACGCACTGCCCCGTGATCACGAGCGCCGACGAGCGGACCGATCGGGTGAACTCCGTCAGCAGCCGGGTCTTCCCGATGCCGGCTTCGCCGCTCAGCACCAGGCTGCGCGATCCGTCCGCGGCGACGGTGTCGAACACGGACCGCATCGCAGCGAGGTCGGACGCGCGCCCGATCATCGTCGGGCTCGTCGCGGGCAGGGTCACCGCTCCATGGTCCCACCCTGGTCGTGGTGGGGAGCGCCTTCGTCGAGCAGGCGCTCGCGGTGTCGCCGCCGCCGTTCGAGGTCCTGTTCGAGCTGGCGCTCGAAGAACCGTCTCGTCTCGGCCGACATGGCCGAGCTGTAGGTCGCGCTCGTGATCATCATGACTGTCCCTCCACGAGCCGGCTGCGGATGCCGTGCTCGGACACCAACGTTCCGCTCTGAGGTGCCCCCACTACCTCGGGCACCTGCCCTATTCCGGCCGTGGGGCGCGGCGGGCTTCGCGATGAGGGGGCAGTGCGCTGACGGATGGCGTACGGTTGCCGTTCACGCACCATGACCTCATTGAGGACATCACGATGGAAAGCAGCACTCTCACCCTCGGCGGGCTCGTCTACGATCTGGACCCGAGTACCGTCCTCACGAAGCTGAAGGACACGATGGAGCGCACGGCGCTCTCGGGCGGCGGCTTCGTCGATCTCGACGTCGTCGGCCAGGACTCGGCGAGCGTCTTCGTCAGTCCGGGGACGTCGATCTACTTCACGACCAACGAACGCCGTGGACCGCGCCCGGTCCGACCGCGCGAACCCGCCGGCGTCGCCCTCAGCGCGACCGAAGCGGACGACTGGGAGTTGGGCTTCTACGGCCTCTGATCCGGGCGGCCGGGCGGCCGACGCTCAGGGACGGACGCGGAGGCGGAATCAGTCCGCGTTCGACCGCAGGTAGGTCTCCAGGTCCATCGGCGGGACACCGGTGAGGTCCTCGATCGCCGGGCTCACCTCGGCCATCACGCCGCTGCCGATGGCCGTGTAGGTGCTCACCCAGGCGTCGACCTCCCAGTCGGGCGCGCCGTAGGAGGCGCGCGACGCGTAGGCCTCCTCGATCGTCTCGTCGTGGAAGGTGACCTCCCGATCGCGGACGCGGCTGATCGTGGCCGCGACCTCAGTCATGGTGAGCGCTTCGGGGCCGGTGAGGTCGTAGGTGCGACCGGCGTGGGGTGCCGGGTCGACGAGGATGGCCGTGGCGGCCCGGGCGATGTCGGAGCGGGCGACGAAGGACGCACGACCGTCGCCGGCCGGCCCACGGATGACGCCGTCCTCACCCACGAGGGCCTCCATGATGTCGAGGTAGAAGCCGTCGCGGAGGAACGTCCACCGCATGCCCGACGCTCGGATGTGCTCCTCGGTCGCATGGTGGTCGCGTGCCAGCGTGAACACGGCGTCCGGTGCCGCCGCGGCGAACGAGGTGTACACCAGGTGCTGCACGCCGGCGGCGGCCGCGGCATCGATGAACGAGCGGTGCTGGTCGACGCGGTCGGCGCTCTCGGCTCCCGACACCATGAAGAGGGTGTCGACGCCCTCGAGTGCCGCGCGGGCCGCCGCCTGATCGGTGTAGGTGAACCGGTGCACGGTGCTGTCCGGGTGCTGCGGGGCCTTCGCGGGGGTGCGGACGAGCAGACGTTGCGGGATCCCGCGGGCGGCGAGGTCCTGCGCCACGAGGCCGCCGAGCGCGCCGGTCGATCCGGTGACGGCGATGGGACGGGGTGTGCTCGGGTTCACGGGGTTCCTCTCAGTCGGGCGATCAGGGACGGACGCGGACGCTGCGCCCTTCGAGCGACACGACGTCGTCGAGCTGCAACTGCCGACCGCGTCGGCGATCGACCTCGCCGTTGACCTGCACGGCGCCGTCGGCGATCGCGGCCTTCACGTCTCCACCGGAGTCGAGCAGACCCGCGAACTTCAGGAACTGCCCGAGTCGGATGCCCTCGCCGCCGATCGGGACGTCGGTGATCTCTGCCGGGTTCGTCATCCCCGAATGCTAACAAGGTCCTGGGGGTGGGGTCCCCGGACGGGATGTGACGGTACCCTCAGCGGTACAGGGTCACCGTGGCTCGCAAAGGAGCACCAACATGGGCGAGAAGTCAGCACGTAAAGAGGGCGGCAAGACCGCACCGGCGAAGACGCTGAAGGAGAAGCGGACCGCGAAGGCCGACAAGAAGGCCGGCAACGCACGTTCGGAGAACACCGACGCGGTCACGCGGGTCAAGAACCGCTAGTCCCGATCGACGACCCCCGTGGTCGGCGATGAGCTCAGGCGCCAGTCCCCTCAGGGAGACGGGCGCCTGTTCTGGTCTTCGGGCCGTTCCCGGCGAGCCGCCCCGCTATCGTCGTGGCATGTCCGACCTCAGCCCCGGCGACGACGCGCTCGAGCTCGCCCGCCTGCTCATCTCGATCGACTCCGTCAGTCCGAGCCTCGTCCCGGGGGCTCCCGGCGAAGGTCGGATCGCGACGGTGATCGCGAAACGACTCGAGGGCGCCGGCTTCCTGGTCGACCTCGTTCCCGCGCCTGAGGACCCGCAGCGCGTCAGTGTCGTGGCCGTGCACGCGGGATCGCGGCCGGGTCCGACGGTCGTGTTCAACGGCCATCTCGACACGGTCGGGGTCGAGGGCATGGTCGGCCCCTTCGATCCGCGGATCGCGGACGGCAAGTTCTTCGGACGCGGCGCCAGCGACATGAAGTCCGGCCTCGCAGGACTGATCGTCGCCGCGGACCGACTCGTCGCTGCGGACCACCCTGGCACGGTCGTCTTCACGGGTGTCGCCGACGAAGAGGACGCGAGCGTAGGAGCCGCGGCCGTCCTGCGACACCTCGCCGATCGTGGTGTGACGGCGGACGTGTGCCTCATCGCCGAGCCCACGTGGTTGGACCGGGTGTCGGCGCACCGGGGGTACGCGGTCGTCGAGGTCACCCTGCAGGGTGTGGCCGGGCACTCCTCGCAACCGGCGTTGAGCGTCGATGCGATCCGTGCCCTCGGCCACGTGCTGCAGGAGGTGGAGCGGGCTGACGAGGAACTCCGTCAGCGGCCGGCGCACCCGCTGCTCGAGTACGGTTCGTTCACCGCGACGGTCGCCAGGGCAGGGAGCGCCCCGTTCACGATCGCCGCCGACGCGACCCTCTTCATCGAGCGACGCACGCTGCCGGGCGAACGCGCTGAGGACGCCCTCGTCGAGGTGCGGGCCATGCTCGACGCGGTCGCGGCGCGGACGCCGGGGCTCCGGACGGATGCCCGGCTCACGCACCAGCGCGAGGCCTGGGAAGCCGATGAGCATGGCCCAGCCGCACGATTCGCCGAGTTCCTGGCGGCAGCGCTCACCCGCGACGGTGAGACCGTGCCAGCCGCCATCGGTGCGCCCTACTGGATGGAGTCGGCGCTGTGGCAGGCGGCGGGGATCCCGACCGTCGTGTGCGGCCCTGCGGGAGGCGGACTGCACGCGGCGGAGGAATGGGTCGACGTCGAGCAGCTCCGTCGGTTCCCTGAAGCGGTCATCGCCGCGACGATCGACGCGCTGTCCGGATCGAGCGAGACGTGATGCCAGGGGGACCCGATCGCGTCGCAGTGATCGGGCCGGGCGCGATCGGCACCGCGGTCGCCGCAGCGCTCCACGAACAGGGACGGACGCCGTTCATCGCAGGGCGGTCAAAACGGCCGGAACTCCAGCTCCAGGTCGATGACGAGACGGTGACGGTCCCCGGGCCGGTCCACACCGATCCGGCGGAGTCTCCGGGCACGGCAGGCCTCGTCTTCCTGGCGGTCAAGGCGACCCAGACGGCTGCCGCTGCCGACTGGCTCGCCGCGTTGTGCGGTCCGGACACGGTCGTGTGCGTCCTACAGAACGGGGTCGAACAACGCCAGACGGTGGAACCCCTCGTCCGGGCCGGAACGGTCGTCCCGGCGGTCGTCTGGTTCCCGGCCACCCGCCGACGCGACGGTCCGGTCACGCTGCTGAGTCCGCCACGCCTGTCCCTGCCGGAGGCACCCGGTGCCACCGTGGTGGCAGACGCGCTGCGCGGCTCCCGCTGCACCGTCGAGGTCTCGACCGACTTCACGACCCTCGCCTGGCGGAAGCTCCTGCAGAACGCCGCCGCCGGACTCATGGCATTGACCGGTCGCCGATCCGGCATGTACCGCCGCGACGACATCGGCCGATTGATGCTCGGCTACCTCGAGGAGTGCGCGGCCGTCGCACGAGCGGAAGGTGCGCGATTGGCCGACGACGAACCACGGCGGCTCCTCGACCAGTTCCGAGCAGCCCCGCTCGACCGCGGGACGTCGATCCTCGCCGATCGCGAGCAGGGGCAGCCGCTCGAATGGGACGTCCGCAACGCGGTCATCCAGCGGCGGGGGAGCGTGCACGGCATCCCCACGCCGATCAGCGACGTGGTCGTGCCGTTGCTCGCCGCGGCGAGCGACGGACCGGGCTGAACCGCAGCGGTGGTGCGATCGAGCGCTTCGATAAGGTCGAAGGCATGCTTC
This sequence comes from Plantibacter sp. Leaf1, assembly GCF_001421315.1. Lineage (NCBI taxonomy): Bacteria > Bacillati > Actinomycetota > Actinomycetes > Micrococcales > Microbacteriaceae > Plantibacter > Plantibacter sp. Leaf1. The sequence continues at coordinate 1,840,385 of NZ_LMJX01000002.1, read as the reverse complement.
GTCTGATCGCCTTCGCGGCTCTCGGTGCTCTCCTCGGCGGCATCATCGTGATCGCCGTCGGTCCGCCCGACATCGGGTACGCGGTCGCCGGTGTCGCACTCCCGGTCTGCATCTTTGCGACGGTGCTCTCGCTCGTCGGCCGGTCGTTGGGAAGTGCGATCGGCGCCTCACCACAGGCCGTGCAGCAGGCCAAGGACGCGAGACGGCTCGGCGTCGCCCGTATCGACACGCTCCGTCAGACCGGCACCCAGATCAACGACCAGCCGCTCTGCGAGCTCGACCTCTCCGTCCAGCCGCTGAACGGACCGGCGTTCGCGACCACGATGCGCACCGTCATCCCGGTGACGGCCATCCCGACCTTTCAGCCCGGCACGGAGCGCGATGTCGCGGTCCTGCTCGACGGCGGACCGGAGGTCGCGTTCATCGACGCCGGCGAGCTCTCGGCCGACGAGCGTTCGCGATTGCGCGTCCCGGCTCGGGCGTCCCTCCCGTTCCTCCCTCTCCAGCCGCACCAGCGCATCGTCGACGGACGTCGACGCGGACCGTTGCTCGGCGTGGGCCGGGCCGGTCGCCCCGGCCGCTTCGCCCTGTTCGCGATCGTGGCGGTCGCGGCGGCGGCGATCGTGGTCGTGCCGTACCACCAGTCCGTCGCGCAGGCGATCATCGCCCTCGAGGACGGACGCCTCCGACCCGACCTCCGTCGCCCGGAAGCGCTCTCGGAGGCGCAGCGAGCGCTCCAGGAGGCGATCGGTCACGACCGGGTCGTGTCGATCACGGTCGCAGCCGACTTCGTCATCGCCCAGGCGCCGCTCACCGTGGGGGACACCAAGACCGATCGATGGGAGTACCGGTACGGTCAGGTCACCCACCAGGGCGCTGCGAGCAGCGAACCCGAGTCGGCCGCCGAGCAGTTCTCGTGGTCGGATGTCGCGCTCGACCGGATGTGGTCGCTCCTGGAGGAGGGGGCCGAGCAGGTCGACCTACCGGTCGGCGACGCGTCCCTGTACCTCGTCCGCTCGACCGACACCGACGTCCACAGCCCCACCTTCGCCCGTCCGGCCGGACCGCCGCAGGTCACCTTCAGCATCGGGGACGACTACGGCAGCACCTCGTTCGTCGCCCCGGCCGACGGTTCTGCTCTCGCGGCACGGTGAGCGGGCTTCCTGGCCCGATGAACGGGGCACCGCAGTCCTTCTGGCAGTATCGCGGACATGAGCTCTCCGAGTGAGACTGCACCGGTTGCAGCGCCCGACCGTGACGCTGCGACCGCGATGTGGCGCGCGTACACCGAGCATCGTGGCGGTGCGGGCCTGGACGACGCCGACTACACCGTGGAGCACTTCGGCGACACGGCCGGACTCGCCGACGGACTGCTGGAGATCGTCCTGAGCGGACGCAAGCGCGCCACCGCCGAACTCGTGTCGGAGTTCGCCCATCGCGGCGATCCGCTCCCTCGGATCGGCTCGCACTGGATCGCCTGCGACAGCACGGGGGCGCCGCGGATCGTCATCCGCAGCACCTCGCTCCGCATCGGCCCGTTCGCGAGTGCCGATGCCGCCTTCGCGTTCGCGGAGGGCGAGGATGATCGCACGCTGGCGAGCTGGCAGCGCGAACACCGGCGCTACTGGGAGCGGACCACGGCGGCGCGCGGTGCCGTGTGGTCCGAGTCCGAGGAGATCGTGTTCGAGTACTTCGCCGTGGTGTGGCCGCCGGAGCACGCCGACTGACCCGTTCCGATCAGACCGGTTCCGTAGACTCCCCGCATGCCGATGTCCGATTACGTCGCCTCGATCCGCTCCCACATCGGAACGGGGTTCCTCATGCTCCCGGGGGTCACCGCCGTCATCAGGGACGGCGACCGGTTCCTGCTCGCCCGCCATCGCCACTCCGGCCTGTGGAGCCTGATAGGTGGCGGTGTCGAACCCGGCGAGCAACCGGCGGACGCGCTGCTGCGCGAGGTCCTGGAGGAGACGGGTGCCCGCATCCGCATCCGCGGCATCGTCGGGGCGTACGGCGGCGAACCGATGATGGTGCGCTACCCGAACGGCGACCACGTGGGCTACGTGACCACCGCCTACGACTGCGAGCTCCTCAGCGAGGCGAACCCCGATCACGAGGAGCTTCTCGAGCTCGGTTGGTTCGCCAGGGACGACATCCAGTACCTGTCACGACGGGACTGGATCGACCGCGTCATCGCCGACGCTCCCGGGCGCGCACCGGCGGACGAGGTCTGACCGACACCGCGATCAGACCGAGGCGAGCTCCTGGGCGGTGAGCACGCCGGTCTCGAGTGCCGAGAGGGCGACGACCTTGTAGCCCTCGCCGTCGAAGAAGACGGTGACACGGTCGGGCTCGACGCCCATCACGGTGCCCGGGCCCCACTCGCGGTGGAGTACCCCCTGGTCGACGTGGAGCGGCGACGTTCCGGTGGTGTCGGCGGAACCGAAGTGCTGCTGCTCCTGCTGCGCCTCGTGCCGCTCGCAGCCGTCGCAGTTCCCACACCATTCGGGGGCGTCGACGCCGAAGTACTCGAGCAGGACCCGGCGGCGGCAGTGCGAGGTCTCGGCGTACGCGCGCATCATCGCCAACCGTGATTCGGCGATGCGTTCCCGCGATTCCAGCATCTCCCGCACGGCACGGATCGCACGCTTCGGGCCGATCTCGTCGACCGCCCGGACGCCGTCGGTGGTGTCCGCCAGCTGGGCGTCCGCGAGGTCGTTCACGATCCTGGCGATCGTGCGTCGCGGCCGGTCGAGTTGCAACGCAAGATCGGTGACCGTCAGCCCCGGTGTGGCACGGACCGCGCGCCACACCGCGCGCACCGCCGACTCCGACACGGAGCGCTTCGTGAAGAAGCGACGGAGTCCGAGGTCTTCCGCGCGGTAGTGCAGCACGGTCGTGGCGGGCTCGCCGTCGCGGCCCGCGCGGCCGACCTCCTGGTAGTACGCGTCGAGCGACTCGGTCGTCGTGGCGTGCAGGACGAACCGCACATCGGCGCGGTCGATCCCCATGCCGAACGCGGAGGTCGCGACGACGACGTCGAGCTCGCCGGCCCGCCACCGGTCGTGGACCGCGCGACGTTCCGTCGACTTCAGACCGGCGTGGTAGGCGGCGACCCGGCGTCCATCGGCGGCGATCTCCTCGGCGTACCGTTCGGTCTCCCGACGCGTTGCGACATAGACCAAGCCGGGAGCCGTCCAACTGCGCGCCTCCTCGACGACCGCGGCCCGCTTCTCGGGCTCGCGCTCATGGCGGTGCACGACCAGGCGGATCTCCGGACGGTCGACCCCGTGCACCTGCACGTCCGGGTCGTGCATGCGCAGCCGTTCGATGATCTCCTCGCGGACGGGACCGGAGGCGGTGGCCGTCATGGCGAGCACGGGCGGGTCGCCGAGCTCATGACGGACGTCGGCCAACCGCAGGTAGTCGGGCCTGAAGTCGGTTCCCCAGGACGACACGCAGTGCGCCTCGTCGACGACGAGGAGGGAGACGCCTGCCGCTGCGAGCCGTGCGACGGTCTCCTCGTTCGCGAGCTGCTCCGGGGCCAGCAGCACGTAGACCGGGCCACCTTCGTCGATGCGTTCCCACGCCGCCTCGATGGCCGCTGTACCGAGCGAGGCGTTGAGGGCGACCGCCGGAGGGGCCGCCGGTGCGGCCTCGATCGAGGCGAGCTGATCGGCCTGCAGGGCGACGAGCGGCGAGACGACGAGGGTCACCGCGCCACGCTGGGCGCCGGCGATCTGGTACACCGCCGACTTCCCGCCACCCGTGGCGAGGACCACGAGGGTGTCGCGACCGGCGACGGCCGACTGGATCGCCTCACGCTGCCCCGGCAGGAGCGTGTCCCAGCCGAAATCCTCGCGCGCGATGCGATCGATGGAACCGGTGGCCGGACGTGAAGTACCCATGTCCAGGACGGTACCTCCGCCCACCGACGTCGTGATTCCTCTTGACGCGTGCGACGCCGTCTGCAACACGGTGCCGCGGTGTCGGTGGCTCCACCTACGCTCGGACGTGGTCGACGTCGCATCCCCAGCTGACAGTCCTCGGTCCTCACCGGTGAGGGTTGAGCGAGACATCTTCGCGACGTCGGTCCGGCCCCGCCCGGGCGACCGCAGCGCACACGACCGGCGGCCCCGCCTAGGCGTCGGCGAGGAATGCGGACACGGAGGCCGCGATGCGGTCCGCGCCCTCGTGGTCCTCGGCGGTGATGGTCACCACGGCGTCGCCGGCGAAGACGAGGAGCTGCCCGTACGCGCCGTGGAGCCGCCAGGCGGCTCCCGGCCCGTCCCATCCGGCGAGCGCGTACCGCTCGTAGCCGGGACCGGTGCCGGCCGGCACCCACTCGGTGTGCATCGCGTCGACCCACTCCGGTGCGAGGAGCTGCACGTCGTGCCAGCGGCCACGATCGCGGATGAGGCGTCCGATGCGCGCGAGCTCCGTGGTGCGCAGCGCCAGGCCGCCGCCGGCGGCGATGAACCCGTTCGGGCATCGCTCCCATGCGGCGTCGTGGATGCCGAGCGGTGCGAGCAGGCGACGGTCGAGGTACGCGCCGACATCGCCGACGCGGGTCTCGAGCGCGCGCATCGCCGTGTAGGTGCTCGCGTTCGAGTACTGGAAGACCGCTTCTCGTGACGGTCGGCGCAGGAACTCGAGGGTCAGATCCGGCCAGTCCGAGAGCAGGGTCGGCGACCACGGGAGGTCGACGCCGCTCGTCATGTTCAGGAGGCGTCGGAGGGTGACGTCGGCTGTGCCGTCGCCGAACTCGGCGTCCGGGAAGACGGCGCCGAGTGTGGTGTCCATGGTGATGAGCCCCTCGTCGACGGCGAAGCCCACCGCGAGGACGCAGACACCCTTGGCCGCCGAGTGGACGTCCTCACGGACGTCCTCGGTCCACCGGTGCCCGGCCTCGTCGTCGCCGACGAGCACGTGCAGGCCGTGCGCGCCGAAGCCCTGCTCGGCGATCTCCCATACGATGCGGTTGCGGAGCAGGCCTGCCCGGCTGGTGTCGGCTTGGGCGGTGACAGCTCGGCTCATCGGTCCAGTCTGCCTGACGGGCGTCCGCTGATCACGTCGGTGAGCCGATCGCACGCTGCGCTCACCGGCGCCCGGCGGTAGCGGCCCCTCATCTCGCTGATGACCGATCGTGTCTCCCGAGTCCCGCACTGAAGGCGGTCAGCAGTCGTCGGCCCTCCGGCCAGGCGCCGAGTCCACTGGCGGAGTTCAGGTGGCCCCGGCGCCCGATGCCGACCCGAGGCACGCCCCACGTGGTGGCGAAGTCGGCGGCGCGATCCTCCGAGCAGTAGGGGTCGTCCTCGCTCGTCACGAGGAGCGCGGGTGCGGACGGTAGAACGTCGAGACCCTCGGCGAACGCTGCTGCGACCGTCGGGAACAGCGGTCCGTCGGGGTCGGGTGCGGCGACGAGGAACAGCCCAGCGACCCGAGCGGGGTTCGCTGCAGTCCAGCGGACGGCAAGCAGACAGGAGAGGCTGTGGGCCACCAGGATCGCCGGTTCGTCGGCCACCGCCCGGTCGAGCGCGTCGGACCAGTCGTCGAGGTCCGGTGCGTCCCAGGACGCCGGCACGATCCGACGGATCGCGAGCGTCTCCCGCTCCCACTGTGATTGCCAATGGGCGTCGTCGGATCCGCCGATCCCGGGCATGGTGATGATCGACATGGGATTCCTTCGTCGTTGTCGGGAGATGTGACCTCAGCGTGCCAGCCGAACCCATGCAGTCAGCGTCTGAAGCATCGTCTCCGTTGTTTACTAAGCAGATGACGGACGATGCTTCGCTTTCCTTCGATCGCACGGATCGGACGATCCTCGACGTGCTCCAGGTCGACGGGCGTACCACGATGACCGACCTGGCCCGGCTCGTGCACCTGTCTCAGCCGGCCGTCTCGGCGCGGGTCCGCAAGCTCGAGCGTGCCGGCTACATCACCGGCTACGGAGCTCGGGTGTCGCCGCAGAGGCTCGGGCTCACGACGCACGCCGTCGTCCGACTCCGGACGACCCACGCGCAGATCCAGTCGTCACTGGCAGAGTTCGACGAGCTGCCGGAGATTCACCGGATCTACCGTGTCACCGGCGAGGACTGTTTCGTCCTCGACGTGCACGCCTCCTCACCCGAGCGCCTCGAGCAGATCATCGACGCGATCGGGCGGTTCGGTCCGGTCAGCACCGCCCTGGTGCTGCGCGAGTACCCGGCCCACCCCATCGTCAGCCCCTGAGTCTCGCTCAGCGGTTCAGCTTCGCCGTTCGCGTCCCCCTGAGCCGGCGGGAACCGGACGTCGCATCGGGCTGGTGCAGGACCACAACCGCTCTCACGTGATCCTGCGCCGCCGACCGTCCGGGTGCACACTGGGGTGATGACACACGCCCGGATCGTCTCGGTGAGCAGCGACGATGAGCACGGCTTCTCCAAGCCTCGACGCGAGGCGATCACGCTCGTCGCCGGTCTCGGCGTCGAGGGGGATGCGCACTTCGGGGCGACGGTCCAGCACCGGTCCCGTGTGCGACGCGACCCCACGCAACCCAATCTCCGCCAGGTGCACCTGATCCACCGCGAACTGTTCGAGGAGGTCGACGCCGATGTAGCGCCGGGGGAGCTGGGTGAGAACGTGACCACCGAGGGGCTGGACCTGCTCGCCCTCCCCACGGGCGCGGTGCTGCGGCTCGGATCGGACGCCGTCGTCCAGGTGACCGGCCTCCGGAACCCGTGCGTCCAGATCGACCGCTTCGAACCCGGCCTCCTCAAGCAGCTGGTGGGCACGGACGCCGAGGGTCGCACCGTCCGCAAGGCGGGGGTCATGGGCGTCGTCCTCGCCGGGGGCGTCGTGCGTCCTGGTGACGACGTCGTCGTCGAGCTCCCGGACGGAGTCGGGGAACCGCTCGCACCGGTGTAGCGGCAGGCCACCGCCGGCGGCGATGAACCCGTTCGGGCACCGCTCCCACCCGATGCGATCGCGGCGGAGCTCGGCCGTGGTGATACCCGCTCGGGCGGTGTCGGCTTCGGTCGGATCGGGTCGGACTGCGACATTTCGGGTCACCCGTCAAGTGTGCACGCGAGATCCGTTCAATTCCCGTTCACCGGGAAACGTCACGCTAGGTTGAAGACTGCACCAGCGGTCACAACGTCGTTACTCATGCGCGGCGACCCCGGCAACCCCGGGCGTTCGTCCCGAAAGGAATCCCGTGAAGCGTTCAGCGCCCCGTTCCCTCGCCATCGCAGCCCTCGTCATCGGTGCGCTCGGCCTCAGTGCCTGCTCCGCGGGAGGCGACGCCGGATCCGACGGTGGGGGAGACGCCTCCGGCCCCCTGATCGTCTACACGAACTCCAACGGCGACGGACGCGGCGAGTGGGTCACCGCTGAGGCGAAGAAGGCCGGCATCGACATCGAGATCGTCGGGCTCGGCGGCGCCGACCTCGCGAACCGCATCGTGGCCGAGAAGAACAACCCCGTCGGCGACGTCGTGTTCGGCCTGAACAACATGTTCTTCGAGACGCTCAAGGCCGAAGAGGCCATCACCGCCTACAAGCCGGCCTGGTCCGGCGAGGTCGACCAGGCCTCGGGCGACCCGAAGGACGGTGCGTTCTGGCCGCTCGTCGAGCAGGCGATCGTCACCGTCTACGACACGAACACCATCCCCGAGGCCGACGCGCCGACCGAGCTCTCCGAGCTCTGGGAGGACTCGAAGTACCAGGGCAAGTACGAGGTCAACACCGTCCTCGGCCAGGCCACCCCGCAGCTCGTCCTCGCCGGCCTGCTCGCCCCCTACAAGGACGCGGACGGCGACCTGGGCATCTCCGACAAGGGTTGGAAGGTCGTCGAGGAGTACTTCAAGAACGGTTCGCCCGCCGTCGAGGGCACCGACTTGTACGCCCGGCTCACCCGCGGCGAGGTCGACTTCGGCACCATCCCGAGCAGCGGCATCACGAGTCGCGACGCCGAGTACGGCACGAAGACCGGCGTCATCGCCCCGAAGTCGGGCGTGCCGTACGTGACCGAGCAGATCGCCGAGATCGCCGGCACGAAGCGTGAGCAGCAGGCGCAGAAGTTCATCGACTGGTTCGGCAGCGCCGAGACGCAGGGTGCGTTCGCGAAGGAGTTCTCCGCCTACCCGGTGAACGAGAAGGCCAAGGCCGAGGCCCTCCCGGAGGTCGTCGCGCTCATCGACTCGCTGCCGAAGCAGGACATCGACTTCGAGTTCGTCCGCGAGAACATCGGTGCCTGGGTCGAGAAGACCGAGCTCGAGTACCTCCCGTAGATGATCACCTACGACGGCATCCAGGTCGCGTTCGGCGACCACCTGGCGATCCCGGACCTCAACCTGACGATCGAGGAGGGTGAGTTCTTCACTCTCCTCGGCCCGTCGGGCTGCGGGAAGACGACTGCGTTGCGCACCCTCGCCGGCTTCATCCAGCCGACGGCGGGCGAGCTGATCATCGACGGCAAGACCGTCACCCGCCTGCCGAGCGAGCAACGTCGTGTCGGCATGGTGTTCCAGAACTACGCGCTCTTCCCGAGCATGAGTGTCCGGGAGAACATCGCGTTCGGGCTCCAGGTGCGGAAGACGAAGCGGCCGGAGACGACGAAGCTCGTCGACGAGATCGCCGAGCAGGTCGAACTCACCCCGGAACAGCTCGAGAAGAACGTCGCCGAGCTCTCGGGTGGGCAGCAGCAGCGCGTCGCCATCGCCCGCGCACTCGTCCTCAAGCCGCGCATCCTGCTGCTGGACGAGCCGCTCTCGAACCTCGACGCGAAGCTGCGCGTGCAGTTGCGCGAGCAGCTGAAGCGCCTCCAGAGCGAGCTCGGCATCACGACGATGTACGTGACCCACGACCAGGAAGAGGCGCTCACGATGAGCGACCGGATCGCCGTGTTCAACCAGGGCGTCGTGGAGCAGCTGGGTACGCCGGAGGAGATCTACAACCACTCCGCCACCGAGTTCGTGGGTACGTTCATCGGCGCGATCAACCAGCTCTCGCCGGAGACGGTCCGGGCGCTCGCGGGTGCGGGCGCGCCGCTCGACCCGTCCGCGTCGGCGTACCTGCGGCTCGAGAAGGTCGCCGTGGTGGCGGCCGACGACCACCGCACACCGCCGCCCGGTCTGGTCGCGCTGCAGGGCACCATCGTGGAGCGCTCCTACCACGGCGCGTACTCGACCTACACGGTCGAGACCGTCGGCGGTCGGCTGCGCGCCATGGTCGTGGAGAGCGGCACGGACGCCCTGAGCCCCGGGTCGCCCGCCGAACTGCGCATCGACCCGAGCCACGTGCTCCAGTACTGAGGCCGACATGACCACCTCGACCCGTCCTGCAGCAGCCGCAACGGACGCGGGCGCCGGCAAGCCCCGTCGTCGCCGGCGTCCGGGGAAGCCCTCGACGCTCGGACCGATGTTCCGCTCGCCGCTCGCCATCATCGTGATCGTCGTCCTCACCTGGTTCGTCGTCACGTTCCTGCTGTTCCCGAACCTCAACCTCCTGGTCGGAACCTTCTTCCCCGACGGGAACTTCAGTGCCCGCGCGGTGGAGAAACTGTTCAGCTCCGAGCGGGCCCTCAAGGCGCTCGCGAACAGCTTCCTCCTGGCCGTGACGCTGTCGGTCACGGTGAACGTCGTCGGGATCTTCATCGTCCTCGTGACGAAGTACTTCGTCGTGCGTGGGGCGCGGGTGCTCTGGCTCGGGTACGCGACGACCCTCATCTACGGCGGCATCGTGCTCGCCGCCGGGTACAACTTCATCTACGGCCGCTACGGCTTCGTCACCAACGCGGTGCGGAACGTCTTCCCGGACATCGACCCCAACTGGTTCTCGGGCTTCTTCGCCGTCGTCATCGTGATGACGTTCGCGACGACGACGAACCACATGCTCTTCCTCTCCTCGGCGCTCGCCAAGATCGACTACCAGACCATCGAAGCCGCCCGGAACATGGGCGCGTCGACGTGGACGATCCTGTGGCGCATCGTGCTCCCGGCGCTCCGGCCCATGATCTTCGCCGTGACGGTGCTGACCTTCCTCATCGGCCTCGGGGCCCTCACCGCGCCGCTCGTGCTCGGCGGTCCCGACTTCCAGACCGTCGCGCCGATGATCGTGACGTTCTCGAAGAGTTCCAGCTCCCAGGACCTCGCCGCCCTGCTCGCGATCATCCTCGGCTTGGCGACGATCGTGCTGCTCGCGATCATGAACCGCGTGGAGAAGTCCGGCGTGTACTTCTCGGTCGCGAAGGTGGCGACGCCCCTGCAGAAGCAACGGATCCAGAGCCGCCTCGGCAGCGTCGTCGTGCACGTCGTGGCCTACCTGCTCTTCCTCCTGTACGTGACGCCGGTGCTGCTCATCGTGCTGTTCTCCTTCCTCGACTCGACGGCGATCCAGCGCGGCGTGATCACCCCCGGTGACTTCACCCTGGCGAACTACGCGACCGTGTTCGGGACCCCGTCGGTGCTCCGACCGTTCATCGTCAGCATCGTCTACAGCGCCCTCGCCTCCGTGATCGTCGTCGGCGGCCTGCTCTTCGTCTCCCGGATCATCCAGCGCTACCGCAACCGGGTCACGGCGACGTTCGAGTACCTGCTGCACATCCCGTGGATCCTGCCGACGATCCTCATCGCGCTCGGGCTCATCATGACGTTCGACCGGCCGAACCCGCTGCTCGGCGGCGCGGTCCTGACCGGCACGACGGTGCTGCTCCTCGTCGCGTACATCATCGTGAAGATCCCGTTCACGCTCCGCCTGCTGAAGGCGGCGTTCGCCGGGATCCCCGACTCGCTCGAGGACGCCGCGCGGATCCTCGGCGCGAAGTCGCTGTTCACGTTCCGCAAGGTGCTGTTCCCGCTCGTGCTGCCGACGGCTGCGGCCATCACGGCGCTGAACTTCAACAGCCTGCTCGACGACTACGACGCCGCGGTGTTCCTGTACCAGCCGCTGTTCGAACCGCTCGGCATCGCGATCAAGGCGAGCACCGAGGGCGAGAACAACCTCGACTCGATGTCGATCACCTTCGTCTACACCGTGCTGCTCATGATCATCATGGGTGTCGCGATGTACCTCGTCTACGGGCGCTCGGCCGGCGGGCGTCGGTCGCGGAGCGGGTCGCGCGGGGCGCGGGTGCGTCCGGTCGCCGCGGCGGCCACGGCATCGACGCCCACCACCGCGACGACGACGGCTCCGACGGTCGGCGCGGACCGGCCCGAGGAGGATCCCGGCTTCGACCGTCGGTGAGGTGGGGCGGTGCCGGTGGTCGGTGCCGCCGGCCCGCCACGATCGCCTCACCCCAGGAGGTCGCGGACCGCTCTGGCGAACACCCGGGTGCCGGTGCCGATGAGTTCGTCGGGGAAGTCGAAGTCCGGGTGGTGCAAGGCGGGTGATTCCGGCGTGCGCCGCGAGCCGATGAAGAACATGGCCGATGGGGCGATTGTCCGGAATAGGCCGAAGTCCTCGGACCCCCGCTCGAGGACGCCCGTCGTGTGGGAGACCCCTTCGCGGTCGAGTGCGCCTCGGAGGAGCGCGACGGCCTCCGGGTGGTTCTCGCAGTGGTGGAAGACGTCCGACTCCTCGAACGTGACGCGGAGGCCGTGCTCGTCCGCTGCTCCGAGGGCGAGGCGTTCGACGTCGGCACGGAGCGCATCCATGCCCGCGTCGGTCATGGTGCGGAGGGTCGCCCAGAGCTCGCCGTGCCCGGGCGCGACACCGAACGCCTGCTCGCCGAGGACGGCGTGGGTCACCGTCACGAGGCGGTAGTCCGCATCGATCCCGTCCCCTCGCGCGAGCGCCGGCAGGGAGGTGAGCAGGTTCGCGAGCGCCGATGCGGGGGAGACGCCGCCTTCCGGTGCCGACGCGTGCGTGGGTTCGCCCTCGAGGATGACCCGCAGCCCGCGCGAAGCGCAGTTCACGACCCCCTCGTCGAGCACGACCTGGCCGAATGGCAGTGAGGAGAGGTTGTGGAGCGCGAGGGCCAGATCGGGACGCACCTGTTCGAAGGCCGGGTCGGCGAGGACCGCTGCGGCGCCGACGGCGTTCTCCTCGGCGGGCTGGAACAGCAGGACGACTCGGCCGCGCGTCGGTCGGTGGCGCCCGAGGAGGACGCCGACCCCCGCGAGGATCGCCATGTGGCCGTCGTGACCGCAGTGGTGGCCGACGCCTTCGTGCACGGAGCGGTGTGGCACCTCGGTCACCTCGGTGATCGGCAGGGCGTCGAGTTCTGCGCGGAGGAGGAGCGTGGGGCCGGGCTCGGCACCCCGGTAGACCACCGCCGCTCCGTGTCCGCCGAGTCCCGTCATGACGTCGTCGGGCGCGGTGTCGGCGAGGAAGGCGGTGATGGCCGCCGCGGTGCCGTCCTCCTCGCCGGAGAGCTCGGGGTGACGGTGCAGCCACCGACGGAGGGCGGTCAGGCGATCGAGGTCGGCGGGATCGAGCGCGGTCGGGCGGTGCATGCCTGCTCCTGTCTGTGCGTGTCGCCGAGCGCCAGTCTGCCCCGACGGCTCCGGACGGCGTAGGTGTCCCCGGCCCATGCGAAGGGCGTTCGGATGTCGTCTTCGTACACGGACCACCGGGGTTCGACGGTGTCCCGGCTCACTCCACCGGGATCCCGGCGGCGATGCTCGACAGGGCGGCGAGGTGGGCTTCGAGGGCGACCGAACCGGCGGGGGTGAGGGCGATCCAGGTGAGGCGCCGGGAGTCGGTCCGTGTCGACGACCGTTCCTTGCGGAGGGTGATCAGGCCGGCGTCGACCAGCACCTTCAGATGCTTCGAGAGCTTGGCGTCGTCGATGGTGAGGGCGTCGCGGACGACGGAGAACTCCAGTTCGTCGACGGCGCGGAGCAGCCCGCAGATCCGGAGCCGGAGGGGCGCGTGGATCACCTCGTTGAAGGCGGGTGCCGGTGTGCTCATCGGGCGGGTCGCGCCGTCGGAGCGGCGATCTCCTGGCGGAGCGTTTCGTCGTATCGGCGTCCGAGGACGACGGTCGCCACGAACGTCACGCCGGCCGGGATGAGCGCCCACCAGGGGGAGACCCCGAGGAACTTGAACGCGATGCTGCAGGACATGGCGGCGACGAGCACGAGGAGCGTCGCCAGGAGCAGCCGTCGGCTCCGCGGGCCGGCCGGCTTCGTCACCACGACACCAGCCGTGCGGGCGTACGCCGTGGTCAGGACGGGGATCGCGGCGATGCCGAGGGCGATCGCACCCAATGGCCAGGCCCCGGGGAGAGCGTGAGCGCCCGCGAAGACGGCGCTGATGAGTCCGAGCGCCGGGTGGTACCACCACGGCGTGATGATGCGGGTGGCGAGGTGCTGCTGATCGCGGGTCATGTCGTCGAGTGCAGTCTGCGCCTCGGACGGCGAGGTGCTGGAAGATGCCGGGCGTCGGTCCGGCGCAGGGTCCTCGAAGTGACTTTCCATGATCGCAACTCTACGCCGAGGGTTGCGATCATCGCAAGTGACTGCGCCGAGGTCTGGCGGCCGCGTCGCTAGTGCTTCGGACCGGGTCTCGTCCCTCCGTGCTGCCCGGGTGCCTCCGGGGCGGACGACTCCCACCGGACTTCGCCGTCCTCGACCGTCGACGTCGGACGCAGGCCCTGCCGCTGCGCCACACGCTGGGACGCCGTGTGCTCCGGGTGGATCGACGCGGCGAACCGCTCCACCCCGTGGGCGTGCAGCCAGGTGACCATCGCGTTGGTGGCCTCGGCGGCGAACCCGAGTCGCTGGTGGGCCGGGTCGATGACCCAGGCGATCTCAGCGAGCGTGCCCTTGTCCACACCACCCTCACCCTCGGCGCGCACCGTGGCCTGGACGAACCCGATGAGGGTGTCGGTGTCCTGGCGGCGCACCATCCAGTTGAGCCAGGCCTCCGAATCGTCCGCCGGCCCCCGCAGCTGCGTCCGGTACCGCGTGGTGAGCGTGTCGAGCGACGGCGCTTCCCCACCGGTGAAGGTGTACAGAGCCGGGTCGGCGAGCACGTCGACCATCGCCGCGGCATGGTCGACCGAGAGCGGCTCCAGCGTGAGGCGGTCCGACGTCAGTGCTTCGATCTCGGGTAGGGGCATGCGTCGAGCTTGGCATCCTCCCGGTGGATGACTCGCCGGCCCCACGAGACGCTGCACGTTTCGGCGCCGTCGGCGGACAGGTGCTGTCCTCGTTCGTCCCTATCGTCGCCAGCGTGGTGCGGCTCATCGGAGCCCACCCGCGAGGGAAGGAAACCATGATGCACACCGACATCCACCCGTTCCGGATCGACATTCCGGAGGACGCGGTGGCCGAGCTCACGCGTCGACTCTGGGCCACCCGGTTCCCGCCGACGCTGCCGGGCGACGACTGGTCGACGGGGGTTCCGGTCCACTACCTCCGCCGCCTGGTCGACCACTGGGCGGACTCCTTCGACTGGCGTGCGCAGCAGGAGGCGCTGAACGCGTTCCCGCAGTTCACGACGGTCATCGACGGGCAGACCATCCACTTCCTCCACGTCCGGTCGGCGGTCGACGGTGCGCTTCCACTGGTGCTCACGCACGGCTGGCCGGGATCGTTCGTCGAGTTCCTGGACCTCATCGGCCCGCTCACCGACCCCGAAGCGCACGGGCGGGAGGCGGCCGACGCCTTCGACCTGGTCATCCCCTCGCTGCCCGGCTTCGGGTTCTCGAGCCCCGTCGTCGAGGGCGGTTGGGATGCGGCGCGGATCGGGCGGACGTGGGCGACGCTCATGGAGCGGCTCGGCTACGAACGGTTCGGCGTGCAGGGCGGCGACATCGGCGCTGCGGTCTCATCCCAGGTGGCGAGGGCGGCGCCGACCCGCGTGGTCGGCGTGCACGTCAACGGCTCGCTGGGGATGCCGTTGCGGGCGCCGAGCGAGGCGGAGCTGGCGAGCTTCACCCCGCTGGAACTCGACCGTCTCGCACGGGTCCAGGCCTTCATGCGTGACGAGTACGGCTACATCGCGATCCAGTCCACCCGGCCGCAGACGATCGGAGCGGCACTGGTCGACTCACCGGTCGGCCTGCTCGCGTGGATCATCGACAAGTTCCACGCGTGGACGGTGCCGCGCGAGGCGCTTCCCGAGGCGGTCGTCCCGCTCGATCGTCTGCTGACGAACGTCTCGCTGTACTGGTTCACCGAGACCGCCGGCACCGCCGCCTACGTCGGGTACGCGCAGCACACGGCGTGGGGTGCAGTCGACGAACCGTCCGGCGTTCCCACCGGCGTCATCATGTTCGCCCACGACGTCGGGATCCGTGCCTACGCCGAGCGGGAGCACACCATCACGCGGTGGACCGACGTCACCGACCGCGGCGGCCACTTCGCCGCCCTCGAGGAACCGGCGGCACTCATCGACGATCTGACCGAGTTCTTCAGACCGCTCCGGTGACCGGTTGCGGGTTGGCCGGGCTTGACTCGGCCGCCCGGCCCGCCTGCTCCGCCACCCTGCCGAACGCGGCCCGCAACCCGTCGGGTTCGATCACCTCCACGTCGGCCTGCACCAGGAGCAACCACCGGGCGATCGCGTCGTGGCTGTCCGCTCCGGCGCGCACCACCGTGACCTCGGGCGACACCGCTTCGACGCTGCCCCACGCCGGTGCGACCCACCGGCGCACCGCCTCGATCGGCGCGTGGACGCGGACGGTGCCGGTGACCTGCTGCCAGCCGACGGTGAGCCGTCGGGTGACCCATCCCTCGACGTCCGGGTCCGGGAGCGGACGTTCCCTCGTGGGCAGCTCGGTCGCCGCGAACCCGGTGATGCGGTCGACGCGGAACGTGCGCCACGCGTCGGCGTCGAGGTCGAAGGCGACGAGGTACCACCGCCGTGCCGTGTTGACGAGCCGGTGCGGGTCGACGCGGCGCGGGGTCGAGGTCCCGTCGCGCCCCGTGTACGCGAACCCGACTCGGCGCCGCACCAGACATGTCCTCGCGAGGTCGCCGAGGAGGCCGATGTCGACCGTCGGATGGTCGATCGGCTCCAGGGCGTCTATCGGGGCGTCGAGGGTGACGGCTGCGACCGCGTCGACGATCCAGCGCGCCCGAGGTGGCAGCGACGCGACGATCTTCCCGAGCGAACCGGCCGCGAGGGTCCCGTCGACGTCGTCCTGCCAACGTCGGAGCGCCAGCGCGCAGGCGAGCGCCTCCTCGGTGGTCAGGTGGATCGGGGGCAGCACCGCACCCGGTTCGATCGAGTATCCGCCGTCGACACCGAGGCGTGTGTCGACCGGGTACCCGAGGTCGCGGAGCCGTGCCACGTCGCGGCGCACGGTCCTCGTCGTCACGCCGAGGTCACCGGCCAAACGTTCGGTGGCCATGAACCCGTTCCGCTGGAGCAGCTCCAGCAGTCGGAACGTCCGTGACGTCGTATCCCACATGGACCAAGCATGCTCCAGGCCGAGGACACGTCCTGTCCGCCGGCGGTCAGGCGACCGGGTGTCCTGTCCCGGCCTGGTCGGGGCGGAGGCCCTCGAGCACGACCTGCAGCATCAGCGAACTGTCGGGGTCGTCGCTCGCCATGCTGGCCGTGCGAGCGGCGTGGGCGATGCCGCACAGGAGCAGCAGCACCTGGGTCGGGCCGACGTCCGGTCGCAGGTGACCGAGCGCGGCGGCGCGCTGCATCAGCGTCCCGAGGTCCTCGATCAACGCCGTCTGCAACTGCGTCGTCCGTTCCAGTACTGCCTCCTGCCGCGAGACGACCTTCTCGAACAGGGAGTCTTCGACGAGGAGGCGGAAATGCGCGGAGAGCGCCTGGTCGAGGTGCTCCGGGCCGGCCTGTCGGAGGATCGTCGCAAGGGCGTCGAACCGGTCCCAGACCAGCGCCTCTTCGAGTTCGGCGACCGTCGCGAAGTGGCGATAGACCGTCCCGACACCGACGTCGGCCGCGTGGGCGACCGTGTTGAGGGCGGGCGTCTCCCCTGCGGCGACCAGGGAGCGAGCCGCCTCGAGGATTTGGAGCCGCGTCCGAGCAGCGTCTCGCCGAGGGGTAGCCATCGTCACAGCGTACCCGGATCACGCTCGAGAGCGGATAGAGTATCCGCGCGGATAGATTATCCGCATTCTGACTGAAAGGCCCACCGTGCCTCTCTCCTCTCGCCCCGTGGCCGTCATCACCGGGGCCAGTTCCGGCATCGGCGCGCAATTCGCGCGCAGGTATGCAGCCGAAGGGTTCGACCTCGTCCTCGTCGCCCGCTCCGGCGAGGCGTTGCGGGCGCTGGCGGACGAGCTCGCCTCGGTCCATCAGATCGTCGCGCAGGTGCACGTCGCCGACCTGATCCGCACGGCTGACGTCGATGCACTGGTCGCCGAGCTCCTCGACGGGCTGGTGCGCGTCGACCACCTCGTCAACTCAGCCGGAGTCGCGCCCGAGGGGGATCTGTCGGACACCGCAGAGCGTGACCTTCGCGACCTGGTGGCGCTGAACGTGACGGCGCTGACGCTCCTGAATCGTGCGGCGGTCGTCCGCATGCGGGCACAGCGCACGGGCACGATCATCAACATCGGCAGTGCGGCCGGCTATCAACCGATGCCGCACTTCGCCGCGTACTCCGCGACGAAGTCCTATGTGATCAACCTCTCCGAGGCCCTGTCCGAGGAGAACCGCCCCTTCGGGCTCCGGATCTTCGCGGTCTCCCCAGGCGACACCGACACCGGAATGGGATCCAATCCCTCGACCGACAAGCGCATGCCCGAGCAGGTCGTCGACACCGCTTGGCGGGCGATGCGCGGGACGGCGCCCTCGGTGGTCGACGGTGCCGCGAACAGCATCCTGGCCGTGGTGTCCTCTCGCGTCCTGCCGAAGCGGTTCGGGCTGCGGATCGCCGAACGGATGATGCGCCGCATGGTGTGAGCGTGGTCTCCGCGAGCGGTGATGACGCGGGTGGGCTGAGCCGGAGCTGGCGCGCGAGCAGCGTTCTCGGCAGGCGCCGTCATCGCGCTCGGCGCCCGCGGACCGCCGCCGCCCGCCCACGGGTCAGCTGATCGGGTCGCCGAGGCTCAGCTCCCACACGGCGAGACCGTGCACCCCCTGCTGCGTTGCGAGGGCCTTCCGCAGGCCGAGGGTCTTGGCATCGGACCACCAGATGACCGTGCCGTCGGCGAGCTTCGCGGTCCACTCCTGCTGCTTCGCGTCGAACGTCGCACGCTTCCCGGCCTTCGCTCGGGCTTGGGCGACGGTCAGCTGCACGCCGTCGGCGCCGTCGGTCGGCCAGGTGTACGCGTACTCGGCCACCCCGAGGTCGATCTTGCCTTTCGGGACACCGGTCGCGATGAACGCGGCGAGGACGCTCTTCACCCAGGGGGTACCGCCGATGGGGCCCGCCTTGGTCCAGGTGGGGCCGTGCTGGTCGTAGGCCATGAGGACGAACCGTCCGACGGAGGCGTTCAGGGCGCTCAGCTCGTAGCCCTCGTCCACGTAGCCGGCTGCGGTGTCGGTCGCCATGAGGGCCATCGAGATGGTCGATGCGGCCGGGAGCGCGGCACGCAGTTCCGTCATGAAGCTCGTGAGACCGGCCGTGTGGGTACGGTCGAGCGATTCGAGGTCGACCTGCACGCCGTCGAACCCGCCCCGCTCGACCCTGGACACGAGCGACGCGACGACGGCCTTCCGGTTCGCCGTGCTACTGAGGAGCTTGGTGGCGATGGCTGGCGAGAAGTCACCCGCGGACGCGTCGAAGTTGCCGAAGAGGAGTTCGGTCTTCAGTCCGTGCCGCTTCGCCTCGGTGACCATGGCCGCGGCTTCCCGCGGGGTCGCCGTGACCTTCGCGCCGTTGGAGGACAGGTTGACGCCGTCGATCCCGACGAGCGAGAGGGCTGCGGCACTCGGGGCGAGGTGTTGCGCGCCGGACCCCGTCATGAGGTATCCCTCGATCGGCAGTCCCGCGGCGGCGTTCGCGGGGGAGGACACGAGGAGGGGGACCGCGAGCGCGGTGACTCCCAGGGTGACCAAGAGGTTCCGGAGGTTCCGTCGTGTGCGCATGTCTGATTCTCTCGGTACTCGGACGCGATCATGCGCCGGCATCTCACTGCGGCGTCGGTTCGTGTGCTCCTCCCGGACTTAAAGCGGGTCCGTCGTCGTGCCGGCGGGCGAGGTCTGCCGCGAGTTCCGCGATGCGTCGGCGGGCGGCTGCCGGGGCGAGGACGTCGATGTGATCCCCGAACTGCAGCAGCTGACGTACGGCTTCGACCTCCGGGTAGGTGACCGTCAGGGTCTGCCAGCCGTCGTCGTCGACCGGCCCGGCTGGGTGCAATCGACTTCCCAGGATGCGTGCGGCGAGGTCGAGGCGACTTGCTCGGAGCCGGATGGTCACCTCGACCTGCCCTGGGGCTTCCGTGCGCTCGCGGAGTCGGGTCCAGACGGAGCGCAGGTCGTGTCCGTCGGGTGTCACCGCACGTTCCGGGAGTGCCTCGTACCCTTCGAGCCGATCGAGCGCGAAGAGTTTCGGCTTCCGGCCGTCATCGGCGACGAGGTACCAGCGGCCTGACTTCGACACCAGCCCGTAGGGGTCGACGTCGCGGGTGGTGGCGTGTTCGGCACCGCTTCGGCGGTAGTGGAGCCGCAGCCGTGAGCGGGAGCGCAAGGTCATCGCGAGATCCGCGACGTCCGGTTCGCGGGTCTCGGCGGCGAGCCACCTCGAGTTCTCGACGATGACGAGCTCGGCCAGGTTCGTGCCCTCGTCCCCGCTGCGGCGGGCGGCGATCTTCCGCAGGGCCATGTCGTGAGCGGCCGCGATCCCCAACTGTTCGCGCTGCGTGCCGTCGAGCCCGGCGACCGCCAGCGAGTCCATCTCGGCGGGATCCAGATGTGATGCGTTCAGCCGCGCGCCCGGAAGGAGGACGATGCCGCCGTATCTGCCTCGCTCGGCGTACACGGGCACACCCGCGGTCGAGAGCGCTTCGACGTCGCGGAGGATCGTCCGCGTGGAGACCTCCAGCCGCTCGGCCAGCTCGACGGTGGTCATGCGCTGCCGGGTCTGGAGGAGGAGCAGGAGGCTCAGGAGTCGGGAGGCCTTCATGGGATCAATGTTCTCGTGAAACCTGACAGGAACTGTCGTGATTTGTCGATTGGCTGGGAACACCTCGATACACACCGATAGGAGATCCGCATGTCTGCACCGAACCTCTTCCTGATCCAGGTCCAGGACGCCCGAGCCGCCACGACGTTCTACAGCGAGCTCTTCGAGATCGAACCGGTCTTCACGAGCCCGCGGTACGTGGCGTTCCCGGTGGCTCCGGGTGTCCTGTTCGCGCTCTGGACGGGACGCAACGAACACGCGGTGCCTGGCACGCCGCGCACGTCCGAGGTCGGGCTCATGGTCCCCGGCTCGGAGACCGCCGTCGACGAGCTGTTCGAGGCGTGGACCGCCAAGGGCGTCACGGTCGTCGAACCTCCGTACGACGACGTCTTCGGTCGGACGTTCGTCGTCGCCGATCCCGACGGCAACTTGATCCGCGTGTCGCCCGTCGATTGACGGTGGTCTTCCTCCGTCGTCAGGACGAGGAGTTCCCGACGGGTGGTTCGCCCATGGTCAACTCGGGCGTGATACCGGCAGGCACCGGGAACCAGGCGAGGAAGGTGACACCCTCGTCGGTCGCGTCGAAGCGGGTGATCGTCTCGTTCGCCGGTTCATGGAACGTGTCGCCGGCGCGGAGGACGGTCTGCTCTCCGGTTCCCACTTGGAAGAACACGGACCCGGATTCGACCACGCCGAAGACGGGCCCGTTGTGCCAGTGCGCACCGGGGTGGACGTCTGCCGGGATGGTGATGCGTCGCACCTCGACGGAGGCGAAGGACGGCGCACCCTCCAGGTCCACGGTGGCCAGCGTTTCGCGGGTGATCGGGGGAGTGGTCATGGGTCGATGATGTCATCGCGAGGCGAGCACGAGGGATCTGGCCGGTCGACGATGCGCTACTCTCATCCCAGAGGGAAAAATCCCGTCGCGCCTCGGCCGACGGAAACGCACAAGCGTCTCGTGGGAGTCGCCACTTCTTCATCGAAGGAGTGCGTCCATGCTCGAACCCTCAACCTCCCCGGCGGTCCAGCCACCACCACCGGCTCGCCTCCGCGACGCGTGGGTCGCGCTCGCCGGTCTCTCGGCGGTGTTCCTGTTCGAGATGCTCGACAACTCCGTCCTGAACGTCGCACTCCCGACCATCGGGCGCGAGCTCACTGCCTCCACGTCGTCACTGCAGTGGGTGTCGGGGGCATACTCGGTCGCCTTCGGCGGATTGATGCTGCTGTTCGGTGCGGTGGCCGATCGGTTCGGTCGGCGACGGATCATGCTCATCGGCCTCGTGCTGCTCACGATCGTGAGCGTCCTGACGGTGTTCGTCACCTCGGTGGAACAGTTGATCGCGGTGCGTGCGCTGATGGGCGTCGCCGCGGCGATGACGACCCCCGGTTCCATGGCGTTGGCGTTCCGCTTGTTCGACGCGGACGATCTGCGCGTGCGTGCCCTGACGGTCATCTCGACCGCTGGACTGGTCGGTCTCGCCGCCGGACCCACGATCGGTGGGCTCGTCCTCGCTGTCGCACCGTGGCAGGTGCTCATCGTCGCCAACGCGCCCATCGCGATCGTCGCTCTCATCGGGATCCGCGCCGGAGTCGCCGCCGACCAGCGAGACCATCTGCACAATGAGCGCATCGACGTGGTGGGCGCCTCCCTGGGCACCGCGACCATCGTCGGCGCCCTCCTCACGCCGACCCTGTTCGTCGCAGGCGCCGACCTTCCGCTGGCGTGGGGCGTCGCTGTGGCGACCACGGCGGCCGCGGTCGGGTTCGTGGTCCGCGAGCGCACCGCGCGTCGCCCGGTGCTTGATCTGCGGCTCGTCGCCCAGCCTCTGGTGGCGTCCGGTTTGGCCTACAAGGCCGCCTCTGGACTCGCGATGGCGGGGCTGTCCTACCTGACGACGCTGCAACTGCAGTTCGCGTGGGGGTGGCCGCCCGCTTTCGCCGCGCTCGGCACGCTCCCGCAGGTCGTGGTGTTGCTGGCGAGTGGTCGCTTCGTCGGTCCGTTCGTGCAGCGGTTAGGCCTCGATCGCGCCGCTTGGATGAGCGCTGCCGCGGTGGTCGCGGGGCTCGCCATGTTCGCGCTCCTCGGCCGATTCGGGTACCCCTGGGTGCTGGTCGCGTTGGTGCTCGTGGCCGCCGGGATGCGCGTGGTCGGGGTAGTCGCCGGCAACAACGTCCTCCGCGGCCTCCCGTCGGACCGCACGTCCATCGGTGCGGCCCTGGTCGACACGGCCAGCGAGTTGGCCACGGCTGTCGGGATCGCCGCGACCGGCACCATCCTCGCCGCGCTCGTCGGCGGCCGCATCACGACGATGACGTCCACCTCCGATCGGCTCGCGTCGTTCGAGGATGCGATCCTCATCGCCGGACTCACCATCACCTGCCTCGCCGCGGCCCTCGTCGCCGTCGGCATCCACCGTTCACGTCGCACCCCGTCCGAACCCACCATCCAGGAGCCCTCCCATGTCTGACCTCTCGCCCCGACCTCCGTTCGATCCCGAACTGGCCACCTTCCTCACCGCCCTCGAGGCGCGCGGCCCGTTCACCCTGACGGCGGAGATGCTGCCGCACATGCGTGCCCTCGAGCTGACCGAGGAGGCCCTCGACGAGCGGTTGCGCTCGCGGGGATACGAGCGGCGCACGCTCACCGTTCCCGGCCACCTCGGGGATCCGATCACGCTCGCGGTCATTCAGCGGATCGGTCGCATGGGAGCGACGGCCGCGGTCTACACGATCCACGGGGGTGGGATGATGTTCGGCCACCACCTCGGGAACCTCGACTCCTACGACGACTGGCTCCTGAACGACCACGACGTGGTGCTCGTGAGCGTCGACTACCGTCTCGCCCCGGAACATCCGGACCCGTACCCCGTGGAGGACTGCTACGCCGGACTCGTGTGGGTCGCGGCGCACGCTGACGAACTCGGCATCGATCCTGAGCGCATCGTGATCGCCGGGCAGAGTGCGGGCGGCGGACTCGCCGCGGGCACCGCCCTCCTCGCCCGGGACCGCAACGGGCCGGCGCTCCTGGCGCAGATCCTGGTGTCGCCGATGCTCGACGACCGTGACGCCACGGTGTCGACGCAGCAGATCGACGGTGTGGGGGTCGCGGATCGACAGCTGACCCGGTTCGGTTGGGATGCGTACCTCGGATCCCGGCGTGCTGGTGACGACGTCTCCATCTTCGCCGCGCCGGCTCGGGCGACCGACCTCACCGGGCTCCCGCGCACGTACCTCGACTGCGGCAGCGCTGAGGTGTTCCGCGATGAGACGGTCGCCTACGCCAGTGCGCTCTGGGCTGCGGGTGGTGACGCGGAACTGCACGTGTGGCCGGGTGCGTTCCACGGTTTCACGAGCATGATGCCGGACGCCACCATCTCCAGGACCGCCACGGCGGCTCTGGCCGACTGGACGGGGCGGTTGCTCGGGACGTAGCCGCGCTGGCAGCCGTCGTGGAGCCGACGTGACCCGAGCCCAGCCTGGCTTCGCCGCGGTCGAGTGCGACCCTGACCCGGCGAGGTCGGCGCAGGCTGCGGGTCTGTCCAGCGCGTGGTGGAACACGGAGAACAGTGCCTCGTGCGGTGCGGTTAGGCTCGAATCATGGTCGCATGGAGTCGCTACGTCTTGGCCGCCTCGCTCATCGCCGGCATCGCAGGGATCCTCTTCGCCCGGCAGTTGCCCGTGTGGTGGGGTCCGATCTCCCTCGTGCTCATGGTCGTCGCGGCTGTCGTGTTCTTCGTCGTCTCCATCGTCGAGTACCGACGCCGGCGGGTGGTGCAGAACTCCCCACGGTGACGTGGCTCGATGCCGAGTGGGCGCCGTAGGCCTGCCGACACGGCCGCACGGCGGTCAGTGGCCGATGACGCCCTGGAGGTCGACGGCGACCTGGATCGCGGCGATGGTCTCGCGCTTGTGCAGGTTCTCGACCGTGGCCGTGCCGCCCAGCGAGAGCAATGGCTCGAAGACGAACGACTCCTCGTAGGGCAGGTCGCCGTGCGCCGCGACCGCCTCGGGGAAGATGTCCCAGTGCAGGGTGTCGGACAGTTCGTCGGGTCCGTCGAGATCGACCATGAAGAGGAAGTTGTCGACGGAGGAGTTCAGTCCCACCGTCCGGCCTTCTCGGAAGAGGATGCCGACGACGCCGATGCTCGGCTCCCAGGTGATGAGGTCACCGAGACCAGTGACCATGATCGGGATGGCGATGCCGTCACCCTGCGTCTTGCCGATGCAGTCGCCGACCTGGTCCTCGTAGCGTTTCGGATCGATGACGCGCAGGAAGCCGTGGCCGAAGGTCCCGTACCCGTAGCGTTCCCACACCTCGACGAGTTCGTCCGGGACTCGGCCCCGATATTCCTCGATGAGCTCTTCCGGGACAGGGCCGTGTGTGACGAAGTCGGAGATCTCAACCATGATGTCCAAGCTACCGGGCGCGTGCCGGCACTCCGCGGGACCAGGCCGCCTACAGCGCCCCGGTCGGATCCGCCCGGGCATCGGAACAGGACAGCGGAACGCGACACCCGTCGAGGGTGCCGCGCTCCGCCACGACTGAATCCGCCACGTGCGACGAGGCGACAGGCCTCAGAGGTCCGTCTGCGGTGCGGCCACCTGGACGGCCCGGCTGAGCGCCGTCGTGGCCCAACCCAGGAGGGCGAGGATGATGCCGACTCCGATGGCGAAGACGGCGACGCCGAACGACACGACCGAGGTGAAGAGCGAAGCGCGGAGGAACGACGCGTCCATCACGGTCGCTCGGATCGGGTCGTCCTTCTCGAGCTGAGCGTAGGTCTTGCCGTCTGCCATCGCGGTGGCGTGCATGTTGATCGCGTCAGCCTGCGCCAACGCGCTGAACGGGCCCGTCACCGGCGCGTTGGCGAGGAACGATGCGTCCTCGCTCACCGTGATGTGCTGGTCGGCGAGCTGTGAGCTGACGACGCCCCACACCACGCCGCCCGCGACGATCATGACGATCCCGGCGACGATGGCGAGGATTCCAGCCCACCGGGCGAGCAGGCGAGTGCGGGACGTGAGCGTGGTGGCTGCAGCGCTGTCGGTGGTCGTGGTGCTCATGGTGTGTGCTTTCTGTTCGTTCTGCGCGGACGGGGGAGGGGCGGCGCCTTCGAAGACCATCGTCGTCGCTCGTCCTTCGCGAGGTGAGGGCCGAAAGTCCCATGGGTTTCCTCACCTGGTCTCCCAAGGAAGGAGGGTCGAACGGCCCTACCGCGGCAGGTCCGGGCGAGGTTGCCTGAGAAGACACGACGACAGATCGAGGAACGCATGACGGTACGAACGGTGGACACCGCACGATGGCAGCAGCTGTGCCACGCCACCCGCGAGCGGCTCGCACGCAAGGGCACGCTCGACCGACACCGCGACGGCACACTCGACGAGGTCGCGGCAACAGACGGTCCTCCACCGGAGACCGGCCGCCGTTCAGCTCCGTGACCGCGGTCACCCTTCGATGCTGAGGACCTCAGGGCCTCGGACGGTTGGTGTGGGTGAGCCCGTACACCGCAGCCTGGGTCCGCCGCTCCACACCGATCTTGCCGAGCAGCCCCGACACGTAGTTCTTCACCGTCTTCTCGGCGAGACCGAGGTCCACCCCGATCTGCCGGTTCGTCATGCCTTCGGTGATGCGCGACAGCACCTGGCTCTCGCGCAGGGTGAGACGCGCCTCGTCGGTCGCGGGGTGATCGAGCAGTCGTCTGCGCGCACGAAGGACGAGTTCCGCGTCCATGAGCTGGGCGCCCGCGCTCACCTGACGGATGGCGCTCACGAGACCGGCGCCGCGGATGTCCTTCAAGAGCCATCCCTGCGCTCCCGCGAGCACCGCGGCTTGCTGGGCGTCGTCGTCGTCGAACGCGGTGAGCATGATGCAGGGGAGGTCCGGATGAGCCGAGCGGATGTCGCGGCAGGCGTCCACCCCTGATCCATCCGGAAGTCGCACATCGAGCACCACCACGTCGGGGGTCGTCGCATCGACCCGGGAGATCGCGTCGTGGACCGTGCCGGCTTCGCCGACCACCGTCAGGTCCGGTTCGCGTTCGATGACGTCGGTGATGCCCCGTCGGACCAGTTCGTGGTCGTCGAGGAGGAAGACACGGATCATCGGGAGGAGTCCTTCGAAGGTTCAGGGAGCGGCGCACGCCAGGTCAAGACGGCGCCGTGTTCGGCACCGGGGGTCAGCTCGCTCGATCCGCCGTGCGAGGCCGCCCTCGCGGCCAGATTGGCGATACCGCTCGCCGCACGGGGACCGTCGCCGCCGAGCCCGAGCCCGTCGTCGGTGACGCGCACCACGACGGCGGACGAGCTCGCCGGTGATGCCGCAGTCGGTTCGATCGTGATCGAGACGGTGACCGAGGTCGCCTGAGCGTGACGAGCGGCGTTCGACAACCCCTCGCGGACGACCGCCTCGACGTCGTCGAGCAGCACGCCCGCCACGAGGAGGTCCACCTCTCCCTCGAAGATGATCCGTGGCGACGTCGGGAAGGAACCGGCCGCTTCACCGACGACATCGAGGAGGCGGTGACGCGCGTCGGCTTCCGGTCGATGGGTCGCTCGGAGGGCGAACACGGAGGTCCGTATCTCGGCGATCGCCTCGTCGAGCAGGTCGGAGATCCCGTCCACGCGAGCGCGCGCCGACGTCGGGAGGGCGTGCAGGTCCAGGCCGTTGAGCGCCAGGCCGGCCCCGAACAACCGTTGGATGACGTTGTCGTGCAGGTCGCGGGCGATCCGCTCCCGATCCTCCAGGAGCGCGACGCGTTCCCGCGCCTCACGGGCGCTTCGGAGCTCCAAGGCGACACTCGCCTGCGCGGCGAAGTCCGTGATCATGTCGAGGTCCAGCTCGACGAACCGAGCAGAACCGGTGGGACGGGCCACGAGGAGGACGGAGTCGGCACCACCTGGCCTGGCCAGGGGCACGATCATGGCGCTGCCGGTGAAGTCACTCTGGTCTGGGGACCCGGGACGGGGAAGGCCGAGGGACAGGGCGGGGTTCCCCGAAGCGATGACCTGGGCTGCCGGTGTCGACGCGGCACTGAAGACACGACCGAGGTACGCCTCCGCGTCGTCACCCCAGGCCATGTCGGTGGCGAACGCGTCGGAGTCGGTGCGGGCGACCAGCGCCACCACGGCGGCGCCGGTCAGACGGATCACGGAGGCTGCGATCAAGCCGAGTGGGTCCGCACCGTCCTGATCGAGGAGCGCGGAGGACACTTCGGCCGAAGCGAGTGCCCAGCGCTGTCGGCGTTGCGATTCGCCGAACAGCCGGGCGTTGTCGATCGCGACGCCTGCAGCGCCGGCCAAGGCCTGCAGGAGCTCCTCGTCCTCGGCGCTGAACGGGCCGTCCGCCCGTTCGGTGAGGTAGAGATTGCCGAACACCTGTCCTCGGACCTGGATGGGCACGCCCAGAAAACTCTCCATCGGGGGGTGCCCGTCGGGGAAGCCGACGAACCGGTCGTGGTCGGCGAGGTGGTCGAGACGCACCGGGCTCGGGTCGTCGATGAGCGCACCCAGGACACCGAGCCCGCGGGGGAGATGACCGATCGACCGTGCCGCTTCGGTGTCGATGCCGACGTGGATGAACTGTTCGAGCGTTCCATCCGGCCCGATGACCCCGAGCGCACCGAACCGCGCGCCGGCGAGATCGACGGCTGCTTGCGTGATGCGCCGCAGCACGACCTCCACGTCGAGGTCCTCGGTGATCGCTCGCGTCGCCGTGAGGAGGTCCCGGAGCCGCCCCTGCGTATGGAGCACGCTCTGCGCCTTCTGGACCAGCTCGTCGATGGCCTTCTCGAGTTCCGACCTCGGCAGCTCCGGAAAGCCGATGGATGGGTCCGTGCGCACAGGGCTCCTTGGGAAGGGTTCGATCCGATGGGACTTCCGGCCCTATGGCAGGCGCTCGCGTCGCTGAAGAGTGAATCTACCAGGACCGTCAGAACGAGGGGAGAACGACTGTGGACAAGACGACGACGCTGCCGCAGCGGGCACGGATGACGGTGAGCGGACCGCCGAGCGAAGGACGTGGCCGGTGCGTCGTCGGGTTCGACGGATCCTCGGCAGGGGTCACGGCGCTCGACTGGGCGGTCACCTGGGCAGCCCGGTACCACCGTGACGTGCACCTGGTGGGGGTCGTCGACGACGACGCCGGAGCCATGAGCGGCACGAGCGCGAGCGACAGCGACCACGCCCGTGCACAGCTGTTGTCGGAGACGGTCGCGCTCCTGACGGAGCAGCACCCCGGAATCGCCGTCACGACCCGGCTCATCGCCGGGCCGGTCGCCGCATCGTTGGCGGCCGCCGCCCGCCCCGACGACCTCGTCGTGATCGGGTCGGACAAGACGGGATACGCTCACGGTCGACTCTTCGGCGCTCGCAGTGTCCAGCTCGCCGCCCTCGTGTCCGGCCCGCTCACGGTCGTCCCCGCGGCGGATCTCCGATTCCGAGCCGGCGTCCTCGTGGCGATCGACGGGACGCCGGAGTCCTCGCGGCTGGCCCGCGTCGGTGCGGAGGAGGCCGTGGCTCGGCAGTGTGCCCTCGGCCTCGTCCATGCCATCGCCGTCGACGCCACGTCCGAGCGACGACAGCTGGGCGAGGCGGTCCTGCGCGAGGCCTTCGAGGCTGCCCGGGCAGTGGCGCCCGGACTCGAGATCAGCCGCCACCTGGCCAACCGGCGACCCGCGGAGGCGATGCTCAACCTCGCACGGGATCGCGCACTCCTCGTCATGGGTCGCTCTCGTCGCGTCGCCACCGCCGGAGTCGGCGGCACCCTCCACGAGGTGCTCATCAACGCGAACGTCCCCGTCATGGTCCTGCCCTGACGTCCGTCCCTCCACCAGCGCAACGACAGGAATGAACATGGCCACCAGAGAGAACAGCAAACTGACCGTCGTCGGCGCCGGAAGCGTCGGCGCAAGTGTCGCCTACGCGGCCCTGATCCGAGGCTCCGCCAGGCACGTCGCCCTCTACGACATCGCGACGGACAAGGTCGAAGCCGAGGTGCTGGACCTGGCCCACGGCACCCAGTTCGTCGGCGCGAGCGAGATCACCGGCGGCTCGGACCTCGCCGTGGCGGAGGGTTCGCATGTCGTGGTCATCACCGCCGGAGCCAAGCAACATCCCGGGCAGTCGCGCACCGAACTCGCCGACGTGAACGCGGGGATCGTCGAGGGCATGATGCCCGGCCTGCTCGAGGTCGCGCCCGACGCGGTGTTCATGCTCGTCACCAATCCGTGCGATGTGCTCACCGTCATCGCCGCCGAGGCGTCCGGCCTCCCGCACCATCGGATCTTCTCCTCGGGCACCGTGCTCGACACGTCCCGCCTGAGGTGGAAGCTCGCGCAGCGCGCAGGCGTGTCCACGAGCAGCGTGCACGCCAACATCGTCGGAGAACACGGCGACACCGAGTTCCCGCTCTGGTCGGAGGCGATGATCGGGCCGGTGCCGATCCTCGAATGGCAGACCGACACGTGCCCGAGGATGACGGTGGAGGAACTGGACCGGATCGCCATCGACGTGCGCGACGCCGCGTACCGGGTGATCAAGGGCAAGGGTGCCACCAACTACGCGATCGGCCTGTCCAGTGCGCGGATCGTCGAGGCCGTCCTGCAGGACGAACGAGCGGTCCTGCCGGTGAGCACCGTGTTGACGGATTTCCACGGGATCAACGGTGTCGCGCTGTCGGTGCCGTCGATCGTGGGTGCCACCGGCGCCGAACCCGTGAGGAACACCCCCTTCTCCGACTCGGAGCTCACGCTGCTCGGGCGGTCTGCGGATGCGTTGTCGTCCGTCATCGCCGGACTGGCACGGTGACGACCATGTCACCTCAGGACACCTGGCTCCAAGGCCTCGACCCGCTCGGCGCGCCCTGGCTGTCCGCCCTCGTCGCCGCCGTCCCCATCGTGATCTTCCTGCTCTGCCTCGTCGTCTTCAAACTGACGGGGCTCCAGGCGGCAGCCGTCGCGCTCGCCGCCGAGCTCGTCGTCGCCATCGGTGTGTTCGGCATGCCCGCCACTTCGGCCGCAGGTGCCGGACTCCTCGGCGTGCTGAACGCCGTCTGGCCGATCGCGTACATCATCGTCATGTCGGTGTGGTTGTACCGCATGGCGGTCGCGAGCGGGAAGTTCACGGTCATCCGCTCGTCGATCGCGCTGATCTCGCCCGACCAGCGCATCCAGGTGCTCCTCATCAGCCTCTGCTTCGGAGCGTTCCTCGAGGGCGTCGCCGGCTTCGGGGTCCCCATCGCGATCTGCGCGGCCATGCTCGTCCAGCTGGGGTTCCGGCCGGTCCGAGCGGCGATGGTCAGCCTCGTCGCGAACTTCGCGGCCGGCGCGTACGGCGCGGTGGGTATCCCCGTCATCGTGGGTGCTCAGGTCGGCGGCGTCGACGTCATGGACCTCTCCCGCGATCTCGCCTTCATCCTGCAGCCGGTGACGTTCTTGATCCCGTTCCTCCTGGTCGTGATCCTGGACGGGTTCCGCGGACTCCGCGAGACCTGGCCTGCGACGCTCGCCGTCAGCGTGGTCTTCAGTGGCAGCCAGGCCGCCGTCCTGCTCTTCTTGGGCCCGGAACTCGCGGCGATCCTGCCGGGGCTCCTCGGCATGCTCACCCTCGCCGCGCTGCGGTTCGTCTGGTCGCCGCGGCGGGTGTTCCGTGAGGACGGCGCCGCGGTCGTCGAGATGGATCGTCACACGCCTCGTGAGGTCCTTGCGGCGTGGAGCCCGTTCTACGTCCTGACGGTGCTCGTGTTCGTGTGGAGCACCCCGGCGTTCAAGGCGCTGTTCGCACCCGGGGGTGGGTTGGCGTGGTCGGTGGTCGACGTGCCTGTCCCAGGAGTGACGGGAGGGATCACGACCGCGGGAGGGACGGTGGTCCAGACCGTGTGGAGCTGGTCCCCACTCGGAGCCACCGGTACGGCGATCCTCCTCGCGGTGATCATCACCGCCCTGACCACACGGTCACTGACCGCGGCGGTCGTCTGGGCGGAACTCCGCTCCACCCTTGCGGACCTCTGGCGGGCATTGATCCTCATCGCCGCGATCCTCGTCCTCGCGCAGATCGCGAACCTGTCGGGTGGTTCGGCCAGTATCGGCACCGCTCTCGCCGGGGCGGGGGCGTTCTTCCCCCTGCTGGCACCCGTCATCGGATGGGTCGGCGTCTTCCTCACCGGTTCCGTCGTCAACAACAACACCTTGTTCGCCCAGCTCCAGGCGACGACAGCCGGACGCATCGGTGTCGACGCGACGCTCCTGGTGGCGGCGAACACAGCGGGAGGTGCCGCGGCCAAGGTCATCTCCCCGCAGTCGATCGCCATCGCCGCAGGTGCGGTCGGCTTGTCAGGTCGGGAGAGCGAGATCCTGCGTGCTTCCATCGCCTACAGCGTCGGCATCCTCGCCGTGTTGAGCGTCTGGACGTTGGTGCTGTCGTTCGTGGTGGTCGGCTGAGTCGTCGGCGTCCAAGTGGGCATCGCCGCCGTCGAGCGGGCTGACCGACACTGGACGAGCACTCCGCCGGGCGCATAGCTCTGGAGCGATTAGCTCGTCGGCCGGGGCAGTGCGCAGGCGGGCGTGCCGCCGGGGAGACGATGCCGGTAGCGGGCGACGAGGAAGTATCCGATCCTGGCCGCCCAGGAGAACGGCGGTGTCACCAGCAGGTTGCCGAGGAACCGCCAGCCGAACGCGGGCTGCATGCGCAACAGTGCGGCGAAGGCGGCGTGTCCGCGGTGCCGTCGTTCGCCTGACAGGAACCAGGCCGCGGTCGTGACATCGCTGTTCGTGAGGCCGACCTCGTCCAGGTTGAGCCACTGCCACGGCTGTGCCTCCGGGAAGACGGCCAAGACCTTCTTGAGTCGCTCCACCCAGGTGGTGCAGAAGGCGCAGTCGCCGTCGTACACGAGCAGTGAGCGGTTCAGGTCCATGACTGTCGATCCTAGATCGCAGGCCGGTGTTCGGCGAGAGATGCTGCGTAGGTCGCATGTCCTCGACTGTACGGCCCGCACGGGAATCTGAACCGGAGCCAGCTCGGCCTGATGACCATGCGGATCCGCGGCTCGCTGATCTCCGACTGCTGCGCAGCTGTGCGCATGCGCCGAGCCAAACCCGCTCCGCTTGGAGGCAACGAGATAGGACCAGGAAGCCAACTTTGCGTTCGCATGCCGACGGAATCGCGAAGGCCAGCTAGGCGAGACATGGATGGCGGTGCCGCCATCGCCGAGACCGTAGCGCAAGCCTGCCCCAACTCTTGTGGGCCCACACCTTGAACACCATTCACGGCCTTGGGGTACCAAAAGGGGCAGCGAGAATCGGCGCTAAGCAGGTGACTCATCACGTTGATGTAATCATCGTCGGCGGGCAATACAACGTGCTCGTCCTCTTCAACGCGGTCGGCTTGCCCGATCGCCTGAGTCCTCTACTCGAACTAGTCGACCGAGCCTTCTCTCACTTACCGGGGTTGTGGTGTTCGACAACTATTGCGCATGGAGGAACCCTGGTCTGCCAGAGTTCGCGACTCCCGTGAATGCTGTGACGATCGTTTCCGGTGCCACGTCGACCACGTCCACGTTCTCAATGACAATGGCCTGGCCAAGGAAGCGCGATTCGAGATCGGAATAGAATCTCTCGGCCACAACAACCACCTCTCCGGTGCCATCCGCTGCGACTTCGGGGGCTCGATACGTTACCAATGGCGAGTCCAGTACAACGAAACCGGGGTGGGGCAGGTCGCGCTCCAGGCAGTACTGGGCAAGCGCT
The DNA here is from genome assembly GCF_001421315.1 of Plantibacter sp. Leaf1. Taxonomy (NCBI): domain Bacteria; kingdom Bacillati; phylum Actinomycetota; class Actinomycetes; order Micrococcales; family Microbacteriaceae; genus Plantibacter; species Plantibacter sp. Leaf1. The sequence continues at coordinate 1,807,668 of NZ_LMJX01000002.1, read as the reverse complement.
ACTGAGAATGCTGCATGCAGAAGAGCCCGAACTCCCTTGCCATGCGAGACTCGGAGTTGACCGTGTGCCCAAACGTCTTGAGCCGTGCGATCAAAGCGGACCGTCTCGGCGTGAGGGTATCCCCAGCGTTCAAGGGTGGTTCTCAACTCTAAACTGAACTCGTCGAGTACGTTTCCATTGATCTTCTCCGCTGAGCTCGCGATTTCGGAGCTTGTCTCATGCTCAGCCGCTCGGCGCGCTTGCTCGAGAGTGTCAAGCTGGTCGTAAATCGAAAGTACCGACTGCATCTCCTCCCTCACGGAAAGCATCGAACGTAGCCCCTGTGATACAGGCACCGCCTCCAGCTCTGCAAGGTGGAACGCATTCGTGAGTTTCAAACGCCGAGATTCGAGCGCGTTGACCTCGCCCTCGAGTCGCTCGCTTTCCATTTCGAGATCCCCGAGCGTAGCGTCGAGATCGTGCGCGAGTCCCAGGGTGCGCTCACGCTCGGCACGAAGCGCGGTTTCGAAATCTGGACCGGAGGCTCCAGGAACGACCTGTGGATGTTGATGCTCAACTGCGGCGCCGCAATAGAGACAGACGCCAACACCAAAATAGCCCCAGATCGAGCCAGCCTCAGCCATGAGATCGATTCGCTCGATATCTGAAACGTACTGTGCACGTAACACTTCGAATCGGCGCATAGTCTCGTCAATTTCTTTCTGACGTAAACGACGCGCGCGTTCTAGTCGCATATTTCTCGAGCGCTCCTCTCCGAGCTGGTCGCGGCGTGCGTAACGACCATTCACCGAATCCGTCTGCCCGTGGACCTGGGCATTCAACTTCGCAATCTGAGCAAGGACATCATCTCGAGATGGACGATCAACCAATTTTGCAGATACATCAGCGATCAAACCATCGAGTACATCCGTACGAGCAAGGCTGAGCTTCTTGATGTTCGACGTATCTTCAACTTCGCTGAGCCCCGAGTCGTCCGTGTCCTCCAGGACTGCCCGAAATGCCGAAATCTCTTTCGTGCCTGTCGTGTACTGGCCAGTAAGGTGCGGAGCTACGTCAGATTGCATTGCAACTTCGTCGACCACGCACAAGTGAGCAATGTCTCTAAAACTCAAGCTCACGGTCTTGTTGAGCTTGTTCTTGCGCAAGATCCGATTCTGTAGACCTAGACCGGCGAGCAAGAATCCCGACAGGGTCTTCTCATCGCCAGCTGAGTGCTTGAACCGTAGAGTCTGGTCCGGAGGAAAGTTTGGTATCGATTCCAGAGTGCCGTTGTATACGCTGATGTTCCCGCCGCTGACCGGTCGTTGAAGTGTAATGGACGACGAGTCCGTCAGGGTTATGGCCAAAAGCACGTCTTTATACGCTCGTAACTCAGGAATTTCTCGCAGTGCTGCCGCGCCTAGGACGAAGTCGATGCAGTCGACGAGGAACGTCTTGCCGGTGTCCGAGGGGCCTTGCACAACGCTGAGACTCTCACCGAACCGGACTGTAGCCGACTCACGCTCCGCGGAGACCAACGTCAGACTGTGTAGTACCATGCGGTTTGTCATTCAAAGGCTCTTCCTGCGGTTTGACTGCGCCAAGCGTCCAGATTTTTCGAGAACTCCAGTGAAATCTCGTTGTCAGCTATGGACAGAATGTAGTCCACTGACCAAGCCGCACGTTCACGCAACCTCTCGAGGAGTGGTGCCTCGAGAAGCTTCAGGAATGGGGCGGTATCTTCCGTGCCAGAGAACACAATTCCGCGCGATTCAGTGAGCGCGGCCGCGATGCCCGCTTGACACAGTAGGTGCATACCATTTCTTACGAGGGGCCTCTTCACTGTGAGCTCGGAGACCCTCCCTGGGCTGGCCGGGAATATGCTCGGCGGTCCGCCCATGTCTGCGCTATGGATGATCGCATGGTCGGCCAGTGACAGCTGCTCCAGATCGAGGCTACGGGGGAATGAGGCCTCTAAGATGAGGGCAAGACGTATTGCAACCTCGAGGTTGCTGTTGAATACGGTCACTGATCCATATCCATCCAGCTCAAGGATTCGCTATTCGCTAGCTGGTGACAGATGCCACGCCGATCATGTTGCGTAGCTACAGAGATAAGTGCATGAGCGGACAGATCGAGTTGACCCGCCGACTGCAGTACAGCATTTAGGCGTGTCAGTGGCGATTCGTGCGAACTATCGGCTATATCGATCACGCCTTCCAGAAGGTCGAGCTGTAGTTTCTCGAAGGTTCCATCAGGTACGGAGTCACGCGCGTAGCGCCTGAGTGCTTCTGCGCTATAAAAGCGAACACGTTGTCGAAGGAACTGTTTGGCGCTCTTCTCATTGACAGAGACGTTCGCCGCGGTGATGCCTGCAGAGGGCCACTCTGTGTCGTAAACGGCCGCTAATTGTTCGACGTAGCGCAGTTCCGATTCCTGCACTTGTTCGGGTGGTGCATCCACCGGCTTCCGAGGAGGAAGTGGGCCTCCAAAGCGAGCAACATGGAACTGCGACTGCCGGTGTGTCTCTAGTAGCTCAAGCGCTGACAGATCACAAAAAAGCTGAAAGTCGGTGCTCTCTGCGAGTAACATTGCAGTTTGCACGCGCTCTGCGGAAAAGCCCTGATCCGGCTTCTTTGCCCAGTTTGAAAATGCCTTCTTAAGTTTGTCGTGGTCCTTCAGTAGACGCGCGAGAGATGTACCGCAGCCGCGAGGCGCTACGAAATAGTAGCGACGGGGTAGGGTGTACTCCCCCTCTGCCGCGTGCACAAAGAGCTTGAGCATTTCAGGATAGGCGTCACCCGGACTCAAAGGCCGCGAATAATGCTTGGCTTGGAATGAGTCCCATTTGCCCTGAAATCCGTCTGCATCAGTGAATGCAGCGATGTCGACGCCCTTGTCCCCAGCGCCGCCATATCGGCGGATACTGACGTAGTCGGCCGTAACGCTGAAGGCCCATTCGTGGATGAATTCTTCCCATTCACCGTCCTCGTACAGGAATAGGCGCTTTGCCGGAGAGACGGGAGGGCCGCTCAAGCTCACGGGAATTTCGCTGCGTGAAGGGTGCGGAAGTTCTGTGAGATCTTCAAGTTCCATGGTCCCCCTCGGCCGACACGTACCTTCACGATAGCGGGGATTGCAAGGCTTGCGGCTGGCGTTGCGGTTGAAGTGCCTCCGCCCGTCGATCCGAGCGCACAGGTGACGTCGATGTGAACCTAATTGCAAGTGTCTTCGAAGTCGGCCAGGTCTCAGAAGGCCGGCACGTTGCGGCGGTTCGACTGACCTGTACGTGAGCACATGGGCATCATCGGATCGATTGTCCGCAGGAGCTGCTGAGACAGGTCATCGCCTCCAGACAGCGGTGAGCCGTTGAGCTCCTAGATACTGACGGCTTCTCCACCGCCATCCGGGAAGCGCGACGAGGATTTGCCTAGCCCTTCGAGCGAGCCGGTGCAGCGATGATTCAGCTCGGAGACGGCCACCGCCTCGAAGCCGTTCGTTGCCACGATGAGGGTCTGGAACACCCGCGAGTAGATCCCACAGTCCGCGAGCGCATTCGCGGCTGCGACGTCGCGGATTTGCTGCAAGTAGTCGCTTCCGACCAGCCGACCCGCGTCCACTGCAGTCATGAGACGAGTGGCCAGCTGCTGGACGTCACCTTCCACTAGGAGGTCCGCACACGAGGCGCGCAGGACGAGCTGCGTCGATGTCGAGGGCGACCGTCTTCAGCACGACTCGTGCGGCACGCTCAGCGCTAGCGGCCGAAGCCTGCTCCGGGTGCATGCTGATGCTCGCGAGCCGCGGGCCAGACGTCTGCTGAACCCACGGCTGATCAGCCATGCTGGCTGGCCTGTTCGGTCCCGACCGAGCGGAATCAGGCGCGTCGCGGCGGCGACGTCGAAGAGATCCTTCGCGGTGCCCCACCCGCCGTGCGTCGACAGAGTCCAATCCGCGTGTCGTCAGTGGCGAGACGCTGAACCGCGTCCGACCGGACGCTGCAGTTGGCGCGGCCAGCTGCGCATTCGGATCTGCGTGTAGCGCCCAAACGGTGTCGACGACGGTCTCGATCATTTCGAGTTCCAAGGTGCCCATCGGTGGCGTTGAGCCATCTGTGACGCCGCGCGCGGTAACCTCCGGCAAACAGGTAGCCATGGGACGCCGAAGCCCCATACCCCGAAGCGCATCGACCCGCCTGATCGATCACGCGCAATTGAGCAGCTGGATTCCTAGTCGTCCCCGAGCGAGCGCTATGCTTCAATGTGAAGAAGTCGGTACTCGACTCCGTCCACGTCAGCTGCTTGGTGGACGTCCGTTTCGAACCCGTCTGGCCATGCATCCGTAGCAGCGAAGAGAACCACATCGGCCTGTAGGACTCGAGCAGCTTCGAACCTCTTTGCAATCATCCGGCGCCGTTCCTTCGCGGTTCCGCCCTGGTTCTTGCCAGTCTTTACCTCGGCGAGCACAAGTCGATTGTCAGCGTGAGCAATGAGGTCAATCTCATACTTCACAACACTGGCGCCCAGAACGCTGAACTCTACTTCGGCCACATCGGCGTAGTTTCTCACCTCACGTCGGAGATGGTTTGCGGTGAGCAAGACTGCATCGCCGTTCTGCCGGAAAATATCGGCGAATGAGGGATGCAGGTCATAGAACCACGTTGGTTCAGCAGACTTCGAGTTCCAGCGCGAATGGCGCAGCGTATTCACCGCGCCGCATCTTTGGCACTCGAAATGCTGCCGCATTGCGTCGAGGGTTACAAAGGATACGACTCCGCATTCAGCACATCCGAGCGCTAGCCCCTGTCTCAGGAGTCTGACGTCGAGAAGCCTGTCTACAAGGTCTCGTGTCGTTGTCCAGTCAGCCCCACCGGAAAGTGCTTCGATGCCACGCCAAGTGAGAAGCTGACGCTTGTCCAGTTGAAACCCACTCTCGTCGGAACGCGACGGACGATCGACGAAACTCCGGAGAAGCTCGCGGTGTTCGCCCGACACCAAGTCGATGAGCTGTGATCGCCCGCCGAGACGAGCTGCAACAAGGCCAGCATGTTGTCCGGGACGAGAGAGGGAGCTGGTCATTCCTTGCGCTGTGGCGACGGCGCTGACCCAACCCAGCATTCCCAAGAATTGCAGACGCGGACGCGCTAGACGAGAGGTCAGAAGTGCACCATTGCTCATGAACCCCATGTTCGCCGCATGGTAGCTCGCCCCCTCCCTGCTGCTGCGAATCTTGAACGGAAGGCTGCGCTGGTCTGGATGGAGCATCCACTTTGCGGGCAAGCGCCGGCCGCTAGGCATCGACGGCGGATAGATCCCCACGTCAACGATCCAAGCTGGGTTGCCCGCTCGATCCACGGGGATGATGGATCCAGAGGGGAGCGGCGCTGCGATCGGGGCCTGCGCCAGATAACTGCCGTCATGCGTCTTCTCGAACGGAAGCACTACCTCCGAATTGAGGTGCTCCTCCAGAATGAGGCTCGATAGCCCATAAGCGGGTAGTGGAAGGCTCCTATGCGCAGCAACCACAACAGCCTCTCCATCCTGCGGCGTAGGCCAGGGAGTGGACAATTCCGAGACGAAACTCTCCAACTCGCCAAAATCGAGGGTCGCGCTTATCGCTGGGAAGGTCAAGCCGGGAGGGCCCTGCGTAAGTGCTCGGTAGAGTGGCCATGAGCTCTGGCGACTACTCGTCAGGTCCCCGCCGTTCTCGGCCGAGATCCAGATGCAATGTCCCAAGAGTCGCTTGTATCCAACGGCCAGGGCGAAGTCATCGGGGGAGTCTCCGACGACTAAGACGCCGGGCAAGCTGGCCAGGCAGGTGCGCACGCTGACCAGTTCTGGCGATGAGGACGAGAACCAGGGCTTGCGGTCCTGTGGTCGCTCGCTCAACTCGATTCCGCGCGACCAGAGCAGCTCCTCGGGCGGAGCCTCATCGGTATCGCAGAGCCATATCGCCAAGGCGTCATCATCAGGCGCCGTCCTCGGCCGCGGGTTTTGCGGCGCTCCGAGGATGGCCGCAGCGAACAGTGCTCCGTTCCCGGCCCACGAGATGTCGCCGGCAATAGCAGAGTGGGGCGTCTCGGCGCCGATCAATGGAGCTCCAATAAAGGGGCTCTGTGGCGGCGCTCCGAGGGGCCCGATTAGCACGTGTTGCGGCAATGAGTGGGAGTCGAATCCCCAGCTCAAGGTCGTGCAGTGCTTGATCAGGTGTTTTGCAGCCACCGTCGCGTCTTTATCGACTAGCAATCGGGACGAATGGCTCGAGTGACTGCCCGCTGGATCCGACCAAGTCTCCGGTGTGTGACGAAGGACCGCGACGTAGTCGGGATCGTACTGAGCTGCGAGACGCAAGACCGGCTTCGACACCTCACCGGCCTCGTCGTATGGCGCGTAGATCATGCCCTCGCCGCCCCAGGTCTCGCTAACTATCGAAACAGCTTCACGTGCATGATCCTGCCAACGTTCGCCACCTCGAAAGAGGACGATGACTCGCGGCGGTCGAAGCTGTATGTTGGCAACGCGATGGACGATGTCGGTCGACATCTGTGCCTCCTCGGGGATCGTCGTAGCCCGCACTGCGCGGTTCCAGGGACCAGAGGCTGCGGGCGGCAGTACCGACAGCAAAGGAGCGTAAACCGTGGGTCGGTCGGAATAAGATCCAGTCAAGCGAGTTGTAGAGGCGTCGAGTTTTCCCTGTGATGGAGCGGATGACGGGAATCGAACCCGCGCTATCAGCTTGGGAAGCTGAAGTTCTACCATTGAACTACATCCGCGTGGCGCCGGAGCGTCCTGAGTAATCGTACATGAACCGGCGGGCCCCCGTTCAGCCCCGAGCTTGTCGGAGGGCGGGGCCTGTTCGTGTGCCCTTCGACAAGCTCAGGGACCGGTGCTGGGTGCCGGTGACCCCGGAGATCCTCGGCCGGGTCACAGCCGGCGACATCGCACGAAGCTAGGCTGGTTCACCGTTCCCCGAGTGGGACGGGACTGAGGAGGCGACGTGCAACGCACTGCGGGTATAGTCCTGGCCGGCCTCACGACCGCGGTCGTCACGGGATTCGGGGTGGCGAGCGCCATGGTCGCCCGCCGCGTCATCGCCGCAGGACGGGTGCATCACAGCGAGGTGCTGCCGAGCTCATCTCCGATCACCGTACGCCTCGATCGGAACGCGGCCACCGGCCTACCGGGTCGCTACGGGCTCGAGTTCGACGACGGCTCCCGGGTCATCGTCGGCCCGGTGATCGGCCGCGAAACCACGGACGGTTCCGTGATGCGCAGCGTGATCGCCGGCCGGGTTCCCGCCGGAGCCACCCGGACACGGTTCACCGGCGCAGCCGTGACGCCCGCCGACCTCGGAGTCGACGAGGCACACCTGGCGACCACCCCGTCCGGCGCCTGGCGGTTCGACGGTGATGCAGACAGCCATGGCGACGCAGACGGCGATGTCGATGTCGACAGCGACGCAGACAACGCACCGAACGACGGCACCTGGGTCGTGCACACGCACGGACTCGGGGCGTCACCGCTGGCCACGCTCCGCTCGGTGCAGGCCGTGCAGCGCGCGGGACTGCACTCGCTCGTCACCAACCTCGGGTCCGCGTTCACCGAGCGCCGCTCCGGGGCCGATGCCGCGGACGTCGACCGTGTCGTCGCCGCCATCGACGACGCCGTGGCACTCGGCGCCCGGCGGGTCATCGTGTGCGGATGGTCCTACGGCGCCGCCCTGAGCCTCGCCGCAGCCCGACTCCGACCCGAGGTGGTGCAGGGCGCGATCCTCATCTCACCGATGCTCAGCCTCCGGGAGACGGTGCGGCACGCCGCCACGGTCGCCGGGGTGCCGCGGGTCCTCGTGTGGTCGGCGCTCGGGCTGCTCGGGTCGCCGCTCTTCGCGCGAGCCGCCGGCGTGCGCGGCGCGGTTCCCGTCCGCGCGCTGTCTGACGGGCTCATCCCGGGCCTGCCGACGCTCGCGATCCACTCACCCGGCGACACGACGATCCCCGTGGAACTCACGCGGGCGGTCGTCCCCGGTTCGTCGTCGTTCGAACTGGTCGAGGTCGCCGCTGCACCACACGGCTTGGAGTGGAACGTCGACCCCGACGCGTTCGACGCCGCGGTGCGGGACTGGCTCGAAGCGCGCTGATCGGGCGTCTCGATCCCTGAGCTTGTCGACGGCCGGGGTGCATCCGTGGGCCCTTCGACAGGCTCAGGGACCGGGGTGGTTGGCTTGCGGGATCGGTTTGGGTGGGTGCGTGGTGCCCTTCGACAGGCTCAGGGACCGAGGGAGCAGAACCTACTTCGCGTAGCGGTAGCGGGCCCCGGTGTGCTCCTCGGGGAGGCGGTCTCCACGACCGTGGAGCTTGTGCCGCAGGCTGCCCTCGACGTACTCCTCCGGGTAGGCGCCACGACGTCGCAGCTCGGGGATCACGAACTCGACGATGTCCTCGAAGGTGCCCGGCGTGATCGCGTACGCGAGGTTGAAGCCGTCGACGTCGGTCTCCTCCACCCACTCCTGCAGGGTGTCGGCGATCTCCGACGCACTCCCGACGATCCGCGGTCCGAGACCACCGATCGCGCCCATGCGCGCGATGTCCTTCACCTTGAACTCGCCACCCTCCTCGTTGGCCGCCTGGTAGTTGGCGACCGCCGACTGGATGGCGTTGCTCTCGACATTGCCGATCGGCTCCTCCGGGTCGTACTGCGACAGGTCGATGCCCATCCACCCCGACATGAACACGAGCGCACCCTCCTGCGACGCGTACTGCAGGTAGTCCTCGTGCTTGGCCTGGGCCTTCTCGCTCGTCTCGTCGGTGATGATCGTGAGGAGGGTGTAGATCTTCGCGGAGTACCGGTCGCGACCGGCCGCCTCCAGGGCGTCGCGGATCCGACCGACGGTCGCCTTCAGCCCCGCCTTCGTGGATGCACCGACGAAGATCGCCTCCGCGTTGCCCGCCGCGAACTGGATACCTCGCGGAGACGCCCCCGCCTGGTAGATCACAGGCGTGCGCTGCGTGGACGGCTCCGACAGGTGGATGCCCGGCACCGTGTAGTGCTTGCCGAAGTGGCCGATCTCGTGCACCTTCGTCGGGTCGGTGAACACGCCCGTCTCACGGTCGCGAACGACGGCGTCGTCCTCCCACGAGCCCTCCCACAGTTTGTAGAGGACCTCGAGGTACTCGTCGGCGACGTCGTACCGCTCATCGTGCTCGAGCTGGTCGTCGTGCCCCATGTTGCGTGCCGCACTCGGCAGGTACCCGGTGACGACGTTCCAGCCCACACGCCCCTTGGTCAGGTGGTCGAGCGTCGACATGCGTCGCGCGAACGGGTACGGGTGCTCGTAGGCGGTGCCCGCGGTGACCCCGAAGCCGAGGTGCTTCGTCACCGCTGCCATCGCCGAGACGAGCAGGATCGGGTCGTTCACCGGCACCTGCGCGCCGTTGCGGATCGCGGCCTCGTTGCTGTCGCCGTACACGTCGTAGGTGCCAAGGACGTCGGCGATGAAGATGCCGTCGAAGTTCCCGCGCTCCAACAACTGGGCGAGATCGGTCCAGTAGGAGAGGTCCTTGTAGGTGCTCGACCGGTCGTCGGGGTGACGCCACATACCCGAGGCCTGGTGGGCGACGCAGTTCATGTCGAAGGCGTTGAAACGGATCTGACGAGTCATGAGGACGATCCTGCATCACCCGTCCCGGACGCCGCCTGGCAATCCGCGTTCCCCGTAACAGGGCGTCATCTGGGCTGCGTGCACTACTTCTGAGCGGGTTCCCCTGCCGCGAGCGCCTCGGCGTACTCCGCGTCGCTCAGGGCACCGACCGTGGAGTGCCGGCGGCCGTACGCGAGGTACAGGGCCGCCCCGGCGAGCATCCACACGAGGAAGACGAGCCAGGTCGTGCCGCCGAGCGACACCATGAGCCCCAGGCACATGACGATGCCGAGTGCCGGCACGAACGGGAACAGGGGGACCGAGTAGCTGCGGTCGAGGTCCGGCCGCAGACGGCGGAGCAGGATGACCGACAGGTTCACGAGCGCGAACGCGAACAGGGTGCCGATGCTGGTGGCGTCGGCGAGTTCACCGAGGGGGATGAGCGCGGCGACCACGGCGACGACCGCGCCGACGATGACCGTTCCGGCGACGGGCGTACCGCTGCGGCGACCGACCCGCGAGAACACCCGAGGCACCATGCCGTCCTGCGCCATGCGGTACAGGATGCGCGTCTGGCCGTAGTAGACGGTGAGGACGACGCTCGCGATCGCGATGACGGCGCCGATCGAGAAGAAGAGCGCGACGATCGGTTGCCCGGTGATCTCGGTGAGGATCCCGACGAACGCGGACTCGTCGTCGGCGAACTCGGTCCACGGGCGGGCGCCGATCGCGGCGATGGCGACGAGGATGTAGACGGCGGTGACGATGACCATCGACAGGATGATCGCGCGCGGCAGGTCGCGGCGTGGGTTCGTCGCCTCGTCGCCCGCGGTCGATGCCGCGTCGAAGCCGATGTAGGAGAAGAACAGGCGGCTGGACGCTGCGGCGATCCCGGCGACCCCCATGGGTGCGAGCGGTTCGAAGTTGCCGAGCGAGAACGCCGAGAACGCGATGACGACGAACACGAGCAGGACGGCGAGCTTCACGAACACCATGACCGTGTTCGCCCACGCGCTGTCCTTCGCGCCACGGACGAGCAGCAGCATGGCCAGCAGCACGAGGGCCGCGGCCGGCAGGTTGATCAGGCCGTCGGCGACGCCGATCGGGTTCGCGAGTGCGGGCGGGAGGCCGAGGCCGAACACCGCGAGCGCCTCGTTCACGTACTGGCCGGCACCGACGGCGACGGCCGCGACGGAGACCCCGTACTCGAGTACGAGACACCACCCGCAGACCCAGGCGACACCCTCGCCCATCGTCGCGTAGGCATAGGAGTAGCTGGACCCGGAGACGGGCACCGAGCCGGCCATCTCGGCGTAGGACAGTGCCGACAGCAGGGCCGCGAGCCCGGCGACCGCGAACGCGATCCACACGGCCGGGCCGGCGAGCGGGACGGCGGTGCCGAGCACGACGAAGATGCCCGTGCCGAGGGTGGCACCGACGCTGATCATCGTGAGCTGCCACACCCCGAGCGAGCGGCGGAGTGACCCACCCGACGCCGCCTGATCCGTACCGAGGCGGACGAGCGGCATGCGCCGGCGCAGCTGCGCGAGGAGCGGGAGTCGGCGATCAGTCACGGGTACCCATGGTAGACGCGGGTGGCGCGGTCGCTCGCCGCGGGTGGACGACGGAGGCCCGTGCCTATCCCGTCTCGGCGAACTCCGGTCTGGTCTCGTGCCGACGGCCATCGGGTGTCGTCCAAGTGAGGACGCCACCTGGATGGTGCTCGAGGTTCCACCCCGGCAGGTGTTTGAGCCGGTGATGATGTCGGCACAGACAGGCGAGGTTGTCGACAGCTGTCGTGCCGCCGTCCTGCCAGGCGACCGAGTGGTCGAGGTCGCAGCTCCGGGCGGCGCGCCCGCAGCCCGGTGCACGACACGTGGTGTCTCGCAGGCGGACGGCGCGGGCGAGGTCTGCCGGGACCCGGTACTGGCCGCGCCCGACGGAGAGCACGGCTCCCGTCTCGGGGTTGGTGAGGATGCGCGTCATCGACGGAGCCGTGACGGCGAGTCGGGCGGCGGTGTCGGGGTCGATCGGGCCGTAGCCGTCGAGCTCGCCCGGTTCGTCGGTGACGCCGAGTGCGGACAGCGCCGGGACAGTCATCTGCACGGTGGCCCGGATGCGGGCCTCGATGCCGACCGGCTCGGCGAGCAAGGGGGTGGCCCCGGCGGCGACCGCCTCCTCCGCGATCCTGGCGGCGGCGTCGAGCGGCGCGGAACCGGGGAGCCACGTGAACGTCCCGGTCGTCTCCGGGTCGACGGGGATGGGGCCGACGTCGTCGTGCACCGTGCCGGCGACGGCGAGCGAGGCGAGGGCGTCGGCACGCAGCTGCGCGAGCGTGCGGGTGTCGCCGGCGATCCGCGCCGGGACCGCGACGGCGTCGAGGCGGTTCCTGATCGCGTGGGCGAGCGGCGCCGTGGTGAACAGGTGCACCCACGCCATGCCGTCGGCCGCAGCCTCGAGCTCGACCCGGCGGTCGGCGATCGAGCGTGCGCGCCGGGCGGTGAACGATTCGGGATGCAGCCGCTCGCGCACGACCCTGGCGCGCTGCCGGAGGCGAGCGGCCGTGGATCGGGTGGCGACGGGCAGCACCTGCTCCAGGAACACCGCGCGGCCCTCCGCCGGGACGTCGCGCAGCTGGTCGGTGATGGCTCGGGCGTGACCGCCACTGATGGAACCCTGCGCCAGCGCCTCGAGCACGGCGGGCGCGTGGTGGACGAGCGCTTCGGCGTCACCGACCCGCGCCTGCAGCGTCGGCTCGGACATCCTCGTGGCGATCGCGAGCGACGCGCACATCGACCGCCTCGCGAGGTCGCGGGCATCGGTCGAGGTGGTGCTCGCGGAGACCAACGCTGATGCGGTGGCGTCGGCATACGCGAACGCCTCCGCGAGGAGCCGGGCCTCCTCCGCGTCGAGTGCCGAGCGGCGTCGGGCGAGGTCGACGAAGCGGTCGGTGAACGAGGCGATCCGGTCGGCGAAGACGTCGCTCGGGTGCTCGTGGGGCGCAGGCACTCCCGGCGCCCCGGGTGCCTCAGGCCCCTGGATCGCGTCGTTCTCGGTCATGGATCCAGTCCACCATGGACCACTGACATTCGAGTTGACCAGTTCCCCCGGGCGCCCGAAGGCCTCGCACAGACGACCGCCGAACGCCAGAGCGACAGCGCCGTCACCCGTGACTCGTACGATGAGCGAGTGGGTATGCGTTCGCTGCTGAGTCAGCTGGCCGGGGGAGTCCGAGGAGCGGCGCCGGACGGCGTCGACGAGCAGGCGGTCGTCCGCCTCAATGCGGAACGGCCCGTGCGCGAAGTGCTCGAGTTGGCCGGCCGGATCGGGGAGTCGATGCTGGCTCTCGGAGCCGCAGCGGCCGAGGTCACCGACGCCATCCGCCGGGTCTGCCGGGCGTTCGACCTCGAGTGCCAGGTGGACCTCACCTTCACCTCGATCCTCATCGCGCACGACGGGTCCGAGCTGTCGCCGGGCGTCACCGTGCTCCGCGTGGTCCGCTCGCCCTCCGCCGACTTCGACCGGCTCGCCAAGGTCGTCGTAGTCGCCGAGGGCATCACCAACCGATCCGAACCGATCATGACGGTCACCGACGTCGCCCCCGACGAGGAGGCCGACGTCCGCGACGAACTGCACGCCCGCCTGGGCGCCGCCCACCGCGACCTCGACCGCATCCTCACGGCACGCCGCACCTACCGGCGAGGCTTCGTCACCGTACTGCTGTCGACGATGGCAGCGGCCGTCGCCGTCCTCCTCGGGGGCGGCGTGGTCTCGATGCTGCTCGCCGCCGCCACCACCGCGCTCATCGACAGTGCGTTCCGCGCCTTGAACGTCTGGAAGCTGCCGGTCTTCTTCCTCCAACTCACCGGGGCGGCCATCGCCACGACCGTCGCCGTCCTCATCTCGATCCTCAGCCCTTACGTACCGGACGACCTCTCGGCCCTGCCGCCCGCCCTCATCGTCGCGTCGGGCATCGTGGTGCTGCTCGCAGGCGCCTCGCTCGTCGGAGCGGCAGACGACGCGATCAACGGGTTCCCGGTCACCGCGAGCGGACGGCTCGTCGAGGTGATGCTCCTGACCATCGGGATCGTGGTCGGCATCGGTGGCGTCCTCGACCTCGCCCGACGCCTCGGCATCTCCCTCGTGCTGTTCGACCTCCCCGTCAGCCCTTGGCCCGTCGCTGTACAGATCGTCGGCGCGGCGGTGGCCTCGGCCGCGTGGGCGATGGCCTCGCAGGCGGCCGTCCGCGCGGCGGTCTTCGCCGGAATCACGGGCGCCGTCGCATTCTCCGTCTTCGTGTTCGTCTCCGGCAGTGGCGTCGCCCCCGCAGCGGCCAGCGCGCTCGCCGCGCTCATCATCGGCTTCGCCGCGGAGGCACTCGGCCCGCGGCTGCGGATCCCGGCGATCATCCTCACCATCTGCGGGATCGTCCCGCTGCTGCCCGGGCTCGCGATCTATCGCGGCATGCTCGCGCTCGTGAACGGCGAGCAGGGTTCCGAAGGGGTCGAGCAGTTGCTGCAGGCAGGGCTCACCGGCCTCGCGCTCGCCGCCGGCGTCACACTGGGTGAGATCCTCGCCCGCCGCACGGGCGTCTCGGGCCGCGTGCTGCTGCCCGGGTACATCCGGCGTTCCAAGCGTCACCCGCGCTGAGCGGGGCCGGGGGCGGGTAGGTCCGCCGCGGTTGTCGAGGTGCGCCCTTCGACAGGCTCAGGGACCGGGTGGTTGCGGCTCAGGGACCGGCGGTGGCGGCTCAGGGACCGGGGGACAGGCTCAGGGACCGGGGGACAGGCTCAGTGCCCGGCTGGCGTGGCCGTCCGCTGCTGCGGCTTCGCCGCGGACGTCAGGAACGACGCCAGGACGACGACCGCAAGGACGACGATCATCGCGCCCCGCAGCCCGAAGTGCTCGCCGAGGAAGCCGAGCAACGGCGGCCCGACGAGGAACGCGACATAGCCCGCCGAGGCGACCGCGCCGACCGTCGTCGTCGGGTCGTCGCTCTCGCCCGCCGCGGAGAGCGTCACCGGGAAGCCGAGCGCCGCACCGAGTCCCCACAGCAGGACCGCGAGCCCCGCGACGAGCACGTTGTCGGAGAAGACGACGAGGGCGATGCCGACGGCCGACACGATCGCGCTCACCCGCAGTACGTTCGCCTTGCCGAACCGGGCGATCAACGGCTCGCCGGAGAACCGTCCGATCGTCATGGCGAGCGCGAACCCGGCGAAGACGATGGACCCGACGGCAGCCGTGGTGCCGTGCCCGTCGACCATGATGAGCGGCAACCAGTCGCCGGCCGCACCCTCCGCGAGCGCGAGGGCGAGCACGATGAGCCCGAGGAAGACGACCCGCTGCTGCCGCCAGACGGCGAGCTGCGCACGGATCCCGGGGGAGTCGGCGCCCGTGTCGGACTGCCGTCCGGTCTCGGCCGGGATCTTCGGCATCGCCCACACCAGCGCCGCCAGCGCGACGGCCGAGACGATCAGCAGGTGGATCGTCACGGGGAAGGCGATCGCCGTGAGCGCGATGCCGGCCACTGAGCCGATGACGGAACCGAGGCTGTAGCAGCCGTGGAGGACGGGCAGGATCGATCGGCCGGACAGCTGCTCGATGAGCGCACCCTCGATGTTGATCGCGATCTCCGCGAGGCCGAAGCCCAGCCCGATCCCGACGAGACCGAGGAAGACACCGATGCCCTGTCCGACGCCCGCCGTGAGGGCGAGTAGGGCCAGCCCGGTGACGAACGCCGCCCCGCCGATGACGATCGGGCGCCGTGCACCGAACCGGCGGACGAGGGCCGCGGACGAGAGGATGCCGGTCATCGACCCGACGGAGATCCCGAAGAGGATGAGGCCCATCTCGGCGGTGCTCGCATGGACGAGGTCGCGGACGGCGGGCGTGCGGACGATGAAGGACGACAGGCCGACCCCGACGGTCAGCATGAAGACGAAGATCGCCCCGCGCCGCCGCCGGAGATCGGCGGACAGCGCGGGGCGGGGGTTCGCCTGACCGGCGCCGGCACTCATGCTCCGAGCCTAGGGGTGGCGAGGTGGTGCGGGTGGTGCCTGACTAGCCCGAAGGGTTCTCGACCGGGTCACCCTCGGCGTCGGTCCCCGTCTCGGGGTCGACCTCCTCGGGCTTCGGCACGTCGTGCTTCGCGGCGTCCTTCACGTCGTCGTGCGTGTGCGGGGGACCGGGGCGGGGGCCGTCACTCGACATCGCCACGCCATCCCTGTCCGGTCTGACCCTCGGTCTCGACGAGCTGCTTGAAGTTGCCGAGGTCCTTCTTGATCGCGTGGTTGTCCACACCGAGCGCCGATCCGAGGTGCTCGAGGAGGCCCTTGGGCTCCCAGTCGAGCTGCACGGTGACACGGGTCTTCGCGTCCTCGAGACGGTGGAACGTGACGACGCCGGCGTGATCGACCTCGCCACCGGTGCTCGTCCAAGCGACGCGCTCGTCCGGGTGCTGCTCGGTGATCTCCGCCTCGAAGACGCGGGTCTGACCGGCGACCTTGACGGTCCACTCGGTGAGGACGTCGGTGACCTGGGTGATGGACTCGACCTCGTCGAGGAACTTGGGGAAGTCCTCGAAGCGGGTCCACTGGTTGTAGGCGACGGAGACGGGAACGTCGACGTCGATGGTTTCGATGACCTGCGTCATGGGAGCCATCCTCTCTGCTTCTGCGGTACCTGCGTGTGTCTCGTCCGGAAAGCCCGAACGCGATTGCGACGGTACGCGTGCAAGCTGCGATTCCGGGGGCGTAGCCGGAGACGCGGCAACCTGTTACCCTGCCCGGCCTCGGCTCACAACTGGAAGCGGTACCCCATGCCGGCCTCGGTGAGCAGATGACGCGGCGCACCGGGCTCCGGTTCGAGCTTCTTCCGCAGCTGGGCGATGTACAGCCGCAGGTAGCCGGTGTCGGTCACGTGCGTCGGCCCCCAGATCTCCGTGAGCAGCATCTGCCGGGTGACGAGTTTGCCGGCGTTCCGGAGGAGGAGTTCGAGCACCTGCCACTCCGTCGGCGTCAGGCGGACGGTGACCGGCGCGGCGCCGGGGACCTGTCTCGTGACCTGCTTCGCGGCGAGGTCGACCACGATGTCGTCGAACTGCACGGTCGGTTCCGCCTCGGCGCCCGGCACCCGGCGGGTGAGCGCACGGATCCGCGCCAGCAGTTCGTCGATGGCGAACGGCTTCGTCACGTAGTCGTCGGCCCCGGCGTCGAGCGCCTCGACCTTGTCCGTCGATCCGGCCCGCCCGGACACGACGAGGATGGGCGCATCGGTCCACCCGCGTAGGCCCTCGATCACCTGCTTGCCGTCGAGTCCCGGCATGCCGAGGTCGAGCAGGTAGAGGTCGGGGCGGTGCTCCGTCGCGGCGTTGAGTGCGGTGGTGCCGTCCTCGGCGGTGATGATCTCGTAGCCGCGCGCGGTGAGCGTGATGCGGAGGGCGCGGAGGATCTGCGGGTCGTCGTCGGCGATCAGGATCTTCATCGGGCTGCTGGCTCCTCGGTCGGCACGGCCGGCAGCGACACCACCATGGTGAGACCTCCGCCCGGGGTGTCCTCGGGTTCGAGTGTGCCACCCATCCCCTCCACGAAGCCCTTCGAGAGGGCGAGGCCCAAGCCGAGGCCGGTGAGGTTGTCGGTGTCGCCGAGCCGCTGGAAGGGGACGAACACGTCCTCGCGTCGGTCGGGCGCGATCCCCGGGCCGTGATCGACGATGCGGATCTCCACGGCGCCGCGGAACGCGCTCGTCGCGATCCGGACGGGGGTGTCGTCCGGGCTGAAGCGCTGCGCGTTCGTCAGGAGGTTCACGATGACGCGCTGCAGGAGGCCGGCGTCGGCGAGGACGGGCGGGAGGTCGGGTGCGAGGTCGAGCTCGGCGTCCTGCGGCCCGATGCCGAGCTCGTCGAAGGCCGGCAGGATCGCGTCCTCGACGTCGATCGGGGCGACCGTCACCGCGAGGACGCCGGCCTGGAGACGACTGACGTCGAGCAGGTTCGTGACGAGGGCCGCCAGCGTGCGCAGGCTGTCGTCGGCGGTCTCGAGGAGGTCCTGGCGGTCCGTCGTGGTCAGCTCGACGTCGGTCGCGCGCAGGCCGGTCACCGCGGCGGTGGCGGCGGCGAGCGGGCGGCGGAGGTCGTGACTGACCGCGGAGAGCAACGCGCTCCGGACCCGGTCGGTCGCGGCGAGCGGACCGACCTCCTGGGCGGTGGCGCGCAGGTCGGTGTGCTCGAGCGAGGCGTCGAGCTGGGCGGCGATGACGGCGAGCAGTCGGCGGTCGGAGGCCGCGAGCACGCCGCCGTGCAGCTCGAGCACCGCACGGGTGCCGATCGGGATGCTCGTGAACTCACCGCCGCGGGTCGGTTCGCCGTCGACCGCGAGGACCTGCTCGCCCGCAACGAGCCGGACCCCCGCCAGCGAGAACGACTCGCGGGTCCGACTGACGAGCGCCTGCAGGGCGCCCTCGCCGCGGAGCACGCTGCCCGCGACGGTCGCGAGCAGTTCGGACTCCGCCGCCGCGCGTCTCGACACCCGGGCACGACGAGCCGAGAGGTCGACCACACCGCTCACGATCACCGCGATGACCACGTAGAGCACGAGCGCGACGAGGTGCGCCGGGTCGTCGATGGTGACGGTGTACAGCGGTTGGACGAAGACGAAGTCGAGCGTGACGCCCGAGAGGACGGCGGCGAACACGGCCGGCCAGAAGCCGCCGACGAGGGCGACGAGCACGACGAGCAGCTGGTACGAGAGCACCTCGCTCGTGATCGACTCCTCGGTGCGGGCGAGGTGGAGGAGCCAGGTGACGAGCGGCCCGCCGATCAGCGCGAGGGCGAAGCCGGCGATGTGGCGCCGCGCACTCAGCGCACCGCCGAGCTTCGGCAGCCGGAACCGCCCACCCGCCGCCTCGTGGTTGACGATGTGGACGTCGATGTTGCCGGATTCGCGGATGACCGTGTTCCCGATGCCGGGGCCGGTGACGGCGGCCGACAGGCGACTGCGCCGGCTGACGCCGATGACGAGCTGCGTCGCGTTCGCCGCCTTCGCGAAGTCCACGAGCGCGCGCGGCACGTCGTCGCCGACGACCTGGTGGAAGGTGCCGCCGAGGGTGTCGACGAGCGCCCGCTGCTGCGCGAGCGCGCCGGGGTTCGCGGTGCGGAGGCCGTCCTGCGTCGTCACGTGCACCGCGATGAGCTCCCCGCCGGAGGAGCGGGCGGCGATCCGGGCGCCCCGACGGAGCAGGGTCTCGCCCTCGGGTCCGCCGGTGAGGGCCACGACGACCCGCTCGCGCGCCTCCCAGGTGCTGTCGATGCCGTGCTCGGCGCGGTAGTCGCGGAGGGCGGAGTCGACCTCGTCGGCCAGCCACAGCAGGGCCAGCTCACGGAGGGCGGTGAGGTTGCCGAGGCGGAAGTAGTTGGACAGGGCGGCGTCGATCCGCTCGGCCGGGTAGACGCGGCCGCCGGCGAGCCGGTCGCGGAGCGCCTGTGGAGCGAGGTCGATGAGCTCGATCTGGTCTGCGGCCCGGAGCACGGCGTCCGGGATGGTCTCCCGCTGCGGTGCCCCGGTGATCTGCCGGACGACGTCGTTGAGCGACTCGATGTGCTGGATGTTCACCGTCGACAGCACCGGGATGCCGGCGGCGAGCAGAGCCTCGACGTCCTGCCAGCGCTTGTCGTTCGTGGAGCCCGGCGCGTTCGTGTGGGCGAGTTCGTCGACGAGGGCGAGTCCCGGGCGGCGCTCGAGGACGGCCTCGAGGTCCATCTCGTCGAGCGTCACACCCCGATGCTCGACGCCCCGGCGCGGCAGCGTCTCGAGGCCCTCCGTCAGGGCGGCCGTCGCGGCCCGACCGTGGGTCTCGACGACCGCGACCACCACGTCGACGCCCTCCGCGGCGAGGCGGTGGCCCTCCTCGAGCATGGCGTAGGTCTTGCCGACCCCGGGGGCCGCGCCGAGGAGCACCCGGAGTCGTCCGCGCTGCATGGTGTTCAGTTCTCCTGGAGCATGGCGCTCTGCCTGCCGACCCCGGGGGCCGCGCTGTGTCGTCCGCGCTGCATGGTGTTATCCGTCCAGTCCTGCCACGGCGAGGTTGAGCTGCAGGACGTTGACCGTGGACTCCCCAAGGTAGCCGAGGTCGGGGCCCTGCGTCAGACGCTCGACGAGGGCCCGCACCTCGCCCTCGTCGAGGCCGCGCTCGGCGGCGACACGGGGCACCTGCAGCAGCGCGTACGCCGGGCTGATGTGCGGGTCGAGGCCGGACGCGGAGGCCGTCAGCGCGTCGGCGGGGACGCTCGCCGGATCGACGTCTTCGAAGGAGGCGATGGCCGCACGGCGCTCCTCGATCGAGGCGACGAGGTCGGTGTTCTCCGGCCCGAGGTTGCTGCCGCTCGACGCGCCGCCGTCGTAGCCGTCGCCCGCTGCGGACGGACGCGACTGGAACCACTGCGGCAGCGGCTTGCCGTCGGCGTCGGTGAACGACTGCCCGATGAGCGCCGAGCCGACCGTCTTCCCACCCTCCGAGACGGGCGAGCCGTTCGCCTGCCACGACATCGTCGCCTGTCCGATCCCGGTGACGATGAGGGGGTAGCCGACGCCGAGGACGACGGTGAGGGCGAGCATGGCCCTGATGGCGACCCAGTACTGGGCGATGCCGCTGCGGGATGCACTCATGATGTTCTGTCTGCTTTCGTGTGCTGGGGTACTGGGGCGAGGGGACGGGGTCCGGCTAGAAGCCGGGGATGAGCGTCACGACGAGGTCGATGAGCTTGATGCCGATGAACGGCGCGATCACACCGCCGAGCCCGTAGATCAACAGGTTCCGGCTGAGGACCTTCGAGGCGCTGAGCGGTCGGTACTTCACGCCGCGGAGGGCGAGCGGGATCAGGATCACGATGATGATCGCGTTGAAGATGATCGCCGAGAGGATCGCCGACGCCGGGGAGTGCAGCTGCATGATGTTCAGCAGGGCGAGCCCCGGGAACACCCCGGCGAACATGGCCGGGATGATCGCGAAGTACTTGGCGACGTCGTTCGCGATGGAGAACGTCGTGAGGGCGCCTCGCGTGATGAGCAGCTGCTTGCCGATCCGCACGATGTCGATGAGCTTCGTGGGGTCGGAGTCGAGGTCGACCATGTTGCCGGCCTCCTTCGCGGCGGAGGTGCCCGTGTTCATCGCCACGCCCACGTCGGCCTGGGCGAGCGCCGGAGCGTCGTTCGTGCCGTCACCGGTCATCGCGACGAGGTTGCCGCCCTCCTGCTCCTTGCGGATGAGTTCGAGCTTCTGCTCGGGCGTCGCCTCGGCGAGGAAGTCGTCGACGCCGGCCTCCGCGGCGATCGCCTTCGCCGTGAGCGGGTTGTCGCCCGTGATCATGACGGTGCGGATGCCCATCGCACGCAGCTCGGCGAAGCGTTCCGCGATGCCGGCCTTGACGACGTCCTTCAACCGGACGACACCGAGGACCCGGGCGGTGCCGGTGGTGTCGGTCTGCGCCACCACGAGCGGGGTGCCACCGCCGGCGGACACCGCTTCGACGTGCTCCTGGAGCTCGGCGCGGATCGCCTCGTCGAGCGGGGTCGACTCCTGCACCCAGGCGAGCACGGCCGAGCCGGCGCCCTTGCGGATCTGCGCGCCGTCCGGCTGGTCGAGGCCGCTCATGCGGGTCTGCGCGGTGAACGGGACGATCTCGCCGGCGACGGATCCGCCGAGGTGGACACCCCGCTCGGCCGCGAGGTCGACGATCGACTTGCCCTCGGGCGTCGGGTCGCTGAGCGAGGACCGGGCGGCGGCCTGCGCGAGCTCGTCCGGGGTGACACCGCGGAGGGCGATGAACTCGACCGCCTGGCGGTTGCCGTAGGTGATGGTGCCCGTCTTGTCGAGCAGCAGGGTCGTGACGTCGCCGGCCGCCTCGACCGCGCGGCCGGACATCGCGAGCACGTTCCGCTGCACGAGCCGGTCCATGCCGGCGATGCCGATCGCGGAGAGGAGGGCACCGATGGTCGTCGGGATGAGGCAGACGAGGAGGGCGATGAGGACCGGGACGCTGACAGGGGCCGCGGCGTAGGAGGCGATCGGGTTGAGCGTGAGCGCGACGATCACGAAGACGATCGACAGGCTGGCGAGCAGGATGTTGAGCGCGATCTCGTTCGGCGTCTTCTGCCGCGCCGCGCCCTCGACGAGGCCGATCATGCGGTCGACGAAGGTCTCGCCGGGCTTCGAGGTGATGCGGACGACGATGCGGTCGGACAGCACCCGGGTGCCGCCGGTGACGGCGCTGCGGTCGCCGCCGGACTCGCGGACAACCGGGGCCGACTCGCCCGTGATGGCCGACTCGTCGACCGAGGCGATGCCCCAGACGATGTCGCCGTCACCCGGGACGAGTTCGCCGGCGGTCACGACGACGACGTCGCCGAGGGTGAGGTCCGCCGAGGAGACCTGGCCGGTGGCCGTGTGCTCGGCGGACGGATCGCCCGAGGCGTCGTAGGCGGTGACCTGGTTCGCCATGGTCGAGGTGCGCGTCTTGCGGAGGCTGTCGGCCTGGGCCTTGCCGCGGCCCTCGGCCACGGATTCGGCGAGGTTCGCGAAGACGACGGTGAGCCACAGCCAGATCGCGATGCCCCAGGTGAACGATGCCGGCACGGCCGAGCCGCCGGACTCCTGCGCCCCACCGAGGAACGGTTCGGCGATCGCGAGGACGGTCGTCAGTGCGGCCCCGACCTCGACGATGAACATGACCGGGTTCTTGACCATGAGTCGCGGGTCGAGTTTGCGGAAGGCGCCGGGGGTCGCGGCGAGCAGCTGTGCCGGACCGAACGCGGCCTTCGCGGGCTCGTGGTGGTGGTCCTGTTCCTGCTCGGGTTCCGCCGGGGCGGGAAGCGTGTGCGTGGTGGACATGGTTTATGACAGCCCTTCCGCCAGGGGACCCAGCGCGAGTACGGGGAAGTAGGTGGATGCGGTGATGACCACGGGGTGTGCGTGGTGGACGTGGCTCATGACAGCCCTTCCGCCAGGGGACCCAGCGCGAGGACGGGGAAGTAGGTGAGTGCGGTGATGACCACGGCGACACCGGTGAGGAGGCCGACGAACTGCGGCCGGTTGGTCGGGAGCGTTCCGGCGGTCGACGGCACCCGGTCCTGCGCGGCAAGCGAACCGGCGAGTGCGAGGACGAGCACGATCGGGACGAAGCGGCCGAGGAGCATGGCGACACCGAGGGCCGTGTTGAACCACGGGGTGTTCGCCGTGAGGCCGGCGAACGCGGAACCGTTGTTGTTCGCGGCGGAGGTGAAGGCGTAGAGCACCTCGGAGAGGCCGTGGAGGCCCGGGTTCCAGATCGACGTCGTCTCCACGTCCGAGCGGACGCCGGGGATGGCGAAGCTCAGTGCGGTACCGGCGAGGACGAGCGTCGGCGTCACGAGGATGTACAGGCTCGCGAGCTTGATCTCCCGCGGGCCGATCTTCTTGCCGAGGTACTCCGGGGTCCGGCCGACGAGCAGGCCACCGATGAACACGGCGATGACGGCGAGCACGAGCATGCCGTACAGGCCTGAGCCGACGCCGCCGGGGGCGATCTCGCCGAGCATCATGTTGATCATCGGCATCATGCCGCCGAGTGCCGTGTAGGAGTCGTGCATCGAGTTGACGGCACCGGTGGAGGTGAGCGTCGAGGTCGAACCGAACAGCGTCGAGGCGAAGACCCCGAAGCGCTGCTCCTTGCCCTCCATCGCGCCGCCGGCCGCCATCGGTGCCGCTCCGAGGCCACGGGCTTCGAGCGCCGTGAGGATCGAGAACGACGCGAGGAAGATGACGCCCATGACCGCGAGGATCGTGTAGCCCTGCTTGTGGTCGCCGACCATGCGGCCGAAGGTGCGCGGCAGCGAGAACGGGATCGCGAGCATGAGGATGTTCTGGACGAGGCTCGTCCACGCGGTCGGGTTCTCGAAGGGGTGCGCGGAGTTCGCGTTGAAGAACCCGCCGCCGTTCGTGCCGAGGAGCTTGATGGCCTCCTGCGAGGCGACCGGTCCGCCGGGGATGGTCTGCGTCGCACCCGTGATGGTGCCGACGTCGGTGAAGCCGTTGAGGTTCTGGATGGTGCCGCCCGCGATGAGCACGACCGCCATGACGACGGAGAGCGGCAGCAGGACACGGAGGGTGCCGCGGGTGAGGTCGACCCAGAAGTTGCCGATGGTGCCGCTGCGCCGACTCGCGAAGCCGCGGACGAGGGCGATGGCGACCGCGATGCCGACGGCGGCGGAGACGAAGTTCTGCACCGCGAGGCCGGTGAGCTGCACGGTGTACCCCATCGTGACCTCGGGGGAGTACGACTGCCAGTTCGTGTTGGCGACGAACGACGCGGCCGTGTTGAACGACAGACCCTCCGGCACGGCGGGGAGGCCGAGCGCGAACGGCAGGACGGCCTGCGCACGCTGGAGGGCGTAGACGAGGAGGACGCCGACGAGCGAGAAGGCGAGCACCCCGCGCAGGTAGGCCTGCCAGGTCTGCTCGGAGCGGGCGTCGACACCGATCACGCGGTAGAAGCCGCGCTCGACGGCGAAGTCCTTGCCGGAGGTGTACACCCGGACGAGGTACTCACCGAGCGGACGGTAGAGCAGCACGAGGACCAGGACGAGGGTCGAGACCTGGAGGATCGCGAAGAGGGTCTGCATCAGAACCTCTCGGGTTTCACGAGCGCGTACACGAGGTACACGACGGCGGCGACGGCCAGGACGGCGGCGAGGAGTTCGAAGACGATCACAGTCTCTCCACTCCCCGGGCGACGAGGCCGACCACAGCGAACACGGCGATGATGCCGAGCACGTAGACGAGGTCGAGCAAGAGGACTCCAGTGTGTGAATGGTGCGTGGTGCTGATGAGTCCCGTTCGGGACAGCTCAGAGCCAACACCCGTCAGCAGCCCGGATCGGCCGTCCTCACGGTTTCCATACGCCTTCCGCGTCGATCCTCACGACCTCCCTACGGTGCGTGGTGTCCACAGCCGCAACGACGCCAAGCTCAACGTCGCGTCTCTGCGCGCTAGACTGGAGTCATCATGATCAGCCCGTTGCCGAAAGGCGCGGGCTGATTTTCTGTTCGGGGGAGGTCCATGGTCGAGTACGCCAAAGACTGGTTGTCCGTTGAGCAGCAGGTCGCCCGACTCGAGTACCACGGCCTCGAGGTTTCGGATCCCGATCATGCCGCCCGAGTCGTGGAATCGATCGGGTACTACCGTCTGACCGGCTTCCTGTACCCGTTCCGGTTGTCCGAAGCGTATGTCGACGAGCATGGCCGCACCCGGGTCCGCATCCTCAGCGGATACCGGCCGGGCACACGTCTCTCGCACGCCGAAGCGATCATCGACTTCGACCGTCGACTGATCGAGATGCTCGATCATCTGCGCGACTCCGAGCATCCGAAACAGGTGTACGGCACCTACAATGCGCTGGCCGTGATCGCCTACCTGCTGGCATCGATCGATCCGGATACCGATTGGCCGGTGAGGGTAGCAGCACTGTTCCGCGGCTTCCCAACGTCCGAAGCTCTTACGATCGAGTCCCTGGGCGCGCCGACACACTGGGACACCCTCGATCTCTGGCGGGCATGAGCTCCTCGGAGATCTCAGGCAGCGTGGCTTGCTCGGCGGCCCGCACCGTGTCCAGTCGCCTGCTGCCTCAGTCCTGACAGTTCCTAGGGCGTCAAATCCCCCAGCTCGAACGCCCAGGCGCGGGCGGGGTTGTCGCGGGTGATCGTCGACACCGCTTCCGCGCCGAGGGCCTGTGCCAGCTGCGGTTCGATGGCCGTCAGCAGCGCCGCCGGACCGGCGTCTTCCGGCCGCGCGCGGGAGGCGGACGTGGTCGTGTCGGCGCCGAGGAGCAGCGCGGGCAGGTGTCCGTCGTCGATGAGGGCCTCGAGGATCCGCGTCAACCGGTTCGGCTCCATCGGGTGGCCGGGCGACGGTGTGTCGATGCACACCCACGCGCCGGAGCGCGCGGCCTCGAGGATCTGCTCGACGTGAGGGTTCCGGCCGAGATGCCCGAGGACGATGGACCGCGGGTCCACCTCGTCGGCGTCCAGCGCCGCCAGGACGAGGCCGGCCGCCGCTCCCTGCTCGAGGTGCACCGCGATCGGCACTCCGGTGGCGTGATGCGCCACCGCAGCGGCCCGCAACGCGTCCCGCTCGTCCTCGGCGAGGCGGTCGGGGCCGACACCGATCTTGATCAGTCCGCACCCGTGCCGGTCGATGTCGTCGATGAACGCCGCCGCCAGCTCGTCGGCCGAGCGTGTGGGTTCTGCAGCGCCCTCGGGGTAGACGCGCCGCAGATGCCGGCCGGTCGCCGCCACGAGGTGGACGTCCGTCGACGCACTGATCCGTCGGAGTGCCGGGAGCCCGCGGCCGAGACCTCGAGGCGTCCACTGCACGAGACTCCCGCCGCCCGCCGCGGCGAACCGCTCGACCGTCGCCAGGGCGTCCGGCTCGTCGACCAGGTCCTGACCGGCCAGGACCGGTGTCCGCAGGAAGAGGTGGTCGTGCGAGTCGACCACGCCCGCCGTCGCCGGGTCGATGTCACCGAGCACCGTGCGGATCACCCGGGTCATCGGGCGTCGGCATCCCCGGCGGTCGCCGCTTCGGGCAGCAGCCGCAGGGCCGCCATCACCCGGGGGAGGCCGACGTACGGCACGAGGTGGATGAGCGATTCCGCGAGCTCCGTGCGGGTCATCCCGATCCGGAGCGAGGTCGTGAGGTGCCCGCTGAGCTGCGGGTCCACGCCGCCGAGCGCGGTCAGCGCACCGATGATGAGCAGCTGTCGGTCGCGCGGCGTCAGGCCCTCACGCTGATACGTCCCGCCGAACACGGCGCCGACGATCCACTCGTCGAAGCCCGGCGCCGCCGCATCCACCGTCGCGCGCCAGGCCGCGGTCGTCGTCTCGTCCTGCAGCTCCGCCAATCGTTCGCGGCCTGCCGCCACATCGAACACCTCGTGCATCGTCTCTCCTTCGATCGTCTCGGCTGTAACGGTTGACACGTTACACTCGAACCATGACGACCGAGACCGACTTCCGCTTCGACGGCGGCGCCACCTGGCTGAACCTGCTCGCCACCCGGGGGCAGAGCTTCGGAACGCGACCGATCGAGCGCATCGGAACGCCGGAAGCCGGACGACGCTGGCTCGGGCTCGTCGGGTTCCCGCCGCAGGACGAGCTGAGCGATGCGGACCTCGCCGGACTGGTGCGGTTGCGGGAAGCGCTCCGCGAACTGGCGATGGCGGCGGTCGCCGGACGGGAGCCGGCGGCCGAGGCGGCGCAGGAGGTCCGTGCGATCGCCACGATCCCGGCTGAGCCGGCCTGGCGCGACCAGGTCGCCGGCATGCCGTTCGACACGGCGCTCGCCGCGATCGCCGTCCAAGCGCTCGTCACCCTGCAAGGACCGGACCGACAGCTCCTGCACCAGTGTGCCGAGGTCGACTGCCGGTGGGTGTTCCTCGACACCTCCGGTCGGCGCCACTGGTGTCCGTCGCCGGCCTGCGCCAGTCGGGGCCGGGTCCGCGCCCACCGCGCACGACAGGGGTCCATGGCTCGGCCCGAGGCCGATCCCGCGCCTCACTGACGAGCATCGACCGGGTCCGGCTGCAATACGCTTGGAGGTCGAGGGTGACGGGGGAACAGTGTCGGTGTCGGTGACGGAGTCGATGGACCTGCGGTGGCTGACGGCACCCGAGCACGAGGTCGCCTCCGCGATCGCGGAGGAGCGCCGCTCGGCCAGGTCCAAGGGAGTACCCACCGGGCGCCGAGTGGTCTTCCACCTCTACTTCAGCCTCGTCCTCTGGTATCTCGCGATCGCCCTCGTCTCGGTCGGTGTCAGCGTCGACGAGTACCACGACAGTCGCGTCGAAGCCGACGACGTCATCGGCCTGGTCGTCGCCGCGCTCATCCTCGTGGGGCTGCTCGCCGGCGCCTGGTTCCTGCTGCGCTGGTCGCAACGGCCACCATCGCCGAAGGCGCGCCTGGCCGAGTGGCGGCGACACCTGACCGCGGTGGAGAACGGCTTCACCGAGGAGCCGAAGTCGCGGGCGATGTTCTCCTCGCTCATCACCACGACCGGGAAGTACCACAACGCGTTCGTCTCTACTCCCGGGCCGCAGTTCCTGTCGGACCCCCGGTTCGTCCGCGACGAGGTCGAGTTCGGCAACCTCCTCGACGAGGTGAAGCGTTCGGGGGACTGGCACTACCTCGTGGTCCGGCTGCCGGCGCCGCTGCCGCACCTCCTCCTCGACGCGACGAGGAACGACACCGTCCGCAGCGACCTGCCACCCGGCCTCGACCGCGGCGGTCTGATCTCGCTCGAGGGCGACTTCGACCGCTGGTTCCGGGTGTACGCGCCCTCGGGCTACGGGGTCGACGCCCGGTACGTCCTGACGCCGGACGTGATGTCGTCGCTCATCAGCACCGCCGCGTACTACAACGTCGAGATCCTCGACGACCGGGTCGTGTTCTTCAGCAAGCCCGCCGCCGACTTCGCCTACCCGGCACCGTGGATCGCCGTCGACGCCATCCTCACCGACCTCGTCCCGCGCCTCGTCCGGAAGGCTGAACGGTACCGCGACGAACGGGTGGTGGGGCAGGACGCCGAGAGCGTCCTCGATGCCGCACGGAAGGCCATGGAGGCCGAGCAGCAGTGGACGAAGGGGCGGACGGTCGTCTCCGAGGACGGCCGACGACTCCGGGTCCGCGCGCGCTTCCACGCGCTGTGGGGTGTCGTCGGTGCGGCGACGTGGCTCATCACCCGCACCCTGCTGTACTTCATCCCCGCGGCGTTCGCCTTCGCCGGGTTCATGTCCGTCGTCGACGCCCGCTGAGGCGGAATCGGCCGCCCTCGGAACATCGCCGGGCGTGATCGCGTTCGCCCAGGTGTGACCCTCACGCTGCCGGCCCTCGCCGAGTCCGCACCAGACACCCTCGATCGCGCGCTCGCGAGCCTCGAGTGGACGATCCACGGCACCTACCGCGACCGCCTCGCGGACGGTTCCCGGCTCGACCGCGGGCACCCGGCCTCCGGCTTCCTGTTCGTGTCGAGCGGACGTATCCGGCTCACCACCCCGGAGGGCGCCCTCGACCTCGACGCCGGCGACCTCGTGTTCTTCCCCCGGGCGCACACGACCGTCCTCCGCGCGCTCGGCGAGGCGGAGGTCCTGGAGGTCGGTCTCGAACCGTCGCGGCAGCGGCAGGCGGTCGCCGACACCCTGCCCGAGACACTGACCGTGCGGGACTTCGCGGGTCAGGAGCGGTCCATGGTCGCGCTCATCGAGGGCATGGGATGCCCCGGTCCGAGCGGCCGCGCACGCCCCGGCGACGCCGTCATCTGCAGCCGGATCGCGACCACGATCGTCTCCGCCGCCCTCCGGTCCTGGAACGAGGCCGGGTGCGCGCCCGAGCGCTGGCTGCAACGCATCGGCGACCCGCACATCGCGGCCGTGCTAGACGCCCTGCACGCCGAACCCGGGCGGCCGTGGACCTTCGAGAGCCTCGCCCGCATCGCGATGATGTCGCGCTCCGCGTTCGCCGAGCGGTTCCGACAGGTCGTCGGACACACCCCGCGCGCCTACCTCACGACGGTCCGGATGGAGACCGCGAAGGGACTCATCATCACGGGCGGGGCGACGGTCGCCGAGCTGGCCGGCGAGCTCGGCTACGCCTCGGAGGACGGCTTCGCACGCGCCTTCCAGCGCTACACGGGCCTGACGCCCGCCCGCTGGCGAGCCGAGGCCGCCGCCGCGTAGGCGTGCGGTCTCGGCCTCGGCGTCGGTGCTGCCTCAGCGCGCGGTGCGCGCCGAGCCGAAGATGACCCCACCGACGATCGCGGAGACCGCGGCGACGACGAGCGCCGGCACGATGCCGACCGCGTCGACGAGGATGCCGCCGACACCGGCGCCGACCGTGATCGCGAGCTGGAACCCGGCGACCACGAGCCCGCCGCCGGACTCCATGCGGTCGGGGACGAGCCGTCCCATCCAGGTGCTCAGCGTCGTGAGCCACGCGCCGAAGCCCATGCCCCAGGTGGTGATGGCGATGGTCACGACCAACGGCTGCCCCGGGAACAGGGTCACGAGCGCGATCGAGACGCCGATGAACGCGGGGACCACATAGCGGAGCGCCGCCAGGTGACGGTCGACGAGCAGGCCGATGACGAAGTTGCCGACCACGCCGCCGAGGCCGAACGCGGCGAGCAGGACGGCGACACCGGCGGCGTCGAGGTCGGGCACCCGCTCGATCGCGAGCCGGATGTAGGTGAACGCGATGAAGTGTCCGAGCACGGTGAGGATGTGACCAGTCAGGCCCATGCGGATGCCCGGGACCCGGAGGGTGTCGACGAGCGACCGCAGCCCGCCGCTCGACGGTGCCGGCGCGACGGGCGGGAGGACGAGCCGCAGCGCGACGGCGACGACGGCGGTGATCACCGCGACGGCCGCGAAGATGAGCCGCCAGTCCATGATCGACCCGAGGTAGGTGCCCACGGGGACGCCGGCGACGGTCGCGACGGTGGTGCCCGTGTTCACGAGCATGATCGCGCGCCCGAGGTGCTTCGGGGCCGAGAGGCGGGCGGCGATCGCGATCGACATGGCCCAGAACGCCCCGAGTGCCGCTCCGAGGAGCAGGCGGGCGATGAGCAGCATGACGAAGTCGGCGGAGATCGCGACGAGTGCGCTGGAGACCGCGGCGCCGACGGCGAGGAGGACGAGCAGCAGGCGGCGGTCGAGGCTGGGGACGAGGATGCCGATGGTCGGTGCCGTCAGGAACCCGACGAAGGCCGTCGCGGTGACGGCCTGGCCGGCCTGCCCCTCGGAGATGCCGAGCGACGCGGCCATGGACGGTAGGAGGCTCGGCGGGAGGAACTCGGCGAGCACGAGCACGAAGCTCGTCGCCATCATCACGGCGACGGACGCCCAGGCGGTGCGGTCGCGCGGGGTGCCGGCGACGGGGACGGAGCCGGTGCGCGGTGAATCGAGGGTGTCGGGGGTGCTCATGCTCCCAGTCTGGCGGGGGCTGACGACGCCCGCCCGACGCTGCGTCCGCAGGGTCCGACCGTTCGTCCGCAGACGCTCCGGTGTCGCGTTGCTGGCAACTCGGTGAACCCCGCGTCAAGAAGTTGCACTCCGTGCATCGGTGCACGTAGTGTACCCACGTGTCCACCACCGCCCCCGCCGAGGATCGACGCGCCGCCCTGCGTGCGCGCCACCATCGCGCGATCCTCGACGCCGCCCGCGTCATGATCGCGGAGCAGGGGATCGCGGGCTTCAACGTCGACGTCATCGCCGAGCGCGCCGACGTCTCGCGGCGGACGGTGTTCAACCACTTCTCCTCCGTCGACGACCTCGTCACGACCTCCTGCACCGAGGAGCTGGCCGTCGTCATCGAGAGCTTCCGCGCCGCCGTCAACGCGCGCCCGGCCGGCCCGGGGTCGCGGGCCTCGATGTTCGAGGATGTCGCCGCGGCCCTCCGCACGACGGACATCCCCCGCGTCATCGCCTTCCTCTGGAACGCGCTCGGCGGCTTCGCCCCGGAGGACTCGCGGCCGCAGCAGCTCTTCCAGGCCACGTTCTCCCGCACCACCCAGGAGCTCGCCCACGAACTGGCCGAGCGCAACACCGACGTCGACGAACTCGAGGCCGGCTTCCTCGTGTCCTCCCTCATGCACGGTGTCGAAGTGCTCGCGCACCACTGGATCGCGAGCACCGGCGCCACCACGGACGATGATGCCCGTGCGCTCTGGACCACCCTGCTGGAACGGCTCATCGCGAGCGTCCGCACGGGCTACGGCTCCACGCACTGATCCCATCCGCTCCGTCCCCGCACACGTCACCAGCACCACCTCCCGAAGAATCGAGACTCCCTTGGCTGAACTGCTGTATCGCCTCGGACGCTTCTCCGCGCGCCGCGCGTGGGCCGTCCTCATCTCCTGGATCGTGATCCTCGGCATCTCGGTCGGCGCGTTCCTCGCGTTCGGCGGGACGCTGTCGAGCGCCGTGACCATCCCCGGTACCCCGACGGCGAAGGTCACCGACCAGCTCGAGGAGTCGTTCCCGAGCGCCTCCGGCGGCACCGGCGCGATGGTCTTCCACACCAAGGACGGCGACGCCTTCACGGACTCGCAGAAGACCGCGATCGGTGAGCTGCTCGACGAGACCGCCGACCTCACGGGCGTCGACTCCACGGTCAACCCCTTCGAGACCCAGGAGACGATCGCCGACCAGGCGAAGCAGATCTCCGACGGCAAGGCGCAGGTCGACGCCGGTCGCACGCAACTGACCGACGGACAGGCGCAGCTCGACGCCGGCCAGCAGCAGCTGACCGCCGCGCAGACCCAGCTGAGCGCCGCGCTCGCCCAGGCACAGCAGGCGGCCGGCGGCACGCTCCCCGCCGCCGCACAGGCCCAGTTCGACACCCAGCAGGCGGCGATCACCCAGCAGCAGGCCGCGCTCGACGCCCAGCAGACCACGATCACCGACAACCTCGCGACCATCGACGAGCAGAGCACGAAGCTCGAACTCTCCTCGCAGCTGCTCGACCTCTCCTCCGGCATCCGCACCGTGTCGACCGACGACACGACCGCGGTCGCGAACGTCGTCTTCGAGCAGCGTCAGCAGGAGGTCACGCCCGAGACGAAGCAGTCGGTCATCGACCAGGTCTCCGAGGACGTCCCCGCGGGCGTCGAGGTCGAGTTCTCCAACGAACTCGCGCAGAGCCTCCCGCAGCTGTTCGGCGTCGGCGAGGCCATCGGCCTGATCATCGCCGCGATCACCCTCCTCGTCATGCTCGGCACCGTCATCGCCGCATCGCTCCCGCTCGTCTCGGCGATCGTCGGCGTCGGCGTGGGTGTCACCGCCTCGCTCGCGATGTCCGGTGTCGTCGACATGCTCTCCATCACCCCGGTGCTCGGGGTCATGCTCGGGCTCGCGGTAGGCATCGACTACTCGCTGTTCATCCTCAACAGGCACCGGAAGCAGCTGCTCGACGGCGTCGACCTCCACGAGTCCATCGGGCTCGCGAACGGCACCTCGGGCAACGCGGTCGTGTTCGCCGGCTCCACGGTGCTCGTCGCGCTCCTCGCGCTCAACGTCACCGGCATCCCGTTCCTCGGCATGATGGGCACCGTCGGCGCGATCTGCGTGGCCGTCGCCATCCTCCTCGCCGTCACCCTCACGCCGGCGCTGCTGTCGCTGCTCGGCCTGCGGATCCTCAGCCGCAAGGCCCGCGCCTCCATCGGCACCCCGCGCCCCGACGCCGTCCCCACCAAGCCGATGGGCACGATCCGCGCGATCGGCACCCTCGTGGCCGGGCTCGTCGTCCTCGGTGTCGTCGCCCTGCCGGCCCTCGACATGCGGCTCGGCCTCCCCGACGGCAGCTCAGAGGCCGTCGACTCGACGCAGTACAAGTCCTACACGCTCATCGAGGACAAGTTCGGTGCCGGCGTCAACGGCCCGCTGCTCGTCGTCGCGACCCTCCCGGACGCCGCGACCGACGACGAGGTGCTCGAGGAGCAGGTGCGCATCGGTCAGAAGATCGCCGACGTGCAGGACGTCAAGGCCGTCGCCCCCGTCGGCGCCTCGGACGACAACACCGTCCTCGCGTTCCAGGTGATCCCCGAGGAAGGCCCGAACGCGGTCTCCACGGAGCAGCTCGTCCGCGACCTCCGCGACCTGTCGCCGCTGTCCGGCGACGTCGACCTCGGTGTGGCCGGCAGTGCGAGCGGCAACATCGACGTCTCGAAGCAGCTGTCCGACGCCCTGCCGCTCTACCTCGCACTCGTGGTCGGGCTGTCGCTCATCATCATGATCCTGGTGTTCCGCTCGATCCTCGTGCCCGTCACCGCGACGCTCGGCTTCATGCTGTCGCTCGCCGCGACCTTCGGCGGCATCACGGCGATCTTCCAGTGGGGTTGGCTCGGCCCGGTGTTCGGCGTCCACGACCCGGGGCCCATC
Source organism: Plantibacter sp. Leaf1 (assembly GCF_001421315.1). Lineage (NCBI taxonomy): Bacteria > Bacillati > Actinomycetota > Actinomycetes > Micrococcales > Microbacteriaceae > Plantibacter > Plantibacter sp. Leaf1. Next base: position 1,774,097 of record NZ_LMJX01000002.1, on the reverse strand, counting down.
CTGAGCTTCCTGCCGACGATCCTCATCGGCATCCTGTTCGGCCTCGCGATGGACTACCAGCTGTTCCTCGTGTCGGGCATGCGTGAGGCGTACGCCCACGGTGCTCCGGCCCGACTCGCGGTGCGCCGCGGTCTCCACGCCGGTCGCACGGTCGTCGTGGCCGCAGCGATCATCATGATCTCCGTCTTCGGCGGGTTCATCTTCTCCCACTCGGCGATGATCCGGTCGATCGGCTTCGGTCTCGCGTTCGGTGTGCTCGTCGACGCGTTCGTCGTCCGCATGCTGCTCATCCCGGCGATCATGCACCTTCTCGGGACGAGCGCCTGGTGGATCCCGAAGTGGCTCGACCGCATCCTGCCGAACGTCGACGTGGAGGGCGCCGCGCTCGAACGCAGCCACCCCCACAACACCGGTTCGGTCGAGACGGTGCCGCAGCAGGACAGCCCGCGGAGTGCGGTCGACGGCGCGGAGACGGCGGCGCTCGGTGCCGGCGTGACCGCGGCGACCGCCGCCCACGTGGCCTCGCCCTCGAGCGAGCTGACCCGCCGGGAGGCGGCTGCGGCCGCCGACCGGACGCACCCGGCGCACGTGCTCACGACGGACCCCGACCCGGGCGAGCAGCAGGTCTCCCGGGTGGAGCCCGGCCTCGACGTCATCGTGCACCCGGCTTCGGCGGGCGTGCAGCGGGTCGCCGTCGGTGCCTATGTGATCGCGGTCGACGCCGACAACGGGACGGCCGTCGTCGAGCCGCCCGCCGGTGGTGTCGTCATCGTCCGGGCACCGAGGTAGCGTCTCGCCAGGCTCGGTGACCGGTGTCTCCGGTCACCGAGCCTGTATCTCCAACGCGCGACGCCGGTTGTCGCCGTCGAACGCACGCTCGGCGACGACCGCGGCCTCAGGCGAGATGCCGTAACCGATCGCGACCGTCCGCCAGTCCATCGTGCGCTCCGCTGTGTCGCGGATGATCGAAGCGGCGGCCGTCGCCGAGAGGCGGAACGCGTCGTGCACCGCGCAGAGTTCGCGGATGTCACGACCGTATCGTTCGCCTCCTTCGGTGATGGGAGTGGCTTCCACCCGGTCGGGGCGCTTGTTCGGTTCCAGGTCGAAGACGGGTGACAGCTTCCAGCCGGTGTGTTGCCGGAGGAATCCGTGGTTCCGGAAATGGTCGTCCACGTTGCCGATGAGCAGGCTGAGCGCGACTCGTCGGAACAGCTCGGCGAGATCCACTCGCGGGGTCGGACTGGCGAACGCGACTGCCTCGGCCAGGTGGACGTACGACAGGGGCTGGTTCTCCGGTTTCGTCGTGAGCGAGTGAGCACTGAGATACCCGATGCGCTGCTCGCCGATGCGGTCGAATCGTTTGGTGAGCAGGATCGACCGGCCCTCGGCGATCCGTTCCAGCTCGAAGTCCGGTATCTCGACACCCGCCTGACGCGCGAGCGCGAGTGCGGTCGCCTCCCAGGCCATCGGGTCGGAGTATTCGGTGTCGCGAGCGAACTTCGCCATCCAGAGTGCGTCGTCATGACGGACGACCGCCTTCGGTCGCGCTCCTCCGGCACTGGTCCCTGCCTCGATCAGCACCGCGAGCTCATCGTCGGACTCGGTGCCCGTCTCGAATGCCCGTGCTGCTGCGAGGATCCGGGGCAGGTCATGGACCTGAGCTACGGGATGGGTGCGTCGCCCGAGGAACGTGCCTTCCACCGCGAAACGTAAGGCGCCCTGACGGGTCTCGTCGTTCACGTGCAGCAGGTAGTCCAGACCGCTTCGCGCCTGCGTTCCGGCGCGGATGATCCGACGCCCCCAGCTGTCGGGCATGGCGTCGCCGAGTGCGCCGAGCGCTTCGCGGCCGGACCATGCGCGGAGCGGACCAGCACTTCGGGGCATGTCGGGCGACAGGTCGTAGCCGCGTGGATCGAGGAGGAACGAGTCCGCGTATCGGAAGACGATGCCCGGCGCGGCCGACCCCGGGTGCCCGTCGGTCGCCACCCGGCCGGCCGGGACTTCGACTCCGTCTGGCAGGACGATGCTCACGTTCGCCTCGACCAGGTGGTCGGGCGCCAGGTCGACGGTCATCGTTGATCGTCTGCGGGCGTCGGTGCAGGGATCCGGACGCGCTCGACGCCAGCTCGAGCGAAGTTCCGCGAGCCGAAATCGCTCGCCAGAGGATCTGATGCGTCGACGACCTGGGACAGGATCCCGACAGCTCGGAGTGCTGCGAACAGGTTCTCGGAGGAGGTCGACCGTCCGTTCTCGATGGCGCGCAGCGTGTCCCGCGAGATGCCGGCGCGCTCAGCGACGATGTCCGCCGTCAGGCCGACGATCTTGCGCCAGGCTCGGACGTTCGATCCGAGACGGACCATCTCGCGGCTCAGACCCGGACCGGCGGCCATGATGGCACCTTCTCGATAATGGCGATCATGTTCGTCATTATACGCGTTAATGACGGAAATGCTCTCCATACGGGGAGGCGGCCGGTGGTCGCCTCCCCGTTACGGCTGCAGGCGGTCGACGATCCAGCCGCCGTCGGCCGCGAGGTAGCGGAGTCGCCGGTGCATGCGGTCGCGGCTGGCGTGCCAGAACTCGACCATGTCGGGGACGAGCCGGTAGCCGACCCAGGTGGCCGGCCGCGGCACATCGTCACCCGAACGCTCGAGCAGCTCGTTCGCGCGGGCGATGAGCGTGTCGAGCGTCTCCTCCGGGCCGTCGGCGAACGGCGTCGACTGGTGCGCGACCGCCGTGGCGGCCCGGGACTTCGGCGAGCGGTCGGCGAACAGCGCGTCGGACTCCTCGTCGCTCAACCGTTCGACCCGGCCCTCGAAGCGGAGCTGCTGCATCGTCTCGCGCCAGTACACCTGCAGGGCGGCGCTCGGGTTCTCCGTCAACTGCCCGCCCTTGCGGCTCTCGGTCGAGGTGCCGAACACCAGGCCGCGACCGTCGATCGTCTTCACGTCCACGGTCCGGGCGCTGACCACGCCGACGGCGGTGGCGGTGGCGAGGGTCATCGAGCGGGGCTCGCTCACCTCGCGCTCCACGGCTGCGGCCAACCACGCCTGGGCGAGCGGCATCGGCTCGGTCGGCGGGGTCTCGAACTCGGGCAGGTGCAGGGAGTCGTCTCCGGAGAGGGGTTCAGCGCTCATGGCGCGAGCCTACCCGCGGAGCCCGTGGCCCGGAGCCTTGGGTGCCCGGCACAGTCCCCGCCCGAAGCGTGGTGCACCGACACATGGTGTGTGCTCCGGCTGCGGGTTAGCCTCGGAACCGATCACGAGGAGAGTGGGCACCACATGCCGTACACCGACACCGACGACGTCTCGATCCACTACGAGGTCGAGGGCGACCCCGCCGACCCGGTGATCGTGCTCATCGCCGGTGGCGGCGCGCAGATGATCGCGTGGCGCCCCGAACTCCGCGCGATGCTCGTGGACGAGGGGTTCCGGGTGGTGTGGTTCGACAACCGCGACGTCGGCTTCTCCCAGCGCTTCGGCGGCGAGCACGACGTCGACGGCGGGTACTCGCTCGGCGACATGGGTGACGACGTCCTCCGCGTGCTCGACCACCTGGGGGTCGCAGCGGCCCACCTCGTCGGCCACTCGATGGGCGGGATGATGGCGCAGATGGTCGCCCTCGAGCACCCTGAGCGTGTGCTGAGCCTCGGCCTGCTGTCGACGATCCCCGGCCAGGACCCGCGCTACATCCTGCACGGCGAGCGGCCGGAGCTGCTCGTCGAGCCCGTGCGGACCAGCCGCGAGGAGTCCGTCGCCGTCATGGCCGAGCTGGCCGCGCCCGTCCCCGGCGCCCGGTACCAGCCGGACACCGAATGGGAAGTGTGGGCGACGGGCGAGGCGTACGACCGCGGCTACGCGCCCGAGGGCTACAGCCGGCAGTGGGCGGCCCTCCGCCGCGCGCCCGAGCGACTCGACCGGTTGCGCGAGGTCACCGTGCCCACCCTCGTACTCCACGGACGCGAGGACGACGTGCTGCACTGGAGCTCGGCCGTGGACATCGCCGAGGCCATGCCGGCGGCCGAACTCCACGTCCTGCCCGACATGGGGCACCTCATCCCCGCGGAGCTGTGGCCGACGCTCGTCGCCGGCATCGTGCGCGTGGCCAGGCACGCGGAGCAGCTGCGCTGAGGGTGGCGTGGTCCCTGCGCCTGTCGAAGGGCGGGGACCGGGGCTGCCCTTCGACAAGCTCAGGGATCGGCGTCGGGAGTTCAGGGAACGGGGTTCTCTACGGCATGCCGATGAGGCGAACGCGACAGGCGAGTTCGGCTGCGAAGCGCACGTCGGGATCTGCGAGGTCGAGCTCGAGCGACTGCTCGATGCGGCGGATCCGATAGTTCACCGCGTTCGGGTGGAGGTTCAGTTCCGCCCCGGCGCGCACGAGCGAGTTCCGGTGGCTGAGGTAGGCGAGGAGCGTGCGGACCGCGATCGCCGCGCGCTCCGGCCCGAGGTCGTCGAGCGGCGACAGGATGTCGTCGAGCAGCGTGCGACTGAGCGGTGAGGCGTAGAAGTCGAGGAGCACCCGGCGCAGCCCGGTGACGTCGGTCGCCTCCATCGTGCCGAACCGCCCACCCGCGATCGCCGCCTCCGCCGCGACCCTGGCCTCCGTCGCCGACTGCCGCAGCCCGGCGGCCCCGCTCTGCGGCGTGCCGAGGCCGACGGTGAACGTCCACTCGGGCCCGGCGACCGACGACGCGTGCGCGACGATGCGCTCCATGACGTCGCGGAGGCGCCGCTGGTGGTCCGGCGCCCCGAGCTCCTCCGAGGCGATGACGACGATCTCGTCGCGGCGCATCGCCAGGTGCCACTGCTCGTCGCGTTGGTCGACGAGCTGCAGCGCGAACAGTTCGACGGAGGGGGCGAGCACCGTCGGCGCCCGTCGGTCCGGGTCGCTCACGTGCTTCGGGGTCAACCAGGCGACCGCATGCGACAGCTGCAGGGGGAGGCCGGCCCGCACGGCGTCCATCGCGAAGCCGTCGATGCGGGAGGACTCCGCGAAGATCAACTCGATGATGAGTTCCGCCCGGGACCGCACGGAGCCGAAGCGACCGTGGAGTTCGCGCTGCAGCGCCCGCGACAGCACCGAGGCGATGACGGGGAGCGCGATGGCGGCGGCGGGGTCGTCGCGTTCGGCGTGCACCCGGCCGATGGGGATCTCGCCGATGCACACGGCGTCGGGTTCGAGCCAGCTCGCGCCGGCGTCCTCGACGAGGGTGACGGGGACGCCGAGCGTGGTGCTCGCGACCTCGAGGATCGCCTCCCGGACGCCGACGCCGGAGGCCTGTTCCGTCTCGGCCGCCGAAGCCGCGATGACGCGCTGGATCGCGAACTCCGCCCGCGACATCGCCTCCTCGGCCCCGCCGCGGATGGTGCGGTCCATGAGCACGGCGAGATCGGAGGCGATGCCCTGACTCATGATCACGGGGAGGCCGCCACGGCCCGCGAGCGCGCGCGAGGTCTCGGCGATGGGGAACTCACCGACGAACAGGATCGCCGCACATCCCGCCGCGATGGCCCGGCGGATGGCGATGTCCACCTGGTACGGCCGGGGGACGGCGCCGTCGGGGGTGGTGACGACGGCGATGGCGTGCTCGGTGGCGTCGTTGAGCTCGTCGAGGGCGAGGATCTCGACGCCGGTGACGAGGACGTCGGCCGGGGAACCGGCGACGCAGCGAGCGCCGAGATGTTCGGCTTGGAGGATGACGTCGGCGACGGTGACTTGGGCCATGAGCACATTCTGCCCCGATTGTGTGGGCTGCGGGAACATTGTCGTGATTCCGACCCCTGCCTACGCTCGGTACATGTCAACGAACCACCCCGCCGCGCGGTCCGCGGCGTCGGCCACCCCGGTCACGAGCATCACCCTGGCCGACGTGCCCGCCCTCGCGGCCGGTTGCGCCGTCTTCGGCACCGGCGGCGGCGGCGCGGTGCAGACCCCGCAGCTCGGCGTCGAGATCGCACTCGAGCAGTACGGCCCGGTGCCGGTCAAACAGGTCGCCGACCTCGACGAGCACGACGTCGTCGTCGCGATGTCCGGCATCGGCGCCCCTTCGGTGGGCTTCGAGATGCTCGCGGCGACCGGCCAGGCCGAGATCATCGTCGAGGAGATCCAGCGGCTCACCGGCAAGCGCATCACGACGATCATGGCGACGGAGATCGGCGGCAGCAACGGCGTCGGTCCGGTCGGGTGGGCGGCGAGCCTCGGCCTGAGCATCCTCGACGCCGACGGCATGGGCCGCGCCTTCCCCGAGGCGCCGATGACGGCGATGAACGTCGCGAACCTCCCGCCCGGGTACGCCGTGTTGAGCGACGTGATCGGCAACGTCTCGATCCTGCGGCCCGTCAGCCTGTCGTGGCTCGAGCGTCACGCCCGTGCCCTCACCGTCGCGAGCGGTGCCATCTCGATCGGCGCGAACTACGTCATGGACCGCGACACCGTCCGCGGCGCCGTCATCGAGGGCAGCGTGAGTCGGGCCGTGCAGGTCGGGCGACGGCTGCTCACCGCCACCGACCCGGTCGAGGCGCTCACCGACGAACTCGGGGCCGCGCTCATCACGGGCGGCAAGGTCGTCGACATCGAACGCCGGACCGAGGGTGGCTTCACCCGCGGTTCCGTGACGGTCGAGGGCATCGGCGAGCACCGCGGTCGCCTCACGCGGGTGGAGATCCAGAACGAGAACCTCGTGGTCATGGAGGACGGCGCGGTCATCGTGAGCGTGCCCGACCTCGTGACCATCGTCGACTCGGAGACGGGCGACGCGATCTCCACCGAGATGCTGCGCTTCGGCCAGCGGGTGAGCGTGCTCGCCTGGGCGTGCGACCCGCTGTGGCGGACGCCGCGCGGACTCGAACTCGCCGGCCCGCGGGCGTTCGGCTACGACCTCGACTACGAACCGTTCGGCACGACGAGTGCGGCCGAGACCCTGGGAGCGACCCGATGAACGCCGGCACCAGCACCGTCACGGACACCTCGGGCGAACTCGCCATCGGCATCGACGTCGGTGGGACCAACACCGACGCCGTCGCGCTCGCGGGCAACGGCGAGGTCGTCTCGTGGACGAAGCAGCCGACCACGCGCGACGTCACCGGCGGCATCCGCGCGGCGCTCGCCGACGTCCTCGAGCAACTGGGCGACGCCCGTTGCCTCGTGACGCGCGTCATGCTCGGCACCACCCACGCGACGAACGCGATCGTCAACCGCCGTGACCTCGGTCGGGTCGTCGTCATCCGGCTCGGTTCGCCCGCCGCCACCTCGCTCCCGCCCCTCGCCGGGTGGCCGCGGGAGCTGCGCGACGTTGTCCTCGCCGGCAGCGTGCTCGCGGGCGGCGGCCACCTCGTCGACGGCTACCCGATCGCACCGCTCGACCGCGACCTCATCCGGCGCGAGCTCGACGCCCTCGCCGGCACCTTCGACGCGGTCGCCGTCTGCGGCATCTTCAGCCCGTCGTTCCCCGAGCAGGAGCTCGAGGTCGAGGCGCTCGTCCAGGACCACGTCGGAGTCGACGTCCCGGTGTCGCTCAGCCACGAGATCGGCGCCCTCGGACTCCTGGAACGGGAGAACGCGACCGTCCTGAACGCCGCCCTCTACGCCGTCGCCCGCGACGTCACGGCCGCCCTCACCACGGTCGTCGCCGAGGAGCAGCTCGACGCGACCACCTACTTCGCCCAGAACGACGGCACGCTCATGGCCGTCGAGTACGCGGCGCGCTACCCGGTCCTGACGATCGGCTCGGGACCCGCGAACTCGATCCGCGGCGCCGCGTTCCTCTCCGGTGCCGACAACGCGATCATCATCGACGTCGGTGGCACCACGAGCGACCTCGGCGTGCTCGTCGACCGCTTCCCGCGCGAGTCGACCCTGCCGCGTGAGGTCGGCGGCGTGCGCACGAACTTCCGCATGCCCGACATCCTGAGCGTCGGCCTCGGCGGTGGCACGATCGTCGACACCGCGACGGGCGTCCCGCGGCACGACTCGGTCGGCTACCGGCTCACCGAGGAGGCGCTGCTGTTCGGCGGCTCCACCCCGACGCTCACCGACGCCGCATCGCTCCAGTTCGGCATCGCCGACCGGGAGCTGCCGCCGCTCGACCGCGCGACCCGCCAGGCGCTCGAACACGCCCTCGGGGTCGCCCACGAACGCATCGAGTCCGCCGTGGAACGCATGTCGCTCGGCCGCACGGGCCTCCCGCTCGTCGTGGTCGGCGGCGGCGGGTTCCTCGTGCCGGACTCGGTCCTCGGAGCGAGCGAGGTGCTCCGCCCCGCGCGAGGCAACGTCGCCAACGCGGTCGGCGCGGCCATCGCGCTCGCCGGCGGGCGTTCCGATCAGCTCTGCGACTTCGCCGACCGCGCAGCCGCCATCGAGGAGGCAGGACGCTCCGCGATCGAGAAGGCGATCCAGGCCGGCGCAGACCCGCGCACGGTCGAGGTCGTCGACGTGCTCGAGACCCCCGTCTCGTACGCGACCCGTCCCACCCTCAAGGTCTCCGTGAAGGCGGCGGGTCCGCTCGCCAGGATCGGGACCGCCACGAGACAGCCCGTCTGACGGGCAGCACCAGCCGATTCCCCGCACCACCGCACCGGGCACCACGCATCACAGCCATTCCAGCACGGCACCTCACCCCATCTGATCCGGCCACCCGCGCACCACGGCCACCCGAGTACGAAGGATCCAGCATGAACAGCAAGCAGAAAGCCGCGGCGGCCCTCGCCACCGCGGCGCTCACCGCGGTGGCCCTCACCGCGTGTACCTCCTCGCAATCCTCGGATTCCTCCGGCGAGTACGTCTCCGGCGGCACCTTCGTCACCGCGATGAGCGGCGACCCCGGCAGCCTCGTCCCCATGACGGGGATCAGCCTCGAGGCCCGCGAGATCATCAGCTTCCACTACGAGTCGCTCGTGTACGTCGACGCCGACGGCGAGCTCGTCCCGTGGCTGGCCGAGAGCTGGGAGGAGGACGCCACCTCCATCACGTACACGCTGAAGGACGGCATCACCTGCGCCGACGGCACCCCGTTCACCGCTGAGACGGCCGCCGCGAACATCACCTACAACGCCGACCCGGCCAACGCGACCTTCTACTACGGTGCGCAGGTCTCCGAGCGCATGACCGCGACCGCCGACGGCAACCAGCTCACCGTCACGAGCACGACGCCCGACCCGTTCATCCTCGCCAACACCGGCACCGTCGAGATGGTCTGCCAGGCCGGTCTCGACGACCCGGACTCGCTCGTCGAGACGATGAACGGCACCGGCCTCTTCGCGCTGGACAAGGCGACGCCCGGCTCCAGCTACACCTTCACGAAGCGTGACGACTACACCTGGGGTCCAGGGGACGTCACGAGCGACACCAAGGGCCTGCCGGACACCTTCGAGGTCCGCGTCGTCACCGACCCCGGGACCGCCGCGAACCTGCTGCTCTCCGGCGACGTGAACGCCGCGAGCATCGGCGGAGCCGACCAGGACCGCGTCGAGGCCGCCGGTCTCGCCAGCGAGGGTGTGCGCAACCCGATCGGCGAGATGCTTTTCAACGAGCGCCCCGAGCGCCCCACCTCCGACCCGCTCGTCCGTGAGGCCCTCGTCACCGCGATCGACCGCGAGCAGGTCGGCGAGGTCGTCACCGACGGCACCGCCGAGGAGTCGAAGTCGCTCGTCGTGAAGAGCCCGTACCTCTGCGTCGCCGACGGCCCGCAGTGGACGCTCCCCGAGACCGACGTCGAGAAGTCCGGCGAGCTGCTCGACGAGGCCGGCTGGACGCTCGGCTCCGACGGCAAGCGTTCGAAGGACGGCGAGCCCCTGACGATCAAGTTCATCTACGACGCGGCGACCCCGAGCCACGCGGCAGCGGCCGAGCTCGTGCAGCAGACCTGGGACGAGCTGGGCGTCACGACGGAGCTCTCGGGCAACGACGCGAACGCCTGGTCCGAGCAGCTGTTCTCGACCTTCGACTGGGACACCGGCTTCGTCCAGATCGCCCCGGGCGGACCGGTCATCGTGAACACCTTCTTCGGTGGCGAGACCCCGGACAAGGGTGGCAACAACTTCATGTTCGTCGACAACCCCGAGTACGACGCCCTCGCCGAGCAGGCGAAGACGGCCAGCCCTGAGGAGACCTGCGACCTGTGGCAGCAGGCCGAGGCGAAGCTCATCGAGCGGACGGACGTGTTCCCCATCGCCGACGCGCAGGACTTCCTGTACCTGAACGGCGCCGAGGTCGAGCGTCCGAACTTCATCCGCCCGACGAGCATCCGGATGGTCGGCTGATCATGGCGATCCCCTCGACCGTGACCACCGGACAGGCCACCGACCCGGCCACGGGCCCCGGCGGCCCGGCGGTCGCGCGTCGAGGGGGTCGTGGTGTCCTCGGCGGACTCTCGCCGCGGACGTCCTTCATCCTCCGACGGCTGGGTCGGGTGCTCGTCTCCCTCGCTATCGTCATCGTCGCGACGTTCCTCATCGTGCAGCTCGTCCCGGGCGACCCGGTGCGGGCGGCACTCGGGAACAGCGCGACCCCCGAGCTCGTGGAGCGCACCAGGGCCGACCTCGGCCTGAACGTGCCCGTCCCGGAGCAGTTCGTCAACCACGTCAGCGGTCTGTTCCGCGGCGACTTCGGCACGGCGATCGGTTCGCAGCGGCCGGTCGCCGACACGATCGCGCAACGCTTCCCGGTCACCCTCACCCTCGCGGTCGCGTCCTTCCTCCTCGCGGCGATCGGCGCGTTCCCCATCGGTGTCGCCACCGCGGTGTCCTCGCGCACCGGCCGTCGCCGCCTCGCCGACCTCGGGGTCTCCGGGCTCCTCGGGGTCCTCATCGCGATCCCGAGCCTGCTGCTCGCCGTCGGCCTCATCGCCGTGTTCAGCATCGGCCTGAAGGTCCTCCCGGCGGCCGGTTGGGGCTCGTTCGACCAGGCGATCCTGCCGGTGGTCGCGCTCGCCGTCGGCCCCATGGCCTACCTGGCACGCATCGTGCACGTCGAGATGCTCGCCGTCCTCGAGATGCCGTACATGACGACGGCCCGCAGCAAACGACTGCCGACCCACCTGGTCTACCTGCGGCACGCGCTGCCGAACATGGTGACGTCGACGCTCACGATCGGCGGCATCATCCTCACGGGCATGGTCGCCGGCACCGTGCTCATCGAGACGGTGTTCGCCATCCCCGGTCTCGGCACGAGCATCGTGTCGTCGATCACCTCGAAGGACTACCCGATGATCCAGGGCATCGTGCTCGTGTACGCGATGCTCGTCCTCGGCCTCAACCTCCTCATCGACGTCGCACTCGCGACGATCGATCCGCGCTCGTCGATCACGGAGGGCTGAGCCCATGAGCACACCCACCCGCACCCGTCGCTCGCCGCTGCTCGACCGCCTCCGCACCCCGCGCGGGCTGACCGGCGCCGTCGGCGCGCTCCTCATCATCGTCGTCGCGGTCGTCGCCCCGAGCGTGTGGGGGACGGCGGCCGACACGACCTCCGTCGCCGACCGCCTCGCCAGCGCGAGCCTCGCCCACCCCTTCGGCACCGACGAACTCGGCCGCGACGTCTTCGCACGGGTCATGGTCGCGACGCGGGTGTCCGTGCTCCTGACGCTCGGCGCGACGGCGATCTCCGTCGTCGGCGGCGTGCTGCTCGGCGCCGTGGCCACGGTGCTGCCGCGGCCGCTGCGTCGCCTCGTCACGGCGCTCATCGACATCCTCCTGTCGTTCCCGTGGCTGCTCATGGCGCTGTTCTTCTCCGTCATCTGGGGCGCCAGCGCGACCGGGGCGATGCTCGCCGTCGGCTTCGCGGGCGTCCCGACCTTCGCGCGCCTCACCTACACGCTCGCCTCCTCGCTCATCGGACGCGACTACGTCAAGGCCGCCCGCATCGCCGGCGTCGGCCAGGCCGAGGTGCTCGTCCGCCACGTGATGCCGAACATGCTGCCGCCGATGCTCGTGAACGCGGCCGTCTCGGCGTCCGGCACCCTCCTCGCCTTCGCCGGGCTGTCCTTCCTCGGCCTCGGTGTCCAGGCCCCCGAGTACGACTGGGGTCGCCTGCTCGGTCTCGGCATCGCCCGCATCTACGGCAACCCGATGGCCGCGATCGGCCCCGGCATCGCGCTCGTCGTGTGCGGCGTCATCTTCACCCAGCTCGGCGAGCTCTGGAACGAGTCGTCGAAGCGGTTGCTCGGCCTGCCGGCTCCAGCCAGACGACGCGGCTCGCGCGCGGCGACCGAGGCCGCCACGGCCGCCGTCCCCACCGAGGAGGCGCCCGTCGTCGAGGTGCGCGACCTCCGCGTGGCGTTCCCCGACCGCGACGGTCGACTCGTCGAGCGCGTCCACGGGATCAGCCTCACGATCATGCCCGGCGAGGTCGTCGGCGTCGTCGGGGAGTCCGGGTCCGGCAAGTCGGTGAGCGCGATGGCGATCGCCGCCCTGCTCGGACCGGACTCGTCGGTGCAGGCCTCCGAGCTGACGTTCCGCGGGATCGACATGACCGCGCCGCTCACCGCGGGCGAACGGAGCCGCCTGGGTCTCGAACTCGCGATGGTCTTCCAGGACCCGCTCACCTCGCTGAACCCCTCGCTCACCATCGGCAAGCAGCTCCGCGAGACCGTCGAGGTCCACGAGGGCCTGTCGACGGCCGAGGCGACGAAGCGGGCCGAGGCCGCGCTCGAGTCGGTGCGCATCCCGCTCCCCGCGAAACGGCTCAAGCAGTTCCCGCACGAACTGTCCGGCGGCATGCGCCAGCGGGCCATGATCGGGATGGGCCTGATGGGCCGCCCCAAGCTGCTCATCGCCGACGAGCCCACGACCGCGCTCGACGTGACCGTGCAGCGGCAGGTCCTGCGGGTGCTCCACGAGGCGCAGGTGCAGACCGGCGCCGCGATCCTGCTCATCTCGCACGACATCGCCCTCGTGAGCGGCTTCTGCGACCGCATCCTCGTCATGAAGGACGGCCGCATCGTCGAATCCCTCGACGCCGACCGCCTCCACGAGGCCCGTCACCCGTACACCCAGGGGCTCATCGCCTGCGTGCCGGACATGACCTCGGACCGCACCATGCCGCTCCCGGTCATCGGCGCGATGGACGAAGACGACCTCCTGGTCCCTGCCCTTCGACAGGCTCAGGAACCGCTTGTCGAAGGGCCCGATCTGCTCGTCGACGGGCCGGACGACCAGCCCGTCATCACCACCGAAGGACAGCGCGCATGACCGGTCTCGAGTTCTCCGGCCTCACCGTCCGCTACGGCCACGGCGCCGCAGCACACACGGCCGTCGACGGCTTCGACCTCACCGTCCGCCCCGGCACCTCCCACGGACTCGTCGGGGAGTCGGGCTCCGGGAAGTCGACCGTCGCGGCCGCGGCCGTCGGACTCGTCCTCCCGACGGCGGGCAGCATCCGCCTGAACGGTGCCGACATCGTCGGACGCTCCGCCGCCGCCCGCAGGGCCAGACGCCGCGTGCAGCTCGTCTTCCAGGACCCGTACTCCGCACTCGACCCGCGCATGCCGATCGGCCTGTCGATCGCCGAGGGCTCCCGCGCCACCGGGCGCTCGTGGAGTCGCGCGGAGCAGCGGTCACGCGTCGGCGAGCTCCTCGAACGCGTGCAGATCGACCCGGACCGCGCCTCGGAGCTGCCGTCCGCCTTCTCCGGCGGTCAGCGGCAGCGCATCACGATCGCCCGGGCGCTCGCCGCCGAACCGGAGGTGCTCATCGCGGACGAGATCACCTCGGCGCTCGACGTCTCGGTGCAGGGCGTCGTCCTCAACCTGCTGCGCGAGCTGCAGCGCGAACTCGACCTCACGGTGCTGTTCATCTCGCACAACCTCGCCGTCGTCAACTACATGTGCGACTCGGTGAGTGTCATGCAGGCCGGCCGGGTGGTGGAGGCGGGCCCCACCTCGACGGTCCTCGCCGCTCCCGAGGACGCCTACACCCGCGAGCTCCTGGCCTCCGTGCCCGTGATGGGCCGCCGCATGACCTGGGACGAGGAGGAGCGGCCCAGCCGGTAGGCCGGACCGCTCCTGTCGTCGGCTCTCCCGTCAGCCCCGCTGCTTACGCGGCAGGGTCTCCGGGAGGAACGCGATGCCGACGATGCCGATCGCACTGAGCACGAGCAGGTACGCGGCCACGAGCCACGGGGCTCCGCCGCTCGCGGCGACGAGGGCCGTGGCGACGAGGGGGACGGTCCCGCCGACGAGCGCCGCCGGGATCTCGCGGGAGAGCGCGATGCCGCTCCACCGCATCGACGTCGGGAAGATCTCCGCGAGCAGGGCTCCGGAGGTGCCGATCGTGGAGCCCTGGATGACCGCGAGGCCGAGGATCAGGCCGAGCGCGACGACGACCGACTGCTCCGTGTTGTAGAGCAGGAACATCGGGAACGCGTACAGGACCCCGAAGATCGCGGCGCCCATGAGGACCGGCTTCCGGCCGATGCGGTCGGCGAGACGGCCGAAGAGCAGCGCCGTCGGGATGGTGAGGACCTCGGCGACGATGAGGCCGATGAGCGCCTCCGTCGGGTTCACCGTCAGGGTGCCCGTGACGTACGACAGCGAGAACACCTGCACCACGTAGACCCACGGCAGCGCGAACGCGAACAGCGCCATCCCGCAGATGATCACGCGCCAGTGCGAACGGATCGCGCCGACGAGCGGTGCGGAGCTGGTCGAACCGCGCTCCTCGGCGCTCTCGAAGGCCTTCGTCTCCTTCACCCGCAGGCGGAAATAGAGCGCGAAGGCGACGATGACGACGCTCGCGAGGAACGGGATGCGCCAGCCCCAGCTCTGGAACTGCTCGGTCGGCAGCGCGCTCACCACGGCGAACACGGTCGTCGCGAGGGCCATGCCGACGTAGACGGAGGCGCCGGGGAAGGACGCGGCGAACGCGCGGTGCTTCACGTCGGCGGACTCGCTCGCCATCGTGATCGCGCCGGCGAACTCGGCACCCGATCCCATGCCCTGGAAGATCCGCAGGACGATGAGGAGGATCGGCGCCCAGACACCGATGGTCTCAGCGGTGGGCAGCAGCCCGATGAACGTGGTCGCGACGCCCATGAAGAGCAGCGTGATGAGGAGCGTGGGTTTGCGACCGAGCTTGTCGCCGTAGTGGGCGAAGATGAGCCCGCCGATGGGGCGTGCACCGAAGCCGACCGCGAAGCCGGCGAACGCGCCGAGGAGCCCGGCGAGGTCGCCGGCGCCCGGGAAGAACAGCGGGGCGAAGACGAGCGCCGACGCGAGGCCGTAGAGGGTGAAGTCGTACCACTCGATGACCGTGCCGACGGAGCTGGCGAGGATGGCCCGCCGGCGTTGCACCCGGGAGTCGAGCCCGTCGCGATCGATGTCGCTCTGTCCTCGGACGGTGTCCGTTCCGCGGGGTTCGCTTCCGCGCGCGCTGTCGATGGCCATGGCACTCCTTCGTGTTGGGCGCACCGGGACGGCCCGGACGCCTGAAGAGGCTACCGGCTGCCACGAGGACCGCCCATGTGCCCTCGACACACTCCGATGGGGATTCGGTGCGTCGAGGTCACATGGGCGGATCGGGAGGGTTACAGCGCCTTCGACTCGCGGAGGACGCCGGCGAGCTTCTCCATCTGCTTCGCCTGCGAGGTGTAGTCGAGGGCGGCGGTGTTCCAGGAGTGGATCTGACCGGCGACGAGGGCCGGGTGCGAGGCGAAGGTGGCCTGGGCTTCGAGGTCGCTCTGCTGGAAGCCTTCGACGTTGACGAGGAGGACGTCGCCCGTCATCATCTGGGCCGCGTTCTCCCAGCTGTAGATGTCCCAGTAGTAGTAGCCGTCCGGGTTCGCGTTCGTGTACTTCACGCCGAGTTCGCTGTAGAGCTCGGTCTCCGGCTCGTCCTGCGGCTTCACGACGTAGACGCCGTCGGCGTCCGCGTACATCTGCGTGACCTCGAGGTCGGTCTCCTTCGCGGCGGCGGTCAGGTCGGCGGCCGCGGCGTCGTAGCGCTCCTTGGCGGCGGCGATCGTGTCCTCCTCGGCTCCGAGCGCCTCGGACAGCTTGTTGAGCGAGGCGATGACGTCGGCGCCCTTGCCGCCGACCTTGATGGCGACGACCGGAGCGATCTTCTCGAGCTGCTCCTGCTGCTCGACGTCGGCGACCCCGTAGTACGGGCCGGTGAGGTCGAGGGTGCCTTCGCGGTCGGTCGGGTAGAGGCCGGTCACGATGAGGTCGGGAGCGGCCTCGGCGAGCGCCTCGAGGTCGATCTCGCCGTAGCTGTTGCCGACGATCGCGGTGTCGCCGAGGTCGTAGTCGGCGAAACGCGGGTCGGTCGCCACGTCGACGCGACCGAAGACCGCGACGGGGTCGATGCCGTTGCCGTGCAGGCCGAGGGCGTAGTCGGCGAAGCTCGCGACACGCTTCGGCTGCTGGTCGAGCTTGACCGTGGTGCCGGTGTCGTCGGTGTAGCTCCAAGCGCCACTGCTGTCGGCGTCGGATGCGGCGGTGGGGGAGCAGCCGGCGAGGCCGACCAGGGCGAGCGCCGGCACGAGCACGAGTGCGGCGCGGCGGAGGCGTGAAGAGATCGTCATGATACTTAGGATAGCCGAACCTAATTTACGAATCGATATCGGAATCCCCGAATCGCCCGGATCACTCGGCGTCGAGCGCGATCGCGTCGTCGGGGTCCACGGGCACGATGAGGGGCGAACCGCTGCTCGGGTCGGGGATGACGATGGCGTCGAGGTCGAAGGCCTCGCGGAGGACGGCCGGCGTGAGCACCTCCCACGGCGTGCCGTCGGCGATGATCCGACCGCCGCCCACGACGACGAGTCGATCCGAGTACCGGCCGGCGAGCGTGAGGTCGTGCAGGACCATGACGACGGTGGCGCCACGTTCACGGTTGATCGACCGCACGAGCCGGAGCACGTCCAGCTGGTGGCTGAGGTCGAGGAAGGTCGTCGGCTCGTCGAGCAGGATCGTCGGCGCCCGCTGCGCGAGGACCAGGGCGATCCAGGCACGCTGGAGCTGCCCGCCCGACAGCGAGGCGGTGTCGCGGTCGGCGAGTGTCTCGAGGCCGGTGGCGGCGAGGGCCTCGTCGACGGCGATCGTGTCGGCGGGCGTCCACGGCTTGAGCAGGCTCTGGTGCGGGTGCCGTCCGCGCGAGACGAGGTCGCGGACGGTCGTCGCCGACGGGGTGAGCGGCTTCTGCGGCAGGATGGCCAGCCGGCGTGCGACCTCGCGGGTCGGGATCGAGCGCACGGCGCGGCCGTCGAGTTCGACGGTGCCGGCGGTCGGGGTGAGCAGGCGACCGAACGCCTTCAGCAGGGTCGACTTGCCGCAGCCGTTGGCACCGATGAGGGTCGTCACCTGCCCGGTCTCGATGCGGAGGTCGAGCTGTTCGAACACCACCGTCTGCTCGTAGGCGAGCGAGACCCCGCGGGCCTCGAGGGCGGGAGCCGGGTGCGCTTCCGTGGTCATGGCGGGCTTGGTCATGCGGAGGTCTCCCGTTCCTTGCGGCGCGTCAGCAGCCAGATGAGATAGGGGGCACCGACGATCGCGGTGATGATGCCCACCGGGATCTCACCCGGGAGGACGCCGCGGACGAGCGCGTCGCCGCCCGTCACGATGACGGCGCCGAGCAGCGCCGAGGCGA
Organism: Plantibacter sp. Leaf1; assembly: GCF_001421315.1. Classification (NCBI taxonomy): domain Bacteria; kingdom Bacillati; phylum Actinomycetota; class Actinomycetes; order Micrococcales; family Microbacteriaceae; genus Plantibacter; species Plantibacter sp. Leaf1. The sequence continues at coordinate 1,756,515 of NZ_LMJX01000002.1, read as the reverse complement.
GCAGGGGTGGACGACCGGTGCGCGCGATCCGACGGGCGAGCTGGGGTGCGACGAAGGCGACGAACTCGATCGGCCCTGCGGCGGACACGGCCGCGGCGACGAGCAGGACCGCGCACGCGATGACGATGATCCGGTGCCGTTGGACGGCGACGCCGAGGCCGGTGGAGAGTTCGTCGCCGAGCTGGCTGATGTCGAGGCTGCTCGTCTGCAGGACCGCGATCGGCGTGAGGATCACCAGCGCGACGAGCACCGGCCACACGCTCGACCAGGAGATGCCGGAGAGACTGCCGACGAGCCACTGCGCGGCGGCTGCCGCCTCCGTGATCTGCGCGCGGGCGATGAGGTAGCTCGTGATGCCGCCGAGCGTCGCGGTGGCGCCGATGCCGATGAGGATGAGTCGGAAGCTGTCGACCCCGCCGCGCCAGGACAGGGCGTAGACGGCCGCGGAGGTCACGAGCGCCCCGATCGCCGCCATGGCGGGCAGTCCGAGACTGAGTGCGCCGGCGCCTACGGAGTAGCTGCCGCCGACGAGGACGATCGCTGCGACGGCCCCGAGCGCGGCGCCCGAGGTGACGCCGAGGATGTCCGGGGTGGCGAGCGGGTTGCGGGCGAAGGTCTGGGTGAGTGCCCCGGCCAGGCCGAGGGCCGCGCCGACGAGCAGACCGCCGACGACGCGGGGGAGGCGGAGTTCGAACACGATGAGCTCCTGGCCGCCGGTCCCGCCGCCGAGGAGGGTGGTGATCACGTCGGGGATCGTCAGCGAAGAGGATCCTGCGACGATGCCGAGCAGCGCGAACACCAGCGCGACGACGAGGCAGACGATCGTGACGACGACGACCCGACCGCGCCACAGGCGACCGAACACGCGGCTGCCTTCCGGAACGGCGCTCACAGCTCGGCCATCCGTCCGCGCCGCACGATCATGATGAAGGCCGCGCCACCGATGACGGTGAGGACGACGCCCACGGGCACCTCGGCGGTGCCGCCGATCAAGCGCCCGATCACGTCGCAGGCCAGCAGCACGCCGGCCCCGACGAGTCCCGACGCGGGTAGGAGCCAGCCGTGATGCCCGCCGACGAGGGTCCTGGCGATGTGGGGTGCCGTGAGCCCGACGAAGGCGATCGGGCCGGTCAGCGCGACGGCCGCCGCGGTGAGCAGGGTGATCGCCGCGAGCCCGACGAGGCGTGCCCGGAGGAGGTTCTCGCCGAGCCCGTTCGCGAGTTCGGTCCCGAGCGCCAGGGCGTTCAAGGACCGCACGTTCGCGAGGGCGAAGACGAGGCCGAGTCCGGCGAAGACGAGGGCGGCGTCGACACCGGTGAGCGACCGCCCGGAGAGCGAGCCGACCACCCAGATGCGGTAGGCGGCGAGCGTCGTCTCGTCCGACAGCACCAGGTAGGAGGTGAGGGCGACGAGCAGGGCCGAGACGGCGGTGCCGGCGATCGCGAGCGGCACGGGGCTCGAGAGGCCGCGACCGAGGGCGGCGACGGAGAACACGATGACGCTGGCGACGGTGGCACCGAGCAGCGCCAGCCACAGGGTGGTGACCACCGAGCTCGTGCCGAGCACGTAGACGCCGACGACGACGGCGAGGCTCGCCCCGGCCGAGACACCGAAGAGGCCCGGGTCGGCGAGCGGGTTGCGGGTCTGTCCCTGCATGACCGCACCGGCGATCCCGAGGCACGTGCCGACGAGGATCCCGAGCACGGTGCGCGGCACCCGCGAGCCCCACACGACGGCACCGGTGTCCTGGGCGGGGTCGAACAGGGCCGTGACGACGGCCACCGGGCTGATCAGGTTGCTGCCGAGCATGAGGCTCGCGAGGGCGATGACGAGCAGGGCGGCACCCAGGGAGCCGACGGCGAGCGCGCGTCTCGATCGGAGGAGGGTCGCGCTGCGCATGAAGTAAGCCTAGCCTCACCTATCATCGCCTCGGTGCACGCGTGCCTGGCGCCTGTGGGAGGTGGGAGTCGGCCGGAGTCGCCGCCCATGGAAGTCGGGCGGACGTGTGCGGTTCGCACATGGGTCGATCCTCCAGCGCCCGATACCGTTGACCGAGACGGATGCAGCACGGCGAAGGTGCTCCCGCGACGCCGGAACGCGGCACGCCCGATGCCCAGGAGGACACGCATGACCGAGCAGCAGCAGCCGAACGGCGCCGACACCGCGGCCATCCTCGCGGCCACCGAACGACTCGCGGTCCCGCCCGGCTCCCTCGAAGGCGTCGTCGTCCTCGACCTCTCCCGCGTGCTCGCCGGCCCCTACGCCGCCTCGATGCTCGCCGACCTCGGTGCCACCGTCATCAAGATCGAGAACCCGAACGACCCCGACGTCTCGCGGGGCTTCCCGCCCTACCTCCGCGACGGTGACGAGGAGTTCAGCGGGTACTACGGCCAGTACAACCGCGGCAAGTTCGGCCTCGCCCTCGACCTCGCGAGCGAGGCGGGCAAGGAGGTGCTGCGCGACCTCGTCGCGAGCGCCGACATCCTCGTCGAGAACTTCCGCCCCGGGACGATGGCGAAGCTCGGACTGCCCTACGAGGCGCTCGCCGAGATCAACCCGAAGCTCGTCTACACGGCGATCTCCGGCTACGGACAGACCGGCTCGCGCAGCCGCCGCCCGGCGTTCGACAACACGGCGCAGGCCGCCGGTGGCCTCTGGTCGATGAACGGCTACGCCGACCAGCCGCCCGTCCGCGTCGGCGTGACGATCGGCGACCTCTCGGCGACCATGTTCGGCGTCATCGGCACGCTCGCGGCCCTCCGGCACGCCGAGCGCACCGGCGTCGGTCAGCTCGTCGACGTCGCCCAGGTCGACAGCATCATCGCCATGACCGAGACCGCCGTCGTCGACTACACCGTCGACGGCACCGTGGCCTCCCCGTCCGGCAACGAGCACGCCTGGGTGCGCCCCTACGAACTGTTCCCCTGCGCCGACGGCCAGGTGTTCTTCGGCGCCTACACCGACAAACTCTGGAAGGCGAGCTGCGAGCTCTTCGGCACTCCGGAGGCGATCACCGACCCCGAGATCGACACCATGCGGAAGCGCTTCGACGAGGAGGTCTACGCCCGACGGGTGAAGCCGCTCGTCGTCTCCTGGTTCGCCGACCGCACCCGCGCCGAGCTGGAGGAACTCGCTGGCGACGTCGTGCCGCTCACCGCGGTGAAGACCATCGGCGAGGTCGTCGAGGATCCCGGCACCGCCGAACGCGACATGGTCGTCGAGACCGACTACGGTGCCTTCGGCACGCTCCGTTCCTTCGGCCAGCCCATCAAGCTGAGCGCCACCCCGGCCACGACCGACCGCCCCGCGAACCGCATCGGGGAGCACGCCGACGACGTCCTCGCGGCGCTCGCCGGGTACGACACGGAGCGCATCGCCGGACTCCGCGCCGACGGAGTGATCTGAGTGGAACGCGAGGAACGGTTGGAGGCCGGGCCCGCGTCCTGGTACCGGAGCACCTTCGCGACCGGGATGCCGGAACCGGTCGCCGGCGAGGAACTCCCCGCCGGGTGGGAGGGCGTCTACTTCCCGTTCACGACGCCGTTCGCCCAGCTCCGTGAGGACGGCTCACCGGCCGAGGATGGGGTACTGCCGACCATCGATCTGCCACGTCGGATGTACGCGGGGGAGGACACGGAGTTCCTCCGGTCGCTCCGCTACGGCGAGCCGGTGACGCAGCGCACGAGTCTCGGTTCGCTCGTCGAGAAGCAGGGTCGGGCGGGTCGCCTCGTCTTCGCGGACCTCGTCCGCGAGTACCTCGTCGACGGCACGGTCGCCGTGCGCAGCACCTGGCACGACGTGTTCCTCGAGGCGCAGCCGGCGGTCCCGACGCCGCGGGTGTCGGCACCGGCGCCGGCTCCGGAGGACGCGGCCGATCCCGACGAGGGTGCCGACTGGTCGGAGCGCCGCTCGCTCGACTCGCGGCAGCTGTTCCGGTTCTCGGCCGTGACCGGCAACACGCATCGGATCCACTACGACCGCCGCTGGGCGCGCGACGTCGAGGGGCTCGACGACCTGCTCGTGCACGGTCCGCTGACCCGCATCCTCGTCCTCGATGCGCTCGCCGCGCATGCCGACGGTCGCCGACTCGCGTCGGTGCGGTTCCGGGCGAAGGCGCCGGTGCTCGTGGACACGACGTTCCGCATCGTCGGCACGGACGACGCTGCCGGCACCTCGGTCGTCGTGCGTGCCGCCGACGGTACGGTCCTGGCCTCCGCCGACGCCGCCTGGCGCCCCTGAGGGGAGCCCTGTCGGGTCGGCCTGCCTCCCGCGCGTCCTAGGCGTCGATCACGAGTGTCGGCGTCAGCGACCGCGAGACGCACGGGTACATGATCATCGACGCGTCGTCGGTCGTCAGCGAGTCTCGGTGCTCGGGTGTCCCGTCGACCACCTGCACCGCGCACGAGCCGCAGACGCCCCGCAGGCACGAGCCGGGGATGCCGACCCGCGCGGCCTGCATCGCCTGCAGCATCGTCTGCCCGGCCGTGACCTCGACGGTGCGCTCGGAGCGCGCGCACTCCACGGTGAAGGCCGTGTTCGGCAGGTAGGCGCGGGGCTTCGGCTCGAACCGCTCGAGGTGCAGCCGGCAGTCGTCCGGCAAGGTCTCCGCCAGATCGGTGAGGGTGTCGGTGAAGCCGCGCGGCCCGCACGCGGACACGTCGGTGCCCGGCTCGAGCCCGGCGAGGAGCCCGGCGAGGTCGAGCCGTCCGCTCTCCCCGCTGACGTGGATCCGCACGTGGTCGCCGAGGGCGTCGAGTTCCGGCCCGAACGCGACGTCCTCGCGGGTGCGCACCGCGTACACGAGCGTCCAGTCGGCATCGCCGGCGGCGAGTCGTCGCGCCATCGAGAGCAGCGGCGTGATCCCGATGCCCGCGGCGAGGAGCAGGTGGCGTTTCGCGTCGGAGAGCGGGAACAGGTTCCGCGGGGGCCGGATGAAGACCTTCCGCCCGACGCGGAGGAAGGTGTGGATGTAGTGGGACGCACCCCGCGAGTGCTCTTCGCGCAGGACCGCGATCCGGTAGTGGAACTCGTCGGCGGGATCGCCGCAGAGCGAGTACTGCCGTTCGTGGCGGGTGATGAGCTGCAGGTCGATGTGGGCGCCGGGGTCCCATGCCGGGAGGCGGCGGCCCTCAGGGTCGGCGAGCACCACACTGACGATCGTGGGCGTCTCGCGCACGATCTCCTGGACGATGAGCGGGGTCATGCCCGCGCGGTTGCGCATCAGGAATCCTCACTGTCGATGGCTTCGCCGATCATGAACGCTGCTCTCGCTCCAGCCATCAGTACAGGCTCCGGTTGCCGACGGCGACGGCCTCGTCGATCGCGTCACCGACCTCGGTGCTCAGCCCGGACATGCTCGCCCAGATCCGGCCGGCGCTCGGCACCTCGTCGGCGAGCTCCTGCATCTCGGCGTCCCAGATCCCGCCGCGGAGGAGCGCCCGACCGCAGTGCAGGTAGACCTCCTCGGTGCGCACCACGATCGCGAGCTGCGGTGTCACGTGGTCCTGCTCGAGCATCGCCATGAGCGCCGGGTCGTCGGTGACGATGGCGGTGCCGTTGATCCGCAGGGTCTCGCTCATGCCTGGCACGAAGCACAGCATGCCGATGTGGCCGTTCTGCACGATGTTCTGCAGGGAGTCGGCGAGCCGGTTGCCGAGGCGTTCCGGGATCACGAGGGTGCTCGGGTCGAGTGCGCGGACGAACCCCGGGTAGTCGCCGCGCGGCGAGTTGTCGCAGGTGCCCGCCGCGTCGGAAGTCGCGATGGTGCAGAAGGGCGAGTGGGCGAGGAAGGCGAGGCAGTTCTCGTCCAGCTCGTCCATGATCTTGGCCGTCGCCGCCGGATCCGGTTCGCCGAGCGAGCGACGGATGGCCTCGACGTCGATCGAGGCGAATGCGTTGGCCGGCATGGCGGACCCCTTCTCTGTCCCTCCGACCCTACGGTCGGTCCCCGCACGCATCAATGGTCCGTCGACACACGGTTCGGGTCGTTCTTGTGCCATCGTCCCAAGCCGCGTCATCGGCCGAAGGAGCGACGGAACATCGCCTTCGCGCGAGCCGCGGTGTCTGCGCGATGGGATGCCGGGATCCGGGTGAGCGTCGCGCCCACCATCGAGACGGCCATGAGGATGTCGTCGGGCTCGACGTGGTCGGCGATGCGGTGGGCAGCCAGTTCCTTCGCATGCAGGGCGTGCGCGAGTCGGTCGAGGCGCGTGCCGAGGGCGGTGACGCGTGGGTCGTCGCCCGCCCCGAGGATGGCCTCGACGAACGGTGAGGTGACGAGCGCCTGGTCGATCACGACGTCCAGCAGGGTGTCCAGGGTGGCGTCGGGGCGCGCGGCGTGCTCCTCGAGCTCGCCGACGTTCTCCTCGAGGACGGCGAGCGCGAGCGAAAAACGGTCGGGGAAGTGGCGGTACAGGCTGCCCTGGCCGACCCCGGCGCGTTTCGCGACCGCGCTGAGCGGGGCGCCGAACCCGTCCGCGGTGAACACCTGGCGCGCTGCGGCGACGAGTGCGCGGCGGTTCTCCGGACCCGCGCTCGGGCCGCGGTTCGGCTTCGCGGGTGTCGACGGCATCCCGGTAGCGTAACGCCGCGCGGCCGGTCCGGTGCACCTGGCTGGGAGCCCACCGTGAGGGCTGGTGGCCATGTCGTCGGCGGCGTACCGTGTACCGGACAATGATGTCCGGATGGCGGATCCACCGCGCGCCGCCGTCCCGAGAACGAAGGAACCCCATGAGCGTCCTCACCGCCAACACCCCGATCGCCGCCTGGCTCGCCGACCCCACCGGCGGCCCGCTCATCCGCGGCCTCCTCGTCCAGCTCGGCACCGAGGAGTCGCAGCTCGCGCCCATCGCCGGCCTGCCGCTCCAGCAGCTCGTGGCTCTGAGTCAGGGCAAGCTGCCGCAGTCGCTCATCGACGAGCTCGTCCTCGCGGCGAACGACGGCGTCGCGCCGGTCGATGCGGCGTCTGAAGGGTGGCAGGAGCGCATCACCGCCGGACGGTTCGCCGGGAAGACGGTGATCGTCACCGGTGCGGCCTCCGGCATCGGTCGTGCCACGGCATCCCGCGTCGCGCGCGAGGGCGGCCGGGTCGTGGCGGTGGACCTCTTCGAGGACAAGCTCGCCGACCTCGCCTCGAGCCTGCCGGACGCCGACCTCGTCACGGTCGCGGGCGACATCACGAAGCAGGACGACATCGACGCGATCGTCGCCGCGGCAGGGGAGCGGATCGACGCGCTCGCCAACGTCGCCGGCATCAACGACGACTTCTCCCCGCTGCACGAGACGAGCGACGCGACCTGGGACCGCGTCATGGGCGTGAACGTGACGGGCGCCTTCAAGCTGACCCGGGCGGTCCTCCCGGCGATGGTCGCTGCCGGCTCGGGTTCGGTCGTCAACATCGCCTCCGAGGCCGGGCTCCGCGGCAACGCCTCGGGGAACGCGTACACGACCTCCAAGCACGCGGTCGTCGGCATGACCAAGAGCGCCGCGTTCATGTACGGCCCGCACGGTGTCCGCGTGAACGCCGTCGCTCCTGGTGGCGTCGCGACGGGCATCCCGTTCCCGCCGAACGTGTCCGAGGCGGGGTCCGCGCGGCTCGGACCGTTCCAGGCGGCGATCCCGACGATCGCGACGGCCGAGCAGCTCGCGGCCTCCATCACCTTCCTCCTGAGCGACGACGGGGTGAACGTCAACGGCGTGGTCCTGCCGTCCGACGGCGGATGGTCGGTGCAGTAGCACCGCGCTCTTCACGATTCGTTAAGAACCATCGTTCTTAACGCTTGATTCGGGTCGGTTGCGTGTTCGGCTTCTGCAACGGTTGAAGGACACAGGCGCGCTCAGCGTCGCCCGTCATCTGCGAACGGTCCGAACGAGTACGGCCGGAACGACCGTCGCAGCGCGGTAACACCGCACTCAGGGCCCCACCGATCTTGGCGGAAGGTGGGGCCCTGCGCGGTGTCCGGGGTCCGTCGACTCGCCGCCCGTCGGCTCAGCGCGTGATCGACGCGGCGAACCGCCACGGCTGCGAGCGGATCGTCGCGACCGCGCGGGTGATGGCACCGAGGGCCACAACGTCCGCCCCGAGTTCGGACGCCCGGACGAGCGGGGTCGGCGCGTAGACGCCCTGCTCAAGCCAGCGATGGGCGGCGGCGATGACGGGGGAGGCGACCCGCGCCACGCCACCGGCGACGACGACCTCCTCGACGTCGAGGAGGCTGCCGAGCACGACGCACACGCGGCCGAGGCGCTCGCCGAGTCGTTCGACCAGCGCCTCCGCATAGGCGTCGCCTCCGGTCGCGGCGTCCACGATGTGGCTCACGTCGAGCGCGTCGACGGGCGTCAGGGCGAGCGGGGACGCCGAGGGCACCCGTCCCGTCCGGCGGTCCTCCTCCAGCCAGGATCGTGCGGCACCGTCGAGCCCCTCCGAGGAGCCGACACCCTCGACCATGCCGAGCACGCGGAGTTCGCCGGCACCACCGGCGCCGCCGTGCAGGAGGACGCCGTCGACGATGAGGCCGGCACCGAAGCTCACGCCGGCGAGGAGGACGGCGATGGACTCGCGCGCCACCGCGCCGAGGGCCCGTTCCGCGGACGCCGCCAGATTGGCGTCGTTCTCGAGCACCACCTCGCCCCAGGGGCCGAGCCGGGTCGCGAAGTCGGGGTTCATCCGGGCCCAGTAGTCGTGGTCGCCGCGCGGAGAGCGACCGTGCACGTCGACCGGAGCCGGCACGCCGACCGCCGTCACGAGCACCTGGCCGGCCGTCGTGCCGGCTTGGGCGGTCGCCTGCTCGACGGCGGCGCGGGCGGTGGCGAGGCGCAGGTCCGGATCCTCGTCGCCGCCCACGATCGGCAGTTCCGCGCGGCCGACGACGTCACCGCGCAGCGTCGCGACGAGCGCGGCGACCCGGTGCTGTCCCACGTCGAGGCCGACGACGAACGCGGTGTCGGCGGCCAACTCGTAGCGTCGCGCCGGCCGGCCCCGTCGGTAGTCGCCTGCGGCGCGTGCGTCGTCGAGCTCCCGTATCCAGCCACGATCGGCGAGGAGGTCGCACGCGTTGAGGACGGTCGCGCGCGTCAGCCCGGTCGCGTCCATGACCTCGCTGGCGGTGAACGGGCCGTGATCGAAGGCGTATGCGGCGACGAGTTCGACACTCGCTCGGCCCGTCTCGACCCCCGGTTCGACCATGGGGTGACTGTAGCAGGGTTGCGAAACTAGATATGGTCGCTATATTTAGTGGCGAAGGTCGACCACCGCCGGTCACGACTCCGTGCCCGGCATCCGCACCCCGAAAGGATCCGCCCGAGCATGGACACGAGCACCACCACGTCACCGTCGAAGGCTCCGGACCTCCGGGTCGGCGTCATCGGCCTCGGCTTCGCCGGCACCACCCACCTCGACGCCTTCACCGCCCTCCCCGGCGCGACGGTCGTCGCCCTGTCGGGCCAGGAACCGACCAGGCTCGCCGAGCTCGCCGAGAGCCGCGGCGTCCCCGACACGTATGCCGACTGGGAGGACCTCGTCGCCCGCGACGACCTCGACATCGTCTCGATCGGCGTGCCGAACGCCCTGCACCACCCGATCGCCGTCGCTGCACTCCGCAGCGGCAAGCACGTCTTCTGCGAGAAGCCGCTCGCGACCACCGCCGATCTCGCCGCCGAGATGGTGGAGGCGGCGACGGCCGCCGACCGCGTGCTCGAGGTCGCCTACAACCACCGGCGTCGCGCCGACGTCGCCTACCTCGCCCGCTACCTCGCCGAGGAGCCCATCGGTCGCGTCTACCACTCGCGCGCGTCCTGGCTGCGGCGGCAGGGTGTCCCCGGCATCGACTCCTGGTTCACGAACAAGGCGGCCGCTGGTGGCGGACCGCTCATCGACCTCGGTTCGCACGTCCTCGACATCGCCCTGTCGCTGCTCGGCGAACCGCGCGTGACGCACGTCTCCGCGGTCGCCTACAACGAGCTCGGCCGCGCCGGTCGCGGTGGCTCCTCGGGCGGCGGTCCGGTCTCGAGTCGGTCCACGCACGCGTTCGACGTCGAGGACTTCGCCTCAGCCCTCCTGCGCTTCGAGGACGGCGGCAGCCTGCACCTCGAGGCGTCGTGGGCGTCCTACTCGAAGGCCCACGAGGACATCTCGGTCGAGCTCCTCGGCTCGGAGGGTGGCGTCCGCCTCCACGTCGACAACTACAACACCGAGGGCACGGTGACGATCTACCGCGACGTGGCCGGCGCGCCGACGATCGAGCGACCCGCGGTGCAGGTGCCGTCCGGTCACCACCAGTCGGTCATCGCGGAGTTCCTCGAGACCATCCGTGCGGGCGAGTCCGCCGGTGGCGAGCTGCGGTTCGCCGGTCACCACGGCGAGTACGCCCTGCACCGCAGCCGCGTCATCGACGCCGCTTACGCCTCGGCCGCCGCCGGGCACGAACTGGAGGTCCCCGCATGAGCACCACGTCCCCCATCCGCATCCGTGTCTGGAACGAGTTCGTCCACGAGTCCCGCGGCGACGCGGTCGTCCTCGGGCACTATCCCGACGGCATCCACCGGGTCATCGCCGACGGACTCGAGGAGTCGCTCGGCGAGGCCGTCAGCGTGACGACGGCGACGCTCCAGGAGCCGGAGCACGGGCTCACGGAGGAGGCGCTCGCGAACACCGACGTCCTCTTCTGGTGGGGCCACATCGCCCACGACCAGGTGTCGGACGAGGTCGTCGAGCGCGTCGTCAGGCATGTCCACGCCGGGATGGGCATCGTCGTCCTGCACTCTGGTCACTACTCCCGCGTCTTCCAGCGTCTGATGGGCACGACGTGCGCGCTCAAGTGGCGCAACGACGGCGAGCGCGAACTCGTCTGGACCGTTCTGCCGGACCACCCGATCGCCCAGGGCGTCCCGCACCCGATCGTCATCGACCGTCAGGAGATGTACGGCGAGCACTTCGACATCCCGCGGCCCGATGAGGAGGTGTTCCTCTCCACCTTCGCCGGCGGTGAGGTGTTCCGCTCGGGTGTCGCGTACCACCGCGGGCGTGGGCGGGTCTTCTACTTCTCGCCCGGCGACCAGGAGTACCCGGTCTACCATCACCCCGACATCCGTCGGGTGCTGGCGAACGCGGCCGAGTGGGCGCGTCCGACGATCGAGCGCACCCCGCCGACCGCCGACCAGCACCCCAGGGACTGGTTCCTGGGCGAGCAGGCGTAGTCTGCTGGCAGATCGACTGGAATGACCGGGAGGGACGACATGCCGGAGAAGCAGAACCCGTCACTGAAGGACCCTGAACTCTACGAGAAGCTCCGAGACGACGGTGCGTCCAAGAGCAAGGCTGCGCGCATCTCGAACGCCGCGGCGAAGCAGGGCCGCTCGAAGATCGGCGAGAAGGGCGGGGAGTCCGGTTCCTACGAGGACTGGACGGTCGCGGAGCTCCGTGACCGCGCGAAGGAGATCGGCCTGAGCGGCTACTCCGGCAAGCGGAAGAGCGAACTGGTCTCGATGCTGCGGAACAGCTGAGCGGCTACTCCGGCAAGCGGAAGAGCGAACTCGTCTCGATGCTCCGGAACAGCTGAGCGCGCGGCACCGCCGCCGAGGTCACTCCGACCGGGCGGCGGAGTCGTGTTCGCTCGACGCGTGCACGACGACTTCGCCGGTGTTCGCCTCGTGCATGAACGACTCGAGCAAGGAGCGGTCCATCTCGCCGACCTCGTCGGTGTCGAAGGAGAACTGCAGCGCGATCGCGGGGTGCAGCCACAGCGTCGTCCGCCCCTCGGTGGTGGAGTCCTGTCGCACCGTCAGGGCGAACGACTCGTTCCGGCGGAGCTTCATCAGCGCGATCGTCTTGACGTGGGCGAGCATGCGGTCGTCGAGACGCACGCGAGCGTCGCCCGTGCCATACACCAGTTGTCCCATGGGAACCCTCGACTTCCGACCCCGGGAGACAGCCGTCGGCGCGGATGGCCGACATCTGAGCGCGCTCCGACGGGGTCCGGGTCGGATGGGCGCTCAACCAGGATACGAGACATCCGAGGGGTTCGCCCGATTATCCACAGACCCCTTCGGTCGACCGACCTGATCAGGCGGCTTGCGCGCATTGTCCGCCCCTCGGCCCTTCCGCGCAATGGCCCCTGCAGCCCGCGCGTGCCGCGCTAGCGTGGCACACCTGAGAGGGGAGCTGACGATGGGATTCCTACGCCTCGGTGCGCTCCGATCACAGGTCGACGATCAGACGCTCGCCCAGCTCGAACACGTGATCCTGACGCGCATGCTCGATGACCAGTCCTTCCGCCTGCAGCTCCACCGTGGACGGTTCCACTCCTCCGAACCCGTCACCGTCTCGCCCGAGCAACCGATCGTGTTCGCCTTCGACGCCGAATTCGAGCCGCCGATCGACGAGCGGATGGCGGCCGAGATGCTCGAGGAGATCGAGATCACCGGCGGACTCCACGTCGTCGTCGCCTGACGCGCACCAGACCGACACCAGCACCACACCACAACCACCACCACAGGAAAGCAGGAGCGACATGAGCGACTTCACCGGAGCAGACGCATTGGGCACCGACCCCGACATGGTCGCGGGCACCCCTCCCACCGAGATCCCTGACGAGCCGACGGGCGAGGACACCGAGGACGAGCCGGACGTGCTCGAGCAGCCGGACGCCGCACCACTGCACGACGCCGACGGCCACTGAGCTGGAGCGCCCGCACGACCGAGAAGCGCCGCCGACCCGAGGGTCGGCGGCGCTTCGTCGTACTGAGGGTCGTGGCTCAGGCCTCGTCGGTGTCCTCGGGGTCGGCACCCGGGCGGACCGCCGCGTCGTCGCGGATGTCGATCCGGGTGACGCCGTCGCCCTGATCGGTGACGTCGATGCGGGGAGCCGCGTCCGCCTCGGTCGCGTTCGGGGCCGTGGTCAGCTGGTCGTGGCGGTTCTCGTCGTGCGTGTGCGGAGTCTGGTCGCTGTCGGTCATGCCCAGACGATAGCGCACGGCGCGCGACCCACCGCCGGTATACCTTTCCGGTCCAGGATTCAACCACTGCCGCGTCGCCGCGCGGTTTTCGACAATGGTCGCATGAGAAAGCTGTACTACTCGAGCGGCTATCTGCTGATGGCCGACCAGACCTGCAAAGCCCTGCTGCGGTATGCCCGCGCCCTCGCCCAGTCCGGCGAGTCCGACATCATCACCGTGCCGACGATCAACGAGGGCGGGAGCATCGGCTTCGCGCACCTCCTCATCGGCCCGACGAGTCAGCTGTTCTCGACGCCCGTCGAGAACGCCTCGGAGGAGCCGCTCGACGAAGCGACCATCGTCGAGCTGGAACAGCGCACCGCCGAGCTGCAACCGGCGAGACCGGAATGGGCGACGGAGCTGACCGACATCGACGACCTGGAGTTCGACCAACGCTCGATGTGAGCTGCGGAGAGCACTCGACACAGGAGAGCGGGCCGACGGAGAACCGTCGGCCCGCTGTCGTTTGCGTGCTTCAGACGCGCGGTCCCGGCTCCGGCACGAGGACGAGCCCGTGCGTCGAGTCCGCGCTGATCGCGAGCGCTTCGAGCCAGGCACGGTTCAATTCGACCGGGACACTGCCCGCGTACTTGAACCGCAGCGACATCGCCGGGTGCAACCAGATCGTGGAGCGGCCGTCGCCCGCTCGCGGGTCGTCTTTCCAGCCGAAGTAGAACCCTTCACCGCGGCGCAGCTTCGCGCCGATCACGTGCTGCAGGTGCGCGAGCACCCGGTCGTCGAACGTCACGCTGACGTCGGCGTCGTAGATCATCTTGCCCATGGGTCCTCCAGTCCGCCCACCCCTCCTCCAACGGTAGGCCCGAGTCCGCGGGAGCGCCACGGAGCCCAGGGGGGTTGCGAAACCGTCGTCCAGGCACGAATGGTGCAACACCCCGAGCCCGATCGCAAGCCTGCGATGCGGACACGACGAGCGATCTACCGTGTCGGCATGACTGACACCCCGACCCCACCCAACCGTCTCGACCTCGCCTTCTCGCCCACCCGGGCCATCGTCACCGCCTCCGACTCGGGCATCGGCCGCGCCGCCGCCGTCGCGCTCGCCGAAGCCGGGATGGACGTCGGCATCACGTGGCACACGGACGAGGAGGGCGCCGACGCCACCGCCGAGGAGGTCCGTGCGCTCGGTCGCCGCGCCGTCGTCGCCCAGCTCGACACCACCGACCTCACCGCCTGCGGTGACGTCGTCGACCGGCTCGTCGCGGAGCTCGGCGGACTCGACGTCTTCGTGAACAACGCCGGAACCGGTGCCTCGACGCCCTTCCTCGAGATCGAGCTCGAGGAGTGGCGCCAAGTCGTCGCCGCGGACCTCGACGGCGCGTTCGTCTGCATGCAACGCGCCGCCCGACACCTCGCCGAGGGCGGCGCCGGTGGACGGATCATCGCCGTGACGAGTGTGCACGAGCACCAGCCACGCGTCGGATCCACCGCCTACGACGCCGCCAAGCACGGACTCGGCGGTCTCGTGAAGACGGCCGCCGTCGAACTCGCCCCGTACGGCATCACGGTGAACTCGGTCGCCCCGGGGGAGATCGCGACGCCGATGACGGGTCAGACCGACGAGGACCCGCACGACACCGAGCGCCCCGGCATCCCCGTCGGCCGCCCGGGCGATGCGCGGGAGATCGCCTCCGTCATCGCGTTCCTGGCGTCGCCGGGTTCCAGCTACCTGACCGGGGTGTCCATCCCCGTGGACGGCGGCATGCTCCTGATGGGACCGCAGGCCGGATCGCACATCACGGCACACGATTGGCGCGCAGCCGCCAGCCAGTGACGAGGAACGGGAGAGGCACCGGTCGTGTACCGGTGCCTTGCACATCACGGCACACGATTGGCGCGCAGCCGCCAGCCAGTGACGCGGAACGGGAGAGGCACCGGTCGTGTACCGGTGCCTCTCCCGTGTCCAGCTCGCGGCTCAGACGCCGATCGGCAGCGCCTCCGCGATCGAGGTGCGGTGCAGGACGTCCCAGCGGCTCGTGTAGCTGCGCTCGGGGAGCGAGCGGAGCGCCTCCACCAGATGGGTCGGAAGCAGGTCGCGGCGGGCCTCACGCGTCAGGTCGCTGGGGCGGCAGGGGTACTCCATGCCGCGTAGGAATTCGTCGAGCTCGGTGAACACGAGCATCTCCTCTCTGGGCGCTTCGTGGCACCCGATGTCAGGCGGGCCGGCTGCGTCGAACGGTCGTCGGACCGCCGTGCCCTCCTTCGAGTGTCGTTCCCGTTCAGCTGCTCGGCGCGCTCTTGCCTTTCCGTCGTCGAGCTGCTACTCGAGCGCGGCGGGTGGTCTGGACTGGGGGTGGGGCGCGCGGCGGTTCCGGACTACCGTGTGCCCATGACGAAGCTCCGGGTCCACAATCTCGCCGTCTCGCTCGACGGCTTCGCGACCGGCGAGGGCCAGTCCTTCGAGACGCCCTTCGGCCACGCCGAGCACCGGCTGATGCAGTGGTTCCTGCCGACGCACACCTTCGTGGCGATGACCGGCCACGAGGCCGAGGCGGTCGGTGCCGGGACCCGCGGCGTCGACGACGCGTTCGCGTCGGCCACGGGCGACCGCATCGGTGTCGAGATCATGGGTCGGCGCAAGTTCGGTCCGCAGCTCGGGCCCTGGGAGGACGAGAGCTGGCGCGGATGGTGGGGCGAGGAACCACCGTTCCACAGCCCGGTGGTCGTCCTCACGCACCACGAGCGACCGGACCTCGTCGTGGGGGAGACGACCTTCCTCTTCCGAGAGCTGTCGCCGGTCGACGCCCTGGCGCTCGCCACCTCGCTCGCCGGGGGCCTCGACGTGCGGCTCGGTGGTGGGCCCACGACCGTCCGGACGTTCCTCGAGGCGGACCTCGTCGACCACCTCCATGTCGTCGTCGTCCCGATCCTGCTCGGCCGCGGGGTGCGCCTGTGGGACGGCCTCGAAGGGCTGGAGGACCGGTTCACGGTGGAGGTGACGGCATCGCCGAGCGGGGTGGTGCATTACGTGTTCACGCGGACGCCGCGCTGAGTGTGAGAACGCCCGCCTCGAACGCCCACCGCGAACGCCCTCCCTGGGAATGCAAGGGGCGGCGTCGAACGGGTGACGTCCCCTAACGTGGCGTCATGCCCCAGACCATCGCAAGCCCACGATTCCCGTCAGCCCCGTGTTCCGCCGCCGTCGAACGGCTCGTGCGATGAGCCGCGGTGTCGCCGTCGTCACGGGCGGTACGGCAGGCCTCGGCCGGGCGACGGTCCGGGAACTCGCGAAGCGCGGCTGGGACGTCGCCGTGCTGGCACGCGGTGAGGACGGACTCGCTGCCACCATCGCCGAGGTCGAGCAGGCCGGGCGACGCGCGCTCGCCGTGCCGACCGACGTGGCCGACCGGGAAGCGGTCGAACGTGCCGCGGACCGCGTCGAGTCCGAGCTCGGACCGATCGAGCTGTGGGTCAACTGCGCCATGGTCGGGGTGTTCGGTGACTTCCTCACGACCGAGCCGGCGGACTTCGAACGCGCCGTCGCCGTCAACTTCTTCGGTTTCGTCAACGGCACGCGCGCGGCGCTCTCGCGCATGGTGCCTCGTGATCGCGGACACGTCGTCCAGGTGGGCTCGGCGCTCGCGCACCGCGGCATCCCGCTCCAGGCGGCGTACTGCGGGTCCAAGTTCGGTGCGCGCGGGTTCACCGAGTCCCTGACCGCGGAGCTCATCCACGCCGGCAGTGCCGTCAAGCTCTCGACGGTCGACATGCCTGCCCTGAACACCATCCAGTTCAGCTGGGTGAAGTCGCAGCTGCCCGAGCACCCGCAGCCCGTCCCGCCGATCTACCAGCCCGAGGTGGGCGCCACGGCCATCGCCGACGTCGCGGACAAGCCCCGACGACGCACCTGGGTGGGGGAGTCGACCGTCGGAACCATCCTCGGTGACCGCTTCGCCGGTTCGTTCCTCGACTGGTTCCTCGCCAGGACGGGTTACTCGGGGCAGCTCGCCTCCGACAAGGACGACCCGCGCATGCCCGACAACGTGTACACGCCGGCCCCCGGCGATCACGGTGCTCGCGGGGTGTTCAGCGACAAGGCGCACTCGTGGAGTCCACAGACGTGGGCGATCCGACACCGTCCCGCCGTGTACGCGACCGCATTGGGCGCCGTCGCAGCGGGCGTCGCCCTCGTGACCGGCGCGGCGAAGCGCCGCTGACCGCCGTGGGGGCAGGGATGCGCAGGTCGACGGAGGAGTTCGACGCGGTCGTCGTCGGCGCCGGCCCGAACGGGCTCGCCGCCGCGGTGACCCTCGCCCGGGCAGGCCTGCACGTGCAGGTGGTGGAGCGAGGCGACACCATCGGTGGTGGCGCCAGGACCGCGGAACTCACCCTCCCGGGCTTCCACCACGACATCTGCTCGGCGGTCCACCCGATGGCGCTCGCCTCCGGGTTCTTCCGCTCCTTCAAGCTCGAACGCCGGATCGAGCTCGTGGTGCCGGAGATCTCCTACGCACACCCCCTCGACGACGGTCGCGCCGGCATCGCCTACCGCGACATCGACCGCACCGCCGACGCGCTCGGCCGCGACGGCGCAGCCTGGCGCGCGCTCATGGGGTCGCTCGCCGCGGACGCCGACCGGGTGTCGCAGTTCACTGGCGGCAAGCTGCTCCAGGTGCCCCGCCACCCGGTCACGGTCGCCAAGTTCGGCCTGCGCGCGCTCGAACAGGGGAGCCCCGCCTGGAACCTCCGGTTCCGCGAGGACACCGCCCCGGCGATGCTCAGCGGTGTGGCCGCGCACTCCATCCGGCCGATGCCGAGCCTCGCCACCTCGGCGGCAGCCCTGTCCCTCGGCGCCTATGCCCACGCCCGCGGCTGGCCCATCCCCATCGGCGGCAGCCAGGCGATCGTCGACGCCCTCGCCGCAGACCTCCTCGCCCACGGCGGCGAGATCGCCACGGGTACCGAGGTGCGCTCCATCGACGAGCTCCCGACAGCACGCGCCGTGCTGTTCGACACGACGCCGAAGGCGCTCGCCGAGATCGCGGGGAGCCGCCTTCCCGACACCTACCTCCGGCGTCTCTCCCGCTTCCGCTACGGCGACGGCGTCGCGAAGGTCGACTTCGCGCTGTCCGGTCCGGTGCCGTGGACGAACCCCGAACTCGCGAGGGCGGGGACCCTCCACCTGGGCGGCAGTCGACCCGAGATCGCCGCGGCCGAGCGGGACGTCGCGCGCGGTCGGCACAGCGAGTCGCCCTACGTCCTCGTTTCGCAGCCCGCCGTCGGCGACCCCGGGCGTGCGCCGGGTGACGCGCAGGTCCTCTGGGCGTACACGCACGTGCCGAGTGGCTCCGCGCTCGACCAGACCGAGGCGATCACCCGGCAGATCGAACGGTTCGCTCCCGGCTTCCGCGACGTGATCCTGACCTCCGCGTCGATGACCGCCCGCGACATGGCGCGGTACAACCCGAACTACGTGCTCGGCGACATCGCGGCCGGTGCCGCGAGTTTCGCCCAGCTCGTCGCGAGACCGGTGCTGTCGAACGACCCATGGCGGACGCCGACCCCCGGCATCTTCCTCTGCTCGTCCTCGACCCCGCCCGGCCCAGGCGTCCATGGGCTCGCGGGATGGCACGCGGCCCGCAGTGCGCTCCGCTCCGTCTTCGGACGCGACCGCATGCCCTCGCTCGCCCCGGATTGAGCGCCGACGACCTGCTGACCTCGTCCCTGCTCCAGTGAAAGGAACACCATCGTGTCCCACACCAGCCGCATCCTCGATTGCCCGCCCGACCGTGTCTTCGCCGTCCTCGCCGACGGGTGGCTCTTCCCAGCCTGGGTGGTGGGGGCGTCACGCATGCGCGACGTCGGCGACCGCTGGCCGCACGTCGGCGGGAAGCTGCACCACTCCTTCGGCGTCTGGCCGGCCGTGCTGAACGACGAGACGACCGTCCTGCAGTGGGATCCACCGCACGCCTTCGTCATCCAGCCGAAGGGCTGGCCGCTCGGCGAGGCGCGCGTCGCGGTCGAGGTGGAACCGCACGAGCGTGGTTGCGTCGTCCACCTCCACGAACAGGCCGTCGCCGGGCCGGGCGCCCTGATCCCCGTGTGGCTGCTCGACATCGGCCTGCACCTCCGCAACATCGAGACCCTGCGTCGGCTCGCGCACCTCGCGGAGGGCGGCGCCGGCGGGACGCACCTCGTGGAGGCGGCTGAACCGACGGCCGACGATCGGAAGCGCGCCGAGTTCCCGAAGCGGTCGGTGTTCGCGCGCGTGGTGTCAGTCGCCGTGGTCGCTGTGCCGGTGATCGCGGTGGCACGCAGGCTCGCCCGTCAGTGACGTCCGTCCGACGCCGACGCCGACGCACAACCGCGACGGGATCGCAAGCGCGGGACGGGGTTGCACGGCTGCCGTACCGTTGCGCGGATGACCTCGACCGACACCACCAGGGCTGATCCTCCTTCCACGCTCAAACGCGACATCTCGGGGAAGATGCTCTACCTGTTCATCCTCGGTGACGTCCTGGGGGCCGGGATCTACGCCCTCATCGGGCAGATCGCGGGCGAGGTCGGCGGGGTCACCTGGGTGCCGATGATCGTCGCCCTCCTGCTCGCGCTGCTCACGGCCGCGTCGTATGCCGAGCTCGTCACGAAGTATCCGAAGGCGGGCGGCTCGGCCGTCTTCGCGGAGCGGGCCTACAAGCGGCCGATGGTCTCGTTCCTCGTCGGCTACTGCATGCTCGCGGCGGGCGTCGTGAGTGCCTCCGGGTTGGCGTTGGCGTTCGCGGGCGACTACCTCGCGACCTTCATCGACCTGCCCCCGGTCCTCGGCGCCGTGCTGTTCCTCATGGTGATCGCGCTGATCAACGCCCGCGGCATCAAGGAGTCCGTCCGGGCGAATCTCGTCATGACGATGATCGAGACCACGGGGCTCGTCCTCGTGGTGGTCGCCGTCGCGATCATGCTGGGCGGCGGCAAGGGCGACCTCGGGCGCGCGACGCAGTTCGCCGAGGGCGGGAGTCCGGTCATCGCGGTGTTCGGTGCGGCCCTGCTCGCGTACTACTCCTTCGTCGGCTTCGAGACGAGTGCGAACGTCATCGAAGAGGTCAAGGATCCGTCGCGCGTCTACCCGAAGGCGCTGTTCGGTGCGCTCGCGACGGCCGGTGTCCTCTACGTGCTCGTGGGCACCGCGGCCTCGATCGCCGTGCCCTCCGACGAGCTCGGCGAATCGACCGGTCCGCTGCTGACGGTCATCCAGGCGACCGGCGTCGGCATCCCGGCGTGGCTGTTCAGCCTCATCGCCCTGGTGGCCGTCGCGAACGGCGCGCTGCTCACGATGATCATGTCGAGCCGGCTCGCCTACGGCATGGGTTCGCAGGGGCTGCTTCCGAGCGTGTTCACGAAGGTGCTGCCGAAGCGTGGGACGCCGTGGGTCGCGATCCTCGTCACCACGGGTGTCGCGATGGTCCTCACCGCGACCGGCAGCATCGCCACCCTCGCCGAGACGGTCGTCCTCCTGCTGCTCATCGTGTTCCTCAGCACGAACATCGCGGTGCTCGTGTTGCGTCGCGAGCGGGTCGAGCACACGCACTTCCGTGCTTGGACGGTCCTGCCGGTGCTCGCGGTGCTGTCGTGCCTCATCCTGCTCACGCAGCAGAGCGCTGAGGTGTGGTTGCGCGGCGGCATCATCGTCGCAGTGGGTGTGGTCCTGTACGCGATCACGCGCCTGGTCCGTCGTCGGAAGAGCGGTTCGGACGCCACCGCGCGGTGACGCTGCGGCGACCCCGGGGTGGCTTGGTCGGCTCGGGGCGGGTGGTGCCGTGGTGGTCGTCGTCGGGCTGGTGTGGATCGTCGGCCCGCGGCTGATCCGGCGCGCGCGCGACCGCGTGTCCTGAGGGGCACGGCGGTCAGGCTGGACGACCCGACCGTCGGGTCACGTCCGCGACAATGGGGTGATGTCCGACACCTGCGCCTTCTGTCAGCTGATGCGTGACGAGCCCGCCGACGTCGTCTGGGTGGAGCGCGAGGAGGAGGCGGTCGCCTTCCGACCGTTGCCCGAGTCGGCGCTCGCGCCGGGGCACACGCTTGTGGTGCCTCGGGCGCACAGTGTCGGTCTACTCGACGCGGATCCGCGGGCGCTGCAGGCGACGACCGCCCTGGCCCAGCGGGTGGGTCGGGCGATGCGGGCGGCGCTCGGTGCGACCGGGGTCGTCGTGTTGAGTGCGTCCGGTGTCGATGCCGGGCAGAGCGTCCCGCACTACCACCTGCATGTCGTGCCCTGCTGGGACGACGACGGGGTCACCTTCTGGCCCGAGGGGCTGTCGCAGCATCGGGTCGACGGGGACCCGCTTGAGCTCCTGGCGGAGATGTTCGAGTAGCGGGAACTCGCTGCGCCTTGGGTTGACCTCAAGGCCGATTGAGGTTCTACGGTTGCAGTATGACCATTCCCACCACGCCGTCCACCGATCCCGACGCCCTCGCCCATGCCGCGACCGTCGACGGGTTCAAGACGGCGTTCCGCGACCACCCGGCCGGCGTCGCGCTCATCAGCGCCGCAACCGATCGAGGCGACGTCGGTCTGACGGCGTCATCCGTGGCTTCCGTCGCCGTCGACCCGCCGATGCTGTCGTTCTCCGTCACCCGCGCGACGGGTTCCGCCGGTGGGCTCCTCAGCGCGGGGACCGTCGTCGTGCACCTCCTGGCGGACCACCACCTCGAGGTCGCGAAGGCGTTCGCCAAGACGGGCGAACCGCGGTTCACGCCGGAGCAGCACTGGGAGCGACTCTCGACCGGAGAGCCCTACCTGCCGAGTGCCCGAGCCGCGCTGCGCTGCCGGATCGTCCAGACCGTGCCGGCCGGCAGCTCGATGCTCGTCATCGCCGAGGTCCTCGAGGTCATCCCGCCTGGGACGGACGCGCCGGCGCTCGTCTACCAGAACCGCAACTTCCACCGTCTGGAGTCCGACCCGCTCGGTTGAGCGTCAGCCGGGCGCGGCTGAGCCTCAGACGCGTGCCGCGATCGCGCCGATGTCTGCGATCGCGCCGATGTCCGCGATCGCCTCGATGACGCGCTCGGGGTGTTCGGCGATCCGGTTGAGGACGTAGAGCCACCACTCGGGTCCGTAGACGAGGTACTCGCGTGTGGTGAATCCGCGGCGGCGGAGATCGTCGAGCAACGCCGTGCCGAGGCCCTGGAGCATTTCGAACTCCACGTGCGGCTGACGCAGCTCGTCGCCGAGTGCTCCCTCGAGTGCCGCGACCAGGTGCGGGTCGTGGGTGGCGATGTTGACGCGGTGGCCGGCCCGGACGAGACGCGTGACCATCGCGATGTACGCCGCCGTCATCGGTGCGGCGTCGCGCGGGTGAGCCACCTCCGTCGATTCGAGGAAGGCGCCCTTCACGACGCGCACCGGCCCGGGACGGGTGAGCACCTGTTCGAGGTCGGCCGGGGTGCGGTGGAGTCTCGCCTGCAGGGTGATGCCGGTCTCCGGGAACCGGTCGGCGATCTGCTCGAAGATCGAGAGGACGAGATCGGTGCGGTCGGAGCCCTCCGCGGAGATCATGATCGAGGTGCCGGCGTCCCTGGCCGTCTGTGCGAGGGTCAGGCCGTTGCGGAGGCCGAGTTCGGCGGAGACCACCGATCCGATGTGCGAGAGGTCGAGGGAGATCGTGGCGGTCTGCTCGGCCGAACCGATGCGTCGGGCGAGATCGACGAACTCCGCCGTCTGTTCGTCGGCGATCCGTGCGTCGCGGACGGACTCGCCGACGAGCTCGATGCTGCCGAGGTGCCCACGGCCGGCGTTCGCTGCGAGGAGTCGCAACGCCGAGGCGGCGTCGTCACCGGCGATGTATCGGACGGCGACCCGTCGGGCGATGGCGGCGGCCTCCGGGTGGGCGAGGACCCGTGCTTTGAGGTCCTCGTCGAGGGCCCAGGCGCGCAGGGTGTCGGCGGCGCGCGACAGTGTCTCGTCGTTCATCAGCATGCTCCGACCCTATCCATTCCGGCTGCGTGCCCAGTGCAGCGTGAGAGCCTGCGCAGCGTCGGACCCTGTGGGACGTGGGTGGTGCGCGCTACGCTCGCTGACGTGGCGAGCTTCGAGGAGAAACCGATCCTGGACCTCACGCTCGAGGAGTGGGAGGCCTACCTCGTCGGTGCGCCGAGCGACGACGGGGTGCGGCTGAAACTGCGGAAGAAGACCTCGAAGGCGCCGGGCATCACGTGGTCGGAGGCACTCGACGTGGCGCTGTGTCATGGCTGGATCGACGGGCAGAGCAAGCGGCTCGACGACGACTACACGCTGCAGGCGTTCACGCCGCGACGGAAGAACAGTCCGTGGTCGCAGATCAACCGGGAGCACGTGGCCCGGCTCATCGAGGAGGGGCGGATGCGTCCGGGTGGGCTCGCCGAGGTCGAACGGGCGCAGGCCGATGGTCGGTGGGATGCCGCCTACCGGCAGAAGGACGCGGTCATGCCTGCGGATCTCCAGGCCGCGCTCGACGCCGACCCGGCTGCGGCCGCATACTTCGCCACCCTGGGGCGCACCGAACGGTTCCGGGTCTTCTTCCGGTTGAACGGCATCAAGACGCCCGCCGTCCGGGCCGCCCGCATCGTCGACGTCGTCACGAAGGCGGCGCTCGGCGAGCAGCACTATCGGTGAAAGGGAGGGCACAGATGACGGTGTCTCCGAGGATGGTGTGGGCGGTCGTCCATGACGAACGACGGAAGCTCGTCGCCGATCTGGCCGGGCTCAGCGAGGAGCAGTGGGCCACACCGTCCCTCTGCGCGGGATGGGACGTGCACGACGTCGTGGCCCACCTCGTCGATTCGGCGAAGACGACGCGTTGGGGATTCGCCCGGCGGCTCATCGCCGCACGGTTCGACTTCGACCTCGACAACGAACGCGGCATCGAGCGGGAGCGGCAGAACCGGCCATCGGAGACGCTTGCGGCCCTGGGCGCTGCCGCCGAGCTGAGCCGCACGCCGCCGGCGAACCTCGCGACCAGACTCGTCGAAGCCATCGTGCATGGTGAGGACATCCGCCGGCCACTCGGTCTTCACTCGAGCTACCCGACGACGGCTGTCGTCCAGGCGTTGGAGTATCAGCTTCGGACGGGCGTCTCGATGGGCGGCGGCAAAGAACGCGGGCAGGGTGTCCGACTCGTCGCTGACGACACCGGCTTGACCTGGGGTGACGGGCCCGAGGTTCGCGGTTCCACGCTGGACCTCCTGCTCGCGGTCTCGGGCCGACCGACCGGGCTCGCGCTGCCGGCGAGCTGAAGGGCGAGAGGCGGGCACATGCCCGTCGACAAGCTCAGGGAGCGGGACGTTCCGGGCGCACCTCCGCCGGTCACTGAGCTTGTCGAAGTGCCCACGAGGAACTCATCGATACTTCGACAGGCTCCGCGGTGCAGCTCCGGGAGCAGGAGCGGTCAGAAGGGTGCGGGGTCCGGGGCTGTTCGGTGGTGTTTGCCGTCGGGTGTCGTCCAGTCGAGCACGCCGCCGGGGCCGTGGTCGAGGCTCCACCCCGGCAAATGCTTCATGCGGTGGTGATGTCGACAGAGGCAGGCGAGATTCCCGACGTCTGTGGTGCCGCCGTCCTGCCAGGCGACCGAATGGTCGAGGTCGCAGGCCCGGGCGCGGCGCCCGCAGCCGGGTGCCCGGCATGTGCCGTCTCGAAGGCGGACCGCGCGCTGCAGATCGGCGGGAACTCGGTACTGGCCGCGGCCGACGGAGAGGACGGCGCCGGTTTCGGGCTGGACGAGGACGCGGGTCATGCTGGGTGCGTTGACTGCGATCCGGGCTGCGGTCTCCGGATCGATGGGGCCGTAGCCGTCGAGCGTGGCGGGTGCGTCGGAGACGCCCGCCATGCTCAGTGCCGGGACGGTGATCTGCACGGTCGGCTTGATGTGTTCCTGGACCTCGATCGGGTGCGGGAGGACGGCGTTCGAGGCGACGTCATCCGGGGTGACGCCGGTGAGGGCGAGGGCTGCAAGGGCATCGGCCTGGAGCTGCCCGCAGGTGCGCTGGTCGCCAGCGCGACGTGCTTCCGCAGCTGCACTCTCGAGGCGCTCGACGATGCCCTGCGCGATCGGAGCGGTGGTGAAGAGGTGCACCCACGCCATGCCGTCCGAGGCCGCCTCGAACTCCACCCGGCGGTCAGCCTCGGAACGCACGGCGCGCGCGGTGATGGATTCTGGGTGGAGTCGCTCGCGGAGATCCTTCGCGCGCTTCTTCAGTCGTGCGACCGTGGACCGTTCCGCAACCGTGAGCACCTCGGCGAGGAACGAAGCGCGACCGGCGTTGGGGACCTCGCGCAGTTGGTCGGTGATCGTCCGCGCATGCCGGCCGGAGATCCTGCCGGCCTCGAGTGCGGTTAGCACGGACGGTGCCTCGTTGACGAGGCGCTCAGCGTCATCTGTGGCGTGCAGGACGGTCTGTTCCGAGGAACGCGTCGCCATCGCGAGCATCGCGCCCGTCGAGCGGCGCGACAGTGCACGCCGCTCGGCCGGTGGGTAGATGGCTGGGACGACGGTGTCCGCCAGGGCGTCCGCATAGGCGGCGGAACGGGCGAGCAACCGCGCTTCCTCAGCGTCCAAGACCGCGCGCTGACGACAGATGCTCGCGTACTCATCCGAGAACTCCGACAGCTGCGCGGCGTACTCGTCGCTCGCGCGGATCGCGGTGGTGGTCTCGGTCATGACACCAGTCCACCATGGACCACTGACATTCCAGATGCCGAGTCTGGGCGGTGGGGATGCATCCCGCGAGCACTTCGACAAGCTCAGTGACCGGGGCTCGTCAGCGAGATTCGGCCGGGACCCAGTCTGCCGCCAGGCGCACTTCGACAAGCTCAGTGACCGGGCCTGGTGGGTGGGATTCGGTCGGGTCGCGAGCCTGCCACTCGACGTACGTCGACAGGCTCGGTGACCAAATGAGGTTCGGTGACCGAGCTCGACTCGGCAGCCAGGGCCGTTCCCACCCGAGGGGCTCGTCGCCGAGCCACGGACCCGCCGCGCGCCGCTCCGATCAGACGGCTCTGGCCAGCAGCTCCGTGACCCGCTTCGCGACGGCATCGTTCCACGCGGTGATCCCGAACGCGGTCGGCCACATCTCGCCGTCGTCGAGCTTCGCCGAGTCGTTGAACCCGAGGGTCGCGTAGCGCGCCTTGAACTTCGCCGCAGCCTGGAAGAACACGACCGCCTTACCGTCGGCACCGACGTAGGCGGGCATGCCGTACCAGGTCTTCGCGGCGAGACCGTAGTCGCCACCCATGATCAGCTCGTGCAACGGCTCGGCGATCGCCCGGTCGGCGTCCTCCATGTCCGCGATCGCGTCGACGACACCCTGCAACGCCTCCTCGCGGTTCGCCGCCGCCTTGAGCTCCTTCGCCCGCTCCTTCATCGCCGCGCGTTCTTCAGCGCTGAATCCACTCTTCGTACTCGACTGCTGCTCGGCCATCTCGACGTCCTTCCGTTCGGGGCTGTGGTTCGCCTCTCACGGTAGCCCTGCGAGCCCCACGGCGCTGCTCGAATCCGGCTCAGTCGTCCAGCGCCCCCTGGCCGAGCACCGACTCCACGATGACGCGGATGGCGTAGGCACTCGTCTCGGCGAGGTCGACGTCGGCGGGGTCGATGAGCCATTGCACCTGCAGACCGTCCATGACCGCGAGGATCGACGCCGCCGCGCGATGGATCGTCTCGGGTGCGTCGACGCCGCGCTCAGCGCACACCGCCTGGAACGCCTCGGCGATCTCACGTCGCAGGGTCCGGTAGCGGTCGTCGAAGTAGTGCCTGGCCGGGTGGTCCTCCGTCACCGACTCCGCTGACAGGACGACGAACGCCTGCACGATCCCCGCCCGCTGCGCGTTCGTCGCCGCCGTGCGGATGAGGTGCTTGAACAGTTCGATGCCGCCGGGGATGTGCTGGTCGTCGAGATTCTCGACGTCGGTCGCATCGCGGTAGCTGAGCACCTCGAGGAGCAGCTGGTCCTTCGAACCGAAGTGGTGCAGGATGCCCGCCGGCGTCATGTCGACCAGCTCGGCGATGTCGATGAGGGTGCCGTTCGCGTACCCCTTCGCGCCGAAGACGTCGAGCGCCGACCGCACGACCTCCGCCCGCCGCGCGACGGTCGCGGGACGGGGCTGCGGTTGTCTCTTCACCGTGCCGGGTGGTTTCACAGTCGTCATGCCGTCCGTTCCGCGATGAGCCTCGATGCGGCGAGGATACCGCGGTTGCCAACTTACTGAATGGTCAGTAAGTTATCACCGAATCCCGACTTGCGCCGCACTGCCGCAGCGCACACCCAAGAGGAGAAAGCGATGAAGCTGAGAACCCCACTGCTGGCCGCGTTCGCGGCCACAGCCCTGCTGCTCACCGGATGCACCGGTGGCGGCGGGTCGAGCGACGGCCCCGAGGAGGGTGCCGCGCTGACGATCGCGAAGCCTGACGGCTCGATCGCCACCGAATCCAACAACCCCTACGTCGGCGACTCGTCCGCCATGAAGCTCGGGTACATCAACGCGATCCTCGAGCCGCTCGCGATCGTCAACCTCGTCGACCCGAGCGCCGAGGTCAAGCCGTGGCTCGCGTCCGAGATCGCCTGGACCGACGACTACACCTCCGTCGCCCTGACCGCCCGCGACGGCGTCACGTGGAACGACGGCGAGGCCTTCAGCGCCGACGACATCGCCTTCACCTTCCAGCAGTTCATCGACCACCCGGAACTCGACAACTCGGCCCTCGGCCTCACCGGCGTCGCGACCGAGGGCGACACCGTCACCCTCTCGTTCACGAACCCGATGTTCGTGAAGCAGGACAAGGTCCTCCTCAAGCAGATCGTCCCGAAGCACATCTGGGAGTCCGTCGACGACCCGGCCACCTTCGAGAACCCCGAGCCCGTCGGCACCGGCCCGTACACGCTGACGAGCTTCAGCACCGAGAGCGTCGAACTCTCCGCCCGCGACGACTACTGGGGCGAGCAGCCGGCCGTGCCGACGCTCTACTACGTCTCGTACAACGACAACACGGCGCTCACCACCGCCCTCGCGAACGGCGACGCCGACTGGGCGCAGGCCTTCATCCCGAACGTGCAGTCCGCGTACCTCGACAAGGACAAGGAGCACAACGTCTACTGGGCGGCCGCCGGTCTCGCCGTCGACGCGATGTTCGTGAACACGCAGACGAAGCCCTTCAACGACCCCGCCTTCCGGCAGGCCGTCAACCTCGTCATCGACCGCGAACAGCACCAGCAGATCGCCCGTGAGGGCGGCGTCCCCGAGCTCAGCTCGGTCACCGGCCTGCCGACCCCGGCCGGCGATGCGTTCATCCCCGCCGAATTCGAGGGTGAGGACTACACCGTCGACGCGAAGGCCGCGAAGCAGGTCCTGACCGACGCCGGGTACACCTGGAACGACGACGTGCTCACCGACCCCTCTGGCGAGGCCGTCACCTTCACCCTGTCCGTCCCGCAGGGATGGAACGACTACGTGACCGGCATCAGCCTCATCGCCGATTCGGTCAAGACGCTGGGCGTCACCGCCACCGTCGACACCCCCGACCAGGACACCTGGTGGGCGGCGAAGTCGGACGGCGACTTCCAGGCGATCCTGCACTGGACCGACACCGGCGCGACGCCGTACGACCTGTACTCCGACATCATGGACGGCCGCTGGCTCGTCGCCGAGGGTGAGGCAGCCGACTTCAACTTCGGACGCTACGACAGCCCCGAGGCCACCGAGGCCCTCTCGGCCTACGCCAACGCGACGGACGACGCCACCCGGGCGGCAGCCCTCGAGACGGTCCAGAAGCTGTTCGTCTCCGACGTCCCCGCGATGCCGATCGGCACGCGCCCGTTCATCGGCTCGTACAACACCCGGAACTACACCGGGTGGCCGAGCGAGGACGACCCGTACGCCCCGGCCGACCCGACGCAGCCGACCGCCGTGTACATCCTCACGCAGCTCAAGGCCGCGAAGTAGGGGCTGCGTTCATCGTGGGGCGGGCTTCGGCCCGCCCCACTCCATCCTCATCAGCACAGAACGGACTCACGCAGTGACCAACGACGACCTGCTGACAGTCCGGCACCTTCTTTCATCAGCACAGAACGGACTCACGCAGTGACCAACGACGACCTGCTGACAGTGTCCAACTTCAGCGTCACCTACGACGTCGAACCGCCCGTCGAAGCCGTGCGCGACGTCTCGCTCACCCTCCGCCGCGGCGAGATCCTCGGCCTGGCCGGCGAGTCCGGGTGCGGGAAGACGACCCTCGCCTACGGCCTGCAACGGCTCCTCAAACCACCGGCCGTCATCACGGGTGGCAGCGCCGTCTTCCACGACGAGTCGGGCGAGGACGTCGACCTCGGCACGCTCGGCGAGGAGGAGATGCGCGCGTTCCGCTGGGACAAGGCCTCCATGGTGTTCCAGGGCGCGATGAACGCCCTGAACCCGGTGACCACCATCGGCCGACAGCTGGACGACGTCTTCACCACCCACCGCCGGCGGATGACCCGGCCCGAGCGCCGCGACGAGGCCGGCAAGCTGCTCGACATCGTCGGCGTCGGCCGCGACCGGCTGAAGTCCTACCCGCACGAACTCTCCGGCGGCATGCGCCAGCGGGTCATGATCGCGATGGCGCTCGCCCTCAAACCGCAGCTCATGATCATGGATGAGCCGACCACCGCCCTCGACGTCCTCGTGCAGCGCGAGATCCTGCAGCAGATCTCCGAGCTCCGCACCGAGTTCGGCTTCTCCGTCATCTTCATCACCCACGACCTGCCGTTGCTCCTCGAGATCTCCGACCGCATCGCCGTCATGCGCGCCGGCCGCCTCGTCGAGATCGACACGGCCGAGCGCATCTACCGCCAGGCGCAGGACCCGTACACCCGGAAGCTCCTCGCCTCCTTCCCGAGCCTCACCGGCGAACGCGGCGACTTCGTCCGCGGCGCACAGACCGGAGTGACCGCATGACCACCCTCGAGTTCTCCCACGTCTCCAAGCGCTACCGGGTGCGCGGTTCCGGTCACATGCTCGCGCTCGACGACGTCAGTTTCACCCTGCGCTCCGGCCAGACCCTCGCGCTCGTCGGGCAGTCCGGCAGCGGCAAGTCCACGATCGCGAAGATCCTCACCCAGTTGGAACGGGCGACGAGTGGTGACATCCTGCTCGACGGGAAGGCGATCCCTCGGCGCGGTCGCGCGCTCCGCCGCTACCGGCAGCAGGTCCGCATGGTCTTCCAGGACCCGTTCGCCTCGCTGAACCCCTCGCACACGATCCGGCATCACCTGGAGCGACCACTGCGCCTCGACCACGTCGTGCCGGAAGCGGAGGTCGAAGACGAGGTGCACCGCCTCCTCGAGCGCGTGCAGCTCGACCCCGCCGGCACGATCGACCGGCGGCCACACGAGCTGTCGGGCGGCCAGCGGCAGCGAGTCGCCATCGCCCGCGCGCTCGCCTCGCGGCCCTCCCTCCTCATCGCCGACGAACCCGTCTCGATGCTCGACGTCTCCATCCGACTCGGGGTCCTCAACCTGCTCGCCGAGTTGCAGCGCGAATCGCAGCTGGGGGTCCTGTACATCACGCACGACCTCGCGACGGCACGCCACTTCAGCGACGAGATCATGGTCCTGCACCACGGCGAAGTGGTCGAGCGCGGTCCGGCCGACGACGTGATCCTCCGCCCCCAGCACCCGTACACGCTCGCGCTCCGCAACGCGTCCCCAGACCCGGACCGCCACTTCGCTGGAACGGAGACCATCGCATGACCTTCTTCCTCCGCCGCGCCGGCTTCTACGCGTTCACCGCCTGGGCCGCGATCACGATCAACTTCTTCCTGCCACGGATGCTCAAGGGCGACCCGGTGTCGGCGTACATCGCGAAGAACCAGGGCCGCATCAGCCCCGAGGCCGCCGACTCCCTCCGCACCCTGTTCGGCCTCGACGCCGACAAATCGATGCTCGAGCAGTACCTCGACTACTGGCGGCTGCTCTTCTCGGGCGACCTCGGCCGGTCCTTCTCGAAGGGACTCGCACCCGTCACCGACGTGATCGCTGCGGCCCTGCCCTGGACGGTCGGGCTCGTCGGCATCGCGACGATCCTCTCCTTCGTGCTCGGCACGTCGATCGGCGCCCTCATCGGCTGGCGACGCGGGAGCAAGGCGGACTTCATCGTCCCGCTGTCCACCTTCTTCTCCACCGTGCCGTACTTCTGGATGGGGCTCATCGCGATCGCCGTGTTCTCGACCCTGCTCGGCTGGTTCCCCGCCTCGCACGCCTACGGCAAGGGGTCGAGACCGGAGTTCACGCTCGACTTCATCGGGCAGGTGATCGCCCACGGCTTCCTCCCCGCGGCGACGATCGTGCTCGCCTCGCTCGGCGGGTGGATCCTCGGCATGCGCAACATGATGGTGACCGTGCTCGACGAGGACTACGTCACGGTCGCGCAGGCGAAGGGCCTCCCGACCCGCCGGGTGCTCGTGGACTACGCCGCCCGCAATGCGATGCTGCCGCAGCTGTCGAGCTTCGCGCTCTCACTCGGCTTCATCGTCGGCGGGACGATCGTCATGGAGA
Organism: Plantibacter sp. Leaf1; assembly: GCF_001421315.1. Classification (NCBI taxonomy): domain Bacteria; kingdom Bacillati; phylum Actinomycetota; class Actinomycetes; order Micrococcales; family Microbacteriaceae; genus Plantibacter; species Plantibacter sp. Leaf1. The sequence continues at coordinate 1,725,009 of NZ_LMJX01000002.1, read as the reverse complement.
TGGTCTTCTCCTACCCGGGCGTCGGCAAGCTCCTGCTCGACGCCACGACGGCGAAGGACTACCCGCTCATGCAGGGCCTGTTCCTCGTCATCACCCTCACCGTCCTCGTCGCGAACATCCTGGCCGACGTCGCCTACGCGGTGCTCGACCCCCGCACCCGCCAGATGGAGTCCTGACATGACCATCCCCACCACCCAGGCCGTCACCACCGAGGCCCTCGCCACCGCGGAGGCGCCGAAGCCGTCGCCCAGGGGCCGCTCGTTCGGCGCCAGGTTCGGAGCGTCGTTCGCGATGTTCCGCAACGGCAAGTCGATCACCGGCCTCTGCATCCTCGGGTTCTTCGTCCTCGTCGCGATCTTCGGCGATCTCATCGCGCCCTACGGACCGCTCGAGAAGGACTTCACCGCGCTGCGCCAGGCGCCGTCAGCGGCCCATCTCCTCGGGACCACCCACATGGGCGAGGACGTCCTCAGCCAGCTCGTCTACGGCACCCGCGGCGTCCTCGTCGTCGGGTTCCTGGCCGGGATCTTCGCGACGATCATCGCCGTCGCCATCGGTGTGACCGCCGGGTACGTGTCCGGGTTCACGAGCGAGTCCTTGTCGGCCCTGACGAACGTGTTCCTCGTCATCCCCGGCCTCCCGCTCATGATCATCGTGGCGTCGCAGTACGACGACCCGAGCCTGTTCCTCATCGCCGGCGTGCTCGCCCTCACCGGGTGGGCGTGGGGCGGACGGGTGCTCCGCGCGCAGACGATGTCCTTGCGGAACCGCGACTTCGTCCAGGCGGCGAAGGCGAACGGCGAGTCCCTCTTCCGGATCATCACCGTCGAGATGCTGCCGAACCTCACCGCCATCATCGCCTCGAGCTTCGTCGGCACGGTGACCGCGGCGGTCCTCGGCCTCACCACACTCGCCTTCATCGGCGTCATCCCCATCACGAACCTCAACTGGGGCACCATCCTGTTCTGGGCGCAGCAGAACGGCGCCTTCCCCGACTTCTGGTGGTGGTACGTGCCCGCCGGTGTGTGCATCGCACTCCTCGGCGTCGCGTTGTCGCTCATCAACTTCGGTATCGACGAGTACGTCAACCCACGACTACGGTCGGCGGGCGAACGTGCCAGGGCTCTGCGGAAGCGCGGCATCAAGCCGGGGGCGAGCGTCACCGCCGTCCGCACCGAATCTGCAGCACGAAGCGGCACGATGAGTACGACCGACACGACCGACCCCGAACGCGCTGGAGCGACCGAACGATGAAGACCGAGACCGCCCGCTACCTCGACCCCACCCTGCCGATCGCCGCGCGGGTCGACGACCTCGTGGGCCGCATGACGGTGCGCGAGAAGGTCGGGCAGATGATGCAGCTGGACGCGCGCGACGACATCGAGGCACACGTCCTCGAGACCCAGGTGGGGTCGATCCTGCACGCCTCGCCCGAGCGGCTCGCCACGGCGCACGCGTTGACGAGGCGCACGCGACTCCAGATCCCGTTGATCGTGGGGGAGGACTGCATCCACGGCCACTCCTTCCATCTCGGCGCGACGATCTTCCCGACGCAGCTGGCCATGGCCGCCAGCTGGGATGCCGGGCTGCTCGAACGGGTCGCCAGGGCCACCGCCGTCGAGGTCGCCGCCACCGGGGTGCACTGGACGTTCTCGCCGGTGCTCTGCATCGCCCGCGACCTCCGCTGGGGGCGGGTGGGGGAGACCTTCGGTGAGGACCCGTTCCTCATCGGCGAGCTCGCCTCGGCGATGGTCCGCGGCTACCAGGGCGACGGTCTCACCGACCCGACCGCCATCCTCGCCACCGCGAAGCACTTCGCCGGGTACTCCGAGACGCAGGGCGGCCGGGACGCGAGCGAGGCCGACATCTCGCCGCGCAAGCTGCGGTCCTGGTTCCTGCCGCCCTTCGAGCGCGTCGCCCGCGAGGGGTGCGCCAGCTTCATGCTCGGCTACCAGTCGATCGACGGCGTCCCGATCACGGTCAACGAATGGTTGCTGAACGACGTCCTCCGCGACGAGTGGGGCTACGAGGGGACGCTCATCACCGACTGGGACAACGTCGGTCGCATGGTGTGGGAGCAGCACGTGAGCCCCGACCACGTCCACGCCTCCGCCGCGGCCGTCCGCGCCGGCAACGACATGGTGATGAACACGCCGGGCTTCTTCGACGGAGCCCTCGAAGCACTCGACCGCGGCATGCTCGAGGAATCCGACCTCGACCGCGCCGTCCGTCGCATCCTCACCCTGAAGTTCGCCCTCGGGCTCTTCGAACACCCACGGCACCCGGACCCGGCCGAGCAACTCGCGGTGATCGGTTCGCCGGCACACACCGAGCTCAACCTCGAGACCGCCCGTCGCTCGCTCGTCCTGCTCCGCAACGAGGGCGTCCTGCCGATCAACGGCGGATACCGTGCCGACGAGGCCGGACGGGCGATCGCCGACGCCGAGACCGAGACTGGCCCCATCCGCATCGCCGTCGTCGGCCCACTCGCGGACGACGCGCAGATGCAGCTGGGTGACTGGGCCGGGAACTCCGGTCAGGCGGGGTGGCTGCCCGAGGGCCAGCCGCGCGAGCTGATCACGACCGTGCTGGACGGCCTGCGTTCAGCGGCCCCGGCCGGCAGCACGGTCACGACCGCGTTCGGGGCCGACATCCTCACGCTCTCGCCGGATCCGACCGGAGCGACCTTCCCCGACGGACAACCCCGTCCACCGCTCGTCACCCCGGCCGAACCGGACGCGGCACTCATCGCGGAAGCCGTCGCCCAGGCCGAGCAGGCCGACGTGGTGGTCGCCGTGGTCGGCGACCGGATCGAACTCGTGGGCGAAGGCCGCTCCACCGCGACCCTCGAACTCGTCGGCGGCCAGATCGCCCTCCTCGACGCCCTGGCCGCTACCGGGAAGCCGCTCGTGGTGGTGCTGCTCGCCTCGAAGCCGCTCGTCCTCCCGCCGTCCGCGCTCGCGGCGGACGCGATCGTGTGGGCCGCGAGCCCCGGCATGCAGGGTGGTCGAGCGATCGCCGAACTCCTGCTCGGCCTGATCGAGCCGACCGGACGCCTCCCGATCTCGTTCGCCCGGCACGCCGGCCAGCAGCCGACGTACTACAACCAGATCCGCGGCCAGCACGGCGACCGATACGCCGACCTCACCCAGGACCCGGCGTTCGCGTTCGGCGACGGCCTGTCGTACTCGACCGTCGAGTACGGGGAGCCGCGCCTCGACCGGATCGTCCACACCCGCACGGACACCGTGCGCGCGGAGATCGAGGTGCGGAACACCGGGACCCGTCCCGTGCTCGAGACGGTCCAGGTGTACGTCAGCGACCTCGTCACCTCGGTCAGCTGGGCGGACCAGGAACTGAAGACGTTCCGTCAGGTCTCCGTCGAGCCGGGGGAGACCGCGGTGATCACGATCGAGCTGCCGGTCGCCGAGTGCACGATCGTCGACGCCCGCGGTCGCCGCGTGGTCGAGGCCGGTGAGTTCGAACTGCGCGTCGGCGGCTCGTCACGGGCCGAAGCGCTGCGGTCGGTCCGCTTCACCGTCGAGGACTGAGGCGCTCCGGCGACTCGCTCGGACAGCACGAAGCCGCCCCACCGGTCCGCACGAAGTCCCTCCTGTTTCGTGCGTCCCGTCGGGGCGGCTTCGCGCCGCGTGCGTGGTCGGTCAGGCCAGCTCTTCGACGTCCGCGCGGACCGTGACCTCGCCGCCGTTGGCGCCGTGCATGAGGTCCTCCAACAGCGGGCGGTCCATCTCGAAGGTCTCATCCGACTCGAAGCTGAACTGCAGCGGGATCGACGGGTGCAGCCAGAGCGTGACCCGGCCGCGCTCCGTCGAGGTGTCGCGCAACGTCACCGAGAACGACTCGTTCCGGCGCAACTTCATGAGGGTGATGGTCTTCACGTGAGCCAGCATCCGGTCTTCGAGGTGGAAACGGTTCTCGCCCGTTCCGTACACGATCGCGCCCATGGTGTCTGCCCTTCTCCGGACCTCCGACGGTCGACACGACGAGATGCGTCGGTGTCGAGCGGCCAGCCTGGAGACCCACTTCAATGTCCGCCGGACAAGTCTAGGAAGCTTGAAATCGTCGCTCGAAACTGTTGCCTTCGGCGGGTGGTCTGCGCTATGTGCTGCGGTGGTCGAGCCGGGTCAGGAGAGGGGATCGACGTCGGACGACAGGGGCGTCGTCGCCGACGGGGTGTCCTGCGACTCACCGTCGGGCGTGCCCATCGCGATGCCGATGCCGGGGCCGACGAGCAGGTTGATGGGCTCGAGCTGACCCTCACCGCGATCGACCTGCAGCCAGCGGAACGTTCCGGAGGCGATGCTCTCGAGGACCTCGGCGCGGAACGCGTCCGGGTCTTCGACGGCGATGGAATACGGGAGTCCCTGGTAGACGATCTCCATACGGCTCATGCGTTCTGTCCTGTCCGGTTCGGAGCGGGCTCGGCGATGACCGACAGGCCGTGCGCCGAGTTCGCCGTGACGTTCAACGCGTCGATCCACGCGCGGTTGAGGTCGATCGGGACGCTGCCCGAGTACTTGAAGCGCAACGGCACCGAGGGGTGGATCCAGATCACACTGCGTCCGTCGCCGGCCCGCGGGTCGTCCTTCCACCCGAAGTAGAACGCCTCGTTCCGCCGGAGCTTCCCTCCGATGACGAACTGCAGGTGCGCCAGCAGCCGATCCTCGAACGTGATCGAGACCTCGGAACCGTAGATCAGTTTTCCCATGGCGGGTCGTGCTCTCCTCATCGTGCGTCGCGCGGAGTCCCGCGCGATGTGATGCTTCACCATAAGACTCCAGGCCGTGAATTCCCAGCCAGTGCCCATCGGGTTCCCGCGCGATGCCCACGTACGGGCGCGAGTGGAACGATCGGGAGGTCGTGTCAAGGGGCCCGACATCCTCAGCCGAGGTGCGTACCCTCCCCTGGAGGAGGTGCCAAACCATGGCAACAGCAGAGAAGACCAGCACGACCCGATCGGCTCCCGGAGGAACCGGCGCGAAGCCCACCCGCCGTCAGAACGCGGAGAAGGGTTTCGTCGCGTCGAAGGCCCTCGACGAGAACATGCAGGCGGTCCTCGTCGACCTGATCGAGTTGTCGATCCAGGGCAAGCAGGCCCACTGGAACGTCGTCGGACGCAACTTCCGTGACACCCACCTGCAGCTCGACGAGATCATCGACGCGGCCCGCGAGTTCAGCGACACCGTCGCCGAGCGCATGCGCGCCCTGCACGCCGTGCCGGACGGCCGGAGCGACATCGTCGCCGAGACGACCACGCTGCCCGAGTACCCGCAGGGTGAGATCGACACGGCCGAGACGATCGACCTGATCACCGTCCGCCTGGAGGCGACCGTCGGCACGATGCGTCGTGTCCACGACGACGTCGACGAGGAGGACCCGACCAGCGCGGACATCCTGCACGCGATCATCCAGCAGCTGGAACAGTTCGCGTGGATGATCAGCGCGGAGAACCGCACGGTGACCCGCAGTCGATGACCACGGGCGGCGTCCGAAGACGATCACTCGTCTTCGGACGCCGCCACCCGAGGTCGTGCGGCCAGGTTCAGCGACTACTCGTCTTCGGCGCCGCCGCCCGAGGCCGTGTCCTCACCATCGGTGGACTCGGAGCCGTCCGAGCTCGAGCCGTCGGGGATCTCCTCCGCGTCGGGACGTGAGGATGATGCAGATGCGTTCGTCATGTTCGCTTCCTTCCTGGTTGTCGCCATCGGAGATGACGACACCAACGCTAGGCCGCGGAGCTGATCGACGGGTGGGGGTTGACGCCCTGACGGGGCGAGACCAGCATGGCGGCTGTGATGAGCGATGAACCGGTGATGGCCCGCGAGACGAGCACGGGGAGCATCCGCACACCCCGGCAGCGGCTCGGTGCCTGGATCACGCCCGCACTCCGCCCCTGGCGGCTGATGCTCGCGCTGAAGACCGCCATCGCCGCGACGGCCGCCTGGTTCCTCGGCGGCTTCATCCCCGGCGAGCTCGGCGACTTCTCCTACTACGCGCCGCTCGGCGCGCTCGTAAGCCTCACGCCGACGCTCATGGACTCCGCCCGGTCGAGCCTCCAGACCCTCATCGGGCTGGGACTCGGCATCGGCCTCGCCTGGGCGCTCATCGTCTCACCGGCGCCGGGCTGGGTGTCCGTCGCCCTCTCCGTCGGGCTCGGGACGATCCTCGCCGGTCTGCCCGGCCTCGGTCAGGGACGCGACTACGTGCCCATCGCCGCCCTCTTCGTCATCATCATCGGCGGCGCCAACGCGAACGACTTCTCGCTCGGCTACCTGGTGCAGATGGCGCTCGGCGTGCTCGTCGGGTTGCTCGTGAACCTGCTCATCATGCCGCCGCTGTTCGTCCGGGAGTCGGCCGCGGGCATTGCCGCGGCGCGCGGCCGCATGGTCGACGCGCTCCGGACCATGTCGACGACCCTGTCGTCCGAGACGGAGCCGGCGGCCGACGACCCGCCGCCGTGGGAACGGTCCGTGACGTCGCTGCGGCACGACATCGACGCTGCCAGGGGACTCGTGCGCGACGCGGCGGAGAGTCGTCGCGCCAACCCGAGGACCAGGTGGAACAAGCACGACTTCCGCGGCGACCAGGGTGCACTGGAGGCGCTCGAGCGGATCGCCCCCGCCGTGGTGGAGCTCGGCGACGCGCTCCGCGCCGCCCTGTGGGGGATCCCCGTGCCCGTACGACTCGGCACCGAGGTGCGTGCGACGCTCGCCGACGCCTTGGACGCCGCCGCCGACCTCGTCGACGCCGCGATCGACGACGAACGGCTGCCGCAGGCCCTCGAGACCTCGGATCAGGCGCTCGTCGCCCTGCGGCGGGCGGTCAGGTCGGCGCACGTCGACGCCGTGAACCAGGCCGGCTCCGACGCCGGATCGGCAGACGACCCGGCCGACGACCCGGGCGGGGAGAACCTGCTCTTCGCACTCCGACGCATCCACGCCGAGGTCGAGAGCTCGAAGCGGACCGACCAGGCGGAGTGACGGGCCGGAGCCGACGGAACGCCGTGCATGAGGCGTCCCGTCGGCCCGGGACCGGTCAGAGGATCGGCTTGCCGCCCGTGACCGCGATCACGGCACCCGAGATGTAGCTGCCCTCGTCCGACGCGAGCAGCACGTACGGCGGCGCGACCTCCGCGGGCTGTCCAGGGCGTCCGAGGGGTGTGTCCGTCCCGAACGACTCGACCGTCTCCGGCGGCATCGTGGACGGGATGAGCGGCGTCCAGATGGGGCCGGGGGCGACGGCGTTCACCCGGATCCCGTCCCCACCGAGCATCTGCGCGAGCGACGCGGTCATGCTCGCGAGGCCCGCCTTCGTCATGGCGTAGGGCATGAGCTGTGGCGACGGCGAGTCGGCCTGCACGGAGCTGGACGCGATGATCGCGGAGCCGGGTGCCATGTGAGGGACGGCGGCCTTGCTCAGGTGGAAGAACGCGCTCAGGTTCGTGGCGAGCGTGTGGTCCCACTCCTCGTCCGGGATCTCGGCGAGGCTCTCGCGGGTCATCTGGTACGCGGCGTTGCTCACGAGGATGTCGACCTTGCCGAAGCGCTCGACCGTCGCGCGGACGATCTCACGGCAGTGCTCGGGGCTCGTCAGGTCGCCACCGATGCTGAGCGCGGTCCGGCCGGCCTCCTCGACCCAGCGGACCGTGTCGGCCGCATCCTCGTCCTCGTCGAGGTAGCTGACGACGACGTCGGCGCCCTCCCGCGCGTAGGCGATGGCGACGGCCTTGCCGATGCCGCTGTCGCCGCCGGTGATGATGGCGACCTTGCCCTCGAGCTTGCCGGAGCCCTGATAGCTGGTCTCGCCGTGGTCGGCCTGCGGCGTGAGCGCTCCCTCGGTCCCGGGTGGCTGCTGCTGCTGAGCGGGCTGATTCATGGTGTTCCTCCCTGTGCTGCTGTGGATGTCGGCATGCTGCGGTGTGCGGTCCTTCCACCCAAGCCGATCCGGGAGATCCGCCTCCAGGGGTTGACGCCCGACCTGGGCGAGGCGGACGGCGCTAGCAGTCGCGTGGGGGCCCCGCCAGCCCCGACGATTCCGGGACGCGGCTCGTAGGGTGAAGTGCATGACCGCAGCTGGCGAGGACCTCCGTTCGTACGCACCGATCGGAGACGGACGTACCGTCGCTCTCATCGGGATGCGAGGCCAGGTCGACTGGTTGCCCATCCCCGACCTCAGTTCGATGCCCGTGTTCGCGAGGCTCGTGGACGACGACACCGGTGGGTGCATCGAACTCGAGCCCGTCGGCGAATACACCGTGAAGCGGCGCTACGTCGCCAACACCAACGTGCTGCGGACGACCTTCACCACCGAGCACGGGCGGGCGTCCATCACCGACGCCCTCGTCACCGGCATCGCGGGGCGCCTCCCGTGGGCCGAGCTCGCGCGTCGCATCGACGGCATCTCCGGCAGCGTCGAGTTCCGGTGGCGGGTGCGACCGGGGACCGCGCTCGGCACGGCCTCCCCGTGGATCGAGGACAGCACCCGCGGTCCGATCATCCGCTCCGGCGCCACCACGATCGCTGTCGTCGGGGACGAGCACGGTGCAGCACCGGTCGACGGGGCCGGATCCGGCGCCACGGAACTCGACGGAGGGTTCACGACGAGCGAGGACTCCCGCCACCTGTTGATCGTCGTCGCCACCCACGGTGAGCCCATCCACCTCCCGGTGCCGGCCAACGTCGACGCCGGCATCGACCGGACGATCGAGAACTGGCGTGCGTGGTCGCGGGCGTTCTCCTACGAGGGTCCGTGGGCCGAACAGGTGCAGCGCAGCGCGCTCGCCCTCAAGCTGCTGATCTTCAGCCCGACGGGTGCGATCGCCGCCGCGGCGACGACGTCCCTGCCGGAGAACCCCCGCGGGGCGAAGAACTGGGACTACCGGTTCGCCTGGGTGCGCGACCTCGCGTACACCGCGCACGCGCTCGTCCGCTTCGGCCTCCGCGAGGAGACCCACGCCGCAGTCTCGTGGCTGCTCAGGACCATCCGCGAGAACGGACCGGAGCTCCACATCTTCTACGGCCTCGAGGGCGGGGTGCCCGACGGCGTGGTCGAGCACGACGTCCCCGGCTGGCGCGGCATCGGCCCGGTGGTCAGCGGCAACCCGGCCCAGGGGCAGTTGCAGCTCGGCGTCTACGGGGACCTCATCGCGATCTGCCGCACCTACGTCGACGCCGGCAACGTGCTCGACGTCGAGACCGGACGACTGCTCGCCGAGGTCGCCGACCGCACCTGCGACCTGTGGCGCAACCGCGACGCCGGCATGTGGGAACTGCCCGACGAGGAGCACTACGTCTCGTCCAAGATGGGCTGCTGGCAGGCGCTCGGCGACGCCGTGCACCTGGCGGAGCTCGGTCAGGTCGCGGGCAGTGCCGATCGTTGGCGGGCCGAGCAGACGAGGATCCGCGAGTGGATCGACGAGCACGGCTGGTCGGACGAGCGCGGGGCCTACGTCATGCACCCGGGCAGCGACGACCTCGACGCCTCGGTGCTCCTCCACGCGATGAGCGGCTTCGACCAGGGCGAGCGCATGTCCTCGACGATCGACGCCATCACGGCCGAGCTGGGGGACGGCGCGCTGCTGTACCGCTACTCGGGCGTGCAGCAGGAGGAGTTCACCTTCGTCGCGTGCGCGTTCTGGCGGGCGTCCGCCCTCGCCTGTGTCGGCCGCCACGACGAGGCGATCGCCGCCATGGACGAACTCGTCGGCATGACGAACGACGTGGGCATCCTCGCCGAGATGATCGACCCGGCCGACGGCGCGCACTGGGGCAACCTGCCGCAGGCGCTCAGCCACCTCGCGCTCATCAACACGGCCCTCACGATCAAGGAGCTCACCGCCGAGGACTGAGTAGCGTCGGGCGCGGTCGCGCACGGGAGTAACCCCTCGGCTCCAGGATTGCAAGCCCCGGGGTCGGAGCCCGCGGAATCCGTACCGTTGCAGCGATGGATGTTCAACCGCAGGTCTTCCGAGACACCCCCGCCATCCTCGTCGAGAGCATCTGGTGGGACGCCCGCACGGACGAACTCGTGTGGGTCGACATCGCTGCCGGAACACTCCACCGTGGCCCGCTCGACGGAGCCGTCGACGGCAGCGACGACCGCGTCACCGAGCTGCCTCCGCCCCTCAGCGCGGTGCAGCCGCGCGTCGGCAGCGGGTACATCGCCGCACTCGGTGATCGCATCGTCACCCTCGACGAGGACGGGCTCATCGCCGAGACCGTCGCACGGATCGACCACGCGCACGCCGGCATGCGGAGCAACGAGGCGAAGGTCGACCCGTTCGGACGCTTCCTCGTCGGATCCATGAACACCACCACCGGCGACCCTGACGCGGCGCTGTACCTCCTCGACGATACCGGGCTCCGCTCGCTCCTCGGCGGTTTCGGGGTCGCCAACGGCTTCGAATGGTCCGACGACGGGCGGACGGTCTACCTCACCGACACCGCCGTCAAGACGGTCTACCGCGCCGCCTACGGCGAGGACGGACGTCTCGGACCGCTCGAAGCCTTCCTCGTCGACTACGACTCCGACGGGCTCGCCCTGGACACCGAGGGCCGGTTCTGGAACGGCGTCTCCGGAGCCGGAACCGTCCTCCGATGGGGACCGGACGGCGCCGTCGAGGACCGCCTCACGGTCCCGGTGTCCGGCGTCACCTCCGTCGCCTTCGGCGGGCCGGAGCTCTCGACGCTCTTCGTCGGCACGTCGCGCGACGGCCTCTCCGAGGACGAGCTCGAGCGCGCCCCGCTGAGCGGCGCCATCTTCCGGTTCGACGGTCTGGCGACCGGCCGACCCGTCAACACCTACGGACGTCGATCAAGCTCGGCAGCCGCCCCCGCCGGCACACCGACCTGACCCACCCAGACCACCCACCGACCGAACACTGAACGAGAGGACCATCACCATGGCCGACGACCAGTACACCTTCACCGACCCGGCGAAGCTCTACGCCCACATCTCCGCCGAGAAGCAGCACCAGCCCGAGCCGGGGCTCGACGCGGAGCTCGACCCCAAGGCCGACCTCGGTGAGGAGAGCTACCGGGGCACCGGGCGGCTCACCGGCCGCAAGGCGCTCATCACCGGTGGCGACTCCGGCATCGGCGCCGCCACCGCGATCGCCTACGCCCGCGAGGGTGCCTCCGTGGCGCTCTCCTACCTCCCCGAGGAGGAGGAGGACGCGCAGCGCATCGCGGGCATCGTCCGCGAGGCCGGCGCCACCGTGCTCACCCTCCCGGGCGACCTGCGCGACCCCGCCTACTGCCGCGACCTCGTCGCCAAGACCGTCGAAGGCCTCGGTGGCCTCGACATCGTCGTGAACAACGGCGGCAAGCAGAAGTTCAACGAGGACCTCACCACCCTCACGGACGAGCAGTTCGACGACACCTTCAAGACCAACGTCTACGCGATGTTCTGGATCACCAAGGCCGCCCTGCCGCACCTCCCGGCCGGTTCGTCGATCATCAACACCACGTCGATCCAGGCGTACTCGCCGTCGGACATCCTCGTGGACTACGCGTCGACGAAGGCGACCATCAACGCCTTCACGAAGGCGCTCGCCCAGCAGCTCGCGCCGAAGGGTATCCGCGTCAACGCGGTCGCACCCGGGCCGATCTGGACGCCGCTCCAGGTGTCCGACGGTCAGCCGCAGGACAAGATCGCCGAGTTCGGCGAGGACACCCCGCTCGGCCGCATGGGCCAGCCGGCCGAGCTCGCCCCCGCGTACGTGTTCCTGGCGTCGGCGGAGTCGAGCTACGTGCTCGGTGAGACGCTCAACGTCAACGGCGGCATGCCCACGCCGTAAGCGTCGGCGACACGACGAAGCGCACGGTCCCTCGGGGCCGTGCGCTTCGTCGTGTGGGGCGTGCTGCTCGTGGAGGTCCTGCTCAGTCCGCGCGGTCTGCCGCTCGGCGGACCCTGCGTCCTTCGAGCACGTCCTTGGCGTCGCGCTCGGCCACGGCCTTGATGGCGGCGTCCGACCGCAGGGGGAGCTGCAGCTCGGTCTCCGCCGCGACCCCCGCCGCGAGCTGACGGCCGCGCTGGATCTCGATGTCGAGCTGGGCGCCGAACAGCAGCGCCAGGTTCGCGATCCAGATCCACAACAGGAAGATCACGATGCCGGCGAGTGAACCGTAGGTGGCGTCGTAGTTGCTGAAGTTCGCGATGTAGAACCCGAAGCCGAGCGAGGCGACGAGCAGGATCAGGAGGGCGACGAGTGCCCCGATGCTGATCCAGCGGAACTTGGCCGGCTTCACGTTCGGCGTTGCCGAGTACAGCACCGCGAGGACGAAGACGAGCGCCGCGGCCATGACGGGCCACTTCGCGATCGACCAGACGGTGAGGCCCGTCTCGCCGAGGCCGACCGCCTGCCCGATGGCCTGGGCGACCGGGCCGGAGACGATGAGCGCGATCGCGATCACCGAGACGACGAGCAGGACCACGAGGGTCACGATGAGCTGCGTGGGCCGCAGGGTCCAGATGGTGCGGCCCTCCTCCACGCCGTACATGCGGTTGAGCGCGCGCCCGAACCCGCCGACGTAGCCGGAGGCCGACCAGATGGCACCGGCGATACCGGCGATCAGGGCGAAGCCGATGGCGGGCGACTCGACGAACTGGTTCACCGCGTCCGTGAGGAAGCCGAGGCTGTCGCCCGGCGCGAGGTTGCCGACGATCTCGAGGAGGGCGTCGGTGCCGCTGCGGCTCTGCCCGAACAGGCCGAGGATCGAGACGAGCGCGAGGACCGCCGGGAAGAGCGACAGGATCGCGAAGTAGGTGAGCCCTGCGGCCAGGTCGGTGCACTGGTTGGAGAGGAAGGAGTGCAGCGTGCGCTTCAGCACGTAGCCCTTCGGGACCGGGACGCGCTGCGGCAGCATCGTCTCCTCGCCGTCGTCCGCGTTCCGGTTCTCCGGGTCGTCCGGCTGGCTCGCGTCACTGCGCTCGCGGCCCTGCTTGGTGCTCTCAGACACGGTGCCCCCGGTTCGAGCGCCACAGCAGCACACCGGCGCCGACGACGGCCACCGAGGCGACGACGATCGCCGTGGTCCGGAGGTGGTAGGCGACCGCGGTCCGGACGTCGAACTTGCGGAACAGGAGGTCGAGCGTCTGCGCGAGGTGCTCCCGCGTCTCCTCGACCTCGAGCTGGAGGCTGTTCAGGCCGGCGCCCTCGGGCGGGGTGGGGCGGGTGAGGTCCTGGTCGCTCATGCTGCGGCCTCCTTGCGGTCGTGCTTCGAGTCGTGGTGCGGCTGGTCGGCGACGTGGTCGCCGGTGAGGGCTTCGACGCTGCGCTCCGGGACGGGCTTGGCGCCGGCCTTGAGCTTCTTGACGCCCACGAGGGCGAGGATGACGGCGACGAGGATCAGGACGACGCCGACGATCAGCGCGGCCAACCACGCCGGGAGGACGGTCGCGAGGCCGAGGACGGCCGCAGCGATCAGGGTCCCGAATCCGAAGAGGACGAGCACGAGTGCTGCGACGAGCAGGCCGGCCCCGATCCCGAGGTCCTTCGCCTTCTTCGTCATCTCGGCCTTGAAGAGGGCGATCTCGCCGGTGACGAGGCGGACGACGTCCTCGCGGAGATCGGTGAGGAGGGTCTTCATCGGGGGAAGTCCGCGGCGACTCCGTCTGCGGTCCGCCGCGCTTCTGGCATCGGTCATGTCAGCACTCTTCTCGTTGTGGTCCTCCAGCCCACACCCCTCGCGCGCGCGAGGCAAGGGCTTGACAGGCGTGTCCGGCGATTCGGAATATCGCCGCCTCCAAATGGTTATACCTACAAGTAATATCGACCCGTGCGCATCGCCGCACCACCGAACGGAGATCGCATGTCCACTGTGCTCGACGAGCGACTGCTCGCCCCGGAGACGACGATGGGTGCGGTCACGCTGCGCGTCGGTGATCTGGACCTCATGTCCGGGTACTACGCCAACGCCTTCGCGATGGAGCCGCTGGAGGAGCGGAGCCGGGCCCGCGAGGTGCACCGGGTCCTCGGGCGCGGCGACACCCCGCTCGTGCGTCTCGTGCACACACCGGACCTCCCGGCCGTTGACCGCCGTCAGGCCGGTCTCTTCCACACCGCGTTCCTCTTCGAGGACGAGGCGAGCCTCTCGGCGACGGTGTACCGCGCCGCGCAGGACCCCCGTGGCCAGTTCGTCGGATCCAGCGACCACTTCGTGAGCGAGGCGTTCTACTTCACCGACCCCGAGGGCAACGGCGTCGAGCTGTACACGGACCGCCCGCGCAGCACCTGGGTGCGGTCCGGTGACCAGATCGCCATGACCACGACGTACCTCGATCCCAACGCCTACCTGCAGCGGCACCTCACCGAGGACGCCCTCGATGCCGGTCCCTCCCGCGCCGGCGCCGTCGGCCACGTGCACCTGCAGGTGGGCGACCTCGCGACGGCCCGGGCGTTCTACGTCGACGCCCTCGGCTTCGAGACGACGCAGACCGAGTACCCCGGAGCGGTCTTCGCCTCCGCCGGCGGGTACCACCACCACATCGCGATGAACGTGTGGAACAGCCAGGGTGCCGGTCCGCGGGCGGCCGCGCTCGGCCTCGGGGATGTCGCCATCACCGTCCCCGACCTCGCGAACCTCGATACGCTGACCGCACGACTGCGTTCACACGCCATCCCGTTCGACGCGGACGGCCGGTCCGTGAGCGTGTCCGACCCGTGGGGCACGCGCGTCACCGTCGCCCTGCCCGACCTCTCGACCGAGGAGCTGCTGTCCCGATGACCACGACCCTGCGCGACGTCCGATCCGCCGATTGGGCGGACACCGCGCCGACCGCGCCGACCGTCGCCGTGCTCCTCCACGGCTACGGCTCCCATGAACACGATCTGACGGGGCTCGTCGAGCCGCTCGCGCTCGGGATGCCGTGGGCGTCGCTGCGCGCACCGCTCGACATGGGCCACGGCGGTGCCGCGTGGTTCGAGATCACGACGCCCGGCAACCCGGACCCGGAGCCGATCGCCCGCGCGACGGACGAGGTCTGGGGCTGGATCGACGAGCACGTGCCGGCCGAGGCGCGCATCGTGCCCATCGGCTTCTCGCAGGGCGGCTTCATGGCCTCGCAGCTGCTCCGCACGCGGCCTGAGCGGGTCGTGGCTCCGGTGATCCTCGCCGGGTTCGTGCTGAGCGCCCCGCAGCCAGGCGACGAGGTGCTCGCCGCCACGAAGCCCGCGGTGTTCTGGGGACGTGGTCTCGAGGACCGGGTCATCGCCGCGCCGGCCGTCGCGCGCACCGCGGCCTGGCTGCCGCTGCACACCACGCTCACCGAACGGACCTATCCCGGTCTCGCGCACGGTATCGACCAGGCCGAGATCACCGACGTGCGGGCCTTCATCGAGGAGCACGCGCGCTAGCGCACGGCGGAGCACTCGCTCAGTCCGCCTTCTCCGCGGGCGACACCACCTGGGGCCGGACGTGTTCGTACACGACGCTCGTGCGGACGTCGGCCACCTCCTCGCGCTCTGTGAGCTTGTCGATCACGAACGCGTAGAGCGCGTCGTTGTCGGCCACGGCGACCTGGAGCAGGAAGTCCTCGTTGCCGGACACGACGAACACGCCGATGGTCTCGGGGAGGGTGATCGCCCAGCTCCGGAACGCGTCGATGTTGACGCGCGACGGCGGACGGATCCGGATCGCGATGAGCGCCTGGACCGAGCGACCGATGGACGGCAGGTCGACGTCGAGTCGTGCACCGCGGATGACGCCACGGCGGAAGAGCCCGCGGGTCCGGTCGAGTGCCGTGGTGGGGGAGACGCCGACCGCCGCCGCGATGTCGCGGTTGGTGCGTCGTGCATCGCGTTGCAGTTCGCGCAGGATCGCCGTATCAAGTTCGTCCATGTGGTCGATTCTCGCAGCATCACCGTACGACGTACGGCCTGGAACCCAGGCCCGCGTCGATCGTCATAGCCTGTTGCCCGTTCCACGCACGACATCAGGGAGAGACATGACGGAAGAGCAACGCGTCGGCTTCACGCCGGAGGAGATCGACACGGCCGCACCCACGCGGTCCGCGCGCCTGAAATGGGTCGTCGTCGTCCGGGAGGGCGTTCCCGCGGGCCGTGCCGTGAACGCCGTCGCCTGCGTCGCCGCAGCCGTCGGTGCCGGGGTGAGTGGCCTGCTCGGTCCCGACGCCGTGGACGCCGACGGCTCGACCCATGTCGGCCTGCCCTGGGCGGGATGCAGTGTGCTCGCCGCGTCGGTCGAGCAGCTGACGGCGATCCGGAGCAAGGCGACGGGCTCCGATGGAGTGCTCGTCGTCGACATGCCGGAGGCGGCACAGCTCACGCGGGTGTACGACGAGTACCGGGAGACGGTCGCCGAGACGCCGTCCGAGGCCCTCGCCCCGCTGGCGGTCGCACTCGTCGGTCCCCGCAACCGGGTGGACCGCATCGTGGGCAGGTTGCCGTTGCTCGCCTGAGCGCAAGCCCGGTCGCTACGGAGGAACGGGTGCCAGGCGCTGGTTAGGGTTGTCGGGTGCGTTCCCCTGTCCAGCCCGCCGAGCGCGCGCCGTCCGCCGCGGCCCTCGCCACGAGTCGTGTGGTGTACCTGCTGATCGCCGTCATCATCGCGATCTCGCTCGTCATCCAGATCGTCCTCGTCATCACCGGCGGAGCCGACGCACGCTCGGGCGGGGTGGACATGTCCGTCGGCCTGGCGACCCGCTTCGCCCGGATCTTCAGCGCCTTCACGATCCTCAGCAACCTCATCGTGCTCACGGTGTCCGTCCTCCTCGCCATCGATCCGCTCCGCGACGGACGGCTGTGGCGGGTCGCGCGCCTCGACGCCCTGCTCAGCATCGTCATCACCGGCATCGTCTACGCCGTGGTGCTCGCGCCGCAGGTGAACCTCACCGGCTGGGCGCTCGTCATCACGATCGGGTTCCACTACCTGTCGCCGTGGCTGACGCTCGGCGCGTGGCTCGTGTTCGGCCCACGTCCGCGGTTCACCTGGGGCACGGTCGCCTGGGCGTTCATCTGGCCGCTCACCTGGGTGGTGTTCACCTTCGTCCGCGGTGGGATCACGGGCTGGTACCCGTACCCCTTCCTCGATGTGACCGAGCTCGGTCTGCCGGGGGCCGTGCGGAACGCGCTACTGGTGCTCGTCGTCGCGATCGTGTTCGCCGTGCTCCTCAAGCTCGTCGACCGCGTGCTGCCGGCGATGCTCAGGGGTGCAGCACGACCTTCCCGTTGAGCGTCCGGGACTCGGCGAGTTCCATCGCGGGGACGATGTCGACGAGCGGGAACCGGGCTGCGATGTTGGCCGTGAGCTCGCCGTGCTCGAGGAGTCGGAACACGTGGCCGAGGTCCGCTTCGAGGTGACGGCGGAAGCGGGCCGGGCGGAGTCGGTGGCCCGCCCACAGGTCGTAGAACGTCGCGCTGCGGCCGTTCGGGAGGGCTGACCACAGCACGGCCTGCCCGATGGCCTTGAGGAACGGGGTCATGAGGGCGCCGGAACCGCCCACCACGGAGATGATCGAGTAGGTCACGAGCGAGCCGCCTCGCGCGAGCAGCCTGAACGCCGTGCGGGTGGTCTCCCCGCCGACGTTGTCGAACACCGCGTCGACCCCGTCGGGAGCCAGCTCGCGCACGCGCTCGGCGAGCGCCGGGTCCGCGTAGTCGACGGGGATGACGCCAGCGGCGCGCAGGGCGTCGTGGTGTCGCGGTGAGGCGGCTCCGATGACCCGGACGCCGTGGAGTCGTGCCAGCTGGATGAGGATGCCGCCGACGCCGCCGTTCGCGCCGAAGAGGAGGATCGTCTGGCCCGGCCGCACGCGTGCCGTGCGGTGCAGCATCTGCCAGGCGGTGACGCCGTTCACGACGACGGTCTCGGCATCCTCCGAGCTGACGCCGTCGGGGACGAGGACGCTGTCGCGGGCGGCGACGAGGGCGTGGGTGGCCCACGCGCCCGTCTTCGTCAGGGTGGCGACGCGCTTGCCGAGCAGGCTCCGGTCGCCGCCGTCGCCGATGGCCAGCACGCGTCCGACGAGGTCGTATCCGGGGACGAAGGGGAAGGCCGGCTGGCCGAGGTAGCGGCCCTTCCGCATGGACTGCTCCGCGAAGGAGATGCCGGTCGCCTCCATCTCGACGAGCAGCTGTCCGGGGCGGGGCGACGGGACGGTGCCCGTCGTGACGACGAGGCCGGACGGTTCGACGAGGCCGGGGAGCACGACCTGTGTGGTGACGAGCTCGGCGGCGGGGGCCGGTGTCGTGTTCATGATGGGCTGCTTTCCTGTTGTGTGTGACTGGACAGTCACTTCGACGGGTGCGGAACAATGACGACCGGCGGTCGTCACGGGTCAGTCGTGTCGGATGCCGTGGTCCACGACGCGCGCCCAGTCGGCGTCGACGTCGCCGAGCCCCGCCTGGACCACGAGGTGACAGAGCTGGCCGTAGGCGAGGCTGCGCTGCACGGAGACCGCGTCCGCCCCCGAGTCGCGGGACATCACGCGGACGACGAGGGCGAGGCCGGCGCGGACGGCCTCCTGGATCTCCGGGACGTCGCACGCGCTCTGGGCGTGCACCTGGAGGGCGATGAGGCTGCGGTCGCGGATGAGTTCGATGTAGGCCTGGGTCATCGCGTCGAGCTTGTCCGTGGGACTCCACTCGGGGTGCTCGGCGACGGCACCGGACATGGCGGCCGCCACCTGCTCGTAGCAGTGCTCCACGGCGGCCACGAAGAGCCCGAGCTTGCCGTCGAACAGCCGGAAGACGTAGGCGGGGGAGATCTTGGCCGCCTTGGCCACGTCTGTGACGGGGGTGGCCCGGTAGCCGGCGACCGCGAAGACCTCGACGGCGCTCGCGATGGTGCGCACGCGCTGGTCCTCTGCGGTCGATCGGCTCATGTGACTGATTGAACACAAACAAGCGATGGATGTCAAGCACCCGTGTCAGGATGGGGCATGCCCGTCGTCGAATCCCGCTGCACCGTGCCCGTCACCCCCGACGTCGCCTTCGCGATCTCCCAGACCACCGGCGCGATCCGGATGCGCTGGGACCCGTTCATCCGGCGCCAGCACTTCCTCGACGGCGCGACGGCCGCGGCGAAGGGCGTGCGCACCTTCACCGTGCAGCGCTTCGGGTTCCGCATGATCAGCGAATACGTGTCCTACCACCCACCCACCAACGTCGGCATGAAGATGACGAAGGGCTCGTGGTTCTTCGAGCGGCTCGCCGGCGGGTGGCGCTTCAGCGCGGTCGAGGGCGATGAGGGGAGCACGCTCGCCGTATGGCGGTACAACTTCACCTGCCAGCCGCGGTGGTTGGCGCCCATCGCCGAACGCATCGGCGCGTTCGTCCTCCAACGCGACATCGACCGCCGGATCCGCGGGTTCGCGCGCGGCTGCGAGGACCCGGTGGTCGTCGCCGCGGTCACCGCCGCCGACTGACCGGGCTCAGGGGCGCAGGAACGACCCGATCCCGAAGCGGGCGTTCACGCCCGGACTGAACAGGACGGAGTCGGGCTCCCGCTCTACGACGCCGGGGAGACCCGCCGCCGCCGTCAGCTCGTCGCGCAGCGTGGTCACCCGCGCCGGGTGGAGTACCCACGGCTCGTGCTCGTTCGGCAACCACTGCGTCCGCCCGAAGCGGCTCTGGAACAGACCCCAGCGCGCCGTGAGGAACCGCGACAGCTCGTCGTCGACGGTCGTGGTGCCGTCCACGTCGACGCCGAGCCGGAACCCGGGACCGCGCTTCGTCGGTGACGCCGTGATCCGGCGGGACGCGTACTCCCAGCCGTCCGTCGTCGGGCGCTGCGCGGTCCGCGCCCACTCGTAGGGCAGGCCAAACATCGCCCGGGCCGCGAGGACCGCGGGCAGGCTCGACGCCTCGAGCGAACGGAACACGACGCCGCGGCGCCCCTCGGCGTCGACCCCGTAGAGCCGCACGTTCACCTCGGTGAACGACCCGCCGATCGGCGACGGCGGCAGGGGTCCGATGCGGGCGTCACCCAGTTCGAACGCGATCAGCCCGACCCAGGTGGAGCCGTCGAAGACGTCGGGGACGACGCCCGGCGGCAGGAGCGGCGCGACGGCGCTCGCCGGGACCCGCCAGTGCACGAAGGCGAGGTGTCGCCACTCCTGGGCAGCCACGACGGGACCTGCGAGCGCCGTCGCCGTGGGGGAGATGGCGGCGAGACGGGTTTCCGGTGCGTCGGTCACGCGCGGTCCCGGAGGGGTTCGAGGTGCTCGTACTCCGGGAGGTCGATCGTGTCGGCCGGCGGCGAGAAGAGCTGTGCGCCGACGAACTTCGCCGGCTTCGACCCGGCCACCCGCAGCGCCGTGCGGAAGGTGGCGACGCCGGCCTTGGAGGTCGGGTTGGCGAGCTGCGGCGTGCCCGGGGGGAGGGTCTGCGCCTGTTCGACGTACGGACGCATGATCCGCTCGTACCCGCGGAACGCGTCCCGGTGGTGCACGTGCGCGGCCAGCTCGCCCGCGAGGACGTAGGCGCCCACGATCGACAGGCTCGTCCCCATGCCGCTCACCGGCGACGCGCACCAGGCGGCGTCACCGAGCAGCGCGACCCGGCCGGACGCCCAGCGCGGCGTCCGGACCTGGCCGATGGACTCGTAATAGACGTCGTCGGCGTGGTCCAGGGCGTCGAGGACCCGGTTCGCCTGCCACGGGAGCCCGGCGAACCGGCTCCGCAGGTGCCGTCGCTGCGCCTCGAGGTCGCGGCGTGCCGGCACGACCCCGTCGCCGCGGTCGGAGGTGACCTCCGTGAGGACGGCCCTGGTGGTGCCGTGGCGGTCCGGACGCAGGGTGACACTGCGGCCGCCGACCCCCGAGTACCACTGCCACCAGGGGACGTCCGCGGCGTCGCGGGGGATGGTGAGGTACGTCATCTCGAGCCCCAGGGACCTGATGACCGCTTCACCCGGGAACGCCAGCTCGCGCGTCGACGACCGGATGCCGTCCGCCGCGACGACGAGGTCGAACTCCTCGTCGTCACCGTGCGCGAACGACACGCGCACGCGCTCGCCGTCGTCGTCGAGTCCGGTGATGTGGTCGCCGTACCGGTAGGTGGTCGCGCCCTCGGTCGCGTCGACGAAGATGCGTGCCAGGTCGCCGCGGAGGATCTCGACCTCGGCGGTCGCGCCGTCGGTCTCCGAGGACTCGGACACCGGGAACTCGGCGATCGTCTCGCCGGCGTCGCCCACGAACCGGGTGCCGCGTTCGCCGGTCGTCGCCTCCTTCGCGGCGTCCTCGAGGCCGGCCCGTCGCAGGACCTCGCGGGCCGCCCCGCGCACGTCGATGTTCTGGCCGCCGTCGCGGAACGCCGGTGCCCGCTCGACGACGGTGGTGTCCCAGCCGTAGCGGTTCAGCCAGAAGGCGAGGGAGGGGCCGGCGATGCTGGCTCCGGAGATGAGGACGCGGGGGACGGTCATGATGGTGCACCTCTCGAGGAGCGAGGGATGGCCGCTCCGGTCACTCCCATCTTCGCGCCCGCCTGGCCGGATCGCGCACGGTTGACAGCTCTCGTCATCCGGGTGCCCGCCACTTGTACGCTTGGGGCATGTCGAGGATCGAGCGCAAGCGTCGCAAGCGGAGTGTGCGGGTCGATCGCGTGTACGACGGCGACGTCTACGTCCGCGTCAACTCCGTGGGCTCCAGCGGCGACCGCTCCTTCATCCTCATCCCCGGTATCGGCGTCTCCTCGACCTACTTCGAGCGGCTCGCTCCGCACCTCAACGAGTTCGGCCCCGTGCACGCCCTCGACCTGCCCGGGTTCGGCGGCGTCCCGCACCCGACGTCGACGCTCACGATCCGCGAGTACGCCGACCTCGTCGGCCGGGTCATCGACGAGCTCGACCTGAAGGACCCGATCATCGTCGGTCACTCGATGGGCAGCCAGGTGGTCAGCGACCTCGTCTCGCGTCGTCCCGAGTTGTCGACGCTCATCCTCATCGGTCCGGTGGTCGTCCCCGGTCAGCGTCGCGTGCTCACCCAGGCGGTGCGCTTCCTGCAGTCGAGTTGGCACGAGCCGCTCACCGTCAAGGTGCTCGCCATCAGCGCCTACGTCTTCTGCGGGTTCAAGTGGTTCTCGCGGGTCCTCCCGGAGATGCTCAGCTATCCCATCGAGGAGGCGCTGCCGAAGGTCGAGGCGCACACGCTCGTGATCCGCGGCGAGTACGACGCGGTCGCTCCACGCGAATGGGTGGAGCGGGTCGGCGAGCTGCTCCCCTCCTCGCGGCTCTGGGAGATCCCGGGCGCGGCGCACTCCGTCATGTACGCGCACGCCGAGGAGGTCGCCAAACTCTGCGTCGACCACGCCCGACGCACGGTGGCGGACGGCGACGACGACCGGCTCCAGGTCTACCCGGAGGACGAGGAGCGGAGCGACGACCGCGAGCCCGAGGCGCCGCAGCCGAAGGCGGTCCTCGAGGCCGTGCAGGGGCGGATCGTGGAGACCATCGGCATCGTCACGGACGACGACGACCGCGTCGCCGAAGGCAAGTCCCAGGTGGCCGACGCGGTCTCCTCCATCGACCACGACTGAGCGGTCTCCGCGGTGTGACGGATCGGGGTGCTCCGGCCCGGTTCAGGCGCGTCTAGCGAGGATCGCTCCATGAGGCCGGTGGTCGGGGCAGCCTGCCGGTGACAGCGCTGGTCGCGCGTGTGTCCGCTACAGCGTCGCCAGGAATGCCCGGATGTCGTCCGCGAGGAGCTCGGGCTCTTCGTGGGGCGCGAAGTGGCCGCCGCGGGGCATGACCGTGTACCGACGCACGTCGTAGCTCCGCTCGGCCCAGCTGCGCGGCGGGCTCGCCAGATCGTGCGGGAAGAGCGCGACCGCGGTCGGCACGTCCACCCGGTCGACGCGCGTCGTGATCCCGGTCGCGGACTCGTAGTACGGGCGGAGGGAGGTGCCGATCGCGTTCGTGAACCAGTAGACGGAGGCGAGCGTCGCGAGGTAGTCGTCGCTGAACCGTGTAGAGACGTCACCATCGCAGTCGCTCCAGGCCCGGTGCTTCTCGAGGATCCACGAGAGCAGGCCGACGGGGGAGTCGGACAGTGCGGGAGCGAGGGTGAGCGGACGCGTGTGGTGCTGGTGTTCGTACGCGCCCTCCTCGGCGTCCCAGACCTCCACCCGGGCGACATGTGCCCGCTCCTCCGCGGTGAGCGTCTCGGCGTCGACCTCGCGTGGCGCGGCGACCGCGAGGAGGTGGATACCCGCGACCGCCTCGGGGTGGGCCTGCCCGAGCCTCGAGGTGATCCCCGCGCCGAGGTCCCCGCCGTGCGCGGCATACCGGCTGAACCCGAGGTGATCGTGCATCAGGGTGTGCCACAGCTCGTGGGTCTGCTGGCCGAAGGTCGGCCGCTGCGGCGAGAACGGCAGCCCAGGCAGTGCGGGGACGATGACGGTGACGGCGCTCGCCGGGTCGCCGCCGAAATGGGACGGAGCCGCGAGGCGCCTGGCGAGTTCGACGAGTTCGAGCGCGGTGCTCGGCCACCCGTTCGTGAGGACGATGGGGATCCCACCCGGAGTCTCGGCGTCGAACCGGAGGTAGCCGATGTCCGCACCGTCGATCTCGGCCCGGTGCCACGGCAGGGCGTTGATCGCCGACTGCTGCGCTGTCCAGTCGAAGCCGTCCGCCCAGTAGGTGACGAGCCGCCGCAGCTCGTCCTGGTCGGTGCCGGCCTCCCAAGCGTCCGTCGGCCACCGTTCGGGCCAGCGGGTGTCGCGGAGTCGGCGGCGGAGGTCGGCGAGCGCGTCGGTACCGACGTCCATGACGGCCTGGCCCGCTGGCGACCGTGTCACCTGGTAGCGGCGCTCGATGCCGGCGGTCGCTTGGCCCCACTCGCTCGACGCGACGCGGGCCTGGTGGGCTTCGAACGCCTCGTCGCCGTCGAAGACCTCGGCGACGTCCCAGACGAGCGGGTCGTCCGACCGGGTGACCTCGAACGACACGCACCCCGGTTCGGCGCGGGTGAGCGTGAGGTGCTGCGCGAGATGCGTTTCGACGGTCGCCGCCTCGGTCGGTGTCGCGCAGATCAACTGGCCGGTCAGGTGCACGGTGGTCATGGTCTCACCGTAGCGAGGGTCGGTCCTCGGAGCCCTGCGTTCCGAGTTCCGCACCGCGCTTCCAGAGCCATTCGACGGGGCCGAGGGTGAAGCGGCGGAGCCAGAGATGGGCGAAGCCGGTCACGAGGGCGGCGACCACGACGAAGGCGGCGACCGTGACCGGGACGCGCCATTCGGCCGTGAGTTCGGCGAGGCCGAAGCCCCAGCCGTAGAAGATCGCGCCGCCGAGGAGGTTCTGCAGGAGATAGGCGCTCAGCGCGACCTTGCCCAGTTCCCGGAGGCGTCGCGCGAGCCATCCGTCCGTGCCGAAGCGGCGACACAGCTCAACGGTCGCCCCGAGGACACCGAGAGCGACGAGTGGTGCGGCCAGATAGCGCTCGGCGAGGAGCCCCGCGGTGCCTCCGGCGATGCCGAGCGCGAGGTCGACCGGCAGGGCGCAGGCGCCGATGATCATGAGTCGGCGTCGGAGCGGACCGCCGGGCTCACCGAAGACGCCGGCGCGGAAGAGGTGCGCGCCGGCGAGGAACATGGCCAGGGTGAGGAACCCGATGAGGACCGGTTCCGCTCGGAACACCGCGAGGTTGTCGAGGCGGAAGGCCGCCAGCCCGAGGAAGGAGTCGCTAGCGTACGGGCTCGGCCCGGCGGGGAGATCGAGGTCGCCTGACGCCGACGGTGTCGTGGCGACGAACGCGACGATCGCGGTGATGAGGAGGACGTGCAGCGCGCCGAAGACGACGATCATCACCCGCTGCGTCCTCGGTCTCGTGAGCAGGAGCCAGGCGACGATCGCGCCGGTGACCGCGTAGCCCATGAGGACGTCGAACTCCGCGATGAGGACGTAGTTCACCGCGCCGTCGATGAGCAGCAGGGTGGCACGCCAGAGGTAGCGGCCGGGCCAACGGCGTCCGCGGCGTCGGGCGGCGTCGTGCTGGATGACGAGGCCGACGCCGAACATGAGGGTCAGCAGGGCGAGGAACTTGCCCTGGGTGAGCGCCATCAATGCGAGCTGGGTCACCCCGGCAGCGGGGCCGGTCTCCGGTGTGACCGGGGCGGCGAGCATGCCGAGTAGCCCCCAGGGGTGCGAGAAGACCCAGATGTTCGTGCCGAGCGTGCCGAGGATCGCGAGTCCGCGGACGACGTCGAGGGCGGCGATCCGCGGGGACGGCCGCACGGCCGCGGGCAATACGCTCGTATTGGTCATGGGAAGACCGTACCCTGTCGAGAGGGCGAGGTGAAAGCGGAGGCGATGGCGGACGAGAACGGCAGTCGGGTGCGGATCGTCGACGCCCTGCTCAGGATCATGGCGACGCAGGGTGCCGACGCGCTGACGATCCGCACCGTCGCGGGCGAGGCGGGCGTCTCCGTCGGCGCCGTCCAGCATCACTTCGCGACGAAGGACCGCCTGCTCGTCGCGGCGATGACCGAGGTGAACGAGCGGTTCCGGGCCCGGGTCGCCAAGCGTCTCGAGGCGCTCACCTCGGACGAGGAGCGGCTCCGCGTCTTCTGCCGCGAGATCGCCTGCATCGAGGGCTCGGACCTCACCGACGGGATCGTCTGGGTGGCGTTCGCAGCGCGGGCCAGCACGGACACCGACATCCGGGCGATCCACGCCGAGGACTGGGCGCGGACCGAGGATGTGCTGCTCCGCCTCCTGGTCGCCGCCTTCCCCGACGTAGACCTCACCGCCGATGACGCGGCACTCCTCCTGGCCGTCCTCGACGGCATCGCCGTGGCGCGTGCCGCTGAGCAGTCCGACCGGATGACGCCGGCGCGGGCCGAGCGCCTGATCGAAACGACCCTGGGGTGCGTCGGGCACGCGGGATGAACGCGGTTCAGTCGACGTCGAGCTCGACGAGATAGCCGACGAGTCGTGGCTCGACCTCACCGGGTGGTGGGACGGTCCCGCGCGCTTCATGCGCTTCGGCTTCCGCCTCCGCGGCCGCGTGTTCCGCTGCCCGTGCAGCCGACCGGGCGTCGGCGCTCTCGGCCCCGTGCCGGGGTGGGATCCTCGGCGTCTCCTGCACGATGGGCGGCCCTGGCACGGTTTCGTGGTGCGTCACGAACGGGGAGTGCGGTACGCCGATGTACACGGCGCTGCCCGGAGGCCCGATGAGGCGCCTCGCCGCAGGCAGGGCTCCGAGTGGCAGCGGAGGGCGTTCGTTGTGGACGAGACGCGAGGGCATCGACACCGTCGACAGGGTTGCCAGAGTGCCGGTGAGGCGTTCCGGGGCGGGGTGCTCCTCGTGATGCATCTCGACGCCGTCGATCTGGGCCGTGAGATCCGCCCCGACCGCTTCCGTCAGCCAGCTCCGCTGCCCGTCGTCCACGGGCCAGACCGAGAGGGTCACCCGCTGGCCCGGTTCCAGTGGCCCGCCACAGCAGCCCCACTCCCAGCAGCTGAGCCACAGCGTGCGCCGGTTCATCCGCCCACCTCCGGGTCCGGGACGCTGAGCGACGACGCCAGCTCCGCGGTGGGCGCGGTGAGGACCCGCAGCGCGATCGCGTCACCCGGCATCGGTACCCGACCGATCTCGTCCAGTCCCCAGTGGCGGTACATCGCGGCGACCGCGGTCGCCCGGTCGTAGACTCCGATGAAGGTCTGCGACTCCGTGCGATCCTGCAGCAGCGCGGCGAGGCACTGCCGCCCGATGCCGCGTCCGCGTTCGGATGCCGTGACCGCGAGCTCGTGGACGACGACCGCGTCGTCCGGCCGGGCGAGCGCTGCGCTCGCCGCGTCGCTTCCCTCGGCGAGCTGCGCGAGGATGCCGAGCCAAGCCGGGTCGGCGTCGAGGCCGTGTGCGAGCGCGAACCCCACGAGGCGACCATCGGTGGATGCGGTGACGAGCCGCCCACCCCGGTGCCCGAGGTGCTCGGGACCCCACTGCCGGATGGTCCCGAGGTCGAGTGCGTCCTCCAGGTAGGGCTCGGCGGTGAACGCCTCCACGAACAGCGCGGTGACGTCGTCCCACACCGCATCGGGTGCGGATCCGGAGAAACTCTCCAAGGCGACCGGGTTCGTCATCAGGCCAGCATAGGGAGGCGAAGTCCCCGTTCATTCGCCCATCTTTGGGCGACGCGGCGTTCGCTCGCCCAAAGATGGGCGAACGAAACGCGCCCTAGAGGGTGTTGCCGAGCTTGAAGCCCTGCGCCTCGTCGCCCTTCCGCGTGTAGGAGAAGCCGTCGGCGCCGATCGTGACCTCGAGCTCCGAGTCGTCGGTGCGGGAGAGGACCGGCTTCGGCTCACCGTCGAGGTCGAGCACGAGCGAGGCGTCCGTGTACCAGCTCGGCACGACCGCGTTGCCCCAC
This sequence comes from Plantibacter sp. Leaf1, assembly GCF_001421315.1. Lineage (NCBI taxonomy): Bacteria > Bacillati > Actinomycetota > Actinomycetes > Micrococcales > Microbacteriaceae > Plantibacter > Plantibacter sp. Leaf1. Next base: position 1,697,663 of record NZ_LMJX01000002.1, on the reverse strand, counting down.
CAGTCGCGACGCTGGTTGTCGTGCACGTCCCACGTGACCACCGGGTTGTCCGGGTCGCCCGTGTAGTAGTCCTGCGTGTAGATCTCGATGCGGTGGCCGTCGGGGTCGCGGATGTACAGGTAGAACGCGTTCGACACCCCGTGACGCCCCGGCCCGCGCTCGATGACGTCCGACATCCGCAGCGCACCGAGCTTGTCGCAGATCGCGATGATGTTGTGCTTCTCGTGCGTCGCGAACGCCACGTGGTGCATGCGCGGACCGTCGCCACCCGTCATCGCGGTGTCGTGCACGGTCGGCTTCCGCCGCATCCACGCCGCATACGTGGTGCCGGCCTCGTCCTGGATGTCCTCCGTCACTCGGAAGCCGAGGTCCTCCATGTGGGCGACCGCGCGCGGCACGTCCGGTGTCACCTGGTTGAAGTGGTCGAGCCGCACGAGCGCCCCCGGCGTGTACAGGTCGTACCGCCATGCCAGACGCTCGACGTGCTCGACGTCGTAGAAGAACTCGATGGGGAACCCGAGCGGATCCTCGACCCGCACCGAGTCGCCGATGCCCTTCACGTACCCCTCCGCACGGCGCTCCACGCGGCAGCCGAGCTCGGTGTAGAACGCGACCGCGCGATCGAGGTCCTCAGGACTCCGCACCCGGTAGCTGAACGCCGCGACGGCCGCCACCGGCCCCTGCCGCAGCACGAGGTTGTGGTGGATGAACTCCTCGAAGCTCCGCAGGTAGACCGTCTGCTCGTCCTCCTCTGTCACCACGAGGTCGAGGACCTCGACGTAGAACTTCCGGCTCGCCGCGAGGTCCGTCACCACGATCTCCATGTACGCGCACCGCAGGATGTCCGGCGGCGTGGCGGTGGGCGTCGGGATCCGGTTCCCGGGCGTGGGGATCGGGTCGGTGTCGGTCACGACGGGCTCGGGGCCGGCAGGGGTGATGGGGTTCGACATGAATGCGTCCTTGCGTGATGTCTGATGGGAGAGGGGTGTCGCGGGTGGCGCGTCAGTGAGCGGGCTGCAGCGGCCCGCCCGTGCCGAAGCGCGGGGAGTGCGCCTGGTTGAGCGTGATGTGGACCGCCTGCTGGTCGGTGTAGAAGTCGATGGAGCGGTAGCCGCCCTCGTGACCCAGCCCCGACGCCTTCACGCCGCCGAACGGGGTCCGGAGGTCGCGGACGTTGTTCGAGTTCAGCCACACCATCCCGGCCTGCACGTTCTGCGAGAAGGTGTGTGCGCGCTTGAGATCGTTCGTCCAGATGTAGGCCGCCAAGCCGTACTTCGTGTCGTTCGCGAGCGCGAGCGCCTCCTCGTCGGAGTCGAACGGGGTGATCGCGACGACCGGACCGAAGATCTCCTCCTGGAAGATCCGTGCGGTGGGGGCGACGTCGGCGAACACGGTCGGTGCGACGTAGTTGCCGGTCGGGAAGCCCTCCGGCCGCCCGCCACCGGCGACGAGGCGGGCCTCGCCCTTGCCGATCTCGACGTAGCCCATGACCTTCTCGTAGTGCTCCGGGTGCACCAGGGCACCGACCTCGGTGGCCGGGTCGTTCGGGTGACCGACGACGATGTTGCGGGCCCGCTCCGCGTAGCGCTCGACGAAGTCGCCGTACACGCTGCGCTCCACGAGGATGCGGCTTCCTGCGGTGCAGCGCTCGCCGTTCAGGGAGAAGACGCCGAACACGGTCGCGTCGATCGCGTCGTCGAGGTCGGCGTCGGCGAACACGACCGCCGGCGACTTGCCGCCGAGCTCCATCGACAGCCCCTTCAGGAAGGGCGCGGCGTTCGCGAAGATGAGCTGACCGGTGCTGCTCTCGCCCGTGAAGGAGATGAGCGGCACGTCCGGGTGCTTGACGAGGGCGTCGCCGGCGTCCTCGCCGAGGCCGTTCACGAGGTTGAACACGCCGTCCGGAACCCCCGCACCGCGGAAGATGTCCGCCCAGAGGCTCGCCGACAGCGGGGTGAACTCGGCGGGCTTCAGCACGACCGTGTTGCCCGTCGCGAGCGCGGGGGCGAGCTTCCAGCTCTCGAGCATGAACGGGGTGTTCCACGGGGTGATGAGCCCGGCGACGCCGATCGGTTTGCGGTTCACGTAGTTCACCTGGCGACCGGGCACCTTGTAGGTGTCGTCGTGCTGGGCGACGATCAGGTCCGCGAAGAACCGGAAGTTCTCGGCGGCCCGCTTCGCCTGGCCGAGCGCCTGGGTGATCGGCAGGCCGGTGTCGAAGCTCTCGAGTTCTGCGAGACGAGCGTCCTGGGCTTCGACGGCGTCGGCGACCCGATGCAGGATCCGGCTGCGCTCGCGGGGGAGGAGCTTCGGCCACGGCCCCTCGTCGAAGGCGCGCTTGGCGGCGGCGACGGCGAGGTCGATGTCGGCCTGCTTCCCCGCGGCGGCCTGGACGTAGGTCTCGTTCGACACCGGGTCGAGGACGTCGAAGGTGTCGCCGTCGACCGAGTCGACGAACTCGCCGTCGATGAAGTGCCGGATACGGTCGGGCAGCGCTGCCGGAACGTGCTGGGTCATGAGTGGTTCCTCCGGTGGGTGGTGGATGGCGACAACGGAGCCGCGCTCGGCGGCTTGTGGTCGGCCTGGTAGGCCAGCATCGCGTCGAGGGTCGCCGTGCGGTGGTCGCGTGCGGCGATCTCGATCTCGAGCGGTTGTGCTCCCGCGGTGATGAGCTCGAGGATGCCGTCGTGCTCGGCGACCGACTCCCGAGCACGGCCCGGCACGAAGCTGAACGTCGAATCGCGGAGCGCGTTGAGACGGCTCCAGCCGCGGTGCACGAGGTCGAGCACGTGCGGGTTCGGGCACTCCTCGAAGAGCACGGCGTGGAACTCCAGGTTGAGCGCCGTGAAGGCGTGCGGGTCGAAGTCGTCGAGGGTGCGGCGCATCCGCTCGTTGATCTCGTGGGCGCGAGCGAGGTGGTTCTCGGTGAGGTACGCGGCGCTCATCGACGTCGCGGCGCCCTCGACGAGCGCGAGTGTCTGCATGGTGAAGAGGTACTCGGTCTCCTGCAGCAGCGCGACCTGCGCGCCGACGTTCCGTTCGAAGGTGACGAGCCCCTCCGCCTCGAGCCGGCGGATCGCCTCGCGCACGGGGACGACGCTGACGTCGAGCTCGCCGGCGATCTGCCCGAGCACCAGGCGGTAGCCGGGGACGAAGCGACCCGCGTCGATGCCCTCGCGGATGAAGCGGTAGGCCCGCTCGGACTTGCTCAGAGTGGGTCGCTCGGCGGTCATCGGCCCTGCTCGCTCTCGTATCGTGCCCGCCACTCGGCGTTCAGCGGGAACAGGCCGTCGACCGCGGCACCCTGGAGCACCTGCTGGGCGATCCAGGCGTCCTCGGCCTCCTGCGTCACCGCCTCGGCGGCGACCTCGGCGGCGAGCGCCCGGGGGATCGCGATGACCCCGTCGCCGTCGCCGACGATCACGTCGCCGGGCAGGACGGTCGCGCCGCCGCAGGTGACGGCGACGTCGATCTCCCACGGCACATGCCGGCGCCCGAGGACGGAGGGATGCGGTCCCTGCGAGAAGGTCGGGAGCGCGAAGCCGGCCACCTGTTCGGCGTCGCGGATCCCGCCGTCGGTGACCACCCCGGCCGCACCGCGCTGCTGGGCACGCAGGGCGAGGACGTCGCCGACGGTGCCGGTGCCGCGCTCGCCGCGCGCCTCGATGACGATGACCTCGCCCGACTCGACCGTGTCGAAGAGGCGCTTCTGCGCGTTGAAGCCGTTGCCGCGTTCGGCGAAGAGGTCGGGCCGGTGGGCGACGAAGCGGAGGGTGCGGGCGACGCCGACCATGCGCGTTCCGAGACGCGAGGCGTGCACGCCCTCCACGAAGACCTCGGTGTAGCCCCGTGCTCGGAGCTTGGCGCTGAGCGTCGCGGTTGAGACCGCCGCGAGCTGCTCGGCGACCGCGGGATCGAGCGGTTCCACCACCCGGGCGGTGGCCCCCTGGTCTGTGAGCGTTCCCTGGTCCCCGAGCGTGTCGGAGGGCACACCCGCCAGCTCGGCATCGCCCCAGGCCTCGACGCGTTGCCGGTCGTCGACGGCGGGCTTCGAGCCGACGTCGCCGAAGGGCACGGTGCCGTCGACGACGGTGGTCACGAGTCGGCCGCTCGACGGGGTGCCGGAGGCGGTGGGGGCGTCGACCTCGACCTCGACGACGTCGCCCGGGACGACGACGGAGGAACCGGCCGGCGTGCCCGTGAGGATCACGTCGCCGGGCTCGAGCGTCGTCAGCTGTGAGAGGTCGGCGATGAGCTGGGCGAACGGGAAGAGGAGGGTGTCGCTCGTGTCCTCCTGGACGAGCTCGCCGTCGACCCAGGTGCGGACGCGGAGGCCAGCGGGGTCGATGCGGTCGGCGGGGATGATGGTCGGGCCGAGGGGCGTGTAGCCGTCGCCACCCTTGGATCGGAGGTTCGAGCCCTTGTCGGCGGTGCGCAGGTCGTAGACGCCGAAGTCGTTCGCGGCGGTCACGCCGGACACGTGCTGCCAGGCGTCCTCGACCGTGACGCGCCGGGCTGCGGTGCCGATGATGATCGCGATCTCACCCTCGAAGGCGAGGAGTTCCGCGCCGGTCGGCCGCTCGATGGTGTCGCCACTGCGGGCGACGGAGGACCAGGGCTTGAGGAAGTACGAGGGGTGCTCGGGGGTGCGTCCACGTTGTGCGGCACGCGAGGGGTAGTTGAGGTGTACGGCGATGATCTTGCCGCCCGCAGCAGCCCAAAGGTCGCCGTCGTCATCCTGGTTCGTCATCGTCCGTCCTCAGCTTGGTATACGGAATCATATACGATCCCAATGGATTCGGAAAGGGTCAGTAGCCGTCGCCACGCGGGGCGGCACGACGGCCGTCGATGAACCGCTCGGCCAAGCCCTCCGAGGCTCGCGCGAGCAGCGAGACGTCGGCCCCGACGAGGACGAACGACGCGCCGTGGTCGAGGTAGTGCTCCGCCACGACGGGGTCGAAGGCGTTCACGCCGGCCGGCTTCCCAGCGGCGGCAGCGGCGTCGAGCACGCGCTCGACCGCCGCGATCACCGTCGGATGCCCCTGCTGGCCGAGGAGGCCCATGGAGGCCGAGAGGTCGGCCGGCCCCACGAACACCGCGTCCACACCGTCCACCGCGAGGATCTCGGCGGCGTGCTCCACCGCGTCCGCCGACTCGATCTGCACCGTCAGCGACACGGATCCGTTCGCCAGTGACAGATAGTCGTCCACCCGGTTCCAGCGGGACGATCGGGCCAAGGCGCTACCGACCCCGCGGACGCCCTGTGGTGGGTAGCGCACGGCCCGGACGAGCTCGGTGGCCTGAGCGGCGGACTCGACCATGGGCACGATGAGGTTCTGGGCTCCGAGGTCGAGGACCTGCTTGATCACGACGGGATCGCCGAACGGCACCCGCACGAGCGGGCACACCGGGAACGCCGCGACGAGCTGCAGCTGCAGCTGGATGCTCTCGAGCGTGTTCGCGGAGTGCTCGCCGTCGATGAGGAGCAGGTCGAGGCCGCTGCCCGCGGCGATCTCCGCAGCGACCGGACTCCCCGACACCACCCACATGCCCACCAGGGGGCGGTCGGCGGTCCGCAGGCGCTCGCCGAAGGTGGGCGGCAGGGTCATTCGAATCGGCATGTCACGGCTCCCAGTCCCTGGTACTCGGCGTGCACGGTGTCGCCGCGCTCGACCCACATCGGTCTCGTGAAGGACCCGGCGAGGACGATCTCCCCGGCTGCGAGGCTGCCGCTGTGCTGGGCGAGCTTGCCCGCCAGCCACGAGACGCCGAGCGCCGGGTGCCCGAGGACGGCTCCAGCGACGCCCGACTCCTCGATCGTCTGGTTGCGGTAGAGGAGCGCCGAGACCCAGCGGGGGTCGATCGCGTCGGGTCGGACCGGCGTGCCACCCAGCACCATTGCCCCGAGTGCCGCGTTGTCGGCGATCGTGTCGACGATCGTGCGGCCTTCGAGTTCGATGTGGGAGTTGAGGACCTCGAGCGCCGGGACGACGTAGTCGGTCGCGTCGAGCACCTCGAAGATGGAGCAGCCGGGCCCCTGGAGCGGGCGGCCGAGGACGAAGGCGAGCTCGACCTCCACCCGCACGTTGGAGTAGGCGTCGAAGTCGAGCGTGGCGCCGGAGTCGAACACCTGGTCGTCGAAGATCACGCCGTAGTCGGGTTCGGTGATGCCGGTGGCCTGCTGCATCGCCTTGGAGGTGAGGCCGATCTTGTGGCCGACGACGCGGTGTCCGGCGGCGATGCGGCTCTCCGCCCACAGTGCCTGTACGGCGTAGGAGTCCTCGACGTCCATGTCGGGATGGCGGGCGGTGAGGAGCGGGATGATGCTCCGCTCGTCGTGGGCGGTGGCCAGTTCGGCGGCGATCGCCCGGCGTTCGTGATCCTGCATCGGTCCCGTCCTCATCTGCGTCGACTGCGGTCTGCGATCACGATACGGTGCGTCGTCATCGACTGCCTCTTGCGCGTTCCCGACGATTGTATACGATGTGGTGTACATTCTGGCGGCCCAACGACGGGTCGCCACGGACAAAGGGGTCTCGAGACAATGACAACCGCATCTCTGGCGCGGGCGACGACGCCCGCGGAACTCCGCCGGGTGGCCTTCGCCACCGTCATCGGCACCACGGTCGAGTGGTACGACTTCTTCCTCTACGCGAGTGCCGCCGGACTCGTCTTCTCGCAGCTCTTCTTCCAACCGGCCGGTCCGCAGGCGGCGCTCCTGCTGTCGTTCGCGACCGTCGGTGTCAGCTTCCTGTTCCGTCCGCTCGGGGCGTTCGTCGCCGGCCACTTCGGTGACCGGATCGGGCGCAAGCGCATGCTCGTCATCACGCTCTTCCTCATGGGCGCGGCGACGACCCTGATCGGTCTGCTGCCCACCTACGACCAGATCGGCATCCTCGCGCCGGCACTGCTCGTCTTCCTCCGCATCCTCCAGGGGCTGTCCACCGGTGGCGAGTGGGGTGGTGCGGTCCTCATGGCCGTCGAACACGCGCCGACCGGCCGGCGTGGGCGGTTCGGCGCGTTCCCTCAGATCGGCGTGCCCATCGGGCTGCTGCTCGCGTCCGGCATGCTCGCGCTCATGACCGGCGTGATCTCGCCCGGGGCCGCGTTCCTCGAGTGGGGCTGGCGGGTCCCGTTCCTGCTGAGCTTCGTGCTGATCATCGTCGGCTACGTCGTGCGCCGCAAGGTCGACGAGAGCCCCGTCTTCGTCGCCCTCGCGCGGAACAAGGAGCGTCGCCGCGTCCCGATCGTCGAGCTGTTCCGTCACCACTGGCTGCTCGTCCTGCTCGCCGCCCTCACCTTCGCGGGCAACAACGCCGCCGGGTACATGACCACCGGCGGGTACATCCAGAACTACGCGACCACGCCCCTCGCCGACGGCGGCCTCGTCGGGATGGAACGCACACCGGTCCTCCTCGCGGTGACCGGCTCGGCCGTGGTCTGGCTGATCGTCACCTGGTTCGCCGGCTCGTTGTCGGACCGCATCGGGCGACGCAACACGTACATCATCGGCTGGGTCGCGTTCCTCGCCACCGTGTTCGTGCTCTTCCCCCTCGTGAACACGGGCAACCCGGTCCTCCTGTTCCTCGGACTGGCGCTGTTCACGATCGGCAACGGCTTCACCTACGGACCCCAGGCGGCGTACTTCGCCGAGCTGTTCCCCGCGTCCATCCGGTACACCGGCGTCTCGGTCACCTACGCGATCGGTGCGATCCTCGGCGGTGCGTTCGCGCCCACGATCGCGACCTGGCTCGTGCAGCTCACCGGCTCGGCGACGAGCGTCGCGTTCTACATCGCGGGCATGATCGTCATCGCGTTCGCGGCGACGCTGCTCCTCCGCGACCGCACCGGGATCCCGCTCGGTGGCGAGGCCGAGGAGCAGCAGGGTCGCGGCCAGGTGTACGGCACGCGGATGTAGCCGGGCTCAGACCGACGACGCGATGGTCGCGGCCCCCTCGATGAGGCGGGCCGCGATCTCGGTTTCGGGGCGGCTGCTCGCGACGTAGACGACGGCGAGGGCCGCGGCCGGCGACCCGTGCACGGCGAGCGGGACGGCGACGGCACGGAGGCCCGTGATGACCTCGTCGTGGCTCGATGCCCAGCCCCGCTCGCCGACGTCGGTCAGCTCGGCGCGATGTGCGTCGGCGAGGGTGTCGGGCCACTGTGCGAGCGGTAGCCGCGAGGCGATCGCCTTGCCCGGCGCGCCCACACCGATCGGGTGTCGGGTGCCCGGCCGCTGCGCGATCGACCCCATCGCGTGGCGAGGTTCGACGCTGACGAGCGTGACGATCTCGTCGCCGTCGAGCACCGTGAGGAAGCAGGTCATACCGAGTTCGTTGGCGACGGCCGTCAACTCGGGGAGGGCGGCTGCCTGCAGGTCGTGGGAGACGCCGGCGGCGAGGGCGGCCAGTCGGGAGCCGAGGGCGATCCGACCGGCGGTGTCGCGAACGACGAGCCGGTGGTCCTCCAGGGTGCGCAGCAGCCGGTAGGTGACGCTGCGGTGGAGGCCGAGCGCCGTGCTCAGCTCGTCGATCGTCAGTGGTGCCCGGGCGTCGGCGAGGACCTCGAGGATGCGGATGCCGCGCGAGAGCGTCTGCGAATGGGCGCTTCTGGCATCGGTCACCTCTCGACAGTACCCAGTGGCGACGGTCAGGGCGCGGTCGGGTAGGCGACGAACGCGAAGCGGGTACTGTCGGGGGCCCAGCTGTTCACGTTGATCGTGCCCTGGCCGCCGAACACCGGGTACCGGCGGAGCGGGGTCGCCCAGTCGTCGGTCGAGACGAGGCGGACCTCGACGTCGAGGTCGGCCGGGTGCCCGATCGTCCCGGCGGGGAACGCGATGTACGCGGCGAGGCGGGCGTCGGGGGAGAGATGCGGGAACCAGTCGACGGTGTCGCTCGCCACGAGGTGTTCGAGGGTGCCCCCGCCGTCGGGGATGCGGGCGAGCTGCGCGTGACCGGGCTCCGTGCCGAAGTGCTCGGTGTTGCAGAACAGCCATCGGCCGTCGGGCGACCACTCCGGACCGTCGAGGTGCCCGTCGCCGGTGTCGAGGACCGTGACCGGGCCGCCGCCCTCGACCGCCGGGGCGACCGCGAGTCGCCCGGGGTGCTCGAAACCCTCGAGTTCCACGTAGGCGATGCGCGCGCCGTCGGGCGAGACGCCGTGCAGGAAGTGCCAGCTGCCGTCGTCGGCGGTGAGCTTCGTGACGGAGCCGCCGGTGAGGGCCCCGCGGTAGATGTGGCCGTCCATGGCGGAGAGGAGGATGTGCTCGCCGTCGGGGTCGAGCACGTGGTCGTTGTTGAGCTCGGGCAGTCCCGCGAACTCGATCCGGGTCAGGCCCGCACCGGGGTCCTCCACACTCAGCGACCACAGGTGGCCGTTGCCGTTGAGGACCAGCGTGCTCCCGTCGAGGGACCAGTTCGGCGCCTCGACGAGGAGCTCGTCCGTCTCGAACAGGACCTCCGGCTCCGCATCGGAGGGGCCGCCGAGGAGGATTCGGGAACGCTGGCCGGGGGCGAGGGCGCGGAAGGTCATGGGTCCATCGTCCTCCTCCGGGGCGGCGCCCGCACGGCCCGATCGCGGGGTCTTCGTTGTAGCGGCAAGCATTACGCTGGGACCATGACGGACACCCGCTGGCTGAGCGACGCGGAGCAGCGGGACTGGGTGCGGTTCGCGGCCGTCCTCGAGCTCCTCCCCGCTGCCCTCGATCTGCAGCTGACGCGGGACGAACACCTCACCCACTTCGACTACTTCACCCTCGCGATGTTGTCCGAGGCCCCCGAGCGCACGCTCCGCACCTCGGCGCTGGCCGCGCGGACGAACGCGACGCTCCCTCGTCTCTCGCGGGTGCTGACCCGCCTCGAGGGGGAGGGCTTCATCGCACGCTCACCGGTGCTGGAGGACCGGCGCGCGACGAACGTGACGCTCACCGACGCCGGATGGGACAAGGTCGTCCAGGCAGCGCCTGGGCACGTCGGCAACGTCCGCTCACTGGTGCTCGACGCGCTCAGCGCCGAGCAGGTCGAGCAGCTCGGCGCGATCTCCGCGGCCCTCCTGACACGCCTCGACCCCGACGGGCGGATGTTCGCCAGCGAGGCCTGATCTCCGTCGCGCGGGGGATTCCGGCCGGCGCGGCTGGGCGTAGCGTGTCGACGGATGCCACGTGCACCACCGACAGCGTGGCGGATCGGAGCGAACCATGACCGGATCGACCCAGCCCGAACCGGGACCGGAACGAGACGAGGTGCCGGTGGCCGGCCCCGCGTCGTCGGAGCCCACGTCGTCGCAGCCCACGTCGTCCATCGGGGGCTCCACCGCCGTCTGGTACTTCGTCGGCGCCACGTTCCTCTTCGCCGGACCGCTCATCTTCGGCATCAACGACTTCGGGTTCTTCCGGATCATCACCCTCGTCCTCGGGGCGGTCGTCATGGTCGCCGGGTTCGTCGTGCTGCGACGGGAGACCACCAAGCGTTCCTGACCCGCGACGGGTCAGCTCGCGAGGAACGCCCTGACGCCGTCCAGCAGGCGGTCGACGTCCTCGTCCGAGGTGTACGGGGCGACGCCGACGCGCAGGCCGCCGACGTCGTCGAGGCCGAGCGCCGCGAAGGGTTCGACCGCGTAGAACGAGCCCGACGGTGCGAGCACGTCGCGGGCCGCGAGGAAGGCCGAGGCGTCCGCCGAACGTCGACCCGGGAAGGTCATGAAGAGGGTCGCCGTGCGCTCCGCGGCCCGGGAGTGCAGCTCGACGTCGGGGGCGAGGGCGCCGAGTTCCTCCTCGATGCGGGTGCGCAGCGCGAGCTCGCGCTCGTGGACGGACACGGCGGAGGCGACCAGGCGGTCGCGTCGGTTCTCGGCGGCACCGGGGTCGATCGTGGCGAGCACCCCGATGGCCGCGGTCACGCCGGCCAGGAGCTCGTAGGGCAGGGTGCCGAACTCGAAGCGCTCCGGCACCACGTTCGTCGACGGCTGCAGCTTGTCGGGGTGGATCGACTCGAGGAGCGCCGGCGATGCGGCCAGGACGCCGCAGTGCGGGCCGAAGAACTTGTACGGCGAGCAGACGAAGAAGTCGGCGCCGAGCGCGTCGACGTCGACGACGTGGTGCGCCGTGTAGTGGACGCCGTCCACCCAGACGCGCGCGCCTGCCGCGTGCGCCCGGTCGGCGATGGTGCGCACGGGCGGGATGGTGCCGATGAGGTTCGACGCCGCCGTCACAGCGACGAGGCGGGTGCGCTCGCCGAGGGCCGCGTCGAGGGAGTCGAGGTCGAGCTCGCCCGTCGCGGCGTCGAGTTCGATCCACCGGACGGTCGCCCCGGCGTGTTCCGCGGCCTGGATCCAGGGCCGGACGTTCGCGTCGTGGTCGAGGCGGGACACCACGACCTCGTCACCCGCCGACCAGTCGCGGGACAGGTGCTTCGCGAAGTCGTAGGTGAGCTGGGTCGCGCTGCGTCCGAAGACGATCCCGCGCGGGTCAGCGGCGAGGAGGTCGGCGCAGGCGGCTCGGAAGGCGGTGACCGCGTCGTCGGAGCGGCGCTCCGAGGCGACCGAGGTGCCGCGGTTCGAGAGCGGGCCGGTGAGCGTGTCGAGGATCGCCTGCCCCACCGCGAGCGGCGTCTGCGTGCCGCCCGGGCCGTCGAAGTGGGCGATGCCCGAGGCGAGGGAGGGGAACGCGGTCCGGAGTCGTGCGACGTCGAGGGTCATACGTCCATCCTGCCGCGCGCTGAGCGTCGAGGGCGGGAACGACGGGGGAGCAGGCGCGCCGTCGCTTGATACAGTGCGTGTGTGTCCCTGATCATCGCTCCGCCCCGTGTCGGGCGTCTGGAGGTCGTCGGCGTCCCCAACGCCGGCCCGAGAGCACGGTCCATCCGGTCGATCACCTCACCCACGCGGTGAGGACGTCGGCCCCGTCCAGCGCGCTCATCCGAGCCGCCGACGGGGTCGCGCACCCGACATGCCCGCTGCGGCGCTCAGGCGCCCGGAGGGTCTCTCCGCCGTCGCTCCGACGGCCCAGCCGAAACCGGTGAACCACATGATCCCCCTGAACGACTCCCAGATCAGAGCCTCCTTCGTCAACGCCTCACGCAAGGAGGTGAGTGACGTGTCACTGCCCGCCGAGCTCGAGACGATCGACTTCGAGGTCCGCGACTTCCTCGGGTGGCGCGACAAGAAGCTGCCGCGGCGCGCCTATGTCGTGACGGTCGTCGACGGAGCACCCGTCGGCATCCTCCTCCGGCAGGCCGACGCCATGCCACGGACCCGGCCGCAGTGCGCCTGGTGCCAGGACGTGACCCTCAGCAACGACGTCGTCTTCTACAGCTCCAAGCGTGCCGGCCAGGCCGGGAAGAACGGTGACACGGTCGGCACGCTCGTGTGCGCCGAGTTCCAGTGCTCGGCCAACGTGCGCAAGCTGCCGCCGCTCGCCTACGTCGGATTCGACGCGGAGGCCGCGCGCCAGGAGCGCATCGCGACCCTGCAGCAGCGGGCGGTCGCGTTCACCTCGTCCGTGCTCAACGGCGTCGGCTGAGCAGGCCGCACCGCCCGCCGTCCCGTGATCGGGGGCGGTGGGCGGTGCGTCGACGATGTCCAGTGCAGCGCGGCAAAAGTATACTGATAATGGTATAGTTTTGACATGTCGCAGGGAACCTATCGAGATGTCGTGCATGAGATCGCAGCCGACAATTACGGGTATGTGACCACCCGTGATGCGGAGGACGCCGGTGTCCCGAAGGTCGAGTTGGTGAAGCTCGCTACACGCAACAGGTTCGCGCACATCGCGTACGGGTTGTACCGCGACGAGACCATCCCGCACACCCCGCTGGACGAATACGCGGAGGCGACGCTGCGCGCAGGAGAGGGTGCGTTCCTGCGCGGGGAGACGGTTCTTGCGCTCCTCGGCCTCGCGGATGTGAACCCGAAGACCATCTCCGTCGCAACTCCTCGGCGTACTCGGCGTACGGTACCCGATCGAATCGCCATCACCCGGGCTCCTGCGGATGCGAGGCCGACGATGTACGAGGGCATCGCGGCGCAGCCCGTCGTGGATGCGCTCCTCGAATGCCGGGGGCGTGTCCAGACTGGTCGGCTCCGTGAAGCCGCCGACCAAGCGCGTGCGGAGGGCTACCTGACGACCGCGGAGCTCGCGCGCGTGCGAACGGCGCTGGACGTATGACGTACGACAGTGTCCCGCCGAGCCTCCGTTCACTCCGTCAGCGGGTCGCGAACCTCGAAGGCGACGACGGGCTGGTGAACAGGCGTACCGTTGCGATGGCACTCGTCGTGGTCGGTCAGATGCTTCCAGCCGGGGCCATCAAGGGTGGGAGCGCGATGGCGCTCCGATACGGTCGGGCCACCCGATTCACGAGGGATCTCGATGCTGCGCGATCGGGCACCCTGGCGGAGTTCGTCAGCGAGTTCGAGGAACGGTTGCGCAACGGGTGGGCGGGATTCACCGGGCGACTCATCGAGCGCACGCCACCGAAACCGGCCGGGGTTCCGGCGACATACGTCATGCAGCCGTTCGACGTGAAACTCGATTATCGGGGCAGGCCGTGGTGCACCGTCACGTTCGAGCTCGGTCACAACGAGATCGGCGACGCCGACGAGCCCGAGATCGTGCTCTCGGATGACCTCGCGGACCTGTTCGAAGCGGTCGGACTTCCCCGCCCGGAGCCGGTCCACGTGATGCGCAGCGACCATCAGATCGCGCAGAAGCTCCACGCAGCGACCGGGGTCGACAGCCAGCGCGCACACGACCTCATCGACTTGCAGCTCCTCGATCGCGAGGAAGACCTCGACTTGGAACTGGTGCGCGAGACGTGCACGCGACTGTTCGCCTACCGCGGCGGGCACGAATGGCCGCCTCTCGTCGTCGTGAACGCCGACTGGGACACGTTGTACGAAACGGCTGCAGACGGGGTCGAGGTCCTGCCGGATGCCGAGGCTGCCGCAGTGTGGGCGAACGACTTCATTCGCCGAATCGACGCGGCGACGGCTGAGGCTGCAATCTGACAGTGACCCGTCCCGATCCGTTCATCGAGCGTATGGCTGCTCGCGCGTACGCCACCGGCCGCGCCCCGAGTTGAACCGACCGCATCGCCCGCCGTCCCCGTGACCGGGGGCGGCGGGCGGTGCGTAGCCAGCGGGTTCGTCGTCCGGCGGTCTACGCCGCGAGGAGGGCGTCGATCTGGCCCATCGCCTGTCCCATGCCCTCCTCCATGCCCATTGCCAGCAGCTGCTCGAGCTGTTCGAGGCTGTCGAAGCGGTTCTCGATGGTCATGCGCGTGCCGGTCCCGAGGGCCTCGAGCGTGACGGTGGCGTGCACGACGCCCATCCCCTCCTGGCGTGCGCCGTGTTCGTCGGCGAACCCGTCCTCGTAGCTCAGGGAGTCGGGCGCCCGGACCGCGGTGATCTCCCACCAGCCGTGCGCGCGCTCGCCGTCCGGCCCGGTCATGAAATACGCGGACTCGGACCCCGGGGTCAGGGCGTGCTGCGTGAACGTGGCCGGCCAGGTCGGTGGTCCCCACCAGCGCTCCAGCTGACGCGGGTCCTCCCAGATCTCCCAGACACGCGTCGGCGGTGCGTCGAACTCGGCGACGAAGGTCAAGGTGAGCTGGTCGAGGTCCTTCTCGGCGGTGAGCGTACTCATGGTCCAGTCCTGCTTCCGGTCGGTGTGTCAGGGGGTGTTCGGTGTGTCGCCGCGCTCCGGACCGTCCTCGGCGAGGATCGCTCCGATGCGCAGCGCCCGTTGGTTCCAGACGTCCGCGTAGGCGTCCAGGAGGCGGGCGGATCGCTGCACGGTCCTGACGTCGCCGTGCACGATCTGCTGTCGGCCGCGTCGTTCCTTCGTCACGAGTGCAGCCCGTTCGAGGACGGCGACGTGCTTCTGGACGGCGGCGAACGACATCTCGTACTGCTCGGCGAGCGACGTCACCGACTGCTCCCTGGCGAGCACCCTCGTGAGGATGTCCCGTCGGGTCGCGTCGGCGAGCGCGTGGAAGAGGCGGTCCACCTCGTCGGCGGGCAGCTCCGGTCCTGCGTCAGTTTGTACAACCATTTGGTTGTAGGTTACGCGGCCCGCCATGGGCGGCGCAAGCCCCTGATCGGCGGCGCGCCGTGCGCCGAGCGCCGCGCTCCAGTACGGTTCGAGCAGGTGCGTGAGGCGTACCGACGCGGCGGGAGGGCGGACGAGTGGGCGATCGGCGAGGTCAGCGGACACTGACGACACGGGGATGGCACGACTTCTGGGCGAAGGGTGGCGTCTGGCGCTCGTTCGTGCTGGCCGTCGTCTACCTGGCGCTCTACCTCGGGGCGGGCCGACTCATCGAGCTGGTGTTCGGCGACCAGATCGGTGCGGACCTCTTCGCGACACCGCAGAGCGTGTTCTTCGGGCTCATGCTGCCGCTCATCGTCGGGTCGCTCCTGCTCACGGCCTTCGTCCTCTCCGTCGGTTGGTTCCGTGAGCTGTTCGCCCGGCAGCCGATCCGCGGTCGCTGGTGGATGTGGGTCGCGCCCGCTCTGATCCTCGCCGCCATCGTCCTCCGACTCCTCGGCATCGACTACGGGAGTTACCAGGGCTCCGTGGTCGTGGTCGCGATGCTCTCCGGGATCTTCATCGGGTTCGCCGAGGAACTCCTCACCCGCGGCATCGTCGTGAAGATGCTCCGCGACGCCGGAAGCTCCGAGTGGATCGTGATGGTGATCTCCTCGCTGGTGTTCGCGCTGCTCCACTCCGCCAACCTGCTGTCGGGCCAACCGCTCACCACCGTGCTCGTCACCGTCGTCTACACCTTCGGGTTCGGCGTGTGCATGTACCTGACGCTCCGCGCGACCGGCAACCTCGTCTGGCCGATGCTGCTCCACGCCCTCTTCGACCCGACCCTCTTCCTCTCCACCGGTGGCATCGACCACGCGGGTGCGGCGGCCGGGCAGAACGTCTTCCTGACGATCGCCGGCCCCGCCAACCTCGTCATCATGCTGGTGGCCGTCGTCGGGCTCGTCTTGGTCCGAGGACACGTGCAGGCCCGTCCCGTCGACGACGTGCTCCGGCCGTAGCGACGTGCCGCGCTCGGTACGCTCGACACGATGACCACCGTGCGGCAGTACCCGTCGACGATCGCAGCGCCGGTCGAGCACGAGCTCGTCGTCAAGAAGTCGCGGTTCATCGGGCTCGCGCACCCGGTCTCCTCCCCGGACGACGCCGAGCAGGTCATCGCCCGCGTGAAGAAGCATGCCTGGGATGCCCGGCACCACTGCGTCGCGATGGTCACCGGGCTGCTCGGTGACCAGGCGAGGTCCTCCGACGACGGCGAACCGTCCGGTACCGCCGGCATGCCCATCCTCGAGGTCCTGCGCCGACGGGAGCTGACCGACGTCGTCGTGGTCGTCACGAGGTACTTCGGCGGCGTCAAGCTCGGTGCCGGCGGCCTCGTGCGCGCCTACTCCTCAGCGGCATCCGAGACGCTCGACCTCGCGACGATCGTGCGCCGAGAGACCCTCACCCAGGCGACCCTCGTCGTGCCCCACGCCGACGCCGGTAGCTACGACCACCTGCTCCGGGACTGGGCCCAGGGCAACGGCGCGACGCTCGGTGAGACGCGGTACGCGGCTCGGGCCGAGTTGGAACTGTGGGTGCCGCGGGCCAATCTCGCGCGGCTCGAGGCGGACATCGCGTCGGCCTCCAACGGCTCGCTCGCGGTCACAGTGGGCGAGGAGCGCGTCGTCGACGTCCCGGGCGCGTCCTGACCCCTCACCGATAGGGTCGCAGCATGCACACCGACGTGACCCGCATCGCCGGGCTTCCCGACCTCACCTGGACCTCGACCACCGGCCACGCCGACTACGACGCCGACGCCGGAGCGCTGACGATGACCTCCGCCGCGCAGGTGGACTGGAGCAACAGCTCCCGCGGCGGCCCGCAGGAGCTCGGGGCGACGGCGCTCGCGTTCGCAGCGCCCGAGCGGTTCACGTTGTCGGCCCGCATCGCCGTCGTGAGCGAGCGCAGCACCTTCGACGCCGGGGCCATCGCGCTCTGGGTGGACGGCGACCACTGGGCGAAACTCTGCTTCGAGCAGTCGCCGCAGGGGCAGGCGATGGTGGTCAGCGTCGTGACCAACACCTGGTCGGACGACGTGAACTCGACGCCCGTCGACGACGACGCGGTGTGGATGCGCGTCAGCCGGCTGGGCGAGGCGTGGGCGTTCCACAGTTCGACCGACGGGGTGCGCTGGGACTTCGTCCGACTGTTCCGACTCCACACCGACGCCCCGGTGCAGGTGGGCTTCCTGTCGCAGGCGCCGGTCGGTCCGCCGTGCACGGCACGCTTCGACGACATCGTGCTCGGCGACGAGCCGCCGTCGGACCTCCGCGACGGCAGCTGAGGGAGGCTCGGCCGCGCTTCGGCTGCGCTGCGGCGTCGCTCCGCTTGCGATTGGGAACCTATCTTCCTAGAGTGATCGCATGGCACGCAGACGACCCGGCACGCTCTTCCCGCTCGAGCTCGACATCCTCGACGTCGGCACGGTGCTGCAGTCCGCGGACGGCAGCTTCTACGGGTTCGCGATCGCGAAGCAGCTCGCCGCGGGTGGCGACGGCGGCCTCACCGCCCACGGCACCCTGTACAAGGCGCTGTCCCGGATGACCGAGGCCGGCCTCATCGAGGCGAGCTGGGAGGACCCGGCGGTCGCCGAGGGAGAGGGTAGGCCACGCCGCCGGCTCTACCGGGTCACCGGCGAAGGCGCGACCGCTCGCGACCGGGAGCACGCCCGGCTCGCGAGCGAGGCGGCTGCCACAGCACGCCCGGCCGGCGCCGCCTGGTCGCAGACGCCGGGGGTCATCGCGTGAGCGCCCTCCGGACACCCCAGTACCGCACGGCCTCGCGGCGGGTGCTCGGCTGGTGCGGTTGGTACACCCGCGACCTCGTGCCCGAAGTGGCCGGCGAGCGTCGGGACGAGATCGCCTCCGACCTCCACGAGCATGCGGTCTGGGCGGACGCGGAGGGGATTCCACCGACGCGACTGCGCCGCGACATCCTGCTGCGTGCCGTCCGCGGTATCCCGCACGACCTGTCCTGGCGCTCCGGACAACTGCGTGCCGGCCGCGGCCTCGACCCGGTGTCGCTCGGCACGAGACGCACCGGGAACGTCCTCACCGCCCTCGTCCTGTGCGGCGGCGTCATGGTCGCGGCAGCCGCGGTCTTCCTCCTCGTCCGCGTGGTCCGCGCGCTCTGGATCGGGGACGTCGTCGAAGCGCCGATCGGAGCGGTCGGGGTGGCGCTCGCCGCACTGCTGGCCGTGGTCGGGCTCCTGCTCGCGATGCGTCAGCGGTCGCGGTGGCTCGGATCGGCGGTGCTGGCCCAGGCCGCCGCGCTCGTCGGCCTGCTCGCCGGAGACATCCTGTACCGCGTCAGCGCGACAGGTGTCCTCCTGATCTCCCGGCTGAGTTCCCACAGTGGTGGCCTCGAACCCTGGTGGGTGCTGAGTCTGTCCATCGGCGTCGGTGCAGCGCTCGGCTTCATCGGTGCCGCCGTGTGGTGGTGGCCGGGTGGCCGACGGGTGGTCGGGCGGGACGCCGACGGGTCCGGACGGATGCAGGGGGCGTCGGCATGACGCAGGACGGGATCGAGGAGTCGACCACTCCAAGGCCTGCCGGAGCGATCCGTCGTCGGATCGGACTCGGCATCGCGATGAGCGGCGTGCTCGCGGTCGTGGCCGGAGGGGTGTTCGTCGGTGTCACCAACGCCCGAGCAGCGGCCGACGACGCTCGGTCGATGGAGGCGGTGGCCGAGGCGGCGGCGTCGATCGACGAGCTCCCACCCGTCGAGCCCGTGGTTCCCGCCGACCCTTCGCAGGATCCCGGCGCACCGGTGTCGCCCGCCGCCGGCGTCGACTACTCGAAGACCCCCGAGGGATGGTTCGACGCCACCACCGACCCGGCCGACGTCGTGATCCCGCCGACCGACGACCGGGGTGAGCCGAGCACCGGGATCTGGGAGAAGCAGCGGCAGATCACCGCGAAATGCATGGCGGATCAGGGGTTCTGGTACGCGTGGACGAACGACCGCGCGCTGGCCGACCCGACGCGCGGGATGATCCTCTCCGACGACAGTCCGGCCGCCGAATTGGCACAGTACGGGGACACCCCGCTCGGGGATGCCTACGACTGGACGCGGGCCGGGTGCAACGGCTACGCCGTCCACGTCACCGGGATGGACGACGCCAACTGACGGGACCGGCGTCGGAGCCCGGTGCTAGCGTCGCTCGCATGAGAATCCTGTTGATCGGCGCGAGTGGACACATCGGACGAGCGGCGGAGGCCGCGCTGGGCGACCGGCACGAGGTGATCGCGGTGTCGCGGTCGACGTCGCCAGCGGTGGACACGACGGACGAGGCCTCGATCGAAGCGCTGTTCGCGGAGGTCGGTGAGGTCGACGCCGTGATCGTCGCCGTCGGGTCCGTGCGGTTCAAGCCGCTCGACGCCCTCACCCGCGACGACTACCGTGCCGCATTCCTCGGCAAGGTGTTGAGCCAGCTCGACGTCGTGCGGATCGGGACCCCGTTCGTCCGGGACGGCGGCTCGTTCACCCTCACCACGGGCATCCTCGCCCGCGAGGCGATCGCGAGCGGTGCCGCCGCGTCGATGGCCAACGGTGCGCTCGAGTCGTTCGTGATCGGTGCCGCCGTCGAACTGCCTCGCGGCATCCGCATCAACGCCGTCAGCCCGACGGTCCTCGCCGACGCCCCCGGGTACCACGACACCTTCCCCGGCTTCCTCCCGGTCTCCTCCGAGGTGGTCGGCCTCGCCTTCGTCAAGGCCGTCGAGGGCGTCGGAACCGGCCGGGTGCTCGCGCTCGACTGACCGCGCTGTGCCGCTGAGCGGTGGCGATCCGGCGGTCGGTCAGCGGCCGGAGGACAGAGCGGCGGCCAGTTCGACGCGGCTCGCGACACCGAGCTTCCGCAGCACGTTGGCGATGTGGAACTTCACCGTGTTCTCGCTGATGGTGAGGGCTTCGGCGATCGCACGGTTCCGTGCGCCGCCGGCGGCCAGCTCGGCCACGCTCCACTCGCGTTCCGTCAGCGCCGCCGCTGCACCGGAACGGCTCTGCGCGGCGGGAGGTGGGTCGAGGGGGAGTGACACGTGCAGTTCGGATCCCCAGCCGGGCGTCGCCTGCACCTGCAGATCGCCACGCAACGCCGTGACGCGCGCACCGAGCTGCTGCACGCTCGGGGTGTCGATCGTCAGCTCGCCCGGGCCGTCGTCGCGGATGCCGATGAGGAGGTTGCTGCCGTCGCAGTCCCACTGCACCCGCACGCGTCCGACGGTCGACTGCTCCACGAGCGCCAGTACCGTCCCGCGGACGATGGCTCGTCCGGCGTGCGCGACCTCGCCCGGGAGCGCCCGACCGTCGACGGGTGGCTCGATGAACTGCACCTCCGGGCCGCCGAAGCGGGCGAGCGGACGGAGGTCGTCCTTCAGGCGCGCGAACGCCTGCGCGACGGGTTCCGAGGCGAGCTGGCGGTCGCGGTCGGAGACGGCGCGGAGCTGGACCATGGCCGCCGACGCGATCTCCGTGACCGCCCGGCGCGCGTCCTCCGCTGTGGTCTGCCGCGACCGGGTGACGGCGAGGATCGACTCGAGGGTCGTCGCGTGGGCGTCGGTCAGCTCGGCGATCGCGTCCGCCCGCTCGCTCGATGCGGCGCGCGAGTCGCGGAGGTAGTCGGGAGCCGCGGTGGTGACCTGCTGTCGGATCTCGGCCGCGACGATCTCCCAGAGCGCGCCGATGAGGGAGTCGTCGATCGGTCCTCGGGGGTCGGTCAGGACGAGGAGCGCCCCGGTGTCGGCCAGCCAGGCAGCGATGGGCCGTTCCGCTCCGGCGATGACGGCGGTCGTCGGGCGGTCGGTGGGCGCCGCGTGCGCTGAAGCGTCCCGCCGACGCGGCGTGCGCTGCCGGACGGCGTCCAGCTCGGCGATGGTGACGCCCTCGACGATCGACGGGTCGCCCGCCTTCTTGCGCGGACGCCCGGTGCAGTCCTCGGTGAAGATGACGAGGGCTGAGTGCTGGACGACGGGTTCGAGGACCGCCCGGAAGGCGCCGGCGATGCGGAGCAGCGAGCTGGACGCGACGACGGCCATCCCCTGCAGCAGTTCGATCGGGTAGGTGTCTCGGTGTCCGTCCATCGTCGAACCCTACCCCAGCCCGTCCGACCCACCCGTTCGGGTAGGGGAAACCGTCCGCCTGACCAGCGGTATACCTACCCGTTCGACGACAGGATGAATGGATGCCGAGTACGACGCCCCCCGATCACCAGCCCGGAACCGACCCGCGGCGTCCGCCGACGACCGTGCAGGGTGCGCTCGCCGCCATCGACACGGAACTGCACCGCACCGTCACGACGCTGCTCTCCGCCGATGCGGCGCCGTTCGCCGAGACCCTCACGCGGCTCCAGGATGCCGAGCGGATCTTCGTCCTCGGTGCCGGTCGTTCCGGCCTGGCGCTGCGGATGACCGCCATGCGGCTGATGCACCTCGGACGCACCGTCCACGTCGTCGGCGAGACCACGACGCCGGCGATCGCCGCGGGCGACGTCCTGCTCGTCGCCAGCGGCTCGGGCACGACGACGGGCATCGTCCGGGCTGCCTCGACGGCGGCGTCCGTCGGTGCCGGCGTCATCGCCATCACGACCGACGCCGACTCCGAACTGGCCGAGCTCGCCTCCGTGGTCGTCGTCGTGCCCGCCGCACAGAAGACCGACCACGGCGGCACGCGGTCGGTGCAGTACTCCGGCGGTCTCTTCGAGCAGTCGGTCATGCTCCTCGGCGACGCGATCTTCCACGCGCTCTGGCAGTCCGCCGGGGTCAGCGCGGAAGAGCTGTGGCCGCGCCACGCGAACCTCGAATAGTCCGCCCCATCCGCTCCCCACGCGACCGACGGACGTCGGTCGTCTCCCCTCACGACAGAAAGCAGCACCACATGAAGCTCCAGGTAGCCATGGACGTCCTCACCACCGAGGCAGCCCTCGAACTCGCCGGGAAGGTCGCGCCCTACGTCGACATCCTCGAGCTCGGCACCCCGCTGATCAAGGCCGAGGGCCTCCGCGCCGTCACCGCGATCAAGGACGCCCACCCCGACAAGATCGTCTTCGCCGACCTCAAGACCATGGACGCCGGCGAGCTCGAAGCCGACATCGCGTTCTCGGCCGGTGCGGACATCGTCACGGTGCTCGGCACCGCCGGCGACAGCACCATCGTCGGCGCGGTGAAGGCGGCGAAGGCGCACGGCAAGTCCGTCGTCGTCGACCTCATCGGCGTCGCCGACAAGGTCGCGCGCGCCAAGGAGGTCACCGCCCTCGGTGCCGCCTTCGTCGAGATGCACGCCGGGCTCGACGAGCAGGCGGAGGAGGGCTTCACCTTCCAGACGCTCCTCTCCGACGGTGAGGCCGCTGCCGTGCCGTTCTCGGTCGCCGGTGGCGTCAACGCCTCGACGATCGCCTCGGTCCAGCAGGCCGGCGCGCAGGTCGCCGTCGCCGGTGGAGCCATCTACTCGGCCGACGACCCGGCTGCTTCCGCCGCCGAGCTCCGCGCAGCGATCGTCGCGTAACCCCTCCCCATCCCGCACCCCTCGGGTTCGGCCAGCGCGGTGCGCTGAGCCGAGCGCGGTGCACCGGACGTGAGCGCGGGTCTCCAGAGACCCGCGCTCACGTGTGTGGGGCGCGCTCGCGCGGCAGCACCGCGCTGGCCTCCCCGACAGGTGGCTGGGTGAACCCCGGGCGTTGGACGGGATTCGGGTCCGGAGCGGCATACTGAGCAGATCACCGCCCGACGTTCGTCGCATATCGTGCCGGACGAGCACCCGGAGGATCTGCCGATGACGCCCGACACCAGCTCGACGCACCCCGTCGTCCACACGCTCGCCGGTGCCGTCCGCGGCATTCGTCGGCCAGACGGCTCGTCCGCCTTCCTCGGCATCCCGTTCGCCGAACCCCCGTTCGGCGCCCGCCGCTTCCAGGCGCCGGAGCCGACCGGCCCATGGGAGGGCGTGCGCGACGCCACCGCCTTCGGTCCGACGCCGCAGCGGAAGGCCATGGCCGAGATCACGACGATCCCCGAGCCGTCCATCCCCGGCGAGTCGACCCTCAACGTCGACGTCTACACCCCGGACCCCTCGCCCGCATCGGACGGCGCCGGACTCCCGGTCCTCGTCTGGATCCACGGCGGCGGCTTCATCGCCGGTTCGCCCGCCAGCCCCTGGTACGACGGCCGCTCGTTCAACCGCGACGGCGTCATCACCGTGTCGATCTCGTACCGACTCGGGTTCGACGGCTTCGGCTGGCTGCCAGACGCCCCGGCGAACCGCGGGGCCCTCGACTGGATCCTCGCCCTCGAATGGGTCCGTGACAACATCCAGGCCTTCGGCGGCGATCCGCGACGCGTGACGATCGCCGGCCAGTCCGCCGGCGGTGGCTCGGTGATGACCCTGCTCGCCACACCTGCCGCCCAGCACCTGTTCCACCGGGCGATCTCGCTGTCCGGCGTCCCCGGAGACGTGCCGCTCGAGCAGGCCCGCTCGCTGACCGAGCGTCTCGCCGCCCACCTCGGGGTCGCGCCGACGGCCGCCGGCTTCGCGAGCGTGCCGGAGACCGCCCTCATCGAGGCGCAGGGGTTCGAGGCGACCGCCGGCGGGCCTCGCGACGCGGAGTCGATCCTCCGCGGGATGACGACCATGGACGGCCGCCTGGGCCTCGGACCGGTGGTCGACGGCGAACTCCTCGTGGACACGGTCGACGCCGGCCTGGCCGCAGGACGCGGGGCCGACAAACCCCTGCTCGTCAGCGCGACCCGTGAGGAGTTCGCCGGCTTCTTCACCGGGCGGCCGGACGCCTTCGACGCCGTACCGCCGGCCTGTGCCGTGCACCTCATGGGGGCTCCCGAGGCGCTCGCCGACGCATACGTCGCGACGCAGGTCGGCGAGCCCACGAGCCTCGTCGCCGGCCGCTTCATCAGCGACGTCATGTTCCGTGAGCGCATCATCCGTTGGGCGGCGGCGCGCGGTGACGCCGAGACCTGGGTCTCCGACTTCGTGTGGCCGTCGGCGGTCAGCGGCATCGCCGAGCACTGTCTCGACGTCCCCTTCTTCTTCGACCTCCTCGACGACCCGGACGTCACGCGGGTCGCCGGTCCCGCCGCACCGCAGGAGTTGGCGGACCGCCTCCACGGCGCCGCCGTCGCCTTCGTCCGCGGCGGTTCGCCGGGTTGGGCACCCGCCGGGCGGTCGGCGTCGGACATCGAGGTGTTCGACGCCGCGGGCGCGCCGGCGACGGAGCCGTTCGCGAGCGCCCGGGTGATCGCCGAGGCCAGACGGCTCGCGGTCACAGCTCCGACGGGATCACCGACCGCGTAGGCCGATCCGGGTGGTCCCGCCAGGGGCTGTCACGAGCGCGTGCTGCGCGTTACGGTCTCCACACGACGAAAGGAATCAGCATGAGCGACCCACGAGACGAGATCGACGACGCGATCGGCGACGCCCAGGAGGCCATCTCCCGAGCGCTGCCCGACAACGCCCCCGAGAGCGACGACCCGATGGCGGCGCCGACGGACGACGACCCGCGTCCCGAGCCCGGCGACGGCGACCCGGCGGACCAGCCGGGCCTCCTGTAACCGCCGAAGAGGCGTCGTCGCCCGACCCCCGCGCGGTGTGCAACGCGGGGGCGCTCCGCGCGCGTATCGGAACGGCCGCGGACGATGTCAACCCCAGGACGGAATGACCGCACCCCAATACGGTGGTCACAGTTCTGCGAAAGGAGCTTCACCATGAACATCCTGCTCATCATCGTCATCGTCGTTGCCATCGTTCTCGCCATCACCGGTGGGTTCGTCCAGTCCCTCAACTTCCTGCTGTGGGTCGGCCTCGTGCTGCTCGCGATCGCGATCATCGCGTTCTTGATCAGGACGATCACGGGTCGCAAGGCCCTCTAGCTCGAACTCGAGCTTCACGAAGCGGTCGGAACCTCAGGGTTCCGGCCGCTTCGCTGTGTCCGGGCCGGAGCTCGGGCCCGTGCCCCCGTCGTCAGCGCAGTGACGGATCGACGCTCGTCCGGCGCAGCACCGCGTCCGCGAAGGCGCCGAACAGTCGCTCGCCGGCCGCTCGCATCGGCTCCGCGATGGCGGCGAGGTCCGCCCGCAACCGATCGGCGGCCTCGGCGGCGGTGCCCGTCACGAACGGCAGGTCGCGGAGCATCGCGGGCTCCTGGAGCCAGTGGTCGAGTGTCGCGGGGTCCACCTCGAGGTGGAACTGGGTCGCGAACACCCGGTCGTCGATCCGGAACGCCTGATTCGGCGTCGAGGGCGAGGACGCCAACACGGTGGCCCCGTGCGGTGCCTCGACGACGTCGCCGTGCCAGTGCAGCACAGGGACCTGTTCGCCACGCATCCCGAGTTCGCCGTCCACGAGCAGCTCGACGTCGCCGACCCCCACCTCGTGCGCGGACGCGCTGTGGAGCGTCGCCCCGAGGGCCGTCGCGATGAGCTGATGCCCGAGGCAGATGCCGAACACCGGGATGCCGAGCACCGCAGCGTCGCGGACGAGCTGTGCCTCGAGGCCGAGGCCCGGGTGCTCCTCCACGTCGAGCGCCCCCATCGGACCGCCGAGGAGGACGAGGCCGTCGAAGCCGGTGATCTCGCGCTCCGGCGGGAGTTCGCGACGCGAGACGACGGTGTCGAGCGTCCAGTCGATGCCGGACGCCGTGAGCACCTCACCGAGCACGGCGGGCTGCTCCCAGGCGACGTGTTGCAGGATCAGGACGTGCGGTCTGGTCATCAGAGGCCTCCGGGTCGCTGCGGCGCCGACTGCTCGCCGCCCGGTCGGGGGAGTCGTCGCCGTGCGAGCATCGTAGCGAATCCGCGCGAGCGCACCCGCCCTCGGCGCCGCGCTCCCGGCCGATACACTGACAGCGTGCTGCTCTCGGACCGTGACATCAAAGCCGAACTCGACGCCTCCCGCATCGCGCTCGACCCGTACTCGCCGGAGATGATCCAGCCCTCGTCGATCGACGTGCGGCTCGATCGCTTCTTCCGGCTCTTCGACAACCACAAGTACCCGTTCATCGATCCCGCCGAAGACCAGCCGGAACTCACCCGGCTCATCGAGACCCTGCCGAACGAGCCGTTCATCCTGCACCCCGGCGAGTTCGTCCTCGGGTCCACCTACGAGCGCGTGTCCCTCCCGGACGACGTCGCCGCGCGGCTGGAGGGGAAGAGCTCGCTCGGCCGCCTCGGCTTGCTGACGCACTCGACCGCCGGCTTCATCGACCCCGGGTTCACGGGGCACGTCACGCTCGAGCTCAGCAACGTCGCGACCCTGCCGATCAAGCTGTGGCCGGGCATGAAGATCGGCCAGATGTGCTTCTTCCGGCTGACCTCGCCGGCCGAGCGCCCCTACGGGTCGAGCGAGTACAGTTCCAGGTATCAGGGACAGCGTGGACCCACCGCCTCCCGTTCCTTCCAGAACTTCCACCGGACCGACGTCGGCGAGACGCAGCGCTGACGGAGGTCTGAGGCGGGCGTTCCGACCGCGGGCCCGCTGGTGGACCAGTAGAAAGGCTCCGCCATGAGCACGTCAGAGCGTCCGGACTTCGCCAGCGCGATCACGGCAGACGGGCCGACGCCGTTCTACCCGCGCCGGATGGTGCGGTTCGGGCAGTTCGTCGGCTCCTGGGACGTGCACTCGAAGCGGCTGGACGACGAGACCGGCGAGTGGGTGGAGTCCGACTTCCGCTGGATCGTGTCGTACGTCCTCGAGGGCCGCGCCGTACAGGACGTCCAACTCGTGGTGAACGACGACGAGCCGTCGGGCTGGGAGACGGTGAGCACCGCGCTGCGGGTCTACGACCGGCTGATGGGTGCGTGGCGGGTCAGTTACGTCGAACCGCGCCGCGGCGAGTTCTGCCAGCTCGTGGCGACGCCGCACCGCTCGGACGGCATCCGGCAGGACGGCACCCGCAACGACGACAAGTTGATCCGGTGGAACTTCAGCGCGATCACCGAGTCCTCCTACACATGGGAGAGCTGGGTGTCCGACGACGAGGGTGCCAGCTGGTGGCTGCAGGAGCACAACGAGGGGCGCCGCATCGTCTGAGGGTCTCGTCTGCGGCGGGCTCAGGCGCCCGCGAGGCGCTCGAGGAGTGACGCGAGCTGTTCGCGCTCGGTGGCGGAGAAGCCGGCCAGGAGCCGCTCTTCGGCGGCGAGGTGGTCCGGGAGGGTCTCCTCGACGAGGTCCTTCCCCGACGGCGTGAGGGCGACGACCGTCCCGCGCCCGTCGTGGTCGCTCGGTCGACGGGTCACGAGGCCGCGGTCGACGAGCTTGTTGACGCGCTGGGCGATCGCGCTCGACGTCACCATGGACCAGTGGGTGAGGTCCTTCGGGGGGAGCTCGTGCGGGGCGCCGGCCCTGAGGAGGGTCGCGAGGACGTCGAACGACGCGCTGTCGAGGCCGTGTGCAGCGAAGGTCGCCGCGAGGCGGGCGTCCACCGTCGTCGCGGCCCGGGAGAGTCGTCCGATCACGGCCATGGGGGAGACGTCGAGCTCGGGTCGCTCGGCCCGCCACTGGTTCAGGATGTCGTCGACGTGCGTGCTCATGCGACCACTCTAGCGATTCGCTTAGCGCTGAGCTATATTTGCTCAGTGCTAAGCAAAAACCTCCGCGTCGCCGCCATCACCGCGCTCGCCCCCGTCAGCTGGGGGACCACCTACCTCGTCACGAGCGAACTGCTCCCGCCCGGACGGCCGCTGCTCGCCGCGGTCCTCCGGGCGTTGCCCGCCGGACTGCTGCTGCTCGCGATCACCCGCACCCTGCCGGTCGGTGACTGGTGGTGGCGGTCCCTCGTCCTCGGCACCCTCAACATCGGCGCCTTCTTCGCCTTCCTCTTCCTCGCCGCCTACCGCCTGCCCGGCGGGGTCGCGGCCACCATGGGCGCGATCGGTCCCGTCCTCGTCGCCGTCCTCGCCAGCCTGCTCGTCGGGGAGGCGTTGACCCTCCGCCGCGTCCTCGCCGGCCTCGCGGGGATCGGCGGCGTCGCGCTCATCGTGCTGCAGGCGGACGCACGCCTCGACGTGGTCGGGGTCGTCGCCGCGCTCGCCGGTGCGGTGTCCATGTCCCTCGGCTCGGTGCTGAGCAAGCGGTGGGGCCGGCCGTCGACGGGTCGGCGGCTCGGTGGCCGCCGCACGGGTTCGGCGAGCACCGCGTCCGGTCTGGCCGTCACGGCGTGGCAGCTCGTCGCCGGCGGGCTCGTCCTCGTGCCGGTCCTCCTCGTCGTCGAGGGGCTGCCCGCGGACGCACCCGGTCCCGCCGCGGTGGGCGGCTACGCCTACCTCGCCGTCGTGGGCACCGCACTCGCCTACGCCCTGTGGTTCCGGGGCATCGGCGTCCTCCCGGTCGGTTCCGTCTCGTTCCTCGGGCTGCTGAGTCCGGTCGTCGCCGTGCTCCTCGGGGTCGCCGTGCTCGGTGAGGGCTTGAGCCTCGGCCAGCTCCTCGGCATCGGGGTCGTCGCCGGCTCCCTCGTCCTGGTCTTCACGGCGCGAGCACCGAAGACCATACTGAGCGCATGAGATTCCGCACCGTCATCGAGCTGCAGGGCAACAACACCGGCATCCTCGTCCCCGACGCCGTCATCGACGAGCTCGGCGCCGGCAAGCGCGTCCCGGTCGTCGTGACCGTCGGCGCGACCACCTACCGCAGCACGATCACGCCGATGGGTGGCCGCTTCCTCATCGCCCTCAGCGCCGCGAACCGGGCTGCGGCCGGGGTCGCCGGCGGTGACGAGGTCGAGGTGGAACTCGAGGTCGACACGGCTCCGCGGGTCTTCCCCCTGCCGCCGGAACTCGAACAGGCGCTCGCGGGTGACGAGCAGGCGCTCGCCGCCTACGGGGCGCTGTCGTTCAGTCGGCAGCGTGCGCTCGCCGAGCCGATCGCGCTCGCGAAGACGGACTCGACGCGCGACAAACGCCTGGCCGCGGCCGTCGAGGCGCTCCGCGGCGCGTGACGGCGAGGCCGACGCCTCCGGACGGGCACCGCACCGAGCAGACTCAGCGCGCAGGCGTCTCGGCGAGGAGCGGTACGACGAGCGGCAACTGCAGGGTGAGCCACGGGCTGAAGGCGAATGGCGCGCGCTCGACCGACTCCAGGAGGGATGCGGGCTCGGCCCAAGCCCACTCCATGACCTCGGCCGGGTTCGGTTCGGGCACAGCGTCGGTGTAGGCGACGTAGACCGGGCAGATCTCGTACTCGACCACGCCGGAGGCGTCGACGGCGCGGTACCGGAAGTCGGGCAGCACGAGGTGCGGCGCCGAGATCGGCAGGCCCAGCTCGGCGCTCGCGCGGCGGAGGACCGCGTCGACGCTGTCCTCCTCGGGGCCCGGGTGACCGCAGAACGAGTTCGTCCAGACGCCCGGCCAGGTGAGCTTCGACAGGGCGCGGCGGGTCACGAGGATGCGGCCGTCGGGACCGATGACGTGGCAGGAGAACGCGAGGTGGAGGGGCGTCTCCTGCGTGTGGACGGTCGCCTTCGGCGTGGTGCCGATGCGGGTGCCGTCCTCGGCGAGCAGGACGACGAGTTCTTCGGGTACCGACATGTGTCCATTCTCCCCGACGATCGGGGCGAACGCGAATGGACAGCTAGCGTACTAATCTCCAGGCTCGGTGAAGTAGCCTCGTGCTATGGAGACCCACCACGTCGTCGACGTGCCCTACCGGCAACAGCACCAGGTCGAGGACGCCCTCGAGCGGTTCCTCGAACTGGCGAAGACGCAGGCGGTGTCGTTCGGCGGCGCCGGGTACCTGCGGCTCTGGGAGACCATCGAACGCAGCATGGCCGGCGGCAAGCGCTTCCGCCCCCGCATGGTCATGACCGCCTACGAGGCGCTCGGCGGAGACGACGTCGTCGCCGCGGCCCACGTCGCGGCCGCCTACGAGCTCCTCCACACCGCGCTGATCGTGCACGACGACGTGATCGACCGCGACTTCGTCCGACGCGGCAGCCCCAACGTCTCCGGCAGCTACCGGGACATCGCGCAGACCGCCGGCATCCCCCTGCCGCTCGCCGAGCACCGCGGCATGTCCGTCGCCGTCATCGCGGGCGACCTCGCCCTGTCGGCGTCCTACCGCCTGATCGACCGCGCCGGCAGTGCCGACTCGGTCCGCACCCGCCTCCGCGAGATCCTCGACGACGCCATCTCCGCGTCGGCCGCCGGTGAACTCGCCGACGTCGACTTCACCGTCGGCGGCGTCGTCCCGACGGTCGACGACATCATCCGCATGGAACGCCTGAAGACCGCGTACTACTCCTTCGAGGCGCCGCTGCAGTCCGGCGGGGTCCTGGCCGGAGCGCCCGAGGCCACGATCGACGCCCTCGGCGCGTTCGGGCAGCAGATTGGCATCGCCTACCAGATCATCGACGACGTCCTCGGGGTCTTCGGCGACGCGAAGACCACGGGCAAGACCACGATCGGCGACCTCCGAGAGGGCAAGCTGACGGTCATGGTGGCCTTCGCCGCCGAGCAGCCCGAATGGCACGCCGTCGAGCACCTCTTCGGCGACCCGGACCTCGACGAGGACGGTGCAGCCGTGCTGCGCGACGTGCTCACCTCCACGGGTGCACGCCAGCACGCGACGCTGCTCGCGGGGGACTACGCCAATCGGGCCTGGGAGCAACTGGCGTCGCCGAGCATCCCACAGCAGCTCCGCGAGGAACTGCGTCCCATCGTGGCCACGGTGCTCGAGCGGTCGCGATGACCGCGGGCGGCAACGGGACGGGGCACCCGAACGACGACGACTCGGCCGTCGGCGACGCCCGACGACTCTACGACCGGGTCGCGCAGGAGACGGCCAGCATCGTGATCCGGCGCTACTCCACCTCCTTCGGGCTCGCGGCCAGGCTCCTCGGCGGCGAGATCCGGCAGGACGTGGAGAACGTCTACGCGCTCGTCCGGATCGCCGACGAGATCGTCGACGGGGTCGCAGCGGCCGCCGGGCTCGACCCCGAGCGGGTCCTCGCCATGCTCGACGCCCTCGAGCGCGACACCGAGGACGCCGTCGAGACGGGGTACAGCAGCAACCTCGTCGTGCACGCCTTCGCCATCACCGCCCGGTCGGCGGGCATCGAGACCGACCTCACCCGGCCGTTCTTCGCGTCCATGCGGGCGGACCTCTCGCGCACCGTCCACACGCCCGAGACCTTCCGCGACTACGTGTACGGCTCCGCCGAGGTCGTCGGCCTCATGTGCCTCCGGATCTTCCTGCGCGGCCACGACGTCGACGACGCCCAGCGCGCCGCGTTCGTCGTCGGAGCCAGGAGCCTCGGCGCGGCGTTCCAGAAGGTCAACTTCCTGCGAGACCTCTCGGCCGACCACGACGAACTGGGTCGCAGCTACTTCCCGGGCGTCGCCGTCGACGACCTCACCGAGGCGCAGAAGCACAGCCTGCTCGACGACATCGAGGCCGACCTCGACCGCTCGGCCGCCGTGCTCGCCCAGCTGCCGAAGTCGAGTCGTCGTGCCGTCGCACTCGCGCAGGAGCTGTTCTCCGAACTGGCGAGACGGATCCGCACCACCCCCGCCTCGGACCTCGTCCGCACCCGCGTGCGCGTCCCCGACCCCGTGAAGCTGCGGATCGCCGCCGGCGCACTCGCCGGCCGGACGCCCACCTCCACCGGCACCACCGCCTCCATCCCGACGATCGACGAGAGCTCCCTGTCATGACCACTTCCCCCACCCGCACCGTCGTCATCGGCGGCGGCATCAGCGGACTCGCCACCGCGGCCCTGCTCGCCCGCGACGGTCAGCAGGTCACCCTGCTCGAACGCCGCGACGTGCTCGGCGGGCGGGCCGGCACCTGGGAGCAGGACGGGTTCACCTTCGACACGGGGCCGAGCTGGTACCTCATGCCTGAGGTCTTCGACCACTTCTACCGACTCCTCGGCACCTCGGCGGCGGAACAGCTCGACCTGGGCCGCCTCGACCCGGCCTACCGGGTCTACTCCGAGGGCCGCGACGGCCACCTCGACCTCGCCGCGAACCGCGCCGACAACCTGGCCCTGTTCGAATCCGTCGAGCCCGGTGCCGGCGCGAAGATGGACGAGTACCTCCGCAGCGCCAAGGAGACGTACGAGATCGCGATCCGGAGCTTCCTCTACACGACCTTCGAGTCGTACCGGACGCTCGCGAGCCGCGAGGTCCTCGCGCGCATGCCGAAGCTGGCGAAGCTCCTGACCGAGGACCTCGACACGCTCACCGCCCGCACCGTCTCCGACGTCCGCCTGCAGCAGATCCTCGGGTATCCGGCGGTCTTCCTCGGGTCCTCACCGTTCGACGCGCCGAGCATGTACCACCTGATGAGCTACCTCGACCTCGAGGACGGCGTGCTCTACCCGCAGGGTGGGTTCTCCCGGATCATCGACACCATCGCCGAGCTGGCGCGTGCCGAGGGCGTGGAGATCGTCACGGGCGCGGAGGTCACGGGCATCACGACGATGCCCGCCGGTCGTCGCTCGCGTGTCGCCGGGATCAACTACCTCGACGCCGACGGTCGCCGTCAGCTCCTGCACGCCGACAACGTCGTGTCGGCCGCCGACCTCCACCACACCGAGACGACGCTCCTCCCGCGTGAGCTGCAGACCTACCCCGCCGAGTACTGGGAGAAGCGCACCGCCGGCCCCGGCGCCGTGCTCGTCATGCTCGGGGTCCGCGGTGAGCTGCCGGAACTGCTGCACCACAGCCTGTTCTTCACCACCGACTGGCGCGACAACTTCGGCCGCATCTTCGGCGAGGTGACGAGCGTGCCCGACCCGGCATCGCTCTACGTCTGCCGCCCGAGCGCCACCGACGCCGGGGTCGCCCCCGAGGGACACGAGAACCTGTTCATCCTCGTGCCCATTCCCGCCGACCCCACCATCGGCGGTGGCGGTGACGCCCAGGTCACGGAGATCGGTGACGCGGCCATCGCGCAGATCGCCGCCTGGGCCGGCGTGCCCGACCTCGCCGACCGCATCGTCGTCCGCCGCGACGTCGGTCCCGCCGACTTCGTGAACGACCTCAACGTGTGGAAGGGCACCTCGCTCGGGCCGGCGCACATCCTCTCGCAGAGCGCGATGTTCCGCAGCGGCAACGTCAGCAAGAAGGTGGACGGCCTCTACTACACGGGTGGTTCCACGATCCCCGGCATCGGGCTCCCCATGTGCCTCATCAGCGCCGAGCTCGTTGTGAAGCGCATGCGCGGCGACATCACGACCGGGCCGATGTCCGTGCCGTTGCGCAGACGTTCCGTGGCCGCCGACTGATGGGTCTGCTGTACCTGCTCGCGCTCCTCGTCTCGATCACCGGGATGGTCATGCTCGACCGCCGGTTCCGCCTGTTCTTCTGGGCGGACCGGCGGCGGGCCGCCGTCATCCTGCCGGTCGGCGTCGTGTTCTTCCTCGTCTGGGACCTGTTCGGCATCGGCCTGGGGATCTTTTTCCGCGGCGAGACCTCGTTCATGACCGGACTGCAGATCGCTCCGGAGCTGCCGATCGAGGAGGTCTTCTTCCTGACTCTCCTCTGCTACCTGACGATGAACCTCTTCGGGGCGGCGCGGCACCTGACCGGGCGCACAGCCAGAGGGACGGACGCCGCCACCGGGGTGAGCGGACGATGACGTACGCCGGACTCAACGCGTGGTTCCTCGCCGTCGTGGCGGTCGTCGCCCTCCTCGCCGTCGTGCGGCTCGACGCCCGCCGTCGCCGCGGCGCGCCAGGGAGTGGCCCGACGGCCGGCACCTGGCTGCTCGGTGTCGGCGGCGTCCTCGTCGTGCTGCTCCTCATGACCGCCCTGTTCGACAACGTCATGATCGGGATCGGGCTCGTCGGCTACGACCCCGAGCTCATCTCCGGCGCCTTCATCGGGGTCGCCCCGCTCGAGGACTTCGCCTACGCCATCGCCGCCGCCGTCCTGCTGCCCTCGCTCTGGGTGCTGCTCGAACGTCGCACCCCGGCTCCCGTCTCCCCATCCCCGTCCCAGGAGGACCCGGCATGAACCGACTCGGCCAGCTCGTGCTGTCCTCACGACCGCTGTCGTGGATCAACACCGCCTATCCGTTCGCGGCGGCCTATCTGCTGACCACCCGCGAGCTCGACCTGACCTTCTGGCTCGGGACGCTCTACTTCCTCATCCCGTACAACTTGGCCATGTACGGGATCAACGACGTGTTCGACTACGAGTCCGACCTCCGGAACCCGCGCAAGGGCGGTGTGGAGGGCGCGGTGCTCGACCGGCGGATGCACCGGCTGACGATCTTCGCGGCGATCGCGACGAACGTCCCGTTCCTCGTCTACCTGGTGGTCGTCGGGTCGCCGCTGTCCTGGCTCGTGCTCGCGATCAGCGTCTTCGCACTCGTCGCCTATAGTGCGCCCGGCCTGCGGTTCAAGGAACGGCCGTTCCTCGACTCGCTCACCTCGAGCACGCACTTCGTGAGCCCGGCGGTCTACGGGCTCGTGCTCGCCGGCGCGGTGTTCACCCCGGCGCTCTGGGCGCTGCTCGTCGGCTACTTCCTCTGGGGCATCGCCAGCCACGCCTTCGGCGCGGTGCAGGACATCATCGCGGACCGGGAGGGCGGCATCGGGTCGATCGCGACCGTCATCGGAGCGGCCCCGACGGTGCGGTTCGCCTTCGTCGCCTACCTCGCCGGTGGTGCGCTGATGCTCGTGACGCCGTGGCCGATCCCGTTGGCCGGCCTGCTCGCCCTGCCGTACGCCGCGAGTGTGCTGCCGTTCTGGAACCTCCGCGAGGAGGACGCCGAGGGCGCGAACGCCGGCTGGAAGCGGTTCCTCCGCCTGAACTTCCTGACGGGGTTCCTTGTCACGATGCTCATCATCTGGTACTGGTTCCTGACGTCCTGATCGAACGCCGCGACCCTGTCTCAGGAGTCCGTCGGTGCGCCGCCCGCGTCATGCGGCGCCGCGCCCGGGAACTCCTGAGACAGGGTCGTCGGTCGAGGCTAGAGCTCGAAGGAGAAGCCGAGGTCCTCGGGGTACTCGCCGAGCTCGGTGAGGCCGGTCGCGGCGCGCTGCAGGGCGGCGAGCGTCAGGCCGAGCGTGCCGGGTCCGAAGCTGACGCGGGAGACGCCGAGCTCCGCGAGTCGCTTGAGCGGCACGGCGCCCGGGTAGCCGATGACGGAGATGCGGCCGTGGACCTGCTCGATCGCCTTCGCGACGAGCTCCTCCGTGCCGAGTCCGAGGAAGAAGATCACGTCGGCGCCCGCCTCGAGGTAGGCGTTGGCGCGTGCGACGGCCTCGTCCCACGCCTCGGGGTCGCCGGCGAGGGTGTCGACGCGGGCGTTGATGACGAGCGGGACACCGGCGTCCTCGGCTCCGGCACGAGCGGCGGCGACACGGGCCGCGGCCTCCTCGATCGGGAACTGCGGAGCCTTCGCCGCGCCGACGGAGTCCTCGAGGTTGATGCCGACGGCGCCGGCCTCGACGATCAGGCGACGGACGTTCTCGCGGACACCCGCGGCGTCGTCGGCGTAGCCCTTCTCGAAGTCGATCGTCACCGGCAGGTCGACGGCGCTCACGATGATCTTCGCGGCGGCGATCGCCTCGTCGACGTCGAGCCCGCCGCCGTCTTCGAGGCCGCGCACGTTCGAGACGGAGTGGCTCGCGGAGGCGAGGGCGACCACGCCGGGCGCCTCGGAGACGACCTTGGCGGTGATGGCGTCCCACACGTTCGTCACGATGAGGGGCGTACCCGGCTGGTGGAGGGAGTTGAGGAGGGTGGCTTTCGCCTGCAGATCGGTCATCTCCGCAGTCTGCCAGCGCGCGTCCACCGGCTGCCCGACAAGCGTCCGGAATTCAGCGAACGTTCGGGTTCGATGCGCTCCGCGGACGGCGCGAGCCGTCCGAAGCGCGGGGTCCCGTGACGGAAGACGGACCGGTCACACACGGCATCCCGGGGCCGTCGCCGACCGGACGACCGTGATGCCCTGCGTATCATTGGTCCCCGAAGGAAGGCGTTCCCATGACGAAACCGCCGACGGTCTACGACGTCGCGCACCACGCGGGCGTCTCCATCGCCACCGTCTCGCGGGTACTCGGCCGGCCGGACGATGTGAAGCCGGCCACCCGCGACAAGGTGCTGGCCTCGGTCGCGGAGCTGGGATACGTCCCGAGCGGTGCCGCCCGCGGACTCGCGGCCCGGCGCACGGGCGTCATCGGCCTGTTCTTCCAGGGGCTCGACGCCATGGACGATCTCGGCGACATCGCGCTCGAGGGTGACGAGGCCGCCGCCGGGGGAGCCCGCGTCGTCCGCGACATCCCCGAGCGGACCGACACGAGGACGCTCAACCTGTACTTCGACGAGGTCCTTCGCGGCTGCGAGCTCGAGTCCTGGCGGAGCGGCTTCGCGCTCCTCGTCGGGGTCGGCCGTGGGTCGACGGCGACGCAGACCGTGCGCGACATGGCGGGCCGGGTGGACGGGCTGATGGTCCTCGCCGGCAGTGCGAGCGAGGAGGAACTCGCGAGGCTGTCGCGCCACGTCCCGATCGTGGTCATGGCCGGACCCCGTCGCGGCGACGACCTCGACCACGTCTCGGTCAGCAACACCGAGGGCATGCGGACCCTCACGGCGCACCTCATCGACGACCTGGGCGCCCGCGAGCTCGAGTACGTGTCGGGGAGCCTCGGTTCGCCCGACGACGCGGAGCGGTGGAGCGGCTTCCAGGCGGCCCTCGCCGAGCGGTCGCTCGACGTCCCCGACGCGCCGACGCTGCGCGGTGACTTCACGCGGGAGGGCGGTCGTCGCGTCGGTCGGGAGCTGTTCGGTCGCGGTGTGCTGCCGCGCGCCGTGGTCTGCGCCAACGACCAGATGGCGCTCGGTGTCATCGACGCCGCCCGGATCGCCGGGGTGGGGGTTCCGGACGAGCTCATCGTCACCGGCTTCGACGGTATCGACGCCGGCCGCCTCTCGACGCCCCGGCTCACGACCGTGCGCCAGCCGATGGAGACCCTCGGCCGGGTCTCGGTGCAGGCGCTCACCCGCCGGCTGGCCGAACCGAAGCTCCCGGCGATGTCCGTCCGTCTGCCGGTCGAGGTCGTCCTCCGGGAGAGCTCCGAGCCGGTCACGTCCTGACCATCGCCTCTGCTCGCGTTCACAATTCAGGACGTCCTCGGCGTGCCGCGCCGCGTCCGTGCGCCGCGAGCCCGCCGCGCCGGCGCGGTCCTGAGTTGCGAACGAGCCGGGAAATCCGACACGGGTTGCACAGGGCAATGTATGCGCTTACACTCAACGGGTACAGACTTCAGCAAGGACGGTGGCGATGACGCACACGACGCATGAGCGGACCCAGGTCCGCAGGCGCAGACGACTCGGAGCGGCGGCGATGATCGCCGCGGCGGCCCTGCTCGTCTCCGGCTGCAGCATCCAGATCAAGAGCGAGCCGGATCCCTCGATCCCCGCCGACACGATGCTGCTGGCCTCCGACAAGGGCACCCCGATGCTCGAGCGGAACTTCAACCCCTACCTCGTGAACAAGCGCTCGGCCTCGAGCTACATCTACGAGCCCCTCGTGATCATCAACGTGCTCGACGGCAAGGAGACGCCGTGGCTCGCCGAGCAGGTCGACCTCCCCGATGCGCGCACGATCGACTACACGATCCGCGAGGGTGCGACCTGGTCGGACGGCGAGGCCTTCACCCCTGAGGACGTCAAGTTCACCTTCGACCTCATCAAGCAGTACCCGACGCTCGACCAGAAGGGCGCCTGGCAGCACATCGACACGGTCGAGGTGAAGGGCCAGCACGTCATCATGCACCTGCTCGACGACGACGCCCCCGCGGCCGACATCGTCTCGCAGACGCTGATCGTCCCCGAGCACATCTGGAAGGACGTCAAGAGCCCCGACACCTGGCGGAACCCGAACCCGGTCGGCACCGGTCCGTACGTCCTCGGCAACTACACCTCGCAGCAGTACACGATGGACAAGAACGAGACGTACTGGCAGGCCGACAAGATCGAGGTCAACCACCTCGTGATCCCCGCGGCCACCGGCGAGCTCGACATCGTGACGAAGGGCTTCGACTGGGCCTACTCGTTCCTGTCGAACGTCGAAGGCACCTGGGGCGCGGCCAACGACCACAACAAGTTCTGGTTCCCGCCGGGCGGCGTGATCGGGCTCGTGCCCAACATGGACGTCGCCCCGTTCGACAACGTCGACGTCCGTCGCGGCATCGCCCTGGCGCTCGACCGCGACAAGATCGCCGACGCGGCGACCGAGGGCTACCTCGGTGCCGCCGGCCAGTCGAGCCTCATGCTCCCCAACCAGGAGGACGAACTCGACCCGACCCTGCCGAACCAGGGCATGATCACCCAGGACACCGCCGGGGCCCTCGAGGCCTTCGCCGCCGCCGGGTACACGCAGCAGGACGGCAAGCTCGTCGACGCGGCGGGCAAGCAGTTCAGCTTCTCGATCACGACGGCCAACGGCTACGCCGACTGGCTGCGTGCGGTGCAGGAGGTCCGCAAGGAGCTCGGCGCCCTCGGCATCGACGTGCAGATCAAGCAGCCGCAGCCCCCGGGCTACCAGCAGGCCATCCAGAGCGGCACCTTCGAGGTCGCGATGGGCGGCATGGGCAACGGCATCATGTTCCAGGGCTTCAACAACAGCTTCAACAGCGAGTTCGCGAAGCCGCTCGGCGAGACGACGTCCAGCAACTTCGGTCGCTACCGGAACCCGCAGATGGACGCACTGCTCGCGCAGTACAAGGCGACCACCGACGAGGCGACCCGCCTGGGGCTGAGCCACCAGATGCAGCAGATCGTCTACAGCGACTTCCCGGTCATCGGGATGTACTACGGCGGACTCTGGGGCCTGTACAACGACAAGAAGTTCACCGGCTGGCCCGATGCGGACAACCCGTACGCGCCGCTGCAGACCTACGACCAGACCCCGCTCCTCGTGTTCACGCACCTCAAGCTCCGGAAGGACGGTGAGTGACCGTGTACATGGTGCGCAAACTCGGCCTCTTCGTCCTCACCCTCTGGGCGGCCGTCACGCTGAACTTCCTCCTGCCGCGGCTCATGCCCGGTTCCCCGACCGACGCCGCGATCGCGAAGCTCGCGCAGAACGGCCCCGTCTCCGCGGCGACGCGGGCGGCGATCGAGGCCCAGCTCGGTGTCCCCGGCGGCAACCTGTGGGAGCAGTACGTCACGTACCTCCACCAGGTCGTCACCCTCGACTTCGGGGTCTCGTACACCTTCTTCCCGCAGTCGGTCGGTGAGCTCATCTGGCAGGCGTTCCCGTACACGATCATCCTGCTCGGCATCGTCACGATCGTCGCGTTCATCCTCGGCACGCTCATCGGTGTGCTGGCGGCTTGGCGACGGAACACCTGGCTCGACGCCCTGCCGACCCTGACCGGTACCTTCGCGAGCACCTTCCCGTACTTCTGGACCGCGCTGCTCCTGCTGTTCTTCGCCGGGTACGTCCTCCACTGGTTCCCGACCTCGGGCGCCTTCGGACCGACGGCCTCGCCGGCCTTCACCTGGGACTTCATCGTCGACGTCGCGTACCACGCGGTGCTGCCGGCGCTGACGATCCTCGTCACCAGCCTCGGCGGGTGGATCATCGGCATGCGCAACGCGATGATCAACACGCTCGGTGACGACTACGTGACCTTCGCCGAGGCGAACGGACTCCGCGGTCGCACGGTCGCCGTCAAGTACGCGGCCCGCAACGCGATCCTCCCGAACCTCACCGGCTTCGGGCTCGCGCTCGGCGGTGTGGTCGGTGGCTCGATCCTCGTGGAGCAGGTGTTCGGATACCCCGGTATCGGCTTCCTCCTGTTCAACGCGGTGATCGGTCAGGACTACCCGCTCATGCAGGCGCTCTTCCTCCTCATCACGGTGAGCGTGCTCGTCGCCAACTTCCTCGTCGACATCCTGTACGGCGTACTCGACCCAAGGACCCGCCGATGACCACCACACAGCACGTCAAGACACTGCAGTCCGACGAAGCCGTCCGTCCGCCGAGGAAGTTCGCCTTCATCGGTCGATCGGCGGCGACGCTCTGGGCCAACTGGAAGTCACGCCTCGGCCTGATCATCCTCGGCTTCTTCATCCTCGTGGCGATCTTCGCCCCGTTCCTCGCCCCGTACGGTGCCAGCCAGGACGGCTTCCCGCGGAACGCCGACTCGAGCCCCGAGCACTGGTTCGGGACGACGGCGGCGGGCGAGGACGTCCTCAGTCAGCTCATCTACGGCTCGCAGATCAGCGTCACCGTCGGCTTCATCGCCGGCATCCTGTCGACGATCGTCGCCGTCCTGATCGGTCTCAGCTGGGGCTACATCAAGGGCTTCGGCGCCGAGGTCGTGAACTTCATCGTCAACCTGTTCCTCGTGGTGCCGGGTCTGCCGCTCATGATCGTCATCGCCGCGTACCTCCAGAACGGTGGGCTGGTGATGATCGTCGCGGTCATCGTCATCACCGGGTGGGCGTGGGGTGCCCGCGTGCTCCGCAGCCAGACGCAGTCGCTGCGTTCGCGGGACTTCGTGACGGCCGCCCGCTTCTCCGGCGACCGCCCGTTCCGCATCGTGTTCAACGAGATCCTCCCGAACATGACCTCGCTCATCGCCGGTGGCTTCTTCGGTGCCGCGACGAGCGCGATCCTGGCCGAGGCGGGCCTCGAGTTCCTCGGACTCGGCGACTCGTCGATCGTCAGCTGGGGCACGATCCTCTACTGGGCGCAGAACTCCAACGCCCTGCTCACCGGTCAGTGGATCCTCCTCTTCGCCCCCGGTCTCTGCATCGCGCTCCTCGCGATGAGCCTCACCCTCATCAACTTCGGTGTCGACGCGATCAGCAACCCGCGCCTCCGTGAAGGGAAGTCCCGATGAACGCCGTCAACCTCCAGGCCGACAGCGCACCGGCTCCGGCCCCCGGCACGGGAGCGCTGCTCGAGGTCCGCGACCTCTCCGTCGTCTACGAGTCCGTCGGTGCCGCACCGGTGCAGGCCGTCGACCACGTGTCGTTCTCCGTCGGTGCCGGTGAGTTCATCGGTCTCGTCGGCGAGTCGGGCTCGGGCAAGTCGACGCTCGGTTTCGCGGCCACCCGGCTGCAGAAGCCGCCGGCGCGCATCAACGGTGGCCAGATCCTCTTCGGGGGATCCGACATCCGCGAGCTCGACGAGGAAGCGCTCCGCGAGCAGCGTCAGGGCGGGTTCGCCATGGTGCTGCAGTCGGGCATGAACGCGCTCAACCCGGTCCGCACGATCCGCAACCACTTCGTCGACATCTTCAAGGCGCACGGGCACGTCTCCCGCGACCGCTGGGATGCACGGATGGCGGAGCTCGTCGAGAAGGTCGGGCTCACGCCGCAGGTCCTCGCCCGGTTCCCAGGTGAACTGTCCGGCGGTATGCGTCAGCGCGTGTCCATCGCGCTCGCCCTCTCGCTCGAACCGCGACTCATGGTGTTCGACGAGCCCACCACCGCGCTCGACGTGCTCGTGCAGCACGCGATCATGGACACGATCACCGAGCTGCAGCAGTCGGAGGGCTTCACCGCCATCCTCATCAGCCACGACCTCGGCGTCGTCCTCGAGGCGACCCAGCGCGTGCTCGTCATGCACGAGGGCCGCATCGTCGAGGACGCCCCGAGCCGCGACATCCTCGAGCGTCCGCAGGATCCGTACACACGGATGCTGCTCAGCCACTACGCCGACCCGCGTGCAGCGGTCGTCGAGCTGCCCGGCTTCCCCTCACGGGCGAACCGGGGCACGGCTCCCGTCTCCGGCACGACGACGAGTGTCCCGACCGCGACGAGCGCGAGCTCCGAGTCGGGCAAGGCCTCGTCGCGCGCCGGTCGTTCGGCGGAGTCGGCGGTCATCGTCGACGCCGTCTCGAAGGTGTACCCGCCGCCGCGTCGTGGTGAGTCCGCGGTCACGGCCGTCGACGACGTGTCGTTCACGCTCGAACCCGGGCAGTCGCTCGCCCTCGTGGGGGCCTCTGGCTCCGGCAAGTCGACGATCGCGAAGCTCATCACGGGCATCGAGAAGCCGACGTCCGGCGCGGTCCGCTTCGGCGACCTCGACGTCGCCCAGCTGAACCGCAAGGGCATCCGGAATCTGCACAAGAACGTGCAGATGATCTTCCAGGACCCGTATGCGGCGCTCAACCCGCTGCACACGGTCGAGTACACGCTCACCCGTCCGGTCGTGAACTTCACCGGGCTGAAGGGCGACGCCGTCCGCAAGCGTGTGCTCGAGCTCCTCGAGACGGTGGGGCTCTCGCCGGTCGAGCAGTTCGCGGCGAAGCTTCCCCACCAGCTCTCCGGTGGGCAGCGGCAGCGCGTCGTGATCGCCCGGGCGCTCGCGAGCGACCCGCAGGTGCTCATCGCCGACGAGCCGGTGTCGATGCTCGACGTGTCGCTCCGGGCCGGTGTGCTCGCGCTGCTCGAGGACCTCCGCGAGCAGTGGGGCGTCTCGATGCTCTACATCACGCACGACCTGCTGTCGGCGCGACTCGTGACCGACAACATCATGGTCCTCAATCAGGGCCGTGTGGTCGAACGTGGCGAGACCGCGCACGTCCTGCAGCACCCGCAAGATCCGTACACGATCCAGCTGCTCGACGCGGTCCCCAACCCGGCGCGCGCCAAGCGCTGAGCCCGTCCCGTCCCTGCGGTTTCTCCGGTCCCTGAGCCACCCCTCCCGGTCCCTGAGCTTGTCGAAGGGCCACACCACTCCCGGTCCCTGAGCTTGTCGAAGGGCCACACCCCAACATGAAACAGGAGCAACACCCGTGCTGACCTTCCCCGACGGCTTCCTCTGGGGCGCCGCCACCGCTGCCCACCAGATCGAGGGCAACAACATCAACAGCAACTGGTGGGTGCACGAGCACGAAGCCGGGACGAACATCGTCGAGCCCTCGGGCGACGCGATGGACAGCTACCACCGCTACCGCGAGGACATGCAGCTCCTTGCCGACGCGGGGCTCAACACCTACCGCTTCAGCATCGAGTGGGCACGCATCGAGCCCGAGCGCGGCGTCGTCTCGCGGGCCGAGGTCGACCACTACC
The DNA here is from genome assembly GCF_001421315.1 of Plantibacter sp. Leaf1. Taxonomy (NCBI): domain Bacteria; kingdom Bacillati; phylum Actinomycetota; class Actinomycetes; order Micrococcales; family Microbacteriaceae; genus Plantibacter; species Plantibacter sp. Leaf1. The sequence goes on along the minus strand of NZ_LMJX01000002.1, from coordinate 1,654,589 downwards.
GCCGCATGGTCGACACCGCGCACGAGCTCGGGCTCAACCCGGTCGTCACGCTCATGCACTTCACGGTGCCGCGCTGGTTCGAGCGTGACGGGTTCTGGCGGGCGAAGGACGCCGCCGACCTCTTCGCGCGGTACACCGAGCTGACCCTGCCGATCGTCGGCGAGGGTGTCGAGCACGTCTGCACGATCAACGAGCCGAACATCGCCGCGATGCTCGCCGGTGGCGAGGACGCCGCGAACCTCGTCGCGTACGGGCTCCCCAACCCGGACCTCTTCGTCGCCGACGCGCTCCTCGAATCGCACAAGCGTTCGCGTGAGGTGCTGTCGCAGGTGTCTGGCCTGAAGTCCGGCTGGACCATCGCGACGCAGGCGTTCCGCTCGAACGGTGAGCCCGGTTCCGACGAGATGCTGCGCGAGTACGGCTACCCGCGCGACGACTGGTACCTCGAACAGTCCGCCGGCGACGACTTCCTCGGTGTCCAGGCGTACACGCGCACGTTCATCGGGCCGAAGGGTCCGCTGCCCGTCGAGGACGGCGTCGAGACGACGCTCACCGGGTGGGAGTTCTACCCGCCGGCTGCCGCCGAGGGCGTGCGGAGTGCGTGGGAGCTGTCCGGCGGGGTGCCGATCATGATCACCGAGAACGGCATCGCGACCTCCGACGACCCGCGCCGGATCGACTACACCGACGGTGCGCTCCGCGAGCTGCACGCGTGCATCGAGGACGGCATCCAGCTGGAGGGCTACCTGCACTGGAGTGCCCTCGACAACTACGAGTGGGCGAGTGGCTTCCGGCCGACCTTCGGCCTCATCGCCGTCGACCGCGAGACCTTCGTGCGGACGCCCAAGCCGAGCCTCGCGTGGCTCGGGAACGTCGCGAAGGTGAACGGCCTCACCGACTAACTGAGGTTCGCAATTCAGGACGTCTCCGGCGTGTCCGTCCCCGGGCCCCGCTGACGAGTCGCGCCACGCGACGGGTCTCCTGAGTTGTGAACGAAGGGACCGCAGATGGTGTGTGTCCGCAATTCAGGACGCCTCCGGCGCGGCGCGCCCGATTGCGGTCCGGTCGTCCGCGACGCGCGGTGCTGGTCCTGAGTTGTGGACGGAGAGAGCCCCGGGCAGCGGTTGCTGCCCGGGGCTCTTCGTGTGGTGGTCCGGTGCGGGACGCATGGGCCGGTGACGCCGGCGACCGGTCAGCGGTCGCCGTGCGGGCCGCGACCGGAGCGACCACCTGGGCCGCGTCCGTGGGCGGTGCGCTCGTCCCAGCCGAAGGCCCGGGCGATGCTCCCGAGGCTGGCGAGGGTCGTCGCGAGGTCCTCGGGCGAGACGGCGTCGGTGACGGTCTGGCGGACCGCGTCGACCTTCGTGCGGAGCGCGTCGTGAGCCTCGCGTCCGGTGTCCGTCAGGGTGATGCCGTCGGTGTCGACGGTGACCCAGCCTCGCGCGGCGAAGTCCATGACGATCTCGGCGGTCGAGCGACGCGGACCGCGGTGCCCACGGTGGTGGCCCCGGCCGAACGGCGCGCCACCGGAGTGGTGATCGTGACCGAAGCCGGGACCGCCGGGCCGTCCGTGACCGACGGTGTGGTCGCGGCCGGGGTGGCCGTC
>NZ_LMJX01000002.1:1652871-1652942 GCF_001421315.1 Plantibacter sp. Leaf1 | reverse complement strand
GCCGCGTCGGTGTCGGTCGCCGTCTCGGCGGTGTGCTCAGGACGGCCGAAGCCACGACCGGGGTGGCCGTG
>NZ_LMJX01000002.1:1569343-1652834 GCF_001421315.1 Plantibacter sp. Leaf1 | reverse complement strand
GCCGCGTCGGTGTCGGTCGCCGTCTCGGCGGTGTGCTCAGGACGGCCGAAGCCACGACCGGGGCCGAACCCGCCGCGTCGGGCGAATCGTTCGGGGCCGCGCGGTCCACGGCGGTGCGGCGGGAAGGACGCATCGATCTCGTCGACGCTCGTCGCGCCGCCTGCGATGAGCTCGAGGGTGCGGCAGCTTCGGCGACCGAGGCCGGCTTCGGCGAGCACCTCGTGCATGGAGTGCTTGATCGCATGGTCGACACTGCGGAGCCAGAAGCCGAGCGGACGCTCGTCGGACGGGCTGGTGGACTGCTCTGGGGAAGTCATTGGGGTGTTCATGGATGGTCTCCTTATTTGCATGCTCTGTTACATGTAAATGTATAATGACATGTATGTCTGACGATCGTCAAGCGCAGCCCAGCGAACCCACAGCAACCGACCCGGTGGAGCTGATCGAGCAGGCGCTCGTCCAGATCCGGAGGGACCAGTCGGGTCGTCGCTTCGGCGGACGCGGCGGGCGTGGTGGCCCCGGGCATCGTCATCACGATGAGCACGGAGGAGACCATCACCACGACGCCCACGGCGGCGGCGGGGACGAGCACGGACGCGGTCGTGGGCCGGGCTTCGGACCCGGCCTCGGAGGGCCATGGTCCGCCGGCGGGGGAGGCCGTCATCCGCGTGAGCAGGCGATCGCTCAGGCGGCCCGGTTCCGGATGCTGGACGCGCTTGCTCGCGATGGGGCGTCCGGCGGCATGGGTATCAGCGCGCTCGCGGAGGCGATCGGGGTCGACCAGCCGCGGGCGAGCCGACTCGTGGCCGAGGCGACGAAGCGGGGCGAGGTCGCCCGGGCGGTCGACCCGAACGACGGACGACGGAGTGTCGTGCAGCTGAGCGCCGCCGGTCGCGCGGTCCTCCAGGAGGCGCATCGGGGCCGGCGTGAAGCGGTGACCACGGCTCTTGCGGACTTCACTCCCGAGGAGGCGGCGCAGTTCGCCGCCTTCCTGGAACGTTTCGTCGCGGCGTGGCCGCGCCCCGACGTCGCGGATCCGCCCGCCTGAGTTGTGGACCACGCGACCCGTCCGGTCTGAGCGGTCCACAACTCAGGACGAGTCAGGCGTGTCGGTCCGGTAACGGCAGCCTCACGGCAGACGCGCCGGGACGCTCCTGAATGGTGAACCGTGCAGGAGGCATCGAGACTCGGCTCGCGCTACTGGGGACGCAGGCGCAGCTCCTGCATGCCGCCGTCGACGGCGATCGAGGTGCCGGTCGTGGAGCCGGACCGCGGACTCGCGAGGTAGGCGACGGCGTCGGCGACCTCGGTCGCTGAGACCAGACGGCCGTGCGGCTGTCGCGCCTCGAGGGCCGCGCGTTCGGCGGCCGGGTCCGCGGCGCTGTCGAGCAGGCGGCCGACCCACGGGGTGTCGGCCGTGCCGGGGTTGACGCAGTTCACCCGCACGCCCTCACGCAGGTGGTCGGCGGCCATCGCCCGGGTGAGCGAGAGGACCGCACCCTTGGTCGCGGAGTAGAGCGCGCGCTGCGGGAGTCCGGCGGTCGCCGCGATCGAAGCGGTGTTGACGATCGATGCGGCGGGCGACTCGCGCAGGTGGGGGAGCGCCGCCCGGGCGACCCTGGCCATGCCGACGACGTTGATGTCGAAGACGCGGTGCCACTCCTCGTCGTCGTTGTCCTCCACGCTGCCCTGCGCGCCGATCCCGGCGTTGTTCACGACGATGTCGAGGCGACCGAACCGGGCGACGATGGCGTCGACGGCCGCTCGCACGGAGGCGTCGTCGGCGACGTTCGTGCGCACCGAGAGTCGGTTCTCGGAATCACCGTCCACTGCGGGGTTGAGGTCGAGGATCGCGACCTTCGCGCCGTCCGCGGCCAAGCGGTCCACGATCGCCGCCCCGATGCCGGAGGCTCCGCCGGTCACGACGGCCACGAGTCCGGTGAACACGCCCGTCTCCGAGTCGCTCATCGTCCCGCCTCCATCGCTGCGAGGGCTTCCGCGGGCTTCGCAGCCGGTGCGACTCCGGGAACCGGCTCGACGAAGCGCTGCCGCTGTCGGCCGAGTCCCTCGATCTCGATCTCGCACACGTCGCCGGCCGAGAGGTAGGGGAAGCGACCCGACAGGGCGACCCCCTCCGGCGTGCCGGTCAGGACGAGGTCGCCCGGTTCGAGCTGCAGGTACTGGCTGAGGTGCCAGATCACGGTCGCGACGTCGAAGATCAGGTCGGCCGTGGTGGAGTCCTGACGTGGTTCGCCGTTGACCCAGCTCCGCAGGCGGAGCGAGCCCGCGTCGACCTCGTCCGGGGTCACGAGCCAGGGGCCGGTCGGGTTGAACCCGGGGGCGCTCTTGCCCTTCGACCACTGCCCGCCGCTCACCGCCATCTGGAAGTCCCGCTCCGACACGTCGTTCGCGGTGACGAAGCCGGCGATGCGGCCGAGGGCCTCGTCCGGGCTGTCGAGGTAGGAGGTGCGCTCGCCGATGACGACGCCCAACTCGACCTCCCAGTCGGTCTTCGTGCTGCCGCGGGGGATGCGGACGTCGTCGTTCGGACCGACGACCGTGTTCGGCGTCTTGAGGAACATGATGGGGATCTCGGGCGGCGCGGATCCCGATTCGGCGGCGTGCTCGGCGTAGTTCATCCCGATGCAGACGACCGCGCTCGGTCTCGCGATCGGCGCGCCGATCCGGCGGGATGCCGCGTCGTCGAGCACGGGAAGGGCGCCCGATTCGAGTGCGGCGCGAGCCCGTTCGACACCGCCGCCGGCGAGGAACGCCCCGTCCACGTCGGCGGTGATCGATCGGAGGTCGTGGGCGGTGTCGCCCGAATACACGACGGGGATCTCCTCGTCCACGGGGCCGAGTCTGGCGAAGCGCATGCTGATCCTTCCGGTTCCGCCGGGTGTCCGCAGGCGAGGGACCCGGCCTCCTAGCCGATAACGTCTGAACTCTACCCCGAGGATGTCGTCGCCAGGGGTGGATTCGCGGGTTGATCCCAGCATTGACAGCACAGACATCGGATGTTTATGCTCGGGGGCACCAGCCGAAGGAGCACACCGCCGTGAGTAGCATCATCGGATTCGAGACGCATGACGTCCGTTTCCCGACCTCGACCACCCTCGACGGTTCAGACGCCATGAACCCGGACCCCGACTACTCGGCCGCGTACCTGCGTCTCGTCACCGACGCGGACGACGGGCACGAAGGTCACGGCTTCGTCTTCACGATCGGCCGCGGCAACGACGTCGAGGTCGCCGCCATCCACGCCCTCCGCGAGCACCTCCTCGGGCGCGAGGTCGAGCCGATCCTCGACACCATGGGTGCCTTCTGGCGTGAGCTCGTCTACGACTCCCAGCTCCGCTGGCTCGGCCCGGAGAAGGGCGTCATGCACATGGCGATCGGCGCCGTCGTCAACGCCCTCTGGGACCTCAAGGCGAAACGCGCGGGCCTGCCGCTCTGGCAGCTGCTGTCCACCATGACACCTGAGCAGCTCGTGGAACTCGTCGACTTCCGCTACCTGAGCGACGTGCTCACCCGCGAGGACGCCCTCGAGATCCTCCGTGACGCGGAACCGGGTCGCGCTGCCCGCACGGAAGCGCTCCTCGCCGCCGGCTACCCCGCCTACACGACGACGCCCGGGTGGCTCGGATACTCCGACGAGAAGCTCGACCGCCTCTGCCGGGAGGCCGTCGCGGACGGCTTTGCGCAGGTGAAACTCAAGGTCGGTGGTGCCGTGGAGGACGATGTCCGTCGCCTCGCCATCGCCCGGAATGCCGTCGGCCCCGACATCCGCATCGCGGTCGACGCGAACCAGCGCTGGGACGTCGCCGAGGCGATCGACTGGATGGCGCGACTCGCTCCGTACGACATCGCCTGGATCGAGGAGCCGACGAGCCCCGACGACATCCTCGGCCATGCGGCCATCGCTCGCGGCGTCGCGCCGATCCCGGTCGCGACCGGCGAGCACATGGCCAACCGCATCATGTTCAAGCAGTTCCTGCAGGCGGACGCCCTCCAGGTCCTCCAGATCGACTCGACCCGCGTGGCCGGGGTCAACGAGAACATCACGATCCTCCTGCTGGCGGCGAAGTTCGGCGTCCCCGTGTGCCCGCACGCCGGCGGCGTCGGCCTCTGCGAAGCGGTGCAACACCTCTCGATGTTCGACTTCATCGCCGTCTCCGGCAGCGAGGATGGACGCATGATCGAGTTCGTCGACCACCTCCACGAGCACTTCGTGGAGCCGGTGGAGATCGTCGCCGGCCGGTACCGCGCGCCCCTCGCGCCCGGTGGGGGATCCGAGATGCTCGCGACCTCGATCGCCGAGTTCACGTTCCAGGGTGCCGATGCCTGAGCTGCTCGTCCCCCGCCTCGCCTACGGCGCCGCCAACCTCGGCAACCTCTACCGGGAGCTCGGTGACGACGAGGCCTGGGCGATCCTCGACACGGCTTGGGAGCACGGGGTCCGGTTCTACGACACCGCACCGCACTACGGGCTCGGCCTGTCCGAGCGTCGACTCGGCGCCTTCCTCCGCACGAAGCCGCGCGACGAGTACGTGCTGTCCACCAAGGTGGGCCGGTTGCTCGTCCCGAACCCGGACGGCGCGGGCACGCTCGACACCGACAACGACTTTGTCGTCCCGGCGACCCTGCGACGCGAATGGGACGCGAGCGAGTCGGGTGTGCGTCGCTCCCTCGACGAATCCCTCGAACGTCTGGGAATCGACCACGTCGACGTGCTCTACCTCCACGACCCGGAACGCAACGACCCGGAGTCCGGGATCGCGGAGGGCATCCCGGCGCTCGCCGCCCTGCGCGACGAAGGTCTCGTCGGCGCCGTCGGCATCGGCTCGATGGACGTCGAGGCGCTCCTCGCCGCCGTCCGCACCGGGCTGACCGACCTCATCATGATCGCCGGCCGGTTCACGCTCGCCGAGCAGCCCGCCGCGGCGGAGGTGCTCCCGGCCTGCCTCGACCACGGAGTGGGGGTGGTGGCCGCCTCGGTGTTCAACTCCGGGCTGCTCGCGCGCTCGGTGCCGGATCCGGACGGTCGGTACGAGTACGGCGCCGTCCCCTCCGAGGTCTTCGACCGCGCGGTCGCCATCGCCGAGGTCTGTCGCCGGTTCGACGTCGAGCTGCCCGCCGCAGCGCTCCAGTTCCCGCTGCGGCATCCAGCCGTGCGGACGGTCGCGGTCGGCGCCTCCCGACCCGAGCAGATGGTGCAGAACATCGAGCGCTTCGAGGCGCCCATCCCCGAGACGTTCTGGGCGGAGCTCCAGGCCAGCGGACTCCTCGGCTGATGCGCACGGTCGACGCGCACCTGCACCTGTGGAACCGCGCCGACGGGTACCGCTGGCTCGACGGTGCCGACGAGGTCCTGCGTCGGGACGTCACGGCGGAGGAGGCCGGGGCCGAGCTGCGTGCGGCCGGTGTCGACACGGCGGTCCTCGTCCAGGCGGACGACACGGAGGCCGACACCGAGTTCCTGCTCGACACGGCCGAGGCGTACGACTGGATCGGCGGCGTCGTGGGCTGGGTGCCGATCGACGACGCCACGCGCGCGGAGCGCCTGCTCGACCACTGGGCGGATCGACGCGTGCTCCGCGGGGTGCGTCAGCTCCTCCACGACGACCCGCGCGACGGCCTGTTGGCCGCACCGGACGCGCGTCGGCTGGCCGTCATGCTCGCCGAGCGCGACCTCGTGCTCGACGTGCCCAACGCCTTCCCGCGGCTGCTCGGCGACGCCACGGCGCTCGCCGCAGCGGTGACGGACCTGACGATCGTCGTCGACCACCTCGCGAAACCACCGACCGACCCTGCGGGGTTCGACGTCTGGTCTGCGCAGCTGACGGCGATCGCCGCGCTGCCGAACACCGTCGCGAAGGTGTCGGGGCTCAGTACGGCCGGCCGTCGGTTCGCTGCCGACGATGCCCGGCGGGCGTGGGATGTCGCACTCGACGGATTCGGTCCCGATCGGCTCATGGTCGGCGGCGACTGGCCGATCACCCTCACGAGTGGCGGGTATGCGCCCGTCTGGGCGGCGCTGACCGAACTGTTCGGCACGCTCTCACCCGCCGAACGGGCGATGCTGCTCGGTGGGACGGCCGCACGGGTGTACCGACTGGACGACGTGGCGTGATCGTGGACGGACAGCCTGACATGATCGAAACACCGACGAGGAGGTCACCATGTTGACAGGGATCGATCCGACGCTGAGCGGCGAGCTGCTGCTGCACCTGGACGCGATGGGACATTCGGACGCGGTGGTGATCGCGGACGCGCACTTCCCGGCGGCACGGCTCGGCGCACGCGTCGTCGTCCTACCGACGCTGTCCACACCGGAGGTGCTGCGCGCGGTGCGGACGGTCATCCCGCTCGACGACGAGCCGGTGCTCGACCTCATGACGAGCGCCGACGGGACGGTGCTCGAGGTGCAGTGCGAACTCATCGCCGCAGCCGGCACGACCGAGGACGCGGTGCGGTTCGTCGACCGCTTCGCCTACTACGATGAGGCTGCGACGGCGTTCCTCATCATCCGCACCGGTGAGACCCGGAAGTACGGGAACGTCACCCTGCGGAAGGGGCTCGTGACGCCTGGCGCTTGAGCCCGCCCCGCATCGTGCTCACCAGCAGAGGGCGACGATCGCGATGCCCACGGCCGCGTAGATCCCCGCTGTGACCTGCTGACGGCGGGTGCGCGGCTCGCCGGCGGTCTCGACGGTCGCCCCGTGTTCATCGAGCGAGCGCTTCGGCTTGGGGGCGTGCCAGGGGAGTGAGCGCCAGCGCAGGGCTGCGCCGGCCAGCCCGAATCCGGTGATCGCGACCGCGAGCACCCACACCCACGACCAGACGCCGACCGGCGAGGCGAGCGCACGGACGAGGGCGAGGATCGCGATGCTGTCGACCGCGTCGACGACCAGTCGATGGCGATCGGTCGCGGCCCACCGACCCGTCGACCACGCGTGGACGACCTGGAGGGCGACGAACCACGCGATGACGAGTGACACGACCACGGGGATGAGGAGCTCGATCATCGTCCTGCTCCGATCTGTTCGAGGAGGGCGACGCCTGCCGCGTCGACCGACTGCTGGGTGGCCGAGACGAGCACGACCGTGGTGCCGGTCGCCGGGACGACGCCGACGAAGGACGCGAACCCGCCCGTAGCGCCGTTGTGCCACACGAGGTCGTCGCCGTCGATGGCCTCGCGGTCGACGATCCAGGCCCATCCGATCTCACGATCGCCGAACGCCGACTTCGGGTCGAGCGCCTCGATGCCCGGTGCGCTGCCGTCGGCCAGCCGTTCCGCGAAGCGGGCGAGATCCTCGGTGTCCGAGCGGATGCCGCCGGCAGGCCCGATCGCCGTGCCGGTCCATGCTGCGGCGGTCCGTCCGCCGGCGGTCTCACCGAGGAGGTCGCGATCGCCGAGCTCGGCCGCATCGTCCACCGGGGCCGTCGAGTCGAGCCCCATCGGACCCGTGATCCGTTCCTCGAGCAGTTCGGCATAGCTGGTGCAGGCGGCCGCTCCGAGCGCGGCGCCGAGGAGCTCGAAGCCGAGGTTGGAGTAGGTGCCCTTCGGGGTGTCCAGGGCAGCGGACCGGGCCTGCTCGAGGAGCTGGTCGAGGTCTTCGCCGTAAGGGTTCGCCGTCGTGAGCGCGAACCAGCTCGAGGAGAGGATGGTCGAGAGATCGATCGGGAGCCGCGGCAGCCCGGAGCTGTGGGTCGCGAGTTGCTCGAGGGTCACGGCGGCGGCGGGTGCGTCGCCGAGTTCGAGGAGTTCGCCGAGCGTGGTGTCCGGGGCGACCTCGCCGCGCTCGATCGCGTCGGCGAGCAACAGCCCGGTGAAGGCCTTGCTGACCGAACCGATCTCGAACCGGGTGTCCGGCTGGGCGCCGATCGTCGTGGTGCGGGTGCCGTCCGGGGTGACGACGACGGCCAGGAGGGCCCGGTGGTCCGAACCGGCGAGCTCGCGGACGGTCGCCGCGAGCTCCGCGTCACCCGTCGCTTCGGCCGGGAGGGTGGACGGGCCCGGCCGGACGGCGAGGCCGATCGCGAGGGCGACGGCCGTGCTGGCCGCTGCGATGATCCAGACCCGTCTGGATCGGGACGTGCGGCGTGCAGTGGTGGTCATGCTGAGTCCTCTCCGTGGTTCGGTGGTCATTCCATGGCGGCGACGGCGACGAGCAGCGGCACCAGCCGCGTGGCCGGGACGGCGACGCGTCCTCGTCCGGCTGCCTGCAGCCACCCCGCCGCGGTGAGCACGCGGACGTGGTGGTAGATCTGGCCGGTGGTGCCGATGCCGTCGAGCTCGCCGAGCTCGGTGAGGGCCGTCGTGCCGTTCGCGACCGCGAGGAGTAGCCGGAGGCGTACGGGCGACCCGATGGCCGCGAGCCGCGCAGCGGTCGTCGCGAGCGGGACGGATGCCGCGGCGTCGGCGGAACCGGCGTCGTCGCCGAGGGCGAGGAGGTCGTCGGTCGCCCTGGCGTACTGCCACTGGACCGGTGCCCCGCCCGCGACGACGGATCCGGTGAAGAGGATGGCGCCGTGTTCGAGCGATGCGGTGCGTTGTTCGAGTCCGCGGAGCGCCCAGAACGTGTCGTCGGAGGTGGCCTTCGGCAGGACGTCGTCGGAGTCCTCCGCGGCCTCATCGTCGCCGGCCGTGCCACCGAAGACCGCGGCCTCGAGCCGACGGAGGCGTGCCTCGTGATCACCAGGGTCGACGGTCGTCATGCCCCAAGTGTACAAATAACGTAATTACGAAATCAAGAGGCGGGCTGGTGTCGCCCGCCTTGGATCACCGGCGGGCGGCGAGCCTGCCCTGCTTCGCGTGGACCGGGAGGAGGAGTCCGAGGCCCACCAGGAGCACGAGCACGATGCCGAGGATCCCCCAGAACTGTTCGCCGCCGAGGGTGACGAACAGGGCGAAGGCGGTCGGTGCGAGGAAGGAGACGGCGCGGCCGGTCGTGGCGTAGAGGCCGAAGACCTCGCCCTCGCGGCCCTCCGGGATGATGCGTGCCAGGAACGAGCGGCTCGCGGACTGCGCCGGGCCGACGAAGAGGCAGAGCATGAGCCCGAAGATCCAGAAGATCGTCGCACCGCCCTCGTGCAGGAGGAAGACCGCGCTGCCGGCGATCACGAGGCCGATGAGCGACGCGACGATGACCGGCTTCGGGCCGACCTTGTCGTCGAGCAGACCGATCGTGATGGTCGCGATGCCGGCGACGACGTTGGCGGCGATGGCGAAGATGATGACCTCGCCGGGCGAGAAGCCGAAGGTGCCTGCGGCCAGGACGCCACCGAAGGTGAAGACGCCCGCGAGGCCGTCGCGGAACACGGCGCTCGCGAGGAGGAAGTACAGCGTCTGCCGGCTGTCGCGCCAGAGCTCCGCGATGCTCTTCGCGAGGACGCCGTAGGAGGCGAAGAACCCGACGTGCGGCCGGGCGACGGCCTGGGGTGCGTGGTACTCGGGCACCGCGAACAGCACCGGGAGGGCGAAGATCCCGAACCAGGCGGCCGAGACGAGCATCGCGACCCGGACGTCCATGCCGTCGTCGCCCGTCACGCCGAACAGGCCGACCTCGGGGGAGATGAAGCCGAAGTACACGACGAGCAGCAACACGATGCCGCCGATGTACCCCATGCCCCAGCCGAGGCCCGAGACCTTGCCGATGGACGACGGCGTCGAGACCTGCGCGAGCATCGCGTTGTAGTTGACGCCGGCGAACTCGAACACGATGTTGCCGACCGCGAGGAGGACAAGCCCCAGCCAGAGGAAGTCCGGATCGGGGGCGACGAAGACCAGGAGCGCGGTGATCGCGACGACGACGTAGGTGTTGAAGCCGAGCCAGAACTTCCGTCGGCCGGCCGAGTCGGAGCGCTGGCCGACGACCGGCGCGAGGATCGCGATCAGCAGGCCGGCGGCGGCGAGCGCCCATCCGAGCGAGGCGGACACCGCGGCCTCGTCACCGAAGGCGTCGCTCGTCAGGTAGACGGTGAATACGAAGGTGGTGACGACGGCGTTGAAGGAGGCGGAACCCCAGTCCCAGAGGCTCCACGCGAAGATGCGTCCCTTGCGGCCCGACTGCGCCTTCACGGCGGCGACCTGTGAGGTGTCGAGGTCGACGGTGGCCGCCGCGGCGTCCGGGTCGACGAGCGGTGGGGGCGGGAAGTTGCGGGGGCGGGATCCGAGGCGTGGCGTGTCGTCGCCGGTGCCGCTCCGCTTGCCGGTGTCGTCGGTGCCACCTGGGGGTGTCGTGCTCATGCACCGAGGCTAGTGCTCCGCGGTGAACGGCCGGTAGCGCACGGCCTTCGCGCCATTGCTGGGGGTTCACTGGGACGCGGATCGGGCCCGGGAATAGCCGGGACGGTCCCGCGTTGGACTTGAGCGTACGACACTCAAGTTTGAATCCAGGAGGTTCACGTGCCCGAAGACTTCACCCAGGGCGGCGCAGCAGCAGACGGCGGTTCGTCGTCGTTCGACGACTTCCTCGCCCGATACCTCGAGGGCGAGCGGGCGCGTTCGGCGCGCACCATCGACCTCAGCCGCTTCCTCACCTCGCGGACGCAGGAGATCCTGCAGCGCGCCGGCCGGTTCGCACTCGAACGCGGCCAGAACGAGCTCGACGCGCTCCACATCCTGCGCGTCATCGTCAGCGAGGAGCCCGCGAAGGACGCCGTCGCGCGCCTCGGCGTCGACCCCAGGACCATCGCCCGCGCCGCCGAACAGCGACTCCCGCAGGCGTCGTCGCCGAGCGTCAAGGACCCGGCGATCACGCCGTCCGCGCAGCGGGCCCTGTTCCACGCCTACCAGGTCGCCCGTGCCGCAGGCTCCACCTACGTCGACCCGGAGCACCTCTTCTTCGCCCTCGTCATCAACCAGGACTCGCCCTCCGGTGAGGTGCTCGCACGCGCCGGTGTCACGGCCGACGCGCTCACGCAGGGGATGCGCCAGACCGTCGGCGACCCCGGCGTCGCGACCGAGGACCGGAGTGACGACGACGCCGACGACCTCGATTCCGACACCCCGATGCTCGACCGCTTCGGCACCGACCTCACGGCCCTCGCGGCCGGCGGCTCGCTCGACCCCGTGATCGGCCGTGCCGACGAGATCGAGCAGACCATCGAGATCCTCTCGCGCCGCACCAAGAACAACCCGGTGCTCGTCGGTGAGGCCGGCGTTGGCAAGACCGCCGTCGTCGAAGGCCTCGCGCAGGCGATCGTCGACGGCGGCGTGCCCGAGCAGCTGCGCGGTAAGCGCGTCGTCTCGCTCGACCTGCCCGCCATGGTCGCCGGAACCCGCTACCGCGGCGACTTCGAGGAGCGCCTCACCGGCCTCCTCGACGAGATCGCGGCGAACCGCTCCGAGCTCATCGTCTTCATCGACGAGGTGCACACGGTCGTCGGCGCCGGCGGGTCCGGCGAGGGCGGCATGGACGCCGGCAACATCCTGAAGCCACGTCTCGCGCGCGGTGAGCTGCACCTCATCGGAGCGACCACGCTCCGCGAGTACCGCGGCATCGAGAAGGACCCCGCGCTCGAGCGTCGGTTCCAGCCCGTGCGCGTCGGTGAGCCCTCGATCGAGGACGCCGTCCTCATCCTGGGCGGCCTCCGTCCCGCGTACGAGGAGCACCACGACGTCCGCTTCACCGACGACGCCCTCCGCGCCGCCGTGGAGCTCTCAGCCCGCTACCTGCCCGACCGCGTCCTGCCGGACAAGGCCATCGACCTCATCGACCAGGCCGGCGCCAGGCTCCGACTGCGGCTCGGCACGACGGTGGACGTCAGCGCCCTCGTCGAGGAGCTCGCGACCCTCGAGGCCTCGAAGAACGCTGCGGTCTCAGCCGAGCACTACGAGGAGGCCTCGCGCATCCGCGACGAGATCACCGCGGTGCAGGCCAAGCTCGACGCCGCGTCCAACGGCCCCGGTGCCCGGACGGACAGCGCGGCCGTGGTCGACGAGACGCAGATCGCCGGCGTCGTCTCCCGCGCGACCGGCATCCCCGTCAACCGCCTCACCGAGGGCGAGCGGGAACGCCTCGCCGGCCTCGAGGACGAACTCCACGCGCGCGTCATCGGTCAGCACGACGCGGTCGCCGCGGTCTCGAAGGCCGTGCGCCGCAACCGGACCGGCATGGGCGACGCGAACCGCCCCGTCGGCAGCTTCCTCTTCCTCGGCCCGACCGGCGTGGGGAAGACGGAACTCGCGAAGGCGCTTGCCGGATCCCTGTTCGCCGACGACACCTCGGTGATCCGCTTCGACATGAGTGAGTTCGGCGAACGCCACACGGTGTCGCGACTCGTCGGTGCCCCTCCCGGGTACGTCGGCTTCGACGAGGCCGGCCAGCTCACGGAGCGCGTGCGACGCAACCCGTACTCGATCGTGCTGTTCGACGAGATCGAGAAGGCCCACCCGGACGTCTTCAACCTGCTCCTGCAGGTGCTCGACGACGGACGCCTCACCGATGGCCAGGGTCGGACGATCGACTTCCGCAACACGGTCGTCGTCATGACCTCGAACCTCGGTTCCGAGTTCCTCGCCTCCCGGTCGGGAGCGATGGGGTTCGTCGCCGGTGGTGCGGACGACCCGACGGGCTTCGGCTCGGAGGAGGCGCTCCGTGCCCGGGTCATGGGCAAGCTGCGTGAGGCGATGCGGCCCGAGTTCCTGAACCGGATCGACGAGATCGTCCTGTTCCGGAAGCTCGACCAGGCGCAACTGCAGGAGATCGTCGGGCTCATGCTCGGCCGCACCAGCGAGCGCCTCGCCGCTCGCGGGGCGTCCCTCGAGACGACGCCTGCGGCACTCGCGCTCCTCGCCGAGCTCGGGTACGAGCCGGAGTACGGAGCCCGTCCGCTGCGGCGCCTGATCCAGCGCGAGGTCGACGACCGGATCGCCGAACTCGTCGTCGCCGGTGGGGTCGCTGCGGGCTCCCGCATCCACGTCGGCGCGGCCGACGGGGCGATCGTCGTCACCGAGCAGGCCGCGGTGTTGGCCGACGCAGCGTAGGGATCACCCCTTCGACAGGCTCAGGGACCGGACCTCCGGCCCTGGGCCTGTCGGCGTCTCCGGCCCCGGTCCCCGCCTGTCGAAGGGCTGTCCTGAGCCTGTCGAAGGGCACCCTGGCCATCCGCTGGGAGTTGAGCCAGCAGGACTCAACTTTCTTGACGACGAAACGGGCCTTCGCTAACATTGAGTCATCGGGGCTCAAGTCTCGTGCATCATCGGCAACACCCATCCAATCAGCTCGGTGCCGAGCTCGTCGAGTCGGCCGGAAGCGGCAAGCATGCCGTCCGGGTCGACGAGTTCTGAACCGGCAGTCAACACAAGGAGAACCAACACATGGCACGTGCAGTAGGCATCGACCTCGGTACCACCAACTCGGTGGTCGCCGTCCTCGAAGGTGGAGAACCCACCGTCATCGCCAACGCCGAGGGCTTCCGCACCACCCCCTCCGTCGTCGCATTCACGAAGGACGGCGAGGTGCTCGTCGGCGAGACCGCGAAGCGCCAGGCCGTCACCAACGTCGACCGCACCATCGCGAGCGTCAAGCGCCACATGGGCACCGACTGGAAGTTCGACGTCGACGGCAAGAAGTACACCCCGCAGGAGCTGTCGGCCCGCATCCTGGCCAAGCTCAAGCGCGACGCCGAGCAGTACCTGGGCGACACCGTGACCGACGCGGTCATCACCGTCCCCGCCTACTTCAACGATGCCGAGCGTCAGGCCACGAAGGAGGCCGGTGAGGTCGCAGGCCTCAACGTGCTCCGCATCATCAACGAGCCGACCGCCGCCGCCCTCGCGTACGGCCTCGACCGCGGCAAGGAGGACGAGCTCATCCTCGTCTTCGACCTCGGTGGCGGTACCTTCGACGTCTCGCTGCTCGAAGTGGGCAAGGACGACGACTTCTCCACCATCCAGGTGCGCTCCACCTCCGGTGACAACCGCCTCGGTGGCGACGACTGGGACCAGCGCGTCGTCGATTACCTGATCAAGCGCTTCAAGGACTCGACCGGTGTCGACGTCTCGGGCGACAAGATCGCGAAGCAGCGCCTCAAGGAAGCTGCCGAGCAGGCGAAGAAGGAGCTCAGCTCCTCGATGTCGACCTCGATCCAGCTCCCGTACCTCTCCCTCACGGAGAACGGCCCGGCGAACCTCGACGAGACGCTCAGCCGTGCGAAGTTCGAGGAGCTCACCAACGACCTCCTCGAGCGCACCCGCAAGCCGTTCAACGACGTCATCGCCGAGGCCGGCGTGAAGGTCTCCGACATCGCGCACGTCGTGCTCGTCGGTGGATCGACCCGCATGCCCGCCGTCGCGGAGCTCGTCAAGAAGCTCACCGGTGGTCAGGAGCCCAACAAGGGCGTCAACCCTGACGAGGTCGTCGCCGTCGGCGCAGCCCTCCAGGCCGGCGTGCTGAAGGGTGAGCGCAAGGACGTGCTGCTCATCGACGTCACCCCCCTGTCGCTCGGTATCGAGACCAAGGGTGGCATCATGACGAAGCTCATCGAGCGCAACACCGCGATCCCCACCAAGCGGAGCGAGACCTTCACCACGGCCGACGACAACCAGCCGTCCGTCGCGATCCAGGTGTTCCAGGGCGAGCGCGAGTTCACCCGCGACAACAAGAACCTCGGCACCTTCGAGCTGACCGGTATCGCTCCGGCTCCGCGCGGTGTGCCGCAGGTCGAGGTCACCTTCGACATCGACGCCAACGGCATCGTGCACGTGTCCGCGAAGGACAAGGGCACCGGCAAGGAGCAGTCGATGACCATCACCGGTGGCTCGTCCCTCGGCAAGGAGGACATCGAGCGCATGGTCCGCGAGGCCGAGGAGCACGCAGCGGACGACAAGGCCCGCCGCGAGCAGGCCGAGGTCCGCAACAGCGCCGAGCAGCTCGCCTACTCGATCGACAAGCTCATCAAGGAGAACGACGACAAGCTCCCCGAGGACGTCAAGACCGACGTCCAGGGCGATGTCGACGCCCTGAAGAGCGCGCTCGCCGGTGAGGACGAGGACGCGGTGAAGACCGCGTTCGACAAGCTCAACGAGAGCCAGGTCAAGCTCGGTGAGGCCATCTACGCCCAGGCGCAGGCCTCCGAGTCCGCCGCAGGAACCGAGGCCCCGGCTGAGGAGGCGACCTCCGATGAGGACGTCGTCGACGCCGAGGTCGTCGAGGACGAAGACGACAAGGACAAGAAGTAACCATGACTGACGAGAACCAGAACCAGAACCAGGACGATCCCATCATTCGCGACAAGCGTCGGATCGACCCGGAGACCGGCGAGGTTCGTCAGCCTGGCACCGAGGGGGCTGACGCCGACGCGTCGGCCCCCTCGGGCGCACCTGCCGAATCCGCCGACGCCGCCGCGTCGGGTGCCGAGGACGAGCTGACCGTCGAGGACATCCTCAACGCCGCTCCCGAGGAGCCCGTGCAGGCAGGCGACCTCTCGCCCGCCGAGCAGCTCGCCGCAGAACGCCTCGGTGACCTGCAGCGCGTCACGGCCGAGTACGCGAACTACCGCAAGCGCACCGAGTCCGGCCGCGAGGTGGAGCGCGAGCGCACCACCGGCGAGGTCGCGAAGGTCCTGCTGCCGGTGCTCGACGACCTCGACCGTGCCCAGAAGCACGGCGACCTCGAGGGCGACTCCCCGTTCGCGCAGATCGCGGCGAAGCTGCGCAGCTCCGCCGAGCGACTCGGTCTGAAGCCCTTCGGTACGGTCGGGGAGACCTTCGACCCCAACGTGCACGAGGCCATCTTCCAGCAGCCCACCCCGGGCGCCGAGGGCGAGACCGTCCTCGACGTCGTGGAGACCGGATACACCCTGGGCTCCACGCTGCTGCGCGCCGCGAAGGTGGTCGTCGCGGTCCCGGCGAGCTAGCCATGGCGAGTCAAGACTGGTTCGACAAGGACTTCTACAAGGTCCTCGGCGTCTCGAAGGACGTGACGCCGGCGGAGCTGAAGAAGGTCTACCGGAAGCTCGCCAGGCAGTATCACCCGGACTCCAACCCGGGCGATGCGAAGGCCGAGGCGAAGTTCAAGGAGATCAGCGAGGCCCACTCCGTGCTCGGCGACCCCGAGCAGCGCAAGGAGTACGACGCCGTGCGCGCGATGGGCGGTGGAGCACGCTTCACCGCTCCGGGCGCCGGTGGCGGTCAGGGCGGCTTCGAGGACGTCTTCGGATCGATGTTCGGTGGGGGCGGTGGCGGTGGCGGACGCCAGAGCTACAGCTACCAGCAGGCCCCTCCGGGCTACGAGGACATCCTGGGCGGCATGTTCGGCCAGGGTGGCTTCGGCCAGACGAGCGGCGGGTTCCGCGGCTACGGCGGACCGACGCCCGGACGCGACATCACCGCGCACACGACGATCGACTTCATCACGGCCACCCAGGGAGACACCATCTCCCTGCAGACCTCCGAGGGACGCACCATCAAGGTGAAGATCCCGGCAGGGGTGTCCGACGGCCAGAAGATCCGACTGCGCGGCAAGGGGCAGCCGAGTCCGGACGGCGGCGAGGCCGGCGATATCGTGGTCACCGTGAGTGTCCGCAAGCATCCCGTGTTCGAACGCGACGGCCTGAACCTGCGCGTCACCGTGCCGGTCACCTTCGTGGAGGCCGCGCTCGGCGCGACGATCGAGGTTCCGACGCTCGGCGGTGAGCCCGTCAAGCTGCGGGTCGCGCCCGGTACGCCGAGCGGACGCGTGCTCCGCGTCAAGGGTCGGGGCGTCGCGACGACGAAGGGCACGGGTGACCTGCTCGCCGTCGTGCAGATCGTCGTCCCCGCCCACCTCGGCGGGGAGGCGAAGGAAGCACTCGAACGGTTCCACGAGCTGGAACCGAAGGACAACCCCCGCGACGAGCTCATCGCCCGCGCGCGGGGCTAGGCACCACCGGAAGGGATTGGGCGCATGGACGAGAACTCGCCGGTCTTCGCGATCGCGATGGCTGCTGAGCTCGCCGGCATGCACCCGCAGACCCTCCGGCAGTACGACCGGCTCGGCCTCGTGTCACCCACGAGAACGGCCGGCAAGTCGCGCCGGTATTCGATGCGCGACATCGCCCAGCTCCGGGAGGTCTCCCGGCTGAGCGCCGAGGGCGTCAGCCTGGAGGGCATCTCCCGCATCCTGACCCTGGAGAACGAGGTCACCTCGCTCCAGGGTCGGGTGCGCGAGCTGGAGCACGCCCTCGCCAACGCCCTGCTGCGGTCCCCGGGGAACCGGGTGTTCGCCGCCGGCATGGAGGGCAGCGTCGTGCCGATGCGGAGCGGCACCCGCACGCGTCGGCGCACCGAGGTCGTCGTCTGGCGGCCGTCGCTCTCCGAGTAGTCCGACGACCACCCCGGCCGGACGCGCGCGCCGCGTAGGGTTGGGGCATGAGCGCGCAGCCCGTGGTGACGAAGCCGGACCCGGCACAGACCGCTCCGGCGACCGCACGCCGGCGTCGCGGCGCGCGGCTGACGGGACTCTCGGCCTATCCGCTCATGTACTTCGGCGTCATCGCCGGGGTCCTTCCGCTCGTCACCCTCGTCGTGATCGGCGCGCCGATCCTGTTCGGCGTCCTCTTCGGCGCCGGCGAGGCGGAGTGGGTCGACGGCTTCTCCCGCGCGTTCGGGTTCATCCTGCTCTTCCTGACGCCGCCGTTCGGCGCGTGGGTGTGGGGCTACGTCGCCCTCGGCGTCGTCGCCTTCCTCGGCGGTATCGCCCTCAGCCTGCGGATCCTGCGCAGCCACGGCGTGCGCCGTGCCGGAGCCGTGACGCACTGGGGCATGTGGGCGACGGTGCCGCTGCAGCTCGTCTTCGCCGTCATCAGCCTCCTCGTCGTGTTCGGAGCGATCGCCTCCATCCGGGCCGAGGACGCCACCGGTGTCGAGACCGTGCGAGCCTTCGGCCAGGGGATCGCCATCGCGACGGGTGTGAACCTGATCGTCTCCGCCGGCCTCGGCGTCCTCATCTTCCCCGCCGTCCTCCGTGCCGTGAAGGCGGAGAAACCCGCGAAGGCGCAGCAGCCCGGGAAGCGGTCGCGCCGCCGCGGCTGAGCCCGCGAAGCCCCGCCGGTACGCTGAGGGGATGCCCGAGTTCTCCTTCGACGCACTGCGCCGGTTCCCCGATCACGAGGCACCGAACCTCTTCGCCGTCGATGCGACCGACCGGTTGCTGCTCGACGAAGCGGCCGCAGCCCTCGACGGGCGGGTCCCCGTCGCCGGTGAGATCGTCGTCGTCGGCGACACCCACGGTGCACTGACGCTCGGCGCGATCGCCCTCCTCGGAGCGACGGACGTCCGGGTCCACCAGGACGCCGCGGTCGGTGAGCGCGCCCTCGCGGCGAACGCCGAACGGCTCGGCAGTGACGGCGGCTTCCGCAACCTGCCGCTCGGCGAGGAGCTGTTCACCGGCGCATCGCTCGTCCTCCTCCAGCTCCCGAAGCACCTCGAAGCGCTGCACGAGATCGCCGCCGCCGTGGCCCGCTGGAGCACGGCCGACGTGCGTCTCCTGGCCGGCGGGCGGGTGAAGCACCTGACGCCCGCGATGAACGACGTCCTGGGGCGGAGCTTCTCGACCGTCGCCGCGAGCCTGGCCCGCCAGAAGTCGCGGGTGCTCCGAGCGAGCGGACCGGTGGTCGCCGCCCACGCCGAGGGCCGGCCTGCCGACGCCGACACCACGACCGCGACGACGGTGCGCACCGAGCACCACGCCGACATCGGCCTGACCATCGGCGCCACCGGCACCGCGTTCGCCGGC
This sequence comes from Plantibacter sp. Leaf1, assembly GCF_001421315.1. Classification (NCBI taxonomy): domain Bacteria; kingdom Bacillati; phylum Actinomycetota; class Actinomycetes; order Micrococcales; family Microbacteriaceae; genus Plantibacter; species Plantibacter sp. Leaf1. The sequence continues at coordinate 1,634,109 of NZ_LMJX01000002.1, read as the reverse complement.
ACGAAGCTCGACATCGGCACCCGGTTCCTGCTCGAGCTGCTGCCGGACATCGCACCGGCGGCACGGACGGCCATCGACCTCGGCTGCGGCACGGGCGTCCTCGCCGTGTCGCTCGCCATCGCGAGGCCCGAGCTCGCGGTCATCGCGACCGACCAGTCGGCCGCCGCGGTCACGTCGACCACCGCGACCATCGCCGCCAACGACGACGCGGATCGCCGGTTGGCCGAGCGCATCACGGTCGTCCGCGACGACGGCCTGTCGATGCAACCGGACGCGTCAGCCGACCTCATCGTCCTGAATCCGCCGTTCCACAGCGGCACCACCGTCCACACCGGCGTCGCCCACGAGCTGTTCGCCGAGGCCGCTCGCGTGCTGCGACCAGGCGGCACCCTCGCCGTCGTGTGGAACTCGCATCTCGGTTACCGGGCGGCGCTCGAACGGCTCGTCGGCCCGACCACGCAGCTCGCGCGGAACCAGAAGTTCACGGTGACGCTCTCGCACCCCCGGGCCACCGGCGGCACCACCGCCTGAGCTCGGAGCGTTCGCGTCAGGCGGCGTTCCAGAGTCGCTCGATGCGCTCCCGGTTCGCGGTCTCCTCCGGGGTCTCGTCGCTGTATGCGGACGCGTCGATCGTGACGGTGTCAGCGGCGTCGAACCACCACGTCCCCGGTTCGCCCTCGATCTCGATGCTCGTCCACGTCCCCGGTGCGACGCCGGCCTTGACGAGCCCGATCGCCGCCCCGAGCATCGTGTCGTCGCCGTTCCGGAACTCGAGCTGCAGGCGGTCGGCACTGCCCTCGAAGGAGACCAGCGAGCCCGAAGCGAGTCCCTGCTCGACCAGGGCGAACTGGGCGGCCGCTTCGGCACGCGAGCCGCCCACCGCGAAGGTGTCCGGGGCGCCGGCTGCGACGGGCCCGTCGATCCGGAGCGATGCGACGACCGACGCCGCCGGCAGGGTGTCGAGGGTGTCGAGCGCGGCACGTCCTGCCGCCGGGTCGGACACGGTGAGTCTGAGGCTGTCGCTCGACGCGTCGATGGCGGTGACGCCGGGTACCGCGCCGACGGCCTGGACGACCGGCAGCATCTCCGGCGATTCGACGCCGTCGTCCCAGGTGACGATGCCGCCCTGGATCTCCACCGAGACGTCCGTCGGCAGCGACCCCGTCGCGAGCGCGCTCGCGGCGGCGACGTCGTCGACGTTCGCGATGCGGAGGTCGAGGGTGTCCGGAGTCAGGGTCGCCCCGATCACCGCGAACTGTTCGGCGACGGCCAGGTAGGCGGCTCGACTCCCGTTCGGATCCCCGCTGGCGGTCGGGTCGTCGTCGTCACCGGAGGAGATGGAGAAGCGAGCGGCCTCGCCCTGCTCGGGGGACCCGGGGGTCGCGTTCGTCGCCTCGTCCGCGCCGGACCCGATCGGGTCGCCGTCGTCGCTTCGACCGGTGAGGACCGCGTCGGCGTAGGCGGGGGTCGCCTCGGCCGTCTCGCCGGCCAGGTCGTAGGCGTCGAGGAAGTCCTCGCCGGGTCGCGCCTCCAGGGTGAGCGACGAGGCGCGTCCGCCGTCGGCTCCGACCGGGAAGAGGTGCAGCTCACCGCCCGGGACGCCTTCGGCCTCGAGCGATGCGAGCAGCTCCAGCTGGGTCGCGTTGTCCTCGCGCCGGTCGAGGACGGCGACGGTGAAACCGCGGACGGAGACGTCGACGCCCTCCCAGGTGGCCCCGCCGCTCCGCTTCGACTGCTCGCTGAGGAAGCCGCCGATGCGGTCCACGATCTCGCCCAGGTGGTCGGCGGTGACGGCGTCGTCGATGAGGACCGATGCGGACGCCGTTCCGCTCCAGGGGAGGTCGTTGCTGCCGCTCGCGTCCACGTCGACCACGTCGGGGACGCCGTCGAGGAGTTCCTCGAACGCGCTGGCGGCGGCCGAGCCCGCGTCCACGTCCCCGCACCCGGTGAGGCCGGCGGCGGCGGCCGTGGCGACCAGTGCAGCGGCGGCGATCCTGATCGTCCGGTGTCGAGGCATGCACCCACCCTAAGCAGTCGCCGCCGGGCCCCGCGTCGGGGGCGTCCCGGGTCCCAGCCCGGGTGCGGGCCGGGCCCGTATGCTGGCCCGATGTCCGAGCCGCCCACGCCAGCAGACGCAGCTGGTCGCGGTTCCCGTCGGACGGGCCGGCACGAACTCACCGCGGTCGAGCGGTGGATCGACGACCGCGCGAACCGGCTCCTGCGGGACGCCCCCGGCGGCGGCGGGCGTGCACGGCTCGTCGAGTTCCTCGTGTTCGGCGCGAAGCAGGCCTGGGCGTGCGTCTTCGGTGCCGCGATGCTCCTCGTCATCGTCGCCGCCCGGCTCTGGTACCCGGACGACGTCTGGCTCGCACGGAACGACGCCCTCGTCGTCGCCGCCGTCGTGATCCAGGTGGTCATGATCGCCACCCGGCTGGAGACCGGCCGCGAGCTGTGGGTGATCGTCCTGTTCCACCTCGTCGGGACGGGCATGGAGCTCTTCAAGACGGGTGTCGGGTCCTGGGAGTACGACGGCGGCGGGGTCCTCCATCTCGGAGCCGTCCCGCTGTACACGGGGTTCATGTACGCGGCGGTCGGCTCGTACCTCGTGCGCGTGTACCGGCTGTTCGACCTCCGGTTCGACCGGTACCCGAGCGTCTGGCTGACCACCCTGATCGCCGCGGGCATCTACGTCAACTTCTTCAGCCAGCACTACGTCGTCGACCTGCGGTGGGTGCTGCTCGCGGCCGTCCTCGTCGTGTTCGCCCGGACGATCATGCACTTCCGCGTCTTCCGGCGGACGTACCGGATGCCGGTGCTGCTCGCTTTCCTCCTCGTCGCCGGCTTCATCTGGATCGCCGAGAACATCGGGACCGTCACCGGTGCCTGGCTCTACCCGAACCAGGAGGACGGGTGGCAGCTCGTGCCGCTCACGAAGCTCGTGTCGTGGTTCCTGCTCATGATGATCTCCGTCGTGATGGTGACCTGGGTCTACCCGCCGAAGCGGCCGGACCCCCGCCCGGCCTGAACGACCGCGGACCGGGGATTGTCGGGCGTGTCCCCGTACCCGGTAGGGTTCCGAAGTGAGCGGCCCGATCCCGGTGCCCCGCTCGTCCACTCCGGAGAGCAGCCATGGCCCAGCGTCAGCCCCAGGACCCACGGTTCCGCGAACGTGCCGGCGCCCAGCCACGTCCCGTTCAGGCGCATGCAGCGCGGCCGGGCCCCGCTCGGCCGCAGCCGTCGCAGCCGGCTGCTGCTCGGCCGGATGCCGCCCGTCCGTCCGCGACGCCGGCCGTCGGCATCACCGTCCCCGCTGCGGCCGCCGCGCCCCTGCCCCGGACGAACCACCTCTTCGCCGGCGCGCAGTTCGCGTTCATCACCTCGATCGTGATGCTCGGGGTCTACATCGGCCTGACCTCGACGTGGACGCTCCTGGCACCCGACTTCCTCATAGGGCTCTCCCTCACGGCCGCGGCGACCTCGCTGCTCTTCGCCGTGCCGCCGGCGGGCGCCCTCCGCGGCCTGCTCGTGCTCGTGCCGACCATCGACATGCTCGCCGTGGCGTTCTTCCGCGACACCCTGCCGAACCTGCCGACGTCCGGTCTCCTGCTGGTGATCCCCGTCCTCTGGCTGGCCGGCGGGTTCGGGGTCTCCGCCCTGCCCGTACCGGTGTTCGGGGCGATCTTCGTCTCCCTCGTCCCCGTCGCGCGTGCCGGATCCTGGCCGACGACGCCCGGCGGCTGGGGTGCGCTGTGCATCCTGCCGGCGCTCGTCCTCATCATGACCGTCACGGTGCATCTGGCCGCACGGCAGCTCCGCGCCCATGAGGGGCGCGCCCGGATCGCGCTCGCCGCGGCGACCGAGGCGGCGGCGGTCGCGACGACGGTCTCGGAGTCCGTCGACGCCGCGGTGGTCTTCTTCCGCCCCGACGGTTCGGCCGCGCTCCGCAACCAGGCGACGTACGAACAGGCCGCGCTGGCGGGGTTCGACCCGAAGACCCGGTCGGGCGTCCACGTGTACGGGGCGGATCGGACGACGAAGCTCCGGCCCGAACAACAGGTCATCAACCGGGCGCTGCGCGGGGAGAGCTTCCGCGGCGAGCTCTACTGGGTGGGGGAACCGGGCGACCAGCGCGCCATCATCGGGAACGCGCGACAGGTGCACACCGAGGACGGCACCTTCATCGGCACGATCACCGTCGGCCACGACGTCACCGACCTCGCCAACGCGGTCGCGTTGCGGGAGGCGTTCCTCATCGACGTCTCCCACGAGCTCCGCACCCCGCTGACCTCGATCATCGGCTACCTCGACCTCCTCACCGAGGGGCACGACCTCAAGGGACTCGGCCTCGAGCGCGAGGTCGCGACAATCCAGCGCAACGCCGAGCAGCTGTACGCGATCATCGGCGACCTCCTCGCGGCCGGCGACGCGGAGATGCGGGTGCGCATCGCGCTCACCGACCTCGGCGACATCGCCAGGGAGAGCGTGGCGGCGATCCTGCCGCGTGCCTCCGAGGCCGGGGTCGCCGTCCGCGCCGAGGTCCCACCGCACGTCGAACTGGAGGGCGACGGGTCGAGGCTGCGACAGGTCCTCGACAACCTGCTCTCGAACGCGGTGAAGTACACCCCGCGGGGTGGGCGCGTCGTGCTGACCGTCTCCGCGGACGACGACACCTCGACCGTCACCGTCGCGGACACCGGCATCGGCATCTCGCCGGACGACCAGCGCCAGCTCTTCGACCGCTTCTTCCGGGCCAGGGAGGTCCGCGACGAGGCGCAGCCGGGTGTGGGCCTCGGCCTGTCGATCGTGAAGTCCATCACCGAGGCGCATCACGGGTGGATCACCGTGTCGAGCCGTCCGGGCCGTGGCTCCACCTTCACCGTGACCCTGCCACTGCGCCAGCCGCGCGCCGGCACCCCCGCCACCGCCTGAATCGGTCGCCCGCGGGGAGGCACAGCCGCACGCATCGTGGGAGGCTTGGAGGATGGCGCAGATCCTCGACCAGCCGATCGTCGACGAGGCGACCCTCACCATGCAACCGTGGGTCGCCATCGTGTGGAACGATCCGGTGAACCTCATGTCCTACGTCTCGCTCGTGTTCCGCAGCTACTTCGGCTACACGCACGAGGAGGCCGAACGACTCATGCTCGCCGTGCACCACGAGGGCCGCGCCGTCGTCGCGACCGGCAACCGCGAGGAGATGGAGCGCCACGTCGAAGCCATGCACGGCTACGGGCTCTGGGCCTCCCTCGCGAAGGCCGACGCGTGAGCGCCTTCGTCCGGCCCCCGGCCGGGCCCGTCGTGCTGCGGCTCGACGAGCAGGAGACCTCGATCCTCGGCCAGCTGGCCGGGCAGCTCGTCGAGATGCTCGAGGACGCGACCCGTGCCGGTCTCGCGAACGCCGTCGAACTCGATCCCGCGATGGCCCGTCTGGTGCCGGAGGGCTACCGCGACGATCCGGAGGCGGCCGCCGAGTTCCGTCGCTTCACCGCCGACGACCTCGTCGGCGGGAAGGTGGACGCCGCCCGGACCGTGCTGGCCGCGCTCACGACGGACGACGGTGACCCCTCGGTGTCCGGTGCGTCGACCGGAGCCGAGGACGGCGCAGCGGTCACGCTCGAGGGCGAGACGGCTTGGACGTGGTTGCGGTTCCTCAACGACACCCGACTCACCATCGCCGCCCGGCTCGGGATCGAGGAGGACGACGCCGAGGGCTTCGAGCCACCGACGCCCGAGGCGGACGACGAGCAGGACCCGCAGCTCATGCTCGCCATCTACTCCTGGCTCGGCTACCTGCAGGAGTCGATCGTCGCGGTGCTCGACGAAGCCTGAGCGGCTGCGCGAGCGCCACGGGTAGCCTTGGGGACCATGCACATCCTCGTCTTCAGCGACCAGCATCCCGAGTCGTCCGGCGGGGCCCAGGTCTCGATCCGCCTGCAGCGGCGCTTCCTGGAGGCGGCCGGTCACACCGTGACGGTCTGTGCACCGCGGATGCACCAGACCCATGACGACGACCCGCACTACCTCGACACCCCGTCGATCCCCATCACGCTCGACCGCGAGTACTCCATGACCGTGCCCGGTCGCCTCACCGACCGGTGGCTCGACGCCCGTCTGGCCGCGCTGCCGCCGGTCGACGTCGTGCATGTGCAGGCCGACTTCTGGCAGGCGCTCACCGCCTACCGGTACGCCGAGCGGCACGGGATCCCGGCCGTGCACACGATGCACAACCGGATGGACGTCGGGATCGAGCAGACGATGCCGGCCCCCGGGCTCGTCGTCGGTGCCCTCTCGTGGTGGCAGCGCCGGGTGCTCCGTCCCCGTCTCTCGACCCTGCCCACCGGCGTGTGGGCCTACCTGCAGGAGTTCGCGAAGCGCGCGGCCGTCGTCATCGCGCCGTCCCATCACTTCGCCCGGGTCCTCCGTGAGCAGGGCGTCACCGCGGGCGCCGAGGTGCTCTCGACGGGTGTCGACGACGCGGTCCTCGACGAGATCCTCGACGAACGTGCCACGACGCTCCAGGTGCCGCACCGGCTGCCGTCCTTCGTGTGGATCGGTCGGTTCAGCCAGGAGAAGCGGCTCATGGAGTTCCTCGAGGCCGTCCGGCTGGCCGAGGTCGACGCGGTGTTCCGCCTGTACGGGGCGGGCCTCCTGCTGTCGAAGGCGCAGGCGTTCGTCGCGGAGCACGACCTCGCCGACCACGTCGTCTTCGCCGGGCGTGTGTCCTACCCGGACTCGCTCCGCGCCATCGCCGACGCCGATGCGCTCGTGCAGACCTCGATCGGGTTCGAGACACAGGGTATGACCGTGTTCGAGGCCGCCGCCCTCGGCACGCCCTCGATCATCAGCGATCCGAACATCGCCGCCGAACTGCCCGCCGGCACGATGTGGCAGCCCGCGGACGGCGGCGTCGAGGCGCTCGCGGCAGCGATCCGCCGCGCGGTCGCCGACATCGACGCCGGCACGGCACCCGTCGTCCCGTCGGAACTCGCGCGCACCCTCCGTCAGTCGACCCAGACCGTCCGACTCATCGCGCTCTACGAGGCTGCGGCGGCTGGTGGGGCGGCGCGCTAGCATCGCCTCATGCAGCGGACGACGACACGGGACCCCGCCACGGGCGGCCACGAGCGCGTCCTGATCCTGTCGGCGGGGGTCGGTTCCGGCCACAACAGCGCGGCCGCCGCCGTGGAGCAGGCCTGCCTCGGGCGCGCGGACGTCGGCGAGGTCCAGGTCCTCGACGTGCTGCAGGCGAGCACCTCGCTGTACCGCGACGTCCTCGGCAAGGGCTACTTCGTGCTCGTCGAGGAGACGCCGTGGCTGGTGGAGTGGGGCTACGACATCAGCGACGCCCCGTTCCGGCGTCGCGGCCCGCTCGACCCGTGGACCCGGGCGAACGCCATGCCCGTGGTCGCGGCGATCAAGCGGTTCAAGCCGACGGCCATCGTCTGCACCCACTTCCTCCCGGCCCAGCTGCTCGCGTCGCTCATCCTGCGCGGCACCGTGGACGCGCGGACCGCCGTCGTGACCACGGACTACGACTTCCAGGGCCTGTGGTTGACGAGCGCCTTCCACTCGCTGTCGCTCGCGCGGGAGGAGGGGCGTGTGCAACTGACCGCCCTCGGTCTCCCGCCCGACCGGGTCGCCGCCACCGGCATCCCGATCGCCGCCCAGCCGAGCACCCCGGCCGAACGTGATCCGAGTGCTCCACCCGCGCTGCTCGTCTCCGCGGGGGCCTCGGGCGGCGACTACGCGCTCGCGGTCGTCCGACAGACGCTGCACCTGCGCTCGCCGTTCACGGCGACGATCGTGTGCGGCCGGAACGACGCGCTCCGGCACCGCATCGAGGAGCTCATCGCGCCCACGGACGACCGGTACACGGTGCTCGGCTTCACGGACGAGATGCCGCAGCTGCTCCACCGGGCAGACCTCTTCGTCGGCAAGCCGGGAGGCCTGTCGGCGTCGGAGTGCATGGCGGCCGGGCTCCCGATGGTGCTCGTGAACCCCATCCCCGGGCAGGAGGTGCGCAACGGCGACTACCTCATGGAGCAGGGCGCTGCGGTCCGGTGCAACACCGCGACGACGATCGGCTGGAAGATCGACGAGATCCTCCGCGAACCGGGGCGGCTGCAGCGCATGCAGGCGGCCGCGCGGCGCATCGGCCGCCCGGACGCCGCGCGCGACGTCGTCGGACGGTTGCTCGACGGACCGTCACGGCCGTTCGTCGTGACCAGGGCGGCGCAGAAGACGATCTTCGACGCGAGCGCCCGTCGCGTCGTCGCGAGCGAGTTGAGCGGGGAGGCGGCACTCGTCCGCCTCGTCGACCCGATCGCCGAGAGCACGGTCGCCCTACTCCGCGCTCGCGAACTGGACGAGCTGGAGCAGCGCTACACCGGCCCGGACGGCACGCTCGTCCTCCGGCGGGACGACGCGGTCCTGTCGGTCCGCCGCGACACGCAGCGACTCCTACGCGCCGTGCTCGGCCATGATGACGAGCTGGCCGTGCGGGTGGACGGGCTCGCGGATTCCGAGTCGCGGACGTCGCCGCGCTGAGCCGACCGACCGCCGCGGTTCAGCCGGCCGCACCCTCGGTCGCAACGTCGTCCTCGGCTGTGGCGTCATCGTGCCGCAGTGCCACGGCCGACGACCAGTCGTCCGGGCTGTGCTGCGCGGCCTGGAGCATCCAGTCGCCCGGACGGGCCGACCAGCGCCGGGTGACCGGGTCCCGTTCGAGCGTCGGCGTGGGGTCGAGGGTGACGCGGACGATCCGCTCCTCGCCCGCCTGCAGGGTCACCTTCCGGAACCCCAGCAGCTCGGAGACGGGTCGCGCCCTGGCCGCGTCCGCGGCGTAGAGCTGGACGACCGTGGACCCCTCACGCTCGCCGGTGTTCGTCACGCGGACCTCGGCGGTCCCACCCGAGGCGTCGAAGCGGTGGCCGAGCAGACGGTGGGCGATGGTCGTGTAGCCGAGCCCGAACCCGAACGGGAAGGCGGGCGTCCGGCCCTCGTCGTCCAGCCGGCGTTGGCCCCAGCGGTCGTCGTACACGACGGCCTTGGCCGTGCGGTCGAACGGTGGGAGGTGCGCGGGGTCGGTCGGGATCACGAACGGCAGCCGCCCGCCGGGTTCGACCACGCCGGTGAGGACGTCGGCCAGCGCTCGACCGCCCTCCATCCCGCCGTACCAGGCGAGGACGAGGGCCGGGACGCGGTGGCGCCAGCTCTCGGTGAGGATCGCGCTCCCGCCGACGAGGACGACGACCGTCCGCGGGTTCGCGGCCGTCACGGCGAGGATGAGCCGCTCGTCCGAGGGGCGGAGCCGGAGCGAGGTGCGGTCGCCGCCGCGCACGAAGCGCGACGCCAGATGGGCCACCGCGGTGATGGCGCCACGCAGTCGACCGGAGTCGAGGGCTGCCCCCAGCACACCCACATCGACGCCGCCGGTGACGACCGACTCGCCCTCGTCGTGCTGGTCGAAGCCGACGACGACGATCGCCGTCTCGGCCGCCGCAGCCGCCGAGACGGCAGCCCGCACGTCCCGCGCCGGCGCGGTCGTGACCTCCACCTCGGGCAGGGCCGCCCGCAAGCCCTGCAGTGGCGAGACCGTGGAGGGCGGGCGGACGCGCGAGGAGCCGTGGTCGCCGAGGTTCTCCTGGTCGGCGAGACGACCGAGCACGGCGATCCGACGCGTCGTCGCCGGCAGCGGGAGGAGCGGTGTGCCGTCGACCGGGGCGTTGGCGAGGAGGACGATCGACTCCTCGGCGACGTGCCTCGCGAGCGCCCGGTGCGCCGACCCCGCCACGATGTCCGCCGGCGGTTCCGCCGGGGCGCGGGTCGCGGCGTGCAGGAGGGTGGTGCGCAGGATGCGTCGCGCTGACTGCAGCACGGTGGCGCGATCCAGGGTGCCTGCCCGCAGGGCGGCGGGCAGTTCGTGCGCCCGTCGCAGTCGGAGCGGCATCTCCACGTCCATCCCGGCCTCGAGGCTCCCGACGGCGTCGTGGGTGCCGAAGACCCAGTCGCTCGTCACGAACCCGGTGAACCCCCACTCCTCGCGGAGGACCCCGGTGAGCAGCGGACGGTTGACGTCCATGTACTCGCCCCGCACCCGGTTGTAGGCGCTCATGACCGAGTCGGCTCCGGCGTCGACCACGGCCTTGAAGTGGGGGAGGTAGACCTCGTGCAGGGCGTGGTCGTCGACCGAGACGTCGACCTCGAAGCGTTCGTCCTCCATCGAGTTGAGGGCGAAGTGCTTCACGCAGGCCATCGTGTGCACTCGGACACCTCGGGTCATCGCCGAGCCCATCCGTCCCGTCAGCACCGGATCCTCGCCGTAGCACTCCTGCGCGCGCCCCCAGGCGGGATGCCGGAGCAGGTTGACGCAGACGGAGGCGGAGTAGTTCGCGCCGCGCACGCGGGTCTCCGCGCCGATGGCCGTCCCGACCTGCTCCTCCAACTCCGGATCCCAGGTGGCCGCGCGCGCCATCGTGACGGGGAAGGCCGTGGACGAGCCGAGGACCACACCGCGGGCACCGTCGCTGAAGCGGATCCCTGGGATCCCGAGGCGGGGGACAGCGCCTGCCACGAACGGCCGACGGTGGAGCAGGAGGGGGATGAGGGGCAGCAACCGCCGCGGGGAGTCGCCGTCGAGCAGCCCGAGGAGTTCCCGGTCGGTCAGCCGTGCGATGAGGCGATCGGCACCGGCGTCGGCGTCGATCCGTCCGTCGCGGATCTGCCGGACGAGCTCGTCGTAGGCGTCCGGGTCGGGTGATCCGCCTGCGCGGCGCTGTCTCGGCGGACGGGCGTTCCGACGCCCGGTGACGATTCCCATGCTCTGCATTCTGCACCCTCGTCGGACCCACGCGGCGCGAGCGCGATCACTCGGATCCGTCGCGCGGCGGAGGACACCCGGGCACCCGCCTGACAGGATGGAACGATGTCGGAACACGTGGGGGGACCGGCTGCCGAGACGCAGCCGCTGATCGAGGCCGACGAGGTCAGCGCCGTGATCGACGGCGAGACCCTGCTGGCGCCGACGGACATCCGGGTCGAGCGGGGGATGGCGCTCGCCGTCCGAGGACGCAACGGCTCCGGCAAGACGACCCTGCTCCGGATCCTCAGCGGCCGGATGCGCCCGTCGAGCGGCACCGCGACGATCGGCGGCCGGACGATCGACGATCGCGACCGCACGGTCCGACGATCGGTGTCCGCGCTCGTGGGCACGCCCGCCTACGCTCCCGACCTGACGCTCCGCGAACACCTGCGCTACATCTCCACCACCTGGGGTGTCACCGGGGGCGCGGCCGACGATGCCGCCGACGAGCTGCTCGCCGAGCTGCGCATCGACGCGCTCGCGCGACGGTTCACGACCGAACTGTCCTCGGGCCAGTCGCAGATGTTCGCCCTCGCGACGGCACTGGTGCGGCCCTTCGACGTACTCATCCTCGACGAACCCGAGCAGCGCCTCGACGCCGAGCGGCGGGCACTGGTCGCCGATCGCATCGTCCTCGCGAAGGAACGCGGAGCGGCCGTCGTCTTCGCGAGCCACGACCCCGGACTCATCGAGCGGATCGCCGACGAGGCGATCACGGTCGAAGCCCCGTGACCACCCCCGACGTCGGCACGGCGCGCGAGGACCGTCGCGTCTTCAGCGCGAGCCGCGCGGTCCTCGCCGCGCGCGACGGTCGCCCACGGGCCACCGACATCGCGTTCGTCCTCTACGCCGGGCTGCTGACCGCCCTCATCGCGGGTGCGCCGCTCGTCCGGTTCGCGGTGCTCGGACTGATCGAACCCGATGCCGCCGGCGTCGTGTCGGCCGTCCGCCCCGGGGTGGTCGCGCTGATCGCGGCGGTCACGACGATCGTCGTCGTGCTCGGCGCGCGGTCGCGTGGCCCGGTCGTGCCCCGCCCGATGTCCGTGCAGTTCCTCGCGGACTCGCCGCTCCCCAGGCGACTGACCCTGCGCCGGCCCTTCGTCGGCTCCGTCCTCGCGCTGACGGGGCTCTCGGTCCTGGCGGCCGGGGTGGTCGGCCTGTCGCGCCTCCTGGTGTCGGGGGAGCCCGCCGCCGTCTCCGTCGGGGCGACAGCCGAGAGCGCTTCGCTGATCGCCGTCTCCGGCCCGACCTCAGCCGCCGCCGTCGTCGCCCTCCTCATCGGTGCCGTCGGGTTCGCGCTCCTCCTCTCGGTGGCCTGGCTGGTGGGCCAGCAGGGGTCACGGCGCACCGTCGCGGTCGTCGCCTCCGTCGCCGGTGGTGCAGGGATCCTCGGGCTCCTCGTCCCCGGTGGGCTGCTCCTCTCCCCGTGGGGGTGGTTGGGACTGCTCTGGTCGCCCGTCGTGGGCGGCGTCGAGAGCCTCGTGCTCGGGAGCGCCCTCGCGACCGGTGACTGGGCGGCACTGTTCACCTGGGGTGGCGGCGGCTCGTTCGCGGTGGTCGGCGTGCCGGTCGTGTGGTGGCCGGCGGTGGCCCTGGTCCTCCTCGGACTCCTCGCGCTCCTGCTCGTCCCGCGCGAACTGGACCGCCTCCGGAGCGGGCCCCTGCTCGAGCAGGCGTTGCGGTGGCAGCGCGTCGGGATGATGGTGCAGAGCGGCGACGCCTCCGGTGCCGTCGGCGGACTGCGCGCATCGCCGACGCGGGGCCGTCGGATCCCGCTCCGGATGAGTGGTCCGTTCTGGCTCGTCGTCCTCCGCCGATCGGTCGTCGGCGCGCGCCGCACGCCGGGACGGATGCTGCTCGGCTCATCAGTGCTCGTCGCGTCGGGAGCCGCGGCCGTCGTCGCGCTCGGTCTCCCGGACGGCGTTCGGTGGATGCTCGCCCTCCCGGCCGTGTTCGGCGCCTATCTCGCGGTCGGCGTGTGGTGCGATGCCGTCCGGCACGGGATCGACAGTGCCGGAGCTCCCACCCTCTACGGTCGGAGCCCGCGTGCGCTCGTCCTCGCCGGTGCCGTCGCGCCCCTCATCGCCGTGCTCGGGTTCGGCGGCGTCGGCGCCGCGCTCGGCCTCCTGGTGGTCGCGACGTCCGGTGGGACCCTGCTCCTGCAACCGCTGGGGTGGTGGCTGCTGCTCGGGCTTTGGCTCGTCGTGCTGCGGGTCTTCGACGCCGCGAAGGGGCCGCTGCCGATCGGCCTGCTCATGCCGATCCCGACGCCGGTCGGTGACGTCTCGTCCTTGAACGTCCTCATCTGGCAGTCGGACGCCGTCCTGTTGGCGTTCCTCGTCGGTGGAGGGCTGACGGTGCTCTTCCCGGTGTCTGCAGGGGTGGCCGTCGCGCTGCTCCTCGCCGCCCTGCTGCTCGTCGGGTTGCTGGGCGCGATGCGGATGCGGACGCTGGTGCGGCCGGCCTGAGCGACGCCGGCCTGACCCGTCTGACGCGCTGCTTCGCCGCCGGAGCGCACGAGAGCCGGAGGGAACACGCGGTTCCGTCCGGCTCTCGGGTGCAGCCTCCTGCGGGGTGCCGCTGTGCCTACTTCGCGACCTTGGCGGCGGCCTCGGCGAGCTTCGGGACGAGCTGCTCGAGGACGACGGGGATGCTCAGCACCGATGCGGCGCTGTAGGCCTGCGTGAGCTCGTCGGTCGGGTCGAGGACGATGGCGCGGCCGTCCTGCACGACGGGGAGGCTCGCAAGGAGGGGGTCAGCGGTCGTCTCGGCGGCGGTGAAGCCGATCGGGAGCATGACGGCGATGTCGGCGTCGAAGGCGGAGACCTGCTCCGCCGACACGGCTGCGTAGAAGCCGGCCGTCTCGAGGTCGAGGACGGCCGGGTTCTGTCGGAAGCCGAGGTCGGCGAGGATGTCGAAGCGCCCGTCGCCCTCGAGGTAGGCCCCGTAGGCGTCGCCGAACTTCGTCGCTGCGACCGCGGTGAGGCCGGCGAACTCCTGGTGGAGGTCTGCGGCTTCGTTGATGGACTGCTTCGTTGCGGACACGAGCGCGTCGCCCTCCTGGGTCTTGCCGAGCGCAGCGGCGACCTGCTCGAGCTGGACGTCCCACGGGGTCGCGAACGCGGCCGTACCCTTCGGTGCGAAGACCGTCGGGGCGATCTTGGAGAGTCGCTCGTACTGCTTCTCGTCGCCCGCGGAACGCGTGTTGAGGATGAGGTCGGGCTCGAGAGCCTGGATCTGTTCGTAGTTGACGGTGTCGCCGCTGTCCTCGATGATCTCCGGGGTGACGTCGCCGAAGAGCTCCGTCGCCCACGGGCCGACGCCCTTGTTGTCGGCTCCGAGGGACTGCCAGTCGTAGACGCCGACGGGTACGACGCCGAGAGAGAGCGCCATCTCCGCGTCCGACCAGCCGAGTGCGACGACGGTGAGGTCGCCGGCGGGTTCGGGGACCGTCACCTCACCGAACATCGTGTCGACGGTGCCGAGCGTGCCCGTGGACGCGTCGTCGGTGGAGGACCCGGCGGTGCAGCCGGCGAGGGCGAGGCCGGCGACCGCGAGCGCGGCGACGGCGGTGAGGGTGCGGGGCATGCGGCGCATGTTCTGCTTTCCGTAGAGAGTGCGGGGGATGAGGTAAGCCTAAGCTTCCCGGGTCACGTCCCGGTAACGACTGGTGGTTCGGCCAGCGCGGTGCGCTGACGCGAGCGCGGGTCTCTGAGCCGAGCGCGCCCCTCCGGAGACCCGCGCTCACCTCCATGGGGCGCGCTCACGTCAGCGCACCGCGCTGGCGAAAGGGCCAGTTGCGCGGCATATGTCGATGTAGGCATATCTGCTCTGTGGATAACCCCATGAGGGCGGGAGAGCGCCCATAGCGTCGATGGATGCCAGTCACCCAACTCCGTCGCCCCATCCCCGCCCTCGCCCTCGTGGCGTCGATCCTTGCGCTGACAGCGTGCACCGGCTCGGATCCGACACCCCCGACGAGGAGCTCACCGCCGCCGGTGTTCGCGAACGAGGAGGAGGCGCTAGCGGCCGTGACGGAGACGTACCAGCAGTTTCTCGACACAGCGAATCTGATCCTGCATGAGGGTGGTTCGGCCCCCGAGCGCATCAGCGCGATCATGGCTCCGGAAGTCGCTGAGGTCGAGCTTGAGGCCTATGGCCGAATGCGAGACAACGGGTACCGATCGGTCGGCGACATCACGCTTGCCGATGTTCAACTGCGCGAGTTCTACAGCCATCCAGATGCCCTCGGTGTCGTTGCGCGGGCGTTCGCTTGCGAGGTGATCAGCTCGGTGGAAGTTGTCGATGCATCCGACCAGCCGATTTCGCAGCCTGGTCGAGCACCGGCAGTCGGCTTCGACGTCTCCCTCGGCCTCGGTCCGAAGGACGGTTCCGAATTCATCATTCTCTCGAAAGAGGCAGAGGAAGGTGCATCCGCATGCGTTTAAAGAACATCGTCGTCGTCGCAGCGGTCGTCAGCATGGCGATCGCACTCGGCTCGCCCAGCGCGGTCTTCGCCGCGAGCTGTGGTTCCGCAGATGCGATCTGGGCTTGTCCCGGGAGCGGCTCGGTCGACATCGGTGGCAGCGTCGAGCGGCCCGGCTCCGGTGGTGGGGGCTCCGGTGGCTCAGGCGGTGGTGACAGCGGTGGCGGCTCGACCGAACTCCCGCCCGGCGTCACCGACGGACCCAACGGCGAACGGACCGTGTGCAGTCTCGTGCGTCCCGACGACTGCTACACGATCACCCCCGGCGAACTGATCCCCGGCTTCGAACCCACACCCGCCGCACAACCGGTCACGATCCGGGACCTCATCAGCTTCGCGCCCGCCGCCCCCACCGTCACCACCGAACCAGGGAGCTGGGGTGTGCGCGGGCTGCACACCAACGTCATCGCCGGTGCATCAGGCCACACCCGCTCCGGGACCCTCCTCGGTCAGACGGCGGAGGTGAACTTCATCCCCGTCGGGTTCACCATCGACTACGGCGACGGCACCACCGCCACCAGCAGCACCGGCGGAGCCACCTGGGCGTCTCTCGGACTCCCCGAGTTCTCCAAAACGCCCACCAGTCATCGCTACACGACCGTCGGGACCAAGACGATCACCGTGGAGGTCGAGTACGCGGCCGAGTACCGCGTCGGCGACAGCGGTTGGCTCCCTGTCGTCGGAACGCTGACCATCCCGACCGACACTCCGCACCCCATCCAGATCGTCCGCAACGCGACCGTCGGCGTCGACCAACCCTGCCGACCCGGTACACCCACCATCGGCTGCTGAACCCCGCACCCGTTCACCGCCGTGAGCGCGCCCCGGCGGCGTGAGCGCACCCCTCCAGAGGCCCGCGCCCACGTCACCGGGGCGCGCCCGCGCCCGCAGCACCACCCTCACGCCAGCGCACCGCGCCGACACCACCGCGCTCGCGTCAGCGCACCGCGCCCGCACCACCGCGCTCGCGTCAGCGCACCGCGCCGGCACCACCCGCCCGCAACGAAGACGGGTCGGGTCAGTGCGCGCCCATGAGGGGGATGACCAGCGGCGTGTGCGACTCGGGGTCGTCGATGATGCGGCAGCGGAGCCCGAAGACCTCCTCCACGAGGTCTGCGGTCACGATGTCGGCCGGCGCCCCCTGGGCGACCACACGACCGTCGCGCATCGCGATCAGGTGCGTCGCGTACCTGGCCGCCTGGTTCAGATCGTGCAGCACCGCGACGAGCGTGCGGCCACCCTCCTGGTTGAGGCGGGTGAACAGGTCGAGGAGCTCCACCTGGTGGGTGATGTCGAGGAACGTCGTCGGCTCGTCCAGCAGCAGCAACGGGGTGTCCTGGGCGAGCGCCATCGCGACCCACACCCGTTGACGCTGGCCACCCGACAGCTCGTCGACGAGCCGACCGGACAGCTCGGTGACGTTCGTCGCCTCCATCGCCGCGATCACCGCCGCCTCGTCAGCCGCCGACCAGCGCTTGAGGATCGACTGATGCGGGTACCGCCCGCGCGACACGAGGTCGATCACCGAGATGCCGTCAGGGGCGATCGACGTCTGCGGCAGCAGACCGATGCGCTTCGCGACCTCCTTCGACGGGTACCGCGTGATCTCCTGACCGTCGAGCAGCACGTGCCCCTGCGTCGGCTTGAGCAATCGGGCCAGGGCACGGAGGAGCGTCGACTTGCCGCAGGCGTTCGGGCCGACGATGACGGTGAACGAGTCGTCGGGGATCGCGAGGTCGAGCTCGTGGATGATCGTCCGCTGGTCGTAGCCGACGCGGAGGCCGGAGCCGGCGAGTCTCGGGGTGGGGGATTCGGTCTTCATGTCAGCGCTTTCCCGCCTGCGTGATGAGCAGGGCGATGAGGTAGATGCCACCGAGGGTCACGGTCACCGCACCGACCGGCAGCGCGGCCGGGGCGATGATCCGCTGGGCCACGACGTCGCTCACGAGGAGCAACGCCGCGCCCATGGCGGCCGAGGGGACGAGGGTGATGCCGGCCGACTTCGTCAACCGTCGCGCGAGTTGCGGTGCGGCGAGGGCGACGAAGACGATCGGACCGGCGACCGCGGTCACGGTCGCGGTCAGGGCGACCCCGACGACGAGCAGCAGCAGTCGCGTGCGCTCGACCGGGATGCCGAGTGCCTTCGCGATGTCGTCGCCGAGTTCGAGCATGCCGAGCCGACGCGACAGGAGTCCGAGCATCGGCACCAGGACGGCGACCGCGATCGTCACCGGGACGACGTCCGCCCAGCCGAGGTCGGCTAAGGAACCCATGCCCCAGCTCGCCGCCGCGATCGCCGCGTTGAGGTCGGCGCGCAGCTGCAGGTAGTCGTTGAAGGCGTTGAGGACGGCGCTGATCGCGATGCCGATCACGATGAGCCGGAACCCCTGGACGCCCCGCGACCAGGCGAGGACGTACACGACGAGGGCGGTCGCGAGCCCGCCGACCAGTGCGCCCGTGACCGTCGCGGCATAGCCACCGCCGACGACGAGGGTGACGATCAGTGCACCTGTGAAGGCGCCGGAGTTGAAGCCGATGATGTCCGGGCTGCCGAGCGGGTTGCGGGTGATCGACTGGAAGATCGCCCCGGACAGCCCGAGGGCGATCCCGCCGACCACCGCGATCACCACCCGGGGCAGCCGCCACTCCAGCACGATCCGCAGCACGCTCTCCGAACCGTCACCCGCGAACGCCGCGAGGAGCTTGTCGAGGGGGATGCGGTACTCGCCCTGGGTGAGCGCGAACGCCCCGACGGCCAGGACGATCACGGACAGGATCGCGACGACGACGAGCTCGCGCCGATGCACCACCCAGCTGATCGGACCGAGGCGCACGGTGCGGCGCCCCGGCTCGGCGAACGCCGTCACAGCCCCTGCGCCTTCGACCGGCGGATCAGCACGATGAGCACGGGCGCCCCGATGAACGCGGTCACGATCCCGACGGGCATCTCACCCTGCACGGCCACCCGCCCGAGGAGGTCGGACAGCAGGAAGATGATCGGGGCGAACACCATCGTGAACGGCAGCGTCCAGCGCTGGTCCGGGCCGACGACGGCCCGGGCGAGGTAGGGCGACATGAGCCCGAGGAACGCGATCGGCCCGGCCGCCGCGGTGGCCGAACCGCACAACAGGGTGATCGCGACGACCGACAGCACACGCGTCCGGAGGACCTTCGTGCCGAGCGAGGTCGCGAGGTCGTCCCCGAGGGCGACGGCGTTGAGCGACCGGGAGACGACGAGCGCGAGCAGAGCGCCGACGACGAGGAACGGCAGCACCCCCAGGAACACGTCCAGCTGACGGTTCTGCAGGGAGCCGGCCTGCCAGAAGCGGATCTTGTCGAAGATGTCGGGGTTCCGGATGGTGATGGCGAAGGTGACGCCCTGCAGCGTTGCGGAGAGGGCGACTCCGGCCAGGACGAGGCGCACCGGGGTGGCGCCCGCCCGCCCACGCGAGCCGATCACGTAGACCACGACGGACGCGACACCCGCACCGGCGAACGACCACCAGACATAGGAGCCGAGGTCCGCCGTCCCGGCGATGGCGACGGCCAGGACGACCGCCAGGTACGCCCCCGCGTTGACGCCGAGGATGCCGGGGTCGGCGAGCGGGTTGCGGGTGACCGCCTGCATCATCGCCCCGGCGAGACCGAGCGCCGCACCGACGCCGATCGCGAGGAGCATGCGTGGCACGCGGAACCCGGTCACGAGGATCGCGTTCGTGTCGCCGCCGCCCTGGGTGAGCGCCCGCCACACCTCCGACACGCTGATGGTGCCCGAACCGATGAAGAGGCTCGCGGCGGCGATGACCGCGAGGAGGAGGATCGCCGCGACGAGCAGGAGCCAGCGCGCGGTCGTCGTCCGGGCGATCCCCGTCGAGGCCTCGCGGGCGCGGGCCGCCGCGGTCGGGAGCCGCAGGCTGTCGAGGTCGGCGCTCACCGGCTCATCGGTTGTCTTCGGCCCTGCCGTGGCGCCAGTAGCCCATGAACGCGACCGACTTGCGGTCGACGCCGCATCCGGAGACGAGGTGCCTGCGCAGCGTCTTGATGGCGGACGCTTCCCCCGCCAGCCAGGCGTAGAGCGGCGCACTCTCGAGGACCGGCCCTCCGGTCGCGTTGACGGGCGCCTCCCAGAGCAGCTGGGTGTCGACGTCGACGTCCTCGAGGGCGGGCTGCGTGGCGATCGTCGCGGTGTCGACCGACGGTGCGAGACGCCCGGCGATCCGCTCGACCTCGGGGATGAGGAGGGTGCCGACGGGCTGGGTCCCGCGGGGGAGGACGATGAGCTCGACGCCGTCGGGCTTCGTGGAGAGGGCGGCGACGTCGTCGGCGTGGGGGAGTTCGACGACGGCGATCCCGCGGGCGGTGTCCGGCAGGCTCTCGAGGATGCCGGCGATCGCCGGGAGTGCCGTCTCGTCACCGGCGAGGAGGACCTGATCGACCGTCGCGGGGGCGTGCCAGTCGATGCCGCCCGCCGCCACGGCGGACCGCGCGTTCGGGACGTTGACGATGAGCTCGTCGCCCACCTCGGCGTCCATCGCCCAGGAGGAGGCCGGTCCGACGCGACCGTGGATGGCGATGTCGACGTCGAACTCCGCGAGCTCCGGCCGGACCTCGCGGATCGTGTAGGTCCGCATCGGGTGACGCTTGTCGTTGGGCAGCATCCGCCAGGCCTGGTACCAGTCGTCGTGCATGGGTAGCTCGTCGAACCCGGTGTCGGGCAGCGGGAAGAGCAGTTTGATGCGCTGATCGTGGCGGTTGTCCGCGATGTGCTGGACCTCGGGGCCCGTGAACGTGAACCGCCGATAGCTCGGGCTCACCTGCTCGATCCGCCGGACGACGGCTGCGAGGAGGATGAAGATCGAGTCGGGGGTCTGTTCACTGAGGCGAGGCATCGATAGGTAAGCCTACCCTTCGACGAGCTGGAGGGCACCTGTCGTGTGGTGTTGTTCCGCCTCGCTGCTCGTCGGGGGTGCCAAGTAGGCTTCGACTGACAATTGAGCTGAGGGGCGCCATGTCCGATATTGAACCGACCGTGCGGCCGTATGAGCCGTTTCCATCCTTCGCGGAATGGCAGGCGGCAGGGGCGGAGTTCTCGACGTTTGAGCGATTCCAGGCACTCTTCGACGAGGCCAAACTTGCGGCGACACCTGACTCGCTGAAGAGCGTCGTCGCCACGGCGACTCGCTGGGCTGCGATTGATACGGGAGCGATCGAAGGGCTCTACGACGTCGATCGTGGGTTCACGATGTCGGTTGCCGTCGGTGCGTCGGTACTTGACGCGATCAAGCACGCGAAAGGCGAGTCTGTTGCACGAGCCGTATCCGACGCGTTGAACGCTTACGAGTTCGTGCTGGACGCGGCTACGCAATCCGTCCCGATTACCGAGATGTGGATACGAGAGCTCCACCAGATGATCTGTCGGTCGCAGGAGACTTACCAGGTCTTCACTCAGGTCGGTCCGCAGGAGCGCCCCTTCCCGCATGGCGAATACAAGACAGAGTCCAACAGTCCTCTGAACTATGCGAAGAATGAGATTCATAGTTACGCGCCACCGATGGACACGCGCCCGGAGATGGCGCGGCTCGTCAGTGAACTCAGGAGCGATGAGTTCGCTGCTGCACATCCAGTTCTGCAGGCGTCTTATGCTCACTACGCGTTCGTCGGTGTCCATCCATTCGCAGATGGTAATGGCCGTGTCTCGCGGGCATTGGCCTCCGTGTTCCTGTATCGCAGCCCCGGCGTGCCGCTGGTCATCTTCGTCGATGAGAAACCGCAGTACCTCGATGCTCTTGAAGCGGCGGATAGCGGTGATTACGGATCCTTTATCAACTTCGTGTCCGAGAGAGCCGTCGATACCATGAACATGGTTCGACAGGACGTGAATGCGGGCGTCGCTGGGGACTCGCAGGCGAAGGTTGCGGCGCTCCAGGCCCTCATGACGGGCCGCGCTGGCATTGCGCACGAGGAGCTCGATGCCCTTGCGATTAGGCTGTCGGACACGGTGGCGGAAGCGTTGGTGTCCGGGGTTGCCGCAGAAGCGTTTGAGGCTCCGCTGTCAGCATCCGTGGGCGCCGAGACTGCCTACCCGGCCGAGCTCAGCGGCTACAGAGTGGTTTCATCCAGCTATGCCAGGTCGCTCACTGTCACTAGTGCCGCACCGGCGGCAGGATCGGCCCGCCACCATTACCTGGTTTACATCGCACGGCCAGCGACCGACGGCCCCGACTTCCTCATCCGGAGTGATGACCAGCGGACCGTACTGGAGGTCCTTGTGCGAGAAGTGCATCCGACCATCTCAGCCGCGCTCCAGTACAGGCTCAGCTCGGCGGCGAAGCGCGAGATCGCTTCACTCCTCGATGAGGTGACTGATCAAGCTCACAATGCCCTCGTGAGGCTCGGATACCTGGAGTCCTAATAAGTAGTGGGGAACCGCTTCTGCAGGGTCTGGATCTACCGGTCGGCACGGTGGTAAACTTGAGTCAGATTCACTCAAGTTTGAACAGGAGACCGTACCCATGCCAGCAGGCCAGACGCCTCAGCAGGAGGATCAGCGCAGCGCGCTCGAGCAGTACGGCGTCAACCTGACCGAGATCGCCGCGTCGGGCAAACTCGACCCGGTCATCGGCCGCGACGCCGAGATCCGTCGCGTGAGCCAGGTGCTCACCAGGCGCACCAAGAACAACCCCGTCCTCATCGGCGAACCCGGGGTCGGCAAGACCGCCGTCGTGGAGGGCCTCGCCCAGCGGATCGTCGCGGGCGACGTCGCCGACAGCCTCAAGGGCAAGCAGCTCGTGTCGCTCGACCTCTCCGCCCTCGTGGCAGGCGCCATGTACCGCGGGCAGTTCGAGGAGCGACTGAAGGCCGTCCTCAAGGAGATCGACGAGTCCGACGGCCAGATCATCACCTTCATCGACGAGCTGCACGTCCTCATGGGCGCCGGCGGCGGTGAAGGCTCCGTCGCCGCGGCGAACATGCTGAAGCCCATGCTCGCCCGCGGCGAACTGCGCCTCATCGGCGCGACCACCCTCGACGAGTACCGCGAGTTCGTCGAGAAGGACGCCGCCATGGAACGGCGGTTCCAGCAGGTCTTCGTCGGCGAGCCGAGCGTCGAGGACACCATCGCCATCCTCCGCGGGTTGAAGGAACGCTACGAGGCCCACCACAAGGTGGCCATCGCTGACAACGCGCTCGTCGCCGCCGCGTCCCTCTCCAACCGGTACATCACCTCCCGTCAGCTCCCGGACAAGGCCATCGACCTCATCGACGAAGCGGCCAGCCGGCTCCGCATGGAGATCGACTCCGCCCCCGTCGAGATCGACGAACTCCGACGCAGCGTCGACCGCCTCAAGCTCGAGGAGCTCGCGCTGAAACGGGAGAAGGACGACGCCTCGAAGGAACGCCTCGCCCGCCTGCGGGAGGACCTCGCCACACGACAGCAGGCACTCGGTGAGCTGCAGGCACGGTGGGAGAAGGAACGCGCGAGCCTCAACCGGGTCGGTGACCTCAAGAAGCAGCTCGACGCCGCCCGCAGCAAGGCCGAACGCGCACAGCGCGAGGGCAAGCTCGAGCAGGCCTCGAAGCTCCTCTACGCCGACATCCCGCAGCTCGAACGCGAATTGGCGATGGCGGAGTCCGCCGAGCAGGACGCCGACGGCGAGCCGCGGATGGTCAACGACCAGGTGACCGCCGAAGACATCGCGGCCGTGATCGCCGCCTGGACCGGCATCCCCGTCGGCCGGCTCCTGCAGGGCGAGACCGAGAAACTGCTGCACCTCGAGCAGGAGCTCTCCCGCCGACTCATCGGTCAGCACCGCGCGGTCGCCGCCGTGTCCGACGCGGTCCGCCGCACCAGGGCCGGCATCTCCGACCCCGACCGCCCGACCGGGTCCTTCATGTTCCTCGGCCCCACCGGCGTCGGCAAGACGGAGCTCGCGAAGGCGCTCGCCGAGTTCCTCTTCGACGACGAGAAGGCCATGGTCCGGATCGACATGTCCGAGTACGGAGAGAAGCACTCGGTCTCCCGACTCGTCGGAGCCCCTCCCGGGTACGTCGGCTACGAGCAGGGCGGTCAGCTGACCGAGGCCGTGCGTCGGCGCCCGTACTCGGTGGTGCTGCTCGATGAGGTGGAGAAGGCGCACCCGGAGGTGTTCGACATCCTGCTCCAGGTGCTCGACGACGGGCGACTGACCGACGGTCAGGGCCGCACGGTCGACTTCCGGAACGTGATCCTCGTGCTGACGTCGAACCTCGGCTCGCAGTACCTGATGGACGCCTCGCTCTCCCTCGAGCAGAAGGAGGAGGCCGTCCAGCAGCTGGTGCGCCAGGCGTTCAAGCCGGAGTTCGTGAACCGGCTCGACGACATCGTCGTGTTCCAGCCGCTCAGCGAGGAGGAGCTCGGCCAGATCGTCGAGCTCTACATCGACCGCCTGCAGCGCCGCCTCGGTGAACGTCGACTGCACCTGGCCGTGACCCCCGATGCCCGGGCCTGGCTCGCGGAGCGCGGGTACGACCCGATGTACGGCGCCCGTCCGCTGCGTCGACTGATGCAGCGGGAGATCGACGACCGCCTGGCACGGTCGATCCTCGACGGCTCGATCCGTGACGGCGACACGGTCCACGTCGGGCTGGCGCTCGACGGCGACGGCCTGACGGTCGAGCGCGCGGAGGTCCCGGCCTAGCGTTGCCTGGCCACCACCCCCGAATGGGGGAGGAACCCCCTGTCGTGCAGCTGGCGACGCGCACTAGCGTGATCCTCGCGATGGGCCCGATCGGCGCGCCCTGAGAGGACCCGATGTCACACGCAGCCCCGAGCACGACCCCTGAGGCGATCGAACCGCCAGCCCCGATCTGGCGACGCCGCCACGCGACCACCTGGTTCTTCTTCGGCGGGCTGGGCCTCTGGGCGTTCCTCCTCCTCGTGCCCCACGTGCTCCTCGGGAACCCGGCGGTCATCCCCGCCTGGATCCTCCTCGGCTCCGGCCTGGCCGCGGCGACGCTGCTCCTCGTGATGGTGCGGCGCCTCCAGCCGGGCGACGGAGTCACCATCCCCGTCCTGCTGTGGGCGGTGCTCGTCGGCGGATTCGTCGCGATCTCGCTCGGCAGCACCTTCGACTCCCTCATCGGCGTGGCCGCGACCGATCTGCACGACAACCCGCGCGACGTCGGTCTGTTCTTCGCCGGGGTCGCTGAGGAGCTCGCGAAGATCATCGCGGTCGTCATCCTCGCCTGGCGCGTGCCGCGCAAGACCGCTCGCGGCGGACTCTTCGTCGGCGGGGCCGTCGGCATCGGGTTCGCGGTCCTCGAGAACCTCTGGTACATCGGGCAGGGCTGGGCGCAGGGCGTCGAGGACACGCAGAAGCTGGCCGCCGGCGCGACTCCGATCGAGACGATCATCGCCCACCCGTCGTTCGAGGCGGCTCGAGCGGCCGTCGGGAGGACGATCTTCGATCCCGTCGGTCACCCGCTGTGGACGGCGCTCCTGGCCGCCGCGGTGTTCGCCGCCGCCCGCAACGGGCGCTTCCGCCTCACCGTCGGCGTCGTGCTCGCCTACCTGGGCGTCGCGCTCATGCACGGGCTGTGGGACGGGAACGCCGTGGTCTGGGGACTGCTCTTCCCCGACATGCCGGCCCTCGGTGTCCTCAGCCTGCCCACCCTCGTGGTCCTCGTCGTCGTCTTCGCCCTGGTGTGGCGGGCCTGGGCTCGTCGGATCAACCGCGAGGCCGGGGTGGTGTCGCTCCACGTTCCGCGTCGCCGGCGGACGAAGGCCTGACCGCCACGCCTCCTGCACCGCGCCCACTGGGCGTCGGGCGCGCGGGGGAGTAGCGTGAGGCGCACCCGATCCGAGTCACCCGAGGAGACGCCCATGCTGGGACGCAAGACCTTCGAACAGCGCGAGGTCGACCAGGCGAAGGCGATGATCGCCGCGCTCGTCGCCGGACGGGTGACCCTCGCCGAGGCGGGAGCCGACCCCGCCGCGGTGGCCGTGGTCGACCCCGAGTTCTTCACCGGCCTGACCCTCGTGCTCGACCGGCCCTTCGTCCACCGGGTGCGGTCGGTGATCGGGCGCGGGCCGAGCGCCCTCAACGAGCTGGAACTCATCGTCGAGTCGATCATCGGACACGAGCGGGTGTTCACGGTGGGAACCGTCCTGACGTACGCGGTGGAGGGCTCGTTCACCGGCCTCGTCCCCGGCGAGACGATCCGGCTGGGTGCCGAACCGTTCGAACGCCTCGCCGTCGGGGTCTTCGCCGAGCTGGAGGAGCTGTTCGTCGTACCGGCGTGAGCTGCGGCGTGGGCCGCGAGCCTGCACCGTGAGCCCGGCGGACGGTGCCACGATCAGCTCGTGAGCTCATCGACCCCAGGACCGATCATGGTGCGGCACGGCGCGAAACTCCGGCTGTCCGTCTCCGCCTGCATCGGCCTCGTCGTCGGCGTGGTCGCCGGGCTGCAGTGGTTCTGGGCGGGCGCGATCCTCGCCGGTTGGGGCGCCACCTGCGTGGTCTTCGTCGGATCGCTCTGGGTGCGGATCTGGCGGATGGGTCCCGAACGGACGCGCGAGCACGCGACGTCCGAGGAACCGGGGCGGACGACGAGCGAGGTGCTGATCGTCCTCGCGAGCGTCGGGAGCCTCGTCGCGCTGAGCGTGGTCATCCTCCAGGCGCGCGCGTCGACCGGCGTCGAGCAGGGCGTGCTCGCGGGCTTCGCCGTGCTGAGCGTGGCGCTCTCCTGGGCGCTCATCCACACGATCTACACGCTCCGGTACGCGCGCATGTACTTCGCGGCACCGGAGGGTGGGATCGACTTCAACCAGGAGGAGGCCCCGCAGTACAGCGACTTCGCCTACCTCGCCTTCGACCTCGGGATGACGTACCAGGTCTCTGACACGACGCTCCGAACGAGCGAGCTGCGGCGCACGGTGCTGAAGCACACGCTCCTGTCGTACCTCTTCGGTTCCGTGATCCTCGCGACCGTGATCAACCTCGTCGCCGGGCTCTAGCGCCTCGCCCGTCGACAGGTGGTCCCTGAGCCTGTTGAAAGGCCGGGACAGGGTCCGACGAACGACGACTGCGCAGCCCGGCGGACCGGACTGCGCAGCAGCGAGCAGCAGGGTGGAGCGAGCGGACTACTCCTGGACGATCACGAGGTCGGCGATGGGGCGACGCTCGCGCGGAGCGCTCTCGCGGTCGCGGAGCATGCCTTCCGGCAGCAGCTCGGGCTCGCCGAGTTCGCCGAGGGCCGTGACGGTGAAGGGCAGCAGACCGTCCGGCAGCGAGAAGGCCTCGCGGATGCCGTCGGCGGAGAATCCGGCCATCTGGTGCGCGAAGAGTCCGTCGCTGTGGGCCTGGACGCTGAGGTGCGCCATGGCCTGGCCGAGGTCGTAGATCGCCCAGGGGCGCTCCTTGCCCTCGTCGTCGATCGTCTCGGCGACGGCGACGATGAGCGCGCCGGCCTGAGCGGCCCAGCCGCGGTTGAACGGCACCAGCTGCTCGGCGATGGTGTCGAACGTCGCCGTGCCCTTCGTGCCGACGATGAAGCGCCAGGGCTGGCTGTTGTTGGCGCTCGGCGACCACCGTGCGGCTTCGAGTGCGGACGTCATCTTCGCCGCGTCGACGGGCTCGCTCGCGAAGGCGCGGGGGCTCCAGCGGTCGGCGAGGACGTCGAGGATGGGGGCATCGGTCTGAGCGGTGCGGGTCACGATGGACATGGATCTCCAAAGGGGGACGGGGAACGGGACAGGGTCGGCGTCTCCATTGACGATGGATGCAACTGCATGCATCTGCGGGCTATTCCCCGGCCTGCGCGATTCGAGCGGCGGCCACGATCTCGGCGATCCGGTGGGGCGCGGACTCGTCCTGCAGTGACGTGGTGTCGCCGAGCGGACGGCGGTCGACGATGTCGCCGAGGAGGCGCCGCATGATCTTGCCCGACCTCGTCTTCGGGAGGTCGGGGACGACGAAGACGTCGCGGGGCTTGGCGATCGGCCCGATCTCGTTCGCCACATGCGCGCGGAGCGCCGCCTCCAGGCTCGCGGACCGCTCCAGCCAGTAGGCCTCATCGTCGGCCTCGGGCCCGTGCGAGCGCGAGGACGGGATGACGAAGGCCGCGATCGCGCTCCCGGTGATCGGGTCGTGCACCCCGACCACGCCGGCCTCCCCGACGTGCGGGTGCGAGACGAGGGCCGACTCGATCTCGATGGTCGACAGGCGGTGACCCGACACGTTGATGACGTCGTCGACGCGGCCGAGCACCCAGATGTCGCCGTCGGCGTCCCACTTGGCGCCGTCGCCGGAGAAGAAGTAGCCCTGTTTCCAGTACGTCGCCCAGTAGGAGTCGCGGTATCGCTCCGGGTTGCCCCAGACGGTGCGCGCGATCGAGGGCCCGAACCGGCTGACGACGAGGTACCCGCCGGAACCGTAGGGCACCGTCTCGCCCGCTTCGTCGACGACGAGCGCTTCGAGGCCGGGCAGGGCCCGGCTCCCGGAGCCCGGCTTGATCGTGGTCGCGCCGGGCAGCGGCGCGATGACGGCCGACCCCGTCTCCGACTGCCACCAGGTGTCGATGATGGGGGCCTCACCGCGCCCGATGCGCTCGCGGAACCACATCCAGGCCTCGGGGTTGATCGCCTCGCCGACGGTACCGAGCAGCCGGATGCTCGAGAGGTCGTGCTCGGGAGGCGGGCCCTCCGGGAACCAGGTCATGAGTGTCCGGATGAGCGTGGGCGCCGTGTAGTACGTCGTCACCCCGTAGCGTTCGATGATCTCGAAGTGCCTCGCCTGGTGCGGGGTGTTCGGCGTGCCCTCGTAGATGACCTGGGTGAGGCCGTTGGAGAGCGGCCCGTAGATCTCGTAGGTGTGGGCCGTGACCCAGGCGAGGTCGGCCGTGCACCAGTGGACGTCGTCGTCCTTGGCGTCGAAGACCGCCCAGTGGGTCCAGGACGCCTGCGTGAGATAGCCGCCGGAGGTGTGGACGAGGCCCTTCGGCTTCCCCGTCGTGCCGCTCGTGTAGATGATGAACAGCGGGGTCTCGGCGTCGAAGGCCTGGGCCTCATGGGTGTCGGGGGCGACGCCGACCGTGTCGTGCCACCAGACGTCGCGCCCGGGCGTCCACGGCACGTTCGGGGTCTCCTCGCCCGTCCGCGCCACCACGAGGACGTGCTCCACGGAGGGGACGCCGTCGACGGCGGCGTCGGCGTTCTGCTTGACCGGCACCGCGGAGCCGCGGCGGTACTGGCCGTCGGTGGTGATGAGGAGCTTCGCCTCCGTGTCCTCGACGCGGAACCGCAGTGCCTCCGCCGAGAAGCCGCCGAAGACGAGCGAGTGGATGGCGCCGATGCGGGCGACCGCGAGCGTCGCGATGACCGTCTCCGGGATGACGGGGAGGTAGATGACGACGCGGTCGCCCTGCCCGATGCCGAGTGCGGTCAGAGCGTTCGCCGCCTTCGAGACCTCGCGCTGCAACTCGGCGTAGGTGATCGAGCGGCGGTCGCCGGGCTCGCCCTCGAAGTGCAGGGCGACCTTGTCGCCTCGCCCGGCGTCGACGTGCCGGTCGACGCAGTTGACCGCGACGTTGAGCGTGCCCCCGGCGAACCAGGTCGCGGCGGGGACGGTGAGCTCCGGCGAGGGGTCGTCGGGATCGGAACCATCGACCGGCCGCGCAGGCTCCCAGGTGTGCGCCGTCTCCCAGGGGGTGACCCAGTCGAGTCGGCGCGCCTGTTCCTCCCAGAACGCGACGGGGTCGGCAGCGGCGCGCGCCCACTCGCCCGGCCCGACGTTCGCCTTGCGCGCGATGTCGGCGGGCGGCGCGTAGCTGCGGGTCTCGGCGAGCAGGTTCGCGATGGTCGCGGAGGCCGCGGCGGACGTCGATCCATCAGTGGGAGGCATGCTCCAACGCTACGGGGGCGGTGCCGGCCCGTGCCATCCCGCGGTCATCGGGCGTCATGCTCGCCCACCCCCGGGCGCTGTGGAGGAGGGTCGGGAGTAGCCTCGGAACGCCGCCTCCCTGCGCGGCGACCGTCGACGAGCGGCGCACCGCCGCGTCACGAGAAGGGAACGACATGGCCACCGTCATCCAGTACCGGGAACTCGGGTCCGCAGACGTCCTCGAGACCGTCGAGGTCCCGACCCCGCACGCCGGTCCGGGCGAGCTCGTCGTGGAGGTCCGCGCCGCCGGGGTGAACCCCATCGACTGGAAGCTCCGGAGCGGCATCCGAGGCGGTGAACTGACCGGGACGCGCCGGGTCGGGAGCGACGGTTCCGGCGTGGTCGCCGAGGTCGGCGAAGGGGTCGAGGGCTGGTCGGTGGGCGACGAGGTCGTCATCACGAACGCCGCAGGGACGTACGCGACGCACGTCGTCGTGACGCCGCAGCAGATCATCGCCAAGCCGTCGAACGTCTCCTTCGAGGAGGCGGCGGCGATCGGCATCCCGGTGAGCACGGCGTATCAGGCCCTGCGCTCGCTCGGGGTGACCGAGGGGACGACCCTGCTCATCCACGGCGGCTCGGGCGCGGTCGGGCACGCGGCCGTGCAGTTCGCCGTGGCGTGGGGCGCGACGGTCGTCGCGACGGCCAGCGAGCGGAACCATGAGCGGCTGCGCGAGCTCGGAGCCGTTCCGGTCGTGTACGGACCGGGCCTGGTGGAGCGCGTCCGCGAGGTCGCACCGCAGGGCGTCGACCGCGTGCTGGACGCCGTCGGGACCGACGAGGCGCTCGACGCCTCCTTCGAGCTCGTCGACGACCGCCGGAACATCGGGACGATCGTGGTCGGCGGGAGGGCGGCCGAGCTCGGGATCCAGGCGTGGTCCGGCGGCAACCCGCTCCCGCTCACCGACCAGGAGCAGGCGTGGCGTGCCGAGGCGATCCCCGCCGTCGCCGCGCTTGCGACCGCCGGGCCCGAGGGGCGTCCCGGGTTCAGTTTCGAGCTCGGCACGATCCGGCCGCTGGCCGAGGCCGCCGAGGCGCACCGCGAGAGCGAGTCGGGGCACCCCAGCGGGAAGCTGATCCTCGTCCCCTGACGACGAGCTGACGGCTGCCCCTCGACAGGCTCGGGGACCGGGTCGATGATGGGACCGCGACTCCCCGACGGGCTCGGTGAGCGCCGTCGGGGAGCCGAGGTCGGCGACCTCCTACTCGGGGCCCTCGCCGTTGTCGTCGCCCACCGGCGCGTGGTCGGCGAGGTCGTCGGCGTCGTCGAGGTCCTCGAGCGAGTCCTCGGTGTCGTCGGCCCCGTCGAGTCCGGCGTCGCCGACCACGTCGTCCCCGCCGACGCCGTCGCCGGCGTTGCTCAGGCCGCCGTCACCGGGTGCCGCGTCGTCGGCCGAGCGGTCGAACGTGTCGCCGTCGGGGACGACACCGCCGACGGAACTGTCGGTCGCGTCCTCACCCGGAACGTGTGCCTGAGCACCGGGGCCACCGTGCGCGAGGGCGTCGCGCTGCGCATCTGCTGCTGCTGCATCCATGGGATCGGTCATGTGAGCAGCGTAGGCACCCTCGACCCGTGCCGCTCGGGCTTGGCCGACGGCGTTCGGACGCCTATCCTCCGCGCTGCTCGCCGAGCGGCCCGCGGAACGCCAACGGCTCGACGCCCAGGGCTCAGCGGCCGCTGTGCTCCGCGATGATCGCCTTGATGCGGTCGACGTCGGCCGGCACGATCTCGAACCGCTGCTCCAGGCCCTCGATGCCCTCGAACGCCACCGGGCGCTCCGGCTCCTCGCCGAGCGCTTCGCGGACGATCTCGGCGAACTTCGCGGGCAACGCGGTCTCCAGGACGAGCATCGGGATGCCCTCCCGCAGGTGGCGCCGCGCGACGGTGACGCCGTCGGCGGTGTGCGGGTCGATCGTGACCCCGTAGCGCTCGTGCACGTCGCGGATCGTCGCGACCCGGTCGGTGTGCGTGCTGCGGCCGGAGACGAACCCGAACTCGCTGATGCGCTCGAACTCGGGCGTGCCGGAGAGGTCGAACCCGCCCTCCTCGTCGAGCGCACGGAACAGCTCACCGAGTCGCGAGGCGTCCTGGCCGACGAGGTCGTAGAGGAAGCGCTCGAAGTTCGACGCCTTCGAGATGTCCATGCTCGGGCTGGAGGTGTGGTGCGTCTCGGCCGCTGACCGCGGGCGGTACACGCCGGTCCGGAAGAACTCGTCGAGCACGTCGTTCTCGTTGGTGGCGACGACGAGCTGGTCGATCGGCAGCCCCATCGAGCGCGCGATGTGGCCGGCGCAGACGTTCCCGAAGTTGCCGGACGGCACCGAGAACGACACCTTCTGGCCAGGACCGTCGGTGGCGAGCAGCCAGCCGTGCACGTAGTAGACGACCTGGGCGACCACGCGGGCCCAGTTGATCGAGTTGACGGTGCCGACGGCGTGGAGCGCCTTGAACGGCGCGTCCTTCGAGACGGCCTTCACGATGTCCTGGCAGTCGTCGAAGTTGCCCTCGACGGCGAGGTTCACGATGTTGTCGTCCTGGAGGCTGAACATCTGCGCGCGCTGGAAGCTGCTCATGCGGCCGTGCGGGCTCAGCATGATGACCCGGATGCCCGTCTTGCCACGCATGGCGTGCTCGGCCGCGCTGCCCGTGTCGCCCGAGGTCGCGCCGAGGATGTTCAGCTCGTCGCCGCTCTTCGCGAGCGTGTACTCGAAGAGGTTGCCGAGGAGCTGCATCGCCATGTCCTTGAAGGCGAGCGTCGGGCCGTTCGACAGGCCGAGGAGCCGGAGTTCGGTGCCGCCCTCCTCACCGAGGGTGCGCAGCGGGGTGATGAGCGACGCGTCGTCGCCCTGGCGACCGTTCGAGTAGACCTCGGCGGTGTAGGTGCGGCGCGTGATGTCCTGGAGGTCGGCGGCCGGGATGTCGTCCGCGAACTTCGACAGCACCGCGAAGGCGAGGTCGGCGTAGGAGAGCTCGCGCCACGACTCGAGCTCCTCGGCCGTCAGCTGCGGGTACTCCGCCGGCAGGTAGAGCCCGCCGTCGGGTGCGAGCCCGCCGAGGAGGATGTCCGAGAAGTGCTGGGGCAGGTCGTGTCCCCGCGTCGACTGATAGTGCATGACCGTCTCTCTCATCCGGATGGAAGCCCGACCACCAACCTTGCCACATCGGGGTTGGGCTCGCGTGGGTGGGTCGTCACGCAGGAGCTAGCCGCGCGCGAGTTCCTCGCGGATCGCGGCGACGAACGCGTCGATGTCCGCTTCGGTGGTGTCGAAGGAGCACATCCACCGCACCTCGCCCTTCGCGGCGTCCCAGTCGTAGAACCGGAACCGCTCGCGCAGGCGGTCCGGAACCCCGGCCGGCAGGGTCGCGAAGACCGCGTTCGCCTGCGTCGGCTGGCTGAACCCGAGACCGGGCGCCTCGCCGGCTGCGATGAGGGCCTCGAGCGAGGAGCGGAGGCGAGCGGCCATCGCGTTCGCGTGGGAGGCGGAGCGCAGCCACAGACCGTCGCCGCCGTCGGCCGCGGGTTCGAGCAGGGCGATGAGCTGCGCGGCCCCGAACCGCATCTTCGACGCCAACTGCATGTTGAGCTTGCGCAGGTAGATCAGGCCCTCCGACGCCGAGGGCTCGAGGACGACGATGGCCTCGCCGAACATGAGTCCGTTCTTCGTTCCGCCGAACGACAGCACGTCGACGCCGGCGTCGGTGGTGAACGCGCGCAGCGGGACCCCGAGCGCGGCCGCGGCGTTGGCGATGCGGGCGCCGTCGAGGTGCAGCTTCATGCCGTGCCCGTGGGCGTGGTCGGCGATGGCGCGGATCTCCTCGGGCGTGTACAGCGTGCCGAGCTCGCTCGTCTGGGTGATCGAGACCACGAGTGGCTGCGCGCGGTGCTCGTCGCCCCAGCCCCAGGCCTCGCGGTCGATCAGCTCCGGGGTGAGCTTGCCGTCGGGAGCCTCGACCGTCAGGAGCTTGATGCCACCGACCCGCTCGGGGGCGCCGCCCTCGTCGGAGTTGATGTGCGCGGTCGTCGCCGAGATGACGGCCCCCCAGCGCGGGAGCATGGACTGCAGACCGACGACGTTCGCGCCCGTGCCGTTGAAGACGGGGAACACGGCGACGTCGCGACCGAAGTGGTCGGTGAACACCTCGTGGAGGCGGCGGGTGTAGTCGTCCTCGCCGTACGCGATCTGATGGCCGCCGTTGGCCGCCGCGAGGGCTTCGAGGATCTCGGGGTGGACCCCGGAGTAGTTGTCGGAGGCGAAGCCGCGGATGGAGGAGTCATGCAGAGAGGTCACCAGACCATCCTGTCGTATGCTCCCCGCAGCTTCCTTGCGTCCGACTCCGACTTCTTGCAGTGATGACCGTTCTCAGGAGACCTTCGGCGCGCCGGGGTCACGGGTGGGCGACGCGCCGGAGGTGTCCTGAGAACGGGAACGCAGGGTCAGTCGGCGGCGTGACGCGGGCCGTCGGAGGAGGGCGCGACCTCCTCCGACACCGCGTCGACCGCGGCGTCGACGTCGGCGTGCGCACCCGGCTCGGGTTCGGCGTCCGGCGTCTCCTGCGCGAGCGCGTGCTCGTACGCGAGGGCGTGCACGGCGATCGAGGACGCGACCGCGACCTGCTCGTCGTCGTCACCCACGGTCGGGGTCGCGTTCGCGTTCGCGGCGGCGTTCGCGGCGGCCTGCTCGGGCGTCAGGTGTGCGTCCTGGTCCTCCTCGTCCTCGTCCACGAGGTCGAGCACGATGGGCTCGTCGCCGTAGATGTCGCCGACCGGGTCGCCGGCGAGCGGGGCGGGCGCGGGGAGGCGCTGCTCAGCATCGAGGAACTGCTTCGCCTCGAAGGCACCGGGGTTGAAGACCTCGTCGATCCCGCCGAGCCCGCTCATGCCTTGAGCGCTTCCGAGATCTTGACGCGCCCACCCATTTTGAGGAGCGAGTTCTCGTAGATGCGCGAGCCGACGAGGATGACGAGCGCCGCGGAGACCGCGAGGATGAGGAGCGACAGGATCGGCTCCCACCACTGCGCCGAGCCCACGAACAGGCGGACGGGCATGCCGACGGCGGCCGAGAACGGCACGTAGGACATGATCGTCATGATCAGCGGATTGTCATTGAAGAGGATGACGGCGAAGTACGGGATCATGATGAGCATCGTAATCGGCGTGGTGGTCGATCCGATGTCCTCCTGCCGCGAGACGAGCGATCCGGCGGCGGCGAACAGTGCCGCCAGCAGGATGAAGCCGAGGATGAAGAACACCACGAACCAGACGACCGGGGTCCCGAGACCGGCGAGCAGCTCGCTCTGACCCGTCACCGTCAGGCCAATGACCGACAACGCCGCGATCGCGAGGATCTGACCGAACGCCAGGATGCTGTTGCCGAGCACCTTGCCGGCCAGGAGGGCCTTCACCGGGATCGCGGACATGAGGATCTCGACGACACGCGTCTGCTTCTCCTCCACGACGCTCTGCGCGATCGACGCACCGAAGGTCGTGGCCGACACGAAGAACACGAGCCCGAAGCCCAGCGACACGATGTAGAGCAGGAAGCCCGCCGACCCGTCGCTGTCGGGGTCGAGGATCGTGACCTGGGGTTGGACGCTCATCTGGGAGACGAGCGCCGGGTCCGCCTCGGTCGCGAAGATCAGTTCGAAGCCGGTCGCGTTGCTGTCGCTCGGGACGACCGCCGCTTCGACGTCACCGTCCTTCACGAGCTGCTCGGCGGTGGCGACGTCCGGTGCGCCCGTGATGTCGAACTTCCCGGCGGCGCCCTCGGTGAGTCCACCGCCCGGGCTCCCCACGACCGCGACCTTCGTCGCCTCCGACGCCGTGTTCTTGGCCATGAACCCGCCGACGACGATGCCGGCGAGGATCACGAGCAGCAGGATGCCCGTCGAGATGAGGAAGGTCTTGCTCCGGAGGCGCATCTTGACCTCGCGCTCGGCGACGAGGCCGATGCTCTGGACGAGGCTGGGAGTGGCGGGGCCGGAGTGACGGCGTCCGCCCGACTGGGTCGGCGTGTGCGTTGCGGTGCTCACTGGATGACCTCCTTGAAGATCTGGGCGAGGGTGGGACGGAGGGGCGCGAAGCTCGTGACGTCGCCGTGGGCGAGCGCCTCGCGCAGGACGGCCTGGGCGGCCGCGGCGTCGTCGGCGTCGAAGAGCGCGTAGCCGCCGTCGAAGTCGACGACCGTGATGCCCGGCCGTTCACGGAGCCAGCCGGTGTCCGCCGTGGTGAGGAGTTCGTAGCGGTTGCCGGCGTGCGCCTCACGGAGGGTGTCGCGCGAGCCGGAAGCCCGGATGGTGCCGGACGCGATGATCACGAGGTCGTCGCAGAGTCGCTCGACGATGTCGAGCTGGTGGCTCGAGAACAGCACGGGCGCTCCACCCGACGCGACCTCGCTGAGCACGCCGACGACCACGTCGACCGCCATCGGGTCGAGGCCCGAGAACGGCTCGTCGAGGACGAGGACCTCGGGGTCGTGCACGAGCGCCGCCGCGATCTGGGCGCGCTGCTGGTTGCCGAGCGACAGGCTCTCGAGGGTGTCGTTCCGGCGTTCGCCGAGGCCGAGACGCTCGAGCAGTTCGCCGGCGTTCCGCTTCGCGGCGTGCGCAGTGAAGCCGTGCAGCCGCGCGAGGTACACGAGCTGCTCCTCGACCCGCATCTTCGGGTACAGGCCGCGCTCCTCCGGCATGTACCCGAACCGGCGGCGGTCCTCGGGGGTCAGGGCGGTGCCGTCGAGGGTCACGGTTCCGGCGTTGGCGGTGAGGACCCCGAGGAGGATGCGCATGGTCGTCGTCTTGCCGGCCCCGTTGCCGCCGACGAAGCCCGTCATGCGTCCGGGAGCGACCTGGAAGCTGACGTCGTCGAGCACCTTCCGTTCGCCGTACGACTTGTCGATGTGGCTGAGTTCGAGCATCGGCCGCCTCCAGTGAGCGTGTGTCCGGCGGGGGCCGGGGCGGGGGTCTCCCCGTCTGCTCATCACGCTACGGCCGTCTCGCGTGCACCGGCATCCCCCGCGGGGCGGGTTGACGCGACGACGCCCGGCGTCCCCCGTCCGTCTGACGGGGGAGGCCGGGCGTCTCGTGTGGCCTGATCAGGCGGGACGCGACTCCGGGGAGACGGTCTTCGCCGGGTCGGTCTCGGCGACGGACGCGACGGCCTCGTCGATCCGGGCGATCACCGAGTCGTCGAGCTTCACGCCGGCCGCGGCCGCGTTGGCCGTGACCTGCTCCGGGCGGGAGGCGCCGACGATGGCACCCGCGATGTTGTCGTTGTGGAGCACCCACGCGAGCGCCAGCTGCGCCATCGTGAGGTCGAGCTCCTCGGCGATCGGCTTGAGCTGCTGCACGGCGGTCAGCACCTCGTCGTCGAGGAAGCGCTTGATCGTGTCGGCGCCACCCTTCTCGTCCGTCGCGCGGCTGCCCTGCGGCAGCTCGGCACCCGGGAGGTACTTGCCGCTGAGGACGCCCTGCGCCACCGGCGACCAGACGATCTGCGAGATGCCGAGCTCGCGGGAGGTCGGGACGACCTCCTCCTCGATGACGCGCCACAGCATCGAGTACTGCGGCTGGTTCGAGATGAGCTGGAAGCCGAGCTCCTTCGAGAGCGCGTGACCGGCGCGGAGCTGCTCCGCGTTCCACTCGCTGACGCCGATGTAGAGGGCCTTACCGGCACGCACGACGTCGGCGAAAGCCTGCATCGTCTCCTCGAGCGGCGTCTCGCTGTCGTAGCGGTGCGCCTGGTAGAGGTCGACGTAGTCGGTGCCGAGGCGCGTGAGCGACCCGTCGATCGACTCCATGATGTGCTTGCGGGAGAGGCCCACGTCGTTGTGTCCCTTGGGGCCGGTGGGCCAGTAGACCTTCGTGAAGATCTCCAGGCTCGCGCGTCGTTCGTCCTTGAGAGCGTCGCCGAGCACCTGCTCCGCCGCCGTGTTCGCGTACGCGTCCGCGGTGTCGAAGGTGGTGATGCCCGCGTCGAGGGCGGCCCGGACGCTCGCCGTCGCGACGTCGTTCTCCACCTGTGAGGCGTGGGTCAGCCAGTTGCCGAAGATGATCTCTGAGATCTTGAGTCCGCTGTTGCCGAGGTATCGAAATTCCATGGTCGTCACGGTACTCCTCCCGCCGGTTCGGGGGACGGGGTTGCGCCGAGGCGGAGCGAACCCTCAGCTGCGCGGTGCGGCGAGCCCGTGCTCGTAGGTGTAGATGACCGCCTGGATGCGGTCGCGGAGGGCGAGTTTCTGCAACACCTTCGAGACGTGCGACTTCACGGTCGCCTCGCCGACGAAGAGGGTCGTCGCGATCTCCTGGTTCGACAGCCCCTGGGCCACCAGGTGCAGGACCTCGCGCTCGCGCTCCGTCAGCTGCTCGTAGTCGGAGCCGGTCGTGCGGACGGTCGGGGTCGGTGTCTGGCCGGCAGCGGGATCGGTGGCCGCCGCGTTCTGCCGGGTGAAGCCCTCGATGACCCGACGGGTGACCGCGGGGGACAGCAGCGCCTCACCGTCGGCGATCACCCGCACCGCCGCCACGAGCTCCTCCGGGGACGAGTTCTTCAGCAGGAAGCCGCTCGCGCCGGCCAGGAGCGCTTCGGCCAGGTAGTCGTCGCGATCGAAGGTGGTGAGGATGAGGACCGCGGCGTGCACCTCGGGGTCGGCCACGATCCGACGGGTGGCCTCGAGGCCGTCCATGCCGGGCATCTGCACGTCCATGCAGATGACGTCGGGCGCGAGCGTCGTCGCGAGTGCCACCGCCTCGGAACCGTTCGACGCCTCGCCGACGATCTCGACGCCCGGTTGTGAGCCGAGGATGATGCGGAACCCCGCGCGGAGGAGTTCCTGGTCGTCGACGAGGAGGATGCGGGTGGGGTGCTCGGTCATGCGGGGTCCTCCGTCATCGGGGTCGAGGGGTGGGCTGCTGCGGACGACAGCGCCCTGGTGTCGTCCCGTGCGGGGCCGACCGGTTCCATCGCCTGGTCGCCGGATCGCCCGAGCGGGATGGCCGCGCGGACGAGGAAGCCACCACGGGTGCGCGCACCGACCTCCAGGACACCGCCGGAGGATGCGACCCGCTCGCGCATGCCGATGAGCCCGAGCCCGCCAGGTCTGGCCGACGCGGGGACGGTGCCCGTGTTGGTCACCTCGAGCTCCACGGCGTCGGTCAGGTAGCGGAGCCGGAGCTCCGCCGTCGCGTGGGTGCCGCCGTACTTCCGGGCGTTCGTCAACGCCTCCTGCGCGATCCGGTACAGGTTGAAGGAGACCACCGCGGGGATGGGGACCGGAGCACCGATGCGCTCGAACCGGGTCGGCAGGCCGTTCGCGCTCGACTCGTCGGCGAGCTGCCCGAGCCGGCCGACGCCCACCGTCGAGGGTCCGTCCTCCGGGTTCGTGTCGCCGTCCGCCCGCAGGGTGCCGAGCATCTTCCGCAGTTCGTCGATCGCGCTCCGGGCGCCGAGTTCCACGTTCGTGAGGGCGTCGCGCGCGGCAGCGGGGTTCGCATCGAGCACGGTGCGCGCCGCCCCCGCCTGCACGCCCATCACCGAGACGTGGTGGGCGACGACGTCGTGCAGTTCACGGGCGATCCGCACCCGTTCGAGCGCGACCGCCTGCCGGGCAGACCGCGCGCGCTCCTGCTCGAGCTCGATCGTCCGCGCTTCGAGCACCGCCCGCTCCCTCGCGGACTGGTACGCGCGCTCGCCGAAGAAGTAGGCGCCGCCGAAGTACAGGATGTTTGTGAGGATCTGGATGAGGATGAACGCGACGAGCGGCGAGAAGAGGCCGACCCTGGAGAGGTTCGGGAGGGCGTAGGGGTCGGTGGCCTGGATGAACATGTAGACGAGCAGCCAGGCGAACATGGCGAAGATGATGAGCACCCGGACGAGCACGGCACGACGTCGGTCCGACACCCAGGCGCCGACCGTGTAGATGGCCATGAACAGGGCGATGTTGGTGAACAGCACCTCGGGGACGAGCACCGTGCCGCCGATGATGAACATGACCCCGACGATGACCGACACGGTGCAGGGGGCGCGGCGACGGAACGCGAGGGGAGCGGTGATACCGATCGCCCAGAGCACCGAGGCCCACATCGGGGCGGGCTCGGCGTAGAAGCCGGCGATCGTGTAGAGCGTGAGACTCAGGAGGGTGCCGACGCCGAGCGCGATGGCGAGGACGACGTCGGATCGCAGCTCCGCGGCGGTGGCCGGTGGTCGTCGCCATTCGGCGTCGTACGGGTCGACCGGGCGTTCCTCGTGCTGCTCGGCGGCGGAGTCGCTCATGCCGTCAACGCTAGCGCGGAGCCCTCGCGCGGACATCCGTCGTGCGGAGGAGCGCGCGGCGGCGGGTCCGGACTCCCACGATCGTCCTGAAGCTCCTGGCTTCACTTCGCAAGACTGAAGTCTCACGCTTCATTTTGACTGAGTGAAGAGATAGGCTTCACTCATGAACGCCTCCATCGCCGTGATCGTCGACATCTCGAGGTCGAAGGAGCACGAGGACCGCGTCGCCCTGCAGCGGACCGTCGAACACGCGCTCGCGCAGGCGGGTGAGCGGGTCGCGGCCAGACAACCGTTCGTCCCGACCGTCGGCGACGAGTTCCAAGCGGTCTTCTCCGACCTCCCCGCCGCACTCCTCGCGTCGTTGCTGGTGCGCCTCGAACTGCCCGCCGGCGTGGACTGTCGCTTCGGCCTGGGATTCGGAGCGGTCAGGGAGATCGGCGCCGGGCCGAACGTCCCGCTGCAGGACGGTCCCGGATGGTGGGCGGCGCGAGCGGCG
Source organism: Plantibacter sp. Leaf1 (assembly GCF_001421315.1). NCBI lineage: Bacteria > Bacillati > Actinomycetota > Actinomycetes > Micrococcales > Microbacteriaceae > Plantibacter > Plantibacter sp. Leaf1. The sequence continues at coordinate 1,594,085 of NZ_LMJX01000002.1, read as the reverse complement.
ATCGACCGGGCCCGCGCCCACGAGTACGCCAGACTGCCCGAACTCCGGACCTGGTTCGCCGTCGGCGGCACCCGCGACGACGCCCCGGACGAGGCGCTGGTCAACGCCTACCTCCTCGGGCGCGATCACCTCGTGGGGACGATGTCGGACCGCGGTCGTAGGCTCCTGCTCGGCAAGCTGTCGGGACGGACGCAACGGGAGCTGGCCGAGCGTGAAGGCGTGTCAGCCTCCGCGGTCTCACAGACCGTGCGGGCGCAGGGGGTGCTGGCCGTCTTCGAAGGACAGCGGTTGATGACGGAGGTACTCGGATGATGGTGGTCGCCACCCTGTTGATCGCCGTCGGTGTCTCGGACGTCGCGCGGCTCGTGCTGGGCGCGGCGCTCGGCTGGCGCCGGGATCGACTGCTCGGCACCGCCGTCGGTCTCGTGCTCGGGACGATCGTCGCCCTGGGCGTCGGGATCGGCGCCTGGGCGGCCGTGCTGCTGTTCGTCCCCGTCTGGCAACTCGCCACCCGGCCCGGACGGCACCGCGCGGCGGCGGCCGTCGTCGGTCTGCTCGGTCTCCTCGTCGTCGCCGTCCTGGCCCTCGGCTCGGCGCAGCCGTCGCCGGAGGGGCTGTTGGTCACCTGGTACGACGCGCTGCCGTACGCGGGCCTCACGGCCGTGCCACCGGAGGTCGCGGCCATCGTCGCCGCCTCCACCCTCTTCCTCATCGAATCGGCGAACGTGGTCGTCCGACTGGCGCTGGCGCCGCTCACCGCGAAGGAGACGGCGGAGGAACGGCGCACCGGCGACGGCGCCGTCCTGTTCCGCAGTCCCGACGACGTCCTCGAACTCCCCCTGCCCGGCGGGCGACTCATCGGACCGCTGGAGCGCATCCTCATCCTCGCGCTCGCCCTGGCCGGACAGTTCACGGCGATCGGGGCGGTCGTCGCGGCGAAGGGCATCATCCGCTTCCCGGAGATCTCGAAGGACTCCGCCGGAGGATCCAAGGCCGAGTTCTTCATCGTCGGCAGCCTCGCCAGCTGGGCGCTCGTCGGCGGAGCGGTGGCGCTCGCCGGCCTGGGCACAGCCTGAAGCCCGGAGCGGCACGCAGGGTGCGGGCTGCTCCGGGCTCCTCCGCGGCATGGTCGGGTCAGGCCGCGGAACGCCCCGTGATCCCGGCGGTCGACGAGATGACGTCGGTCATCTTCTTGCCGAGCGCCTCGTAGAACATCGACAGCGGGAACTCGTCGTCGAGGACCGCGTCGGTCAGCCCACGCGGCGGGCCACTGAGGATCTCGTCGGACAATCCGCGCGCCCAGTTCGACGCGGGATGCGGGGTCAGTGTGGTCCGGACGAGGTCGTACGCCGCGAGCCAGTGGGCCGTCTTCGGGCGGTCGATCGAGCGCCAGTACAGCTCGTCGATGCTCTCCCCGAGCTGGACGACCACGTCGGGCACCTCATCCCAGTCGATGGTCAGGCGGGTGTCGGTCCAGTGCAGCACGCCGTGCTGGTGCATCCAGGCGAAGAGCAGCTGCCCGCCCACCCCGTCGTAATTGCGGACCCGAGAGCCGGTGATCGCGAACCGGAAGATGCGGTCGAAGATGATCGCGTACTGGACGAGCTTCGCGTGCCCGAGGATGGCCGCGTCGGCTGCGTCGAGTGTCTCCGTCTCGGAGCGGAGCGTCAGGGACCGCTCCAGCTGCACGGACTCGCGGAAGGCCGTGAGGTCGCAGCGCAGTTCCTCGAGGGAGTAGAGGAAGAACGGCATCCGCTGCTTGATCATGAACGGGTCGAAGGGCAGGTCGCCGCGCATGTGCGTGCGGTCGTGGATGAGGTCCCACATGACGAAGGTCTCCTCGGCCAACTGCTGGTCGTCGAGGAGGGAGGCGGCGTCGGCCGGGAGGTCGAGCTTGGTGATCTCGGCTGCGGCACGGACGACGCGTCGGTAGCGTGCCGCCTCGCGGTCCTGGAAGATCGCGCCCCAGGTGAACGGGGGGATCGCGCGCATGGCGACCGTCTCGGGGAACAGGACCGCGGAGTTCGTGTCGTAGCCGGGGGTGAAGTCGAGGAACCGGATGGGGACGAACAGCGCGTTCGTGTAGTCACCCGCTTCGAGCGCGGCGATGAACTCCGGCCAGATGACCTCGACGAGCACCGCCTCGAGGTGGCGGTCCGGGGAGCCGTTCTGCGTGACCATCGGGAACACGACGAGATGACGGAGGCCGTCGACCCGGTGCTGCTCCGGGTGGAAGGCGACCAGGGAGTCGAGGAAGTCCGGGACGCCGAACCCGTCTCGTGCCCAGCGCTCCAGGTCGGTGACGAGGGCCTCGAGGTACTCGGCGTCGTGGGGGAAGCGCGGGGCCAGGGTCGTGACGCTCGCGACGATCGTCGCGACGTGCGCTGCGGCCGCGGCGTGGTCGCCCACCTCGGGGATGGATCCGTCCTTCACCTGGACGGTCTGCACGGCGGTCGCGGCGGTCTTGAGCTCCACCCAGGCCGGGTCCGCGGCGAGTGCTGCGCCGTCTTCGACGACCTCCGGCTCTCCGACGATGCTCTTCGTGTTGGTGGTGGCGACGTTCGACATGGTGAACCTCCTGACCGCTGTGCAAGATGCCGCCTCACGGGGTGGGAGGCGATCCCTTCGAGCGTACGGGCGGAGCAGGCGGTGGTTTCTTGCGTCGAGAGCGACTTCGCTGCAACATCCGGGCATTCGCGCCGCGGACGTGCGGCAGGCGTCGGTTATCCCCAGCGGCGCTTGATCCAGCGGTCGAACACACCCACCAGGGCGTCGGTGAGGGCACCGAGCAGGGCGAGCACGATGATGACGAAGAAGATCCGGTCGACGCGGCCGTTGTTCTGCGAGTCGACCAGCCGGAAGCCGAGGCCCATCGACGAAGCGATGAGCTCCGCGGCCACGAGGAACAGCCACGACTGCGCGAGCGCGAGACGCAGGCCGGAGACCACGGAGGGGGTCACCGCCGGCAGCTGGACCGTCCGGAAGAGTGCGACCCCGTTCAGCCCGAACGCGCGGCCCGCCTCGACCAGCTGCCGGTCGACGTGCCGGAGGGCGGCCGACACGGTCGTGTAGACCGGGAAGAAGGCGCCGATCGCGATGAGGGTGATCTTCGACTCCTCGCCGATCTTCAGCCACAGGATGAGCAGCGGCACCCAGGCGAGCGACGGGACGGCACGGATCGCGGCGAACGTCGTCGACAGCAGGATGTCGCCCAGGCGGGAGAGCCCGACGACCGCGCCGAGGACGAGGCCGAGCACGGCGCCGATGAGGAAGCCGATGAGGACCCGCTGCACCGAGATGGCGACGTCCTGTTGCAGCCAACCGCGTTGCGCGAGGTCGACACCCGCAGCCCACACCTCGGCGGGCGCCGGCAGCTGCGAGGCGGGCACGAGACCGAATGCCGTGACGAGCTGCCAGGCCACGAGGATGAGGACCGGGACCAGGAGGCCGCCGAGGACGACGACGATCCTGCGGGACCCGAGGACGGCGCGCGCCTCGCGGCCGGACCGGGTGGCCTGGGCGCCCGCGAGCGCTGCGGTCGGGGTGCCGAGGCCGGGTCGGTCGCTCACGGGCTACTTCGCGCCGATGGCGGACGGGTCGGCGTCCTTGACGAAGCTCGGGTCGAAGAGGTCCGCCAGGGCGTCGTCCACCTTGTCCTGCGAGGAGACGTCGCCGGATTCCACGAAGATCGGCCCGATGATCGACAGCACCTGCTCCTGCGCCTTCCCCGGGGTCGGGTCGACGTCGAGGTTGGAGCGCTCCGTGATCACCTTCGTCGCGACCGCGAGGTCGAGGCCGGCGGCGTCGGCGAGGATCTGCGCCGTCTCGTCGGGGTTCGACGTGGCCCACTCGCGGGCGTGCTCGTAGGCGTTCACGACGGTCTGGGCGACGTCGGGTCGCTCGTCGATGAAGGACTCCGTCGCGGCGAGGATGCCGTAGCTGTTGAAGTCGACGTTGCGGTAGATGAGCTTCGCACCCGCCTCCTCGGCACCGGCCATGATCGGGTCGAGCCCCGCCCACGCGTCGACGGAGCCGTTCTGCAGGGCCGCCCAGCCGTCGGCGTGCTGGAGGTTCTCGATCGTGACGTCGGAGGCCGAGAGTCCGGCCTCCTCGAGGGCCTGGAGGAGGAAGAAGTACGGGTCGGTGCCCTTCGTGGCGGCGACCTTCTTGCCCTTGAGCTCGGAGACGTCGGTGATGGGGGAGCCGGCGCCGACGACGATCGCGGACCACTCGGGCTGGGAGAACACGTCGATCGCCCGGATGGCGGAGCCGTTCGCGCGGTTCAGGAGCGCCGCCGAACCAGCCGTGGAGCCGACGTCGATCGCGTCCGCTCTGAGAGCCTCGTTGGCCTTGTTCGAACCGGCCGACTGCACCCAGTTGACGGTGATGTCCTGGTCGTCGAGCGCATCCTCGAGCCAGCCCTGGTCCTTGATGATGAGCGAGAGCGGGTTGTAGGTCGCGAAGTCGATGTTCAGGGTGCCGCCCTCGGTGGTGCCGGCGGTGCTGTCGCCGCCGGCTGCCGGGGCGTTCTCGCCGGCGACGCAGCCGCTCAGGAGGAGCGCGGCCGTCGCGGTGGCGGCGACGAGCGCGATGCGTCCGGCTCGGGAGGTGGTGAAGCGACGTCGAATGGGCATGCGTTGGTCCTTGCTGTGGATCGGTGCGCGATGGGTGGTGCCGGGTGGGTGCTCCCCGGGTCAGTACGGGAAGTGCGGGATGGACGGCAGTCGTTGGTCGCCGCGGGCCAGGCCGTGGCGGTCGATGCCGAGCCCGTCGAGGAGGCGTCCGCGCAGTTCGGCGAGTTCGGCCGAGCCGCGGTCGCGTGGTCGGCCACCGGGGACGGTCACGGTCTGCGCGATGGTCGAACCGGGTTTCCCCGGCTCACGTCCGAGGAGGATGACCCGGTCGGCGAGCTGGAGGGCCTCGTCGACGTCGTGCGTCACGAGGAGGATCGTGGTGGGTGCTGCGAGGTGGATCGAGAGCAGCAGGTCCTGCATCTTCAGCCGGGTGAGGGCGTCGAGGGCGCCGAACGGCTCGTCGAGGAGGAGGACGCCGGGTCGCCGGGCGAGCGCTCGGGCGAGGGAGGCGCGTTGGGCCATGCCGCCGGACACCTCGCGGGGACGGTGCTCGGCGAAGTCGGCGAGGCCGACGAGCTCCAAGAGACCGGCCACGCGCTCGCGCCCCTCCGCCGTGGGTGTCCGCTTCGGGAGTCCGAGGGCGACGTTGGCCGCGATGGTGCGCCAGGGGAGGAGTCGCGGCTCCTGGAAGCCGAACGCCATGCGGGGGTCGATGCCGGCGACGGGGGTGCCGTCGATGAGCACGGAGCCGGAGGTGGGGTGGTCGAGACCGGCGGCGATCCGCAGCAGGGTCGACTTGCCGCAGCCGCTCGTCCCGAGGATGGCGACGACCTCGCCGGCTTCGGCCGTGATGGTGACGTCGCGGAGCACCGGACGTGGGTCGGCGGAGGAGGTGCCGGGGCCGTTCGCGAAGGCTCGTCCCACGGCCTCGAAGGCGACCGCGGAGGCGCGGGTCTCCACGGCTGCGGCTCCGGATCCCGCCGCGCGGGCGGCGGTGGAGCTGCTCCCGGCGAGCGGGCTGCGGGCGGCGTTCGTCATGGGTCGATGGCTCCAGGGGTGGGGTGCCCGCCATGCTACGGGAGCCCGTCCGGCCGCTCCCGCCCGCTGCAACAGGGCGTCACATTCGTGCACGCCCGTGACACCCTGGACCGCCCGGTGTCGGCGCCCGCTACCAGCGCGCGACCTGCGAGACCGCGACGTCGAGGATCGCGACGGCCTCGTCGCGGTTGACCCTCGCGAGCAGGAGGGCGCTGACCGAGAGCGAGGTGAGCTGGCGTGCCTCGGCGGCGAGTTCGGCCGCATCCGCGTCGGGCCGGGCGAGGGCGAGCGCGTCCGAGACCGCCGCGGTGAGCTCGGCCCGGTAGCCGTCGACGACTTCGCGCAGGGCGTCGTCGTGGGCGGCGAGGCCCGCCGCGCTGTTGAGGAGGAGGCAGCCGCGGCGGGGGGAGTCGTCCGGCAGGGTCGCGATCACGTGCTGCACCCCGGAGAAGTAGGCGGCCAGTCCGGCGCGCCCGTCGTCCGCCCGGGCGAGGACGGCGAGCCGAGGTCGGATGACCGTGTCGAGGTAGTCCTGGACGGCGGCGTCGAAGAGACCGCGCTTGCTCTCGAAGGCGTGGTACAGGCTCGATCGACGCAGTCCGGTGGCGGCCTCGAGATCGGCGAGGGAGGTCGCCTCGAAGCCGTGATCCCAGAACACGTCACGCGCCGCCTGCACGACGGCGACGGTGTCGAACTCCTGCGTGCGTCCCATGGACGGCCTCCTCATGGCTCGGCCGTCCACGATGTGGGCGGGGTTGTGGACCGAGCGTTCTACTATTATAGTAGACCTATCGGTACAGAAGTCCCTCACTCCGAGTGACTCGATCCCGATCTCTCGGAAGGCCCGTCCATGCTCGTCGTCAGTCTCGTCCTCGTCGGCATCGCCGCGCTCGTGCACGTCTACATCTTCGTCCTCGAGTCCCTGCGCTGGACCGAGCCCTCCACCCGCAAGACCTTCGGCACCTCCGAGCTGGAGGCCGAGACGACGCGGGGGATGGCCTACAACCAGGGCTTCTACAACCTCTTCCTCGCCATCGGCACGATCGTCGGCATCGTGTTCCTCATCACCGGCTCGACCGGGATCGGCGCCGCCCTCGTCCTCGCCTCCGCCGGTTCGATGCTGCTGGCCTCGCTCGTCCTCATCACCTCCGACCGCACGAAGGCCCGTCCGGCCGTCGTCCAGGGCCTGCCCCCGCTGCTCGGGCTCATCGCGCTCGGCATCGCCCTCGCCCTCTGACCCCGGTCCGACCGACCGCGTCGCCCATCGGCGACACCCCGTCCGCAACCCGACGTCGTGCTGCGAGCTCCAACCGAATCACCGCACCAAGGAAAGGCACCACGTGAACACCTCCGCGCTCAGCACCCAGATCCAGCTCGTCTCACGACCGGAGGGCTGGCCGACCGAGTCCGACTTCCGCACCGTCTCCGTCGAGTTCCCCGAGCTCGCGCCGGGCCAGCTGCGGGTCCAGAACCTGTTCCTGTCGGTCGACCCCTACATGCGCGGCCGCATGAACGACGCCCGCTCCTACGTCGCGCCGTACCAGCTCGGCGAGACCATGACGGGCGGAGCCATCGGCCGCGTCGTCGAGTCCGCCGCCGAGGGGTTCTCCGCGGGTGACGTCGTCCTGCACCAGTTCGGGTGGCGCGACCTCGTCCAGGAGGACGCGAGCGGCTTCCGCGTCGTCCCCGAGCTGCCGGGCGTCCCGCTGTCCGCCTACCTCGGTGTCCTCGGGATGACCGCCCTCACCGCCTACGTCGGCCTCCTCGAGGTGGCGAAGTTCCGCGAGGGCGACACCGTGTTCGTCTCCGGTGCGGCCGGCGCCGTCGGCACCATGGTCGGTCAGATCGCCCGCCTGAAGGGCGCGAAGCGCGTGATCGGTTCCGCAGGCACGGCCGAGAAGGTCGCCCTGCTCACCGAGAAGTACGGCTACGACGCGGCCTTCAACTACAAGGACGGTCCGGTCACGGAGCAGCTGGCCGCCGCCGCACCCGAGGGCATCGACGTCTACTTCGACAACGTGGGTGGCGAGCACCTCGAAGCGGCGATCGACGCCTTCAGCGACGGTGGACGCGCCGCGCTCTGCGGAGTCATCTCGCAGATCAACGAGACCGACCGTCCCGAGGGCCCCCGCAACCTGGCGAACATCGTCACCCGCGGCCTCACCCTCACCGGCTTCACGGTCGGCAACTACACGCAGCACTTCCCGGCGTTCTCCGCCGAGATGGCCGGATGGCTGCAGCGCGGCGAGGTCGTCTTCGACGAGACCGTCTACGAGGGCCTCGACCACACGCTCGACGCGTTCCTGGCGCTCATGCGCGGCGCGAACACGGGGAAGATGGTCGTCAAGCTCTGACGCACCCCGGTGCCACCGCCCCTCGCTGGGCGATCCGCGGCCCGCTCACTCCTCATCGGGTGAGCGGGCCGCGGTCCGTGGTCACACCGCCGCGAGGGCCCCGGTGGCCGCGTCGATCCGCGACATCGCCAGCCGTTCGGCGGCGACGAGCGTGGTGACGCCCGTGGCGGCGGCATCGCGGTAGACCGCCTGCACCGTCCGGCCGATCGCCGACACCCGCTGCTCGATCGCCGCCGCGTCGGCACCCGGCTCCGACGCCATCGCGAGGTAGATCACGCCGCCGGCGTTGGCGACGAAGTCCGGAGCCCAGAGGATCCCGCGCTCCTCCAGGGCGAGCGCGTCGGCCCTCGTGGCGAGCTGGTTGTTGGCCGCCCCGACGACGGCGCGGCAGCGCAGCTGACCGATGACCCGCGCACTGAGGGCGCCGCCCACGCCGCAGGGGACGAACAGATCGGTCTCGACGAGGTGCTCGTCACCCGGTTCGATCCAGCTGGCGCCGATCTCCTCCGCGAGCGCGCGTTTGCGCGGGTCGACGTCGGTGACGATGAGCCGCGCACCCTCCGCCGCGAGCCGACGTGCCAGCCGACCGCCGACCTGGCCGAGGCCGGAGATCGTCGCCCGGTGCCCGGCCACGAGCGGCGTGCCGAAGACCGTCTCGAGCGTCGCGGTGATGGCCGCGTGCACCCCGGCCGCGGTCGCCTCGCTCGGTTCTCCGACGCCGCCCCGGTCCGCCGGCAGGCCGCTCACGTGGGCGGTCCGCTCCGAGACGACCGCCATGTCCTCCGCCGTCGTGCCGACGTCCTCGGCGGTCCGGTACCGCCCGTCGAGGGCTTCGACCGCGTCGCCGAGGTCGAGCATCGCGTCGCGTCGTTCCTCGGCGTCCAGGGTGCGGCCCGGTGGGAGGTGGATCACCGACTTGCCGCCGCCGTGGGCGAGACCGGCCGCCGCGTTCTTCATCGTCATCCCGGCCGCGAGTCGGAGCGAGTCGTCCACGGCGTCGACCCAGCTCGGATACCGCCAGAGCCGCGCGCCGCCGAGTGCCGGACCGAGCGCGGTGGAGTGGAGGGCGACGCTGATCGTGAGGCCGGAACGCGGACCGTGCGTGATCGACAGCCGTTCATGGGGGAGGGTGGTGCTGTGCATCGCGTCGCCGGACGCGGCAGGGTCGAATGACGTCATCGTCGGATCTCCTCGTGGGTGATTGGTGCGGGCTCCTGGTGGGAGCGTTCGGTGGGGCCGTGGTGGTGTCGCGGCTCCTGTCCAGATTCTCCACGGCCGGAGGCCCGCCCACAACCGTCGCCTCACCGGGCGGGATGCCACCCTGCGCCTAGGCTGGGAGGCATGGGTGGAGTGTTGACGGGGTTCGCGATCATCGGCACCGTCATCCTCGTCGGCTACCTCGCGGGACGTTTCGGCGTCGGAGGCCCGACCACGGGGCATGTCCTCAACCGGGTCGCGTTCTTCGTCACCAACCCCGCGCTGCTGTTCACCGTCCTCGTCTCGGCCGATCTGCGCGAGGTGTTCAGCAGCTTCATCTGGGTCGCGCTCGCCAGTGCGCTCGCGGCCGCCGGCCTCTTCCTCCTGCTCAACGCGGTGTGGCTCCGGAAGGACCTCTCGGTCGCGACCATCGGCGCGCTCGGTTCGGGCTACGTGAACGCCAACAACATCGGCATCCCGGTCGCGGTCTACGTCCTCGGCGAGGCCGGGTACGTCGCGCCGGTCATCCTGCTGCAACTCCTCGTCTTCGCGCCGATCGCCCTCACGATCCTCGACGTCAGACAGCGCGGTTCGGTGTCCTTCCGCGGCATCGTCACGCAACCCTTCCGCAACCCGATGATCATCGCGTCGATCATCGGGGTGGTGCTCAACCTGTTCGGGGTGCGGCTCCCCGAGCCGGTCCTCGCGCCGTTCGAGCTCGTCGGTGGTGCCGCCGTCCCGCTCATCCTCATGGCCTTCGGCATGTCCTTGCACGGCATGCGTCCGCTCCAGGCGGGCAGTGGGCGCCGGGAGATCTTCGTGGCGACGGCGATCAAGGCCGTCGTGATGCCCGGGTTCGCGTACCTCATCGCCCACTTCGGCTTCGGGCTGAGCGGCACGCCGCTGTTCGCCTCGGTCGTGCTCGCCGCGTTGCCGGCCGCTCAGAACGTCTACAACTTCGCCAGTCGGTACGAGCAGGGGGTCGCGCTCGCCCGCGACACGGTGCTGTTGACGACCATCCTCTCGGTCCCGGTCCTCGTCGTCGTGGCGGCCCTCCTCGCCTGATCGAGCGGCGTCGCGCGCCATCCGATGTCCTCAGAAGAACGGACACCTGTGGCCGAAAAAAGCGAACGTTCCCGACTAACGTGGGGCGGGCGCCTTCGAGATATACCAGCCGACGTCTCGATGGGCGGCAGCCCGAACGGCCCGTGATTCGAGGAGAACGACATGACCGACGGCACGACACCCAGGCACGAACGCGCAGGCGATCGGGCCGAATCCCGCGAGACGATCGGCGACGAGATGCTCGCCGTCCAGGACTTCTCGAGCGAGGAGCAGGGGTACCACAAGACGCTCAAGCCGCGCCAGATCCAGATGATCGCCATCGGTGGTGCGATCGGTACGGGACTCTTCCTCGGAGCCGGTGGTCGGCTGAACAGCTCGGGCCCCGCGCTCATCCTCGTCTACGCACTCTGCGGCTTCTTCGCGTTCCTCATCCTGCGCGCGCTCGGTGAGCTCGTCCTGCACCGCCCGTCGTCCGGCTCGTTCATCTCCTACGCCCGGGAGTTCTACGGCGAGAAGATGGCGTTCGGCGCCGGCTGGTTGTACTTCCTCAACTGGGCCATGACCTCGATCGTCGACGTCACCGCCGCCGCGCTCTACATCAAGACCTTCGGCAAGCTCTTCGGGTGGAAGGAGCTCGAGGACTTCCCACAGTGGGTCTTCGCGCTCGGAGCCCTCGTCATCGTGCTCGCGCTCAACCTCGTCTCCGTGAAGCTGTTCGGTGAGATGGAGTTCTGGTTCGCGCTCATCAAGGTGTCGGCGCTCGTCGTCTTCCTCATCGTGGGCGTCTGCTTCATCGTCTTCGGCGGTCGCACCGACATCGGTGCCGTCGGGTTCTCGGTGATCGGCGACAACGGCGGGCTCTTCCCCGTCGGGGCGTTCGCGCCGATGATCGCGATCTCCGGGGTCGTGTTCGCGTACGCCGCGATCGAGCTCGTCGGGACCGCCGCGGGCGAGACGGCCGAGCCGAAGAAGATCATGCCGAAGGCCGTCAACACGGTCATCTTCCGCATCGCGATCTTCTACGTCGGATCCGTCCTGCTGCTGTCGCTCCTCCTGCCGTACACCGCCTACCAGGCCGGTGAGAGCCCGTTCGTCACCTTCTTCTCGCACATCGGTTCCGAGCAGGCCGGCGCGATCTCGGCCTCGGTCATGAACTTCGTCGTCCTCACGGCGGCCCTGTCGAGCCTCAACGCCGGTCTCTACTCCACCGGTCGTATCCTCCGCTCGATGGCCGTCAACGGTTCGGCGCCCGCGTTCACCGGGAAGATGAGCAAGAACGGCGTACCGTTCGGCGGCATCCTGCTGACGGCGGCGCTCACGCTGCTCGGCGTCCTCCTGAACGCCCTGTACCCGTCGAAGGCGTTCGAGATCGTGCTCGAGATCTCGGCCATCGGCATCATCGGCGGCTGGGCGACGATCATCCTCTGCCAGATCCAGTTGCAGCGGTGGGCGAAGCAGGGCAAGGTCGAGCGGCCGTCGTTCCGCTTGTTCGGCGCGCCGTTCACGTCCTACCTGACGTTGGCCTTCCTGGCGTTCGTCCTCGTCACGATGGGCTTCTCGGAGACCGGGCGGTGGGTGCTCGCCTCCCTCATCATCCTCATCCCGATGCTCATCGTCGGGTGGTTCGCCGCGAAGCCGAGGATCCTGGCGGCGGCGAAGGCCCGGGAGGGGCACACGGGCACCTGGCCCGTGGTCGCCGAGCGGCCTGCGATCGACGCCAACAAGCGGAAGCGCGGTGGCGCACCACGCTCCTAGGGGCACGCACGAGCGAGGGTCGGTCGGCGATCCGAGGTGAATCGCTAAGCGATAGTGATCACTTGGAGCCGGTTCCGAGCATTCCCTTGCACGACGGGATCCGGTTCTGCAGGATGTGGGCAACCTCTTCCGTGCACCACCGGATCCCGTTGGAGTTCCTGTGAACCGTCGTCTCCGTCTCCTCGCCGTCCTCGCCGCCTGCGGGCTCGCCGTGGCCACCCCGCTGAGTGCAGCGGCGCAGGCACCCGCCCCGACACCCGCCGACACCGTCGTCTACGAGCCGAGTGACGCGATCATCGCGAACCCGGAGCGCGGCTTCGACCACACGAACAACACCCACTACTACCCGGAGGGGACGGCGGGCGGCCCGGGCTACACGCCGCTCGACGTCCCGACGCTCGCCGCCTACCGCGAGGAGGGCATCACCGAGCTCGTCCGCGTGTTCTACCTGGAGCGGTTCGTCGCCGAGCCGACGCTCGACCCGGCCTGGCTCGCGCTCGTCCAGGCGGACTTCGACGCCGCCCGCGAGGCGGGCATCTCGATCATCCCGCGCTTCGCCTACCTGGCCGGCGGGGACTGGCCCTACACGCCGCCCTACGGTGACGCACCGCTCGACATCGTGCTCGGGCACATCGAGCAGCTGACGCCGATCTTCCAGGACAACGCCGACGTCATCTCCGTCGTCCAGGCCGGCTTCGTCGGGCTCTGGGGTGAGGGCTACTACACCGACCACTTCGCGGCCGATCCGGCGAACCCGGGCGTCCTCACGGCCGAGGACTGGGCGAAGCGGCGTGCCGTCGTCGACGCACTGCTCGAGGCGGTTCCGGCCGACCGGTCCATCCAGGTGCGGACGATGAGCATGAAACAGAACATCCTGGGGGTCCCGAGCGGCACCGAGGGGGCGATCACCGAGGCGCAGGCGTTCGACGGCAGCGCCATCGCGCGCATCGGTCACCACAACGACTGCTTCCTCGCCGCGCCCGACGACTGGGGCACCTACCTCTCCGACCCGCTGACCCTCGACCAGGACTACCTCGCCCAGGAGAGCGACTGGGTGCCCGTCGGCGGCGAGACCTGCAACGTGAACCCGCCGCGCTCCGAGTGGGAGACCGCCTCGGCGGAGATGGAGCGGTACAACTTCAGTTACCTCAACTGGGACTACCTGCAGGACGTCCTGCAGTCGTGGGGCCAGGAGAACCTCGACACGACCGCGAAGCGCCTCGGGTACCGGTTCGTCATGACGGGGAGTTCGGTCGCCGAGGGCACCCTGTCGCTCACGATCCGCAACGACGGTTGGGCCGCGCCCTACAACAGCCGTCCCGCGTACCTCGTCCTGTCGAACGCCGAGCGCACCGTGCAGGTGCCCTTCGGTTCTGATGCCCGCACCTGGGCCGCCGGCGAGACGGTGACGCTGCAGGCGTCGCTCGCCGACGTGCCGGCCGGCCGGTACGACACCGCCCTCGCCCTCCCGGCCACGCACGAGACGGTCGCGGCAGACTCCCGGTACGCGGTGCAGACGGCGAACGTCGGCACCTGGGATCCGGCGACGGGGCTGAACAGCCTGCAGCGTCAGGTCACGGTCGCGGACGGCGTCGTCATGGCCGAGCCGGCCGCGGGTGCTGCGCCCCGGTTGCCCGACACCGGTGTCGCCGCGGCGCTGCCGGCGGTGTTCGGCGCCGGCGTGGTCGGCCTCGGGGCGTTGGCGCTGATCCTCACCCGGCGTCGCCGGGTCATGGTCGACTGACCCGTCGGGTCGCGGTCGCTCAGCCGAGGGTGGCTCAGCCGAAGATCATCGGTGCGTTGTCGTTCTCCTCGTCGGTGAGCGAGAAGTCGAGGTCGACGACGACGGGCACGTGGTCGCTCGGGCTGTCGCCCTTGCGCTCGTTGCGGTGGATCGACGCTTCGACGACGTGGTCTGCGAAGGCCTGCGAGCCGTAGATGAAGTCGATCCGGAGACCCTCGTTGCGCGGGAACCGGAGCTGCTTGTAGTCCCAGAAGGTGTACCCCTCGGGGACGAACGGCCGAACGGTGTCCTGCAGGCCGGCGTCGACGAAGGCGGCGAGGGCGGCCCGTTCGGGTGCGGAGATGTGTGTGGAGCCCGGCCCGAAGCTCGGGTCGCCGACGTCGGAGTCGAGCGGTGCGACGTTCCAGTCGCCCATGAGGGCCAGGGGCAGCTCGGGGTTCTCGGCGAGCCAGGTGCGGGTGTCGGCCTCGAGGGCGGCGAGCCAGCGCAGCTTGTAGTCGTAGTGGGGATCGCCGACCGCGCGCCCGTTCGGGACGTACAGACTCCAGAGGCGGACGCCGTCGACGGTGGCCCCGATCGCGCGGGCTTCGAGTGGGAGTCCGTCGGCGTCGAAGCCGGGGCCGTCGAGGGCGAGGCTCGCCGGTGGCTTGCCGAAGCCGGGCATGTCGGGGAACCCGATCTGCACGTCCTCCATCGGGAGGCGGCTGGCGATGCCGACGCCGTTCCACTGGCTGAGTCCGTGCAGCTCCACCTGGTAGCCGGCCTTGGTGAAGGCCTCCATCGGGAACTGCTCGGGCTTGCACTTGAGCTCCTGCATCGCGAGGACGTCGACGTCCTCGCGGACGAGCCAGTCGACCACGCGGCCGACGCGGGTACGGATCGAGTTGACGTTCCAGGTGGCGATGCGCATGCCCCAACGCTATCGGTTTCCTTTCTCAGGAGACCCTTGGCGTGTCGCTCGCGGCAGGCTCTGCCACGCCGGCGAGGTCCTGAGAAGGGGCCGGTCCGGTGGAACCGACGGGTGGGCGATTGAGCGGAGGTTCCCAGGGATAGCGACCAGGTGTCGCGTAGCGTCGGTGGGATGACGACGTCCACCGCCGCCACGATCAGCCTGTCCACCGCCTCGACCGGAGGCGACAGCGCCCTCGGAGGCGTCGCCGAATGGGCGGTCGGACTCATGGAGACCCTCGGCGGTCCGGGCGCCGCGCTCGCGATCGCGCTCGAGAACCTGTTCCCCCCGCTGCCGAGCGAGATCATCCTGCCGCTCGCCGGATTCGCCGCCAGCCAGGGCAAACTCGGCCTCGTCGAAGTCCTCGTCTGGACGACCGCGGGCTCGGTGGTCGGAGCGCTCGCCCTCTACGCGATCGGCGCCGTCCTCGGGCGTGACCGCATGCGTCGGCTCGTCGCACGCGTCCCCCTCGTCCACGTCGAGGACGTCGACCGGGTGGAGGCCTGGTTCCAGAAGCACGGCTCGAAGGCGGTGTTCTTCGGGCGCATGCTGCCGATCTTCCGGAGCCTCATCTCCATCCCCGCGGGCGTCGAACGGATGCCGGTCCTGCGCTTCGCCCTCCTGACCCTGGCCGGCAGTGGCATCTGGAACACCATCTTCGTGCTCGCCGGGTTCTTCCTCGGAGAGCAGTGGCACATCGTCGAGGAGTACGCGGGCATCCTGCAGAAGGTCGTCATCGCCGGTGTCGTCATCGCCCTCGGCTTCACGATCTGGAAGGGCGTGAAGCGCTACCGCCGGGAGCGGAGCGCCGCAACGTCGTCCGACGACTGAGGACAGCGCGGACGGTCACACCCAGCGCGGGGTGGTGAGCTCCTCGGGCTCCGGTGCGGTGTGCGAGGCGGCGACGGAGCGCGCCTCGGTGCGGATCGCCTCGAGGACCGTCCGCACGGCGAGCCGCTCGGCGCGGTCCGGGCGGGACAGCGCGACGATCCGCCGGGTCGCGTCGAGCCCGGCGAGCGGCCGGAGGACGATGCCCCGCTCCGGACCACTCGCCGTGAACCGCGGGAGGAGCCCGATGCCGAGTCCAGCCGCCACCATCGCCTCCGCGATGCGGTTGTCGCTCACCCGCTGCACGACGCGCAGCTCCGCACCCGACTCCGCCTCGATGCTGCGGAGCAGGCGGTCGAGCGGATAGCCGACCGGGACGCCGATCCAGGACTCGTCCGCGAGGTCCGCCGGCGTGAGCACCGTCTGGCCGCTGAGCCGGTGCCCGACCGGCAGGACGACGTCCAGTGGCTCGGCGAGCAGCTGCGTGATCCGGAGGCCGCGTCGCACCCAGGTGCGCTCACCGCTGATCGCCTGCGCGATGACGATGTCGAAGTCGGCGGCGAGGTCGGGGAAGTCCTCCAGGTCCGGGTCGCGGTCGCTCACCTCGACGCGCAGGCCGGGGACGGCTTCGAGCGCGCGGAGCGCCGCCGGGACCACCATCTGCCCGAAGGTCGGGAACGTCGCGAGCGTGACCGTGCCGGTCGGGTGGTTGCGGTATTCGTCCCACACGCTCGTCGCGCGCTCGATCGCGACGGCGACATCCGTGGCACTCGCGGCGAGCGCCCGGCCGGCATCGGTCAGGACGAGGCCGCGGCCGCGGCGCTCGGTGAGGGGGAGGCCGGCCTCGCGCTCGAGCACCTTGAGCTGCTGGGAGACCGCCGACGGCGTCCGGTGGGTCGCCGCGGCGACCGCGTGCACGGTGCCGCGGTCGGCAAGTTCACGGAGGAGATCGAGTCGGCGCACGTCCATGTAGCGAGGCTACCGAGTATCGGCAGTATTGTGAGCTTGTCCTTCATCACGAACGGGCGTTTCATAGAAGCATGACCATCTACCTCGGCATCATCGCCCTCCTCGCTGCCAGTGCAGCCGTCGGTTCCGTCGTCGTCGTCAAGCGCGACGGCTACCGTGCCATCCCGGCCCGCACCTACCCGAAGTCCATCTGAGACCTCGCACCCGCCGGCACGTCCGGCGCATCCGACCTCCTCGCGATCCGTCGCCGGGAGGTCGTTCCATGTCCGCCCTCCGGTCAGGCGAGGAAGCCGCGGAGCAGTGCTTCGGACCCGGCGACGTGCTCGGCCATGGCCTGAGCGGCCTCGTCGGGATGTCCGCGCAGGATCGCCTTGACGATGCGCTCGTGCTGCTCGTCGGAGTGGGCGATGTTGACGGCCAACAGCGGGATCCCGTTGAGCAGTTCGTTGACGCGCATGCGTGACTCGGCCACGAGCGGCAGCAGGCTCGGTGCACCGACGAGCTCGGCGATGAGCAGGTGCAGCCGGGAGTCGTGGCGGCGGTAGTCGGCCGGGGCGGCGTCGCGGCACTCGCCGAGCGCCTGCCAGAGTCGCTCGCGGTCGACCCCCGAGAGCTTGCACTGCGCCGCCTCGCGGGCGGCGCCGACCTCGAGGATGCTGCGGAGGACGAGGGTGTCCTCGATCCGGGCGGCCGAGACTGCGACGCGTGCACCCTCGTCGGTTCCGCGCCCGCCGACGGGGTCGTCGTCGGGCAGCTCGTCCATGACGAAGGTGCCGCCGTAGCGTCCACGGCGCGAGGTGAGGTAGCCCGCCTCGGTGAGCGCGGCGATCGCGTCCCGGACGGTGTCGCGACTGACCCCCTGCATGGCGGCGAGGTCGCGTTCGGCGGGCAGGCGCCCACCGGGTTCGATGAGCCCGAGGCGGATCGACTGCAGGAGCCGCTGCACGGTCTCCTCGAACGCGTTGCCGGCCCGGCCCGGGCGCAGGAGGAGTTCCGCGCTCAGCACCTCGGTGCCGTCGTCCCCCTTGCGCGTCTCGCTCATCGGATCAGTCTATTTCCCGCGAGTCGCCGCCCCGCCCGGGCACCTCGTCAGCTCATTCCGGGGTGACGTAGGCCGAGGAGATGCCGCCGTCGACGAGGAAGGTCGAGCCGGTGATGAAGGAGGAGTCGTCGCTCGCGAGGAAGGCGACGGAGGCGGCGAGCTCCTCGGGCTCCGCGAACCGGCCGATCGGGATGTGGACCAGGCGCCGTTGCGCGCGGACCGGGTCCTTCGCGAAGAGCTCCTGCAGCAGCGCAGTGTTCACGGGGCCGGGGCAGAGCGCGTTCACCCGGATGCCCTGCCTGGCGAACTGGACGCCGAGCTCGCGGCTCATCGCGAGGACGCCACCCTTGGAGGCGGTGTACGAGATCTGCGAGGTCGCCGAGCCCAGCACGGCGACGAACGAGGCCGTGTTGATGATCGACCCCTTACCCTGCCGCACCATGTGGCGGATCGCCGCGCGGGAGCAGAGGTAGACCGACTTCAGGTTGACGTCCTGCACCCGTTCCCAGGCCGGCAGCTCGGTCGTCTCGATGGAGTCGTCGTCCGGCGGCGAGATGCCCGCGTTGTTGAAGGCGATGTCGACGGAGCCGTAGGTGTCGGCGGCGGTGTCGAAGAGGTGGTCGACCTGCGCCTGGTCGGTCACGTCGACCTGGACGAAGAGCCCGCCGACGAGCTCGGCGGCCGCCTGTCCGCTGGTGGGGTCGAGGTCGCCGATGACGACGACCGCGCCCTCCGCGGCGAAGCGCTTGGCGGTGGCGAGGCCGATGCCGCTCGCGCCGCCCGTGATGACGGCGACCTTCCCGGCGAGCCGCTGCGTGAGGTCGATGGGGGTGATGGTCATGTGGTGCTCTTTCTGTCTGCCCGCCCTTCGACAGGCTCAGGGACCGGGGTTGGTGCTCAGGGACCGGGGGGTGGTGCTCAGGGAGCGGGTGGTGCTCGGGGGACGGGGTGGTGCGGGTCAGTCGGTGGCGATGAAGACGTTCTTCGTCTCGGTGAAGGCGAGCGGCGCGTCCGGTCCGAGCTCCCGCCCGAGGCCGGACTGCTTGAACCCGCCGAACGGGGTGGAGTAGCGCACGGAGGAATGCGAGTTGACGGACAGGTTGCCCGCTTCGACGGCGCGGGCCGCGCGGAGGGCGCGTCCGACGTCGCGCGTCCAGATCGATCCCGACAGCCCGTACTCCGTGTCGTTGGCGAGGGTGAGCGCGTCGGCCTCGTCCTCGAAGGGCAGCACCGTGACGACCGGCCCGAAGATCTCCTCCCGGACGGTTCGATCACCGCGCTCGGGCGTGAGCACGGTCGGTGCGAACCAGTACCCGGGTCCGTCCGGAGCGCTTCCCGTGAACGCGACGGGTGCGTCGTCGGGCACGTAGGAACGGACGGACGCGAGGTGCGGCGCCGAGACGAGCGGGCCCATCTCCGTCGCGGGGTCGTTCGGGTCCCCGACGACGACGCCCTGCACGGCCGGTTCGAGCAGCTCCATGAAGCGTTCGTAGACGCTCCGTTGGACGAGGATGCGGCTGCGGGCGCAGCAGTCCTGGCCGGCGTTCTCGAACACCCCGTACGGGGCGGTCGCCGCTGCTCGTTCGAGGTCGGCGTCGGCGAACACGATGTTCGCGCTCTTGCCGCCGAGCTCGAGGGTGACCCGCTTCACCTGCTCGGAGGCGCCCGCCATGATCCGCTTGCCGACGGCCGTCGAGCCGGTGAACACCACCTTCCGCACGGTCTCGTTCGTGACGAACCGTTCGCCGACGACCGATCCGCGGCCGGGGAGCACCTGGAACAGGCCCTCGGGGAGCCCGGATTCGAGCGCGAGCTCGCCGAGACGGATGCTCGTGAGAGGGGTCCACTCCGCCGGCTTCAGGACGACGGCGTTCCCCGCCGCCAGCGCGGGTGCGAAGCCCCAGGCGGCGATCGTCATGGGGAAGTTCCACGGGGTGATGATGCCGACGACACCGAGCGGTTCGTGGAAGGTCAGGTCGATCCCGCCCGCGACGGGGATCTGCTGGCCGAAGAGCCGCTCGGGGGATCCGGAATAGTACTCGAGCACGTCGCGCACGTGACCGGCTTCCCACCGTGCCTGCGTGATCGGGTGCCCGGAGTTGACGACCTCCAGGCTCGCGAGGTGCTCGCGGTCGGCGTCGACCGCGTCGGCGAACCGGCGGAGGGCCTGCGCCCGGTCGACCGGTGCGAGCGCGGCCCATGCGCGCTGGGCGACGGCCGCGCGGGTGATTGCGGCGTCGGTCTCGGCGACGTCGAGGTGCTCGACGGTCGTGACGACGTGCTCGTTCGCGGGGTTCAGGATCGTGTGACTCACTGGGCGGTGCTCCTGTCGGTGGTGCCGGTGGTGCCGGTGGTGCTGGGGGTGCGGTCGGTGCCGTCGCGGTGTCGTCGGGCGGCGTCGACGAGGCCGGCGAAGAGGCGTCGGTCGGCGGTCTCCTCCTCGGGGTGCCACTGCACCGCGAGGCCGAACGGCACGTCCGGCAGCTCGACGGCCTCGATCACGCCCTCCTCGGTGCGGGCGGTCACGACGAGTCCGTCGGCCACGCGGTCGATGGACTGGTGGTGGTACACGTGCACGTCGAGCTCGTCGTCGTCCTGGCGGAGCAGGGCGGCGAGTCGCGAGTCGGCGTCGATCGCCACGGTCTTCGGTCCGAAGACGCCTTCGCCGGGCTGGAAGGAGTCGTCGCCGACGACGTCGGGCAGGTGCTGGATGAGCGTTCCACCGAGGGCGACGTTGAGAAGCTGCGCACCGCGACAGATGCCGAGAAACGGCAGCTCGGCGTCGATCGCCGCGGTGAGCAGGGCCTCCTCCCAGGCATCCCGATCCGTGCGGGGTCGACCGGTGCGCGGATGGGCGGCCTGCCCGTACAGACCGGGGTCGACGTCGGCGCCGCCGGAGACGATCAGCCCGTCGAGGCGGGAGAGCACGGAGGCCGCGACCGCGCGGTTCACGGGTTGGGGCGGGAGGAGGACGACGATCCCGCCGGCGTCGGTCACCGCGTCGAGGTAGACCTTGGGGAGGAAGGAGGCGGGCACGTCCCACACGCCGGTCTGCGCCTGCTCCAGGTAGGTGGTGACGCCGATGAGCGGAGCACTGGAGACCGGCGCCTCCGAAGCCGCCGCGGTCACCTCGGGGCCGTCCTGGTCAGAGGCGCTCAAAGCCGCGCACCCGTTCCCAGTCCGTCACCGCCGCGTCGAAGGCGGCGAGCTCCACCTTCGCGAAGTTGAGGTAGTGGTCGACGACCTCGTCACCGAAGGCCTCGCGGGCGATCGTCGACTGGGAGAACAGCTCCGCCGCCTCCCGCAACGACGTCGGCACGCGTGGGGCGCCGCCCGTGTAGGCGTTGCCGGTCGTCGCCTCCTCGAGTTCCAGTTCGTTCTCGATCCCGTGCAGTCCGGCCGCGATGAGCGCGGCGACCGCGAGGTACTGGTTGACGTCACCGCCCGGCACCCGGTTCTCGACGCGCATCCCGAGGCCTCGGCCGACGACGCGCAACGAGCACGTGCGGTTGTCGTGACCCCAGGCCACCGCGGTGGGGGCGAAGCTGCCGTCGACGTAGCGCTTGTAGGAGTTGATGTTGGGCGCGAAGAACATCGTCAGTTCGCGCATGGCGGCGATCTGCCCGGCGAGGAAGTGCCGGAACAGCTTCGACATGCCGTCGGGGGCGTCGGGGTCCGCGAAGACCGCCGAGCCGTCCTCGCCGCGGAGACTGATGTGGATGTGGCAGCTGTTGCCCTCGCGCTCGTCGAACTTCGCCATGAACGTGAGGCTCTTGCCGTGCGCGTCCGCGATCTCCTTCGCGCCGTTCTTGTAGATGGAGTGGTTGTCGCAGGTGACCAGGGCGTGGTCGTACCGGAACGCGATCTCCTGCTGGCCGAGGTTGCACTCGCCCTTGACGCCCTCGCAGTACATCCCCGCGCCGTCCATCGCGTTGCGGATGTCGCGGAGCAGGGGCTCCATGCGGGTGGAGGCGAGGATCGCGTAGTCGATGTTGTAGTCGGTCGCCGGGGTCAGCTTCGTGTAGTCCTTCGCCCAGGCCTCGCGGAAGGTGTCGTCGAACACGAGGAACTCGAGCTCCGTGCCGACGAAGGGGACGAGTCCGCGTTCGGCGAGCCGTTCGAGCTGGGCGATGAGGATCTGCCTGGGGGAGGCGACCACGGGGGCGTCGTCGAGCCACTGCAGATCGGCGGTGACGAGGGCCGTACCCGGGAGCCAGGGCACGTGACGGAGGGTCGAGAAGTCGGGGATCATCGCCATGTCGCCGTAGCCGCGCTCCCAGCTCGACATCGCGTAGCCGTCGACGGTGTTCATCTCCACGTCGACGGCGAGGAGGTAGTTGCAGCACTCGGCGCCGTGTTCGGCGACGTCCTCGACGAAGAGCCGTGCCGAGACGCGCTTGCCGACGAGCCGCCCCTGCATGTCGGTGAAGGCGAGGATGACGGTGTCGATCTCCTTCGCCGCGACCGCGGTCGTGAGCTCCTCGAGCGTCAGGTTTCCTGAACGTGGGTGCATGGGAGCTCCTCGTGGGTCGGGGACCCGCCGTCGGTGGTTCTGCAGCGGCGGAGAACTGAAAGGTCGCGAACTCGACCATTACATCACAGCATCCCCGGGACGCGAAGGAGTTCTGCGGACTGAATCTGTCACAAAGGTATGTACATGCGACCATTGCAGGTCCTATAGTCGGGCCAACCGATCTGAGGACGTTGTGCGGGCCCGACGAGCGCGCAACCCGAGCGAACAGGACCTGTCGATGGCCAACGAAACGCGCAAGATCTCCGGGGTGACCTACACCGCGGCCGGTGAGGGCTACTTCGAGAAACGCAGCTTGAAACGATCCGCCGGCGTGTGGGGGCTCTGGGGCCTCGCCGTCGCGGCGGTCATCTCCGGCGACTTCTCCGGCTGGAACTTCGGCATCGACTTCGCCGGGTTCGGCGGCATGCTCATCGCCTTCATCATCCTCGTGGCGATGTACTACGGCATGATCTTCTCCATCGGGGAGATGGCGGCGGCCATGCCCCACACGGGCGGCGCGTACTCCTTCGCGAGAGCGGCGATGGGTCCGCTCGGCGGCTTCGTCACCGGACTCGCCGAGACGATCGAGTACGTCGCGACGACCGCGGTCATCGTGTACTTCTCGGCCTCCTACGCCGACGCCATCACGAGCGAACTCCTGGGCTTCTCGATGCCGTCACCGGTCTGGTGGGCGATCCTCTACATCGCCTTCATCGCGTTGAACTCCGCCGGCGCGAGCATCTCCTTCCGCTTCGCGATCGTCGTCTCGATCATCTCCATCGGCATCCTCCTCGTCTTCTCGGCGATGGCGGTCTTCTCCGGACAGTTCGCATGGGCGAACCTGTTCGACATCGCCCCCGACCCCGGGCAGACGGAGTTCCTGCCGCACGGCGTGCTCCCGATCCTCTTCGCCCTGCCGTTCGCCATGTGGTTCTTCCTCGGCATCGAGGAGCTGCCGCTCGCTGCGGAGGAGTCCCACAACCCGGCGCGCGACATCCCGAAGGCGGGCTTCTGGGCTCGGGGCACGCTCATCGTCACGGGTCTCCTCGTCCTGTTCCTCAACACCGGCGTGATCGGCGCCGAGGCGACGGGGACCGCGGGCGAACCGTTGCTCGACGGCTTCCGGGCCATCGTCGGTGACGGTGCCGCCGCCGTGCTTGCGCTGTTCGCGCTGATCGGCCTACTCGCGTCGCTGCAGGGCATCATGTTCGCCTACGGGCGCAACATGTACTCGCTGTCCCGCGCCGGGTACTACCCGCGCTTCCTCTCCCTGACGGGGAAGCGCCAGACCCCGTGGGTCGCGCTCGTGGCCGGTGCCCTCATCGGGTTCGTGGCGCTCCTCATCGTGGAAGCGGCCGGTGGGTCGGGCGGTGTGGCCGGGGCGATCGTGCTCAACATCGCCGTCTGGGGCGCCGTGCTGGCGTACCTCATGCAGATGATCGCGTTCCTGCTGCTCCGGCGGAAGTTCCCGAACGCGAAGCGCCCCTACCTCAGCCCGTGGGGCGTGCCCGGCGCGGTCATCGCGGCCGTCATCGCCGCGCTCATCTTCGTCGGCTTCCTCCTCAACCCGACGTTCCTGCCAGCGATCATCGCCATCGTCGTGGTCTACGTCGTGATGCTGGTCGCCTTCGCGGTCTGGGGGCGCCACCGCCTCGTCATGTCGCCGGAGGAGGAGTACGCGGTCTCCGGTGGTCTGCACGGCGACCCGGAGACCGAGGGCTACGGTGGCGCGACCGAGGCCGGACTCCTCGCGACCGATGCACCTGAGCAGCCGGGGTCCGGCCCGGCGCGTTGACCCCCGGCTCCGCCTCACCATCGCAGGACGGTGGCGGGGTGGCCGCACCGAGCCCCGGCGAGTCGAGCCCGACACGCCGGGGCTCTCCTGCGTCGAGGACATCGAATGCCCCCATCCGGGCGACTGCGGCGAGGGGGGTCACAGCTTGTAGACTCGTCGGCGTGACGGACGCACGAGCTCAGCTCATTGACCACATCTCGGCGGAAGCCGTGTTCCACGGTGACTTCACCCTGACGAGCGGCAAGAAAGCGACGTACTACGTCGACCTCCGCAAGGTGAGCCTCGACCACCGCGTCGCGCCGCTCATCGGCCAGGTCATGATCGACCTCATCGCCGACGTCCCCGACGTCTTCGCGGTCGGCGGACTCACCATGGGAGCCGACCCCGTCGCCGCCGCGATCCTGCACCAGGGCGCTGCACGCGGCCTGACGTACGACGCGTTCGTCGTCCGTAAGGAGCCCAAGGACCACGGCCGCGGCAAGCAGGTCGAGGGCCCGGACCTCCAGGGCAAGCGCGTGATCGTCCTCGAGGACACCTCGACCACGGGCGGCTCGCCGCTCAAGGCCGCCGAGGCGCTCGAGAAGATCGGTGCCGAGGTCGTCGCGGTGGCCGTCGTCGTCGACCGCGCCACCGGCGCCCGCGAGATCATCGAGGCCGCCGGCTACCAGTACCTGGCCGCCATCGGCCTGGAAGACCTGGGACTCGCCTGATGTCCGGCGACGGGACCGATCGCGGCGGCTCCGGCCTGCCGGACGATTCGGCGGACGGAACCGACTGGCTCCTGTCGCAGCTCGACGCCGACGACATGGAGGCGATCGAGACCCAGCCGGACGACGAGGACGATCGGCCGTCCGCGCCCCCCGTTGTCGCCGACCCCGCCGCCGTGCCGGCCGAAGCGCCCGCACCGGCCGAGTCGGCC
>NZ_LMJX01000002.1:1377548-1569330 GCF_001421315.1 Plantibacter sp. Leaf1 | reverse complement strand
GCTCCCGCGTGGACGCCCGTGCCCGAGTCGAACCAGGCTCCCGCTCCCGCGTGGACGCCCGTGTCCGACGCGTCTCCGGTCGCCGAGTCCACTCCTGCATCCGAGTCGACGGGTGCGCTCCGGCACCCGAACGCCCTCGAGCTGCCCGTCGTCCCGCCGACCCCGGCCCCCGCGGCTCCGACCCCGCCGGCTCGCAACGAGCTCACGGTCGACACCGATTCCGTACTCCAGCACGCCCCTGCCGGGACCTTCCGTCCCGCACCGACCAACCCGGTCGTCCTCCCGCCCGTCGACGACGAACCCTGGAGTCTGGGCGCGAGCGACGACGACGCGCAACCGGCAGCGGAAGACGTCTCGACGATGGCCCTGCCGACGGCCCGGGCCCTGGCCGCGGACGATCCGGAGGCGTGGGCGGCCGTCGACGCGGAGCACGCGACCCCGGCGACCGACACCCCGGCACGCCCGAGCGGCTTCGACACGGCATCGAACGCCGAACCGGCAGCGCCGCAGCCCGTCGATGCGCCGCTGCCTCCCGCCGCGACGTTCGGTGCGCAGCCGGTCGAGCCGAGGTCGGCCCCAGCGGCCGCCGGCTCGGACGACGACCTCCCGGAGGGCTCCTGGAGCCTCTCCGAGACCTTCGGCGACGACGTCCTCGGTGGCGAGACCGTCGAGGTCCGCGACCGCTCCACCGACGCCGCCCCCGACCAGGCCTCCACCGCCGACGACGCCACGACCTCCGCTCCGCGGACCGATCCGCTCGCCTGGCTCACGGAGCCGTTCGGTGAGACGTTCGGCGCGAGCCAGACGACGCCCGCCGCGCAGTCGTCCGACGCCGCCGACCCGATCTTCACGGACGCGGCTCCCGACGTCGCCGCCGACCCGCTCCCGGCGGAGCCCTGGTCGATCGAGACCGAGCCGCGCGCGGACGGCGTCAGCACGGACGCCGCTTCTGGACCGGTCGACACCGTCGATGACTCCCTCGCCGCGCAGCCTGCCCCGATCGAGCCCGAGACGGTCACCGGACCGGCACCGGACGCCACTGCGAGCTCCGCACCCGTCACGCCGGCCGCCCCGTTCCGCTGGGACACGGTCGTAGCGGCGCCGACGCCGGACACCCCGAGCTCACCGGCCGAGGTGCCGTGGCCCGAGACGGTGCCGGACGCCTCCGCCGAACCGCTCGACGAGACACGGCCGTTCGACAGCCTCGGTGGCCCCGGGTTCACCGCCCTCGGCGGCGCGGCCGCAGGCCAGCCGTCCCCGGTCGACTCCGAGCCCGCTGCCACGGACCGATCAGCCGACACCGACGCCCTGGTGGACCACGCCCCGGCGGACGCTGCGGCGACGGACGACGCCGCGACGGAGACCTCCGAGGTCCCGCCCGCCTTCGGCCCGCCGACGCCCCAGGCCGAGCGCTCCATCACTGAGCTCATCTCCCTCGACGGCGTGCAGCCCGAGCCGACGGTCAGCCCGTTCGGGAGCGCGCCCTTCGTCTGGGACCTCGCTCCGAACGACGCACTCGACCCCCTCGTGCACGCCGCTCCCACGACGCAGCCGATCCCGGTGCCCGCCGTCCAGTGGGAGGGCACCGATGCGCCCGCGGTCAGCGCAGCGTCGCCGTCGGAACTCGCGCTCGAGGGCGAGGTCCCCGATGCGGCGTTCATCGCGGGAGACGTGCAGCCGTTCGCTCCCGGCCTCGCCGCGGAGACCCTCGGTCGCCCGCTCGTCGACGGCCCGGGTGACGAGTACGCGAGTTGGCGTGACGACACGACCGACGACGCCGACTCGGACGCCCCTGGCGTGATCCCCGCGGCGAACGACACGGTCGACCTGTTCCCGACGCTGTCGCTCGGCGGACTCGACGCCAGTCTCGACGCCGCAGCGGCTGCCGGTGGACTCGGAGCGCTCGGCGTGCTCGGATCCGCGGGCACGAGCCCCGCGGCCGACCTCGACGAGCGGACAGCCGGCGACACCGAGGGTGCGGATGCGTCGATCGACGCGCCCGCGTCATCGACAGACACCGCCCCGTCGGCCGAATCGGCCGGATTCGCGGTCGACCCGGAGGAACTCGACGACGAGTTCGACGAGGAGATCGTCCAGTTCGACGCGGTCCCGCTCTCCGCGGCAGCCGCCACCCCGCTGCCGTCCTTCGTCGCTGACACCGACGCCGAAGTCACCGACGTCGATGCGCCTGACGCCGAAGTCACCGACGCCGACAGCTCGGCCACCACCGAGCCGGAGCCCGTCAGCGAGGAGCTGCGGCTCGAGTCGCTGTTCGACGTCGGTCCCGACACCGAGACGGTGGAGGTCCCGGTCTCGGACGGTGCGCCGTCCCATGCCGAACCGACGGACGGTTCTGCCCCGGCCGCACCGTCGACACCCGCTGAGCAGCCGAGTACCCCCGAGGCGGAAGCGGCATCGTCCGACTCCCTCGCCGACGCCTTCGCCGCCGAGGGCGGATGGTCGCTGCAGACGGACGCCGTCACCGATCCGGAACCAGCACCCGCCGAGGCCACGGTGCCGGGCGTCGAGGACGTGACGGATCCGGTCGAGCGCAACGACGACGACGGCTCGGACGAGGTCACCGCAGGCGAGCACGGAGCCGGTCCGGCACCCGCCTACGGTCCGGCCAAGGGCGCGCACGCCGCCGTCCCGTCGCAGGGTCCGGCCACGCACCCCGTGCAGACGGCCCCTGCCGCGCTGCCCGGTGAGACGGTCGCCTTCCCCGAGCTCGACGGCTCGAACGGCTTCGTGACCCCGGCCGCAGCCGCGGGGATCGTCGGTGCCTCCCTGCCACCGCAGCCCACGACCGCACCATCCCCGACGGAGCAGCCCGCCACGCCGACGTCGGTCCCGGATCGCGACCTTCCCGAGTACCGGGGCGAACCGCTCGATCAGAGCATCCCGAAGGCGCTCCTCTGGGCGGTCGTCGGGCTCGGTGCGGCGGTCCTCCTGCTCCTCGCGTTCTACTTCGGGACCCTCGTCGGTGCGGCGAACGCCGCGGGTGCGTCCGGTGCGGCGGGAGTCACCCCGCAGCCGACGGCATCGTCCCTCTCCTCGGGTCCGTCCGAAGAGGGTTCCGCCTGACCCTCGCCCGCCGAGCGCAGCACCGGCGCCGGGCGGGCAGGGCGAGCGCGGCCGTGGCCGCCACCCCGATCAGGCGACGTCGATGACCGTGACGCCCGTCGACCGGTCGCCCGACGCGAGGGCGACGAGCGCCGACGGTGCCTCGTCCAGGCCGATGCGGTGTTCGATGAGGTCCTGCGGGCGCAGCGCGCCGCTCGCGACGAGGTCGAGCAGCTCGCGGTAGTCGGATGCCGGCATGCCGTGGCTGCCGTGCAGGGAGAGCTCCTGGGCGATGATCCGTGGCATCGGGAGCGCCGGCTCGGAGGAGAACAGTCCGATCTGCACCTGGCGTCCCAGGGGTGCGAGCGCCAGGAGACTCAGCCGCATCGTGGACTCCCGACCGAGGGCCTCGACCGAGACCTGGACGCCACCCGGGCTGACCTCGGCGATGCGCGCGAGCACGGCGGCCTCGTCGAGCCCGCTCGAGTCGACCGTGTGCGTGACGCCGATCGACCTGGCGCGTGCGAGGGCTGCGGCGTCGATGTCGACGGCGACGACCTCGGCACCCAGGGCCACCCCGATCATCGCGGCACTCAGCCCGACGCCACCGCAGCCGACGACGAGGAGGCGCTCACCGCTGCGCAGCGCCGCCCGGTGCACGAGCCCGCGGAACGCCGTCGCGAACCGGCAGCCGAGGAGGGCCGCGGCGCCCGCGTCGAGCGACTCCGGTACCGGGATGAGGTTGACGTCCGCATCGTGCAGGGCGACCAGTTCGGCGTACGACCCCCAGTGCGTGAAGCCGGGCTGCGTCTGGTTCGGGCAGACCTGCCCGTTCCCGGCGAGGCATTCGGCACAGCGCCCGCAGGCGCACACGAACGGGACGGTGACGCGGTCGCCCACCTGGAACCGTTCGACCAGCGGGCCGACGGCGTGGACGCGTCCGACGAGCTCATGACCGGGCACCTGCGGGAGGGCGATCCCGTCGTCGTGGCCGAGCCAGCCGTGCGCGTCGCTCCGGCACAGGCCGGTCGTCTCCACCCGCACGACCACGCCGGCGTCGGAGGGCTGCGGATCCGGGACCTCCCGGACGGTCGGCTCGGTGCTGAACTGGTCGTAGACGACGGCGCGCATGGGCGATCCTCGAAGCTGGGGGAGCGGGTCGGTGTGGCTGCGGGAGGGGCCGGACTAGATCTCGACCTCGACGGGGTCGGTCACGAGGTCGATGACGCCGCTGAGGATCTCGTTCGGCCGGAACGGGTAGCGGTTGATCTCGGCCTCGTCGCTGATGCCCGTGAGGACGAGGATCGTGTGGAGACCCGCCTCGATGCCCGCGACGATGTCGGTGTCCATGCGGTCGCCGATCATGCCCGTGTTCTCCGAGTGCGCGCCGATCTTGTTGAGGGCGGAACGGAACATCATCGGGTTGGGCTTGCCGACCACGTACGGCTCCATGCCGGTCGCCTTCGTGATGAGCGCCGCGATCGCGCCGGTCGCCGGCAGCGGGCCGTCCTTGCTCGGTCCGGTGGCGTCCGGGTTCGTGACGATGAACCGGGCGCCGCCGGCGATCAGGCGGATCGCCTTCGTGATGGCCTCGAACGAGTAGTTGCGGGTCTCACCGACGACGACGTAGTCGGGGTTCGTCTCCGTCATCGTGAAGCCGGCCTCGTGGATGGCGGTGGTGATCCCGGCCTCGCCGATGACGAACGCCGAGCCACCCGGCTCCTGCTCGGCGAGGAACGCCGCCGTGGCGAGGGCGGAGGTCCAGATGAACTCCTCCGGCACGTCCAGGCCGGAGGCGCGCAGGCGGGCACTCAGGTCGCGTGGGGTGAAGATCGAGTTGTTGGTGAGCACCAGGAAGGGCGTCCGCTGGTCCTGCCACTGCTGCAGGAGCGCGGCTGCGCCGGGGAGGGCGTGGTTCTCGTGGACGAGCACCCCGTCCATGTCGGTGAGCCAGCACTCGACCTCGTCGCGACGTGACATGCGTTCCTCCAGGTGGTTCGAGCGGGCCGGTGGTGCGGCGCGCCTCATGGGGTGGCGCGGCGTCGGGCCCGGATCTCCAGTGTGGCACGGCGCGGGTAGGGTTGGCTGGTGCCAGAGACCCCGCCCAGCCAGGAAGATCCGGCCGCCCACCCGGTCGATCCCGCGGTGTCCGCGAGCCAGGGTGGCGTCGGCCCGTGGCAGGGGGACTTGCCTGAGGAGCCCTGGTACGACGAGGAGCTCCTCCGCGACGGCGATGCACGGAACGTCGTCGACAGGTACCGCTACTGGACGATGGAGGCCATCGTCGCCGACATCGACGAGCACCGGCACCCGTTCCACGTCGCCATCGAGAACTGGCAGCACGACATGAACATCGGGTCGATCGTGCGCACCGCCAACGCGTTCGCCGCCGACACCGTCCACATCGTCGGTCGTCGTCGCTGGAACAAGCGCGGGGCGATGGTCACCGACCGCTACCAGCACGTCGAGTACCACGCCGACGTCGCGGGCCTCGTCGCCTGGGCGCGCGACGCGGGACTGCCGATCATCGCGATCGACAACGTCCCCGGCTCGGTCCCGATCGAGACCACCCGCCTTCCCGAGCGCTGCATCCTGCTGTTCGGACAGGAGGGTCCCGGCCTGTCGTCGGAGGCGATCGCGGCGGCCGATGCGGTGCTCGAGATCACGCAGTTCGGCTCGACGAGATCGATCAACGCCTCCGCTGCGGCGGCCGTCGCGATGCACGCGTGGGTCATGCAGCACGTGTCCTTCGACTGACGTCGACAGGGTTGTCCCCCGTCCGCGGGTGGTTCCGAGGGATGCCCCTATCGCTTCCTCAGGAACACCTCAAGATTCCCTCAATTGCGGTCCTGGTCCCCCAAAGTGCCGACACGGACCGGCATACTTTGTACCGGAGCGATGCTCCACCGCTGAACCCGAATCCCTCCCGGCACCCGAAGCCACTGAGGGCCACCGCACGGACCCGAATCCGTGTGGTGCGCATCGGCGGTCACCCGAAGGATGAACTGAAGATGAAGCACAGCTCCGCCCTGGGAGTCTCGCCCGAACGAGGATCCCGTCCGTCCCTGGTCCGCGGCGTCACCGCGCTCGCCGTCCCCGCCGCCCTCGCGGTCGCCCTCCTCGTCGGCGTCGCTGCGCCGGCACAGGCGGACACCCGTGCCGACGAGACGTCGATGTCGGTCAGCGCGACGCAGACCGGCCCGAGCGAACTCATCGCCCCTGCCGGTGCGTTGTTCGCCTCGCTCCTCATTTGGGGTGCGGGAGCCGCGTTCGCGACCCGTCGTCGGATGCTGGCGGAACAGCGCGAGGAGGCGTCGCTGATCCCCTTCTGATCAGCACGCGTCGAACCTGCACCCGATCGCGGCGGCCCGAACCGCCGCGATCGTGTGCGCCCAGACGGAACCGCACCGTTCCGTCGCACCGGTGGCCGCCGGGAGTCCCCCCACTCCCGGCGGCCTCCGGTGTTTCCGGGCGAGGCCGACGGGATTCCACCCGCTCGTGACCCGTTCCGAGGAATCTGCCGCATTCCGCGTCATGATCGCCCGCTCCGTCGATCACTCAAGGGAGCGAGACGACGGCGGGCGCACCCGAACCCGATCGAGGTCGCGCTCTTCCCGCCGTCAGCGATCGATGCCCGACCCGAATGGGCGTCGCACGGAAGCGGCGAACCACGCGCGCCGGAGCGTCATCCCCACCCGAGGACGACGCTCCGGCGCGGATTCCGCGCGCTCCGCCTGGTCGTCAGCCGATGAGGCTGGGGCGGAGATCGCGCAGGGTGCGGGCGTGCGTCATCCTGGTGACCCCGATCGCGGAGAGACTCAGCGCGATCGCCAGCCACGCGAGCAGCACCCCGGCGTCCTGCAGTGCCGCGTCCATCCGGCCCCCGTACATCAGCTGCCGCATCCCGTCGACGGCGTACGACATCGGGAGCACATGGTGCAGCGCGGCGAGCGGGGCCGGCAACGTCTGCCAGGGGAACGTGCCGCCGGCGGTGACGAGTTGGGCCACCATGAGGACGAGCCCGAGGAACTGGCCGACACTGCCGAACCACACGTTCAGGGTGAGGATGATCGCCGCGAACGTCAGCGAGGCGAGCGCCATCATCCCGTAGGTGCCGAGCGGGTTGTGGACCTCGAAGTGGAGGGCGCCCGCGAGGATGCCGAACAGGGCGACCATCTGGATCGTGCCGAGCAGGCCGGGCGTCAGCCAGCCGGCGACCGTCACCTTGATCGGGCTGTGGAGGGCGGTGATCGCGCGGCGTGACACCGGCTTGACGATGAGGAAGAGGGCGTAGATGCCGATCCAGGCGGCGAGGCTCACGAAGAACGGCGCGAGGCCGGCGCCGTAGGTGCCCGCACTCGTCACCGAGGCGTTCGTCAGTTTCACCGGGTCGGCGATCGTCTTGGCCTGCAGCGTGCGGGAGTCCGGCGTGGTCGCCGGGATCGCGTCGGCACCCGACTGCAGTCCGTCGCGGAGGGTGACGATGCCGTCGCGCAGGGTGCCGAGGCCCGTCTGCAGCGTGGTGAGGCCGGTCTGCAGTGATGCTGCGCCGTCCGCGGCCTGTTGCGTCCCGGTGGCGAGTGCTGGCATGGCGTTGCTGAGGGTCCTGGCGCCGCCCGCGACCTGCTGGGCACCGCTGTTCAACTGGTCGACCTGCGACACCACGGTCTGGACCCGCTCGTTCGCCGTGGTGGCGTCGGCCGCGACCGGGTCGAGGAGGGCCAGGACCTGGGCGATCTGCTCGGGCGTGAAGCCGTTCTCCGTCAGGGTCTGCGCGATCTGCGCGCGTGCCGTGGGGATCGAGTTCACGAGCCGTTGGGCGGCCGCGCCGACCTCGTCGCCCTTGCCGGCGAGCGTCGAGGTGCCGGCGGCGACCTGTTCGGCCCCCGACGCCAGCTGGTCCGTCTGGGCAGGCAGGCTGGCCGTACCGGCGGCGATCTGCGCCGTGCCCGACGCGAGGGTCGCGGCGCCGGCCTGGGCGGTCCCGGCACCGTCGAAGGCCTGCTGGGCTCCGTCGGCCAGCTGCGTGGCACCGGAGGTGGCGTCGACGAGCTTCGTCTTGATGGTGTCGAGGGCGATGAGGAACCGGCCCGCGGCCTGGCGGTTGACGGTCTGGACGATCGTCGCCTTGATCTGCTTGACCGCCTGCTCGCCGATCGTCGTCGCCAGGTAGCTGTTCGCGTCGTTCGTCGTGAGCTGGACCGTCGCCTGCCGCGGGGCGTCGCCGGACGCGGAGGTGAGCGAGGTCGAGAAGTCCGCGGGGATCGTGACGCTGAAGTCGAACGTCCCGTCGTTCACACCCCGAGCGGCGTCGGCCGCGCTGACCTCGTGCCAGGCGAAGGAACCGTCCTCGATGAGCTGCTCGGCGATGTCGTCGCCGTAGTTCTCCGTCTCACCGGTCGCGTCACCCGTGGTGTCGTCGGTCGCCGGTGCACCGGAGTCCTCGACGACGAGCGCCACGGGGACCTGGTCGAGCTTCGCGTACGGGTCCTGGTTGGCCCACAGGTACAGGCCGCCGTAGAGCAGGGGCACGCACATGAGGGCGACGAGGGCGAGGCGCGACATGGGGGTGGCCCACAGGCGGGAGAGTTCGGCGCGGATCATCGCGAAGATCTTCACAGGAGGTCCTTCTGGGGACGGGTGGTGCTGGCGGAGGGGAAGGCGGGGTCGGGTCGGCGCACGCGGTGCGTCATGACCAGTCCTGCTGGAAGAGGGGGACGAGTTCGTCCGTGGCGTTCTCGGAGACGGGGGCGTCCGACATGGCGTTGATGGCGGTGGCGGAGGCGTCTCCGGCGATGACGAGCACGCCGTAGCCCCGGGAGGCGAGTCGGCGGGCGATCGTCCACCAGCCGAGCGGATCGCCGCCGTGCCGGTCGGGGGAGACGAGGACGATCGCGGTGACGTCCTCGCGGAGGACGGCGAGTTCGGTGAGCAGCCGCACGCGCTCGGTCGGCGCGACGGTGGAGATCGGCTGCTTCGCGAGCGAGGCGAGGCCGAGGGAGTCGAGGAGTCTCGCGACGGCGAAGGGGTGGCTCGCACGACCGGCGAACATGAGTTCCTCGGCGACGACACCGGCGACCGCGACGCCGCTGGCGGGTTCGGAGACGTCGGGCGCGTCGATGAGGGCGATTGTTCGACGCATCGTCTTGCGGTCGGTCGTGCCGTCGACGAGCACGGTG
This sequence comes from Plantibacter sp. Leaf1, assembly GCF_001421315.1. Taxonomy (NCBI): domain Bacteria; kingdom Bacillati; phylum Actinomycetota; class Actinomycetes; order Micrococcales; family Microbacteriaceae; genus Plantibacter; species Plantibacter sp. Leaf1. Next base: position 1,560,088 of record NZ_LMJX01000002.1, on the reverse strand, counting down.
CCGGTGTCGGGCTTCATGCGCCCGGAGGCGATGAGACCGAGGACGGTCGGGCGCTGCTCGGTCTCGGCGCGGGCGAAGGTCGCTTCACCGGTCCGGAAGGAGAGCGAGGTCGGTTCGAGGACGATGCCGCCCTTGCCCTTCGAGACGCCGTCGAGTTCAACGCGCATGGGTGGTCTCCTCGTGGGTGTGGGTGGCTGCGCGGTCGGCGACGGCGCCGGCGTCCTGCCAGGAGAGGCCGACCGCGCCGAGGGTGGCGAGCATGACGAGCCGGCGACCGGCGTCGGTCGAGAGTTCGGAGCGGCTCGCCTCCTCCAGGACGCCGATCGCGGTGCTCTCGACGAGTCGGGCCAGGATGTCGGCGTCGATGTCCGGACGGATGGAGCCGTCGGCGATCCCGGCCTGGACGGTGCGGAGGAGCAGGGTGCGGACCGGTTCGAGGGCCGCTGCCGTGACGGCGCGCAGCGGGCCGCGCACGGCGAGCGGGGCCATGATGCGCACGTGGTCCACCTGCGCCCAGAGGACGTCGCCGATGAGCGCGATCGTCGTGAGCGGGTCGTCGCCGCGGACGGCCGTGATCGACGAGGCCACCCGTTCGGCGCCCGCCACGACGACGGCGTTCACGAGCTCGTCGCGGGTGGCGAAGTGGCCGTAGACCGAGCGGCGGGTGAGACCGGCGGCCGCTGCGATCGTCTCGAGGCTCGCGTCCGGGTCGCTGCGGAGGGCGAGGCGGGCGGCCTCGAGCAGGGCGACGCGGTTCTCGGTGGCGTCGCGGCGCGGGGCCCGGGGTGGGCTCGGCGGCACTTCGGTGGTGGTCATGACAGTGATCGTACTATCTTGCACAGCCGTGTGCAATATAGCCGGGGACGCATGCGGCGAGCTCTCAGCGACGGCTGCCAGCTTCCTCCCACGCCGGGCTCCGGCAACGGAGCTATGGTTGAACGATGACCGGTGAGAATCTGATGGCAACCCCTCCGACACTGCTGCCGGACGACAGCGCCACCGACGCCGAGTTCCACGCGGCGGTCGGTTCGATCGAAGCGCTGGCCGAGCTCCTCGCAGCCCACCCGCGCTCATCGCTCGGCTGGGCCCTGCTCGCCGACGCGGTCCACGACCCGCAGTCCCCGATCCCCGGCTACGCGGCAGCGCGCGTCGGATACCACCGGGGCCTCGACTCCTTGCGTGGCGCCGGCTGGCGCGGTCAGGGACCGATCCCGTGGTCGCACGCCCCGAACCGCGGCGTGCTGCGGTCGCTCTACGCCCTGCGCCGTTCCGCGAAGGCGATCGGCGAGACGGAAGAGGTCGAGCGACTCGACACCTTCCTGCGCGAGGCCGACCCGACGGCGTCCGAGGAGATCGAGTACCTCGTCGCCGCAGCGGCTCCGCCCACCTCGGCGATCGTCATCCTCGGTTCCGACTAGCCCTTCGACAGGCTCAGGGACCGGAGCGCGGCTCAGGGACCGACGCCCTACAGGCCGAGCGACTCCAGGTACGCCGCGGTGTCCTGCCATCCGTGGACGGCGACCGACGGCACCCCGAGGGCGAGCACGGGGTAGTCGTTGCCGCCCTCGTCGAGGCGGTCTCCCACGAACACCATCTCCTCGAGCGGGACGCCGGTGTGCTCAGCGAGGCGCGTCATGCCGAAGGCCTTGTCGACCCCCGCCATCGTGATGTCGACCGAGGTGGATCCGCCGGAGCGCACCTCCAGGTCGGGCAGCAGCGCCTGCACCGCGGAACGCAGCGACTCCTTCTTGGCGCCGTCCGGGTCCCAGGCCGTCTTCTCGGCGACCGGTGCGGCCTGGCCGAGTGCGGAGAAGGTGATCTGCGAACCACGGTCCTCGAGGATCGGGCCCCAGGTCTCCTCGGCCCAGAGGCCGAGTCGCTTAGCCTCGGTCTCGAGGGCACCCATCGCGCGGGCCTTCTGGTCGTCGCTCAGATCGTGGCGGTAGACCGTCGTCCACGCGGTGCCGTCGAAGCGGTCGTAGCGGGTGCCGCAGGTGGGCATGAGGTGGAGGCGACCGAGGGCCTCTGGAGATGCGGCGCCGATGCGGTCCAGCACTTGGTTCTGGAACTGCACGATCTGGCCACCGGAGATGATGCACACGGAGGTGCGCTCGAGGAGGGCGACGAACAGCTCGGCCATGCGAGGGTCGAGCGCGGACTTCGACGGGGCGAGGGTGTCGTCGAGATCGAAGGCGACGAGGCGCGGCAGGGAGGTCATGGATTCCGTTCGGTCGGTCGGGAGGTCGGTCGTCGAGGGCGATCGGCGTGCGAAACGGCCGGCCGGGGCCTGAGCATCCCATCATGGTATCGAGCGCCGGCTGGAACTCGATGCCCGAGACCCGGCTCCGGTACGATGGAGGGGTGCGTGCACGAGACGCCCGCCCGCAGAGGGTGGGCGTCCGGCCTGTCAGGGCGGGGTTCCTCCGGGGGTCCGCCGGGCACACGAGAATCCGGAAGGGGCGGCATCCAGATGCCAGCAATCGTGATCGTCGGCGCCCAGTGGGGCGACGAAGGCAAGGGGAAGGCCACCGACCTGCTCGGTGACCGCATCGACTACGTCGTGAAGTTCAACGGCGGCAACAACGCGGGGCACACGGTCGTCATCGGCGACGAGAAGTACGCCCTGCACCTCCTGCCGTCCGGCATCCTGACGAACGGCGTCGTGCCCGTCATCTCCAACGGTGTCGTCATCGACATCGAGGTGCTGTTCCACGAGCTCGAGGCCCTCCAGGCCCGCGGGATCGACGTCTCGCGCCTCCTGGTGAGCGCCAATGCGCACGTCATCACCCAGTACCACCGCACCATCGACAAGGTGACGGAGCGCTTCCTCGGCAAGCGTCAGATCGGCACCACCGGCCGCGGCATCGGCCCGGCCTACGCCGACAAGATCAACCGGGTCGGCATCCGGATCCAGGACCTCTTCGACGAGAACATCCTGCGCCAGAAGGTCGAGGGCGCGCTCGACCAGAAGAACCACCTCCTCGTGAAGGTCTTCAACCGCCGGGCGATCACGGTCGACGAGATCGTCGCCGACCTGCTCGCGTACGCCGAGCGCCTGCGCCCCATGGTCGCCGACACCGCGCTCGTGCTGAACGAGGCGCTCGACGAGGGCAAGATCGTCCTCTTCGAGGGCGGCCAGGCCACGATGCTCGACGTCGACCACGGCACCTACCCCTTCGTCACCTCGTCCAACGCCACCTCGGGCGGCGCGGCCACCGGTTCCGGTGTCGCACCGAACCGCCTCGACCGCGTCATCGGCATCGTGAAGGCGTACACCACGCGCGTCGGTGCCGGTCCGTTCCCGACCGAGCTGTTCGACGAGTCCGGCGACTACCTGCGCTCGAAGGGCTTCGAGTTCGGCACGACGACGGGGCGCCCGCGTCGCGTCGGCTGGTACGACGCCCCGATCGCCCGGTACGCGGCACGCATCAACGGGGTCACCGACTTCGTCCTGACGAAGCTGGACATCCTCGACGACCTCGCCACCATCCCGGTCTGCGTCGCCTACGAGGTCGACGGTGTCCGGGTCGAAGAGGTGCCGGTCTCGCAGAGCGACTTCCACCACGCGGTCCCGATCTACGAGGAGTTCCCCGGCTGGCAGGAGGACATCACCGGTGTCCGCCGCTTCGAGGACCTGCCGAAGAACGCGCAGGACTACGTGCTGGCGCTCGAGTCGATGAGTGGTTCGCGCATCTCCGCGATCGGCGTCGGCCCCGGCCGCGACGCGATCGTCGTGCGTCACGACCTCGTCGACTGAGCCGAGGACGAGCGTCGCATCTGCCGTGGTGAACGAATCCGGTCAGCCGTCCCTGCCAGGGCTCCCGCCGGTCGAGGAACTCTCGACCGGCGAGGTCCGGCCACGGCCGGCGGTGCGTCCCCCGCGTGACACCGGCACGCTCGACCCACGGGTCCGGCGTGCCCTGGCGACCCTCGACGACGACCCCGACCTCTCGCTCGTCACCCTCGCGAACGCCCTCGGCATCACGCGTGCGACGCTCATCCGGATCGTCAGGGAAGCGATCGGCATGAGTCCGAAGGAGTACGCGGCCGGGGTCCGAGCCCGCCGCTCCAGCTGATCCGACATCGGTGGGCGTCGGTGCAGGTGGGAGACTGTGGGGATGAGCGACGACACCCCCTACCTCCTCCTCGGTTCCTACACCGCTGAGGCCGACGGCACCGGTGCCGGGATCAGCCTGCTGCGGCAGGACGAGGCGGGGACCCTCCGGCAGGTGCAGTCCTCGGAGGCGCAGTCACCGTCGTTCCTGACGCTGCACCCGACGCTCCCGATCGTCTACGCGGCCAGCGAGTCGACCGGCGCGGTGGAGGCGTTCAAGCGCTCCGGCGAGTTCGGCCTCGCGCCGTTCGGCAAGCCCCTCGAGGCGGGCGACGGCGTCTGTCACGTCGCGACCGTCCCAGGCGCCGACCTGCTCGTCGCGAGCTGTTACGGCGACGGTCGGGTGGTGTCCGTGCCCCTCGCCGAGAACGCGGCGTTCGGAGGGGACCCGCGGCTCGGAGAGTCGTCCGTCGACCCGTGGGCCTCGCCCACCGCACTCGCCGCCGAAGCCGCGGACGCCGGTGAGGACGCCCTGACGCTCCTCGCGTTGGAGGCCGCCGTCGGCGAGGCGCTGCCGTCCCGGCCGTCCCGCGCACACGCCTCCGCCCTCCTGCCCGACGGCCGGATCGCGACCACCGACCTCGGCCACGACACGGTCCGGATCTGGCAGCTGCGGGGGAGTCGACTGGTCCTCGACCACACCGTCGTGTTCCCGCGCGGCACGGGTCCGCGGCACCTCGTCGTCCACCCGAGCGGTCACCTCCATGTCATCACCGAGTACTCGGTCGAGGTCTTCACCCTCGGGGTGGACGGGACGGACGGCCACTGGCACCTCCTGGCGGCCACGGTCGCGCCCGCGGAGGGGGTGTCGGAGGGCGACACGGGTGCCGAGATCAGCCTCGCCGCATCGCGCGAGCAGTTGCACGTCGGGGTCCGGGGGAGCGATCGCCTCGCCACCCTGCGCGTGACGGGCGACGGCTCGCGGGTCGAGGCCGTGGCCGACGTCGAGTGCGGCGGGACGATGCCGCGCCACCACCGGGAGTCGGGCCGCTTCCTGCACGTCGCGAACCAGCTGTCGAACAGCGTCGCGAGCTTCCGACTCGACGAACGCACGGGCGTCCCGACGACGCTGCTCGGGACCCTCGACGCCGGGTCGCCCACCTGCCTCATCCTCGCCTGATCGCGAGACCGGTCCTCGCGCGACGCTCGCCAGCGGATACGGTGGAACGGTGACCGCACGACGCCCCGAACCCCGACCGATCGACGGCCGGACCATCCGACTCGAACCGCTCGCCCGCTCGCACTATCCCGAGCTGTTCGTGGCGATCGCGCACCCCGAGGTGTTCGCCGGCGGGTACGGCGGCGGACCGGACGGCTTGCCGACGACGCAGGCCGAGTTCGACGTCTTCGCCGACCGATACTTCACGACCGGCGTGCGCAATACCTACGTCATCCGGCTCGTGGGCGGCGAGCACGACGGGCTCCTCGTCGGCACCTCGACGCTCGGCGACTTCGACGAGCCGGGGGAGGCCGCCCACCTCGGTTGGACGGCGTACGACCCGCGCGTGTGGGGCACGGCCGTCAACGCCGAGACGAAGCTGCTGCTCCTCGGCCTCGCCTTCGACGCGGGCTTCGGCCGGGTGAAGATCCAGGCCGACGAGCGCAACGAGCGGTCGCGCACCGCGATCCTGCGGCTCGGGGCCACGTTCGAGGGCCTCATCCGACGCGACAAGCAGCGGGCGGACGGCACCTGGCGGACGACCGCGCTGTTCTCGGTGATCGCGGAGGAGTGGCCGGAGGTGCGCGCCGGTCTCGAGGAGCGCCTCGCGCGCAGCCCCGGCCCCGTCGCGCTCCGCCCCGGTCCCTGAGCCTGTCGAAGGGCGGTCCCTGAGTCCACCCCCGGTCCCTGAGCCTGTCGAAGGGCACTGTTCACCCGCGAGACACCGCGCGGTCCCGATCGCGCTACGTGGCGACCCTAGCTTGTCCTCCAGACGACGGACGCGGTATCCGACGGCCCGACAGCACGGGCGGCCGCCGACGTCACTGGAGGAACCGTGAACACCAGGCGTATGACCGCCCTCGCCATCGTCGCGCTCGCCGCGACGACGCTCACCGCATGCTCCGCCGGAGCGGACACCGGAGCCGCCTCCGACGTCGACGCCACGAAGGCGACCTCCGCCGAGGACTTCGGTGGCATGGACGCGCTCGTCGAGGCCGCCAAGGCGGAGGGTGAGCTCAACGTCATCGCGCTCCCCGACACCTGGGCGAACTACGGCAAGATCATCAGCGCGTTCGAGGACAAGTACGACATCACGGTGAACTCGGCCGACCCGGACGTGTCGAGCGCCGAGGAGATCACGGCCGCCAAGAACCAGCAGGGCCAGGACACCGCTCCCGACGTCTTCGACCTCGGATCCGCCGTCGCCCTCGACAACCTCGACCAGTTCGCGCCCTACCAGGTCGCCAACTGGGACGACATCCCCGAGGGCTCGAAGGAGAAGACGGGCCTCTGGGTGTACGACTACACCGGCCTCGTCTCCATCGGGTACGACGCGGACGCCGTCCCGGCCCCGAAGTCGCTCGACGACCTCCTCGGCTCCGACTTCGCCGGCAAGGTCGCGCTGAACGGCGACCCGACCCAGGCGGGTGCCGCCGCAGCCGGCGTCTACCTCGCGGCGCTGCAGTCCGGTGGGTCCGCCGACGACATCCAGCCCGGTGTCGACTTCTTCCAGAAGCTCAACCAGGCCGGCAATTTCCTGCCGCTCGACCCGACGCCCGCGACGATCGCGTCCGGTGAGACCCCGGTCGTCATCGACTGGAGCTACAACAACCTGGCCGCGGCGACCGAGAACGAGGGTCAGCGCAACTGGAAGACCACCGTCCTCCCCGGTTCGGCGGTCGGCAGCTACTACAACCAGGCCGTCAACGTCGACGCTCCGCACCCCGCGGCGGCCCGTCTCTGGCAGGAGTTCATCTTCAGCCCCGAGGCGCAGAACCTGTACCTCGCCGCCGGCGCGTACCCGTCGACCCTCGCCGCGATGGTCGAGGCGGACACCGTCGACCAGAAGGCCCTCGACGCCGTGGGTGAGATGCCCGCCGACCTCGTGCAGTTCACGCCGGAGCAGACCGAGCAGGCCACCTCGCTGCTCGCCGAGAAGTGGGCGGCAGCGATCTCCTGATGAGTGCCTCCGCCACGCGGCGGAGTGGGGCGGGGTCGGCGGAAGCCGACCCCGCCGTCTCGCTCCCGCCGACCACCACCTCGGACGCCTCGGCCGAACCCGCCGCGGCGCGCCCCCGTCGCCGTCCGCGCTGGGCACTCCTCGGGCTGACGCCCTTCGCGCTGTACACCCTGCTCTTCCTGGCGATCCCCACGGTCACCGCCCTCGCCACCGGCTTCTTCGACGGTGACGGCGCGTTCACCCTCGACAACCTCGCCGCCCTCGGTGAGCCGGCGGTGCTCGGCGCCTTCGCGAGCTCGTTCTGGGTCTCGGCCGTCACCGCGGTCGCCGGGGCCGTCATCGGAGCCCTCGTCTGCTACGCCCTGCTCGCGGTGCGACCCGATGGGCTCATCCGCACCTTCGTCGACGCGGCCTCGAGCGTCCTCGCACAGTTCGGCGGCGTCATGCTCGCCTTCGCCTTCATCGCGACGATCGGGATCCAGGGGCTCGTCACCGTGTTCCTCAAGGACCGGCTCGGGATCGACCTCTTCGCGGACGGCGTCTGGCTCTACCAGGTGCCCGGTCTCCTGCTGCCCTACCTGTACTTCCAGGTGCCGCTCATGGTCATCACCTTCATGCCGGCGATGGAGGGCTTGAAGCGCACCTGGTCGGAGGCGAACGCCACGCTCGGCGGCACGCGCTTCACGTACTGGACCCGCATCGCGATGCCGATCCTCGCCCCCTCCTTCCTCGGATCGCTTCTGCTCCTCTTCGCGAACGCGTTCTCGAGCTACGCGACCGCCGCCGCGCTCATCAGTCAGGGCGCCCAGATCGTGCCGCTGCAGATCCGCGGAGCCCTCATCAGCGAGACCGTCCTCGGGCGGGAGAACCTCGCCGGCTCGCTCGCGATCGGGATGATCGTGGTGATGGTCGTCATGATGACGGCGTACTCCGCACTCCAGGCCCGGACGGAACGGTGGCAGCGATGAGCGCCGTCCGCGACTCGGCCACGCCGTCGAAGCTCACGAGCCGGATCATCCTCGTCGTCGTCGCGCTCGTGTTCGCCGTGCCGATCCTGTCGATGCTCGAGTTCACGTTCCGCGCCGGGATCGACGGCGGCCACGACCTCGGCCACTGGGCGGCGATCGTCGACCCGGAGAACGCGCGGAAGTACCGCGTGCTGTTCCAGGGCATCGGCAACTCCGTCATCCTCGCGGCGGTCACGGTGCTCATCGTCGTCGTCCTGCTCCTGCCGACGATGATCCTCGTGAAGCTCCGGTTCCCGAAGCTGCAGCGGGTGCTGGAGTTCGTCTGCATCATCCCGATCACCGTGCCGGCGATCGTGCTCGTCGTCGGACTCGCGCCGGTGTACTCGGTGGTGGCCAAGCTCCTCGGCAGCGCCCCGTGGACGCTCGCGTTCGCGTACGGGATCACGGTGCTGCCGTACGCCTACCGGGCGATCGCCGCGAACCTGCAGTCGGTCGACGTCGGCACCCTCGCCGAGGCCGCCCGCACGCTCGGCGCCGGATGGGGGACCGTCCTGTTCCGCGTGCTCCTCCCGAACCTGCGGCGAGGCGTGCTCACCGCCGCGGTCATCTCGGTGGCCGTCGTCCTCGGCGAGTACACGATCGCCTCGCTCCTCGGGCGCAACACCCTGCAGACCTCGCTCGTGCAGGTGTCGAAGAGCGACCCGTTCGTGGCGGTGGCCTTCGCGCTGCTCGCGCTCGCGTTCGCGTTCGTCCTGCTGTTCATCATCGGCCGCGTCGGATCGATCCGACGCATCAGGGAGACACCATGACCTCGATCGACCAGTCGGCATCCACGGCCGCACCGGGAGCCGCCCGCCCGACGGGTGCCGCGGTGCGGTTCGACCGCGTCGTGAAGGACTACGGTTCGGGTGCCCGTGCCCTCGACGGCGTGAGTCTCGACCTCGCGCCGGGCGAGTTCGTCGCCCTCCTCGGCCCCTCCGGCTGCGGCAAGACGACCGCGCTGCGCAGCCTCGCGGGGCTCGAGGACATCACCTCGGGCAGCGTGCTGATCGACGGGGTCGACGTCGTGTCGGTGCCCACGAACAAGCGCGACCTCGGGATGGTGTTCCAGTCGTACTCGCTCTTCCCGCACCTGACCGTGTTGGAGAACGTGGAGTTCGGCCTGCGCATGCGCCGGGTGCCGACCGCGGAGCGGCAGGCCCGAGCGGCCGAGAGCCTGGAGCTCGTCGGCCTCGCGCACCTCGGTGGCCGCTACGCCCACCAGCTGTCGGGTGGGCAGCAGCAGCGCGTCGCCCTCGCACGGGCGCTCGTGACGAGGCCGCGCGTCCTGCTCCTCGACGAGCCGCTCAGCGCCCTCGACGCGAAGGTGCGCGTCCAGTTGCGCGACGAGATCCGTCGCATCCAGTCGGAGCTGCAGATCACGACGCTGTTCGTGACGCACGACCAGGAGGAGGCGCTCGCCGTCGCCGACCGGGTGGCCGTCATGCGGGCCGGGGTCATCGAGCAGATCGGCACACCGGAGGAGTTGTACTCCCGACCGTCCTCGCCGTTCGTGGCCAAGTTCATCGGGCTGAGCAACCGGATCCCCGGGACGCTCGTCGACGGTGGCGTGCTGGTGCTCGGTCAAGTGCTCCCGGTCCTCGGCGAACCGACGGGCAGCGGGGACGTCGTCGCGCTCGTCCGGCCGGAGGACGTCGTGTTCACGGACGAGGGGGAGCAGCCCGCTGGCTCGTCCGACGCGGTGGTGCTCACCTCGAGCTTCCTCGGCCCGGTGCGTCGCACGACCGTCGAACTACCCGACGGGACGCTCGTCGCGGTGCAGCACGGCGCGACCGAACGGCTCGAGGCGGGGGAGCGCGTCGGGATCCACTTCGTCGGTCGACCGGTGCCCGTGCAGTCGGTCTGACCCCGCCCCGCTCCGCCGGAGCGGGGCGGGCGCTCCGACACCCGTGTGGTACCGGAGGATGAGTCCGCGCCGAGGAGGATCACCCGATTGCGGGATGTGTCGGGGATGGCCGCTCGGCACGATGGGAGCATGTCCTCCATCACCCAGTCGCACGCCGTCCACACCCGGGTCACCGCTCCACTGCGGGCGGTCCCGCTGCCGGTCCCGGTGCAGGGTGTGGTCGAGGAGGATCCTGCACCCGTGGAGGTCGCCGAGCGCGTCCGCGCCTCGGCGCACGTCGCCGCCGGTGCTGCGGGTGTCGACCTCTCGGCGACGCCGGCACCAGCGTCCTCGGGTGACGCCACCGACACAGGCTCGGGTCTCCGCTTCCTCGGCGCCGGTTGGGCGGCCGACGCCGCCCTCTTCGCGCAGTACCGCCGCCGCGGCGTCTGACCTCGCGGCCGACCCCGGGTCCACCTCGCGGATGACCGGCACCGGGCAGCGTGCATCGCCCGGCCGACGCGCCGCACCGGGCCTCCCGCGCACGATGGGATCATGAACACTTCGATCCTCTCCGCCCGCGGACTCACGAAACAGTACGGGGCCACCTTCGCCCTCGCCGGCGTCGACCTGGACATCCTCCCGGGCGAGTCGGTCGCCATCATGGGCGCCTCCGGCTCCGGCAAGACCACCCTCATGCACGCGCTCGCCGGGATCGTCACCCCGGACACCGGTTCGATCGCCTTCAGCACCCCGACGGGTGTCGTCCGCGTCGACCAGCTCGACGAGAAGCGACGCTCGCAGTTGCGGCGCGAGTCGTTCGGGTTCGTCTTCCAGCAAGGCCTGCTCATCCCCGAGCTGACGGCCGTCGAGAACGTCGCCATCGCCCTCATGCTGGGCGGCACCCCCCGGGCCGCGGCCGAGTCGAGTGCGGCGGCCTGGCTCGCCGCCCTCGGTCTCGCCGGTCTCGAAGGCCGCCGGATCGGCGAATTGAGCGGCGGTCAGGCGCAGCGCGTCGCGATCGCGCGTGCCCAGGTGACGGGCGCTCCCATCGTGTTCGCCGATGAGCCGACGGGCGCGCTCGACTCCCGCACCTCGGCCGACGTGATGGGTGCGCTCCTGCACGCCACCACCGGTCAGGGCCGGACGCTCGTGCTGGTGACGCATGACGAGACCGTGGCGGCACGCTGCTCGCGCACCATCCGTCTCGCCGACGGTCGCATCGTCGGACAACGCCAGGACGCGGGGCCGCTGAGTGCGCCGCCCGCGCCGCAGCCGCCGTACCCGATGGCGCAGCAGGGTCAGCCGTACCCGCCGCAGCCGCAGCAGCAGGGCCAGCCGTACCCGCAGACCGGCGTCGTCCCGAACGGCGCGCGCTCATGAGCGCCGTCGTCGACACCGCCCCGCCGCGGACACCGGTCCCCGCCGGCTCGGGTCGGAGCCCCGTCGTCCGCCTCACCTGGATGCTCGCCCGGCCGGGAGCCCAGAGCCCGGCGACGATCGTCCTCCCGGCGGTCGCGTTCGCGGTCACCACGGCCCTCGTGCTCACCGTGCTCGGCGGCGCGATGATGTTCTGGCGGTGGACCGGCGAGACGGCCCTGCTCTACCAGGTGCTCAGCGTGCTGGCCCTGGCGCTGCTGCTCGTCCCGCTCGGCTCCCTCGGTGGAGCGGCCGCGCGCCTGTCGGCGCGCCGTCGCGACGACCGACTCGCCACCCTCCGGCTGCTCGGCGCGACGCCCGGCACCGTCTCCGCGATGACCGTGCTCGAATCGGCCGCGGTCGCCCTGCTCGGCTCCTTCGCCGGCATCGTGCTGTACCTCGGCATGCTGCCCCTCGTCGGCCTCATCCCGTTCGGCGGTTCGCCGATCGGCGTCGAGGGCGTCTGGGTCGGTGTGCCGGTCGCGGCGGCCGTCGTCCTCGGTGTCACGCTCCTCGCGGCGGCCAGCGCGGCCATCGGTCTGCGTGCCGTGAACGTGAGCCCGCTCGGGGTCCGGACGAAGCAGCAGGCGCCGACCGTGCACTGGGTGCGCGTCGTCATCGGTGCCGCCGTGGTCCTCGTCGCCTACGCCCTGCTCTCCGTCGTGACCGGGTTGCAGGAGGTCGCCGCCATCGTCGCCGTCCTGGGCGTGGGGTTCGGCGCCGGCGTCGGCGTGCTCGGGTTGATCGGCCCCTGGGTCGTCGGGATGATCGGGCGGGGATCGGCGAAGCGCGCCTCGTCCCCGGAGCGGCTGCTCGCGGCCCGGAGCATCCTCGAGTCGCCGAAGGCCGCCTGGCGGCAGGTGAGCGGCGTCGCGATGACGAGCTTCGTCGCCGTCGTCGCCGGCACGGGCGTCGCCCTCATGGACGCCGCCGGAGGTGCCGACCTCGATCGCGAGAGCGCCATCCTCATCGACGACATCCGCACCGGCGTCATCATCACGCTCGTCGCGTCGTTCCTCATGGTCGCCTGCTCCGTCGGGGTGAACCAGGCCTCCGCGGTGCTCGACCGACGAGACCTGTACGTCAGCCTCGACCGCCTCGGAGTGCCGCGGCAGGTCATGGAGCGGGCTCGGACCCGCGCCGTCATGCTGCCGCTGCGGGTCGTCGCCCTCGGCTCGGCCGGACTCGGTGTCCTCCTCGTGCTGCCGATGGCGGGCATCAGCATCATCCTCGCCCCGCTGTCGGTCCTCGTGATCGTCGGATGCTTCGTCGGCGGCATCGGCCTCGTCTGGGCGGCGCTCCACGCGACCCGACCGGTCGTCACCCGGGTGCTCGGCACCCCGGAACGCGTCTGACCATCCCCGGCGTTCCAACGCAGAGCGCCCGTCCCGTCGGCTGGATCCCAGCACATGACGGAACGGGCGCTCTCGGCTTGCGGGCCTCAGCCGGTGACGACCGCGATCTCGTTCGGGACACCGGGCAGCTCGCCCGTCGTGATGTCACCCGAGGCGAGGTCGACGGCGTGGAGCGTCTTCGTCGCCGGGTCGGTCACGTAGGCGACTCCGTCGTGGACGACCAGTGCCGGGTGGGCGTCCTGCCACTCAGCCGGCGGCTCCCACGCGTCGATGACGGCGATGGTGTCGGTGACCTCACCGGTCTGCTCGTCGAGGACGTGCAGCGAGCCGTCGTTGCCGAGGACGACGACGTCGTCGTTCGGCCCACGGGCCACGTCGCGCCAGGTGTAGCCGACGCCCTCGGGCAGGTCGACGATCTTCGTCGTCTTGGCGACCGTGTCGGTGAACGCGAGCTGACGGAGGTCGTAGCCCTCGGCGTCGGGGTCGTTGTTGTAGTCGCCGACCGCGATGGACGAGGTCTCGCTGACGTACTGGTTCCCGGTCCGGCCGTAGGTGTCCGGAGCCTGGATCTTCGTGAAGACGCCGTCGTCGTAGACGAGGACGCCGTCGCTGCACCCGAAGACGACGGTCTCGTCCTTGACGGTGCCTTCGCCGTGGACCGAGGGGCACTGCTCGTTGCGGGCGATCTCGGTGCGCGACTCGTCGAGCACCCGGACACCGGTGCGGGCGTCCGGGGTACCGATCGTCGACAGCAGGGTGCCGTCCTCGAGCTCGATGGCGACGCCGTGGTGCGCGGCCTCCGAGGGGACGGTCTCGGTCTCGGGCAGCTCGTCGGTGGCGTCGAGGAGGTCCGCGCTGTCGAAGATCGTCGTGTCACCGGAGCCGTCGGCGAAGAGGATGGTCTTCCCGGCGTGACGCACGACGTGGCCCGCGGTGTCGGCGGGGAACACGAGGTCCGTCAGGACCGGCTCGGCCTGCTTCGAGGTGCCGTCCTCGTCCGTCCACGTCCCGGTGTCGAGGACCTGGAAGCCCTTCGTCGTCGTGACGAGCACGTGGCGGCCGTCGCCGGCGGCGTTCACCCGGTTGAAGCCGGCGAGCGGCAGGTCGCCCACGACGTCGAGGGTGGCGGCGTCGACGACGAGGAGGCCGCCGTCGTAGGTGAGGGCGATCCGGCTCTGCGGGCCGTCGGACGCGGAGGCGCTCGGGTCCGGTGCGGAACCGCTCGCGGTCGAGCAGCCGGTGAGGAGGAGGGCCGCGGCGGTGCCGACGGCGAGGAACGTGGCCCGGCCGCGCTTCGTGCGCGAGGCCAGGGGACTGCGGTGGTGCTGCTGCATGGTTTCCTTCTGGGTTCGTGGACGCCCGCTCATGGCGAGAGTCCGGTGGCGATGCGCTCGGTGTTCGCGCGCATCATGGTGAGGTAGGTGGGGGCTTCGCCCGATCCGGCGGTCAACGACTCGGTGAAAAGCGGGACGACGGCGACGTCGACGTCCGCCTCGTCGGCGAGCACCTGGACGAGCCGGTCGGGTTGCGAGGAGTCCGCGAAGATCGTGCGGACCCCAGCCGTCTCGATCGCGGTGGCGAGCTCGTCGAGGTCGGACGCGCTCGGTGCCGCGAGCGTCGTGCCGCTCGGGATGACGGCTCCGACGACCGCGAAGTCGTATCGCGCGGCCAGGTAACCGAACACGTGGTGGTTGGTGACGAGCTTCCGCTGCTCGACCGGGATGGCGGCGAAGGCCTCGGCCATCTCCGCGTCGAGCGCCTCGAGCTCCGCGGTGTACGCCTCGGCGTTCGACCGCACCTCGGCGGCGTCGACACCGGGCACCTCGTCGATCACGGCCTCGGTGACCCCTTCGACGACCGCGACCATCTGCACGGGGTCCGTCCAGAAGTGCGGATCGGCCGCGCCGGACTCCGTCTCGAGGACGTCGACGAGTGACCCCGCCTCGACGAGCGGCACCCCCTCGTCGGCCGCGGTCTCGAGGTGCTGGGTGAGCCCCTCCTCGAGCCCCAGCCCGTTCGAGACGATCAGTTGCGCACCCGTGATCCGAGCCGCCTCCTTGGCCGAGATCTCGAAGGAGTGCGGATCGGCGTCCGGCGGCATGAGGGTCATGACCTCGGCCTGCGCGCCGAGGAGTTCGCCGACGACGTCACCGAGGATGTTGGTCGTCGCCACCACCAGCGGGCGGTCGTCGGCGCTCGCCGCACAGCTCGTGAGACCGGCGCCGAGCACGAGGCCGGACACGAGCACGGCTGCGGTGCGGAGGACGGTGGTCCGGCGGGGGATGGTCACACGCATGGTCAGCGTCCCGTCTCGGCGAAGAACGCCGGTGGCGTGTCGAAGGTGAAGGTGCGGGCGATCCGCGCGGCGTCGCCGTAGTCGATCTCGACCACGGTGCGGGAGCTCGGGAGGTTGAGGTAGGCGCGGTTCTGGTCGACCTCCAGCTGGACCCCGGCGGCGAGGTCGGGCGCGCCCGCCAGCGCGGTCGCAGACCCGGTCACGGCACCGGTGGCACCGTCGAGGACGAGGAGGTCGCCGGTCGTCGTCAGGCCGACGACGTGCTGGTCGCGGTCGTCCACGGCGGTGACCAGTCGTAGGGGTGTTGGCGTCGGCAGCAGGGCCCAACGGCGTTCGCGGGTGTCGAGGAGCCAGGCACCGGAGGTGCCGGCGACGGCGGCGACGGTCGGGCGACCGGGACGCGCATGGAAGGACGTCGCCCGCTCGTCGGCGGCGACGGCCTGCGGATAGGGGATCGCCTCGAACGCGGGGACCGGGTCGGGGTCACTCGAGCTGCGGTCGACGACGGCGAGGAGCGCGCCCTCGGCGCAGCCGATGACGACGCCGACGTTGGTCGCGATGCTGCCTGCCGGTTCGGTGCAGCCGGCGAGCACGACGTCGGCCGCGGCCACGGATGTCGACGCGGGGTCGAGGAGTTCACCGTCGGTGCCGTGGACGCGCAGCTTCCCACTGCCGTCGGTGGCGATGACGGTCTCGCCGATCGGGACGGCCAGCCCGGGGGCGCCGGGGGAGCTCTCGATCCGCCCGGACTCGGCGATGTCGCCAGCGCCGAGCGCGGCGGTGTCGAGGAGGACGGTCTCGCCCGAGCCCGCGAACCGCACGGCGGTCGTCGTCGAGCCGGCGATGACGTCCGCCGGTCCGTCACCCTCGACCTCGCCGACCACGCGCGGCTCGGCCCGGTAGTAGTGCTGGTGGTCCTCGTGGTCGACCGTCCACACACCGGTGTCGATGATCGTGACGGTCCCCGCGGGCTCGGAGTGCGCGGCCACGAACCGCCCGTCGCCCGTGAGCGCTGCGAGCGGGCCGAGCTCGACGATCGTCGTGCGCTCCTCGCTGAGGAGGTCGGTCAGTTCCACGGTGCCGGCCTGGTCAGCCGTCGCGAGGTGCAGTTGCGGCTCGGGGAGTTCGCTCGCACCCTCGACGTAGCCGTGGCCACGAGCTTCGCCGGTGGCGGTGGGGGTCGGCGACGCCCCGCCGGGCGGGGCACAGGCGGTGAGGGTCAGCGCGAGCGCTCCGAGAGCGAGCGCGGTCCGCGCGGGGCCGGGGCCGCGGCGGTCGGTCCGGGGAGTGCCGGTTCGGATGATCGGTCGGGGGAGTCGGTGCACGGTGCGCTTTCCAGGTGGGTCGGATCGGTCGATGGTTCGAGGTGGGGGCTGCCCGGCCGCCGGATGCGTGCGACGAGCGACCGCACGGCCCACGAGGCCGCTGCGAGCAGGATCGAGCAGGCGGCGATCGAGGCCCCGGCGGCGGTGTCGCCGTGCCAGGAGACGAGCAGGCCGAGGAGGACGGCGAGCGCGCCGAAGACGGTCGCGAGCAGCATGGTCAGCGGGATGGATCGTGCCCAGTGGGCGGCGGCGACCGCGGGGCCGAGGAGGAGCGCGACGACGAGCAGTGTGCCGACGGCGCTGTAGGAGGCGACGACGGCGAGGGTCACCAGGCCGACGAGCGCTGCGTGGGCGAGACGCGGACGGAGGCCCATCGTCGCGGCGACCCGGCGGTCGAACGCGAGGGCGACGAACGGTCGGTGGAACGCGATCGCGACGAGCACCGTGACGACGAGGGCGACGGCGAGGCCGAGCAGGTCGGCGTCCCGGATCGCGAGGATGTCGCCGAAGAGGATCGCCGTGAGGTCGGTCGCGAACGATCGGCTCGACGAGACGATGATGACCCCGAGTGCCAGCATGCCGACGAAGAGCAGTCCGATGGAGGTGTCGTGGGAGAGCCTGCCGCGTCGGGAGACGAGGCTGATACCGGCGCTCATGACCACGGCGCTCACGGCTGCCCCGGCGACCGGCGGGAGGCCGAGCAGCGCTGCGGTGGCGACGCCGGGGAGCATGCCGTGGGCCATCGCCTCGCCGAGGAAGGCGAGCCCACGGAGCACGACCCAGGTGCCGACGACCCCACAGATCCCCGCCACCAGCACGCCGCCGATGAGGGCGCGGAGGAGGAAGGCCGCGGTGAACGGCTCGGTGATCCAGGTCATGGTCGAGCACTCTACATGAAAATGATTCTCAGTATTGATAGGGTGAAGCCATGCGAACCCCGTCGAACCGTCCTGTTCCGGCAGCGCCCGGCCGCCCGAGGGTCGTGACCATCCGATTCCGCCAGGTGACAGCCGAATACGACGGCCAGCGGGTCCTCCACGGGATCTCCGCCGAGCTCCGCTCGGGTGCGATCACCGTGGTCACCGGCGCGAACGGAGCCGGGAAGTCGACACTGCTCGCGGTCCTCGCGGGGCTCCATCAGCCGACCACCGGCGAGGTCGACGGCCTGGCCGGGCGGTCCCTCGCCTACGTCCCGCAACGGAGCGCCGTGCCGGAACACTTCCCGGTGACCGCGCGCGACGTCGCCTCGATGGGGCGGTGGCCGGCGCTCTGTCACCGCTGGGCGCGGCTCGACGCCCGTGATCGCCGCATCGTGGACACGAGTCTCGACCGCCTCGACGTCCTCCCCCTCGCGCCGCGTTCCTTCGGAGAGCTCTCGGGCGGCCAGCGTCAACGGGTCCTCGTCGCGCAGGCGCTCGCCCGCGAAGCCGACGTCCTCCTGCTCGACGAACCGACCGTCGGCCTCGACCTGGCCGCAGGACGGGCGATCCGAGCGGTCCTCCGCGCGGAGGCGGAGCGGGGCGCGACGGTCGTCGAGGTGACCCACGATCCGCTCGCGGTCACGGAGGCCGACGCGCGGTTGCACCTCGAGTCCGGACACCTCGTCCCGGCGTTGCGGTGAACCGGCTGCGTATCGCCTGGTCGCCTGCTGCGCGGGCCCGGCGCGTTGCTAGAGTTTCGGCATGAGCCAGGCCGACCAGCACCCCGAACCCACCGCCGGCGCAGCCGCGACGGATCCAGCGGCCACCGAACGGCTCGGCCGGCTCCGGAGCAGCATCGACAACATCGACGCGGCCCTCGTCCACCTCCTCGCCGAGCGCTTCAAGTGCACGCAGGAGGTCGGCCGGCTGAAGGCCGAACACGACATGCCCGCGAGCGACCCGGCGCGGGAGCAACGCCAGATCACCCGGCTGCGGGCGCTCGCCGAGGAGTCGCACCTCGATCCGGCCTTCGCCGAGAAGTGGTTCAACTTCGTCGTCGCCGAGGTCATCCACCACCACGAGCGCCTCGCCAACCAGCACTGATCCCAGGCACCCCTCGCATCCCGCCGCGCAAGGGGTGACCCCCTTCGGACGGCGTCCAGTGTCCTGCGCCAGGATGGGTCCATGACCTGGAACGCCGACTCCCTGCCCGATCAGACCGGACGCGTCGTCCTCGTCACCGGAGCGAACGCCGGCCTCGGCTTCTGGACGAGCCTCGGACTCGCACAGGCTGGCGCGGAGGTGATCCTCGCCTCGCGGAATGCATCGAAGACCGAAGCGGCCATGCGCGCCATCCGGGTGAAGGTGCCCGACGCCCGACTCAGCCACCTCCCGTTCGACACCTCCTCGCTCGACTCGGTGCGCGCGACCGCCGGCCGGCTGTCGGAGCTCGACCGGCTCGACGCACTCGTCGCGAACGCCGGCATGGTGCACATGCCGAAGGACCGCCAGGAGACGGCCGACGGCATCGAGTTGGTCTTCGCGACGAACGTCGTCGGGCATGCCGCCCTGCTCGCCGAAGCGCTGCCCGTGTTGCAGCGCACGGCGGACGAGCACGACACCGCGCCGCGCGTCGTGCTCCTCGGCAGTCTGTCCACCCTGCTCGTCCGATTCCACGGCGACGACCTGCAGCTCCGTGAGGGATACAGCGGCTGGCAGGCGTACGCCCAGTCGAAGATCGCCCTGTCGTCCCTCGGCTTCGAGCTCGACCGCCGGCTCGCCGCGTCGCACAGCACCGTCCGGGCGCTGGTCGCGCACCCCGGCTACTCGGTCAACGGACTCGACCGTCGTGTCCCCGGTGTGAACGAGCCGACGCGCGGACGTCGCTGCTCCGACACGCTGCAGTCCGTCTACGCGCAGAGCAAGCAACGCGGGGCCGAGCCGACGCTCCGGGCGGTCACCGACGAGTCGGCCGACGGTGGTTGGTTCTACGGCCCCCGGTGGCTGACGAAGGGAGACGCCGTGCGTCAGACCCCTGCGGCGATCGCGACCGACCGGGACGTCGCCTCGGCACTCTGGACCGAGCTCGAGCGGCTCATCGGCACGCCCATCCTCCCGACGCGCTGACCAGCGTCCGAGTCGGGCCGTTCAGTCGGCGGGGGTGGCCGGAGGCTGCAGCACGCGCAGCCATTCCTCGGTCTGCGCGACGTGCGCGGAGGCCGCGCCGGCCGCACCCACTGGGTCGCGGGCGATGATGGCCTCCGTCATCGAGCGATGGCCTCGGTTGCTCACCCGCCGCAGTTCGTCGCCGTCCGGCAGGCTGAAGACGTCGTAGGCCCGCGAGCGGGAGCGGAACACCTGCAGGAGCGCCGTCAGCGTCGCGTTGCCGGCGGTCCGAGCGATCAGTTCGTGGAACCGGTGGTCGAGTTCGCTCGACTCGGCGGGGTCCGTCGTCTCCTCCATCGCCGCGACGAGCGATGCCAGCTCGGCGTGGACCTGCTCGCCGGCGCGGGCGGCCGCCTGCGAGGCCGCATGGGTCTCGAGGACCCGTCGGAGCTCGTACATCTGCAGCAGCCCGTCGAGGGGGAGGAGGTCGACGGTGAGTGACAGGCTGCCGATGATCTCCTCAGGACGCAGCATCGACACGTAGGTGCCCGAGCCGTGGCGTGACTCGATGATGCCGAGCGCCGCGAGCATGCGGACGGCCTCGCGCAAGGAGCCGCGGGACACACCGAGTTCGTCGCACAGCTCGCTCTCGGCGGGGAACCGCTGGCCGGCGACCAGGCGACCGGAGGCGATCATGTGCCGAAGCCCGTGGAACGCGGTGTCGACTGCTGACATGCCGGTCCTCCCAAGGGTCGTCACGCCATCGTAGCGGCCGTGCCGCGGTGCGCCGGGGAGCACATGGGGCGTCGAGACATCCGATGACTGTACGCCTCCGACACAAGTCATCGGATGACTAGCCCTCGCAGACGTGCTTTCGACCAGTTGTAACACGATAGAAACCAAAGTCATCAAACGTGACCTCTATGGTTATCGGACAATCCACTGCATAATCGACTCGGAGGAACGTCACTGTGGACACTCGCACCATCGCACGGCCAGCGCCGCTCATGCTCGGCGACGGCCGACCTGCCACGGCCGCGTGGACGCTGGATCCGACCAAGCGCCACATCAACCACGGTTCCTTCGGTGCAGTCCCGATCGTCGCCCAGGACCACCAGCAGGCGCTCCGTCGCGAGATGGAGGCCGCGCCGCTCACCTGGTTCCCCGCACTCCCCGCGAAGGTCGCCGCCGCGCGCGTCGGTATCGCCGACTTCCTCGGCGCATCGGTCGACCAGCTCGCGATGGTCCCGAACGCGAGCGCCGGCGCCAGCGTCGTCTTCTCCAGCCTCCCGGTGCAGCGCGGCCTGGAGATCGTCGTCACCGACCACGGCTACGGCGCCGTCACGATGGGAGCCGAGCGGCTCGCACGCCGGTGGGGCGGCACCGTCCGGACCGCGCGCATCCCGCTCGACGCCGACGCCCAGGCCGCCCACGACGCCGTGGTCGCCGAGTTCAGCGACCGCACGGCCCTCGTGGTGATGGACCAGATCACCTCGCCGACGGCCCGCCTCCTGCCGGTCCAGCAGATCGCGGACACCGCCCGCGCTGCCGGGATCCCCACCCTCGTCGACGCCGCCCACGTCCCCGGCCTGTACGCCGATCCGATGCGCGACCTCCACTGCGACTTCTGGGTCGGCAACCTCCACAAGTTCGGGTGTGCGCCCCGAGGGGCCGCCGTCCTCGTCGCCCGCAGCCCGCTCGCGCAGGAGCTGTACCCGCTCATCGACTCGTGGGGCTCGCCGTACCCGTTCCCTGAGCGCTTCGACACCCAGGGAACCGTCGACGTCACGAGCTACCTCGCGGCCGGCACCTCGCTCGGGTTTATCGAGGACAGCTGGGGCTGGGACGAGGCGCGCACCTACATGACGGAGCTCGCGGACTACGCCGTCGAGGTCGTGTCCGACGCGGTCTCCGCCATCACCGGCGAGGACAGCCGGGTCGACGTCGGGATGCCCGTCAACGCCCTCCGACTCGTGAAGCTGCCGACGGGTCTCGCGACGACGCACGCCACCGCCGACGGCCTCCGCGACCGCGTCTCGGCCGAACTCGGTGTCGAAGGGGCGTTCACGAGCCTCGACGGGATCGGCTACGTCCGCCTCTCGACCCACGTCTACAACACCCCTGAGGACTTCGAGGACTTCGCCGAGCACGCCGTCCCGGTCCTCGCGCGATGGGCCGAGCAGGAGCGCGCGGCCACGAGCTGAGCGTCGAGAGCACGCCGGTCACATCAGCACCCCACATCGTCACACCAGCACCCCCACACAGCACCCCCACCAGCACCACTCAAAGGAGAAGCGAGCATGAGGAAGTCACGTGCATCGGCCGCCATCGGCCTGTCCGTCGTCGCCGGCCTCGCCCTGTCGGCCTGCGCCGGCGGAGCGAGCGACGGCACCGTCACCCTGCAGATGGTCGAGAGTCTGACCAACCCCGCCCGGACCGAGGTCCTGAAGACGCTCATCGCGGACTTCGAGGCCGAGAACCCGAAGATCAAGGTCGAGCTCATCTCGCCGCCGACCGACCAGGCCGACCAGAAGATCACCCAGATGCTGCAGTCCGGCTCCGGGGTCGACGTGCTCGAGGTCCGCGACATCACCGTCGGTCCCTTCTCCACCAACGGCTGGCTCGCCGACATGGACAGCGAGCTGAAGGATTGGAAGGGCTGGGACGACCTCACCGACAACGCGACGAAGTACGCGAAGGGTGAGGACGGCAAGGTCTGGTACGTGCCCTACGGCTTCTACGGCCTCAGCCTCTTCTACCGCACCGACCTCGTGAAGGAGGCCGGGTTCGACGGCCCGCCCGCGAGCTGGGAGGACCTCCTCGAGCAGGCATCGGCCATCCAGGACCCCTCGAAGAACCAGTTCGGCTACGCCTTCCGCGGCGGCACCAACGCCAACAGCAACGTCGTCGCCGCGATCGAGGCCTACGTCGCCGACGACCTCGACACCGAGAACGCGTTCAAGCTGACGAACGGCGACACGATCTTCTCCGCACCGGAGGCGCTCGACGCGGTCAACACCTACTTCGACCTCTTCAAGGAGGCTTCGCCGCCGTCGTCCGTCGCGTGGGGCTACCCCGAGATGGTCGAGGGCTTCTCCAACGGCTCGACCGCGTTCCTGCTGCAGGACCCCGAGGTCATCGCGACCGTCGAACAGTCCGAGGCGATCACGGCCGAGCAGTGGAGCACGGCTCCGCTGCTGACCGGACCGACCGGCAAGGCCGCCCAGCCCATGGCGACCGCGGGTTGGGGCACGGCGGCGTCGAGCGAGCACAAGGCGGAGGCGGCGAAGCTCATCGAGTTCCTGTCCGAGGACAAGCAGGCGACGACGTTCGCTCAGGAGAACAGCCTCGTCCCGATCGTGAAGAGCGCCGCCGAGAGCGACTTCTACAAGACCGGCCCCTGGGCCAGCTACGTCACGATGAACGAGAACCCGGACACCTACCTGAGCGTCACGCAGCCGCGCGGCTCCTCCTGGTGGACCGAGTGGATCCAGAAGTCCGACTCCGAGATCCAGCAGGTCCTCATCGGCCAGCTGACGCCGGAGAAGCTCCTCGCGGGCTGGGACGAGTACTGGACCGAGAAGTGGAAGAGCGAGTAACCGTCCATGACGACCACCACTGACGAAGCGGGTCGCAGGCAGCAGCCTGCGGCCCCGACACCCCCGGCCGGTCCTTCGCGGACCGCCGGCGGGCGTCGGCGGCGCACCTTCACGGTGCGCCGCGGCTTCGGCCTCCTCGCGTTCCTCGCTCCGGCGTTCATCTTCGTCGCGATCTTCATCTACTACCCGATGATCGCGGGCTCCCAGATGGCGTTCCGCAACTGGAACCTCGCCAACCTCACCGACACCTCGTGGGTCGGTTTCGCGAACTTCCTGGCCGTGTTCGCCGACCCGGCGTTCGGCAAGGTCGTCGCGAACACCGTCCTCTGGGTGGTCGCCTCGATCGTCCCGCAGTTCGTCATCGGCTTCGGCATCGCCCTCTGGTTGCGCCGGAAGTTCCGCTTCCGTGGGCTCTACCAGGCGATGATCTTCTTCCCGTGGGCGATCTCCGGATTCCTCATCGGCATCCTCTTCCGCTGGATGTTCAACAGCGAGTTCGGCGTCATCAACGACCTCCTCCAGAAGGTCGGGCTCATCGACACCCCGATCCCGTGGCTGGCCGACCCGAACACCGCGATGTTCGCCGTCATCGTGGCGAACGTCTGGTACGGCGTCACCTTCTTCGCGATCATGATCCTCGCCGCCCTGCAGTCGGTGCCGGAGGACCTCTTCGAGGCCGCCGCGCTCGACGGTGCGGGCAAGGCGCGCATGCTCTTCCAGATCACCATCCCGTACATCCGCACGACGCTCGCCCTCACGGTGCTGCTGCGGGTCATCTGGATCTTCAACTTCCCCGACATCATCTACGGCATGACGGGTGGCGGTCCGGCGAACCAGACGCACATCCTCACGACGTGGATGATCGCGACCACCCAGCGCGGTGACTACGGCCGGGCGTCCGCGATCGGACTCATCGTCGTCGCGATCCTGCTCGTCTTCACGGCGTTCTACCTGCTGTCCATGCGCGAAAAGAAGGTGAAGGCATGATCGACCAGGAGACCCGGACCGCGAAGGTCGTCAAGTTCCTCTTCCTCGGGCTCTGGCTCGTGATCACGGTGTTCCCGCTGTACTGGATCGTCGTGACCTCGTTCAAGAAGCCGGGGGCGATCTTCTCCTACCCGCTGACGTACTGGCCGGAGGTGTTCTCGATCGAGAACTACCTGGGCCTGTTCAGCAAGGCGCAGTTCGGCACCTACGTGTTGAACAGCCTCATCGTCGCGACGGTCGCGGCCGTCGTGGCGACCTTCATCTCGATGCTGTCGGCCTACGTGCTGGCCAGGTTCGAGTTCCGGAGCAAGGGAGCGATCCTCCTCGCGTTCCTCGCCACCCAGATGATCCCGTCGTTCATCGCGCTGGGACCGTTGTATCTGCTGATGACGCAGTTGAAGCTCGTCGACAACCGGTTCGGGCTCATCCTCATCTACATCGCGGTGTGCATCCCGTTCTGCACGGTGATGCTCCGCGGGTTCTTCGAGAACATCCCGGATGCGCTCGAGGAGGCGGCCATGATCGACGGCTGCTCGCGGTTCGGGGCCCTGTTCCGGGTGCTCGTCCCGGTGCTGAAGCCCGGCATCGTCGCGGCGTTCATCTTCAACTTCGTCAACTGTTGGAACGAGCTGTTCCTCTCGGTGACGCTCATCAACAGCGACGCGAACAAGACAATCCCGACGGCGCTCAACGGCTTCATCACGAGCTACAACATCGACTGGGGCTCCATGTCGGCGGCGGCCGTGCTGACGATCATCCCGACGATGGTCCTGTTCGCCTTCGCCAGCCGGTACATCGTGCAGGGGCTGACCTCGGGGGCGGTGAAGGGCTGACGCCGCAGCGAATCGAACCTGGAAGCGAGCTGGTAGTTCGTCTCTCTAGCGACCTCCAGGTGGAAGATGAACCATGTTCGGTTCGAAGCAGACGACGAAGTCCCTCCGTTACGCCCGCTATGGCGGCCCCGACGTCCTCGAGTTCGTCGAGTCCGAGATGCCGCACCCGCGGTGGGGCGAGGTCGTCGTCGACGTCCTGGCGAGCGGCATCAACCACATCGAGGCCTTCGTCCGCGAGGGGAACCTCGCGGACACGGTCCCGATCGAGCTGCCGACCGGGCAGGGGAGCGACTTCGCCGGGCTGATCCGCGAGGTCGGCACCGGCGTCACCGGCTGGAGACGCGGTGACGAGGTGATCGGCCACGCCGTCCGTGGGGCACACGCCACCCAGGTCGTCGTCCCGGCGTCGTCCCTCGTCCGCAAGCCGAAGCGCGTGAGCTGGGAGGAGGCCGGCGGTCTGTACCTCGCCGGGCTCACCGCGCTCGAGACCCTCGACGGTCTGCACCTGAAGCGCGGCGACACGCTCGTGATCTCCGCTGCGGCCGGCGGCGTCGGGAACATCGAGGCGCAGTTGGCGACCTTCGCGGGCGTGCGCGTGATCGGCACCTGCGGTGAACGGAACCACGACTTCCTCCGCGAACAGGGCGTCAAGCCGGTCGTCTACGGCGACGGGATGGCCGATCGGATCCGGACCCTCGCTCCCAACGGCGTGACGGCGTTCATCGACAACTTCGGCCAGGACGGGCAGCAGCTCGCCGCCGAGCTCGGTGTCCCGTCGGAGAAGTACCGGTCGAGCGAGGATCGGAAGGCGATCGAGCTCGCCGCTCTCGAGCCCGACGAGGAGTTCGCCGCACACGCCACGAAGCAACTCGAGCGACTCGCGGAGTACGCGGCCGACCATGCCTTGAAGGTCGTCGTCTCGGCGTTCTACCCGTTCGACCTCATCATCGACGCCTTCGAGGACCTCGAGCGTCTGCACGCCCGCGGCAAGATCATCGTCGGCATGCGACCGGCGAACCCCGACCGCATCGTGAAGCAGCGAGACCTGCACGACGCGAGGCCGTAGCCTCCGTCGCTCTCGGTTAGTTGAAGATGAAGCCGAGGACGGTCGCGCCGCCTCCACCGAGGACGAGCGCGACGACGAGCACCCAGGCGATCAGCCGCTGACGGCGCTTGCGCTGCTCGCCCCACTCGGCCAGTTCCCGGTCTTCGCCATCACTCATCGTCCCAGCCTATCGGCGAGTGGGTTCACCCCAGCATCAGGCGGTGGCCGGGACGAGCGCCTTGACCGAGGTGGTCCTCGCCCGGGCGACCGCGAAGGTCGTCGCGGCGAGCGACCCGAGGAGCCAGAGGACGAGGCCCACCACACCGGCCGCGGCTCCCGTGTCCCCGATGGCGATCGCCTGCAGGCCGCCGAGCGCTGGGGCGATCGGCAGGAAGGCGAGGAGCTGGTCGAGCACCTGGGGGACGGTCGCGATGATGCCCGTCGCCAGACCGACGATCGCGACGATCATCGAGACGAACCGACCCGCGCCACCGAACAGGGCGTTGAGCGCCTGGTTCGCCGCGGCGAACGCGAGCCCGGCCAGCACGGCGATCCCGGCGTACGCGGACCACCCCGCCGGATCGAGGTCGAGCAGCGGCGCGGTGATCACGGCGACGAGGAGGCCCTGCAGCATCCCGATCGCACCGGCGGGGACGAAGGCGCCGAGCGCGAGTCGCAGGGAGGAGCGGGTGGAGCCGAACGCCCGCGTCGGCGCCGGCCGGAGCACGAGGAAGCTCGCGAGCGCCCCGAGCCAGAGGGCGAGGACGGCGTAGAAGGGCGCGCTGTTCGTCCCGAACGAAACGGTCGCGGAGTCCCCGGCGGACACCGGGTCGGCGACGACGTCGGCGAGGTTCTTCCGGTCGTCGCTCGTGTAGGTCGGCAGGCTGTCGACGGCGCTCTGCAGGCCGGAGGAGAGCGAGGTGATCCCACCGGACAGGGTCCCGGCGCCCGACGCGAGCCGGCTCGACGCGTCGGCGAGCTGGGTGGTGCCCGTGGCCGTCTGGCCGGCGCCGTCGGCGAGCGCGGACGCACCCGTCTGCAGCTGCGCCGTCCCGGTGGCCGCCTGGGAGGCACCGTCGGCGAGTCCGGCCGCACCGGCGGCGATCTGCGCCGCCGCCGTGTTGAGCTGCGCGATGCCTTCGACGAGGGCCGGCATCTTGGAGGAGAATTGCGTCGCCCCGGCCGCCAGACCGGCCGCACCGCCGGCTGCCTGGGCGGTGCGCTCGGCCAGCGACGCGGTCCCCGGGTAGTCCGTGGGCGCGCCGATCGGCCCGCCGGTCGCGACCGTGGTGGCGAGTCCACTCGCCGCCGCGACGTCCCCGCAGTAGCTCGCGGACGCCCCGGACGCGGCGCACTCAGCCGTGAGCTTGGCCAGCTGAGCGGCGACCGATGCCGTGAGCTGCTTGGTGCCCTCGGCGCCCGTCGAGAGGGCCGCGAGCCCGGTCGACACCTTGCCGGCACCACTCGCGAGCCCCGCCGCTCCACCGACCAGGCCCGGGTTCTCGGTCGTCCCGTCACCCTGCGCCCCGGCGTTCAGTGTCGCGGCGCCGCTGGCGAGCTGACCCGCGCCGCCGCTCAGCTGGGTCGCACCGGACGACAGCTGCGTCGCGCCGTCGGCCAGCGCCCCCACCCCGTCGCTCAGCTGCGTCGCACCCGTCGACAGTTGTGCCGCACCGGTGGCGAGCTGCGTGGTGCCGTTCGCGAGTTGCTGCGCACCCTGCGCCAGGGACAGCCCGCCGACGGAGAGCTGTTCAGCGCCGTCGGCGGCCGTCCCGAGCTGGTCGTGGAGGGTGTTGAACCCCACATAGACGTTCTCGAGGTAGGTGGTCGTGAGCTGGCGCCCGAGGAGCGAGGCGGCGGTCTGCGTGATGGTCTGCGAGATGGCGTCGTCGACGAGCTTGCTGCGGTCGCTCGTCGTGACGTCGAGGCGCGCCCGCTCGGCGTCGGCCGCGTCGCCCGAGAAGGAGGTCGCGGCCTTCGAGAAGTTCTCCGGGATCGTCACCACGGCGGTGTAGGACCCGTCGGCGAGCCCGGCCTTCGCGTCCGAGGCGTCGGTGATGACCCAGGTGTAGTTGGTCTCCTGGTCGCCGTCGACGAGCCCGGCCGACAGCTGTCGACCGAGTGGCACCGTCTGTCCGTCGACGGTGACCGGCTCGTCCTCGTTGACGATCGCCGCCGTGACCTGGCCGAGGCGCTCCGCCGGGTTCCACAGGGCCCACACGAGGCCGCCGGCGATCACGAGGGGCACGAGGATGAGGCCGATGATGGAGACGACCGTGACGCCCTTGCCGGAGCGGGCCCGTTCGAGACGGTTCAGGATGGTGCTCATGCGTCGACCTTCGATTCAGCACTGGCGGTGGGGGAGGAGGTGGCGGGATCGAGGTCGAGGACCTCGGTCGCGCCGCTGGGCAGGACGTCCGACAGCGACGCGACGTCGTCGGTGCCGATGACGACCGTGAGCGGCCGGGCCGCCCGTGCTGCTGCCTGCTTCGCGACCAGGAGCCGCTCGTACAGGGCACGTCTCGTGTCCTGGTCCGGCACCGTGTCGACACCGTCGAGGACGACGACCGCCGGACGCTCGGCGAGCGCTGAGCTGAGGGTGGCGACCGGTTCGCCGTGGTCGAGCCGCACGTACGCGACGCGGGCCCGGACGGCCCCGGCCCGGACGGGCAGGACCAGTCCGGCGACCTTGAGCCGTCCGCGGTCCGGCTCGAGACGACCGGAGAGCGTGAGGAGGAGCGCGGTGACGGACACCGGTCGGGATCCTCGGACGGCGAGCACATCGCCGACCGCCACCGTCGTCTCGACGTCGCGGTACAGCGGACCGCCAGGGCCCTCGAGGGTGAGCCCGTCGGCGGCGATCGCCACGTCGGCCCCGCCGTGCCAGGCCCGCAGCTCCAGTTCCCGCTGCAGCCCTTCGCCCTCGACGTCGAACGAGGGGAGGACCCGGTCGAGCCATCTCGGCAGGTACCAGGCGCGGTCGCCGAGGAGGGCGAGCACCGCAGGGACGAGGGTCATCCGGACGATGAACGCGTCGACGAACACCCCGACGGCGAGCCCGAGCGCGATGGGTTTGATGTTCGTGTCGCCCTCCGGTACAAACGCGGCGAACACGGCGAACATGATGACGGCGGCCGCGGTGACGACCTTCGCCGAGCCGAGGAAGCCGGTCTCCACCGATCGGCGGGCGAGCTTCGAGTGGACGAAGTCCTCGCGCATGCGGGAGACCAGGAAGACCTCGTAGTCCATCGCGAGTCCGAACAGCACGCCCATGAGGATGATCGGCATGAAGCTGATGACCGGCCCCGTGCGTGCGACGTGCAGCGCCTCGGCGAACACGCCGTGCTCGAACACGAGCGCGACGACCCCGAAGGAGGCGGCGACGGACAGGAGGTAGCCGAGGGTCGCCTTGACCGGCACCCAGATGGACCGGAACACCATCGTCAGCAGCACGAGCGAGAGGCCGACCACGATGAGGCCGAACGGGAGGAGCGCGCCGCCGAGTCGGTCGGAGATGTCGATGCCGATGGCCGTGAACCCGGTGACCTTGAGGTCGACGTCGTACTCGTCGAGGAAGTATTGGTGCAGGCCGCGGATCTCGGCGACGAGGTCCTTGGTGGCCTGCGAATCGGGGCTACCGCTCGGGATCACCTGGATGATGCCCGTGTCGGCCGTCGCGTTCGGGGTGGCGAGTGGGACGGCTGCGACGCCGTCGAGTCCTTCGATCTCCTGCTTGAGGTCGGCCATGAGCCCGAGCGGGTCGGTGCTGCCGACGATGCTCCCGGTGACGACGAGGGGGCCGTTGAAGCCTTCGCCGAAGTGCTCGGAGACGAGGTCGTAGGTGATGCGGGCGCTGTCGCTCTCGGGGAGTGAGCCCGCGTCGGGGAGCGCGAGCCGGAGGGACAGGGCGGGGATGGCGAGGGCGCCGAGCACGGCCACGACGGCGACGATCGTGACGATGGGCAGGCGGGTGACGCCGCGGACCCAGCCGAGGAAGAAGCGGTTGGGGCGCCCTTCGACAGGCTCGGGGACCGGGTGCTGCTGCTCAGGGGCCGGGTCGTGGTGCTCAGGGACCGGGTCTCCGGCCGTCGCCTGCCGCTTCGCGCGCTTGGCGCGCTTCACCTTCGGCCGGAGCCGTTCGCCGGCGAAGCCCAGCATGGCGGGGATGAGGGTGAGCGAGATGACGACCGCGATCGCGACACCGACCGCCGCTGCCACGCCCATCGTGGTGAGGAAGGGGATGTTCGCGACCGCCAGGCCGAGCAACGCAATGATGACGGTGAGGCCCGCGAAGATGACGGCGGACCCGGCCGTGGCGGTGGCGCGGGCGGTCGACTCCTCCGGATCGAGACCGGTGCGCAGACCGTCCTGGTGCCTCGAGATGATGAAGAGGGCGTAGTCGATCCCGACGGCGAGGCCGAGCATGAGTGCGAGCATCGGCGTGGTGGAGGAGATCGGTCCGAAGACCGTCGCCACGAAGATGAGCGCCATCGAGATGCCGACCCCGAGCAGTGCGGTGATGAGGGGCATGCCTGCCGCGAGGAAGGAACCGAAGGTGAGGACGAGCACGACGAGGGCGACGACGACGCCGATGAGCTCGATGATGCTCAGCGTGGGCAGGCTGTTGCTGAACAACTGCCCGCCGAGCGACGACTGCGCACCCGTCGGCACGCTGTCGGCGAGGTCCGCCTCCGCGCGCTCGAGGTCGGCGACGGTCTTCGCGGTGATGTCGGACTGGGCGCTGTCGAACTGGATCGAGATGAGGGCGGCCCGCTGGTCGTCGGAGACGGCACCGGTGATGTTCTCGTCGAACGGCGACACCGCCTGCTCGACCTGATCGATGCGGCCGATCGAGGTGACGGCGTCGTCGATGGCGGACCGGACAGCGGTGTCCTCGACGGTGTCGCCGGCGGGGGCGACGACGACGATCTGAGCGGACGCGCCGCTGACCTGCGGGAAGGTGTGCTCGAGCGAGTCGAGCGCCTCCTGCGACTGGGTGCCGGGGATGGAGAAGGCGTTGTCGGTGCCCTGGTTGAGGAGGAGCGCTCCAGCGCCCGCGAGCGCGAGCACGGTGATCCAGAGGATCAGCACCAGCTTCCGGGCGCGGAAGGCCCAGCGGCCGAGGGTGTACAGCAGTGAGGACACGCGTCGCTCCTAGCGAGGCCGGTGCACTGCGAGCAGTCGGACCGGCCGACGGGTTCGGACAGATTCGATACAGCGGTGTATCCGATACATGACTGTATTCGATACACTCGTGTATCGGCAAGGGGCCGGAACTGCTGTCAGTAAGGTGTCAGGATGCACGTGCGCGAAGGAGTCGAGTCCCCGAACGACGAGGCGCCGGTCGAATCGGCTCGCCGGCAACGGACCCGCGAGCGGCTCGTCGACGCCGCCTACGAGGTGTTCGCCGAACTCGGGGTGCATGCGGCTTCGGTCGAGCAGATCAGTGAGCGCGCCGGGTTCACCCGAGGTGCCTTCTACTCCAACTTCGAATCGAAGGAGGAGCTGTTCTTCGCGCTCGAGTCGCGGGAGAACCAGCTCCGCCTCGACCGGCTGGAGGCCGGATTGCAGACCGTCAGCCCGTCGCTCCTCGACGCAGCGGGCCGGTACACCGAGGGATCACTCGAAGCCCTGATCCGCGCGTTCCTCGAACTCCAGCCGGACGACCGCCGCTGGTGCCTCGTGCAGTCGGAGTTCCGGATGCTCGCGATGCGCGACTCCGGCGTCGCCGCCCGGTACCTCCAGCATCAGGAGAGCGCGGGCCGGCAGCTCGCCGCGTGGCTCGACCAGGCGGCCGGGCTGGCGCGCGTCAGGTTCACGATCCCGACGCCCGACATCGCGAACATCGTCGTCGCCCTCTACGAGTCGGCGATCCAGACGGCGGTCCTCATGGACCCGGACGGCGACGAGGGCTCGCCGCGCGAACTCGCCATGCGGACGCTCCCGGCCATCGTCCGGGCCCTCACCGAGGCCGTCGACGACTGAAGGCGGTTCCGCTCGTCCGGGCCCGCTCCGGTGTCTCCGTGAGCGGGCCCGGGACGGTGGTGTCGGGTTCCGGCCCGGCTCAGCCGCTGAGGGCCGAGGTCGGTGGGGTCCTGGCTGCGCGGATCGCCGGGTAGAGGCCGGCGATCGCGCCGATCACCAGCGTGGCGCCGACCCCCGCGAGCAGTACCTCCGGCGGTACGGCCGTCGGCCAGTCGTTCATCGCGGCGACGACACTCGTCACCGCCGTTCCGAGGCCTGCGCCCGCGACCCCGCCGAGGGCGGAGAGCAGGAGGGCCTCGGTCAGGAACTGCGATCGGATGTGGCCGCGGGTGGCACCGAGCGCTCGACGCAGGCCGATCTCCCGTCGACGTTCGAGCACGGAGATCACCATCGTGTTCGCGACCCCGATCCCGCCGACGAGGAGGGCGACCGAGCCGAGCCCCAGGAGGAGGCCGGTGAAGGCTTGATCGGCGGCCTGTTTGGCGGCGAGGGCGTCCGACGGTCTGGAGACCTCGACCTCCTCGGGCGCCGCGGGGTTCACCGTGCGGGGGAGGAGGTCGCGGACGGCCTCGACGCGCTCATCGGTGGACCGTTCGTACACCGTGGTCGGTTCGCCGTCGTACCCGAAGCGTTCGGCGGCGACGGTCTCGCCGATCATCGCCGCGGTGTCGAGTTCCGGTGCGAGGTCGAGCGGCTCCAGGATGCCCACCACCGTGACGTACTGGTCGCCGAGCTGGATCATCGAACCGACCGTCGTGATGCCCAGTCGTTCTGCGGCCTTGGACCCCAGGACGACGGCGGGGTAGCTCCCCGTCGCCCGGTTCAGCCAGTCGCCGGAGGCGAGCTTCCCGCCGACGACGTCGAGCAGGCCCTCCGACACCGCGGCCGCCCAGAGGCCGCCGCTCGACGCTCGGTCGATGAGGCTGCTGCGGTAGACGAGCACACCGTCGAGCGCCGCTGCCGAGCCGGCGTGTTCGACGCCGTCGATCAGCCCCACCTTGCCGACGGTGTTCGCGGGCAGGGTCGCCGCCTCGCCGAAGAGGTTCTTGCCCGGTTGGACGGTCAGCAGGTTCGTCCCGAGGGCGGAGAGCTGCGCCTGCAGTTTCGCCTGACTGGACGAGGAGATCCCGACGACCGCGATCATCGCCGCGATACCGATCGCGATCCCCAGCGCGGACAGGACCGCACGTGTCGGCCGTGCCCGGAGACCCGTCGTCCCGAGCCGGAGGATGTCGCGACCGAGGAGCCGTGACCGACGGTCGTGGTCGAGATTCATGGACCCGCTCATGCGGCGCGCCCCGAGTCGCTGACGATGTGGCCGTCACGGATCGCCACCTGCCGGGGCAGTCGCGCTGCGAGTTCGGCGTCGTGCGTGATGACCACGACGGTGGTCCCCGCCCCGTGGAGTTCGTGCAGGAGGTCGACGATGCTCGCCCCGGACACGGAGTCCAGGTTGCCGGTGGGTTCGTCGGCGAGGAGCAGCGGCGGGTCGCCGACCACGGCGCGTGCGATCGCGACCCGCTGCCGCTCACCGCCGGAGAGCTGCGTGGGACGATGACCGAGTCGGTGGCCGAGGCCGACGCGTTCGAGGGCGACGACCGCTCGTCGACGGCGCTCGGCCCGGGGGACGCCGGCGTAGATGAGGCCGTCGGCGACGTTGTCGACCGTGGTCGAGCCGTCGGCGAGATGGAACTGCTGGAACACGAAGCCGATGCGGTACGCGCGGAGCGCCGAGAGCTTCGCGTCCGAGAGGCGCCCGACGTCCGAGCCGGCGATCCGCGCGGTGCCGCTGGTGGGACGGTCGAGCGTCCCGATGAGGTTGAGCATCGTCGACTTCCCGGAGCCGCTCGGTCCGACGATCGCGACGAACTCACCCTCCTCGACCACCAGGTCGACGCCGGCGAGCGCGAGGGTGGGTGGCTCTCCGTATTCGCGGGTGACTCCCTCGAGGTGGATGATCGGTGGTCTGGCCGCCCGTGCCGGTGCGGCGGGCGATACCGTCCTGGGGCCCGTCATGACACCGGCACCACGACGTCGAGACCCTCGCGGACACCGTCTCCCGAGACCTCGACCCGCCCGTCGGCGAACAGCCCCGTCGTGACGGGGACCTGCTGATGCTTCCCCTTCCCGTCGACGACCTCGACGCCGAAGGTCGTGTCGTCGATGGCGATGAGCGCTTCGACCGGCACGGAGAGGACGTTCTCGCGTCGTTCCGTGGGGAAGCCGACCGTGACGGTCGCGCGTTGGAGCTCCGCGGCCGCCGCAGGGTCGTCCAGGGTGACACCGACGGGGATCGTGACCTTCTTCTGACCGTCCGCGTCCGATTCGGTCGGGACGCCGACATCGCTCACCGTGCCGGTCGTGCGCTGGCCGCCGGGGAGGTTCACGTCGACCGTCGTCCCGACGACGCCGAGACGCTGATCCGCCAGCTTGAGCGGGACGTCGATGCGCTTGGTCAGCGACGACACGGTGACGACCTTGTCCGAGGCGGCGGTGCCGACCGCGGCGTCCACCGACGCGATCCTGACGTCGCCCGGCATGAAGACGACGGAGCCGAGCTCCAGTCGTCCCGTCTCCTCGACGCCGAGGGCCTCCTGCCACCGCTCGATGGCACGCGCGGTGGACGCGGCGAACTCGTCGTCCGGTTCGCGGTCGAAGTACCCGAGCGCCGCGAGGCTCATCTCGAGTTGCCGGACGTCCGGTCCGTCGCTCATGCCCGACCCGAACGCACGCCAGGCGGGGAGCGGTCCGTGCAGGAGTGTGACCGGGACGTTGTCGACGGCGTAGAGGGTGCCGCCGAGCGACACCGTGCTGCCAGGGGCGGGGACCGCGGTGACGATGCCGGCCCCGCCGCCGATGGTCCGCTGATCGGCGTAGTCGAGGGTGCCGGTCGCCTGGGTCGTACCGGCGAGCTCGCCTGTCGTGATCGGTGCGGTACCCGTGCGGACGGTGTTCGACGGCTCCTCCTGGCCGGTTGGTCCGGCCGAGGACAGAGCCGCGATGCTCGCGACGGCGCCGCCCGAGATCAGGACGGCGCCGACGCAGAGGGCTGCGACGATCCGAGGACGGATGCTCATCGGCCGGTCGAGCCGGTCGAGCTGCCGTTGCTCAGGTCGAGGCCGCAGGCGTCGAGCACATCCTCAGGGACGTCACTCGGGATGTTCATCGCCTCGCCCTTGACCGGGTCGGGGACGTCGATGCCGTGCTCGCGGAAGCACTCGGCCATCTGGAGCTGCTCGTCGAACCGGTCCGAGACGGGTACGTCGCCGCCTGACGGTGCGGGCGGGGTTCCGAGCTTGTCGGTGCACGTCTTGGACGCGGCCGTGAAGGCTTCCGGGTCAGCGTCGCCGAGGCTGATGGCTGCGCCGGAGCCGTCCTTGCCGGGGTCGGGGAGGTCCACCCCCTCGTCGCGCATGCAGGAGGCGAAGGCGAGCTGCCAGTCCTCGAAGCTCTGGACGGTCGACGGGGTCTTGGACGGGGACTCGGATTCGGGTGAGCCTGACGCGCAGGCGGCGAGCGATCCGACGAGGAACGGGATGGCGATCAGCGCGGCGAGCGTGCTGAACGGCCGACGGACGGGACGGGTGGTGGTGGTGGTGTGCACGGGCATGGTCGCTCCTTCGTTGCGTGCTGACTGGTGACGACCAGTCCACTCGGTGACGCGTTGCCCGGGCGTCAAGGAAACCGTTGACGTTCTCGGAACATCGCGCAGCGCACGATGACTAACCGACATTCGGGGTACGCCCGATCGGTGTCCGTACGCTCGCCGGGTCACCCACCCACCCGCTCATCGAAAGGAACCCCCATGCGCGTCCTGATCGCCGAGGACGAGGCCTACCTGGCCGAAGCGATCCGCTCGGGTCTCCGGCAGGCCGCGATCGCCGCCGACGTCGCGCTCGACGGCGACGCCGCGCTGGAGGCGCTCACGATCAACGACTACGACGTCATCCTCCTCGATCGCGATCTGCCGGGCACCCATGGCGACGACGTCTGCCGCATCGTCGTCGCCGAGCACCCCGAGGTCCGCGTCATGATGCTCACGGCCGCCCGCCGACTCGACGACACCGTCTCCGGGCTGGGGCTCGGAGCCGACGACTACCTCGCGAAGCCGTTCGAGTTCCCCGAGCTCATCGCCCGCCTCCGAGCCCTGGCCCGCCGCACCACCGAGTCCCGTCCTCCGGTCCTGGAGCGCGCCGGCGTCCGACTCGACCCGTTCCGACGGGAGGTCTTCCGCGACGGCGCCTACGTCAAGCTCTCGCGCAAGGAGTTCGCCGTCCTGGAGCAACTGCTGCTCGCCGACGGCGGTGTGGTGAGCGCGGAGACGCTCCTCGAGAAGGCGTGGGACGAGAACGTCGACCCCTTCACGAACACCATCCGCGTGACGATCTCGAACCTCCGCCGTCGCCTCGGCCGACCGTGGGTGATCACGACGGTACCCGGTGTCGGATACCGGATCGAGGGCGACTGATGCCGCGCACCGCCGCCGCGGGCCGGGCCGCCCGACCCAGCCGCCTGACCGTCCGCCTCCGCCTGACGCTCACCTACGCTGCGCTGTTCACGATCGCCGGGTCCGTCATGCTCGTCCTCATCTACACCTTCATGCGGTACGTCCCGACCTACGCGATCACCTCGATCCGCACGACGACGGGCACCGTCGACGCGACACGCCTGGAGGCGGCGACACCGACCGACGGCCCTGGTGACGCCGCGACCTACCGACCGGTGGAAGGCCTGACCTCGGCCGACGGCGGCGCTGCGCTCATCGTGTCCGACCAGGGGGACATCCTGAACACCCTGCTGGTGTGGTCCCTCATCGTCCTCGTCGTCCTCGCCGGTGCGAGCGCGTGGGTCGGGTGGCTCATGTCGGGTCGACTCCTCCGGCCGCTGCAGGAGATCAACCGGGCGGCGCAGCGCGCGGCCGCCGGCTCGCTCGACCACCGGGTCGCGCTCGCGGGACCACGCGACGAGATCACCGACCTCTCCGACACCGTCGACCACATGCTCGAACGACTCGAGCGCGCGTTCCACGCCCACCAGCGGTTCGCCGCGAACGCCTCGCACGAGTTGCGGACGCCGCTCGACGTCGCCGCACAGGACGAGCACCTCGACGAAGCGACCGTCCGCGAACTCATCACCCGCCTGCGCGACACGAACACGCGCAGCATCCGGACCGTGGAGGCCGTCCTCGACCTCGCCGACCTCGGACACACCGAGCTCGGCGTCGCGGAGGTCGAGCTCGACGAGATCGTCGCCGACGCCGTCGCCGCGGTGTCCACGGCCGCAGCGGCCCGTGGTCTCCGGTGCACCACCGATCTCGAGGAGTGCTCCGTCCTGGGCGACGCGGGGATGCTGCAGCACCTGTGCGGGAACCTCGTCCAGAACGCCGTCCGGCACAATGTCGACGGCGGGTTCGTGCACGTGTCGCTGGCCCGCGCGGGCACACCGGAGGATGCCGTGGTGCTCCGGGTCGAGAACTCCGGCGAGTACCTCCCGGCCGAGGCCGTCGCGCGGCTCACGGAGCCGTTCTACCGCGTCGGTGGCCGTGTCGCGGGCGACGCCGAGCGGTCACGGGGACTCGGACTCGCCATCGTGGAGAGCATCGTCGAAGTGCACGGTGCGGAGATGCGCCTCGCCGCCCGCCCCTCGGGTGGCCTCGTCGTCACCGTCACGTTCCCGGCGGGTCGAGGAGACGCGGCGACCGAGGCGTCGGCTCACCTCGCCGGTTCGGCTCGTTCGCCGCGCGCCCACACGAAGAAGCCGGCGAGTGTGAACGCACCGTAGAACAGGTACATCGACGCCGAGACCCAGTACCCGGCTCCGAACAGGAGCGGCACCCCGACGATGTCCACCGCCACCCAGATGAGCCAGAACTCGACCCACCGTTTCGCCATGCCCCAGGTGGCGAGCAGGGAGCCCATGAAGATCCAGGCGTCGGCCCAGACCGGTTCGTAGGAGCCGAGCGCGCGGAAGAGCGGCGTCAACAGGAGTGTCCCACCCACCAGCAGGGCGACGAGCACGAGGCGGGCGCGCGCACCGGCCCATCGGGGCCTGATGACCGACACGGGACCGGTCGCCGTCTCGACGTGCTCGTTGCGCCGCCACTGCACCCACCCGTAGACCGAGACGACGATGAACATGAGCTGCCGGCCGGCTTGGCCGAGGAGGTTCGTCGGGTTCGGTGTGTGGAACACGGCACCGAGGAAGACGGTCAGCAGTAGGGCGTTCCCGATGATCCCGACGGGCCAGGCCCAGGCTCGGCGACGCATGCCGCCGAGGGCGCTCGCCAGGCCGAACAGGTTGCCGACGACCTCGCGCCAGAGGACCACCTGGTCGCCGATCGTGAAGGTCGCGTCGAAGAGCCAGAGGAGGAATCCCACTGCTGTGCTCCGTTCCGACGACCCGCGGCCACGCGGCCGACGGTCCACCGTACAACGAGCGGAGCCGCCTCCCGATCGGGAGGCGGCTCCGGGACGGCGTGGAGCGGCTAGCTCGCGGAGGGGACTCCGCCGCCGGCCGCGACGACCTGCTCGAGGAAGGCGTCGGTGGCCTTCGCCTGGGCGCGCATGACCCGCTCGGCGTCCTCGGCACTCCGCGCCTCGGCGGCCGCCACGAGGCCTGCGACGTACGCGGCGAAGATGTCCCACTGGAAGAACTCGATCGTGGGCAGCGCGGTGTAGGTCACCCTCGTGTTCATCTGGCGGGCGACCTGCTGCAGCAGCGAGTTGCCGGAGCGCTCGACCATGAAGTCGGCGAAGTCGGAGGAGGAGCGGAGCACGTGCTTGTCGCGGGCCTCGATGTCGGCGAGGACGGCGTCGCCGAGCGCACGGAACGTCTCAACGTCCTCGTCCGTGAAGTGCGGGATGCTCCAGCGCGCGCTGAGCTCGTGGAACCCGTTCAGGAGTCGCAGCGCTTCCGCGTACTGCTCCAACGTCGGCTTGGCGACGCGGGTGTACCGCTGCGGAGCGGTCTCGACGAGGCCGATGTCGGCGAGCTTGCTGATGGCCTCGCGGATCGGGGTGCGCGACACCCCCAGCCACTTCTCGAGTTCCTCGTCGTTCAGGCGTTCCCCGGGCTCGAGCGTGCCGTCCTCGATGGCGGTCAGCAGCTGGTCGAACACGATGTCGCGGAGGAGCTTCCGAGGGCTCGACTCGACGGTCTTGGGCACGGGCATGGGTCTCCGATCGTCGAGCTGGGATGTGACCTGTTCAGGATACCGATATCCGAGGTGTGTTGGACAGTTTCACGCCTCATGTGTTGTGGATCATGCGGGGAAACATCGACATCTTGACAAGTATTTGATATTCTAGGTGTGCCATTCACTCGATGGGCGGTTCCCATCAGCCTCTGCACCCGTTCCCGCTCAGCTGCACCCGGGCGCTTCCCTCGCCCGCCAGGAGGTCTTCCGAGCGCTCGATCACTGGAGTCACCATGTCCACCGGTCTTGCCGTCAGCGTGCTCGAATGCCCCTCGGTCCCTGAGGTGGCGGGCTTCTACGCGATGCTCGGGGCGCGCATCAGTCGGCTGGACGCCGCGACCGAACGCCGCCTCCACGTCTCGGTGGGTGGCGGTGAGCTCCTCTACATCGAGCGACGCGGGAGCGTACCGGTGTCGACGGGCGGGGAGCGGGACTCGGTCTGCATCCTCGCGGCGGTGAGCCCGAAGGCGCTGTACCTGGAGTTCGCCCGACGCATGTTGACTCACTGCGGTGAGGTGTTCGAGGTCGGTGTACCGGCGCTCCTCCCGGAGGACCATGGCGGTCGACACGGAGAGCGCTACCCGGGTTTCGGCCTCGTCGACCCGGCGGGGAATCTCATCCGGTTCGTCCGCGCCGGGTACTTCGACCGGTTCCGGCCCCTGCCGTCGGCATCGCTCCTCACGGCCTGAGGGCCGGGCTCTTGCTATCCTGGCGCGCACGCATGCACCCCCAGCATCGCGGGAAGGCGGGACTCATGTCGGTCGCAGCTGCGGAGGGGGATGGGGTGCGTCCTCGGCGGATCCACCTGTTCCAGACCCTCGGCGCGCTCATCGGTGGCGTGACCCGGGTCACCGTCCCCTCGCTCGGCGATGCCGAACGCGCCGCGTTGGTGGCGGAGATGGATGTGATCGTACGACTGATCGGGCGGGCCGACCCCGTGGGCTACGCCGAACACTCCTGGCGGCTCATGGACCATCTCGTGGCCTGCTGCCCGAACCGCATCCTCGTCACGACCGCCCGCGACGCCCTCGCGCTCCTGTCGCCGCACCTGTCGGTGACCGCCGAGACTGAATGGCTCGACTGGGCCGAGCTGGGCGTCGACTTCCCGATCCTTCGCGATGCCGTCGCCGAGGGTGACGCGATCGCGGCGGAGTTGGCCGTCGAGCGTCTCTTCGGCATGGCTGCTTCTCCTGCATGATGCCCTTCGATGCATGACGCATGACCCGGACGCATTCCAACATCTGATATGCTGAAGAGGTCGCTTGCGACCACATCCA
Source organism: Plantibacter sp. Leaf1 (assembly GCF_001421315.1). Lineage (NCBI taxonomy): Bacteria > Bacillati > Actinomycetota > Actinomycetes > Micrococcales > Microbacteriaceae > Plantibacter > Plantibacter sp. Leaf1. The sequence continues at coordinate 1,519,660 of NZ_LMJX01000002.1, read as the reverse complement.
TGGAGACGCCGGCCCGGACATTCGGGTTCCCGGCCTGAGCGCCCGTGGGTGAGTCGGGTGGGTGGGTTTCGGGTATCCGCCCACCCGACGGAACAGCCCCCGCGCCTTCGGGCGCGGGGGCTGTGTCACGGCTTCTGATCAGCCGATGGTGGATCAGCCGATGACCGGCCCGAAGCGCTGCGGCAGGACGCTCTTCGACACCTGGCGCAGCTCGGAGACCGTCATGGTCAAGACGTCCTGGATCTCGAGGGCGGGCTCGGTCGCCTCGCCGACGGCGGAGGCGTCGGTCACACCGATGCGGAGCACGGGGTACCCGCGGCCCTCGCACAGCCCCTGGAACTTCACGTCGTCCTCGCGCGGAACGGAGACGAGCACCCGGCCCGTGGACTCCGAGAAGAGCGCCGTGGTGAGGTCGACGCCGTCGCGGCTGAGCACCTCGCCCAGGAAGACGCGCGCGCCGACACCGAAGCGCATGACGCTCTCGGCCAGCGCCTGAGCAAGGCCACCGTCGGAGAGGTCGTGGGCGGAGGACACGAGGCCCTCCTTCGCCGCGGCGTGCAGCAGCTCGGCCAACGTCTTCTCGCCCGCGAGGTCCACCTTGGGCGGGTGTCCGCCGAGGTGGTCGTGGATCGTGCCGGCCCAGGCGGAACCGTCGAGTTCGAGTGCCGTGGTGCCGAGGAGGTACAGGTTGTCGCCCTCGTCCTGCCAGCCGCTCGGGATGCGGCGCGCGACGTCGTCGATCACGCCGAGCACGCCGACAACGGGCGTCGGGAAGATCGGGACGTCGCCCGTCTGGTTGTAGAACGACACGTTGCCACCGGTAACGGGCACGCCGAGTTCGAGGCAGGCGTCCGACAGGCCGGCGACAGCCTCGGAGAACTGCCACATGACCTCGGGGTTCTCCGGTGAGCCGAAGTTCAGGCAATCGGTGACGGCTGCGGGCACCGCGCCGGTGACGGCGACGTTGCGGTACGCCTCCGCGAGGGCGAGCTGCGCGCCCTGGCGGGGGTCGAGCTGGCAGTAGCGGCCGTTGGCGTCGGTCGCGATCGCGAAGCCGAGACCGGACTCCTCGTCGACACGGATCATGCCGCCGTCGTCGGGGAAGGAGAGCGCCGTGTTGCCCATCACGTAGTAGTCGTACTGGTTGGTGATCCAGCTCTTGTCGGCGAGGTTCGCGGAACCGAGGAGGGCACGGAACTGCTGCTCGAGCTCGGCCGGTGCGTCGGTGCGGGGGAGCGCCGACGCGGAGTCGGCCTGCAGGGCGTCGATCCAGGTGGGATACGCGACCGGGCGCTCGTAGACCGGGCCGTCGACCGCGACGGTCGAGGGGTCGACATTGACGATCTCCTCGCCGTGCCAGTTGATGACGAGGCGGCCGGTGTCGGTGACCTCGCCGAGCACGGAGGTCTCGACGTCCCACTTGTCGGTGACGGCCAGGAAGGCGTCGAGCTTGCCCGGCTCGACGACGGCCATCATGCGCTCCTGCGACTCCGACATGAGGATCTCCTCGGGCGTGAGCGAGGGGTCGCGAAGGAGGACGTGCGAGAGCTCGACGAACATGCCGCCGTCGCCGTTGGCCGCGAGCTCACTCGTGGCGCAGGAGATCCCGGCGGCGCCGAGGTCCTGGATGCCCTCGACGAGGCTGTCGCGGTACAGCTCGAGACAGCACTCGATGAGCACCTTCTCGGCGAACGGGTCGCCGACCTGGACGGCCGGTCGCTTCGTGGGGCCGTTGGCGTCGAACGAGTCCGACGCGAGGATGGAGGCGCCACCGATGCCGTCGCCACCGGTGCGGGCACCGAACAGGACGATCTTGTTGCCGACGCCCGAGGCGTTGGCGAGGCGGAGGTCCTCGTGACGCAGGACGCCGACCGACAGGGCGTTGACGAGCGGGTTGCCCTGGTACACCTTGTCGAAGTAGGTCTCGCCGCCGATGTTCGGCAGGCCGAGGCAGTTGCCATAGGAGGAGATGCCGGCGGTGACCCCGTGCACGACGCGCGCCGTGTCGGGGTGGTCGATGTCGCCGAAGCGGAGCTGGTCCATGATCGCGACCGGACGTGCACCCATCGAGATGATGTCGCGCACGATGCCGCCGACGCCCGTCGCCGCACCCTGGAAGGGCTCGATGTAGGAGGGGTGGTTGTGGCTCTCCACCTTGAAGGTGACGGCCCAGCCCTCACCGACGTCGATGACGCCCGCGTTCTCGCCCATGCCGACCATGAGGTTCTTCTTCATCTCGTCCGTGACCTTCTGCCCGAACTGGCGCAGGTAGATCTTGCTGGACTTGTACGAGCAGTGCTCGCTCCACATGACGGAGTACATCGCGAGTTCGCCGCTCGTGGGACGCCGGCCGAGGATCTCGCGGATCTTCGCGTACTCGTCGGCCTTCAGACCGAGCGCGCCGTAGGGCTGCTCGCGATCCGGGGTCGCGATCGCGTTCTCGACGGTGTCGGCGACGGCGGAAGTGGTGGGGGTGGTGGTCGTCACGAGGGCAGGACTCCAAAGGAAGAGGGGGGATGCCGGACCCACCAATCTTAGCGGCGCGCGGTGACGAACAGATCCTCGGATGGGCGTCGGAGGTCGAGGCCGATTCGTCACGGCGTGGTGCTGGATTCGGGGTCGCTTCACGAGCTTCGAGATCGACCGTGACGAACGGCGTGATGGCTGCGTCCTATCACCAACGAAGCGATCAACCGCTCGCTCGAGACGAACCAGGAAGGGCAACACCATGTCGAACACCACCTCCTCCCCGAAGCCCACCGTCACGAAGGGTGTCGTCGGTGAGAACAACGCGGCGACCCAGGCGAACACCTACGGCAAGACGGTGATCGACAACGGTGTGGTCGCGAAGATCGCCGGCATCGCCGCCCGCGAGGTCCGCGGTGTGCACGCCCTCGGTGGCGGCGCAGCCCGCGCCTTCGGTGCCATCCGCGACGCCATCGGCTCCTCCGACCTGTCGCAGGGCATCCGCGTCGAGGTCGGCGAGACCCAGGTCGCCGTCGACGTCGTGATCGTCGCCGACTACCCGGTCGACCTGCAGGCCGTCGCCGGCGAGGTCCGCGCCTCGATCATCCGCGCGATCGAGCAGTTCGTCGGCATGGAGGTCACCGAGGTCAACGTGACCGTCAGCGACGTCTTCATCCCGTCCGAGGACGAGGACCAGGACGCTGAGGCGCGAGTCCAGTGACCGCGACCAACACCGGCATCCTGATCGGCGCCGTCCTCGCCCTCAGCTGGGTGGCCTTCGGGTTCTGGGCGTTCGTGTTCGTCGCTGTCGCGATGGGGATCGGTGCTCTCGTGGCCCGCATCGTCACCGGCCAGACCGACCTGAACGCGATCGTCGACGCCGTCCGCGGGAAGCGCGTCTCGTCATGACCACCGCCGTCCTCGACCGCGGGGTCACCCCGGTCGCCGAAGCGCCCGTCGTGCACCCGCACGGCGGGCCGGGCCGGACGCGGATCACCGCGAAGGCCCTCGAGCACGTCGCCGTCAACATCGCGGCCGAATCGCTCGGGGTCCCGGCGGGACGCGTGAAGGTCGACCTCGCCGACGACCGGGGCGCGCTCGCGCTCATCGTCACCTCGCCGATGCGCGCGATCCCGTTGGCGCGCGTCTCGGCCGCCCCGGAGGCGCTCCAGCGTTCCGGGGGCTCCATCGTCGAGCGGGTCTCGGCCGCCACCGCAGCCATCGCCGCGCGCGTCGAACAGTTGTCCGGCTCGAGCGTCTCGCGCGTCTCCATCCGCGTGAGCGGACTCGAGATCGACCAGGAAGGACGGGTCTCATGACCGCCACCGCAGCCACGACCCCGGCCGCCGGTCCGACCAAGGTGCTCCGTCGCCTGGCTCGCCGCGAGCTGCACTCGCCACGTTCCACCGCCGCGATCCTCCTCGCCGTCCTCCTCGTGCTCGTCGCGCTCTGGATCGCCGTCGAGACGCTGCTCGCCCTCATCGGCGTCCGCCCGCTCCTCGTCGCTCCTGGCGAGATCCCGGGCGCTGCGGCGAGTCTGCCGACCACGCAGCCCGTCATCCTCGGCGTCGCGGGGGCACTCGTGCTCGTCCTCGGCGTGATCCTCCTCGGGATCGCCATCGGACCCGGGCGTCGGCACCGTCACCTGTTGTCGACCGGTCGCGTCCTCGCGGTCGTCGACGACGAGGTCATCGCCTCCGCCCTCGCACAACGCGCCTCGACGACGGCCGCCACGCACCCGGACGGCACCTCGGTGGCCGTCGGGCGACGCAGCGCGGCGATCCGCATCACCCCGGCCAGCGGCATGCCCGTCGACCGCTCGGAGGTCGACCGCGCCGTCGCAGCAGACCTCGACGCGTTCGGCCTGCAGCCGTCGCTCCGCGCTACCACCTCCATCTCGTCGAACGGGAAGGTCGGACAGTGAACTCCACCAACCGCGGACTCAACCGTCTGCTCATCCTCATCGTCGGACTCCTCCTCGTCGTCCTCGGGGCAGCGGCGCTCGCCGTCGTCACCGTGCCCGTCGTCGCCGACTGGTGGCGCGACAACCGTGGCTCCGTGCTCGACACGATCGACGGCTGGTTCGCCTGGAACCCGTTCGCCGCGGTGCCGGGCACGGACGCCGGTCAGACGGCCCCGATCCTCGTCCCGATCGCCGGGATCGTGCTGCTCGTGATCGTCGCCGCCCTGCTCATCTCGTTCGTCCTGCGACAGGGGCGTGGCCGTTCCGGGATCGTGCATCGCGCCTCGGTCGACCACGGCGACATCGTGCTCCAGACGGACGTCGCGGCCGACGCCCTCGGTGATGCGCTCGACGACACGGAGGCGTTCTCGGCCGTCCGGGTCTCCGCATGGGACGTGAACCGGGCGCAGGCGCTCAAGGTCGCCGTGACCTGCCGGCGCGGCGTCTCGCCCCGCACGGCAGTGGAGACCGTCAGCTCGGCCGTCGAGTCCCTCGACCGCCTGCTCGGCGTCGAGCTCCCCGTCCTCGTCGAGGTCGGTGGTGGCTTCCGAGCCGCCAAACCGAAACGCGTCCTGCAGTGATCGTCACTGCGCAGGACGCGCCGGTGCAATTGCAAGCCCCAGTCCGAATCGGCTGATCCGCAGCCCCGCGTCGCAGAATGCCAGTGTCGCGGAATGAACCATCGGGACACATCAACGCCCCACGGCGCATCCGTGGGAGAGGGAGCAACACCATGGGTAAGAAGATCCTCCTCATCATCGTCGGCCTCGTCGCCTTCGGCGCCTACACGCTCGGCGCGAAGGCCGGGCGCACGCGGTACCGCGAGATCAAGCACGCCGCCGAAGAGTTCTGGAACGACCCGCGCGTCGAGAAGGCCCGCAAGCAGGCCGTGAAGAAGGCGAAGAAGGCCACGGCGAAGGCGCAGAAGGAAGTCCAGAAGAAGCTGCACTGAGCTGAGCTGAGCTGAGCTGAGCTGAGCTGCGCCGGCCCCTGGGTCGGTCGCCGAGTCGGCCCGCCGCAACGAGAACGCCGTCCACCCGCCTGAGTTCAGGCGGGTGGACGGCGTTCTGTCGTGGAACGGCGTCGATCAGCCGACGAGCGGGCGGAGCCCCTCGACGAGCGGCGTCGTCGGCCGGCCGATCAGGCGGCTGAGGTCGCCGGAGGTGTCCCCGAGCAGGCCGTCGCGGGTGTTGCCGTCGAGCGCGACGACGAAGCCGACCGTGCCCTCGTCGAGACCGGCGGCCAGGAGCGCCTTCGAGTGGTCCTCGGGGGAGAGGTCCTGGTAGGTGACCTCGCGACCGATGAGCTCGCCGATCGCCTGGGCCAATTCGGGCTGAGTCCAGGCGACGTCTCCGGAGAGTTCGTAGACGGCGCCCTCGTGGCCGTCGGTGGTGAGGACGACGGCTGCCGCCTCCGCGTAGTCGGTGCGGGACGCGCTCGACACGCGTCCGTCGCCGACGCTCCCGACGAAGGACCCGGTCGCCTTGGCCTGGTCGACGGCCTGGCCGTAGTTCTCCGTGTACCAACCGTTGCGCAGGATGGTGAACGGGACGCCGGAGGCGCGGAGGAGTTCCTCGGTCGCCTTGTGCTCCGGCGCGAGGATGAGGGGCGAGGTGTCGGCCTTCGAGGCGCTCGTGTACACGATGCGGGCGACGCCGGCGCGCTTGGCGGCGTCGATGACGTTGGCGTGCTGGGCGACGCGCTGACCGACCTCGCTGCTGGAGACGAGCAGGACGGTGTCGCCGGCCTCGAGGGCGGCGTCGAGCGTGCTCGGGTCGGCGAAGTCGACCGTCGCGGTGCGCACACCCTGTGCGGCGAGGTCGGCGAGGGCCTCGGTGCGGCGGCCGGTGGCGACGATGGAGGCGGGATCGGTTCCACGGGCGAGCAGGTGCTCGACGACGAGGTGGCCGAGGTGGCCGGTGGCTCCGGTGACGACGAGAGACATGATGGTCCTTTCGTTGGGGTTCGCTGAGGAGGAACCCGCTCGTCATCACATTACTTCCCGATCTGCAGTACCCACTTTCAGGTAAGCTACTGTCTTCGACGTAAGGAATGAGCCATGACAAGCGGAACCGTCCAGCTGGGAAGACGCCCGGGATTCACCGACGGCGTCCTGCCCGCGGCATGCCCGTCGCGCACGGTGCTCGACCACGTCACGAGCAAGTGGGGCGTGCTCGTCCTGCTCGCCCTGTCCGACGGCACCCACCGCTGGGGTGAGCTCCGGCGAGTGGTCCAGGGCATCAGCGAGAAGATGCTCGCGCAGACCCTGCGGACCCTCGAGGAGGACGGACTCGTCGTCCGGGTCGCCCACCCCGAGATCCCGCCCCGGGTCGAATACAGCCTGAGCGATCGGGGCCGGGACCTCAACGAGCACCTGATGCCGCTCATGGCGTGGATCGACGGGAACGCGTCGGAGATCCTCGGTCGCTAGGCGGTCCGGCCGAGCGCCGCAAGGACGTCGACGAGGGTCGACGGATCGCCGACGTTGCCCGGCACGACGACGTAGAGCTTCTCCTCGTCCTCCGGGGTGACCACGCTCCAGATGCTCACTCCCGGCAACACCTGGCCGAGCACCCGTGCGCGCCGTGCACCGAGTCCGACCCGGGCGACCTCGGCTGAGGTGATGCCGCCCTTCGACACGACGACCTCCACCGATCGTCGGAGCGCAGCGGTCGCCGACGTCAACGCGATCATCACGCGCTCGCCGTGGTCGAGCGTGTTGTGCGAGGCGTCCCGTTCCCGCTCCGACGAGATGGCGGCGAACCCCGTCGCGGCGAGTCTCGGTCGAGCGACCTCCGCCACCGCCCGTCCGGTGGCGACCGCATCCTGGAGGGCGTCGCTCGTGGGGACGATCTCGGCGGGGCCGAACGCCGCCTCGACGGGCGCGAGCTGTCGCGTCGCACCGATGGTGTGGGAGCCGCAGACGAGGAGCACGGCGACCGGCTCCGCCACGAGCGGCGAGGGGAGCAGGCCGTCGCTCTCGACCCCCGCGATGGCCGCGGCGAGGGGTGACGCGGACCGGACGACCACGTCGGCTCCGTCGGCCCAGGCTGCCGTGATGGCCTGGGCGATGATCCGGACGTCGTCTCCGGTCTCCGCGTCCGGAAGGAGCACCGTTCCGGGAACGGCATCACGGAGGGCTGCTCGGAACTCGGCGGCGCCGTCGCGGAGACCCGCAAGATCGAAGTGGGTGGCCTCCCGCCCGGACTGTTCGCGCACATAGTCCGGCAGATGTCCCGAGCGGAACGGGAACACGGGGTCCTGGGCGTACTCCGTCTCGTGGGCGGGCAGTGTCTCGTCACCGATCCGGACGTAGTGGGTGCCGTCGATCGTCGTGCGCCCACCCTCCGGGAAGGCCGGGACGAACACGATGACGCTGCGGTCTCCGGTGAAGACGGCGGTCTCGGGGAACACGTGCCCGCGCAGGGTCGAGTCGCCGCGGAGCACGACATGGATACGTTCTCCCAGACGACGACCGGCCTCCGCCGCCTGGTCACGGGTGCGTTCCAGGAGCGCCACGGCCTCGTCCTCCGGGACGGCACGGGTGTTGGTGAGCAGGTAGACGGCGTCGGCAGAGCCGAGCGCGGTCTCCAGGAGGTCGGCGTCCCACTCCAGTAGGACGTCGACGCCGGACGCCGACTGCGTGCCCGTGGGGTCGTCGTCGAGGATGAGGGTCTTCATGGCGTCCTAAGCGGTGTCGTCGCGACGGAGTTCGGTGAGTACGCGATCGACGATACTGGTCGTCGCGAGTCCGTAGCGTTCGTGAAGGGTCGGGAGCGCCCCGGCGTCGAGGAACGCGTCGGGGAGGCCGATCGGGACGACCCGCTTCCCGAGCCCGCGGCGCACGACCGCGCTCGCGACCGTCTCGAACAGCCCACCGACGACGGTGTGGTTCTCGAGGGTCACCGCAAGGCGCGGCGTATCGATCTCGGCGAGGACCGTCGCCTCGTCGAACGGCTTGATCGTCGGCGTGTGGACGACCGAGACATCGAGATGATGTGCCGCGAGCGCCTCCGCCGCCTGCAGGGCCCGCATCGTCATGAGCCCGCTGGAGATGAGCACGACGTCGGCACCGGGTCGGAGGACTTTCGCCTGACCGAGCTCGAAGGTGTAGTCGTATTCGTCGAGGACCATCGGGACGTTCCCTCGGAGCAGTCGGAGGTAGGTCGGGCCTTCATGGGCGGCGAGCTGCGGGACGGCCTGCTCGATGTCGAGGGCGTCGCACGGGTCGACGATCGTGAGGTTCGGCATGCCGCGGAAGATCGCGACGTCCTCGGTCGCCTGGTGGCTGGGTCCGTACCCCGTCGTGAGTCCAGGGAGCCCGCCCACGATGTTGACGTTGAGGTTCGGCTCGGCGATGTCGAGGCAGATGAAGTCGTACGCCCGACGGGCGGCGAAGACGGAGTAGGTCGACGCGAAGGGGACGAGACCCGTCTCCGCCATGCCGGCGGCGGTGCCGTACAGCAACTGCTCGGCCATCCCCATCTGGAAGAAGCGCTCCGGGTGGGCCTTCGCGAAGACGTGCATGTCGGTGTACTTGCTGAGGTCGGCGGACAGGCCGACGACGCGGGGGTCCGTCTCGGCGAGCTTCGCGAGCGCGTGTCCGAAGGGCGCAGGCGAGGTGCGCTGACCGGGGTCGGCGAACGACGCGATCATCGCGGACGTCTTGAGCCTCGGGGTCGTGATCGTGGTGCTCATGCCTGGTCCGTCCCGTCGAATCCTGCGGTCAGTTGGTCGCGGCACAGCTGCCACTCGTGTTCGTCGATCTTCATGAAGTGCGCCTTCTCCCGCTGCTCGAGCAGTGGTACGCCGCGTCCGACGAGGGTGTCGCAGAGGATCACGGCCGGGGTGCCGTCGGCGGCGGAGACCGCGGTCGCCCGGTCGACGGCCGTCAGCAGGGCGTCGACGTCGTTGCCGTCGACGCGCTGGGTGAACCAGCCGAACGACGCCCATTTCTCGTGGGCCGGTTCGATGCTGAGGACGCTGGCCGTGGGGCCGTCCGCCTGCAGAGCGTTCATGTCGACGAAGGCCAGGAGGTTGCCGAGGCGGTGGTGGTGCGCGCCCATCGCGGCCTCCCAGGTGGACCCTTCGTCGAGTTCACCGTCGGACAGGAAGTTCACGACGCGGGCGTCGTTCCCCTGCAGACGGAGGCCGAGGGCCATGCCCACAGCGACGCCCAGCCCGTGGCCGAGGGAACCGCCGGAGATCTCCATGCCGGGGGTGTAGCTGGCCATGCCGGACATCGGGAGGCGGGAGTCGTCGGAACCGTAGGTCTCCAGTTCCTCGACCGGGACGACTCCCGCTTCGGCGAGCGCCGCGTACAGGCCGATCGCGTAGTGACCGGTCGACAGCAGGAAGCGGTCGCGACCCTCCCAGTGCGGGTCGGACGGGCGGAGCCGCAGGAGGTCGGCGTAGGCGGTGGCGAGGATGTCGGCGGCGCCGAGTCCCTGGCCGACGTAACCCTGGCCCTGCACCTCGCCCATGTCGAGGATGTGGTGACGGATGCGGTAAGCGGCCGCCGCGACGGCGGCGCTTCGCGACGAGCGGGTCGCGGTCTGGTCGACCGCGCTGGTGATGGTGGAGGTCATGCGGGGTTCCTTCCGGATCGGGTGGTGACGGCGTCGGTCGCCCGCCACCACCCGGTGGATCGTGGAGCGGGATCAGCGGCGGAGGAGCTCGGCCTGACGGCCGTCCGGTCGGGACAGCTGCCCCGTCTTGATGGGCGCGGTCTCGCGGGCGGTGAGCGCGCAGAGGGTGGAGACGATCCCGAGTGCGCTGAGGAGCACAGCGGGGCCGATCCAACCGATCCAGCCGTAGAGAGCAGTCGCGATGAAGGGCAGGAGGCCCGCGATGACGCTCGCACCGTTGTAGCCGAGCGAGATGCCCGACGAACGAACGTTGCGGTCGAACTGCTCGGCGAACCAGGACCCCTCAACGGCGAAGATCGGGTCGTGGCTCAGGATCAGGCTCAGGGTGACGGCGACGATGATCATGATGACCGCGCCCGTGTTGATGAGCAGGAACATCGGGATGCCGAACAGGATCGTGAAGATCGAGCCGATGAGGAAGACGTTCCGACGGCCGATACGGTCGCTGAGCGCGCCGTAGGCGAGGTGCGTCCCGAGGCCGAGCGCCGAGCCGACGAGCGTGCCGTACAGGACGTACTGCTTGTCGGAGACACCGGCGAGGACGACATACGACAGGGCGAAGCTCGTCGTGATGTAGTAGCCGCCGGTCTCGGCGAGACGCAGGCCGATGATCCGCAGGATGATCCGCCAGTCCTGCTTGATGACCTGTACCGCGGGGCGCTTGTGGATCTCGCCGGCGGCCTTCATCTGCTCGAAGTCGGGCGACTCGTGGATGCCGAGGCGGATCCAGAGGCCGATGGCGACCATCACGATGGAGAACAGGAACGGCACCCTCCACACCCAGTCGCCCTCGAACAATGCGGCGCTCAGGAGGAAGGAACCGTTCGCGAGCAGCAGGCCGGCGGGGATGCCGATCTGCGGGACCGCGCCGAAGAACCCGCGACGGCGGAGGGGAGCGTGCTCGACCGCCATCAGGACGGCGCCGCCCCACTCGGCGCCGTATCCGATGCCCTGCACCGCGCGCAGAACGATCAGGAGGATCGGCGCGAGGACACCGACGGACGCGTAGGTCGGGAGGACACCGATGAGGAACGTCGCGACGCCCATGATCGACAGCGCCCAGATGAGGATGGTCTTGCGGCCGATCCGGTCACCGAAGTGGCCCGCGAGGTAGCCGCCGAGCGGACGGAAGAGGAAGCCGATCGCCAGGGTCGCGAAGCTCGCGAGGACACCGACGAAGGCGTTCTCCGCGTGGAAGAAGGCCGTGCCGAAGTAGGCGGCCGCTGCGGTGCCGTAGATGAAGAAGTCGTAGCTCTCGACGGCCGTCCCGATCATGGAGGCCGTCGAGACCTTGATCGGGTTGTCCTTCACCGGAGCCGGAGCCGGTGCTGGGGTGGGGTGTGCCATGGGTTCCTCCTTGAACGAATGGTGCGGGGTCGTGCGGTCGTGCGACGCTCAGATGCTCTGGCGGTAGGTCTCGATCACGCGGGAGTCGTCGCGGGTGCCCAGGCCGGCTTCGGCCGCGGCCAGGTACCGCGCGCGGGCGGCGTCGAGGACGGGCGTCGACGCCCCCGCAGCGCTCGCCGCATCGGCCACGAGTCCGGCGTCCTTGACGAAGATGTTGATCTGGCTCGTGACCTCGACGTCGGTGCCCTGCAGCATCCGCGGCCCGCGGTCGGAGAGCATCCAAGACGCCGCGGCGCCGGACTCGACCAGGGGGAGGACGGTCGCCGGGTCGAGGCCGAGCGATTCGGCGAGGGCGAGCGCTTCGGCGGCCGCGACGATGTGCACGGCGCAGAGGTGCTGGTTGACCACCTTAATGCCCTGACCGTCGCCGACGGCCTCGCCGACGATCCGGACGGCGCCGAGCGCCCCGAGCACGCCCGACACAGCGTCGGTCGCCGCGGTGGGGCCGGACACGAAGAGGGTCAGTTCGCCGGTACGGGCCCGGGCGACGCCGCCGGTGACCGGCGCGTCGACGACGGCTGCCCCGGCTCCGGCGAGGCGGGCGCCCTGCTCGGCGACGGACGCGGGGCCGACCGTGCTCATGACCACCCAGGTCTGTCCGGCGACGTCCGTGGCCTCGAGCGCCTGGTCGACGAGGGTCGAGAGCTGGTCCGGGGTCGCCACCATGACGATGACGACCTCGGCCCGGGGTGCTTCAGCGATCGAGGACACGGCGTCGACGCCGACGGCGGAGGCGCGCTCGTGCGCTGCGGGGAACGGGTCGACGCCTGTGACGCGGTGGCCGGCGGCCACGAGCTGGGCGGCCATCGGGAGCCCGATCGCGCCGATGCCGACGAAGGTGAGCGTGGTTGCGGGCTGTGGCGTCGTCGCCATGGCGTCCTCCATCGGTGCGCGGGGTGAGCGGATGATTGGTTGAACCAATCTGCTGCGGACGATCCTACGGAGCCCCTCTCGCGCTTGTCAAGCATTGGTTGGACCAATGGTGAGGCCGCACGGTCGTCCAGGCGTGGGGCCGCAACGGTCAGTGCGCGTCGACGCCGAGCCGCAGCCAATCGACGAAGTGCTGGTGCATGGCTCGGCGCGCGGCTTCGGGATCGCGGGAGACAAGGGCGTCGACGACGGCGTAGTGGACGCTGTCGGTGTTGCGGACGCCGTGTTCGTCGGGCTCCTCGACGGCGATGGCCTGCAGCCGCCTGGTGCGGATCGCCTCGCGGAGGACGTGGCTGAAGCCCTCGTGCATGAGCCGGAAGATCGGATCGTCGACGATCGCGTTCAAGCGGCTGTGGAACGTCACGTCCGCCTCGAGGGCGTCCTCATGGTCACCAGCTCGCGTTGCCTCGATCATCCGGTCGACGTCGGAGCGGAGGAGGGCGATCTGTTCATCGGTCACCAGGCTGGCCGCGGCCTCCGCGACGGTCTCCTCGAGGAGCATCCGCGAGCGGGCGAACTGCTGGTCCGTCAGATGGCCGAGCTGGCGGGAGATCGTGAACCAGCTCCGGACGAAGTCGTCGCCGGGGGCGTCCAGGTAGGTGCCGCGTCCCTGCGTCCGATACAGGAAGCCCAGTCGCTCCAGCACGGCGAGCTGTTCGCGGAGCGCGCCGCGGCTCATCTCCAGTGCCTCGCCGAGTTCGCGCTCCGGAGGGAGCCGTCTCGCCGTCGTGTCCGGCTCCGGGGTGGAGAGCTCGATGAGGCGGCTCACGAGCGCCTCGAGCGGTTCAGCCACATCCGCCCCCTCGATTGGTCCGACCAGCTTCGATCGTAGCCGGTGCGTTCGTTCGCCCAAGTTTGGGCTACCGAACGCTCCCTCGCCCAAGAATGGGTGAACGAACGGGCTAGACGGCCTGCAGGGCCTGCACCGCGCTGGTGAAGAAGGCGAGGCCGTCGACGCCGGAACGCATGGCGAGCGGGGTGTCGGGCCCGAAGCCCGGCTCGATGGCGTGCTCGGGGTGCGGCATGAGCCCCACCACGTTGCCGGCCGGGTTCGTGAGGCCGGCGATGTCGTCGAGCGAGCCGTTCGGGTTGACGCCCGCGTAGCGGAACGCGACGAGCCCTTCGCCCTCGACGCGCTTGAGCGTCTCGGCGTCGGCGATGTAGCCACCGTCCGCGTTCTTCAGGGGGATCGTGATCTCCTGCCCCTTCGAGAACTGGTGGGTCCAAGCGGTGTCGGCGTTCTCGACCGTGAGCAGCTGGTCTCGACGGATGAACTGCTGGTGGGCGTTCCGGATGAGGCCGCCGGGCAGCAGGTGCGCCTCGACGAGCATCTGGAAGCCGTTGCAGATCCCGAGGATGGGCATGCCCTTGGCGGCCGCCTCCTTGAGTTCCGTCATGATCGGCGACACGGCGGCGATCGCGCCGGCCCGCAGGTAGTCGCCGTAGCTGAACCCGCCGGGGAGGATCACCGCGTCGACACCCTTGAGGTCGTGGTCGCCGTGCCAGAGCGCGACGGGCTCCGCGTCGGCCATGCGGACGGCGCGCTGGGCGTCGCGATCGTCGAGCGAGCCCGGGAAGGTGATGACGCCGACGCGGGTGGTCATGCCTCGGAGCCCTCGGGGTAGTGGATCGCCACGACGTCCTCGATCACGGCGTTCGACAGGATGTCGTCGGCGATCTGCTGCACGGTCGCGCGCGTCGCGTCGGTGATGGGGCCCTCGACCGTCAGCTCGAAGCGCTTCCCGATGCGGACATCGGTGAACTCGCTCTTGCCGAGACGCGCGAGGGCGCCGGCGACGGCCTTGCCCTGGGGGTCCAGCAGTTCGGCTTTCGGCATGACTTCTACGACGATGGTCGGCACGGAGGTCTCTTTCGTTGCGACGCGGCGGGGATGCGAACAGTCTAGCGTCGAGCGAACGACACCCGTCCGATGCGATGCGTCGGACGGGTGTCGGGCTCGATCGGTCACTCGGGCAGTGCGGCGTCCGCCTCGTTCGCGTCGCCCGCGATGCCGCGTGCGAGGGTCTTGTTGCGGAAGAAGTCGGGCCGGAGCTTCGCCTGGATGAGCATGATGACGATGCCCGCCACGATGATGATCATGCCGAGGATGAACACGAGGCCGACACCACCGATGTTCGACCCCGAACCGTAGGACGGGTCGGCGCTCTCGATGATCGTCGTGAAGAACAGCACCCCCAGGATGAGTCCACCGAGGAGCGGGGCGACGAACTGGAAGAAGCAGTTCCGCACGCTCGAGAACCACTGCTTCCGGAAGTACCAGACGCACGCGAACGCGGTGAGTCCGTAGTAGAAGCAGATCATCATGCCGAGCGTGGTGATCGTGTCCCAGAGCACGTCCTCCGAGATGAAGCGCATGACCGCGTAGAACACCGACGCGACGACACTCGAGACGATTGTCGCGTAGCCGGGCGTGAAGAACTTCGGGTGCACCTTGGAGAACTTCGGCGACAGGGCGCCGTAGTGGCCCATGGCGAGCAGGGTACGCGCCGGCGAGACGAAGGTCGACTGCAGGGAGGCCGCCGAGGACGACAGCACGGCGATCGACACGAGGACCGCCAACGGGCCGAGGATGGGACCGGCGAGCGAGAAGAACACGTTGCCCTGGATGTCCTCGTTGCCGAGTCCGAACTCGCCGTCGCCGACACCCGCGTAGTTGATGAGGGCGACCGACAGGAACAGGTACAGGACGACGATGATGACGACGGTGGCGGTGGCCGCCTTGCCGGGCGTCGAGCTCGACCCCTTCGTCTCCTCGCTCATCGTCAAGGTGACGTCCCAACCCCAGAAGATGAAGATGGAGAGCGACAGGCCGGCGGCGAACGCGCTGAACGAGCCGACCGCGAAGGGGTTGAACCAGTCGAGCGAGATCGGCAGGGCGTCGAACGCGTCGCCGCCCGCGACGTGCGCGAACGCGACGATGCCGAACAGCACCATGACGAGGAGCTGGAAGCCGACGAGCACGTACTGGAGTTTCTGCGTCGTCTGCATGTCGCGGTAGGAGATGAGCGTCGCCCCGAGCATGAACGCGAGACACGTGATCACGTTGATGAACGGGTTCGACGTCAGGCCGGCGATGTCGGGGTTCTGGAAGATCTGCGACAGCATCAGGTAGAAGAAGTCGACGGCGATGCCGGCGAGGTTGGAGAGCACGACGATCGTCGCTGCGATGAGGCCCCACCCGGCCATCCACCCGACCCAGGGACCGAAGGCGCGGGTCGCCCACGTGAACGAGGTGCCGGAGTCCGGCATGCGGCTGTTGAGTTCGCGATAGCCGAAGGCGACGAGCAGCATCGGGATGAAGCCGACGAGGAAGATCGCGGGCACATGGGTGCCGACCTCCGCGACCGTCGGGCCGAGCGCCCCGGTGAGGGTGTACGCGGGCGCGATGCACGAGATGCCGATGACGATCGCGCCGACGAGGCCGACGGTCCCGGCGCCGAGTCCCTTCTTGGAGAGGGCGCCGGTCGCCGTCGTCTCGGGGTGGGCGACGTCGCGCGCCGGGGTGGATTCGGGAGGAGTCATGTCGGGTCTCCGAGGGTCAGCACGGAGTCGCGGGGCACGACCACCATGGGTACGGGGAGCTCGCGCAGCATCTTCGCTGCGGTGGAGCCGAGGAAGAGGTGCTTCGGGGTGGCGAGTCGGCTGGAGCCGACGAGGACGATCTCCGCCGGCTTCCAGTCGAGACCGGCGACGGCGTCCTCGATGCGGGTGCCCGAGGCGATCTCCGTGGTGACGTCGACGTCGGACGGCAGGTGCTCGGTCGCGTACGCGAGCACCTCGGCCGCATGGGCCTCGGCCCGGGTGGTCGCCTCGGGGTGCTCGGCGCCCTCCGGCTGGTCGAGGGCGACGAGTGACACGAGGCGGAGCGGGATGACCGCGTTCTTCGCGACGACGATAGCGGCGTCGAGCAGTTGGTGTGCGCCGGCCCTGGTGCCGATGGCGCAGGTGATGCGGCTCACCGTGCCGCCGGTGGGCTGCGCCTCGAGGAGGTCGCGGCTCCCGACCGGTGCGAGGGCGACCGGCACGACCGCGGAGTGGAGGAGCGTGTTCGCGACGCTGCCGAGGGTGAAGCGCCCGAGGAGCCCGCCGCGAGCCGCACCGATGATGATGAGACCGCCCTCGAGGATGCGGGAGGCCTCCAGCAGCCCCTCCGCGAACGACTCGTCGTAGACCAGGTGGGTCTTCGCCATGACGTCGGACGGGACGGCGGCCAAGGCCTCCGCGAGCCAGCGTTCGGCGGTCTCGCGCAGGAACCGCTCATAACCGGGGTCGGCCGGTGTGATCGTCGGCCGCTCCTCGTTGGCGAGCACGAGGACGATGTCGAGACGGGCGCCCGTCGTCCTCGCGATCCTGATGCCGAGCGCGAGCGCATCGCGACCGGCCGGAGTGTCTGTGTAGCCGACGATGTATCTCATCTGGTGTTCGCTTTCGATCGGGTGCGAAGGTGCCGGACTGCACGGCGGTGTGCGGGTGTTTCGTTGGTGCAGGGTATCGACGGGGGTGGCCCTTCGACAAGGTCAGGGACCGGGAGACGCTACGCCTGGTGCCGGGCGATGATCGCTGCGGCGGTGTCGGCGCCCTTGCGGATCGCGCCGTCGACGTGCTGGTAGCCCTCGGCCGCGAGGTCGCTCGTCGACCAGAAGATCGGTCCGACGGGCGTTGACTGCATGGCGCCGTATCGCGACAGGCCGCCCAGGTCGAAGCTGGCCGCGTATGCGCCGCGGGTCCACTCCTCGCTGCCCCAGTCGCTCTCGTAGTACACGACGGGCGACAGTGCCTGCTCGCCGTAGTAGTGGGAGAGCGAGGTGAGGATGCGCTCCCGGCGCTCCTCGGCGCTCAGCTTGAAGACCTCGTCTGCGCGTTCGTCCGAGACGAACCCGACGAGGGTGCCGCGTGGGTCCTCGTGGTTGGTGTTGTCGTACGCCTCGTGGACGAGCTCGTACGGGCTGAACGCGGTCGCGGAGAGCCCGTCCTCGCGCCAGAACGGCGTCTCGTACACCGCGTGCACCTTGATGACGAGACCGAGCGACATGTGCTGGTGCATCTGGTGGCTGAGTCGCGGCAGCGGCGGCTGGAAGTCGATCCGCGAGTACAGGTTCGGCGGGACCGCGACGATGGCGTAGCGGGCGTTCACCGTCACCTTGTCGGCCTCGGCGGAGACGCCGGCGTCGGACCACTCGAGTCGTCGGACGGGGGAGGACAGGTGGACGTCGTCGCCGAGGGCCTCGGCGAGCTTGATCGGGACCTGCTGCAGGCCGCCGACGACCCGCTTGTCGAGGATGAAGTCCGCCTCGACGAGGTGGGTGAAGCTACCCGCCGACGCCGCCATGAGCAGTGCCTGCAGCAGCGAGAAGGAGTGCGAGGGCTTCGTGAGCATCGCAGCCGCGATGAACAGGGCGATGTTGTCGCGCGCCTCGACGTCGTCCGTCTGCTCCGCCAACCAGGCGCTCCAGGAGATGCGGTCGTACTCGGTCGCCTGCTCGTGCGCCCACGGCTCGGTGACCCCGACCTGTTCCACGAGCTCGTCGAGGAGGGTGATCAGTCGCTCCATCTCGGCGGCCGTCGACTCGGCCACGGGGAAGATGTCGCCCGTGAAGCGGGTGCGCACGCCGTCGGCGTTGACGTAGACGCTGTCGCCCTCGCGGTAGCGGGAGTAGGTGTCGAGTCCCAGCTCGTCGAGCGTCGCGAGGAGCGCCGTCTGGTCGGGGGAGACCCACTGCCCGCCGAGCTCGAGCATCGCGCCGTCGATGTGGTTCGTCCACAGGCGGCCACCCACGCGGTCGCGAGCCTCGAGGACGGCGACGGACAGGCCGGCTGCGCGGAGCTTGGTGGCGGCGGTGAGCCCGGAGGCCCCGGCGCCGATGATGACGACGTCGCGTTCGATAGCACTCATGAGGTGTCTTCCTGTTCGTGGCCCTGCGACAAGCTCAGGGACCGGGGTGGTGCTCGGGGATCGGGTGGTGCGGGTGGACCGGGGTGGTGCTCGGGGACCGGGACGCTCGGGTGGGCCAGCCGGTCGGGATCCGCGTCGATAGTCGAGTATGGCGGTTCGCGCCGTCGGATGGAACCGTCGGTGTCGATCTCGACGGTCGATCCGACGGACGGCGACGCTTTCGGTCGTCGTCCGCCGGGCGGGTGGTGGCGACCGTCACTCGATGGGCGTCATGGTGTACTTCGGGTACAGGTACTCGTGGATGCCCTCGAGCCCGCCCTCTCGGCCGATGCCGGACTGCTTGACCCCGCCGAACGGCGCCGCCGCGTTGGAGATGACGCCGACGTTCAGGCCCATCATGCCGGTCTCCAGCCTGCCGATCATGCGCTGTCCGCGCGCGAGGTCGGTGGTGAAGACGTAGGAGACGAGGCCGTACTCGGTGTCGTTCGCGAGGCGCACGGCGTCATCCTCGTCGTCGAACGGGACGATCGCGAGGACCGGGCCGAAGATCTCCTCGCGGAGAATGTCGGACCCCGGGACGACACCCGTGACGACGGTCGGCTGGAAGAACGTCCCGGCGCCCTCGACCGCCTCGCCACCGGTGAGCACCTGGGCGCCACGTCCAACGGCGTCGGCGACGAGCGTCTTCGCCTTCGTGACGGCGCGGTCGTCGATGAGCGGGCCGATGGTCACGCCGTCCTCGGTGCCGCGGCCGATACGGAACGCGCGCACCCGTTCGGTGACCCGCTTGGCGAACTCATCGGCGACGTCGCGGTGGACGATGAAGCGGTTCGCCGCGGTGCACGCCTGTCCGATGTTCCGGAACTTCGCCGCCATCGCGCCGTCCACAGCCTTGTCCAGGTCGGCGTCCTCGAACACCACGAACGGGGCGTTGCCGCCGAGTTCCATGGAGGTGCGGAGGACGTTCTTCGCCGACTGCTCGATGAGCTTCTGGCCCACCGGCGTCGAGCCGGTGAAGCTGAGCTTCCGGAGGCGCGGGTCGGCGATGATCGGTGCGGACACGGTCGAGGAGCTGGCCGTGGTGATGACGTTCACGACCCCCGCCGGGAGACCGGCGTCCTCGAGGAGCTTTACGAAGTAGAGGGTCGTCAGCGGGGTGAGCTCCGCCGGCTTCACGACGACGGTGCACCCGGCGGCGAGCGCCGGTGCGATCTTGCGGGTCGCCATCGCGAGGGGGAAGTTCCACGGTGTGATGAGGAAGCAGGGCCCGACGGGGTGCTGCGAGACGGTCATCATGCCGGTGCCCTCGGGGTTGGAGCCGTAGCGGCCCGAGATGCGGACGGCCTCTTCCGAGAACCAGCGGAGGAACTCGCCGCCGTAGGTGACCTCGCCGTTCGCCTCGGCGAGCGGTTTGCCCATCTCGAGCGTCATGAGCAGCGCGAACTCGTCCCGGCGTTCCTGGAGGAGGTCGAACGCCTTCCTGAGGATGTTCGAACGCGTACGGGGTGCGGTCGCCGCCCAGTCGTCCTGCGCGGCGACGGCGGCGTCGAGCGCGGCGGTGCCGTCGGCGACCGAGGCGTCGGCGATGGTCTTGATGACGTCGCCCGTGGACGGGTCGGTGACCGTGAGGGTGCCACCGTCGGACGCGTCGCGCCAGACGCCGCCGATGAAGAGGCCGCTCGGGACCTTGCTGAGCAGTTCGGTTTCGCGTGCATCGGTCATGGGTGGAGCTCCTTGCTGGGGTCGATGGCGTCGGTGACAGTGTTTCAGCGTGCGTGCCCCTCGACAAGCTCGGTGAGCGGGGTTGCGATGTCGTGGAGTCGCCGGGGTGCTGGGGAGCGGGCTCGTGCCGTTCCGCCCTTCGGACCGGCTCAGGGACCGCTCGCCGAAGGGCGCGGCGTCAGCTCGTGGCGAGTGCCTCAAGCACGACGTCGAGTCCCTCGTCGAGCAGCTCGAGTGGGATGGTGAGCGGCGGGAGGAACCGGACCACGTTGCCGTAGGTGCCGCAGGTGAGCACGATCACGCCGGCCTGGTGCGAAGCTTTCGCGACGCGCGCGGTGAGCGTCGCATCCGGTTCGCCGGTGGCCGGGTCGACGAACTCGACGGCCATCATGGCACCGCGTCCGCGGATGTCGCCGATGCGCGGGTCGGTCGCTTGCGCGGCGGTGAACCGGTCCACGATGCGCGTCTCGATCGCTCGGGCCGCAGCGGCGAGGTCCTCCTCCTCGTACGCTTCGATGGTGGCGAGCGCGGCGACGCAGGCGAGCGGGTTCCCGCCGTAGGTCCCGCCGAGACCGCCGGCGTGCGGGGCATCCATGATGTCCGCACGTCCGGTCACGGCCGAGAGCGGCAGCCCGCCCGCGATGCCCTTGGCGGTGATGATGAGGTCCGGCACGACACCGAAGTGCTCGGACGCGAACATGGCGCCGGTGCGGGCGAACCCGGTCTGCACCTCGTCGGCGATGAAGACGACGTCGTTCGCGCGGGCCCAGTCGAGCAGGGCGGGGAGGAAGCCGTCCGCCGGGACGATGAAGCCACCCTCGCCCTGGATGGGTTCGATGATGATCGCGGCCAGGTTGTCCGCGCCGATCTGCTTCTCGATCTGCGTGATCGCCCGCTGCGCCGCCTCGGCACCGGACAGCCCGCCGTCACGGAACGGGTAGGAGAGTGGCGCGCGGTACACCTCGGAGGCGAACGGCCCGAAGCCGCTCTTGTACGGCATGGACTTCGCGGTGAGGGCCATCGTGAGGTTCGTGCGGCCGTGGTAGGCGTGGTCGAACGCGACGACCGCCTGCTTCTTCGTGTGGCTCCGAGCGATCTTCACGGCGTTCTCGACGGCTTCCGCGCCGGAGTTGAACAGCGCCGTGCGCTTCGCGTGGTCGCCGGGGGTCAGTCGGTTCAGGGCTTCGGCGACCTCGACATAGGAGTCGTACGGGGTGATCGTGAAGCAGGTGTGGGTGAACTCCTGCAGCTGACGGGTCACCGCTTCGACCACGCGTGGGTTGCTGTTGCCGACACCCGTCACGGCGATCCCGGATCCGAGGTCGATGAGCGAGTTGCCGTCGACGTCGACGAGGACGCCGCCGCCGGCGCCCGCTGCGAAGACGGGCATCGTGGTGCCGACCCCGGACGCCACCGCGGCGTGCTTCCTGGCCATGAGTTCTTCGGAGATCGGTCCGGGGATGGCGGTGACGAGACGACGTTCCTGGGGGAGTGCAGGTCCGCCGAGGACGTCGGTCGTGGGGGCGCTGCTCATGCTCGTCATCAATGCTCCGTTCGATCTGGCGGTCGGCCGCCGCTGCTCGACGTCGACCGCTCGTGATGCAGCCATGC
Organism: Plantibacter sp. Leaf1; assembly: GCF_001421315.1. Lineage (NCBI taxonomy): Bacteria > Bacillati > Actinomycetota > Actinomycetes > Micrococcales > Microbacteriaceae > Plantibacter > Plantibacter sp. Leaf1. The sequence goes on along the minus strand of NZ_LMJX01000002.1, from coordinate 1,497,999 downwards.
TAGGCAGCGCCGATCCCCGGGACACTCGACAGTTCGTCGATGTCGAGCATCGCCATTGGACGGACTGGCACCGCGACGTAGACTCACGCCATGGCCCCGTCGTTGCAGCACCTCCTCGATCGTCACGCCCTCGGTCTCCGACTCGTCGTCGCCGGGACGGCCGGATCGCTCGAGCGTCCGGTGGCGTGGGTGTCGAGCTCCGACCTCCCGGACCCGACCCCGTTCCTGATCGCGGACCAGATCGTCCTGACGACCGGCACCCAGTTCGGTACGGCCGTGTCCGCCACGCAGGTGGAGGCGTACGTGGCACGCCTCGCCGCGGCGGGCGTCGCCGCCCTCGGGTTCGGCACCGAGGTCATCACCGCCGGCCCGCCGTCGGAACTCGCCCAGGCCTGTGCCGATCACGGCGTCCCGCTGTTCGAGGTGCCCTACCGCACACCCTTCATCGCGGTCATCCGCTACGCCGCCGACCTCATCGCCGAAGCCGACCGGGAACGGGACGCCTGGGCCCTCGCCGCCCAGCGGTCCATCGCCTTCGCGGCGCTCCGCCCGGACGCCTCGCACGCGGTCGTGACCGAGCTCGCCCGCGCGCTCGGCGCCTGGGTCGTGCTGCTCGACGCCCATGCCGCGACCATCGCCGACGCCGCTGCCGACGGAGGGCGGCTCCGCGGCCGAGACCGCCTCGTCGAGCGGGTCGCGGAGGAGGCGCAGGGGCTCCTCCGACGCGGCCAGCGATCCGGGGCGACGTTCACGAGCCCGAGCGGGACGGTCTCGCTGCAGACGCTCGGCCGCCGCGGCGACCTCCGCGGAGTGCTCGCGATCGGCGGCGCCGACGGTCCGCTCGACGCCGCTGCCCAGGGCGTCGTGACCTCCGTCGTCGCGATCACCGGCCTCACCCTGGAACAGGGCGGGGCGCTCGGACGGGCCGGTCGAGCGTTACGGCTCGGCGTCTGGCGGTTGCTGCTCGCCGGTGAGTCCGATGCCGCCAGAACCGTCGCCGAGGAACTCGCGACGCCCCTCCCGTCGGGCGCCGTCCGCGTCGGCGTGGCCACCGCCGCCGACGACGGCCGGGAGGCGTTGCTCAGCGAGCTCGAGCGTGCCGCGGCGCTCGCCGTCGGGGACCTGTTCGTGGCGGAACACGACGGCCGACTGTCCCTGCTCGCTTCCGACACGCCCGGCACGGACGCCGTGCTCGAGGGGCTGTTCGGCGGCACGCCAGGCCGTCACCTCGGGCTGTCCCGGGCGGTCGGACTCGCGGACCTCGCCCTCGGTGTCGGCCAGGCGGTGTCGGCCCACGCGCAGGCGGCGGCCGAGGGGCGGTCGATCGAGCGGTTCGGGGCGCTCGCGGTCGGTGGGATGACCGGCCTCCTCGACGCCGCACGGTCACGTCCGGTCGCGGAGGACCTCCTGGGGCCCGTGATGCTCGCCGACCGCGAGGAGGGCTCAGTACTCGTCGAGAGTCTCCGGCAGTGGCTTGAGGCCAACGGGCAGTGGGATCCGGCCGCGAAACGCCTCGGGATCCATCGGCACACGCTGCGGAACCGGATCACCAGGGTGGAGCGGCTGCTGGAGCGCCCGCTCGACACCTTCGCGGCGCGGACGGAGGTCTGGCTCGCGCTCGTGAGTCTCGACGATGCGGGCTCGGGCTCAGGCTCGGGCAGCGCGCGGGACTGACCAGCGTACGTCCGGTCGGCTACTCGGCCGAAGCCGGCGGGTGCTCCTCGTGGAGCGAGCGGAGCGCGGTGACGACGTCGTCGTGCCAGCGGCGCGCGGCCGGCAGCACCCCGCCGAAGATGGGCGTGTCGTGGGTCGCTCCGAGGTACAGCACCCCACTCGCATCGACGCCGTCGGCCCGGAGGGCGGCGAGGTAGGCCGCACCGTCGCCGCGCAGCGGGTCGTATTCGGCCGTGAGGATCACCGCGCGCGGGAGGTCGGCGTGAGAACGGGCGAGCAGCGGCGACGCGTGGGGCTCCTTCGCCTGACGGCGGTCGAGGAGGTACGTCTTCGCCACGGACCGCAGCTCCTTGATCGCGAAGAACCGCGGTATGCCCATCTCCCGGACGGGTCGGAGGTCGATGTGGCCTCCGGTGAGGTCGGTGACGGGCACCTCGAGCAGTTGGAGACGGATCGGGCGCCGGCCGCGCTCGCGATTCAGCAGGGTGAGCGCCGCTGCGATGCTGCCGCCGGCCGACACCCCGGCCACGGCGATGCGTTCGGCGTCGACCCCGAGCGTCGTCGCCTCGGTGAAGAGCCACTCGAGCGCCGCGTGGGCCTGCTCGAGTTGCGTCGGGTACCGGTGTTCCGGCGCGAGCGCGTAGTCGACGGCCGCGATCACGACGCCCGCGTCCGCCGCCCGCCGCCGGAAGCCCGCGTCGGTCGTCGGGTAGTCGATGCCGCCGATCCGGAACGCGCCACCGAAGCAGGACAGGACGGCGGGCACCGGTGTACAGGCGTCGGAGCCCGGCGGGTAGTAGAGCCGCACACGGACGTCGGGGAACCCGGTGACGGGGACGGTGTGCTCCTCGATGCGCAAGGCCGGGCCGGGCACACCGACCGTCGCGAGTTCCTTCTTGTCCCAGTTGAGGGCAGCCTTGCGGTGCTGCTTGCGGGTCTTCTTCCGGCGAGGGGCCGCCGTGGTGGCCGACGCCGTCGCCTTCGCCGTCGCCTTCGGTCGACCAGGTTCCGGCGTCGTGCCCGGGGTCGGCTGCGGCCGCTTCACGGTCGTCGTCTTCGGCCGGAGGAAGAACGCCTTCGCCTGCTCGAGCGCACTCGAGATGAGGTAGGCACGGTGCGTCCGCGCCCGTTCCACGAAGATCGGATCGAGGGGCATGTCAGCTCGCCTGCTCTCATCGGGACAGTGGGTCACAGCAGTCTAGGGCTGGTGGCCCGAGGCGTTCGAGCCGTGGCGCTGAGGCGGTCGGTCGCATCCGTCGCCGCTGGTTCACCTGCTGTTCACCGGGCGTCCCGGCCCTGTTCGGGTGCCACTCATAGCGTGGCGGAGACGGCAACGGGGGAACCATGCACACGACGCTCACCGCTCACGTCGGCAAGGACGTCTTCGTCCGGCCGTCGCCCGTCGCCATGGTCTGGCAGGGGCCCGGCACGCGTCACCAGGCGATGGCGGTCCCGGGTGTCACCCTCGGGTCGGGAGACGTGCTCGTGGAGGTGGAGCTCGCGACGGTGTGCGGCTCCGACGTCCACACCGTCCTGGGGCACCGTGAAGCGGCGACGCCCCTCGTCCTCGGGCATGAGCAGGTCGGTCGTGTCGTCGCGGTCGGCGGCCCGGTGACGGCGATGGACGGCACGCTCCTCGTGGCCGGCATGCGCGTCGTGTGGTCGGTCGTCGTGAGCTGTGGCGTCTGCGACCGGTGCTCGGCCGATCTCCAGCAGACCTGCCGCCGACGCGCCACGTACGGACACGACCGCGTGCACCGCGGGTGGGAGTTGAGCGGTGGGTTCGCGACCCACGTCGAGCTCCTGGAGGGCACGGCCATCGTGATCGTGGGGGAGACGCCGCCCGCCGCCGTCTTCGCACCCGCCTCCTGTGCAACGGCCACCGCGATCGCCGCACTCGACGCCGCCGGGCGCGACCTGACCGGAACCGCGGTCCTCGTCACCGGCGCGGGGATGCTCGGGCTCACGGTCACGGCCATCGCGACGGATGCCGGCGCGCGCGTCGTGGTGAGCGACCCGGACCCGGCCCGTCGCTCACTCGCGGGGCGCTTCGGGGCGGTCGCCACCGTGGACCCGGCCGCCGGCGAGGCCGAGCACCTCGACCTCGCGCGTCTCGCGGCTGGTGTCGAGGGGTTCCCGGTCGCCCTCGAGGTGTCCGGTGAGGTGAGCGGCATCGACGCCGCGATCGGGGCGCTGTCGATCGGCGGAACCGCGGTGCTCGTGGGCAGCGAGTCACCCGGCGCGCCGCTCGGCATCGACGCCGAACGCATCGTGCGCGGTCTCCTGACCGTGCGCGGCGTGCACGACTCCCGACCGCGCGACCTGCAGCGAGCGGTCGACTTCCTGACCGGTGCCTGGCGGCGCTACCCCTTCGCCGAGCTCGTCGGTGCCGAGTTCACGCTGGACGACGTCGACGAGGCGCTCGTCGCCGCCGCGTCCGGTGCGTTCCCGCGGGTCGGGGTACGGCCCTGAGTCACCAGCGCTCGGAGCCGCGCATGACTCGGTGCGCCGCCCGGCCATCGCCGTCGCACGACGTGACCCCTTCGGGCGCCCCCCATTCCGGGGGCCAGCACACGGGCTTTTCCGCGGATTCCCGCCGATCCCGGGCCTCGAAACGCCCCGGATCACCCACCTTGTGGGGTATCCTCGGGCCATGACGGTCACGACTCGCCACCCCGGTGTGGTCCGGGTGGGTGGCCGCCTCATGATCGTGGATCCATTCGCGGAACGAGGCGAGCTCACCGCGGGTCAGGAGCGCGTCCACCAGCTCCGACGTCGGATCACCATCCTCCTCGGCACGTTCCTCCTTCTGGTCGGCTTCATCGTCGGTGCGGCCGTGGGTGTGCTCGTGGAGTGGATGCTCGTCCACGACGAGACCCGGTCCGTCTCACTCCCCGGCTTCGACCCGGAATGGGCCCCGGGACTCGACGTCGTCGGCGCACTGCTCGGCGTGATCCTCGTCGCCGTCCTCCTCCTCGTCTGGGCCGAGCGGCGGAACCACCATCGTCGGCTGGACGGCGGTCACCAGCCGTCGCGCTGGGTCGACCCGCTCAACGACCACCTGATCGGCCTGAGCGACGACGTCTCCTGGACGTCACTCTGGACGCTCACCCGCATGTACGCCACCGCCGAACGGTTGCAGCGCGAGCTGATGGAGCGCAGCGCGGCTCGACGCGAGGTGGGAGCCGACGACGAGTGCGACCTCGTCGAGGCGCAGCTCGCTGCCGACGACGCGCGCGACGCGCTCGAGAAGACGGCCCAGCTCATGGGCGTCATCGTGCCGGAGGGGCCGCTGCCCGACGCACAGGCCATCGCGGCCGACGGCGCGCGACTCCGAGCCCGTCGACGGATGCTCTGAGCGGCCTGCGCTGAGCTGAGCTGGCGTCGTCGAGACCCTCGCCGTGGTCAGCGAGCGTGCGGGAGGCCCGTGAGGCGCTCGAGGAGTTCGCGGTACCGTGCCGCGGTCTGCGTGACGATCTCGGACGGCAGCGTCGGCGGCGTGGGGGTCGCCTCGTCGTGCTGGTCCCAGTTGTGGGCGAGCCAGTTGCGCACGATCTGCTTGTCGAAGCTGGCCATCCGCTCGGTCGGGTCGTCGCCGGCGAGGTAGACGTCGCGATCCCAGTAGCGGCTGGAGTCGGAGGTGAGCACCTCGTCCCCGAGGGTGATGGCGCCGGTCTCCGGGTTCCGGCCGAACTCGAACTTCGTGTCGGCGAGGATCACCCCGTGGCGCTCGGCGGTCATTGACGCCGTCCGGTAGATCTCGAGGGACAGATCCTTCAGGGCGACCGCGTCGTCCTCGCCGATGAGCTCGACCATGCGACTGAACGAGATGTTCTCGTCGTGCTCGCCGAGCGGTGCCTTGTAGGCGGGCGTGAAGAGTGGTTCGGGCAGCTGGTCGCCGTCGCGCAGTCCGTCCGGCAGGGGGATGCCGCAGACGGTGCGGCTGGCGACGTACTCCTTCCAACCGGAGCCCGTCAGGTAGCCGCGCACGACGCACTCGACGGGGAACATGTCGAGCTTCCGGACGAGCATCGCCCGGCCGGCGAACGCGTCGGGGATCGTCGCGACGGCGACACCCGAGGCGTCGAGTCGGTGGTCGGGGACGAGGTGGTTCGGGACGTCCCGCAGCTGGTCGAACCACCAGAGGCTCAGGCTCGTGAGGAGCTCGCCCTTGCCGGGGATGCCCGGTTCGAGCACGTGGTCGAAGGCGCTCACGCGGTCGCTCGCCACGACGAGCAGGACGTCCTCGGGGCCCTCGGCCGGTTCGTACAGATCTCGGACCTTGCCCGAGTAGACGTGGTTCCAGTCGTTGGTGTCCGAGGATGCGCTCACCCCACCAGTATCCTGCATCGGCGGCATGCGGGACCGACGGCGGGCTTGCGAGGGTGGGTGCATGGGCGTATATTCCACCCGCGCCCTCGCCTGGCATGTGCCGGGTGCCCGCGCCCCACTCCACGAGCAGCCCGTGCGACCTCCTCCTCCCCGCAGAAAGCGACACCATGTCCACCTCCTCGTCCACGCCACCGCAGGGTGTCAGCGGTCCGGCCCCGGGAGCGGTGCGGCCGTGGCCGGCCCTCTGGTCCCTGGTCATCGGCTTCTTCATGATCCTCATCGACACCACCATCGTGTCGGTCGCGAACCCGGCGATCATGCGCGGCCTCGACACCGACATCAACAACGTCATCTGGGTGACGAGCGCGTACCTGCTCGCCTACGCGGTGCCGTTGCTCATCACCGGCCGCCTCGGCGACCGCTTCGGGCCGAAGAACCTCTACCTCGTCGGCCTCGTCGTCTTCACGCTCGCGTCTCTCTGGTGCGGGTTCTCCGGCACCATCGAGATGCTGATCGTCGCGCGCGTCGTGCAGGGGCTCGGCGCCGCGCTCATGACCCCGCAGACGATGGCCGTCATCACGCGCATCTTCCCGCCCGACCGTCGCGGTGCGGCCATGGGCCTCTGGGGTGCGACCGCCGGTGTCGCGACCCTCGTCGGCCCGATCCTCGGCGGGGTGCTCGTCGACGGCCTCGGGTGGGAGTGGATCTTCTTCATCAACGTGCCCGTCGGCATCGTCGGCTTCATCATGGTCTGGCGCAACGTGCCCGCCCTCGCCACCCACCCGCACCGCTTCGACATCCTCGGCGTCGTGCTCAGCGGGCTCGGCATGTTCCTGCTGGTGTTCGGCATCCAGGAGGGCCAGAGCTACGAGTGGGGGACGATCGCCGGCCCGATCACCGTGTGGAGCCTCATCATCGCGGGGGTCGTCGTGCTGGCCCTCTTCGTCGTCTGGCAGGCCGTCATGAAGGGCGAGCCCCTGCTCCCGCTGGCGCTCTTCCGCGACCGCAACTTCTCGGTCGGCAACCTGGCGATCTCGACGATCGGCTTCACGGTGACGAGCCTGTCGCTGCCGCTCGTGTTCTTCTACCAGACGGTGCGTGGGCTGACCCCGACGCAGTCGGCGCTCATGCTCGTCCCGATGGCCGTGCTGTCCGCCGGGCTGGCACCGGTGGTCGGCCGCGCCATCGACCGCGTGAACCCGAAGTGGTTCGCGCTCGCCGGGCTCCTGCTGCTGGCGCTGTCGCTCGGGTGGTACTCGATCCTGCTGACACCGGAGCAGCCGATCCTCATGCTGCTGCTCCCGAGCGCCGTCCTCGGCCTGGCGAACGGGTTCATGTGGGGTCCGGTCTCGAACCTCACCACCCGTGGTCTGCCGCAGCACCAGGCGGGCGCCGGCTCGGGTGTCTTCAACACCACCCGTCAGATCGGTGCCGTCCTCGGCAGCGCGGCCATCGCCGCCCTCATCCAGGGCCGGCTGGCGGCCGAACTCCCCGCGGCTCCCGGCGGGGCGACCGGCGGCGTGAGCGAGGTGACCGGCGGGGAGCTCCCCGAGGCCCTGCATGCGGGCTTCACCGCGGCGATGTCGCAGTCGCTGCTCCTCCCGGCAGGGTTCGCCCTCCTCGGCGCGATCATCGTCCTGTTCTTCCAGAAGCCGAAGGCTGCGGCGTGGTCGACGCCCGAGACGCAGCACGGCCAGGCCGCTGCGGCTGCCGAGGCCGCGCGGGTCGAGACGGAGTAGCCAAGCGCTGCGGCGGCACCGGGCGGGTCAGGGGCCCACGAGCTCCATGACCGTCCTGGTGTCGCCGTTCCAGAACCGGAGGCCGAGGACCTCACCGTCCGGAAGCGGCCCGAGCGAGGCCAGTGCCTCGAGCGCGGCTCCGGTCTGCTCGGCGACGATCCGTCGGGAGAGCGTGACGTGCGGCGTCCAGGCTCCCGGTCGCGTGTGGTCGAACCCACCCTCGACCACGGCGGCGACCCGACGGTGCAGCGCGAGGAGGTCCAGGGTCGGCACGACGCCGAGCGCGAGCACCGCGCCCGATCGGCGAGGGAAGGTCAGCGGCGCCCCGAGGCGGACGGTGAACGGCTCGAAGACCGGCCGCCCGTGCAGCTCCAGTGTCTCCCCGGCGAGCAGCGTGATGTGCGGGCGGTTGCTGGCGCCCTGATGCGTCGACAGGCTCGGCAGGCCGAGGTCCGACAGGGCACGCCAGCGCGCTCGGACGGCAGCGTCGAGCTCGTCGTCGAAGGTCAGATCGACGCTGTGCACCATCAGTCCGTCGCCACCGGCCAGACGTCGTCCAGCGTCGCCGGGTCGTCGAGGACCTCGGCGCTGGCGTGGAAGTCGGGGTACGGGAGGAACGTCTGCACCGCACCAGTCAACACCGGACGGGTTCTCGGCGGCAGGGCTTGCGGTCGGGCCTCAGTCAGCGGGGAAGAACGGGGTCACGGCGGCGGCGAAGGACCGCGGCTGCTCGACCCAGGGGTAGTGGCCGCAGCCGTCGAGCACGATCGCCTGCCCGAGCGGGAAGCGCTTCGCGAGGTCGAGGACCGGTGCGAGTCCGGTGAGGCCGTCCTCGGATCCGGCGACGACGAGGACGGGTGCCGCGAGGTGGCGGAGCGCGTCGCGGAGGTCCTCGACCTCGTCGGGCGTCGGCGTGTGGACGAACGCGTCCTGCGCCGCCGGGTGCCAGGCGCCCAGTCGCTCGTGCTCCTGCGCCGTCTCGTCCCAGTCGCCCCAGGCGATGGGGGCGACCGCGGGGAAGAGCCGGTTGCCGGTCGCCGAGTCCGGCGCGGCGAGGAGCGCCGGGAGCGCGTCGAGGAAGCCCGGGTACCAGTCCGCGGCGGCGTGCCGGGCGATGATCTCGGCGCTGTCGTCATCAGCGTCCACCAGCCAGGTGGCCGGAGGGGTGACGAGGCAGAGGCGGTCGAGGTGCTGCGGGTACCGGGCGGCGTAACTGATCGCGACCCGCGTGCCGGCGGAGTGGGCGAGCAGCTCGAAACGGTCGAGGCCCAACCACAGACGGACCGCCTCCACGTCCTCGGCGAGTTCCGGCCACCTCGCCGTCGTCCCGGCCGGGCCGGCGTCCGACTCGCCGACCCCACGCTGGTGGAGGACGATCAACCGCCGGCGAGTGCTCAGACCGCCGAGGTCGCCGAGGTAGACCGGGTGGCGGGCCGGGCCGCCGGCGAGCACGACCAACGGCGGGAGCGACTCGTCGCCGATGACGTCGACGTGCAGGCGTGTGCCGTCGTGACTCGTGAGGGTCGGCATGGTGTCGGTCGTCGTCGCGTCAGGAGACGCGTGCGGCGATGTCGGTGCGGTACTGCCCGCCCTCGAGCTCGATGCGCGACAGCGCCTCGTACGCCCGGCCCCGCGCCTCGGCGAAGGTCGACCCGAGCGCCACCACGTTAAGCACACGACCGCCCGTGGCGACGAGCCCGCCGTCGACGTCCGCCGTCGCGGCGTGCACCAGGTGGACGCCCTCCACCGCGACCGCGGCGTCGAGACCGGTGATCCCGCGTCCGGTGACCGGCGTCTCCGGGTAGTTCTGGCTCGCGAGCACCACGGTGACGGCGCTGGCCTCGGCGAAGGCCGGGCGCGGCTGCTCGCCGAGGGTGCCGGTGGCCGAACCGAGGAGGAGTGCGGACAGCGGCGTCACGAGGCGCGGCAGCACGACCTGTGTCTCGGGGTCGCCGAACCGGGCGTTGAACTCGATCACGCGGATGCCGCGCTCGGTGAGGATGAGGCCGGCGTAGAGCAGCCCCTGGAACGGGTTGCCCTCCGAGGCCAGTTGCCGGACGACCGGCACCGCGACGGTCTCGAGGACCTCGTCGACGAAGGCGGTCTCGCTGCCGAAGCGGTTGTCGAGCCAGGGCAGCGGCGAGTACGCGCCCATGCCGCCGGTGTTCGGCCCGGCGTCGCCGTCGAGCAGGCGCTTGTAGTCCTGCGCCGGGGACAGGGGGAGTACCGTCTCGCCGTCGGTGATGAAGAAGAGGGAGACCTCCTGGCCGTCGAGGAACTCCTCCACGAGGATGCCGCCGTAGCCGAGCCAGTTGGTCGCGTGCTGGATGGCCGCTTCGCGGTCGTGGGTGACGAGGACGCCCTTGCCCGCGGCGAGGCCGTCGGCCTTGACGACGTAGGGGGCGCCGAACTCGTCGAGGGCGGCGATCGCCGCGTCGAGGTCCTCGGCACGGACGGCGCGGCCCGTGGGCACACCGGCTTCGTCCATGATGCGCTTGGCGAAGGACTTCGAGCCCTCGAGGGCGGCGGCGGAGCGGTTGGGGCCGAAGACCGGAATGCCGGCGGCGCGCAGCTTGTCGGCCACGCCGGCGACGAGCGGGGCCTCGGGCCCGATGACGACGAGGTCGACCGCTTCGTCGCGGGCGAAGTCGCGCACGATCGACGGGTTCTCCTGGTCGATGCCGACCACGGTCACATCCCCCGCGATGCCCGCGTTGCCGGGGGCGGCGATGATGTGGTGCCCGGCCTCTTCGGAGAGGAGAGCCTTGATGATGGCGTGCTCGCGGGCACCGGAACCGAGGACGAGGATCTTCACCCGTCTAGCTTAAGGCGCAATGCCCTAGCCTCGGATGCATGGTCAGACCCAGGATCACCGACGCCGTCGGCCGTGCCGCCCTCGAGCAGGCGCTCGGTGACGGACCGGTGGCGCGCACCGACATGGCGACCGCGGTGCGGTACCTGCTGGAGCTCCTCGTCGAACGGGCGCCGGGCAACACCGTGGAGGTGCGGGTCCCGCCGTTCGGAGCGGTGCAGTGCATCGAGGGCCCACGGCACACTCGCGGGACGCCGCCGAACGTCGTGGAGATGGACCCGCCCACCTGGCTCGCCCTCGCCTCGGGGCGCATCGACTGGGCCGCCGCGATGGCCGGAGGGACGGTCCACGCTTCGGGGCAACGGGCGGACCTCTCCGGTCTCGTGCCCCTGCTCCTGCCGCGCTGAGCCCTGCCGCCGACCCACGACCACCGCGAGGCTCCCACCGGGTCGCCTCCAGCGGCCTCCGGGTACATTGGTGCGGTGACCTCCAACACCGACCCCGCGACGAGCCGTCCCGACGACGCCGAGCCCCACGGCGCCCACGATCCCCTCGACGTCGTCGAGGAGACGACGCTCGACGCCACGATCGTCATCCCGACGTACAACGGTGAGATGTACCTCGAGCAGATCCTCACCGCGATCGAGGGGCAGGAGTACGACGGCACCTTCGAGACCCTGGTGATCGACTCCGGTTCGACCGACCGCACCCTCGACATCGTCGCCGCGCACCCGGACGTCCGCCTGCACGTCATCCCGAACAGCGAGTTCGGTCACGGGCGGACCCGCCAGCTCGCGGCCCGGCTCGCCCGTGGCAAGGTCGTCGCCTACCTGACGCACGACGCGATCCCCGGCGACTCACGGTGGCTGCACGAGCTCACCGCGCCGCTCGATCCCGACGGCCTGGACGTCGTCGCGGTCATGGGCAAGCAGGTCGCCCGCCCGAACTGCTTCCCGCTGCTGAAGTACGAGATCACCGACGTCTTCAACAACTTCGGACCGGACTTCGGGACGACGGTCTTCGCGAACGACGGCTTCGCCGACGGGAACGGCGGCCTGCTCGACGCCCTCGCGTTCTACTCCGACGTCAACTCGGCCACGCGGCGAGAGCTCCTGCTCGGTGACATCCCCTACCGCGACCTGCCCTACTCCGAGGACATGGCGTTCGGTGCCGACATCATCGCGGCGGGCCTACGGAAGGCGTACGCACCGCGCGGCTGGGTGATCCACTCCAACGACCTCACGCTCGACGAGTACCGCAAGCGCATCTTCGACGAGACGACGGCGCTCCGCCGCATCGGCAAGCCCGTCACCCGCGTGAGCCGGTTCCGTCAGGTGGCCTACACGGTGTTCGGCGCCCTGCGCGACGCGAAGCGGATCGTCCGAGACCGCCAGTACGGCTGGAAGCGCCGCGCGTACTGGTTCGTCATGAACCCCGCGTACCACGCGGCGAAGTGGAGCAGCTACTACGTCGCCTCCCGCGTCGACCTGAACGACGAGGCCGCCATGCGTGCCGGATCGTTGGAACACAGCCGCAAGTAGCCCGTCGCATGCTCGGCCGCGGCTGAGTCTCCGTCAGCCGATCTCGTGCAGGAGGGCGAGTCGGCTGCGCGTCCGGACAGCGTCGCGGGCGAAGCCGCCCCGGCCGAGGCCGGGAGCGGCGATGAAGGTCTCCCGGTCGGTCGCCGCGACGACGTGCAGTTCGACGCCGAGGTCGCAGAGCGCGTCGACGAGGTGGACGAACCGGGCGCGAGCCTCACGGGTGAGCTCGTGGGACGCCGGCAGCGCGTCGAGCACCCACCGGTCGTAGTCCGCCGTCCAGGCGAGGTAGTCGCCGACGGACGTCGGACGCTCGAGGAGCTCCGCCGCGGTGAACCAGACGGTGCCGTCGCCCGCGGCGGCCGCGCGAAAGGTGTGCCCGCTGATCGCCAGCGTCGTCGCCTCGTCGGGACGGGGACGGTGGAGGCCGAGTGTGGCGAGGTGGGCGTCCGCGGCCTCGCCGGCGACGGACCAGCTGCCCCGGGCGAAGCCGTCGCGTCTGCGGATCGGGGAGGTACGGCGGTGATCCGCCGAACCGCCGAGCTCGACCACGGTCATGTTCGCCTCGATCATCGCGATGCCCGGCTCGAAGAGGTGGTGGTACACCGGATCGGGCAGGAGGTCCTGCGGCCGGAAGTTCGAACTCGTCAACAGGGTCACCTGCCGGGCGAAGAGCGCCTCGAGCAGCCGGATCATGAGCATGCCGTCACCCGGATCGTGCACGTGGAACTCGTCGAAGAGCACGACGTCGACGTCGTCGAGCAGTTCGTCGACGGCCTGCTCGACCGCGTTCACGACCGCTCCGGCCGCCGCGCGGGAGCCGGCGCCGGGCTCACCCGTCGCTCGGGCGGCGTCGGCGGCCTCGGTGCGGAGCCGATGGATCGAGGCGTGCAGCCCGCGGAAGAAGGAGTGGAAGTGGACCCGTCCTCTCCGCGGCGTCGGGAGGGCGGCGAAGAACGCGTCGAGCAGCCAGGTCTTGCCGCGACCGGCGGCACCCCAGAGATACAGGTGTGCAGGCTCGTCCCCGCCGATCGGCAAGGCCGCCAGCCGGCGCACCACCTCGAGCTGTTCGGGCTCCAGGGTGAAGCCGGCGTCGCGCGCGGCGGCGACGACGGCCGCGAGCACGTCCTGCTCGGACGCGTCGTCGGACGGGATCCTCCCAGTCGTCTCGATCGTGTCCACCGCTCGATCGTAGTCGCCGACGGATGTCGACCCGCGTTCACCATCGGTTCACGGTGGCCGGGATCGTGGGGGAGAATGGAGTCATGACAGATGCCACCGGGCAGCCAGCGCCGGAAGCTCAGCTCCCCTCCGAACCCGCCACCGACACCGAGGTCGCGACCGTGTACTCCACGGGGTCCGTCGCCGTCCGCCGCTCGCCCCGCTACTGGCGGTTCCTCGTCATCGGGGCCTTCGTGGGCATCATCGCGGCCCTCGTCCTCACCTTCGCGTTCCCGACGAGCCCCGACTACTCGCTCACCCAGGTCTTCGGCTTCCTGCTGCTCGTGTGCATCGTGGTCTTCGGCGCCGCCGCCCTCGGGATCGGCCTCCTCATCGACCGCTCGATGGCACGACGGACCCGGATCGTCCGAGCGGATAGAGTTGACGTGCATCCAGCCGGAACCCCCGCGGCAGACGCGGAGCCGACCGGTCCCGCGAGTGCCGAGCCAGGTGAGTCCGGCCCCCCGAATCCACCCACCGCAGAAGGTTCAGGACGGTCATGACCTCATCCACCACCTATCGGGAAGCCGGTGTCGACACCGCAGCCGGTGACCGCGCCGTCGACCTCATGAAGGCTGCCGTCGCCAAGACGCACGGCCCCGAGGTGTTCGGTGGGTTCGGTGGCTTCGCCGGCCTCTTCGACGCCTCGGCGCTCACCTCCTTCCGTCGCCCGCTGCTCGCGACCTCCACCGACGGCGTCGGCACGAAGGTCGCGATCGCGCAGGCGATCGACAAGCACGACACCATCGGTCAGGACCTCGTCGGCATGGTCGTCGACGACATCGTCGTGGTGGGCGCGAAGCCGCTCTTCATGACCGACTACATCGCCTGCGGCAAGGTGCACCCCGAGCGCATCGCCTCGATCGTGTCGGGCATCGCCCGCGCCTGTTCCGACACCGGTACCGCACTCATCGGTGGCGAGACGGCCGAGCACCCCGGGCTCCTCGGGGTCGACGACTACGACGTCGCCGGAGCCTGCACCGGAGCCGTCGAAGCGGATGCGATCCTCGGGGAGCACCGGGTGGAGGACGGCGACGTCATCCTCGCCCTCGCGTCCTCCGGTCTGCACTCGAACGGCTTCTCCCTCGTCCGCCACATCCTCGCCCAGGCGGGCGTCGGCTACAGCGACCACAGCGACGAGCTCGGCACCACCTTCGGTGAGGCCCTCCTGGAACCGACGCGCCTCTACACCCTCCCGCTCCTGCGCCTGCTCGACGCCCCCGCGTTCGCCGGCGGCGTGCACTCGCTCAGCCACGTCACGGGCGGCGGCATCGCCGCGAACCTCGCACGCGTCCTCCCGAAGGGCTCCTGGGCCGAGGTCGACCGCTCCACCTGGAGCCCCGCTCCCGTGTTCCGCACCTTGAGCGAGCTCGCGGGTTCCACGCTGGAGTCCAGCGAAGGCACCTGGAACCTCGGTGTCGGGTTCTTCGCCGTCGTGTCGCCCGCGCTGGCGGCCGACATCACTGCGGCGCTCGAGGCCGACGGCATCGCGACCTGGCAGGTCGGCACCGTGCACCTCGGTGCAGACGCCGCCACCCACGACCTCACCGGCTTCGAGCAGGGCGCGAAGGGGGTCGACGGCGGCGCCGTCCGCCTCGTCGGCGCCTACCGCGACTGACGCCACCGCCGCACGTCCCGCTTCCCTCCGTTCCGTCACTCGCCCAGCACGAACCACAAGGAGTCCCCACGCATGTGCGGCATCGTCGGCATCGTCTCAACCGAGCCTGCCAATCAGCAGGTCTACGACAGCCTCCTGCTCCTGCAGCACCGCGGTCAGGACTCCACCGGCATCGCCACCGCCGACGGCAGCACCTTCCACATGGTGAAGGCGAAGGGGCAGGTACGGGAGGCCTTCCGCACCCGCGACATGCGCTCGCTGCTCGGCAACATGGGGCTCGGGCACGTGCGCTACGCGACGAAGGGCGACGCCGCCAACGAGAGCGAGGCGCAGCCGTTCTACGTGAACGCGCCCTACGGCATCACGCTCATCCACAACGGCAACCTCACGAACACGCGTGAGCTCAGCAAGGACCTGTTCCACGTCGACCGCCGTCACGTGAACTCCACGAGCGACACCGAACTCCTCCTCAACGTGCTCGCGACGGAGTTGCAGGGGCAGATCAGCGGCCTCGACCTCGACCCCGACCAGGTGTTCAACGCCGTGGAGAACGTCCACGAGCGCGTCGAGGGCTCCTACGCGACGATCGCCCTCATCGCCGGCCACGGGCTGCTGGCCTTCCGCGACCCGTTCGGCATCCGCCCGCTCATCCTCGGGAAGCGCCAGACGGGTCTGGTCGGGAACGACTGGGTCGTCGCCTCGGAGTCGCTCGTCCTCGAGGCCGGTGGCTACGAGACCGTGCGCGAGATCGCCCCGGGTGAGGCCGTCTTCATCACCGCCTCCGGCGAGCTCTACTCCCGTCAGTGCGCCAAGAACCCGCGGCTCGTCCCGTGTTCCTTCGAGTACGTCTACCTCGCGCGACCCGACTCGGTCATGAACGGCATCTCGGTCTACGAGGCACGGCTGCGGCTCGGCAACCGGCTCGCCGACACGATCGCCGAGTACACGCCGATGGGCGACATCGACGTCGTCATGCCGATCCCCGACTCCTCACGGCCCGCGGCCATGCAGGTGGCGCAGAAGCTCGGCATCGAGTACCGCGAGGGCTTCTACAAGAACCGCTACGTCGGCCGCACCTTCATCATGCCGGGCCAGGCCCAGCGCAAGAAGAGCGTGCGCCAGAAGCTCAACGCCATGGGGTCGGAGTTCAAGGGCAAGAACATCCTCATCGTGGACGACTCGATCGTGCGCGGGACCACCTCGAAGGAGATCGTCGACATGGCCCGGCTCGCCGGCGCCAACAAGGTGACGTTCACCTCCGCCGCCCCACCCGTCCGGTACCCGCACGTGTACGGCATCAACATGCCGTCGCGGAAGGAACTCGTCGCGCACGGGAAGAAGATCCCCGACATCGCCCGCGAGCTGGGTGCCGACAACCTCATCTACCAGGAGGTCGCCGACATGAAGGCCGCCATCCTCGAGGGGTCCGGCATCAGCGACCTCGAGATGAGCTGCTTCACCGGCGAGTACGTCACGGGCACCGTCTCCGAGGAGTACCTCGAGTGGGTCGAGCGCTCGCAGCTCTCCTGAGCTCCTGCACCTGAACGACGACGGCGCGCGACCCCCGAGGGGATCGCGCGCCGTCGTCGTGTCGCGGGTGCTACTCGGCCGTGCCCGGCTCGGTGGCCGTCGTCGGGGCGTCGGTCGGCGTGACCTTCGGCTTCGTCGTGCGCGGCTTGGCCGGAGCCTTGGCCGCCGGGGCCTTCGGCGTACCGTCCGTGGTGGAGGCTGACGTGGTCCGCTTCGTCCCCGTGGTACCCGTGGCCTTCGCGGCGGGGGCCTTCGCTCCGGCTGCCTTCGGCGCGGCGGCGCCGGTGGAGGCGCGGGTCGAGCTCGTCTTCCGGACCGTGGTGCCGGCGGCCGTCGCCGCCTTGGCGGCGGGCTTCCGCGGTGACGTCGAGCGCGTTGATGTCTTCCGCGGTGCACTGACGGTCGCGGCGGGTGCCGCTGCGGCGGACGTCGTCGCCCGGTCGGTGGCGTCGTCGGTTGCGGTGCCCTCGGTGGACACGTGCTCGACCGGCGTCTCGCCGTCCAGTCGTGCCTGCGTCTCGTCGGCGGCCGCCGTCACCGTCTCGGTGTCGCCGGTGGCCGTGGAATCGAGAACGATGGACTCGGCCGGTTCGCTCGGCGCGTGGTCCGTGGCCGTCGGCAGGCCGGTGCCGGAGAAGACTGCGGCGAACTGCTCGGTCGGCGTCGGCTCGGTGGTCCGGGGCGGAGCCGGGACGGCAGTCGTCTCAGCCGACGGCTGCTCCTGCGTGCCGTACTGCTGGGTGCCTGTATAGGCCTGGGTCGCCGAGTCGGGCGACGGCTGGGCGCCGTATCCGGCCGTCGGGCCGGTCTGGTACTGCGCGGTGTCGTAGGACCCCGTCTGGCGCTGGTACTGCGTCGGGTCGTAGACGGGCGCCTGGCCGGTCTGTCCGTTCTGGTAGACGGAGGGGTCGTAGGCGGTGGTCTGGCCACCGGTGTACTGCTGACCCTGCTCGTACGTGGGCTGGGCGGCGGCCGCACGTGCCGCGGCACGCTGCTGCTGCCTCTCGACCAGACGGGCGACCTCGGCGTCGATCGCGTCCTCGGTGATGTGCTTCGACGGCCCGTAGGCGTCGAGACCGACGAACAGGACCGCGATGCCCATCACGAAGATCGGCCAGATCGGCCAGAAGTATCCCCAGGCGCCCGTGAGGAGCCAGATGACGACGAGGAGGACGGAGACCGCACCCCAGACGGCGAGGAACTGCTTGAAATCGTGTTGCGCCTTCAGGCGCTTCTTGGCGGCACTACGGAGCTCGTCGGTGTTCATCCGTCCAGGCTAGTCTTCGCCTCGTCAGAACTCCATTTGCCCAGAGTCGTCGGAGAAACCCCTCAGCTGCGGGTGACGGCTCCGATGGTGCACACCGCTCGACGAACGGGAAGGACGCGACTACGCGCCCTTCGCCTCACCGTCGGCGTACTTGTCGGCGTACTCAGCCCACTTCGCGATCTCGTCGTCGTAGCTCTCGTCGACGCCCGTGTTCGGGCCGTCGGCGGAGTGTCCCGTGAGCTCGCGCTCGAGCGCGTTGTAGTTCACGTCCGGGCTGAACGACTTGAGCTCACGAGCGATCTTCGTGTGCTTTGCCTTTTGACGGCCACGACCCATGCGAGACCCCCTCATGATTTTCTGACCGGCCGCGCTTGCGGGGCGTCCGGGGCTTTCGCCTACCAGGGAACGATAAAGACTAGCGTTCAGCTTACCATGCTGCCCGTGGCCGGAGCGCTCGTGCGGGAGGACCCGCTCGGCGGGCGGGCTGCACGGCGTGCCGCACCGGGGGTGGGCCTGCGCGACGACTGGTGGGACGATGGTGGCATGACCGGAACCCTGCACATCACGGGAGACCAGAACGCCGACCGGCTGCTGTCCTCGGACCCGCTCGCCCTCCTCATCGGCATGCTCCTCGACCAGCAGGTCCCCATGGAGACCGCCTTCGCCGGCCCGCTGAAGATCCGCGATCGTCTCGGCTCCTTCGATGCGGCCACCATCGCGCGGGAAGAACCCGAGGCGTTCGCCTCCCTCTTCAAGACGAGTCCCGCCGTGCACCGGTTCCCGGGTTCCATGGCCGGCCGGGTGCAGGGGCTCTGCGCCGCGATCGTCGACGACTGGGACGGCGACGCGGAGGCGATCTGGACGCGCGACGCGCCCGACGGCCCGGAGATCCTGAAGCGCCTGCTCGCCCTGCCGGGGTTCGGTGAGCAGAAGGCGAAGATCTTCCTCGCGCTCCTCGGCAAGCAGTACGGGCTCGACGCGGCCGACTGGCGGGACGCGTCGGCGCCCTACGGCGAGGACGGCAGTCTCCGGTCCGTCGCCGACATCGTCGACCCGGAGTCGCTCGCACAGGTGCGGGCGGCGAAGCAGGCGGCCAAGGCCGCCGCGAAGCGCGCGAAGGGGGAGTGACGACATGAGCGAAGCGCAGCGGGGTACCGCGATCGTGGTCGGTGTCACGCCGGGGCAGCCCGATACCGTGCTCATCGAGGCGGCGTCGTTCGCGCAGGCCTTCGCCTGCCGGCTCGTCCTCGCCCACGTCGACGCGAGCCGGTTCGTCGTGGTCGAGAACGTCGACGGCACCGTCACGTCGTTGCCGTTCGACGCCGATCTGCACGACTTCGACCCGGAGCCGGCCGATCCCGGGCTCGAGGCGACCGCGCATCGTCTCCTCGACCACACCGGCGTCGCGTGGGAGCTGACCCAGCTCGCCGGCGATCCGGCGCGCGCCCTCGGCAGGCTCGCCGATTCGGTGTCCGCGCGGGCGATCATCGTCGGAACCCGGGAGCGTGGCCTGCGGAAGGGCATCCTCGAGTTCTTCAACGGCTCCGTCGCCGCGACGCTGGCCCATCGGCAGGCGCGTCCGGTGGTCGTGGTCCCTCTCGCGCCGAGCGCCACCGACGAACCGCTGTGGGACGCCCCCGCCGGCGACCTGCGGTGACGGCCGCTCCGACGGGGACACGGGCTCCGCACCTCCAACCCGCCACGATCGCGATGGTCGCGGTCGGTGGCGCGATCGGGACGGGCGCCCGCGAGGCGATCTCGCTCGCGATCCCGCCCATCGGCGGTGTCCCCGTGGCCATCCTCGGCATCAACGTCGTCGGCGCCTTCCTGCTCGGCCTCCTCGTCGAGTCGCTCCTCCGACGCGGGCCCGACGACGGCCGTCGACGTGATCTCCGCCTCTTCCTCGGCACCGGCGTCCTCGGCGGTTTCACGACGTACAGCGCGCTTGCAGCCGACAGCAGTGTCCTCCTCATCGAGGGGAACGCGCTGGTCGGGGTGCTGTACGCCGCGGGGAGCATCGTGCTGGGCGCCCTCGCGAGCTGGGGCGGCATCGTCCTCGCCCGACGGATCGGCGGTGGCCGCTCGTGACGCCCTGGCTGTTCCTCGCGATCGCGGCGGCCGGCGGTGTCGGCGCCGCTGCCCGCTTCGTCGTCGACGGCCTCATCCGCTCCCGTGTGGGTGGTGCGTACCCCTGGGGCACGACCGTCATCAACGTCAGCGGGTCGCTCCTGCTCGGCCTCGTCACGGCGCTGGCCCTCGGCGGGGTCGTCGACGAGGCGTGGCGGCTCGTCCTCGGGGGTGGGCTGCTCGGTGGGTACACGACGTTCAGCACCGCGAGCATCGAGACCGTCCGGCTGCTCCACGACGGACGTTCCCGGGCCGGATTGACGAACGCGTTGGGCATGCTCGTCGCGTCGGTCGTCGCGGCCCTGGTCGGATACGGGCTCGGTTCGCTCCTCGCCTAGCCACTCGTTCGCCCAATCATGGGCGAATGAGCGTTCGTTCGCCCGAAGATGGGCGATCGAACACGGCGGCTATGCCTCGAACCGGCGGTTGTGTCGGACGTTGAGCGCGATGGGGATGCCGAGGGCGACGACGAGCAGCAGGACGCTCCAGAAGCCGATCTCCGACCACAGGAGGAAGACGCCGAACACCCCGAGGCCGCCGGAGAGTCCGCGCAGGATGATCGTGAACTGGGGGAGCCGCTGCGGCCGCCCCTGCCACATCGGCAGTGGGGAGTCGGGGTTCGCCGCGATCAGTCGCGCCATCGAGAGGGTGCCGGACACGGCCGCGAGGAAGAGCAGCGAGAGACCCCAGGTGAACATGCCCTCAGTCTGTCAGCTCCGACCGGACGCGGCCTGTGCCGCCCAGTCGGCCACGCGTCGAGCGCTCTCCTCCTCGGACAGGTCCTCGATGCGGGACATGATCGACCAGCGGACGCCGAACGGGTCGCGGATCGACGCGAAGCGGTCGCCGGAGACGAAATCCGTGGCCGGCTCCCGGATCGTCGCACCCGCGGCCGTGGCCCTCGCGACCACCGCATCCACGTCGGCGCAGAAGAAGCCCAGGGAGTAGCAGTCGGACTCGCCGCCGGGCGCAGGGATCAAGCCGTACTCCGGGTTCGGTTCACCGAGTTGGAGGCGTCCGTCGCCGAGGTCGAGTTCGGCGTGCACGACGACGCCGCCCATCTCGGTGGCGTCCACCAGTCGCGCCCCGAGGACCGCTCGGTAGAATTCGATCGCCTCGGCGGCGCGCGCCACCACGAGGAACGGGGTCAGGCTCGTGGAGCCGTTGGGCACCCCGGCGGTGGTGTGGTCGCCGGTGACACCGGTCTTCGATGCAGTGGATTCGCTCATGCTGCGACGGTACGGACCAGCAGGGCCGGGTGGCTTGAAGATTCGCGACGAGAGGGCCAGATGTCCGGTATCGACGGCACCGGGGCGTCCATCGATCCCCGCGGCGTGCTCTATCCGGCCCGGTTGCCCACCTTCCACCGGGTGGAGGCGCCGCCGGGACTCTCCGGCCTCGTCCGGTGGTTCTGGATCCCGGAGTGGCGACTGGCACCGGGGCGAAGCTCACGCCAGGAACTGCTGCCGTTCCCCGCATCGAACCTCGTCGTTGGGCCTGATGCGGTGACGCTCGCCGGCCCGACGACGAGCGCGTCCCACCGCGATCTCACGGGGAGCAATTGGGCGGTCGGCATGCTGTTGCGGCCGGCGGCGCTCATGACCCTGGTCGACGATCCCGGGACGCTCCGCGACGTCGAGGTGCCGTTCGCAGCGCCGTCGCTCCACGGCGACGTGGTCGCGGCGATGGCCGGCCAAGACCGCGACGCCGCCCGCAGCGGCGCGGTGCGCGCCTGCCAGGCCTGGTGCGCCGACCGGTTCCCGACGGTCGACGTCGACGGACTGCTCGCCAACCGGATGGAGGAGATCGTGGCGGGTGACCGCGACATCGTCAGGGTCGAGCAGCTCGCAGCACGCCTCGGCGTGGGCGTCCGTGCCGTCCAGCGGCTCGCGCAGCGGTCCGTCGGGCTGCCGCCCCTGACGATCATCCGACGCTACCGGTTGCAGGAGGCGGCGCAGCGGCTCCGAGACGACGCCGACGTCACGATCGCCCAGGTCGCCGCGGACCTCGGCTACGCCGACCACGCGCACCTGACCTCGGACTTCCGTCGGGTGCTCGGGCTGACGCCGACGGGCTACCGTCGTGATCCCGACAACCGCCCGGACCGATGACACGCTGACCGGTGACGCCCGGCACCGGGCGCTCGGCTCAGGTCCTGGTGCGGCCCGTGTTGCGGTCGATGTGCGGCTTCCGCTCGATCGGCTTCTTAACACGGACGATCTCGCCGCGTCGCTCCTGTCCGGGCAGCGGACGGGACCGGCGGCCGTAGATGAGCTCCGAGGAGTCGAGCAACCACGGGACGAGCGCCACGGTGACGCCGTGCACGAGCATGATCTGGTTGCGGATCCGTGAAGCCCGCCGGTTGTGGAGGAGGCTCTCCCACCAGTGGCCGACGATGTACTGCGGCATGTAGACGGTGACGACCTCGGAGCCGTGCTCCGCGCGGTGGGCCTTGATGTACTTCGCGAGCGGCATGGCGAACTCGCGGTACGGCGACTCGAGGATGACGAGCGGGACGTGGATGTTCTGCTCGATCCACTGCTGCTCGAGCAGCTTCGTGGACTCGGGGTCGACCGAGATGTGCACGGCCTCGAGGCTGTCGTGCTTGGCCGCGATCGCGTAGTCGAGCGCTTTGAGGATGGGCTTCTGCATCTTGCCGACGAGCACGATCGCGTGGTCGCCCGTCGCGCCGAAGGTCGTGGTCGGATCGACCTCGACCTCCTTCTCGACATCGCGGTAGTACCGGTTGACGCCCAGCATGAGCACGAAGAGGATCGGCATGAGCACGAACACGAGCCATGCGCCGTGGGTGAACTTCGTGATCGTGACGACGATGAGGACGCTCGCGGTGAGCAGCGCGCCGAACGCGTTGATCGCGAGGCCGCGGTAGACGGAGCCCCGGTTGTCGCAGCCCTCACGGAGCATGCGCAGCCAGTGCTTCACCATGCCGGTCTGCCCGAGCGTGAACGAGACGAAGACCCCGATGATGTACAGCTGGATGAGCTGCGTGAGGTTGGCCTGGTAGACCACGAGGATCGCGCAGGCGGCCAGCCCGAGGATGATCATGCCGTTCGAGAACACGAGGCGGTCGCCGCGGGTGTTGAGCGACTTGGGGGCGTAGGAGTCGCGCGCGAGGACGGAGCCGAGGAGCGGGAACCCGTTGAACGCGGTGTTGGCGGCGAGGAGGAGGACGCACGCCGTCGCCGCCTGGATGAGGAAGAACGGGATGCTGTTCGCGCCGAACACCGCGGTCGCGACCTGCGCCATGAGACTCGGCTGCGGCGTGGTCGCGCAGTTCGCGAACCCTTCGAGGTGGCAGGCGTTCTCGGCGTAGTGCACGCGGGAGATGAGCGCGAGGGCGGTGAGTCCGACGAACAGCACGATGGCCGTTCCGCCCATGAGGACGAGGGTCTTCTGCGCGTTCTTGATCTGCGGGCGACGGAACGCGGGGACACCGTTCGAGACCGCCTCGACACCCGTCAGTGCCGAACAGCCGGAGGAGAACGCGCGGAGGAGGAGCAGGATGAACGCGGCCTGCGTGAGGCTCTCGCCCTGCACCGTGAACTCGGCGCTCGACGCCACCGGGGCGTCGCCGAGGAAGGTGCGCGCGAGGCCGGCGACGATCATGACGAGCACGCTCGCGATGAAGAAGTAGGTGGGGATCGCGAAGGCCTTGCTCGACTCGCGGACGCCTCGGAGGTTCACGGCCATGAGCACGAGCACGAAGCCGACCGCGAGCTCCACGCGCCACGGGTTCAGCCCGGGGATCGCGGAGATGATGTTGTCGACGCCGGAGGCGACCGACACGGCGACCGTCAGGACGTAGTCGACGAGCAACGCCGAGGCGACGACGAGGCCGGCCTTCTCGCCGAGGTTGCGGTGCGCGACCTCGTAGTCGCCACCGCCCGAGGGGTACGCCTTGATGAGCTGCCGGTAGCTCGCGACGACCACGACCAGCAGGATCACGACACACGCGGCGACCCAGGGCGCGAAGCTCAGGAAGGCGAGCCCGCCGAGGGTCAGGATCATGAGGAGTTCCTGCGGAGCGTACGCGACACTCGACAGCGCGTCGCTCGCGAAGATCGGCAGCGCGAGGCGCTTGGGGAGGAGCTGGCCCTCCAGGTTGTCGGTCGGCAGCGGGTCCCCGATCAACCAGCGTTTTGCTGATCGTGGTTCTGTCCCGGGCTCTCGACCCTCAGTTGTCACGAGCGGCGATATTACTCCTTCGCCAAGGGGAGTCAAGCGGAGATGGGCTGGATGGACAGGCATCGTCACCCGACCGTGACGCAGTGTTCATCGAGCGGGGGAGTGGCGGACCAGAACGGCCGAGCAATATCCTGATCGACGGCTGTTGCCTGGCTGTGAGCCGGGACAGCCGCTCGTGATCGACCACCCACCGCAAGGACCCTCATCGTGACCGCTCGCCGTCGTCTCCTCCCGCTCGCCCTCGCCGCCCTCGCCGCGGCCCTGACGCTCTCCGGTTGCAGTGTCGTGGAGGGCATCCTCCCGAAGCCGGCCGAGACCCGTGACGCGCAGTCCGGCGAGATCGTCGGTGGGGGCACCACCGACGTCTTCACGCTCTCCGTCGGCGACTGCTTGAACGACGAGTCGTCCTCGGAGGAGGTCTCCGAGGTGCCCACCGTGCCGTGCTCCGAGCCCCACCAGTACGAGGTGTACGGCGAGGTCACCCTGACCGGCGACGAATGGCCGGGCGACGAGGCGGTCACGCAGCAGGCCGACGACGGCTGCTACGCACAGTTCCAGGCGTTCGCCGGGATCGTCTACGAGGACTCCTCGCTCGAGTTCAACTACTACACGCCGACGAAGGGGAGTTGGGAGGAGATGGACGACCGCCTCGTCACCTGCGTGATCTTCGACACCGCCGCGACCACGGGTTCGCTCGCCGGCGCCGCGCGCTGACCCGATGGACGACGAAGCGCCCGTCTCCCGATGTGGAGGCGGGCGCTTCGTCGTCCGTGGATCGTCAGGAGCCGCGGAGCTGCTCGCGCAGGCGGTCGCGGACGGCGACGAGGTCGGCGCGCAGGGCCGAGACGGTCGCCTCGTCGAGGACGCCACCGCGTGCGACGTGTTCGCGGAGCTCCGTGCGGACCGCCTGTCGGAACTCGTTGATCGACACGTCCGTCTCGTGCAGCGCCAGGCGGCCATGCACCTTCTGGTCGGCGCTCTCCTCGGAGGCGGTCGTCCAGCTCGGCCCGGGCTTCGACGACTGCTTCGCCTCGCGTGCCGCGGAGGCGAGATCGGCGCGGAGGCTCTTCATGGCCGCCGTCACCCCGCTCCGGACCTCGTCGGCAATCCGGCGCACGGAGTCGGTGAGCTGGTCCTCGATGCCGTCGAGTTCGCCGGCGCGTGCCGCGAGTTCCGCTCGGCCGGCCTCGGTGATCTCGTAGACGCTCTTCCGGCCGTCGCTCGTCTTGGTGACCAAGCCCTCCTCCTCGAGCTTCGCGAGGCGGGGGTAGATGGTGCCGGCGCTCGGGCTGTACGTCCCGCCGCTCCGATCCGTCAGCGCCTGGATGAGTTCGTACCCGTGCTTGGGCGACTCCTCCAGGAGGCTCAGCAGGTACAGGCGCAGACTGCCGTGCGCGAAGACGGGGCTCATGCTCCGGCCTCGCTCCCGGCGGTCGCCGTGGCGGGCTCTGCAGTCGCGCGTCGGAGGACCGTGACCGCACCGCCGACGGTGTTGAGGCGCACCTCGGCGAACTGACCGGACAGGGCGCCGGTGTGCGAGCTGTAGCCGCCGCCGCGCAGCCCCTTGAGGACGACGCCGTCGATGGCGAGGCGGCCGCCGACGGAGTTCGCCGTGTAGCGCGCGGCGAGGTCGTCGTCGAGTCGGACCGTGATCGCGCCGCTCACGGTGTTCAGGTCGAGCTGCTCCGCGGCGCCGTGGACGTCGAGGAGGAGGTCGGAGGACACCCCGTCGACGGACGCCCTCGTGATGTCGCCGGAGACGGTGACGTCGCCGGACACGGTGTGGGCGTTGATGCGGCCGGTGTGGTGCTGGACGGTGACCTCGCCGCTGACGGAGTTGAGGTCGAGGCGGCCGGTCATGCGGTCGGCCACGAGGTCGCCCGAGACGGTGTTGAGCTTCACGTCGGCGGTGAGTCCGGAGACGAGCGCGCCGGCGCTCACGACGCCGAGTGTGAGCGCGATGTCCCGTGGGACGAGCACGCTCACCTGGGCGGTGGCGCGGTTTGCGCCGAAGTTCGAGAAGACCTCGAGGAAGTTGTCCCAGCGCAGCTGCGGGTGGTCGATCTCCGCGACGTCGCCGTCGATGGTGATCTTGAGGTCCTTGCCGGTGACGGCGCCGACCTCGATGCGCGCACCGGGCTCGTCGTGCCCGATGATGTCGACCTGGCCGCCGATGAGGCCGACCTTCAGCCGCCTCACGAGCTCGAGGTCGATGATGCGGCTCTCGCCGGGGGCGATGATCCACTTCTCCTGTGCCATGGTGCGCTTCCTTCCGATTGAACGCGATATATCGCGTTGAGCTGGAACTCACGATATATCGCGTTCCGTCGCGCGGCAACCCCGGGAGCCTCCGGGATCACCCTGAGTCGACCCTGGGATCGGCTGGGGTCGCGACCGCGGCGTCTGCGGTCTCCCATGTGTGGTCTCGGGTTCGCGACTCGTGATGTACAGTTTGCTATACGCATAGTTCGCTATACATGGAGGAAACATGATGATTCGCTGGTTCGTCGCCGTCCTGATCGGAGCGGCGGTCTCGACCCTCGCCGGGGTGGTGGCCTGGGCGCTCTCGCCGATCGCCGCCGGTCTCTCGGGGATCGTCTTCGCCCTCGCCGCCCTTCCGTTCGGCGTGATGCTGGGCTGGATCATCGCCGTGGCCCCCAAGAGCCAGCCCTCGCCGCACACGTCCGAGACTGCGGAGGCGACCTGGATGAACACGGCGCTCGCCGGTACGGCGACCGACGTGGTCCTGGCGGTCGGGCTCGGGCTCGCGGCGATCTCGATCGTGCGGTCGGAACTGCCGACACAGCTCGTGCTGCTCGGCGTCCTGCTCGTCGCCTTCGCCTCGACGGCCACGCGGTACGCGATCGCCCGCACGCGTGCAGTCCGGGCGTGAAGAACTCGCTCAGGGAACGTCGTCAGGACGCCGGTTGGTCGCAGGCCCACCTGGCTGAACTGGTCGGCGTCACGCGTCTGACCGTCATCTCGATCGAGAAAGGGCGATTCGACCCCAGCCTGCCCCTCGCATTCCGCCTCGCGGCGCTGTTCGGGATCCACATCGAGGACCTCTTCGAACCGGATGGCGCACCTCCCCGGCGATGAGCCGCACCTCAGCGGTCATCGTCGGACGAGTCGGGTCATGATCGCCGCCGTTCAGTACCAGCGCGAGATGTTCAGCTCGTCGGGGAGCGGGACGTTCTCCGGAGGTGGGGCGTCCTCGCCGGGAGCCGGCGCGGTGTCGAGGCAGCTGTCGCCAGACGCGACGGGGGCGGTCGGCCGCCACGGATCCGCATCCTCGTCGTGGAAGGGCGCGTAGGCCACACGGTCGGTCAGTCGGAGGGACACGTGCGACTCGAACGCCGCGGTGAAGTCACCGAGCTCCTTCACGGCGAACACGCGCGCCGCCCCGAGCTCACCGGAGCGATCGAAGGAGCAGGAGACGGCGACGGGTGTCCACCCGGCGTCCCGAACGGTCGCGAGCAGCGAACGGGCCTCCTCCAGGGTCGCCCCCGGCACCACCGTCCCGTCCTCGGCGAGTGGTGCCTCCCACTCGTCGGAGCCCGTCACGCTGCCGCGCTGCACCGTGACGTTCGCCGAGGTGTCGGGTGCATGCGCCTCCTGCACGTCGCCGTCGGTGAGCAGTGGATCTGACGCGAGTCGCATGAGTCGAGCGTCGTCGACGTCGTTCGGGGCCACCGCCGGGCGTCCGATGCCGCAGCCGGTGCACAGGGCGGCGAGGATGACGATCGTGATGGCGGAACGCATCGTGCGTCCCCGGTTACTGCGCTGGGTCATGGCGTGTCTCCTGTCGTCGGCAGGTCGATGCCCCACCACGCTAACCGACACTTGTGCGATGCGCCCGGGATCAGGCGAGCCGGTTGCGCCGACGGGTGATGAGGATCGCTGCTCCGACGGCGAGCAGCATCGCTCCGGGCAGGGCGACCGCGAGCGGGACCCCGAAGGGGACGTCGAGCATCGCGGCGACGGCGAGGGCGATGGCGAACCCGAGGCCCACGCCGGCGCCGGTCATCGCGCTCATGACAATGGGGTCGATGCGGGCGGGTCGAGCGGACCGGGGTGAGGAGGTCGTCTTCGAGATCATGGTCCGAGCCTAAGCAGCGCGCCCTCATCCGACATCCGTCGGCTGGTGGAGCGGTCGGACGAGATCGACTCCACCGAGCGGCGGAGGCAGGAGCCGCGCCGCGTCAGCGCCAGCGGTACTCGAGCTCCGGTCGCCCCGGGGTGCCGTACCGCGGTGAGCGTTCCACCGCACCGGTCTCAGCGAGGTACTCGAGGTAGCGTCGCGCCGTCACCCGCGAGAGCGATCCGGCGGTGGCGGCCTCGCTGGCGGACAACGGATCGTTCGCCTGTCGCAGCAGCTCGGACACCAGCCGGAGGGTGTCCTCCGACAGTCCCTTCGCCAGTTGCGGCCGCGACGACGGCGCTCGCAGTGTGGCGAGGGTGAGGTCGACCTCGTGCTGACTCGCGACGGCACCCTCGGCGGTCATCGTGCGACGGAAGGTCCGGTACGCCTCGAGCTTGTCGGCGAACGCCGGGAAGGCGAAGGGTTTGATGAGGTACTGGACGACCCCGGCCGACACCGCCGCCCGCACGATCCGCAGGTCGCGCGCCGCCGTGATGGCGATGACGTCGACGTCGATCCCCGCGGTCCGGATGCGCCGGCACAGTTCGAGACCGTGCGCGTCGGGCAGGTTGAGGTCGAGGAGGACGAGGTCGATGCGGTCGTCAGGCGAACGGTGGGCGTCCGCGGCCCGCAGCAGGTGCATCGCGGTGGCCGCATCCCCGGCGACACCGGCGAGAGTGAAACCGTCCACCCGACGCAGGTAGGCGGCGTGGGCCTGCTGCGCGATGGGTTCGTCCTCGACCACCAGGACACGGATCGGCTCGCTCATGCCGTCGCCTCGTCCCGGACGCCGACGGCCGCCGGCAGCGTCACGACGAACGCCGAGGCCGGTTCCTGCACGACCTCGATGGTGCCACCGAGCCGGGTCACGGCCTGGCGGACGAGCGCCAGTCCGAACCCGCGACCGTACCGGCCGGGCTCCTTCGTCGACCACCCGCGCACGAAGGCGAGGTCGAGCGCCTCGGGATCGAGCCCGGGACCGCTGTCAGTCACCTGGATCACCAGCTCCGTCGCATCCGTTCCGGACGTCTGCTCCGCGCCGGACGGATCGGCCAGCCCCTGCCCGAGGTAGACCTCCACCCAGGGCCGCTCGCCGGACGCCGCGTCGATGGCGTTGTCGATGAGGTTCCCGAGGATCGTGACGACGACCGCCGGATCCACACGGACCCGTCCGAGCGCCGGGTCGCTCTCCAGGTGCAGCTCGACCCCCTGCTCGGCGGCCTGCGCCGTCTTCCCGAGGAGCAGGGCGGAGATCACCGGTTCCTGCTCGGCGGCGAGGACCCGGTCCGTCAGGCGCTGGCTGGCGCCGAGACCCTGGGCGGCGAGTTCGAGCGCCTCGTCGCGGCGATCCAGTTCGATGAGCGAGACGATCGTGTGCAGGCGGTTCGCGAACTCGTGCGTCTGCGAGCGCAGGGCGTCGCTCATGGTGCGCATCGAGGCCAGCTCGCCGCTCAGATGCTCGATCTCGGTGTGGTCGCGCAGCGTCATCACCCAGCCCCTCGGGTGCGGGCCGCCGGCGTCGTCCGGGCCGACGGCCGACTCCTGGTTCACCACGAGCACGTGGTCCTGCGTGAGATGGATCTCGTCGACCGCCTGTCGTCCGCTGCCGAGGAGCTCGCGCAGGCCGGCGTCGATCGGCAACTCGTCCACCGGGACCGCACCGGGCGAACGGTCGCCGAGCGGGAGCCCGAGGAGCTCGGCGGCCTGGTCGTTGACGAGCACCAGGCGCCGTTGCCGGTCGACGAGGACGAGTCCCTCGCGAACGGAGTGGAGCACGGACTCGTAGTAGTCGAACATGCGCGCCAGGTCCTCCGGCCCACGGGAACCGGTGACCCGCGACAGGTACCGGCGGAGGGTCCAGGAGGCGATGCCGCCCACGACGAGCACGAGCAGGGCCGTGCCGAGCAGCCACGGCACCCGGGTCTCGAAGGTCTCGGACACGTTCCTCACGGTGACGCCGGCGGCGACGAGCGCCACGACGGTGCCGTCACCGTCCCGGATGGGTGCGACCGCACGCACCGAGGGGCCGAGGGTGCCCGTGTACGTCTCGGTGAAGGTGCGCCCCTCGAGCGCCGGGGCGATGGTGCCGATGAACGGCTTGCCGATCTGCTCGCGCTCCCGATGGGTGTAGCGCGTGCGGTCGGGAGCCATGATCGTGACGAAGTCGACCCCGGTGTCGCGCATGAGCGCCTCGGCGTAGGGCTGCAGGGTGTCCTGGGGGCGCCGGGTCGTGACCTGGGCGACGACGAACGGGTTGTCGGCGATGCCGTTCGCGACGTCGAGGCACTTCGCGACGGCGCGCTCCTCCGTCTCGGTGCGGGCCTGGAACCAGAGCAGGACGCCGGCGACGAGGGTCATGGCGACGACCGCGACCAGCTGCACGAGGAAGAGTCGTGAGGCGATGCTCATGGACCGACCGGCCATCGTGTCACCTCCGTCTGCTCCGTCGCGTCGACCCTCCCAGTATCGCGGGGTGTCGGCGTGCCTGCGGTCGTCATCGGCGACCAGTACGACCACAAGCGGTCACTACGACCACAACCGGGGTGCGACGGCCCACCGGACGCAGAGTGGGGCAACTCGACCACCCGCTGCCGCAGAGACGCGACACCGACGAAACGGATCCGGAATGGCAATGACGCTCTCCTCCCTCAAACGGCTGGACAAGACCCACTACCTCTACCTCGCGGTGATCCTCGCGGTGCTCGCCGGCATCGTGGTCGGCCTCACCGCACCGGAGTTCGCGAAGGGGTTGAAGCCCGTCGGCGACGCGTTCGTCGCCCTCATCAAGATGATGATCGCCCCGGTCATCTTCTGCACGATCGTGATCGGCGTCGGCTCCATCGCCAAGGCCGCTACGGTCGGCAAGGTCGGCGGTCTCGCGATGCTGTACTTCATCGTCATGTCGACCTTCGCCCTCGCGATCGGCCTCGTCGTCGGCAACCTCATCCAGCCGGGTGCGGGCCTGAACCTCGCTGAGACGAGTTACCAGGTGGAGGGGGAGGCGAAGAGCACCACCGAGTTCATCCTCGGCATCATCCCCACCACACTCGTGTCGTCGCTGACGGGCGGCAACATCCTCCAGGTGCTGTTCGTCGCCCTGCTCGTCGGGTTCGGCCTGCAGAAGATGGGCACGACGGGTGAGCCGATCCTCCGCGGGATCAAGCTGATCCAGGCGCTCGTGTTCCGCGTGCTCGCGATGATCATGTGGATCGCGCCCATCGGGGCCTTCGGCGCGATCGCCGCCGTGACCGGGTCCGCCGGCGCCAGTGCACTCGTCGGGCTCGCGACGCTCATGATCGCGTTCTACATCACGTGTGCGGTGTTCATCGTCGTCGTCCTCGGTGGTGTCCTGCGGCTCGCCACCGGGTTCAACATCTTCGCGCTCATGAAGTACCTCGGCCGTGAGTACCTGCTCATCGTCGGCACCTCCTCTTCTGAGGCCGCCCTGCCACGGCTCATCGCGAAGATGGAGCACCTCGGCGTCTCGAAGCCCGTCGTCGGCATCACCGTGCCGACCGGCTACTCCTTCAACCTCGACGGCACGGCGATCTACCTGACGATGGCGTCGATCTTCATCGCCGACGTGATGGGGGTGCCGATGAACCTCGGCGAGCAGATCTCGCTGCTCGCGTTCATGATCATCGCGTCGAAGGGTGCGGCCGGCGTCACCGGTGCCGGGCTCGCGACCCTCGCCGGCGGCCTCCAGGCGAACCGTCCCGACCTCGTGGACGGCGTCGGCCTCATCGTCGGGATCGACCGCTTCATGTCGGAGGCTCGCGCCCTCACGAACTTCACCGGCAACGCGGTCGCCACGATCATCATCGGCACCTGGGTGAAGGAGGTCGACCGTGCGCAGGTCGTCGAGGTCCTCGCCGGCCGGTCGCGGTTCGACGAGGCGACGATGAGTGTCGACGACCACACGGGTGCGGTGGCGGTGGCGAAGCACTGATCGAACCCGTCGACAGGCTCAGGGACCGGACCTCCGGTCCCTGAGCCTGTCCGCGTCCCTGTCGCTGAGCCCGCCCCAGACCCTGAATACGCCTCCGGTCCCTGAGCCTGTCGAAGGGCTAGTTCGCCGGGGAGTCGACGATCGGCTTCGACGGCGGGGTGTCGCCCTCGAGCGCCGCCTCACCGGCGGCCGGGCGCGCGGTGCTCGGGGCGATCCGGAACAGCGGGATCGTGTAGCCGCAGATCGGGCCGATGAGGACGGCGAACAGCACGGTTCCGATGCCGACGTTGCCGCCGAGGAGCCAGCCGATGCCGAGGACCACCACCTCGACGCCTGTGCGTCCGACCCAGATGGGCCAGCCGGTGACCCGGTGGATGCCGGTCATGAGGCCGTCGCGCGGACCGGGGCCGAAGTTGCCACCGATGTAGAGCCCGGAGGCGACGCCGAGCAGCAGGAGTCCGCCGGCGAACAGGAGGATGCGCGCCCAGAGGTCGAGGTCGGCGGGGATGACGGCGAGGCCGATGTCCGCCGAGGGACCGACGAGCAGGACGTTGAGGACGGTGCCGACACCGGGGCGCTGCTTCAGCGGGATCCAGGCGAGGAGCACGACCCCGCCGACGATGATGGTGATGAGGCCGAACGTCAGGCCGGTGCGCAGGTTGAGGCCCTGGGTGAGGACGTCCCAGGGGGCGACGCCGACGGCTCCGCGCACGATCATGGCGATGGCGATGCCGTACAGGAAGAGGCCGATGAGGAGTTGGAGCACACGACGGGTCATGGTGGACAATCCAATTCCACGATTGGCTTTGGCGCTAGAGGCCAATCTGGCTATCGTGGTTCAATGGCCTCCATCACCCTGAGTGCACGCTCGCTCGCCGCCCTGCTCGGACAGTGGAAGAACGCCGCGCCGGCGTACCGCGGTCTCGCGGATCGCATCCGCCTCCTCGTCCTCGACGGCCGCATCCCCGTCGGCACCCGGCTTCCCGCCGAGCGCGAGTTGGCCGAGCGCCTCGGCTTGAGTCGCACCACGGTCACCGCCGCCTATCGGGAACTGCGCGAGGCGGGGTATCTCCGCAGCATCCGCGGCTCGGGCAGTGTCACCCTCCTGCCGTCAGCCCCGGTCTCGCTGGCCCCGGTGCCGCAGGGCGGGTTCCTCGACTTCAGCAAGGCCGCCGTGCCGCCGTGCCCGGAGATCATCGACGCGGTCCGGACGGCCGCCGCCGAACTCCCGCGGTACATGCACGACTTCGACTACGACCTCGTCGGCATGCCCGAACTCCGGCAGGCGATCGCCGACCGCTACACGGCTCGCGGTCTGCCCACCGACCCCGACGAGATCATGGTGACCGTCGGCGCGCAGCACGCCATCGCCCTCATCGCCCGCACCCTGCTCAGCCGTGGCGACCGCGTCCTCGTCGAGATGCCGAGCTACCCGCACGCCTACGAGGCACTCCGGGCGGCAGGAGCCCGGCTCGGCGCGGCCACGGTCTCGTCGGAGACCGGGTGGGACGTCCGGGAGCTCGAGCAGTGGTTCGAGCGCACCAGTCCGGCCATGGCCTACCTCATGCCCGACTTCCACAACCCGACCGGCGCCTCGATGCCGCTCGAGACCCGCCGACGCGTCGCTGCGGCCGCCCAGCGCCACGGGACGGTCCTCGTCATCGACGAGACCACGGCCGAACTCGACATCGACCGGCCGACGGACGAGGGCCTCGACGGCACCCCGTTCGCGGCGCTCCCGGGTGCGCCGGCGTCGATCGTCACGATCGGGTCCGTCGGCAAGACGATCTGGGGCGGCCTCCGCATCGGGTGGATCCGCGCCGAGCGGGGCACGATCAGGAAGCTCGTCTCGGCGCGGTCCCTGGGTGACCTCGGCACGCCGATCCTCGACCAGCTGACGGTCCAGCAGTTGCTGCCGGCGATGGACGGCATCGTCGCGCGTCGGGGCCAGGCCCTCGGCGAGACCCGCGATCGTCTCGTCGACCTGCTGGCCGAACGGCTGCCGGACTGGACGGTGCCGCGCGTCGACGGCGGCATCGCCACCTGGGTGAACCTCGGTGAGGCGGCGTCCTCCCAGCTCTCGCTCGCGGCTCGCGGTCACGGGCTCGTGATCGTCGCCGGACCACGGTTCGGCATCGACGGTGCGTTCGAGCGCTATCTGCGCATCCCGATCAGTTATCCGTGGGCGCAGACCGAGCAGGCGGTCGAGCTGTTGACCGAGACGTGGAACTCGGCCATGTTCGGTCACGTCCCCGCGCTGGACTACCTCGAGGACGTGGTCTGACCCGTCCTCGAGGGGCGACATCGCTCCACAGGACACGCGGATGCACGCGGTGTCCACCGTCTGCGGGAGACCGCGGTCGGAGGGTTCTGCGGTGACATACTTGCAGAGTCGGCACCTCTCGCATCAACCGAAAGCGGCTCCGTGCATCTGCTCTCCGTCCTCAGCATGAAGAACCGCGCGTTGATCGCGCTCGTCACCATCGTGGCCGCCGTGTTCGGCGTCCTCGCGGTGGGTGGTCTCAAGCAGGAACTGATCCCCTCGGTCCAGTTCCCGCAGCTCGCGATCATCACGAGCTACCCGGGTGCGGCGCCCGAGGTCGTCAACGACGACGTCTCGACGCCGATCGAGACGGCGATCCAGGGGGTGCCCGGCATCGAGTCCACCTCGGCGACCTCGAGCACGAACACCAGCCTCATCTCCGCGACCTTCACCTACGGCACGGATCTCGCCACCGCCGAACAGAAGATCACCCAGGCGATCAACCGCATCAAGTCGACCCTGCCCGACACGGTCGACCCGCAGGTGGTCAGCGGCAGTCTCGACGACCTCCCGGTGATCCAGATCGCCGTCTCCGGCGCGGCCGACCAGGACGGTCTGGCCGAGGTGCTGTCGAGCTCGGTCGTCCCCGACCTCAAGGACGTCGAGGGTGTGCGCGACGCCGCGATCGTCGGCGAGGTGGGCAAGCGGGTGACGATCACCCCCGACGACGCGAAGCTGGCCCTCGCCGGGCAGACGAGCCGGGTCATCGGCACCACGCTGCAGCAGAACGGTTCCCTCCAGCCCGCCGGCGACATCACGGAAGACGACAAGACCTTCTCCGTGCAGACGGGCACGAAGCTCACCTCCGTCGACGACATCGCCGCGCTGCCCATCACGGGCGCCTTCGCCGCCGACGGTTCCGTCCTGACCATCGGCGACGTCGCGACCGTCGCGCTGACGGACGACCCGATCACCTCGATCTCGCGCGTCGACGGCGAGCCGGCGCTGACGATCGCCGTCACGAAGCTTCCCGCCGCGAACACGGTCGAGGTCTCGCAGGGCGTTCGCGACATCCTGCCCGAACTCGAACGGACCATCGGCACCGACGCGAAACTCACCGTCGTGTTCGACCAGGCCCCCTACATCGAGCAGTCGATCGAAGCGCTGACGACGGAAGGCCTCCTCGGTCTCGTCTTCGCCGTGCTGATCATCCTCGTCTTCCTCCTCGACGTCCGCGCCACGATCGTGACCGCGATCTCCATCCCGACCTCGGTGCTCATCACCTTCATCGGGCTCCAGGTCGCCGAGTACTCCCTCAACATCCTGACCCTCGGCGCACTGACGATCGCGATCGGACGCGTGGTCGACGACTCCATCGTCGTGATCGAGAACATCAAACGGCACCTCTCCTTCGGAGACAACCGCACCGGGCCGCAGCGCGTCGCGTCGATCCTGAGCGCCGTGCAGGAGGTGGCCGGAGCGATCACCGCCTCGACCGTCACCACCGTGGCCGTGTTCCTCCCGATCGCGTTCGTCGGCGACGTGACCGGCGAGCTGTTCCGACCCTTCGCCCTCACCGTGACGATCGCCCTCCTCGCATCGTTGCTCGTCGCGCTGACCATCGTGCCGGTGCTCGCGTACTGGTTCCTCCGCGCCCCGAAGGCCAAGCGGGCTGCCGCGGCCGCGGCTGTGGAGGAGGCGCCGGCGGCATCGAGCGGGTCCGTCCGGAGCCGACGCGAGCGCCGCGTCAGCGTGCAGGACGAGGACGACCTGGAGAAGCCCTCGCGGCTCCAGAAGGGCTACCTGCCGATCATCCACTGGACGCTCAAGCACTCGGTCACCACACTGGTGCTCTCGGCGGTGGTCCTCATCGGCACCTTCGCGCTCATCCCCTTCATGAAGACGAACTTCCTGGGAGACTCGGGCCAGAACACGCTGACCGTCACCCAGACCCTGCCGGTGGGCACGAGTCTCGACGCTCAGGACGCCGCGGCGGAGCAGGTCGAGACCAAGCTGCGCGACATCGACGGCATCGACACCGTCCAGCTGTCGATCGGGTCGAGCGGCAGCTCGGTGCGCGACGCGTTCTCGGGCGGTGGCGGCGGTGCCATCACCTACTCCATCACGACGTCCGAGGACGCCGACCAGACGGCGCTGCAGAAGACGGTCCGCAAGGACCTCGCCGGTCTCGACGACGTCGGTGAGATCGAGGTGACGGCCTCGGCGGGCTTCGGTGGCTCGAGCGACATCGAGATCGACATCACCTCCGCCCGGCAGAGCGACCTGGCCGAGGCCGCCGACGCGATCCAGGACGCGGTCACCGGGCTCGACGGCGTCGACCAGGTCACGAGCAACCTGAGTGAGTCGCGACCCTTCGTCCAGGTGGCGGTCGACCGCGACGCCGCTGCCGCCGCCGGGTACAGCGAGGTCGCCCTCGGCGCCTACATCTCCCAGCTCATGCAGCCGACGACCGTGGGTTCCATCGTCATCGACGACACCACCCTCACCATCTACCTCGACGCGCAGGACCCGCCGACGACCGTCGACGCCCTCGCCGCCACGCAGGTGCCCACGGCCACCGGCCCACGCCGCCTCGACGCCCTCGCCACGGTCTCCCAGGTCGACGGCCCGTCGAGCATCTCGACCGTGAAGGGGCTGCGTTCCGCGACCATCAGCGCGACGCCGGCGAGCGACAACCTGGGCACGGCGAGCGCCGAAGTCCAGAACGCCATCGACGACGTCAAGCTGCCCGCCGGCACCTCGGCGACCCTCGGCGGTGTCACGGCCTCGCAGAGCGACGCGTTCGGCCAGCTCGGCCTGGCGCTCCTGGCCGCCATCCTGATCGTGTACGTCGTCATGGTGGCGACGTTCCGCTCGCTGCGTCAGCCGCTCGAACTGCTCGTGTCGGTCCCCTTCGCCGCGACGGGCGCGATCGGACTCCAGATCATCACCGGCATCCCGCTGGGCGTCCCGTCGATCATCGGCGTGCTGATGCTCATCGGCATCGTCGTGACCAACGCGATCGTGCTGGTGGACCTCGTCAACCAGTACCGTCGCCGGGGCATGACCGTCGCCGAGGCGGTCGAGCACGGTGCCGCCCGCAGACTGCGTCCGATCCTCATGACGGCACTCGCGACGATCTTCGCCCTCACGCCGATGGCCATGGGGCTCACCGGACACGGCGGGTTCATCTCCCAGCCGCTCGCGATCGTCGTCATCGGTGGTCTCGTCTCCTCGACGGTGCTGACCCTCGTCGTGTTGCCGTCGCTCTACAACCTCGTCGAGGGCTTCCGCGAGCGTCGCGAACTCCGCCGTGCAGCGGCGGAGAAGCCCCGGGCGCGTTCCGTGGCCGCGATCGAAGGCCCGCGGGCCACGGCGCCGGTCGAGGAGCCCGCGCTCGTCGGCGCCGGTGTCGGCGGCGTCGGCGCAGCAGAGCGTCCGGCCACGACTGAGACCGGAGCGAGCGAGTCGACCGCCTCGACGGTCACGCCCGGTCCGATCAATGCGACGGAACCGACCGAGGTGACGGAGCCCACCGACACGGTTGCGACGACCGAGGTGGCGGGGCCGACCGACACGACCGGGGCGACCGAGGCGACCGAGACGGTCGAAACGACCGAGCCGGGCACGGGCGCCGGATCGATCGACGAAGGCGCAGCCGTGGCTCCAGGGGAGCCGACGGCTCCCGCGGCCCACGAGGTGCATGGAGCACACGTCGCGGTCGGCGACGAGCTCCCACGGACTGAAGCGATCACCCTGCCGGACGCCACTGCCGAGACGGCTGCGGCGGAGGCTGCCCACCACGGAGAACACGTCGCCGACGGAGCACCGACGGACGCCGCGCCCATCGCGGACGCGGAGTCGACCACCCAGGTGGATCAGGCCGCTGACGTCGAGTCGTCGACGGACACGCAGCCGCTGACGGATCCGGAGCCGACCACTGCGGAGCAGCCGACGACCGAGGTTGCACCGATCGCCGAGGAGCAGGCGTCTGAAGCGCCGTCCGCGGAAGTTCCGGCCGCGGACGAGCCGTCCTCCGAGGCGGCCTCCACAGACACCCCGTCTTCCGACGAGCAGGCGTCTGAGACACCGTCCACGGATGCCCCACCCGCAGATGAGCCGGTGTCTGAGACGCCGTCCACGGACGCCCCGTCTCCCGAGGCGCCCTCGCCCGACGGACCGCAGCGGCCCAAGCGCCGTCGCGCCCAGTGGCCGTGAAGCCGGTCGGCGTGAGCCCCCTGCGCTGAGCCCTCCCGGCTCAGCGCAGGGCGCCCACCGCCCCCGTCGCCGCCTCGACGACGGCGCCGGCCTGCACCAGGGCGACGACGTCTTCGATCTCAGGTGAGAGGAAGCGGTCGGGTCCTGAACCCGCGACGTCCGCCCGGACCCGCCGGACCACAGCGCCGGTGCCGGTGCCAGGACGGAGCGGCGCCCGCAACTCGAGCCCCCGCGCGGCGGTCATGACCTCGATCGCGAGGACCCGGCCCAAGCCGTCGATCGCCCGCCGCAGCTTCCGCGCCGCAGCCCACCCCATCGACACGTGGTCCTCCTGCATGGCGGACGACGGGATCGAGTCCACGGACGCGGGATGCGCCAGGCGCTTCAGCTCGCTCACGATGCCCGCCGCGGTGTACTGCGCGATCATCAGACCGGAGTCCACCCCGACCTCGTGCGCCAGGAACGGCGGCAGCCCGTTGCTGCGCGAACGGTCGAGGAAACGGTCCGTGCGACGCTCCGACATGGAGGCGACGTCGGCCACGACGATCGCCAGGAAGTCCAGCACGTAGGCGACCGGTGCGCCGTGGAAGTTCCCGTTCGACTCGACCCGCCCGTCCACCGTCAGCACCGGGTTGTCGACCGCGCTCGCGAGCTCACGCCCGGCGACCAGCTCCGCATGGGCGACCGTGTCGCGCGCGGCACCGTGCACCTGCGGGGCACAGCGCAGCGAGTAGGCGTCCTGCACCCGGGTGCACTCCGGGCCACGGTGGCTGGCCACGATCGGGGAGCCGTCGAGCATCCGGCGCAGGTTCGCGGCACTGTCGGCCTGCCCCGCCTGCGGGCGCAGCGACTGGAGGTCGGCGGCGAACACCGCATCCGTGCCGAGCAGGCCCTCGACGCTCATCGCCGCGGCCACATCGGCGGTCTGCAACAGCATCCGGAGGTCGTGCACCGCCAAGGCCAGCATGCCGAGCATGCCGTCGGTGCCGTTGATGAGCGCCAGCCCCTCCTTCTCGGCGAGCCGCATCGGCGTGAGCCCCGCGGCGGCCAAGGCCTCCCCGGCCGGACGGCGCGCCCCCGTGGCGTCGACGACGTCACCCTCGCCCATCAGCGCGAGGGCGGCGTGCGCGAGGGGCGCGAGGTCACCGGAGCACCCGAGCGACCCGTACTCGCGCACCACCGGGGTGATGCCGGCGTTCAGGATCGCCGCGTACGCGCGGACGGTGTCGACACGGACGCCGGTCCGACCCGTCATGAGCGTCGAGAGCCGCAGCGTCATCAGCGAGCGCACGACCTCCACTTCGAC
Source organism: Plantibacter sp. Leaf1 (assembly GCF_001421315.1). Lineage (NCBI taxonomy): Bacteria > Bacillati > Actinomycetota > Actinomycetes > Micrococcales > Microbacteriaceae > Plantibacter > Plantibacter sp. Leaf1. Next base: position 1,458,058 of record NZ_LMJX01000002.1, on the reverse strand, counting down.
GGGTTCGCCGCTGCCCGCCGCATGCGAGCGGACGAGGCTGGCCTGCAACTGCGCCCGCCGGTCGGGGTCGATGAACGTGGTCGCGAGCGCGCCGAAGCCGGTGGAGATCCCGTAGTGGGGCTCCGGATCGGACGCCAAATCCTCGACGATCCGACGGGATGCCGCGACGCCCTCGAGCGCCGCCTCGTCGAGGTCGATCACGGCGCCGTGCCGCGCGATCGCGACGACGTCGTCGATCGACAACGGCCCTGCGCCGAGGAGGACGGGCCGGTCGTGCCCCTCCGGTCGAGCCGCGCCCGGTGTCGTCGAACCAGTGGGCGTCTCCGTCGTGCCTGGGTGCATGTCCATCCTCCGATGCAACACCCGTGGGCCTGGTGGGGCGGGGCGCGTAGAGTCGTCCGTGTCTGGGATGCCAGACGTTCCGCGCAGAACGGCATGGAGCCGCACCCGGTCGCGCGGACGGGAGCGGAAGGAGCGGGCGATGAGCCAGGTACCGGCAGCGGACGCCACCCTCCGCGTGCTCAGCCACCTCGCGGCCGCCCGTGGTCCAGTCCCCGCCGCAGCGATCGCGACGTCACTCGGCCTCCCTCGATCGACGGTCTACCACCTCCTCGGCGTGCTGCAGCAGCACGGCTTCGTCGTCCACCTGCCGGAGGCGCGCCGCTACGGACTCGGGGTCGCGGCCTTCGAACTCTCCGGTGGGTACGCCCGGCAGGAGCCGCTCAGCATGCTCGGCCGACCGCTGTTGGCGGAGCTGGTCGACCGCCTGGGCGAGAGCGCCCACCTCGCGGTGCTGCACGGTCGTGACGTGCTGTACATCGTCGAGGAACGGGCTCCTCGGCGGCCGCACCTCGTCACCGGCGTGGGGGTCCGGTTGCCCGCCCACCTGACCGCGAGCGGGTGCGCGATCCTCGCCGCGCTCCCGACCGGCCAGCTGCGTGCGTTGTTCCCCGACGAGGCGGCGTTCGTCGACCGCACCGGCCACGGGCCCAAACGGTACCGGGAGCTGCGTCAGCTCCTCGCTCGGACGGCCGAGGACGGCTACGCGCGGGAGGAGGGAGGCGTGACGGTGGGCCTCGCGAGTGTGGGCGTCGTCGTCCGTGACCACACGGGGTGGCCGGCTGCGGCGATCGCGGTCACCTACGACGCCGACGACGGGCCGGATCCGGCGTGGTTGGCGAGGGAGATCGGGCCTGCGGCCACCGAGCTCTCCCGTCGCATCCGCGGTCGCTGAGCGCCCGGATCGGCGCCCGGGAGCAGGCTGCCGGGTCGTGGCTCAGTCGACGGAGCGCAGGATGAGTTCCAGCAACGCGGTCGCGTAGGCGTCGGGAGCGGTCGCCGCACTGAACCGGCGCACTTCGCCGCCGAGCTCGACGACGACCGTGTACGCCTCGGCGTCGCCGAGGGACAGCAGGACGTCGAGCTCCTCGTCGAGCGTCTGCTCCTCATCGGCGGGGTTCGGCGCGGTCACCGCCCGTTCGAGCGAACGGAACGAGCCGCGCAGCAGGGCACGCAACTGGTGCTCCGAGGGCAGCCAGAGCGTCTCCTCCTGGTCGACCGAGTCGAGCGCCCACTCGGTCGTGCCGTTGAAGCCGAAGCTGCGCCCACCCGGGTGCTCGTGCACCTCGACGGTCATCTCGCTCACGGTGAAGACGTCACCGGCGAGCTCGCCACCGTCGATGGTGAAGCGGTCGCCGGGTTCGGGCGTCCAGCGGAGACCGGCGGTGCGGAGCGCTCTGGCGAGTTCAGCGGAGATCATCCGTCCAGTATCGCCGACCACGGTCCGACGGAACCCGCAACCCCTCGATTCGGAGGGTTCGCTCTGCGAGGGTGGTTGTCCTGTCCGAAGGGTCCGATGATGCCCGAGCACGATGACCGCCAGCCGGCGCGATGTCCTGCGCGCGGACGCGTCACGACCACCCGGCTCTCGGGGGCGCCGGGCATGCAGGAGGCGTCCGGTGCCATGCGCTTCGTCGACGTCGACCCGGACCGCTTCTCCATGACCATCGACGCCGTGGCGCTCGGCGACTATGTCGTCCATCGGAACCTCGTCGGCCCCGGCACCTTCGACGTCGTCGACGCCGCCGGAGCGGAGGAGCCGGTCGCGATGATCATCCTCCTCACCGACGGTTCAGTGAGTCTGATCCACGGACGGCAACAACTCGACCTGCATCCCGGTGGTGGCGCGCTCGCCGTGTCGGAAGAGGTCTACCGCACGACCGTCGATGAGCAGGCCACCTACCTGTACGTCTTCGTCCCCCTGCGCGCGCTGCGTCGCCTGGGCATCACGCCGACGCCGTTCGGGGCGCTCGCCCCGTCGCCGCTGCTGCGCGCGAGCGCGGCCTTCCTCGAGGAGGTCGTCTCGAGCTTCGAACCGATCGGTGGTGCCGCGCAGGTGCGCCTGTGTCGCGTGATCGACACGATGCTCGCCACGTTGTACGCCGAGAACGACCTCTTCCAGGCGGACGGCGACGCCGGACGCGTCCCGATCCGGTTGCGGATCATCGAGCACATCGCGCTGTCGTTCGCCGAACGGGAGCTGCGGCCGGAGACGCTCGCCCGCCGCTTCAACATGTCGACCCGGTCCTTGCAGCGGGTGTTCGAGGGTTCAGGGACGAGCGCGGCGGGTGAGATCGCCGAACGCCGACTCCAGCTCGCCCTCGCGCTCCTCTCCGATCCCGACCACCGGACGCTGTCGATCGCGGAGGTCGCAGCCCGCTGCGGATACCACTCGCAAGCGCACCTCCGCCGGGCCGTCGTGGCGCACACCGGGTTCAGCCCGACCCAGGTGCGGGAGCAGGCGACGACAGGCGGCTCCTGAGCGACGCCGGTCCGTCCGTGACGCCGGCGGTCAGCTCGCCGGACGCCGAACCCGACGCGGCGCCGTCAGCCAGGGACGGAGCATCCTCGTGACGAGCGGCAGGAGCCAGTAGGTCATGATCGGCGTCAGGATGAGCGTCGAGATGAGGACGTGCAGGAAGACGCCGAGCGGTTCCCACCCGGGCACCAGGCTCGTCACCAGGAGCGTGAAGACAAGGTTCAGGGGGAAGAACCCCAACCAGATGCTCACCGCCTGCTTCCACCGCGGGGGCGCGGGCGGCACGGGGTCGGGATCGTTCGAGCGTTCCGCCTCGTCGACGCGAAGGATGCCCTCCGGCGCGTCGAACCACCCCTCGATCCCGCTGCGTCGCTCCACCCGCGACTGCTCCATGAACTCCCGCCCGCTCGACAACCACCAGGCGCGCTCCTTCGACTCCTCCCAGTCGGTGAGGGTCTGTTCGTCGGCGAAGCGGTAGAGCATGTACCAGACGTCGCTCTCGGCGCCCGCGCGCACCCAGCCGGAGCCGAGGAAGCCGGGATAGCGGTTGGCGAGGTTGATGCCCGCCTGCACCCATATGGTGGCCTCGGAGATCGACGCCGGGTTGACGCGTCGCTCGATCGAGACGGTGATGGGATCGTGTTCCATCCCTCCAGTAGACCGCACTCGTGTTTCGATCTCGTGTCCCGGCCCCGCGCCGTAGAGTCGAGGCATGGCGACTCCTGACTTCGTACTGGCCCTCCGCGAGCGGATCGGTCACGCGCCGCTCTGGTTGACGGGGGTGACCGCGGTCGTCCTCCGCGGCCTCGGGACGCCTGAGGCAGAGGTGCTGCTCGTCCGACGGGCCGACAACGGTGCCTGGACGCCCGTCACCGGGATCATCGACCCGGGGGAGGAGCCTGCGGTCGCGGCCGAACGCGAGGTGCTCGAGGAGGCTGCCGTGGTCGCCGTCGCCGAGCGGCTGTCGCAGGTGCAGGTGCTCCCGCAGAACGTCTACGAGAACGGTGACATCACCCAGTACATCGACCTCGTGTTCCGCTGCCGGTACGAGTCGGGTGAGCCCTACCCGGCGGACGGCGAGAACTCCGAGGCGCGGTGGTTCCCGCTCGATGCGCTGCCGGCCGAGGTCTCGCAGAACTTCCGCACCCGGATCGCCCTCGCGGCCTCCGACACCCCCGAGGCCCACTTCGTCCGCTGAGCCGCCGTCGGTCGTTCAGTGCGCGGCGGCGGCGGCGATCGCGTCGGCTGCGCGGACGAGCCCGAGGTGTGACAGCGCCTGCGGGGTGTTGCCGACCTGCCGGCCCTCCTGCACGTCGTACTCCTCGGACAGGAGGCCCAGGTCGTTGCGGAACGACAGCAGGCGGTCCATCAGCGTCCGCGCGTCGTCGAGCCGTCCGGACGACGCGTACTGCTGGACGAGCCAGAACGAGCACGCCAGGAACGGGTGCTCCTCGCCCGGGAGCCCGTCGACGCCGCTGGTGGTCCGGTAGCGGAGGAGCAGGCCGTCCTGCAGGAGGTCCTCCTCGATGGCCGCGACCGTCGTGAGCATGCGTGGGTCGTCCGGCGCGACGTAGCCGATCTGCGCGAGGACGAGGAGCGACGCGTCGACCTCCGTCGTCCCGGCGTGCTGCACGTAGCATCCGCGGGCGTGGTCGACGTTCTCGCGTTCGATGGTCTCCCGCAGGGTCTCGCGGAGGGCCTCCCAGCGCTCGACGGGACCGTCGAGGCCGTGTTCCCGGACCGCCCGGACGCCGCGGTCGAGCGCCGCCCAGATCATCGCCCGGGAGTGGGTGAAGTGCTGCTCCTCGCCGCGGACCTCCCAGATCCCGCGGTCCGGGCGGTTCCAGTGCTCCTCCAGCACGCCGAGGAGCGCGCGCTGCAGGCTCCAGGAGAAGTCGTCCTCGGCGAGCCCCACCGAGCGTGCCTCGTCGAGGGCGATCATGACCGAACCGAACACGTCGCCCTGGTACTGCGTGTAGGCGCCGTTGCCGACGCGCACGGGCGCGGCGCCGAGGTACCCGGGCAGGCTGTCGAGCTCCTCCTCGACGAGATGGCGTTCGCCCGCGAGTCCGTACATGATCTGCAGGTCGTTCGGGTCGCCGGCGATCGCGCGCAGCAGCCACCCCCGCCAGTCGTGCGCCTCCTCGGTGAACCCGTGCTGCATCAGGGCTTCGAGGGTCAGGGACGCGTCGCGCAGCCAGACGTAGCGGTAGTCCCAGTTGCGGACCCCGCCGAACGACTCCGGCAGGCTCGTGGTCGCGGCGGCGACGATGCCGCCGGTGTCCTCGTGCGTGAGGGCCCGGAGCACCAGCAGCGAGCGGACCACCGCCTCCTCGTACTCCGCGGCCGGGTCGCAGCGGGCGGCCCAGTCCCGCCACCAGTCGGCCGTGTGGTCGATCCGACGGCCGACGTCGACGGGCTCCGGCACGTCGCGGTGCGAGGGGTACCAGGTGAGTGTCAGGTCGACGGTGTCACCGGCGGACACCTCGATGGACGCCGAGTGGGCGTGGTCGGAGGCGGTCAGGCGCACCCCGCGGAGGACGACGGCGTCGGGACCCGCCACGGCGACGATGCCGGATCGGTCGGGCAGTTGGCGCACCCACGGCACCGCGTCGGCGTACCCGAAGCGGATGCGGACGTCGACGTCCACGGTGACGGTGCCTCGGACGCCCTCGATCCGGCGGATGACATCGGCTCGGCGGTCCCCGTGCGGCATGACGTCCGTGACGCGGATCTCGCCGTCGCCCGTCGTCCAGGTGGTCTCGAGGACGAAGGTGTCGTCGAGGTATCGACGGCTCGCCCGGGCGTCCGCGTCGGCCGGGCGGACACTCCACCGGCCGTGGTCCTCGGTGCCGAGCAGGGCTCCGAACATGGACGCGGAGTCGAAGCGGGGGAGGCAGAGCCAGTCGATGCTGCCCTCCGTCGAGACGAGTGCTGCGGTGTGGCAATCACCGATGAGGGCGTAGTCCTCGATGGGGCTGGGCATGTCCCCATGCTGCCACGCCAGGCCGGGAGCGCTTGGGAGCGATGCCCCGTGACTTCTCAGGGTCGATCAGGTAATGTAGCGAAGTCGGCTCTAGACACCGCGTTTGTACCGCGGAGGGTTATGTCAGTCTGGTGGGCCGGTTTCGTCGGAGAGAACTCCGCGAACACACACACGATGTGAACGGTCCCGGCCATTGATCGCCCGGGTATGAGCATGCCGCAGCGCAGCCGAGGTCTCGGATGGCGCTGTGTGAGTCATGCAGGTCGTTCATGCGAACGAGTAATAACCCGGAAAGCAATTTCTCCATGCCCAAGAACAACACCCCCGCCGGCAAACGCCCGGCCAAGAACTTCGATCCCAAGTCCAAGTACGGCGAGAACAAGCGGCCCTTCGGCTCGCGTCCCGGCGCGAAGTCCGGCAGCAAGAGCGAAGGCCACCGCGGCTACCGTCCCGACGCCGGCGGAGCACCGCAGAAGTCCCGCTGGAACGCCGACGAGCGCGCCGAGCGCGCCGCCCGCTTCGAGTCGGAGGAGCGCGGCGACCGTGCACCCCGCGGCGGCGACCGCAACGAGCGTCCCGCCTACAACCGCGGTGGCGACCGCAACGAGCGTCCTGCGTACAACCGTGGCGGCGACCGGAACGAGCGTCCTGCGTACAACCGTGGTGGCGACCGCAACGAGCGTCCTGCGTACAACCGTGGTGAGCGGACCGAGCGTCCGTCCTACGGTGACCGCAATGAGCGTCCGTCCTACAACCGTGGCGAGCGGACCGAGCGTCCGTCGTACGGTGACCGCAACGAGCGTCCCGCGTACAACCGTGGCGAGCGGACCGAGCGTCCGTCCTACGGTGACCGCAATGAGCGTCCTGCGTACAACCGCGGTGGCGACCGCAATGAGCGTCCCGCGTACAACCGTGGCGGCGACCGGAACGAGCGCCCCGCCTACAACCGCGGTGAGCGGACCGAGCGTCCGTCGTACGGTGACCGGAACGAGCGCCCGGCGTACAACCGTGGCGGCGACCGGAACGAGCGCCCGTCCTACAACCGTGGCGAGCGCACCGAGCGCCCGTCGTACGGTGACCGGAACGAGCGCCCCTCGTACAACCGTGGTGAGCGCACCGAGCGTCCGTCGTACGGTGACCGCAACGAGCGTCCGTCGTACAACCGTGGTGAGCGCACCGAGCGTCCGTCCTCCGGTGACCGCAACGAGCGTCCGTCGTACAACCGTGGCGAGCGCACGGAGCGTCCGTCCTACGGCGACCGCCCCGCACGCCAGGGAGACCCCCGTCAGGCGAGCCGCACCGACCGCCCCGCACGTTCGTACGACGACCGTCCGAAGCGCAGCTTCGAAGAGCGTCCGGCACGTTCGTACGACGACCGTCCGAAGCGCAGCTTCGAAGAGCGTCCGGCCCGTTCCTCCGACGACCGCCCCAAGCGTTCGTTCGACGACCGTCCGAAGCGCAGCTTCGACGACCGCGGCACCTCCGACGCGGGCCGCGGCAGCGACTACTACCCGAAGCGCGACGCCGGGTCGTACACGCCCCAGGACGACGTGGTGCTCGAGCGCCTCGAGGCCGACGCCATCCAGGCTGCCGACGTCGAGGGTGTGACCTTCGAGAGCCTCGGCCTCGGCGGCAACATCGTCCGTGCGCTCGCCGAGCTCGGCGCCGCCAGCCCGTTCCCGATCCAGGCGGCGACCATCCCGGACGTCATCGCGGGTCGCGACGTGCTCGGCCGTGGCCGCACCGGCTCCGGCAAGACCATCGCGTTCGGCGCTCCGCTCGTCGAGAAGCTCATGGAGAACGGCGGCGGCAAGAACCGCAAGCCGGGTCGCAAGCCCCGCGCGCTGATCCTCGCCCCGACCCGTGAGCTCGCGCTCCAGATCGACCGCACCGTGCAGCCCATCGCGCGCGCCGTCGGCCTCTTCACCACGCAGATCTACGGTGGTGTCCCGCAGGGCCGCCAGGTCGGCGCACTGCAGCGTGGCGTCGACATCATCGTCGGCACCCCCGGCCGCATCGAGGACCTCATCGAGCAGGGTCGCCTCGACCTCTCGCAGGTCACCGTGACCGTCCTCGACGAGGCCGACCACATGTGCGACCTCGGGTTCCTCGAGCCGGTGCAGCGCATCCTGCGTCGCACCTCGCCCGACGGCCAGAAGCTGCTCTTCTCCGCCACCCTCGACAAGGGCGTCGCAGCCCTCGTCAACGAGTTCCTCCCGAACCCGTCCGTGCACGAGGTCGCAGGCGAGGACCAGGCGTCCTCGACCATCGACCACCGGGTCCTCGTGGTGGAGCACAAGGGCAAGGACCGCCTCATCGAGGAGCTCGTGAACCGCACCGAGAAGACCCTCGTGTTCGCTCGCACCCGTGCGTACGCCGAGCGGCTCGCGGAGCAGCTGGGTATGGCGGGCATCCCCGCCGTCTCGCTCCACGGTGACCTCAACCAGGCGCGCCGCACGCGCAACCTGGAGAAGCTCACCTCCGGTCGGGTCAACGTGCTCGTGGCGACCGACGTCGCTGCCCGCGGCATCCACGTCGACGACATCACGCTCGTCGTCCAGGCCGACGCCCCGGACGAGTACAAGACGTACCTGCACCGCGCGGGTCGCACCGGTCGTGCCGGCAAGATCGGTCGTGTCGTGACGATCATCCCGAAGGCCCGTCGCCGACGGATGACGGAGATGCTCGACCGTGCCGAGATCGAGGCCGCGTTCGACGATGCAGCCCCCGGTGACCAGCTCGTCGAGGACATCGCCACCGCGTAGTCCTTCACTTGCAACAGAACGCCCGTCGAGCTCACGCTCGGCGGGCGTTCTGCGTGTCCGGTGGGTCTGCGGTTCCGACCGCCGGGAGCGGACCGCTACCGCGTGAGGGCCGCGCGCTCGTCGTCGCGCGGCGCGAGGACGACGGCGTCGTCGACCCCGTCGAAGGTCCGGACCGGGCGGGTGGAGTCCCACCGCTGCCAGCCGGGATCGCCGGTCGTTGCGAAGGCGACCCAGGCGTCGTGCATCGCGGTCGCGAGGGACTGCGGTGCGTCGCGACCGGCCATCCGGATCGACTCCGCGGAGTCGATCCGGTCGAACACGAAGCCGATCTCCATCGCGTGCGCGGCTCCGAGTGCCCCGTTGCCCGCTTCGCCGACGGGGCTCCGCCAGGCGAACTCGTACACCCAGGTGTCCGCCCCGGCAGCGGCTCGGGCGTCGGCCACCCGGTTCACCGGGACGCGCAGTAGGACGTCGGTCGCGATCGCACCGAGGATCTCGCCGGTGGACGCCTTCGGGCGGTTCCGGCGGAACGTGCGGACCGTCGCTGCGGAGATGCCGAGCTTCAAGCGCGCCGCCAGCAGGTGGACGCGCTTGATCGTGGGGAGGAGCCCGGCCGGCACGAGCCACAACCGGTACTCCTCGGTGGTGCTGCCGATCAGGACGGGGATCCCCGCCGCCTGCCCGGCGAGCAGGGCGTCGATCGGGCTGCTCGGGACGAGCGCGGTGTCCGTCGCGACGGCGAACCCCGCGCCGCCGTTCAGCGGGTTGCCGCCAGCCATGACCCGTTCCTGGGCGGCCACGAGCCCCTCGGGTGGAATGCGCCGGAAGCCGGCGCGGGTGGCCGGTACCCCCAGGTCCTTCGCCATGAGCTTGGTGATGCGGCCGGCGCGCTCACGCGTCTGCGCCTCGAGCGGACCGCTCTGGACGATCGCCCGTCGCATGACCGCGGCGGCGTCCGGGTGGGCGAGGAGCGTCGCGACCGATGCGCCGCCCGCCGACTCGCCGAACACCGTCACCTGGTCGGGGTCGCCGCCGAAGTGGGCGATCTCGTCCTGCACCCACGTCAGGGCGGCCAGCTGGTCCGCGATGCCGAGGTTCAGCGGGACGTCGTCGAGCACCGAGAACCCCTCCGAACCGAGACGGTAGTTGACGGACACGAAGACGACCCCGTCACGGGCGAACGCGGTGCCGTCGTACGAGTCGAGCGCGTTCGAGCCGTGGACGAACGAGCCGCCGTGGATCCACACCATCACCGGGAGCGCCCCGTTCGCAGCCCCGGCGGGTGCCCACACGTTGACGTTCAGGATCTCGTTGCCGGGCACCGAGACGGTGGCGAAGAGTTCGCCGACCGCGCCGGAATACGGGGCCTGTGGCGCGGTGGCTCCCGGGCGGGTCGCGTCGCGTGGCTCGTCCCACGGTTCGACGGGCTGGGGGAGTCGGAACCGTTCGTCGCCGAACGGAGCCGCCGCGTACGGGATGCCGAGGAACCGGGAGATTCCGGCCTTGGTGCGTCCGGTGACGGGGCCGCTCCCCGTGTGCACGGTGACGGGTGTCGATCCGTTCGTCGGCAGGGTCTCGTCGCCGGTCGGTTCCAGCGCAGGCTCGATGCTCATTCGGGTCCGTTCGTCGATGCTCGGGTGACCAACTGTATCGACGGCGCTCGCAGGCGTGCCTGTGCATCGGGCGAGAGGCGGTGCGCGAGACTGGATCGATGCAGATCCGTCCGTTCACCCGATCCGACACCGACGCCGTCATCGCCCTCTGGCACGAGGTCGGCCTCACCCGACCCTGGAACGACCCCGCGGCGGACATCGAGCGCAAGCTGACGACGCAGCCCGAGCTGTTCCTCGTCGCTGAGGAGGCCGGCGCCGTGATCGGGACGGCGATGGTCGGGTACGACGGCCACCGCGGGTGGGTGCACTACCTCGCGGTCTCGCCGGAGCAGCAGGGCGGCGGCCTCGGACGCGTCCTCATGGAGGAGGCCGAGCGTCTGCTCATCGAGCTCGGGTGCCCGAAGATCAACCTCATGGTCCGCACGGGCAACGACCGGGTGATCGGGTTCTATGAGGCGCTCGGGTACGGCACCGACGAGGTCGCCCTCCTCAGCAAGCGACTCATCCCCGACGTCTGACGTCGGTTCGTTCGCCCATGTTCGGGCGAATGGGCGTTCGCTCGCCCGAACATGGGCGAATGAACGGCTCAGAACAGGGTCGGTTGGACCTGGAGGCCGGTGGTGACGAACTCCGGTGCGCGCTTGCGCAGTTCGGCCCGCTCCCCGTACCCGTCGCGCAGCATGCCGAGCGCCGACGAGCGGACACCCCCGGTGGCCGGGTCCTCGGTTCCTCGCTCGAGCCCGTGGTCGCGGATCATCGGCCGGATGCGGGCCGCGAGCCACTTCCGGTACTCCTTCGGGGCGTAGACGCCGTCGGCGTACATCGAGGTGTACCGGTCGACGAGCTCCGGGTGCTCCTTCGACAGCCACTGCATGAACCACGGCTTGACGCCGGCCTTCAGGTACAGCGTCGAGAAGAGGACCGTGCTCGCGCCGGCCTCACGGATGCGCGACAGGGCGAGGTCGAGGTGCTCGACGGTGTCCGTGAGGTACGGGAGGATCGGCATCATGAACACCCCGACGTCGAACCCGAGATCGCTCGCTGCGCGGACGGTCGCGAGTCGGGCCGCCGCCGTCGGGGTGCCGGGTTCGATCGACTGCTGCAGCTCGTCGTCGAAGATGGCGATCGACATGGCGAGGTCGACGGGCACGCGCTGGGCGACCTCGGCGAGCAGCGGCAGGTCGCGCCGGAGCAGCGTGCCCTTCGTGAGGATGGAGAACGGCGTCCCCGAGTCGGCCAGGGCGTTGATGATCCCCGGCATGAGCCGGTACTTCCCCTCCGCTCGCTGATACGGGTCGGTGTTCGTCCCGAGCGCCACCGGGTGTCGCCCCCAACTCGCCTTCGCGAGCTCCTTCTGGAGCACCTCGGCGACGTTCACCTTCACGATGAGCTGCGAGTCGAAGTCCTTCCCCGCATCGAGATCCAGATAGCCATGGCTCGGCCGGGCGAAGCAGTACACGCAGGCATGCGAGCATCCCCGGTAGGGGTTGATCGTCCACCCGAACGGCATCACCGACTGTCCGGGAACCCGGTTCAGGGCCGACTTCGCGAGCACCTCGTGGAAGGTGATCCCGGCGAACTCCGGCGTCTGGACGCTGCGCACGAGGTTGTTCAACTTGGCGAGGCCGGGTAGCGCCGACGTCGCTTCGACTCCGAGTTCCTGTCCGCTCCACCGCATGCACCCATTAGAACATACGTTCGATCATCCGGCATCGCCCGAGACGATGGGAGACTGACATCGATGACCATCAACACGGCACGGACGACACTCGAACCCATCTCCCCGGCGCTTGCCCGACGGATCGTCGACCGCGACGAGCGGGACGGCGACGCGTGGCACCCGGAGTATCCGCTCGCCGACGAACTGGGTCCACTCCGAAGCCACGCCGCATCGACCGACCACGATCCGGTGTTCACGCTCTACCTCGTCCGCGACGCCGCGGGACTGGCCGTCGGAGGGTTCGGCTTCTTCGGCCCGCCCGACAGCTCCGGTGCGGTCGAATTCGGGTACGGCCTCATCCCGGCGGCGCGTGGCGTCGGGCTGGCGACCGAGGTCGTCGTCGCAGCCCTCGCCGTGGCGAGCGCACATGGCGCGTCGCGGGCGATCGCCGACACCGACGTGGCGAACGTCGCGTCGCAGCGTGTCCTCGAGAAGGCCGGTCTCGCCGAGGTGGGGCGTTCCGGGTCGACGGTCTGCTTCGCCGGTGAGCTCGGCCCCTGAGCACCGGCCTGTCGACGGGATGGCCCCGCCAGGGTGCTCAGCGGTTCACCCGCGCGTGACCGGGCCAGGGCCGGCGGTGAGACTCCACCACACGATGGTGGCGCTCACGAGCCAGAAGAGGACCATGAAGATCCAGTCGCGCGCGCGGAACGGGACACGGTACCGTTCCGTCCGCGTCCGATGGGCCCCGAAGGCGCGCGAGTCCATGGCGAGGGCGACCCGCTCCGCGTGCCGGATCGCCCCGGCGAGCAGCGGTACGACGTACCCGCCGGTGCGGCGGACGGCGGCGATCGGACCGCGCCCCTCGGCCATCCCGCGAACCCGGTGCGCCGAACGGATGACCTCGAGTTCATGGCCGAACCGCGGCACGAACCGGTAGGCCGCGAGCGCCGTGTACCCGATCCGGTACGGCACGTGCAGTTGCTGGATCATCGCGCGGACCACGTCCGGTCCGGTGGAGGTGAGCCCGCCGATCAGGGCCAGCACGAGCAGGCTCGCCAGCCGCAGTGCCGTCGCGAGTCCGACGAGCAGCGCCCCGAGGAAGAAGCGGTAGTCGCCGATCTGGAACAGGAGGACGGACTGGTCGACCTTGCCCGGGTCGGTCCACAGGCCGAAGCTGAACGACATGATCCCGACGACGACCGGGAGCCCGACGAACAGGAGGAGCGCGACCGGTCTCGTCAGTCGAGCACCGATGAGGATGATCACGACGGCGAGGGCGATGCAGAGCGTCGGTGTCAGGAGGTCCCTCGTGAACGCGAGCACCGCCATCACCGGGAGGGGTGCACCGAGCTTCGCGAGCGGGTTCAAGCGGTACAGGAACCGGTTCGCCGGGTGCGTCCCGTTCGTCGCGTACGGGTCGATCGACGTCGTGCTCACGGGGCGTCCGTCCCCGGCAGATCGTCGAGCCGCGAGAGATGCCGCCACTCGGGGTGGTGTTCCAGCGCGCGCATGGCTCTCGCGAGCGGCGGCGGACGCAGGCCGGCCCGCTGGATGAGGTCGTCGTCGGCGAGGACGGCGCCGGTCGGACCATGGGCCAGGAGCCGCCCGTCGGCCATCACCGCGACGTGGGTGGCGTGGTCTGCGACGAGCTGGAGGTCGTGGGTCACGACGATGACCGTCGTGCCCTGGGTGTTGAGCTCGGCGAGGAGGTCGAGGAGTTCGTTCGCCCGCGCGCGGTCCTGCCCGAACGTCGGCTCGTCGAGCGCGAGCACCGGGGCTCCGGCGATGAGTGCGCTCCCGACGGACAACCGCCGCTTCTGACCGCCCGACAGGAGGAACGGGTGCACCTCACGCGCCGACTCGAGCCCGAAGCGGCGCAGCAGCTCGGTGACGCGACACTCGACCTCCGGCTCGTCGACGCCCCGGATCCGCAGGCCGTGCGCGAGTTCGTCGTGGACGGTGTGGGTGATGAACTGGTGCTCGGGGTTCTGGAAGACGAACCCGATGTGCGCGGCGACCGTGCGCACGTCGCTCCGGCCGGGGTCGACCCCGCCGACGTCGATGCGGCCTCGAGGGGGTTGGACGACGCCCGCGATCGCTTGGAGCAGGGTCGTCTTGCCGGCGCCGTTCGTGCCGATGACGGCGAGGAAGTCGCCGGTGTCGACCTCGAGGCTCACCTCGTGCAGGATCCGCGTCCGGTGTCGCCCCCTGCCGCGCTCGACGCTGAGGCGGTCGACACGCACCGCGACGGACCGGTCGGCCGTGACCGGTGCCGCGACGGCGGAGGGGGGCGCCGGCAGCTCGATCGCGTCGAGGGCGACGGTCAGCTCGTCGGGTGTCAGGGGGAGGCTCGGCAGCAGGACGCCCGCCTCCTGGAGGCGCAGCGCGGCGAGGGTGGCGACCGGCAGCCAGACGCCCATCTCGAGGAGCTCCGTGACATGGCCGACGAGGACCTCGCGGGTCGGCCCGTCGAATCGGAGACGGCCGTCGCGGTCGAGGACGACGACGCGGTCGACGAGGTCGATGGCGGCGTCGAGGTTGTGCTCGACGAGCAGGATCGCGTGGTCACCCCGGGAACCGTCCGGCGCGGAGACGAGGGACCGGAGCGCGGAGTAGACCTCCTCGATGCCCGCCGGATCGAGGTTGGCGGTCGGTTCGTCGAGGACGAGCAGCTCGCCACCCATGGCCAGGGCGCAGGCGATGGCGAGGCGCTGCCGGCCGCCGCCCGAGAGGCGGTCGGGGTTCTCGGTCCGCCGTTCCCAGAGCCCGACCTGCCGCAGCGCGCGCTCGGCTCTGGCCAGGACGTCCTCGACGGGGAGCAGGAGGTTCTCCGGTCCGAAGCACACCTCGTCGAGCACCGAACCGGTGACGATCTGCGCGTCCGGATCCTGGAAGACCATCGAGACGTGCTCGCTCAGCTGGGCGACGGTCGCATCCACGGTGTCGAGGCCGGCGGTGACCACGGTGCCCTCGAGTTCGGCCGGGAGCGCGTGGGGGATGAGGCCGTTGAGGGCGAGGGCGAGCGTCGACTTCCCGGACCCGCTCGGTCCGAGCAGGAGCACCACCTCGCCCGGCGCGATCCCGAACGAGACGTCGTCCGGGGTCCACAGCTCCCGGTCGTCATGACGGATGCGCACCCGTCGGACGAGGGTGGCGGGCTGCGCCGGTGGAGCGACGTCCACTCAGGCCCGCGTGTCGACGGATCCGCGGCCGCGCTGCACCGGCTTGGCGATGGATCGCCCGACCCCTGCCCTGGCGAGCGCTGCTGCCACGCCGCGTCCGGCCGCGGTGAACGCGATCGGGCTGAGCACGAACAGGGCGATGTAGACGGCCTGTGCGACCGGGGTGAAGTGGTCGATGCCCAGGACGACGAGCACCGAGGCGGCGAACACGAGCCCGGCGATCCCGGCGGCGAGATAGAAGACCCACGAACGCCACACGCGGTACCGGGACACGGCGAAGGGGATCTCCTGGAGGAGGCCGATGGCGAGGCCGGTGCCGAAGTAGCGGAAGAACCACTGCGGGCTGAACGCCGCGGAGACGAGGCCGGCGGTGAGGCCGGTCATGAGCGCTACGCCGCCTCGGCGCAGGAGTGCCTGTGCGACGACGCCCGGCAGGAAGTAGACACCGATGATGAGGCCGTAGAGCACCGGCGCGGTGGCGGAGATCGTGCCCCCGACGTACCCGGAGACGACGAAGACGAGGCCGCCCCCGACGCCGATCGCGGCGCAGGTCAGCAGCAGTCGCGTACTCAGACGTTGCATGAGCCCACCTTCACGAGCAGCCGATCTCCTGAGGACAGCCTATCCTCCCTTCGCCGGGCGCACGGCCGACGGATGTGGTCCGGATCGGGATGGTGAGCACCGTCCGGGAGGGATCAGATCGACCGCCGACGCGGGGTCAGCCGGACGTTCGGCAGCGGCGGGGCCGGGATGCGCTCGACCCCGTGACCGGCCACCGAGCCGAACCTCGGGGAACCGGCCTCCCAGTCCGCCCGGGCGGTCTCGATGTCCTCGTGGCTCCGACCGACGAAGTTCCACCACATGACGAGTTCCTCGGGGAACGGTGTTCCACCGAGGAGGACGAATCGGGCACCCGAGGCGCTGCCGAGGCTGAGGTGGTCGCGACCCGGCTCGAGGTAGAGCAGCGGACCGGAGGTGAGGTCGGTGCCGTCCACGTCGAGCTCACCCTCGATCACGAGGACGCCGTGCTCGAAGGCGGGGTCGACCGGCAGGGTCACCGCTGCACCGGGGTCGAGGACGACGTCGGCCCCGAGGAGCGGTGAGTGCACGGTGGCGGTGGAGGTCGCCGCACCGAGCGTGCCGACGAGGACCGTCGCGCGGAGACCGGGAGCGGTGTGGACGGGGAGGTCCCGGTGCTGCTCGAACGCCGCCGGGACCGAGGAGGCATGCTCGGGGAGGGCGACCCAGAGCTGGAGGCCGTGCATCTCGTCCTCCTCCTCGCCGACGGAGAACTCGGAGTGCGAGACGCCGACGCCGCTCGTCATGAGGTTCAACTCACCCGGGCGGACGACCACGTCGCTGCCGACGCTGTCCCGGTGCCGGATGTCGCCGGCCAGCGGCCAGGTCACGGTCTGCAGGCCGGTGTGCGGGTGCGGCAGGACCCGCATCCGCGCGTGGTCCTCGTCGAAGCGGTCGAGGAAGCACCAGGCGCCGATCATCGGCAGCTCGCGCTGGGGGAGGGTGCGGTGGACGCTCAGGCCTCGGACGCCGCCGAGGGGGACCTCACGTGCCTCGAGCAGCCGCGTGCCCGAGCTGTCGGGCGCGTGGCAGACGCTGGGTACCGGATCGGCGTCGAGTCTCGTCATGAGCGCCTCCTTATCACGGCCAACGCTACTCCGCTCGGTCTGCCGCGGTCCTCGCCGACGTGCTTGACTGGGCGACGGGGCCGCTCCGGTCCCGTCGCTCCCGAGATTGGGGATCCCATGGGCCTGTTCGACAAGCACGACGGTACGCCCGAGCCGCTCGCACGAGGGCTCTGGCACGACCGCATCGGCACGTTCGCGACCCGGAGTGTCCAGACGCTCGCCATCGTCGCCGTCGCCGCGCTGATCGTCTTCGCGCTGACCCAGCTCTCCCTCGTGATGATCCCCGTCGTCATCGCCCTCATCCTCGCGTCCGCGATCTACCCGCTCATGCGGTGGATGCGGTCGAAGGGCCTCCCGTCGATCCTCGCCACCTGGATCGCCCTCGTCTCGATCCTCGTCGTCCTCGGCGGCATCGGCTGGCTCATCGTCTGGGCCGTCCGCAGCCAGTGGGACGACCTCGTCGACTCCGCCTCGAAGGGCTTCGGGCAGCTGCAGGACTGGCTCGGCACCCTGCCGTTCGACATCGACGAGAAGCAGATCGAGGACGCCAAGCAGACCGCGGTCGACTTCCTCACCTCGAGCCAGTTCAGCAGCGGGGCGCTCGCCGGGGTCTCGGCGACGGCGAGCTTCCTCACCGGGCTCGTCCTCATGATCGTCGTGCTGTTCTTCTTCCTCAAGGACGGGCCGCGGCTCTGGGAGTTCCTGCTCCGCCCCTTCACCGGGGCCGCGTACGACCGCGCCAAGCGCGTCGGCGGCAAGACGGTCGACACGCTCGGCGGCTATGTGCGCGGTACCGCGACGATCGCGGCCGTCGATGCGCTCGGCATCGGCATCGGCCTCGCGATCATCGGCGTCCCGCTCGCGCTGCCGCTGAGCGTCATCGTGTTCCTCACCGCCTTCATCCCGATCGTCGGTGCGACCGCCGCCGGCATCCTCGCGGCGCTCGTCGCGCTCGTGGCCAACGGTCCGGTGGCCGCGCTCATCGTCGTCGGTGTGGTCGTCCTGGTGAACCAGCTCGAGGGCAACTTCCTGCAGCCCGTCGTCATGGCGCGTTCGCTCAAGCTGCACGCCCTCGTCGTCCTCCTCGCCTTGACGGCCGGCACCATCCTCGGCGGCATCGTCGGGGCGGTCCTCGCGGTCCCGATCGCCGCGGTCGCCTGGGGCATCGTCGGCGTCTGGAACGGTCCGGACCAGCCGGCGGAACCCATGCGACAGAAGCGCCCGGAGTCGGTCTGAGTCGAGCGGTCGCCGGCGCACCCGGAGTCGCCGGATAGCATGTGAGCGTGGACACCCACGACCTCCTCGGCCTCGTGTTCGAGGTCTTCACCTGGATCGGCTTCGGATGCGCCGTCGTCGTGCTCCTCGCCATGCTCATCGCCAGGGCGGCGGACGGCAGCTGGATCGAGACGCACGGCGTCATCGTCGACGGACCGGTCGATCCGGAGCGCCCCGAGGGGACGGCCGGCCGGGAGGTCCGCTGGATGACGGAGGCCGCGGAGCTGTACTCCCGTCCCGTCTCCGACGCGGAGTTCGACGCGCTCCGCGACCCGGAGGAACCGAACGTCTTCTACGCCCGGCGCGAGCCGTCCCGTGCACGGTTCACGCGGAGCGCCGACCACGCGAAGGCGCTCCGGCTGCTGTTCTGGGTGAGCTTCGGCATCGGCGTGGCCTGCTCCGTCGCGTCGATCGTCCTGCTGTTCGTGGCCGACGCGGCCTGAGCGCGACCATCGCTCGGGTAGTCTGGGTGTCCGAGCGTCGACACCTGGTCCGCTCGTTCTCCCGGAGGCCTGGCATGACGGAACGGTGGGCTCGAGTCGCCCGCGGCACCGCCGCAGCGGCCTTCGCCACCTTCGCCGCCGCGCTCTCGCACACGATCGGCGGGGCCGCGGCACCGTCCGCGTTCGTGCTCCTCGTCGGCGGCACCTTCGCCGTCCTCGTCTGCGTGCTGCTCGCCGGCCGACGCATCACCGTTCCGGGGATCGTCGCCTCCGTGCTCGTGAGCCAGCTCGGCTACCACGCGCTCTTCACCCTCGTCCCGAGCACCGTCAGCGCCACGGTGACCTCGGGCGGCGGATCCGGCGCCGGCTCGTGGCACCGGCACCAGGTCGTCGAGCTGGCGGCCGGCGGCGGCATCACCATGCACAGCCACGGCGCCACGGCCATGTGGGTAGCCCACCTCGTCGCCGCCGTCGCCACGATCACGGCCATCCTCTTCGCCGAGCGCGCGACCCGCGCGGCGCTCGCGGCCTTGACGGTCCGGCTGCTCGCACGTCGCGCCGCCCCGGTCCACCTCGTCCCGGCACCTCGGCGGGTGCAGTGGGTCCGCGTCAACGAGCGCCCGCGCAACCTCGGCGTCGTCCTGCTCCACCTGCGTCACCGCGGTCCTCCGGCGTTCGCCACCGCCTGACCGCCGCGCCACCGTCCGACACGGACGGGTGCTGTGCGCGGCGTGGTCGGCCATCCGCATCGCAGTACCCACCGGCGCGCCCGCCCAGGCGTCGCCCCATCCGTCTCCGCAGGCTCGACGCCGCGGAGCAGTCGACAGGACATCATGAACGCAACGACCCCCCGCCCCACCTTCCGCAAGCCCGCCGCCCTCGGTGCGATCGCCATCGGCGCCGGAGCACTCCTCGCCGTGGGAGCGCCGCTCGCCGCCAGCGCCCACGTGAGCGTCACGCCCACCTCGACCGCCGCCGGTTCCTACACGGTGCTGAGCTTCGCCGTCGGTCACGGCTGCGACGGTTCGCCCACCACGAGCCTCTCCTTCGAGATCCCCGAGGAGATCAACGCCGTGACGCCGACGGTCAACCCGAACTGGACCATCGACAAGCAGATGGCCCCGCTCGCGAAGCCCATCACCGACAGCCACGGCGAGCAGCTCGCCGAACGCGTCGGCACCGTCGTCTACACGGCCAAGACGCCGCTCGCCGACGGCTACCGCGACACCGTCTCCTTCCAGGTCCAGCTGCCGGCCGACGCGGAGGGGAAGACCCTCGTGTTCCCGGTGACGCAGACGTGTGAGGTCGGCCAGACCGACTGGACCGACGTCGCGAAGGACGGCCAGACCGAGGACGACCTCGAGTCGCCCGCACCGGTCGTCGTCGTCACGGCCGCCGAGGCCGGCGACCACCACGGCGCGGCTGCCACGGACGACGACGGCGACGGTGACCACACCGAGGCCGCTGCCGCCTCCGACGCCGGCACCACCGACGTCCTGGGACGCGTGCTCGGCATCGCCGGGCTCGTCGTCGGTGCCGCCGGCATCGTGATCGCCGCGTCCGCGCGTCGCGCGGCGTCCGACGCGAAGCGCCAGGCCTGATGACGACGGCCCGTCGCCGCCGCCTCGTCGGCTCCGTCGCCACCGCGTTCCTCGCGGCGGCGGCGGTGTTCGCCGTCGCCGGTCCGGCTGCAGCGCACAACACCATCGTCTCGACGAGCCCCGCCGAGGGATCGACGGTCACCGAGCAGCCGGAGCAGGTCGTCATCACGACGAACGACAACCTGCTCGACCTCGGCGAGGCGGGTCAGTCCAATCAGATCCAGGTGACCGGCCCCGGCGACGAGCAGCTCCAATACGGCACGGCGTGTGCGGCAGTCAACGGACCGGCGCTCGTCATGCCGATGCAGCTCGGCGAGGCCGGGGAGTACACGGTCGTGTGGCAACTCGTGTCGACCGACGGGCATCCGTTGTCGGGGAGCTACACCTTCCAGTGGGCACCGGCCGAGGGTCAGGAGCTCNGCCGCCGGCAGCTCGGAGCCGGCGTGCGCGACGAGCGGTGCCTCGTCCGTCGGGCCGTCGTCGGCTGCGGGTGGCGCAGGTGATGGCGACACCGCCACACCGGCCACCGGTGGTCTGAGCGGCGACGTCTGGTGGGTGGTCGGCGCGATCGGTGTCGTCCTGGTGGCCGGCATCGGCGTGCTCCTCGTGACCCGTCGCAAGCCGGAGCCGGACGACCAGACCTCGGTGTCGGGCGGTTCCGGCTCGGACGGTCCTCCCACCTCCTGATCGTCCTCCGCACCACGACGGCCCCGCCGGCATCCACTGCCGGCGNGGGCCGTCGTCGTCCGGCTCAGGAGTGCTCGCGGTCCTCACCCGACCGCTCGTCCTGCCGGTTGATGCGCGCCAGACGGGCGTTGTAGTCGCCGAGCTCGGCGTCACCGTCGCGCTCCGCCCGGCGGTCGTACCGTTTCGCGGCGCGCTCGTCACTCTGGACCCACTGCGAGACGACGATGAGCGCGACGAGCACCGCCGGCACCTCCCCGACGCTCCAGGCGATGCCACCGCCGACGCCCTGGTCGGCGAGGAGCGCGGCGGTGTCGGTGTACCCGAGGGCCGTCCACCAGTCGGCGGCGAGCACGGTCGAGCTCGACATGATCGCCAGGCCGAAGAAGGCGTGGAACGCCAGGGTCGCGAGCAGCAGGATGAGCCGGAACGGGAACGCGGGCCGGTTCGGACCGGGGTCGACGCCGATCAGCACCCAGAAGAACAGGTACCCGGTGGCGAGGAAGTGCACGGTCATGAGGACGTGACCCTGGTGCGCGATCATCGCCCACTCGAACCAGCCGGTGTAGTAGAACACCACGAGGCTGCCGGCGAACAGGACGCCGGCGACGGCGGGCTTCGACAGGAGGCTCAGATAGCGAGAGTGCACGACGGCGAGGATCCACTCGCGGAGCCCCCGCCCACCGTCCGTCCGGGCCGGCAGGGTCCGGAGGGCGAGGAGGACCGGGCCGCCGAGCACGAGGAGCGGCGGCACGATCATCATGAGCGCCATGTGCTGCAGCATGTGGGTGCTGAAGTGGATCTGGCCGTAGGCGGCGAGGCCACCACTCGTGGCGTACAGCAGTGCGACGCAGCCGAGCAGCCAGGCGACCAGCCGGGTCACCGGCCACGCGTCACCGCGCCGTCTGAGCCGCAGGAACGCCCACAGGTACCAGCCGGCGCCGACGGCCGCGATCCCGGCCCACATCCAGTCCACGTGCCACTCGGTGAACATCCGGAGCGGCGTCACGGGCGGTGGGTACTCGAACCCGAGGAGGCGGCGTCGGACGTCGTCGGCGACGGGCTCCTGCGACACCGGCGGTTGGCTGCGGGACAGCGCGACGGAGACGCCCATCGTCACGGCCATGACGACGACCTCGCCCACCGCGAGGCGGATGAAGGCCCTCGGATCACGGTTCGGACGCAGCAGCCTCGGGATCAACTGACGGCGGTGCCAGACGCCTGCGCAACCGAGGAGCACGAGCGCCACCGTCTTGGCAACGATGAGCAGCCCGTAGGGGGTCAGGAGGTCGGACGGTCCCGCCAGACGCAGTGAGGCGTTCACGACACCGGAGAAGGCCACCGCCCCGAACGCCCAGCCGGCCAGCACCGAGTAGCGCGCGACCACGACCCCGATCTCGTTTCCGACGGCTCGGCGCAACAGGATCACCGCGACGAGGCCGCCCGCCCAGGCGGTGACGCCGATGAGGTGGACGGCGAGCGAGTTCACCGCGTTGCCGTGTTCGTCGGAGCCGGCCGCGTGTCCGGACAGCGAGAGCGGCAGGAGTGCGAAGACCGCGATGGCGTTCGCCGCGGCGACCCAGGCGAGACGGCGCGCGAGCACCACGATGCAGCCGACGAGGAGGACGCACCCGAGCGAGGCGAGGAGCGTCTGACCGAGTTCGAGTTGCGTCGCGTAGAAGAGGAAGGTGTTGGCGAAGGTGGGCGACGACACGGGGACGCCGATGGAGTTCGCCGCGGTGAACACGAGGACCGCGATACCGGCGGCCAACCAGACGGCCGACGACCAGGCGGCCCAGCGGACGGCCTTGGCCTGCGAGAACGAGACGATGCCGGGCACGATCCGCTGCCCGGGGAGGAGGAACGTCGCGGCGGTCAGCAGCCCGATCGTCACCGCCGCCGCCGCATCGTGGACCACGCGCGCGATCGGGAGCCCCCTCGTGACCACGACACCGGGGTCTGAGAGCAGGGTCCCGGTCGAGAACGCCCCGGTGCCGACGAGCGCGAGCAGGGTGACGGCGACGGCGACCGGCACGGATGCGAGCATGATCGCCTCCGGTGCCCGGATCGGAGCCAGGCCGGGGGAGCGGTTCGGTGCGACCGCGAGGTCGTCGTCCGGCGGGGAGGAGGTGCGGGGTTCGGCCACGGTGGTGGCTCCTTTCCTGCGGGGTCGGCGCGCTCGTCCCTCGGGACGCGTCGCCGCCGCAGCACTGGCCGCTCGACGGGTCGGCGGGGACCGTGGTCGAGCGACGGGAATGGGGAGACGGGTCGCGCGGCGCTCCGGATGTCGGAGCGCGGTGGGACGACCCGCGGTGTGGGGCGGTCGACGGGGACCGATGGGGCCTGGCCGGCCGCGTGCTCAGCGGATGGTCGCGAGCGGCGGGCCGCGCAGGGCGGTCGTCTCGGGGTGGAAGCCGAGCGGGTGCGCCAGGCGGGGCTCGGTCGCCGTCTCGACGCGCGTCGGGCGCGTCGGCGGTGCGTCCGTCAGCGCTCTGCGGATGAGGCGGACGAGGACGAACTCCCGCACGCCCGCGAGGGCCGCGAGGAGCGAGCCCGCGCGCTGGAAGGCGGCGATGGTCACGAGACCGGCGGCGAGGTGGGCGGACCACATGCCCACATCGGTGTGGTGGCTCGCGGTCGCGCCGGTGACGAGGTCGACCGTTGCGGCGGACCCGTGCGTGCCGTGCGCCATGGCTCCAGGGTGCTGAGGCGTTCGCGGTGCGGTGCCGAGCACGAACAGGGTGTGGAACAGGACCTGGCTGACGACGACCGAGAGCGTGGTCCGCAGGAGGGTCAGGCGCCGACCGGCGAGGAGGACGCAGGCCGCCGTGGAGAGGACGAGTGGGACGACGACACCGAGGGCACCCGGGACCTGGCCCCCGCCCGCGACGTGGGACAGCAGCGCGATGAAGGTCGCGAACACCGCCGCGCTCGAGCCGCGGAGGACGCGGTCGGAGCGGTCTGACGGCATGGGTCCATTCTCACAGACGCGCGTCCGCTCGGCGTCGCCGACGATCGGCCCCGGACACGACGAAGCAGCCCCGCCATCCGGTGCGGATGACGGGGCTGCGGGTGTCGCTGGTGATGCGTGCGGGTGAACCCGCGGTCGGCTACTTGGCCGGCGGCATCAGGACCGAGTCGATGAGGTACACGGTCGCGTTGGCGGTCTTGACGCCACCGCAGATGACCTTGGCACCGTTGACGGTGATGTTGTCACCCGAGCCCTCGACCTTGACGGTTCCACCCTCGACGGTGGTCTGGTCGCCATCGATGTCCGACGGCGCGAT
The DNA here is from genome assembly GCF_001421315.1 of Plantibacter sp. Leaf1. Classification (NCBI taxonomy): domain Bacteria; kingdom Bacillati; phylum Actinomycetota; class Actinomycetes; order Micrococcales; family Microbacteriaceae; genus Plantibacter; species Plantibacter sp. Leaf1. The sequence continues at coordinate 1,434,095 of NZ_LMJX01000002.1, read as the reverse complement.
CTGGCCGGGGATCACGTGGTAGGTGAGGATCGACGTCAGCGTCGCAGCGCCCTCAGGCGTCTTGAGGCTGTCGATCGTGGCGGCGTCGATCTTCTTGAACGCGTCGTCGACCGGAGCGAAGACGGTGAACTCGGAGCCGTTCAGGGTGTCGACGAGGTTGACGTCGGGGTTCAGCTGGCCGGAGACCGCAGCGGTGAGCGTGGTCAGCAGCGGGTTGTTCGATGCGGCGACGGCGACCGGGTCGGCCGACATGCCGGCGACGGATCCTGCACCGTCCGGGACGGCGTCAGCGTAGGCGGCGCAGCCCGAGCCGACGAGGTCCGCTGCCGGGTCGGCAGCCATGGACTCGGTGGGTGCGGAGCTGGGCTCCATGGAGGAGCCGCTGTCCGAGCTGGAGCCGCTGGAACAGGCTGCGAGGCCGAAGGTTGCGACGGCGGCGAGTGCGAGCACTGCCATGTGGTTCCGCTTGATGGTACGCATGTGATTCTCCTTTGATGAGGTTTGGACCGGCTGTTCGAGTGCCTCTCAGAACCGGCCCTCGATGACACTTCGGAGCCCCCACAGGGGTGGTTTGGAAAATCTTCGGATCCGGCCTCGACGACCCTCCGGCATTAAGAGGAACGAACTTTCCGTCCGGACCGCGGTGGAGGCTCGCGCGGCGATGTCGGCTGTGGCGGCTACGATCGACGGATGAGCTGGAGCACCGAACCCGACTGGATCCCGGACGACGCGGACGCTCCCGACGACTTCGACGCACCGCCGCCCGACGACGCCTACCTCGGCGGCGGAGTCAGCTGGGGCGCGGCGCCGTCCACGGCCGCTCCGGCTGCCCCGCGCACGGCGACCCCGGCCGTCACGCGCGCCGCAGGCCAGAAGTTCGCCACAGCGCAGGAGGCCCTGCACACCGTCTTCGGGTACGACGCGTTCCGCGGAGAACAGCAGCAGATCATCGAGCAGGTGGCCGGCGGTGGCGACGCGGTCGTGCTGATGCCGACGGGTGGCGGCAAGAGCCTCTGTTACCAGATCCCCGCGCTGCTCCGGCCGGGCACGGGCATCGTCGTGTCGCCGCTCATCGCGCTCATGCAGGACCAGGTCGACGCGCTCCTCGCGGTCGGTGTCCGTGCCGCCTTCCTCAACTCCACGCAGGATCCCGCGGAGCGGTCCCGGGTCGAGCAGGCGTATCTCGCGGGCGAGCTCGACCTCCTGTACGTCGCGCCGGAGCGGCTGAGCTCCGAGGCCACCCGCCGCTTCCTCGGGCAGGGCACCATCGCGCTCCTCGCCATCGACGAAGCGCACTGTGTGTCGCAGTGGGGGCACGACTTCCGCCCCGACTACCTCATGCTCGGCGAGCTGGCCGAACGCTGGCCCGACGTCCCGCGGATCGCCCTCACCGCGACCGCCACCGACGCGACGCACCAGGAGATCACCCAGCGCCTCCACCTGGGCGAGGCGAAGCACTTCGTCTCGAGCTTCGATCGCCCGAACATCCAGTACCGCATCGTGGGCAAGAACGAGGTCCGCAAGCAGCTCGTCGCGTTCGTGAAGGAGCAGCCGGCCGGCACCGCCGGGATCGTGTACTGCCTGAGCCGCAAGACGGTCGAGCAGACGGCCCAGCTCCTGCGCGACAACGGGGTGGACGCCGTCGCCTACCACGCCGGCCTCGACGCCTCGGTCCGCGCGGCCGCGCAGTCCCGCTTCCTCCGCGAGGACGGGGTCGTCGTCGTCGCGACCATCGCGTTCGGCATGGGCATCGACAAGCCGGACGTCCGGTTCGTCGCCCACGTCGACCTCCCGAAGAGCGTCGAGGGGTACTACCAGGAGACGGGGCGCGCGGGCCGCGACGGCGAGCCGTCCATCGCCTGGCTCGCGTACGGCCTCCAGGACGTCGTGCAGCAGCGCCGCATGATCGCGGAGTCGCCGGGCGACCTCGCCCACCAGCGCAACCTGAGCGCGCACCTCGACGCCATGCTCGCGCTCTGCGAGACGGTCGACTGCCGCAGGGTCAACCTGCTGCGGTACTTCGGCCAGCCGTCGACCCCGTGTGGCAATTGCGACACCTGCCTCGAACCGCCGGTCACCTGGGACGGCACCGTCCCGGCGCAGAAGCTCCTCTCCACGATCGTGCGCCTGAAGCGCGAACGGAACCAGTCGTTCGGTGCCGGCCAGATCATCGACATCCTCCGGGGCAAGCGGACCGACCGGGTCGCCCAGCAGCGGCACGACGAGCTCGCGACCTTCGGCATCGGCGAAGACCTCAGCGACCAGGAGTGGCGTGGGGTCGTCCGCCAACTCCTCGCACGCGACCTCCTGGCCACCGTCGGCGAGTACGGCACGCTCGGCCTCACCGAGGGGAGCGCCGAGGTGCTCGCCGGGAGTCGCCCGGTCGCCATGCGCCGCGAGCCGGAACGCGCCGCCAGGTCCTCCTCGCGGTCGTCCTCCCGGTCGGCTGGCGCGAACGCGGAGCTGGAACCGGCCGCCGCCGAGCTCTTCCAGGCACTCCGCGCCTGGCGGGCCAGCGTCGCGAAGGAGCAGGGCGTCCCGGCGTACATCGTCTTCGGCGACGCCACCCTGCGGGCGGTCGCGACGGCCAAACCCACCTCACTCGGCGAGCTCGACGGCATCAGCGGCATCGGTGCGAAGAAGCTCGACGCCTACGGTGCGGCGCTCGTCGAGGTCGTGTCCGCGAACAGCTGAGCCACGGCCTGGGAGCTTCCTGCGACAGCTGTGGGGCATGACCAACCCGGTTCGCCACGATCGGGCGGCCCCTTGTCCACATCCCACAGGTGCTTTCGGGCTTCGTTATGACAGTCCTACCATTGTGGGAGGTTTTCATGGGTGAAAGGCAGGGCACAGGGATGGTCGACACAGCGATCCGGACGAGCGTCAGCGGTACGACGGCAGCGACGGTCGAGGTGGCGCCGTCGGATGCGCGGCTCGACGTCCCGGCGCTCGCCCGCCAGCTCCTCGGATCCTGGCCGGAGGCACGTCTCGCCTCCCGCGCGCTCGCCGCCCGCCCGGAGATGCAGCGCATCGAGGGGCAGTCGATGGACGACCACCGCGACCGCGTGTTCCACCAGCTCAAGCTGCTCGTCGAGAACGGTCAGGTGCTCAAGGCCTTCCCGACGCGCCTCGGCGGTGCCGACGACCACGGCGGGAACATCGCCGGGTTCGAGGAGCTCGTGCTCGCCGACCCGTCGCTCCAGATCAAGTCCGGCGTGCAGTGGGGACTCTTCGGCGCCGCGATCCTGCACCTCGGCACCGAGCGGCACCACGACGCGTTCCTGCCAGGGGCAATGAACCTCGACGTCCCCGGCGCCTTCGCGATGACCGAGTCCGGCCACGGCTCCGACGTGGCGTCGATCGCCACGACGGCGACGTACGACCCCGAGACGCACGAGTTCGTCATCGACACCCCGTTCCGGGCGGCGTGGAAGGACTACCTCGGCAACGCGGCCGTCCACGGGAAGGCGGCGACGCTGTTCGCCCAGCTCATCACGAACGGCGTGAACCACGGTGTCCACTGCTTCTACGTCCCCATCCGCGACGACGAGGGTGCCTTCCTGCCCGGGATCGGCGGCGAGGACGACGGGCTGAAGGGTGGCCTGAACGGCATCGACAACGGTCGACTGCACTTCACCGGGGTTCGTGTCCCGCGGACCAACCTGCTCAACCGCTACGGGGACGTCGCCGAGGACGGCACGTACTCCTCGCCGATCGCGAGCCCCGGGCGTCGGTTCTTCACCATGCTCGGCACGCTCGTCCAGGGCCGGGTGTCGCTCGACGGCGCCGCCACGTCCGCCTCCGCCCTCGCGCTGCAGATCGCGATCACCTACGGCAGCGAGCGCCGCCAGTTCAACGCGGGCAGCGACACGCAGGAGGAGGTCATCCTCGACTACCAGCGCCACCAGCGCCGGCTCCTGCCCCGCCTCGCGACGACGTACGCGCAGATCTTCGCCCACGACCGGCTGCTCGTGAAGTTCGACGAGGTCTTCAGCGGGAAGGCCGACTCCGACGAGGACCGTCAGGACCTCGAGACGCTCGCGGCGGCGCTCAAGCCCCTGTCGACCTGGCACGCGCTCGACACCCTCCAGGAGGCACGCGAGGCGTGCGGCGGCAACGGTTTCCTCGCCGAGAACCGCCTCACGGGTCTGCGCGCCGACCTCGACGTCTACGCGACCTTCGAGGGCGACAACAACGTGCTCCTGCAGCTCGTCGCCAAGCGTCTCCTCACCGACTACAGCCGCAAGTTCGCGAAGGTCGACGCCGGGGCGCTCGCGCGCTACGTGGTCGAGCAGGCGACCGACCGCGCCGTGCACAACAGTGGCCTGCGGAGCCTCGCACAGACGGTGAAGGACTTCGGGTCCACCGCGCGTTCGGTGAGCCAGCTCCGCGACACGAACGTGCAGCGCGAGCTGCTCACGGAGCGGGTCGAGTCGATGATCGCCGAGGTCGCGACCAAGCTGCGCGGTGCCAACAAGCTGTCGAAGCAGGCCGCGTCCGACCTCTTCAACGCGCACCAGAACGAGCTCATCGAGGCGGCACGGGCGCATGGCGAACTCCTGCAGTGGGAGGCGTTCACCGAGGGTGTCGAGCAGATCGAGGACCCGGGCACGAAGCACGTCATGACCTGGGTGCACGACCTCTTCGGGCTCTCGCTCATCGAGAAGCACCTGGCCTGGTACCTCATCCACGGTCGGCTCTCGCCGCAGCGTGGTCAGGCCGTCAGCGCCTACGTCGACCGCCTCATCGCGCGGCTCCGTCCGCACGCCCTCGACCTGGTCGAGGCCTTCGGGTTCGCGCCGGAGCATGTGCGGGCGCCCATCGCGACCGGCCAGGAGGCGCAGCGCCAGCAGGAGGCCGCCGACTACTTCGCCGAGCGTCGTGCTTCGGGCGAGGCACCGGTCGATGAGAAGACGCTCTCCAAGAAGCAGCGCTGATCAGCGGTATCCCCCGAAGCGGGGATAGGGGCTTCCGATACGCTGTGCGGAGTGCTCATCGACCCGACGGTGTGCCGAGTGGAGGGCAGTGGCATGACGGCTGATCTGATCGTGGTTGGGGCCGGACTGTTCGGCTTGACGATCGCGGAACGCGCTGCGAACGAGCTCGGGCTGCAGGTCCTCATCATCGATCGCCGCTCGCACATCGGTGGCAACGCCTACAGCGAGACGGAGCCCGAGACCGGCATCGAGGTGCACCGCTACGGCGCGCACCTGTTCCACACCTCGAACGAGCGGGTGTGGGAGTACGTGAACCGGTTCACGACGTTCACGCCCTACGTGCACCGCGTGTACACGAAGCACCAGGGCGTCGTCTTCCCGATGCCGATCAACCTGGGCACGATCAACCAGTTCTTCCAGGCGGCGTACTCGCCCACCGAGGCGCGGGAACTCATCCGCAGCCAGGCCGATGCCGCCGCCGGCACCGAGGCGACGAACCTCGAGGAGCGCGGCGTCTCGCTCATCGGCCGCCCCCTCTACGAGGCGTTCATCGCGGGGTACACGCAGAAGCAGTGGCAGACCGATCCACGCGAGCTGCCGGCGGACATCATCTCGCGCCTGCCCGTCCGGTACAGCTACGACAACCGGTACTTCAACGACACCTACGAGGGCCTGCCGACCGACGGCTACACGGCGTGGTTGACCAAGATGGTGGACCACCCGAACATCGAGGTGCGTCTCGACACCGACTTCTTCGACGAGAGCCAGCCGATCCACCGCGGGAACACGCCGGAGGGCGTGCCTGTCGTCTACACCGGGCCGATCGACCGCTACTTCGACTACCTCCACGGGCGGCTCGGCTGGCGCACGCTCGACTTCGAGCAGGAGGTCCACCCGGTGGGCGACTATCAGGGCACCTCGGTGATGAACTACGCCGACGCGGAGGACGAGTTCACCCGCATCCTCGAGTTCCGGCACTTCCACCCCGAGCGCGACAGCTACCCGGATGACAAGACGGTCATCGTGCGGGAGTTCTCACGCATGGCCACCGCCGAGGACGAGCCGTACTACCCGGTGAACACGCCGACCGACCGGGAGCAGCTGGCCCGATACCGCGAGGCGCAGGCGTTCGAACCGGACGTGTTCTTCGGTGGCCGGCTGGGCACCTACAAGTACCTCGACATGCACATGGCGATCGCCTCGGCGCTCACGATGTTCGACAACCAGCTCGCGCCGCGACTGCGGGAGCTCGCGGAGTAGTCCGAGCGGCCGAACCCGTCCGACGACCGGCGTGGTCCGGTCGGTCGGAGCGGGTCAAGCGGCGCGTCGGGCCGCGGTGCGTTTCGCGTACTCCTGGTAGACGAAGCCGGCCGCGCCCGCGATCATGCCGGCGCCCCTGGCGACCGCCCGCTCGCCACGCGCGACGTGGGTGAGCTTGCCCGTGACACGCCCGAGCAGGACCCGTCCACTGCCGCCGACGACACGGACGACCCCGCCCAGGAGGTACTGCAAGCGCACCCGGATCGCGTGGGCGGGCCCTGATCCTGCGAGCCGCGCGACGGTCTCCTCGACGGTGCCGTTGCGGTACGCGCGGGTGAGGATCCAGCGACGGTTGAGCCGATCCTGCGGCACGTGTTCGTAGACGACGGCCTCGTCGCACCAGAGGATCGTGCCACCGCCGCGCGTGAGCTGGGTGGTGAAGAGCGAGTCCTCGCCGCCGCTGAAGGCGAGTCGGGTGTCGAAGCGCAGGCTGAGCCGTCGGACGACGTCGAGGTCGAGCAGGAGGTTGTTGGTCGCGACGGCGGGGAGGCGGTCCCCGGTGCGGTGCGCGGGGCGGATGAACGCCCGCCCGGCCACGAGCCAGGCGTCCCGCTCCACCTCGAAGACGGAGACGACGCGGCCGAACACCGCCGCCGATCCGTGATGCGTCCACATCGCGAGCATCGTCGCCAGCCAGTCCGGTGCCGGCTCCTCGTCGTCGTCGAGGAAGACGAGCAATCGTCCGTCCGCTTCGTCGAGGGCACGGTTCCGCACCGCGGCGAGGCCGGGGGTGCCCTCCAGGACGTAACGCAGCCGGCCGTCCGCGGACGGCGACAGCTCATCGGCGACCACGTGTCCACCGCCGGCCGGGTCGTTGTCGATCACGAGCACCTCGGCGTCCCACTCCCCGCCCGCCGCCGTTTCGGCGAGCTGCGGCAGCAGCGGGGTGAGCAGCCGGCGGAGCTCGGCGTTCCGGTGGAAGGTCGGGACGGCGACGGTCACCCGCCGCGCCGAAGGATGCTCAGCGACCACGACGGTTCCGTCCTGTCGCACGGCGCAGCGCCGCGGCACGGCCGAACGCGGCGAGGTGGCGCGTCCCGGCATCGGCCCAGTCGCGGGCGGACAGGTCCGGCTGTGCGGAGCGATCGCCTGCCTGCACCAGCGTCAGCGTCCGGTCGAGGTCGTCGGCGGTCAGTTCGCCCTCGTAGGTGTGAATCCAGCCCGGCCCCACCTCGGCGGCGAGGGCGGCGTTGGTCTCGTTCGCCGGGATGAGTACCGGCCGGTCGAGGGAGAGGGCCGCGAGGGTGCCGCCCGAGTTGTGCATGAACCGGTACGGCAGCACGACCAGCTCGGCGCTCGTCATGATCGTCACGAGTTCGGCGTCGCTCAGGAAGTGCAGCTCGAGTCGGATGCGGTCATCGTCGGCCGCGAGCCCGGTGATCGTCTCGGCCAGCTCGGTCGTCGAGGGACGCCCGCCGACGGTCAGGCTCACCGCACGGCCGCGTTCGGCGAGTTCGCGGAAGGTCGTGACGAGGTGTTCGACGCCCTTGTACCGGCGGATCAAGCCCGCGTACCCGAACCGGCCCGGCGTCGCCTCCGAGGCTGGGAACTCGGCGAACCAATCGCGGTAGTGGCCGTGGAGGATGGTCTCGACGGGCTGGTCGGCCGGGAGCGTGGTCGTCTCGTTGATGACGATGCGGAGGGTCGTCGCCCGCTCGAGGGCGACGAGGAGCGCCCGCTGCACCCGGGTGATGTCCTGCGGCAGTTCGACGTTGTGGACGGTCCGCACCACCGCGATCCGTGACAGGCGGAGTCGCGCCAGCAGGAGGGCGAAGCGCACCTGGTTCCCGATCGCCTTGACCCGGTTCGACCCGCCGAGGCGGGTCTCCGGCCAGTGCAGGTGCAACACGTCGTAGCGTCCGAGCAGCGCTCGCCGCCAGGTGAACCGCAGATGCTCCATCCCGGCCGTGGACCCGAGGGCGCGGTCGAGCTGCACGATGTACGGATTGGTCGTCGGACGCAGGCGCTGGTACGCCTGCATGACGCGGAGTCGACGGGACAACGGCATCTCCTGCCGGGAGAAGGGGCGGTCGGGTGCGCGCTCACGGCCGGATTCGGGTCGGCCAGTGCGCTGCTGGGTAAGCCTAGCGGGCCGCACCTCGGTCGGTGTGCGACGCGGGTGCGAGCGCGGCGCGGAGCCCGGCCACGACCTCCGCCCAGTCGTACCGTTCGCGGAGCGTCTCGTACGCCTCGGTCGTTCCAGGACGACCCCAGGCGGCGTCGATCGCCGAGCCGAGTGCCTGCGGTGTCGCCAGCGGATCGACGAGATGCGCGACGGAGCCCACCGTCTCGCGGAAGACCGGGATGTCGCTCACGAGCAGCGGTGCGCCGAACCGCGCGGCTTCGATCGGCGGGAGACCGAAGCCCTCGTCGAGGGAGAGGTTCGTGACGAGCGCTGCGTGCGCGTACAACCAGGCGAGTTCCGCATCGGTCACGTGCCCGAGGAAGCGGGCTTCACCGCGCTCGACCGCTGCGCTCGAGGCGGGGGTCAGGGCGGTCTCGACCCCGGAGTGCAGGGAGCCGCCCACGATGAGCAGCGGCTGCTCGGGGGTGATGACCTCGGCGGACGCGGCGGCCTCGATGGAGGCGGCCAGGTTCTTGCGGATGTTCAGGCGTCCGACGGTGACCGCGAAGGCCGCGAGATCGGCAGCACCCGCGGGGGCCTGCTGCTCGAGCGATTCGAGGTCGTTGCCCACGGCGAGGCCGACCGCCGTCGCCTGGGGGAGGCGCGGGTTGAGGCGCCGGATCCGGGCGGCCTCGGTGTCCGTCGAGGTGGCGAGCAGCGTGGCGCGCCTGGCGAGCACGGGCATGAGCGAGAAGTAGGCGCGTTCCGCCCGGCTGAACCACTCCGGGTGCTCCTGGAACATCACGTCGTGGATGAAGGTCAGGTTGCGACCGCTGGCCGGTGCGTAGTTGTGGGCGAGGATCGCGTCCGCACCGACGCGTCGGGCGAGGCGGGGGAGTTCGACGGCGTTCGACACCGCCTGGGGCCAGAGCCGCGTCTCGACCGTCTCGACGCCCTCCGGCAGGTCGTCGACGCGGTCGCCGGCGTGCTTGCGACGCAGGGCGACGACGAGTTCGTCGGCCGGGAATGCCTCGCTCCACGCGAGGATGAACTCCCGTTGCACCGTCCGGTTCGCGCCGGGACCGTGCACCCACCAGTAGCCGTCGAAAAGGACTCTCACAGCATCGCCTTCCCGTCGGTCGCCATATACTACCGCCAGTCGGCAGACGTCCCGAGTCGCCGGCGCGGAGGTGTGCGGTGGACCCGATGTATCGCGGTGACGGCCTGGCGATCGTGGTCGTCGACTACGGTTCGTCCGCTCTGCTCGCCGAGCACCTGGTCGCCGTGGAGCACGAACTGCCCGAGGCGCTCATCGTCGTCGTCCACAACCCCACCTCGGCCGCGGAACGCCAGGCGGTCGAGCGGCTCGTCGCCGAGCGCGGTTGGACGGCGGTCTACCCGGCGAGCAACCTCGGCTTCGGTGGTGGGGTCAACGCCGGTGTCGCCGCCGCGCTCGAGGACGAGACGACGACGACCCTCATGCTCCTCAACCCCGACGCGAGCATCGGTGCGGAGGCGACCGCGTTGCTCGTCGACCGTGCCCGCCAGGACCCGCTCGCGCTCGTCGGCCCGACCGTGCGCCGCCCTGACGGCCGACCGTGGTCGAGCGGTCACCTCCTGTCGATGCACTCCGGGGCGATGCGTTCCCTCGCCAGCACCGCGCCGTCCGACGACCCCGGACCGTGGATGCCGTGGCTGAGCGGTGCGTGCCTCGTGCTGAGCGCGACGCTCTGGCGGACCGTCGGCGGGTTCGACGAGGACTACTTCCTGTACTGGGAGGACGTCGACCTCAGTAAGCGTGTGCTGGACGCCGGCGGTTCGATCGTCTTCCTGCCGGAGGCCGTCGCGCTCCACGACGAGGGCGGCACCCATGACGACGGCACCGGCGGCAGCCGCGCGAAGTCGCCGACGTACTACTACTACAACGTCGTCAACCGCCTGCGGTTCGCCGCCGTCCATCTGGACGAGGAGCTGCGTCGGCGCTGGTTGCGCGGCTCGCCGCGAGCGTCGTGGCAGATCCTGTTGCGGGGCGGTCGTCGCCAGTTCCTGCACCCGGTCGCCCCGCTCGGCTCGGCCTGGCGCGGGCACCGCGACGGTCGCGCCCTCGTGAAGCGCGCGGCCGCCGGGCCCTATGGTGGGGTCAGCACCGGAACGCCGGTCGCCCTGCCCGAAGAGGAGACCGCATGAGCCCCGTCGTCCGCCGTGGATGGATCATCGGAGGCATCGTGGCCGTCGCGGTCATCGTGGTCGTCGTCATCGTGCTCGTCGTCGTCCGCCCGGCAGCCGCGCCCGGCTCCGGCGACAGCCCCACCACGACGCTGACCCCGAGCGCCGCCTCGACGCCGAGCGCGAGCCCGACGGACGGCGGGGCAGCCGAGGTGCTGCCCGAGTTCCCACCGGCACCGCTCGACGAGCCCGTCTCGGCCCCCAGCGGGCTCTCGGCGTCGATCGTCTCGATCGAGTCCGTCGACGGCGAGGCCGTCGGAGCCGGTGATGTCGGCGGTCCGGCGATCCGGGTCACCGTCCGCCTGACCAACGGGTCCACGTCGCCGCTCGACACCGCCCTCACCGTGGTCAACGGATACTCCGGTGCCGACCGCGAGCCCGCGGGCACACTCGTCAAGCCGGGTGGCAAGCCGTTCAGCGGCACCGTCGGGCCCGGTGACTCGCAGGACGCGGTCTTCCTCTTCACCATCCCGGAGGATGCTCGGGGAGACGTGACGATCACCGTCGACTACGCGGCCGGACAGCCCGCGTTCGTGTTCCAGGGCGACGCCTCGACGGGCTTCTGAGCCGCAGAGTCCGCGAGCACGCACGGGTCACAATGACGGGTGTCAGCGCCCACGGGTGGTGACCCCCGCCCGTGTGGCACCACCTTTGGGGGTGCTCAGGCCCTTGGCCGGGCCGTGAGCTGAGCCATAGTATCCACCCTGGGTACACGCAGTTCGGGTTGTCGTGTTTCCGCTAACGAATCGTGCTTTGTTACGGATTACGAGGAACCACATTGTCCAGCCTGCCTGCAGCCCGCGGTGCGTCCGATGACGCTGTCGCCCCCGCTCTCCGACGACTCGGTCGCGTCGTCCTGACCGCGCTCGCGACCGCCGCCGTCGTCGGCGGCACCCTGGTCTCGATGCCGACGGCGGCCGTCGCGGCCGAACCCGCGGCCGCCCCTGCCACTCCGCTGCCGACCACCGTCGCCGCGGACGCCCTGCCGACCGCGCAGATGGACGGGGTCGCCTGGGGCCAGGCCGTCGCCGGCAACACGGTCTTCGTCGGCGGCGACTTCGCGAAGGCCCGCCCGGCAGGCGCGGCGGCGGGGGTCAACACCGTCGACCGCAAGAACCTCATGGCCTACACGATCTCGACCGGCGTCATGACCTCCTGGAACCCGAGCGCCAACGGCGTGGTGAACAGCCTCGCCGTGTCGCCCGACGGCTCCCGGCTCTACGTCGGCGGCACGTTCACGACGATCAACGGCGTGACCCGGAACCGCGTCGCTGCGTTCGACACCGCGACCGGCGCCCTGATCGCAAGCTTCGCCCCGGTCGTCAACGGCAAGGTCATGTCCGTCAAGGCGACCAACTCCACCGTCTACATCGGTGGTGAGTTCACGAGCGTCGGCGGCGCCACCCGCACGAAGGTGGCCGCGGTCAGCGCCTCCACCGGCGCCCTGCTGCCCTTCACCGTCGACCTCCAGGGTGGCTGGGGCGTCCGCGCCCTCGTCGTCTCGCCCGACGGCGGCAAGCTCATCATCGGTGGCTCGTTCACCTCGACCAACGGCTCCACGAGCCCCGGCCGCGGCCTCTCCGCGGTCGACGCCGTCACCGGAGCGACCATGCCGTTCGGCGTGAACAGCGTCATCCACAACGGTGGCGAGAACTCGGCGATCTACTCGCTCGCGTCCGACGGCACCTCCGTCTACGGCACCGGCTACGACTTCTACGGTGACTCCACGCTCGACGACTTCGAGGGCACCTTCAAGGCCTCCTGGTCGGACGGCACGATGCAGTGGATGGCCGACTGCCACGGTGACACGTACTCGGTCGACGTCGTCAAGGACATCGTCTACACCGCCAGCCACGCGCACTACTGCGGCAACATCGGCGGCTTCCCACAGCCCGACCCGTGGGTGTTCCACCACTCGCTCGCCTTCAGCCCCAACGCCACCGGCACGATCACGCCGGACGTCCACGGCTACCGCAACTTCACCGGCAACCCCTCGCCGTCGCTCCTGCAGTGGTACCCGACGTGGCAGACCGGCACCAAGACGAAGCTGTACCAGGCCGGTTGGAGCGTCGTCGGCGCTGGTGACTACGTCCTCTACGCCGGTGAGTTCCTCGGCGTCTCCGGCGCGAAGCAGCAGGGACTCGTCCGCTTCGCGACGCGTGACAAGGCCCCCAACAAGCGTGCGCCTGAGGTGTGGGGCGACAACTGGAAGCTCACCGCACTGTCCTTCCGCGCCGGGCAGGTCCGCCTCAGCTGGCCCGCCAACTACGACCCCGACGACGCGACGCTGACCTACCAGATCTTCCGTCAGGACAAGGGCACCTCGGTCCCGATCTACACGACGACCGAGACCTCGAACTTCTGGACCCAGCCGGCGATGCTCTTCACCGACACGAACGTGACGGCCGGCCAGACCTACAACTACCGCGTCAAGGCGATCGACCCGTGGGGCAACTCCACGCAGACGAGCACCTGGGTTCCGGCGACCGCCACCGGCGGCAACTCCTTCAGCTCCTACAACGGTGCTGTGCTCGACGCGGCCCCGTCGAACTACTGGCCGCTCGGTGAGTCCTCCGGGACGAGCGCCTACGACTGGGCGTCCGGGAACGACCTGACGCTGGCGTCGCCCTCGGCGCGTGCCGTCTCCGGTCCGAACCTCGCCCAGGCCAACACGGCGACGTCCTTCGGGGGCACCTCCTCCTCCTTCGGCGTCTCGAGCATCGCGCAGCCGGCCCCGAACACCTTCAGCGTCGAGGCATGGTTCCAGTCCAGCAGCACGCAGGGCGGCAAGATCGTCGGCTACGGCAATGCCAAGACCGGCAACTCCGGGAGCTACGACCGCCAGGTCTACCTCGACACCTCCGGAAGCGTCGTCTTCGGTGTGTACCCGGGATCGGTGCGGACCGTGCAGTCGGCGGCCGGCTTCAACGACGGCCAGTGGCACCACGTGGTCGCCTCCATGGGCGCCGACGGCATGACCCTCTCGCTCGACGGCAAGAAGGTCGCGAGCCGTGCCGACACCACGACCGGGCAGGACTACTCCGGCTACTGGCGTGTCGGCGGCGACAACATCGGCGGATGGCCGGGTGTCGGTTCCTCCTACCTCGACGGCAGCATCTCCGACGTCGCGGTCTACCCGACGGTGCTCAACCGGGCGACGATCGATGCGCACTGGGTCGCCTCGGGCCGCACCTCCACGGTGCCGGCCGCCCCGGCGGACACCTACGGTCAAGCGGTCTTCGCTCTCGACCCCGACCTCTACTGGCGGCTGAACGAGTCGACCGGTCCGAAGGCTGCCGACTCGGGACCCCTCGGGAACACCGGCACCTACTGGGGTGACGTCTCGAAGCAGGCACCAGGCGCGCTCTCCGGCGTCACCAACACCGCGGCGACGTTCTCACCGAGCGGCAACTCCGGCGTCGGTAGCGACAAGACCTTCTCGAACCCGCGCAACTACGCGGTCGAGACCTGGTTCAAGACGGACACGACGAGCGGCGGCAAGCTCATCGGCTTCGGCAACCGCTCGACCGACGGCACGTCGAACAACTACGACCGCCACGTCTACATGACGCCGGACGGACGACTGAACTTCGGTGTCTACACCGGCAACACGGTCATCGTGTCGTCGCCGTCCTCCTACAACGACAACACCTGGCACCACGTGGTCGCCGAGCAGTCGAGCACCGGCATGCAGCTGTACGTCGACGGTTCGCTCGTCGCCTCCGGCACGGAGACGAACGCGCAGGACTACACCGGCTACTGGCGCATCGGTGGTGACAGCACGTGGGGCGGTGACAACTGGTTCCGCGGTTCGCTCGACGAGTTCGCCGTGTACGGCAAGACGTTGACGGCCGCGCAGATCAGCGACCACTACTCGCTCGGGAAGATCGGCCGGGTCAACGCCCTGCCGACCGCGGCGTTCACCGCGACGCCGAGCGACCTCGGCGCGACCTTCGACGCCGCCGGCTCGACGGACTCCGACGGGACGATCGCCTCCTACGCCTGGGACTTCGGCGACGGCTCGACGGGCAGCGGGGTGACCGCGACGCACACGTACGGCGCCGCCGGCAGCTACGCCGTGAAGCTCACGGTGACGGACGACCTCGGCGCGTCCACGACGCGAACCGAACAGGTGACGGTCGTCGCGCCCAACGTGGCGCCCACCGCGATCTTCGCCGCTTCGGTCGCGAACCTGGCGCTCTCCGTCGACGCCTCCTCCTCGGCCGACCCGGACGGCACCATCGCCTCCTACGCCTGGAACTTCGGCGACGGCACGAGCGGTGTCGGCGCGACCGCGTCCCACACCTACGCGACCGCCGGTTCCTTCACGGTGACGCTCACGGTCACCGACAACCGGGGCGCGTCGGCCACGTCCACGCAGCAGGTGGCGACGGCCCTGCCGCCGAACCAGCTGCCGACCGCGGCCTTCACGCAGTCGAAGAACCTGCTGACCGTGTCGGTCGACGCCGCGACCTCCACCGACACCGACGGGTCCATCACGGGCTACGCCTGGGACTTCGGAGACACCACGACGGCGACCGGCAAGACCGCGAGCCACAGCTACGCGGCCGCCGGCACCTACACGATCACGCTCACGGTGACCGACGACCGCGCCGGTACCGCGATCACCTCGCAGACCGTCACCGTCGCCCCGGCACCCAACGTGGCACCGACGGCGTCGTTCACCTCCTCGGCGAACCTGCTCGTCGCCTCCTTCGACGGATCCGCGTCGACCGACACCGACGGTTCGATCGCCTCCTACGCCTGGGCGTTCGGTGACGGGACCACCGGAACCGGCGCGACGGCCCAGCACAGCTACGCGGCGGCGGGGACCTACTCGGTCGTCCTGACCGTGACCGACAACCGCGGCGGGACGGCGACGGCGACCCGATCGGTGACCGTCGCAGCGGCCCCGACGGCGACCGTGCTCGCCCAGGACGACTTCGAGCGCACCAGCGCGAGCGGCTGGGGCTCGGCTCCGGTCGGCGGTGCCTGGTCGCTCCAGGGAGCGGCGACCACCTACAGCGTCGGCGACGGCTCGGGCATCGTGAACCTCGCGAAGCTCGACACCCGTGCCGCCCGCCTCGGTGCGAAGTTCGACGACGCGGTCACGACCGTCTCGTTCTCCGTCGACCGCACGGGTCCCGGGTACTACGTGGCGGTGATCGGCCGACAGGTCGGAGCCAACGCGTACACCGCCCGGGTCCGCTGGGAGGCCAACGGTCAGGTCCGTCTCTACCTCTTGAAGAACGAGACCCAGATCGTCGACTCGAAGCTGCTCGACATCGTGTACGCACCGGGTGACCGTCTGACGATCTCCGTCAAGGCGTCCGGCACGAGCCCGACCACCCTCGGTGCGAAGGTCTGGAAGACCGGCACGACCGAGCCCACCGCCTGGCAGCTGAGCGGCACCGACACGGATGCCACGATGCAGGCGACCGGTCAGATCGGACTCATCTCCTACCTGTCGAACTCCTCGGCGTCGGCGACGGCGAAGCTCCGCATCGAGCAGTTCACCTCCGTCGCCTCGGCCGCGGCCACCCCGGTCACGCCCCCGGCACCGCCGGCGAACGTGAACCCGGTCTCCGCGTTCACGATGGCGGCCACCGACCTGTCGGTGACCTTCAACGGCTCGACGAGTTCCGACAGCGACGGCTCCATCGCCTCCTACGCCTGGACCTTCGGGGACGGTGCCACGGCGACCGGCGCCACGGCGACGCACGCCTACGCCGCAGCCGGTGCCTACCCGGTGACCCTCACCGTCACCGACAACCGTGGTGGGACCCACACGAGTCAGCAGACCGCGACGGTCTCGGCACCGGTGCCGCCGGTCCTGCCGCCCGTCGACCCGCCGGTCGACCCGCCCGTTGAGCCGCCGGTCGACCCGCCGGCAGCGGAGGAGCCCGTCGCCCTCGACGACTTCGACAACCGCCAGGCCGCGAACGGCTGGGGAGCCGCCGAGGAGGGTGGCGCGTGGAGCACCACCGGACCGGCGACGAGCTACAGCGTCGCGAACGGCGTCGGCAAGATCACCGCGAACGCCACCGAGACGCGCAGCGCGGTCCTGGCCGGGGTGTCGATCCGCGACGCCCTCGTCGAGACGACGTTCTCCGTCGACAAGGCCCCTGCAGGCGGCGCGCACACGGTGACGATCGCCGGACGGAAGATCGGCAACTCGGTCTACTCCACCCGCGTCCGCCTCGACGCCGCCGGCCTCATCCGCGTCTACATCCTCCGGGACGAGACGCCGCTGGCCGACAGCTACGTCCTCCCGGGCGGCGCGTACGTCGCCGGTCAGAAGCTCCACGTGACGCTCTCCGTCACCGGTGCTGGACCGACCACGGTGCAGGCGAAGGTGTGGCGTGACGCGGAGACGGAACCGGCCGCGTGGCAGCTGAGCGCGACCGACGCCACCACGGCGATGCAGGCTCCGGGAGCCGTCGGTGTCATCACCTACGTCACGGGCGCCAACACCAACGGCACCACCACGCTCTCCGTGGACTCCTTCAAGGTCACGGGAGAATAGGCAGGGTGACCCTTCCACACCTGAGCATCCTCGTCGCCTCCGAGCTTCGTACCGAGGACTACGCGTCCCGGTACGAGGCCGGAGCGGCACCGGACCGGGCGCCGTACGGGGCCAACCACGTCCCGGGCGGCTGGCACTTTAGCGTCCTGGGCGGTGGCGACCCGAACGGGTTCGCGGCTCGGCTCTCGAGACTGTCGAAGCGCCTCCTGGTGTTCGACGTCGGCCAGGCGCTCTCGCACCTCCGCGACCTGCGGCGGTCCGAGTACGTGTACTGCCACAGCGAGGTCGAATACCTCGGTGTCGGCCTGGTGTTCCGGCTCCTCGGGATCAGGCGTCCCGTGCTCGTCGGGCAGACCATCTGGCTGTTCGCGGAGTGGTCGAAGCACCCCAAGTGGCTGCAGCGCATCATGCGGTTCGCCCTCGACAGGGTCGACCTCTTCGTCGCGAACGCCGAACCGAACGCGGAGGCGGGGCGGGCGCTCGTCCCGTCCGGTCGCCACCGCTACGTCCCCTTCGGCGTCTCCTCGGTCTTCGCGGCCACCTCGCCGACGGACGACGTCGAGCCGGCACCCCGGCTCCTGTCCGTCGGCAACGATCGCGCCAGGGACTGGCGCACGCTCGAGCAGGCGCACCGGCTCCTCGGTGCCCCGTCGCTGCGGATCGCGTCCAACAAGAAGATCCTCGCGGACCACGACGCCGTCGAGACGCGCGCGACCACGACCGTCGCGGAGCTCGTGTCGCTCTACCGCTCGGCCGAGGTCACCGTCGTGAGCGTCACCCCCAACCTGCACGCGAGCGGCATCACCACGCTGCTCGAGCTCGCGGCTGCCGGTGGTGCCGCCGTCGCCACACGGGCCGGTGGATTGGACGCCTACTTCTCCGACGACGAGGTGCTCTTCGTCCCCGCAGCGGACCCCGGGGCCCTCGCCACGGCGATCTCCTCGCTGCTCGACGACCCCGAGGAACGCCGACGTCGGTCCGAGCGCCTCGCCGCCGCGTTCCAGGAGCGTCAGTACACGACCGCCGCCTACTGGCGCCGGGTCACCGAGGCGCTGGCGGAGCTTCCGTCGCGCGTCCGAGGCGCCTGATCCGCAGCGCGTAGGGCAGGATCTGCCCGAGCGTCACGGCCAGCGCGTTGCCGAGCATCGGGCCGACGGCGCCGAGGGTCGGGGTCAGCGCGAAGGCGAGGGCCACCGACACGGCGGCCATGAGCAGGGTCGGTGCGACCTGGAACCGGACGCCGGCGGTGTCCATCATGAACATGCCGAGCGGGTAGAGCGCCGCCTGGGCGGCGACCATCACGCCGAAGGCGAGCACGATCTCGACCGGGACCTCCACCTTGCCGCCGGAGATGAAGCCGAACACCCACGGGCCGGCGATGACCATGGCACCCGTGAAGAGGAGCACGCCGCCCGCGAAGCACGCGGCCAGGAGGAACGGTCCGGTCGTCGGGTTGCCGCTCGCCCGTGCCTTCGCGTAGCGCGGCCAGAGGGTCAGGCCGGCGGCGCTGACGAGTCCCTGCAGGGCGAAGAAGAACTGGCCGGCCATCGCGTACTGCGCGAGCGCGGCGGCGGACACGAACTGCGCGAGCACGAAGCGCTGGGACTGCATCGAGAGGGGCGTGGCGAGGAGCTGGGCGAGCATGGGCCAGCCCATGTCCATGACGCGGACGCCCGGGTGCCGCTTGACGAAGGGGATACGCCGGGCGGCGGTGCCGATGAGCGGGCTCGTGAACCGACGCGCGAGGAGGAAGCCGGTGAGGGCGACGCCGCCGGCGGCCAGGAGTGACCCGAGCGCCAGGTACGGATGCAGGGTCTCG
This sequence comes from Plantibacter sp. Leaf1, assembly GCF_001421315.1. Taxonomy (NCBI): domain Bacteria; kingdom Bacillati; phylum Actinomycetota; class Actinomycetes; order Micrococcales; family Microbacteriaceae; genus Plantibacter; species Plantibacter sp. Leaf1. Next base: position 1,415,202 of record NZ_LMJX01000002.1, on the reverse strand, counting down.
GGGCCGACCGTGAGCGCGAGCCAGATGAGGAGGAGCGTCAGGGGGGACTGCACGCCCTGGATCATGATGATGATGTGGTTCCGCTGCAGGCCGAGGAGGATGCGCGTCCAGATGCCCAGCGGGATGCTGCAGCAGAAGACGGTGATCGCCAGGAACGCCGCGAGCGAGGAGCCGGGGATGTCGCCGGCGTCACCGAGGAACGCCGGCCACACACCGGCGAGGAGGAAAACGGTGTTCACCGCCATCAGCACCGCGGCGAAGGTGAGCATGATCCGCCCGACCGTCGTCACCTGCGCCGTGAGGGTCGGGTCGTCGCGCGGGTGGTCGGTCGTGGCGATGCGGTTCACGAGCACGGCGCCTGAGCCGAGGTCGGCGAACGACACCAGGCCGGGGAGGGCGACGACGAGGGTGTAGAGCGCGTATTCGTGGACGCCGGCGTCGGCGATGATGAGCCGGGTCGTCGTGAGGCCGCAGATGAGCGCGATGAGCATGGTGACGGCTTTTGCGCCGACCGATTTGACGGTGTTCACGACGGGGATCCAAGCGGGGTGTGGGGGAGCGGTGGGCCGGCAGGCCGGTCACCGGCCGGGCGGGATGCGGGCGGCGTCGTCCTGGCGCGGTTCACCAGGACGACGGCGAAGAAGAGGGTCATCGTCACCAGGGAGCTCGGCAACGGACTGAAGAAGAGGTCCCAGACGGTGCGGATGCCGAGGAAGAGTTCGAGGCCGCTGATCCGGCGGTCGGTCAGTCGGGAGGAGACGCCGAACAGGGCGAAGCCGACGGTGACGAGGAGCCACACCAGTCCGACGACGCCGAACAGGATCCAGACGTCGCCGACGATCGAGTGCACCTCGAAGCCCGGGGAGAACATGTACCGCTCGACATACCCGTTGTTCGGGTCGTAGCCGAGGGAGCTCATGCCCGACTTCGCGACCAGCACGTCCGTCATCGACGGTGAGCTACCGGAGCCGTAGCCGCCCGGTTGGTGGAAGAGGAGCGACACCGTCGCGCCGAGTTCCGGTCGACCTCCGAGGATGAGCGAGCCGGAGGCCTCGATCTGGGCCTCCGAGCGCTGTTCCGTACTCGTCCCGAGGTAGCCCTCGAGGATCGCGGCCTGCGCGAGGAGGAACACGAGGTAGCCGACGATCGCCATCCGGCCGAGCGCCCACCAGGCGTGCGCACGGCCACGGGCGACCGGGATGCGCTGCATGGTGATGATCGCCGCCGCCATGAGGAACATCGCCGCCGCCGACCGCGAGTCGTTGGCGGCGCTGATGAGGCTGAGGGCGATCAGGAGCACGATGTCCAGCCACCGGCGACCGGCCCACCAGGACAGGCCGAGGAGCAGGATCGCGATCGGGACGGACAGCCCGAACTTCCATGGGTTCGTCTCGAACGACGCACCGAACGGCAGGCCGAACACCATTCCCAGCCCGTACAGCGAGGCCATGCGAGGCGTTCCGATGATGCTCCGAGCCCAGAGCAGCGCGCCGACGGACAGAAGGACGCCGGCGATGCGCGCGGAGTTCATGGTGGCGAGGTAGCTCGAGACGACGTGGTCGCCGGCGGCGAACCCGGTGATGAGCAGACCGGACACGATCGCCAGGAGCCCGAGGAGCAGCATGGTCGCGGCGCCCTGGTACCGGCGGAGGGTGCTCAGCCAGAGCGGGGCGATGATCGCGCTCGCGGCGGCGGCGAAGAGGATGTCGTCGTAGCGCGGGTATCGCATGCCGATCGCGACGCACAGGGCGGCGGCGACCGCGAACTCGAGCGCCCGGCGGCCACGGTCGGGGTCGGCCCGGCGGGGCGTGAGCCCCGGCCCGGGTCCGCCGCGCAGCGCCGCTGGGATGGTCGTCACGGCTCAGCGACCGAGGCGCTCGGCGACGGCGTGACGGATGTTCGAGACCGACTCGACCTCCGAGGTGTAGTACTTGCTGTTGCGGTCCCCGCGCTTGACGCGGTTGAGCACGACGCCGACGAGCTCGGCCCGTGCGCCCTCCACCGCGGACACGGCCTTCGCGAGGTGGCGGTGCCGGGTGAACCGTTCGCGCACGACGATGAGCATGCCGTCGGCCATGTTGCCGAGCCACAGCGAGTCGGTCACGGTGATGATGGGCGCCGAGTCGATGACGACGAGGTCGTAGTCGGAGGACGCCTGCTCGAGCAGCAGGCGCATGCTCGACGAGCTGAGCAGCTGGCTCGGGTTCGGGGGCGTCGTGCCGGCGGTGAGGACGTCGAGGGTGTCGGAGCCCCACGACTGCACGGCGTCCTGCAGATCGTGCTGGCCGAGGAGGACGGACGTCAGACCGACCGTGCCGTCGAGCTGCGTGTACGTCGCGACGGTGGGGTGGCGGAGGTCGGCGTCGATGAGCAGCACCCGCTGGCCGGACTCGGCGTGCTGCTGGGCGAGGCCGATCGCGACCGAGCTCTTGCCCTCGTCGGGCTGCGCTGAGGTCACGACGACGGACCGGATGGGACGGTCGATGCTCGCGAACCGGAGGTTGGCGGACAAGGTGCGGAACGACTCCGCGACGAGCCCCTGCGGGTTCGTGCGCAGCGACACCAGGACCGGTGCTCCTCGGCGTGCTTCGGAGATCTCGCCGAGGATGGGCGCCGCGGTGTCGTGGGCGACGTCCGCTCCGTCGGTGATGCGGGTGGACAGCGCGCGTCGGACGAACGCGAACACGATCCCGAGGAGCAGGGCGATGGCCCCGCCGACGGCGGCGTACAGGGTCGAGCTCGGCGAGAACTGCGCGTTGGGGAGCGTCGCGGAGTTGATGCTCGTGAGGCGTACCGTCGGCTGGTCCTGGTCGTCCTGGGGGGAGACGTCCGCGACCGCGCTCGACAGCGACGCGACGACGGAGTCGTTGATCTGCTTGGCGCGGCTCGGGTCGGAGTCGACGACGGAGATCTCGATGATCGCGGTGTTCAGTGGTGAGTCGGCCGAGACGGACTTGCTGAGCCGTGCGACGGTGGTGTCCAGGTCGAGCTCGTCGACGACGGGCTGCAGGACGAGGTTCGACTCGGCGAGCAGTGCGTAGGTCTGGACGAGGCTCTGCACGTAGTTCGAGCCCTGGGCGAGCTCCGAGGTGCTCTCGCCGCGCTCGGCCGAGAGCAGCACGCTGCTCGTCGATCGGAACATCGGCACCTGGGTCTTCGCGACGACGTAGCCCGTCGCGCACCCGACGACCACCAGGACGGCGATGAGGACCCAGTACTTGCGAAGGGTCTGGACGTACTCGTGCAAGGTCATTTCGGGTCCCCCGTGGTCAAGGATGAATGGTCGTGTCGATGGGCTCCGACCGCCGCATTGGTATACTCGGTGCGGTTCTCAGGAGGCTGGATTGTCGATTGTCTCAACCGGCGTTCTCGCCGTCTGCCGTGCGAACGTGTGCCGGTCGCCGCTGGCCGAGTTCCGTCTGCAGCACGAACTCCCGGCCGCGTTCGGCGTCGAAGGTCTGCGCGTGGACAGTGCCGGCACCGAGACGGTGTCCGGGGCGAAGATCTGCGCCGAGGTGTACCGCCGGCTCATGCCCGCGGACGGAGCCGCGTTCGCCGCGAAGCACGTCGCGGCGCAACTGGATGCGCAGCGCATCGATGACGCGGGACTGATCCTGACGATGACCACGGCTGCGCGCGGTTCCGTCGGCGCCATCACGCCGTCCGCCCGCGCGAAGACGTTCACCCTCGTCGAAGCGGTCGGACTGCTCTCGCTCGAGCCCTCCGTCGCGGAACTCGACGTCCTCGCCGCCACCTCGGACCCGGTCGCCGCGGTCGCCGCCGTGTTGAACGGCCGCCGTGGCCTGCTCGGCGACGGGCCGAAGTTCAGCCGGTCGACGCGTCGGGTGACCGACGGTCTCGACGTCCTCGACGCGCACACCGATCGGGGAGCCCGGCACGGTGACGTGCTGCAGGCCGTCGACGAGCTCACGGCCGTCCTGGTGCGCGACATCGGGGTGCTCACGGCGCTCACGCCGCGCTGACGCGGTCACGATGCCCGTCCTCGGCGGGCGCGGAGCCGGCGGAGGACCATCGCCGGGTAGTACCGGGCGCGGTAGACCGCGATGAACCGTAGCGCCGCGGCCGTGCTCGGGAAGAGTCCACGGGCGACCCAGAACCGGGCGACGGCGAGGACGCCGTCGCGGTCCATGCGGGCGAGGGCGGTGCGGTGGACGGCGACCGTGGTCGTGGAGGACGCCATCGCGTCGTCGAGGACCGCGCGGACCTGTGCGCCGGAGCGGTGCCGCGGCCAGACGGTCGGGCTCTCGAGCGGTTCGCCGGAGGTGATGTCGTGCAGGGTCTCGCCATCGGTGAGCCGAGCTGCGGTGTACATGAAGAACTCCGTGAGTCCGGCGCGTTCGAACTCGGCGGAGAAGCCCTGCGGGTGGCGTGAGCCGAGATCGGCGACGAGGGTCCTGACGGCCGAGGTCGACAGGAGGAAGGGAGTGGCGGTCGAGGTGAAGCCGGCGACGAGGGTCTCGGCGTCGAGTCCGCTGTAGGCGAGGACGGTGCGTAGCTGCGGCTGCAGCGGGTGCTGCGCGTAGGAGTGCACGCCGCCGTTGGGCCGGCCGTCCGAGGCGAAGAGGTCACCGGTGGTCGTGGGGCGGATGAACACGGTCTTGGCGTCGAGGACGAGGTACCAGTCGGTCTCGACGCGGTCTGCGATGAGGAGCTTCAGGGCCTGCTGCGCCCGCCAGCCGTTCGTCGCAGTCGGCCCCGTGAGGAGGTCGTCCGGGCGGACGATCTCGAGCTTCGAGGCGAGGGGGCCGTAGGCCGTGGCCAGTCGGCGGCGGGCTCCGGCGCGGAGGCCGGCGGCGGAGTTGTCGATGACGAGGATCCGCGCGACGAGCGCCTGGTCGACGTAGCGTGCGAGGGATCGGGCCTGGAGGCGCAGCAGGTCGAACTCCGGCTCGAAGACGACCGTCACGAGGGTGACGGCGTCCGGTGAGGGCTTGGTGTTCACTGCGTCCGCTCGTTCCGGAGATCAGGCCGTCAGATCGGCGTCGGGTGGTGGTTCCGCCCTGTCGCGCCCACCGGATTCGGGTCGGGTGGGCGGGACAGCGGCTGTTGAACATGTTCAGCGTATGGGCCGGGGCAAGCGCCTTGTAGCCCCAGATCAGGGGGGACAACAAGCGGGGGGCGTCACCCCGACTGACCCCCGGCGGCGGCTGCGCAAGCCGTGGCTGCCACGACGCGCCGCGTTGTAGGGTGCGGACATGACGTTCAACGACAACGCCGACATCAGCGGGAACAAGGTCAAGCGCCGGGGCAAGACCACCGGCATCGCCGTCGGTGGCGGCGCAGTGGGGGTCATCGTCATCGCACTCATCTCCCAGTTCCTCGGCGTCGACGTCTCGGGCCTCCTCGGCGGTGGGGGAGTCGGCGGCGGATCACAGGAGGAGACCCTCCTCTCCGAGGAGTGCCAGACCGGTGCCGACGCGAACGCGAACGTCGACTGCCGGATGGGCGGCGCCTACTCCTCGCTCGACGACTACTGGTCTGAGGAGCTCCCCGCGCTCGGCGTCGACTACACCTCGCCGGCGGACTTCATCATCTTCGACCAGCAGACGAACACCGGATGCGGTGCGGCCTCGAGTGCCACCGGCCCGTTCTACTGCCCGCCGGACCAGACCATCTACATCGACACGAGCTTCTACGGCGAGCTGCGCGACCGCTTCGGCGCCTCGGGTGGCCCGCTCGCGGAGATGTACGTCGTCGCCCACGAGTGGGGCCACCACATCCAGGCGCTCACCGGCGTCATGGACCGCGCCGACCGCAGCGGCACGGGGCCGGCGTCCGACTCCGTGCGCATCGAGGTCCAGGCCGACTGCTTCGCCGGTGCCTGGGTGGCGGCGGCGTCCGACACCGAGGACGCGAAGGGCGTCGCCTTCCTGAAGCCCGTGACGCAGCAGGAGATCGACGACGCGCTGAGCGCCGCGGCAGCGGTGGGCGACGATCGCATCCAGGAGGCGGCGACCGGCCAGGTGAACCCCGAGGCGTGGACGCACGGTTCGGCCGAGCAACGCCAGCGCTGGTTCATGACCGGGTACAACGGTGGTCCGGCCGCCTGCGACACGTTCTCGGTGTCGGCCGACCAGCTCTGACACACCTGGGGGAACGGTGTGGTGGCACCGCCAGCCGGACGATCCACGCCATGCTAGAACGACCAGTGCGACGCGTCGAGCGCGCACCGAGGAAGGACAGGACCATGGGCGAGCCGTATCCCGAGATCGAGCCGTACGAGACCGGCATGCTCGACGTCGGCGACGGACAATCGCTGTACTGGGAGACCTCCGGCAACCCCGACGGCAAACCCGTCGTGTTCCTCCACGGCGGCCCCGGCGGCGGCACGAGTCCCGTCCACCGGCGCCTCTTCGACCCGAAGCGGTACCGGATCGTCCTCGTCGACCAGCGCGGCTGCGGCCGCAGCACCCCGCACGCGAGCGACCCCGCAGCCGACCTGTCGACCAACACCACCTGGCACCTCGTCGCCGACCTCGAGACGCTGCGGAAGGCGCTGAAGATCAAGCGCTGGATGGTGTTCGGCGGGTCCTGGGGCTCGACGCTCGCGCTGGCGTACGCCCAGAAGCACACGAAGCGCGTGACGGAGCTCGTCCTCCGCGGCATCTTCACCCTGCGCGACGAGGAACTCGACTGGTTCTACGAGGGCGGTGCGGCAGCCGTCTTCCCCGACCTGTGGGAGGGCTACCTCGAACCGATCCCCGTGGAGGAGCGCCGTCGGCTCATCGAGGCCTACCACCGGCGCCTGTTCGACGAGGACCCGGCCGTGCACGGTCCGGCGGCGGTCGCCTGGTCGCGCTGGGAGTCCTCGACGATCACGCTGCTCCCGCAGGCCGAGACCGTCGCCCGCTTCACGGACCCGCGGTTCGCCGTCGCGTTCGCGCGCATCGAGAACCACTTCTTCACCAACCGCGGCTGGTTCGAACCGGGCCAGCTCATCCGCGACGCCGACAAGCTCGCCGGTGTTCCCGGCGTGATCGTCCAGGGCCGCTACGACATGTGCACCCCGGTCTTCACCGCCTGGGACCTGCACCGGGCCTGGCCCGAGGCCGAGTTCACGATCGTCCCCGACGCCGGACACGCGTTCGACGAGCCGGGCATCCTCTCGGCGCTCATCGACGCGACCGACCGCTTCGCGAAGGACTGAGCGGCTCCCGGCGAAGCCCTTCGACAAGCTCAGGGAACCGGGGGCGGCTAGCCGGACCAGGGCCGCCCTTCGACCGGCTCAGGGACCGGGGTCGGGGCCAGTGTGCCGCTATTCCGTGAAGCGGGCGCGGCGCACGGCCTTGCCGCCGCGGAGGGCCTCACCGAGCGAGCGTCCCACGAGCCCCTCGCGGGCGAATCCGCTGAGGAGCTCCTCGGCGAGCGCACCGCGGTCGACGTCTGGCTCCGGGCCGTCGTCGACGCCGTCGGCAGGGCCGGCGAAGCCGTCGTGCGCGAGCAGGATCGACCCCTGGTGGCAGTGCCGGACGGCGTGGGCGACGCGCTCGTGTTCGCCGACGTCCTTGACGTCCCACGCGGTCGCGGTCCACAGCACCGTCTGGAGGCCGGCCCGCTTGACCGCCTGCCAGGTCTCGATGCTCTGCGCGCCGTACGGCGGGCGGAACCATTCGATCCGCTGCCCGCTCAGCTGCTCCAGCTCCTGCTTCGCGGCGAGGGTCCGCCGGTAGGCGACCTCCTCGGGGAAGTCGGTGAGGCGGACGTGGTCGTCACCGTGGAGGGCGAGTTCATGCCCCTCGGCCACGATGCGGTGGAGCAGTTCGGGGTGCTTCCTGGCCCGTCCGACGAGGACGAAGAAGGTCGCGGTGGCGCCGGCCGCTGCGAGGGCGTCCAACACGCCAGGCGTGCCGTCGGGGCTCGGGCCGTCGCCGTAGGTCATGACGACCGTGCGCTCCTCGGTGGCGACGCCGACGATGGAACCGTGGACGGGCAGTGAGCCGGTGAGGCGTGCCAGCAGTGCCTGCCGAGCCTTCGTCATGTGTCCACCGCCCCGTGTGTCGATCCGTCCAACAGTACCTCGATGCGCTGCGGATGGGGAGCGTGGGGCTGCGGGGCGGGAACCGGCGGTCGTGCCGGAGGAATCAGGCCTGGACGAGCGTCGCGTCGAGCTCGCGCTGCTCGTCGAGCTGGGCGAGTGCGCGTCGGAGTGCGGTGCTCGAGGTGCTCATCGTGTACGGGAAGTAGACGACCTCGACACCCACCTTCGCGAACTCCGCTTCGAGCCGGAGGCCCTCGGCGGTGCCGCGCCAGTCGTCGCCCTTGAAGAAGATGTCGAAGCGCAGCGCGTCCCACGCCTGCAACTTGTCGTCCCAGGTCTCCTCGACCGCCTCGTCGACGAAGCCGATGTGGCGGACGATCTCGAGTCGCTCCGTCAGCGGCACGATGGGCTCGATGCGCTTCCTAGTGCGGAGCAGCTCGTCCGAGACGACCCCGGCGATGAGGTAGTCGCAGGCGCTCTTCGCGTGCCGGAGGATGTTCAGGTGGCCGACGTGGAACAGGTCGAATGCTCCGGCGGCGTAGCCGACACGTCCAGTGCCTCGTTCATGCATGTCGGGTGTTCCTCTCCTCGATCGGACGGCGATGTGCGGCGCCACGATGAGCCTGTTGTGAGCCTAGGGACGGGTGGTCTCCAGCGAGAGTCCACCTTCGGGTGCCGCCTGTTCGGGGGCTGGTCACGCGTCGACGCGGGCGGCGTCCAGTCGCGTCATGTCGCGGAACCACTTGATCGACGCGAGGAGCAGGTGCCCGGCGTTCGCGACGAACATGAGGGTGTAGGCGGCGAAGAAGAGGTACGGCGCACCCAGCAGCAGGAAGATCATGCAGAGGAAGCCGTAGTCGGTCGGGATGACGAGGAGCGAGCGCAGGGGCGTGCTCTTGCCCTCGGCGGTCGAGGTCGGGTACCCGTAGGCCTGCTTGAGCTGGTCGTTGAGGATCATCGCGAAGAACGACACGGCGCCGACGATGCAGTAGCCGATCGGGATGAGCAGGAGCTCGGGGCTCGGCAGGTCGAAGCCGCGGTAGGCGGTGATGAGCACGGCGAGGTGCAGGGTGGAGATCTTCGTAGCGTCGACGACGTGGTCGAGCCACTCCCCGCTGGCCGAGCCGCCGCCGCGCAGCCTGGCGACCTGGCCGTCCGCGGAGTCGAAGGCGTAGCCGATCGCGAGCGCGAGCCACACGGCGACACCGGACCACCACTCCAGGGGGAGGAGCAACAGCATCGCGATGCCGGAGAAGGTGAACACGGCGCTGATGGCCGTGACGAGGTTCGGGGTGAGCCCCACCTTGTAGGCACCGGCGGCGAGGTAGCGGCCGGCCTTGCGGTTCACGTAGATCGAGTAGGCGGGAGCTCCCGCCGCACGCTTCTTCTGGGCGCCGGCGAGGCGGGCGACGATGTCGGCGTAGGACTCGGGGATCGAACGGGTGTCGGCAGTGATTCGGGTCATGCCAAGCCTCCGGTGGTCTCGGTGATGCGTGTCGGTGTGGTGTGTACGACCGGTTTCGGGTTCCAGTCGATGGGGAGGCGGGCGAAGCGTCCGGTGCCGTGGATCGTCGCGCCGTCGGCGAGCCGCATGGCGAGCGCCTCGTAACCGTCGGCGATGTCGTCCCAGCGGTAGACCTCGGCGGCTCGCGCCTGGAGGGCTGCTCCGACGGCCGCGGTGGCGGCCTCGTCCTGTTCGGCACGTTCGATGCATCGCGCGACCTCGTCGGTCGTCGCGAAGAAGGTGCCGGAGCCGCCGACGACCTCGTGGTTGAACACGGAGTCGAAACCGATCACGGCCGTGCCGGCCCCCATGGCGCGCAGCAGCGACGGGTTCGTCCCGCCGACGGAGTGGCCGTGGACGTAGGTGAGGGCACCGGCGTAGAGCTGGTCGAGGAGTTCCTGGTCCCAGACGCCACCGAGCAGGTGCACGCGCGGGTCGCTCGCCGCGAGCGTGGCGATGCGTTCGCTGTGCTCGGCGCCGTACGGTGCCGAGCCCACGACGACGAGGGGGTGGCGGGCGCTGCTCGCGAGGTAGCCCTCGACGATCAGGTCGACGTGGTTCTCCGGTTCGAACCGGGCGACCACGAGGTGGAAGGCGCCGGCCTCGACGCCGGCTCCTGAACCGAGCAGGTCGGTGCGGGGCTGCTCGAGGATCTTCGCGCCGTAGGTGAGGAGTTCGGTCGGGACGCCGAACTGCTGCTCGTAGTAGTCGGCGATCCCCGCAGCGTCGGCGATGAGCGCGTCGGCGGTGCGGACGGAACGCTCCTCGGCCCAGCGGTAGTACCGCTTGCCGGAACCGCTCCACTTCGCGCGCTTCCATTCGAGCCCGTCCACGTGCACGGCGGTCGGGACGCCCTTGGCGCGGATGACGGGGACGAAGGGGGCGTTCGCGGCGTTGAAGACGAAGGCGACGTCGTGGCGCTTCGTGACGGCCATGTTCAGCACCGACAGCGCCGTGTGGCTGAGGGTCTCCAGGACCTTCTTGCGGACGGCGGGCAGGTGCACGAGGCGCATCCCCAGGTGCTCGTCCGGCTGGTCAGCGGCGGTGCGACGGCAGAAGACGGTGACGTCGTGGCCGCGGGCGGCGAGCCGGCTGCCGATCTCCTCGACGGCCGTCTCGAACCCGCCGTAGGCGGCGGGGACGCCACGGGTGCCCACCATCGCGATCCGGAGCGTGCCGTCGGCCTGGCGACCGTGGGCGACGCTCCTGCGCTTCGGGGCCCTCATCGGGTGGTCGCCGCGGCGGATCGCGCGGCGGACTGCAGGGTGGTGTTCATGGCTGAGTTCGGGTCTCTCATGATGTCGCTGCCGGCCCACGGGGTTCGGGTGTGCGCCGCTGCTGCTGTCCGGCGTCTCGGACGCCGGTGTTCGGGTATCGGGTGCTCGGTCGGGTACCGGTGCACGACGACGATGTCGCGGCTCGCGCACCTGACCCGGATTCGTCCGCCTTCGGGGGCGGACGGCGTCGAAGCTCGCGTCGCTCGGGTAAGCGTCACGGATCTCGAAGCACGATCGGGTTCGTGCGCGCGAGCGGCGTCATTGACCTGGTGAATCGTCTCGACGGGTTCGGGTGTTTCGGGTGCCGAGCGGCTCACCGGTTCGCGGTAGTGGTGACGACTGTAGCGAAGTGTTGTCCCCTCCGATAGGAGTTTTGTCCTCTTTTTGCGGGACACCCCTCGCTTTGGGGGCATCACCGACAGAAGTCCTCGCATCAGTACGCGCCGACCGGTTTCAGGACCACCTTGACGGTCTGCCACATGATCATGAGGTCGCCGGTGATCGACCAGTTCTCGACGTAGTAGAGGTCCAGTCGGACGCTCTCGTCCCAGCTCAGGTCGGAGCGTCCGGAGACCTGCCACATGCCGGTGAGCCCTGGCTTGATGTGGAGGCGACGGTGGACGTCCTTCTCGTACTCGGCCACCTCGCTCGCGAGCGGCGGGCGCGGGCCCACGAGGCTCATGTCACCCGTGAGGATGTTCCAGAGCTGCGGGAACTCGTCGAGCGAGTACTTGCGCAGGATGCGACCCACCCGCGTCACCCGCGGGTCGTTCTTCATCTTGAACAGCACACCGTTGCCCTCGCTCTGCGCCATCAGGGCGGGCAGCGCGGCTTCGGCGTCGGTGATCATCGACCGGAACTTGAACATCGTGAACCGCTCACCGTTGCGCCCCACGCGCTCCTGACGGAAGAGGACCGGGCCCGGGCTGTCGAGCTTGATCGCGAGCGCGAGGAGGGCCAGCACGGGGGAGATGAGCAGCAGGCCGAGGCTCGTGAGGCCGACGTCGAGGGCGCGCTTCATGATGTGGTGGCCGCCCTCGAACTGCGGGATCTCCACGTGGATGAGCGGCAGCTCCTCGACGGGACGGAAGTGGATGCGGGGGCCGGCGACGTCGGTGAGGCGCGCGGCGAGGACGAGCTCGGTCGCGGTGCCCTCGAGGTCCCAACCGAGGCGGCGGATGTAGTCGCTGCCGCCGTCGACCGGCCCGGCGATGATGACGGCGTCGGCGGTGAGGTTCGCTGCGGCCTGGGCGACGCCGTCGACGTGGGCGATGACGGGGACGGACCGGCCTCGGCTCGAGAACGGTTCTGCGGTCTCCTCGTCGGTGATGGCCGCGCCGACGACGGTGTAGCTCATGCTGTGCTGCTTGGCGACCTGCTGGAGGACGTAGTCGACGTCGTCACGCCGCCCGACGACGACCGTCCGTGCCGTGTACTCGCCGACGCGGCGACGGCTGAGCAGCCACCGACGCCACATCCATCGGGAGGCGAGGAGGGCGAGGGTTCCAGCTGGGAGGGCGAGGATGAAGTAGCCGCGCGCGATGTCGACCTTCGCGATGAGGAACGCGATCGCGAGGATGCCGAAGGCGAACGCGCTGGCGTTGACCACGCGCTTGTACTCGATGACGCCGGAGCCGATGATGCGGCTGTCGCGGGTCCTCGTGAACCCGAGGAAGGCGAGCCAGACGACCACGATGAGTCCGGACAGCAGGACGTAGAGTTGGTGGGCCTCCGGGCCGACGGGCTCGTCGCCGAACCGCACGACGAAGGCCGCGGAGACGGCGAAGAGGGCGATGGCGCTGTCGGTGAGGACGAGCCAGCGCCGGTAGCGCTTGGACCACTCCCGCTGGGTCAGCGAGGTGACGGCGGCGGGCGAGGACCCGGCGCGGATCGCGGACGCACGGCGTCGGCCCAGCGTGACCGGCGTCGCGATCGGGCCGGTCATCGGGAACGGGCTCTCGGAGAGTTCGGCGCTCATGCGTGGTTCCGTCGCTGTGCGCGCGGGCGGGTCTGTCGGAAGGACCGACGGCGGTTCGGGTACGTCGTCATGGGGGCTGCTATCCACTTGTGGGTTCGGGTGTGGTTCGGGTGCGCGGTGCGCACGGGCGGTTCGGGCCGCCCGCGGAGAACGCGACGTCGTTCGTGTCCCCACGACCGATCGACGATGTCGATCGGGATGACCGTCCCCCTTGGATATCCCTCAACTGTAGGAAGCGGGGGTCATCGGCGGATCCCCCACTCCAGGGGGTCGACGGCCCCCAATTCTGGGGGTGAGGCACGGGTGCCACGCGCGATTCCGTCGTTGATCGGTCGCTCGGCGACGGACTTCGTCGCTCGACGCCGACGCGGTGGATTGGGGGACAGCAGCCGTGTGCCGGGTCGCTGCAGGGAGCGGTGGAAGTCCCCTCCGAGGCTCGGGCGCTACATTGGTGCCATGGATGGAGCGCGCGCGACCGATGGCGTGGTCGCCGACGCCGCTCGTGATCCGATGGCGGATTGGCCGACCGGGCGCCTGTTGTCGACCGCCTCGCGACTCATCGAGCACACCTGGCAGCAGGCTCTGGACGGCATCGGTGTCACCCATGCCGGCCTCATCGTGCTGCACCTGCTGGACAGTGGTCCGGCGAGTCAGAAGGACCTCGCCCGACGGGCCCGCGTGCAGAACCAGACGATGTCGCGGACGCTCGACCGACTGGAGCGCGCCGGGCTCATCGAGCGCATCGCGGCCGCAGACGACCGCCGACGGCATGTGGTGAGCCGGACCGCGGCGGGTGACGAGGCATGGCTGGCTGCCCACCGACTCGAAGCCGACGTCTTCCCCGAGCTCCCCGACGAGTCCGCGCTGCGCTCGCAGCTGCTGGCCATCATCCGCTCCGGCGAGTCCTCCCGGTGGTCGCCCGAGGACGTCGAACCCGCCTGATCGGTTCGCCCGGCGTGCCTGCTCTGGTCACTGAGCTTCCTTCCCCGGTCACTGAGCTTCCTTCCCCCGGTCACTGAGCTTGTCGAAGTGCCCCGAGGAAGCTTCGTGACGCGATGGCGTCAAGCGCTGTCGACGTGCGCGCCAGCACACCCGCGCCCCCAGTCCGGGGGTATTCGAGCTGGTGCTGCGGGACGAGAGTGGCTAGTGTGATCAAAGTTTCTATTGTGACTGTTGTGACACGATGTCGACCGCGACCCGCCGATGTCGGAGCGATCGTGTCGTCGGACTGGAGAATGATGACCCCCGCACGCACGCCCGGAGCACCGTACGGCCGTCGCCGTCCCTGGCTGGCGATGGCCCTCTCCGTCGGCGTCGTCACCGCGTCGCTCACCGTCGGCGCGCTGCCGGCCCACGCGGACGACTACCCGAGCTGGGCGGACGTCGAGGCGGCGAAGTCGAGCGAGTCCGCGAAGGCCGCCGAGATCACGAACATCACCGCGCTCATCACCTCCCTCCAGGAGCAGTCGGACGCCGCGTTCCGCACGGCGCAGATCGCCGCGGAGTCCTACCGGCAGGCGCAGGACGCGGTGACCGAGGCGACCGCCCGCGAGTCCGCCCTGCAGGCGCAGGCCGACGCCGCTGCGGCCGCCGCGAAGGTGTCGAAGCAGCGCGCCGGTGCACTCATCGCGCAGCTCTCCCGTGGGGGCGGCGGCGACGTCTCACTCGACCTCGTCCTCGGCGCCGGCGAGTCCGACGACCTCCTCTCGCGACTGTCCGTCATGGACAAGCTCGGCGAGCGCAACGCCGCGAGCTACGCCGAGGCGGTCACCGACCGGAATGCGGCGTCCGGGCTGACCGACCAAGCGGAGGTCGCGAAGACCGAGCGCGAGCGACTCGAGGGCGAGGCGCAGACGAAGTACGACGAGGCGGAGAGCGCTTCGGCTGCCGCGTCGGCCGCGGTCGCCGTGCAGGAGCAGCAGGCCGATCAGCTGTACGCGCAGCTCGCCTCCTTGAAGAACACCACGGCCGAGACCGAGCGCGGTTACGCCGCGGGCGAGTCCGCTCGCCAGGCTGCGGAGGCCGCAGCAGCTGCGGCAGCCGCGGCGGCGAACACGCCCCCGGCGTCGAACGGCGGTTCGTCGGGCGGCGGCGGCTCGAGCAGTGGCGGCGGTGGCGGTGGCGGTGCCTCCAGCGGTGGTGGAGGCGGCAGCCCCGTCGCACCGCCGAACTCCGCCGGCGTCGAGTCGGCGATCGCCTTCGCCCTCGCGCAGGTCGGCAAGGGCTACCAGCTCGGCGGCTCCGGCCCCGACGTCTGGGACTGCTCGGGCCTCACCCGGGCCGCATACGGCAGTGGCATCGGTACCCACTCGGCGACGAACCAGTACTACACGATGCAGTCGCAGGGACGCCTCGTGCCCTACAGCCAGAAGCAGCGCGGCGACCTCATCTTCTGGTGGGGCGGCTCCGACTACTACCACGTCGCGATCTACCTCGGGAACGGGCAGATTGTCGAGGCGGCCAACGAGCGGGCCGGCACGCGCGTCGGCTCGATCTGGGGCTCCGGCGACGTCGCAGCGTACGTCGGTCGCCCGACGGGTTGATCCCATGACCTCCGCCGAGGTCGACGCCTATCTCGACTCCCTCTCGCACCAGCTGAAGCCGGCGGTGGTCCGTCTGCGCGAGGCCATCATGGCCTCCGACGAGGGCTTCTCGGAGCACCTGAAGTGGAAGGCACCGAGCTTCGTCTACGCGGGCGAGGACCGCGTGACCTTCGCGCTGCACCCGGCGAACCGGATCCGCATCGTGCTGCACCGGGGCGTGCAGCGTCGGGCCGACGCCGACGGGTTCCGGTTCGAGGACCCGTCCGGCCTCGTCGTCTGGGCGGCACCCGATCGCGGTGTCGTGACCTTCGCGAGTGTCGAGGCCGCGGCCGACGCCGAGGCCGCGCTCCTCGAGCTGATCGGTCGATGGGTGCGCGCCTGAGCGGTGCCGGACGGTGAGCACCGAGCGGCTCGGAGCGCGGTGTGTCGCGGCCCTCGGTGTGCGCCGGATCCGCCGACGTATGATCGACTGCCGAGCGAGCGACAGCGCGCCGACCCACCCGTCCTGAAGGAGGCGCCCGTGCGCAGTGCCGTGCTCGGCGTCGTCCTGCTCGTCATCGGCGCGATCGCGATCCTCACCGGCATCCTCCCGGGGAGCGAGGCGCTCGGCATCGCGGATCGCGTGTGGCCGATCCTCCTGTTCGTCGTGGCGATCACCGTCGTGGCCGAACTCGCTGCGGACGCCGGACTGTTCACCCTCGTCGCCTCGCGGCTCGTGCGCTGGGGCCGGGGGAGCACCTGGTTGCTGTGGGTGCTCGTCGTCGCGCTGGCGACGCTCAGCACCGTGTTCCTCTCGCTCGACACCACGGCCGTCCTGTTGACGCCGGTCGTGATCACGCTCGCCCGGCACGCGGGACTCTCGCCGGTGCCCTTCGCCCTCACCACCGTGTGGCTGGCGTGCACGGCGTCACTGCTGCTGCCGGTCTCGAACCTCACGAACCTCCTCGCCGAGCACGCGATCGACGAGGCCTCGGCGGCATCTGGTGGCGGCCCGCTGGGGCCGGGAGGATTCGCCGCGCTCCTGCTCGTGCCGGCGATCATCGCGGTCGTCGTCCCGTGCGTCGTCCTCGCGATCGTCTACCGGCGACAGCTCGCCGGGCGGTACACGGTGGACGTCGAGCCGAGCGACGACGATCGCGTGCTGCTGTGGGTCTCCGGGCTCGTCGTGCTCGTGCTGCTGCCGCTGCTGGTGTCCGGGATCCCGGTGTGGATGTCGGCGCTCGGAGCGGCCGTGGTGCTGGTGGTCGTGTTCCTCGTCAGACGTCCGCGCGCGCTCCGCCCGGCACTCGTCCCCTGGCAGCTCCTCCTCCTCGCGTCCGGGCTCTTCCTCGTCGTCGAGGCTGCCCACGCGATGGGGCTGGCGCGTCTGCTCGCATCGATCGCCGGCACGGGTGACTCCCTTCCGGCGCTCCTGCAGCTGGCCGGAGTCGGCATGGCCAGCGCGAACCTCGTCGACAACCTGCCGGCCTACCTCGCGCTCGAGCCGGTGGCCGGCGACCCGGTGCGGTTCGCCGCGCTGCTCATCGGCGTGAACGCGGGGGCGCTGATCACGCCGTGGGCGGCCCTCGCGACCCTGCTCTGGCACAGCCGGTTGCAGGCGGCGGACGTCGAGTTCGGCTGGGGCCGTTTCATCGCGCTCGGGTTCGTGGTGGCGCCGCTGACGGTCGCCCTCGCGACGGTCGGGCTGTGGGTGGCGCAGGGCTGAACGCGCTCGACCGAGGCCGGGTCCTCAGTGCTCGTGGCGGGCGTCGGCGGCGCGGCGGCGGGCCAGCAGCTCGGTGACGATCTGATCGATGAGCTCGAAGGGGATCGGCCGGCTGAACGGGAACTGGAGCGTGTCCTTCGCCGCGCGGTAGTCGGCGACGGCCGACTGGAGGGGTTCGTCGAACGGCGGGATCGAGTAGAGCGCGATGTGGTGCTTCCACGCGCCGAGGTAGAGCAGGTAGCGGTCGTCGAGCATGAAGGTCGGCATGCCGTAGCGGATCGCCTCGGTGATCCCCGGGACGATCCGGTGCACGCGGAGACGGATCTCCTCGATGGCGTCGGCGGGGTCGGTCGGCAGCGCGGCCAGGTAGTCGTCGATGGTGCTCGGTGTACCAGGCATGTGCGTCCTCCCCAGGTTTCGGACGGCACGGGACCACTCGTCCCGTGCCGTCATCGTCCCATGTCCGCCGCCGGTGCGACAGTGGTGGTTCTACCGCTCCGCGAGGGCGCGACGCACGTCGTCCTGCACGAGGTCGGCGTTCATCGCCGCGCCGGCCATCGCCCCGGCGGCCGCCGCCTGCACGACCTGCGGCCGCAGGCTGGTGACGTCCCCGGCCGCCCACACGCCGGGGACCGAGGTGGCACCCATCGCGTCGACCCCGATCGCATCGCCGTAGTGCGCACCAGCCGGGTGCGGTTGCGTCTGCACACCGAGCTCGGCGAAGGCCGCCGCGTGCACCCGGGCGACCGGTGCCACCGCGAGCGCGTCGACGCGGACGGTCCGGCCGTCGGCGAGGCGGACGCCCACGAGTCGGTCGTCCTCGACCTCGAGCCGCTCAACGAGGCCGTCGACGACCTCGATGCCGCGGGCGGCGAACGCGGCCCGGTGCTCGGCACCGAACGCCTCGGCGGTGTTGCGCAGCACGATGACCCGTTCGCTCAGCTGTCGGAACAGCTGGGCCTGGTGCGCCGCCGCCTGGGCGTCCGTCCCGAGGATGCCGATCACCCGGTCCTGCACCTCCCAGCCGTGGCAGTACGGGCAGTGGAGGGCGTCGCGCCCGTAGCGTTCGCGGAGTCCGGGGATGTCCGGGAGTTCGTCGGCCGTGCCGGTGGCGATGAGCAGTCGTCGACCGCGGAGGGACGCCCCGTCCGTCGTCGTCAGCACGAACCCCTCGTCGTCGCGGACGGCCGTGCCGACCTGGGCGTCGACGACCAGGACCCCGTAGGCGGCGACCTCCGCGCGCCCGAGACGGACGAGCTCCCGAGGGGGGATGCCGTCACGCGACAGGAAGCCGTGGACGCCGTCGGCCGGGGCGTTCCGGGGCTGGCCACCGTCCACGACGATGACGGAGCGACGCGAGCGGCCCAGCATGAGGGCGGCGCTGAGTCCGGCCGCACCGCCGCCGACGATGATCGCGTCGACGAGCTCGGTCGGGGCCGGTGCGGCGGCGGACGGGATGTGGGCGGGCGTGGTCATGATCGTTCCGTTCGGTCGAGGGGCGGTGCGGGGTCCAGCGTGCGTCGCAGTGTGCCGAAGTGGCAAGAAACCTTGCTGGAACGGCAACGGCCCCGGAGAATCGAGCCATGGCGCATGGACACGAGGAGCAGCGGTCGATCGACGGGGTGCTGGACGCGGTCGGGCCGCGTCTCCGCGCGATCCGGCAGCACCGCGGCACCACCCTCGCGGCGCTCTCCGCCGAGACCGGCATCTCGGTCTCCACCCTGTCCCGGCTCGAGTCCGGACAGCGCCGACCGAACCTCGAACTGCTCCTGCCGCTCGCGAAGGCGCACCAGGTCCCGCTGGACGACCTCGTCGGCGCCCCGCAGACCGGTGACCCCCGCGTGCATCTGAAACCCGTCCAGCGCCACGGCCAGACGATCGTGCCGCTCACCCGCCGGCCGGGAGGCTTGCACGCGTTCAAGAGCATCATCCACGGCGGACCTGGTCCGCAGACCCCCGGGACGCAGCAGGTGCACGAGGGGTACGAGTGGCTCTACGTCTTGAACGGCCGGCTCCGCCTGTTGCTCGGCGATCAGGACCTCGTCCTCACCGCGGGCGAGGTCGTCGAGTTCGACACCCGAGTGCCGCACTGGTTCGGGCGGGCGGAGGCCGGAGCGGTCGAGTTCCTCAGCCTGTTCGGCAAGCAGGGCGAACGCATGCACGTCCGGGCGAGGTCGACCGAGGCCCGCTGACGCGGCCGGCCGGCGTCCGGCGCACGGAGCGTCCGGACATGGCAGGCTGAGGCCGACGGTCCACAGGGGCCGCCCGACGAGCAGGGGGACCGATGAGCGCATCCGACGACCGTCCGTTCGCCGAGCAGCTGCTCGAACGCCGAGGATTCGCCGTCGCGACCGCGCTCGTCGTCATGCTCGGCGGGCTCGTCGTCCCGTTCGTCGGCTGGGTGGCCGGCATGGTCATGCTCTGGCGCGCACGCGCCTGGACCACGCGCCAGAAGGTGTGGGCGACCGCCGGCCCGCTCCTCGCCACCGGGGTCGTGCTCATCGTGCTGGCCCTGCTGACGGCGAACTGGAGTACGACCGACGCCGGGCTCGGCGGCTCACCGGTGATCCCGGTCGTCCTCGACCTCGGTGGGACGGCCGTGGTGCTCCTGCTGGTGTCGTATGCCGTGGCGGGTGGGTGGCTGTTGTGGTCGGTGCTGCGCCGACCGGCACCGCAGGGCTGAGCGGCGCCGTCGGATTCGCGGTCGGCGCTCAGGTGGACCGGGCAGAGTGGGACGATGCCCGACTCCTCTCGCTCCCGCCGACCCGTCCCCGTCCAGCCCGGACCCGGTGAGGAATCCGTCTGGGAGTACCCGCGCCCGCCCCGGGTCGAGCCCCGCGACGAACGCGTGGTCATCCGGTTCGGCGGCACCGTCATCGCGGAGTCGACGTCGGCGGTCCGCGTCCTCGAGACGAGTCACCCGCCCGTGTACTACGTGCCGGCCGCCGACTTCACGCCGGGCGTCCTCGTGCCGGTCGACGGCACGACCATGTGCGAGTTCAAGGGTGAGGCCCATTACCTCGACGTCCGGGTGGGCGACGAGGTCGCGCCCGCGGCCGCCTGGACCTACCCGGACCCGCGCTCGGGCTACGCGCCCCTGTTCGGCATGATCGCCGTCTACCCGGGGCGCATGGAGGCCTGCGAGGTCGACGGCGTCCGGGTGCACGCCCAGGATGGCGACTTCTACGGTGGGTGGATCACGCCGGGGATCATCGGACCGTTCAAGGGCGCCCCCGGCACCATGGGCTGGTAGCACCTCCTCCTCGGACGCCAGCCTCGTCTGCTCCTACACCCGTCCCACCCGCCGTGCAATGGCTGGGTGGCGGGCCGACCCCGTGCCACGCTGAGCGCCAGGACGCCTCGACGACGAGGCTCGGGTGCAGGAGGCGGTCGTGGCCATGGACGCATTCGGTGAAGCGGTCGACCCGGGGTGGTCCCTCCTGCGCGTCGTCCCACTGTTCGGACTCGCCGTGAGTGGTGGTGCGGTCGTCGGCGCGGTCATCGCCGCCGGCGCGCAACTGTTCGGGGCGGTCGGGACCGTCTCCGCGCACCCGGCCGACCTCGGCGGCATCGCCGTCCTCGTCGGTGGGCTCGTCGGCGGCATGCTGGCCGCCGTCGGGGCGGTGGGTGCGCTCCTCGCGTTGGGCGTGCTGGACCACTGGGGCGAACGCGCTCCGCTCCGTCGAGCCTGGATCGCCGGCGGGGGTTCGGCCGTGCTCGTCTCGGTCGTCGGCGGCCTCATCGCGGCGCCCATCGGACTCGGCTCGACGATCGGGGTCGTCGCGTTCGCCGTCCTCGCCGCGGGCGGCGCAGCGGGCGGGGGCCTGTACGCCTTCGAGCGTGCCCTGGCTCGTCGAGGTGTCGCCGGCGGGTGAGGGTGGCCGTCAGCCGGCGAGCTGCAGGAGGCGGGCCCGATGCCAGTCGGTCTGGGTCAGCGCGGACACCCGCAGGAGTCCCGTCAGCGCGTCCCACCCGGCGGACCAGCCGATGCGCGAGGCGATGGTCCAGACGTCCGCATCGGGGTCGTCGGCAAGGACCGACCGCACCTCGTCCGCACGACGAAGGTGATGGGCCGCCAACTCGTCGCACCGCTCGGCGAGGCCGGTGAAGCGGAAGCCGTGTCCCGGGATCACCTGGTCGCCGTCGTGCTCACGGACGCGGTCGAGCGAGGACAGATAGGCCGTCACGGGGTTCTCGGCGGTCCGTGCACCGAGCCCGAGGCCCGAGAAGATCGTGGGGAGGACGTGGTCGCCGGTGAACAGGTAGCCGCGGTCCTCGTCGCGCAGCGTGAGGTGCCCCGTGGTGTGCCCGGGCGTGTGGATGACGCGGACCGTGCGACCGGGGAGGGCCAGCAGCTCGCCGTCCTCGAGCGTCCGATCGGCACGGGTGTCGCCGAGGTGGCCTGCCGGCGCGGCGGCGCCCTCACTCCAGGGGCGCACGGTCGTGTCGTCGGCCGGGACGCCCCAGGCGTCCAGGGCCGCGGCCAGCTCGGCCGGGCCGGGCGGCGTCGAACCGGCCGCCTCGTCTTCGAGCCGGTGCATCAGGACTGGCGCGGCCAGTTCCTCCCGCAGGACCCCGGCCAGGCCGAGGTGGTCGGGGTGGAGGTGGGTCACCACGATGCCGGTGAGGGTGGTGACGCCGACGTCGCGGAGCTCACGCAGGAGATGCTCCCGACCCTCCGGGGTGTCGGTTCCCGGGTCGATGACGATCGCGCGGCCGTCCGTGCCGAAGAGCACCGAGCAGAGGGTGAAGGGGTTCCCGGGGTCGGTGGTCGGAACGGCGATGACGACCGTGTCCGCGTCGAGCTGTTCCGTCGGTGGCGTCCGTCCCTCACGGAAGGCGGCGGCCTGCGATTCGCTCGACGAGGTGATCATGGGGGTGCTCCGGGTGCTGTTCGGGGGACGGACCAACCCTAGTCGTGGCTCCCGCGAGGTTCAGTACGATGGGTGCATGACCGTGAACGACATCCTCATCGGCGTGATCGCCCTCATCACCGTCCTCGGCGGCATCGGCATGGTCGGCGCGCTCGTCGCGATGGCCAAGTCGGGCTACCACGGCTGACCGCTCGCCTGTCGAGCTCAGCGCGCGACGGCCTCGTCCGTCGCGCGCTGGATGGCTGCGAGCGCTGCGGCGACGGCGGAACGCTGCAGTGAGCCCTTCCGTGCCGTCGCGATGATCTTCCGCTCGCTCATCCCCGAGATCGGTTTGCGGACGACGTCGGCGCGCGAGCCGATCGCGATGTCGGGGAGGACGGCGACGGACAGCCCTGCTGCGACGTGGTCGATGACGACCTCGTAGCTCGTGAACCGTCCGACCACCCGGGGTTCGAAGCCCGAGCGTCGGCACAGCAGCGGGACGAGTTCGCCGAGGTAGGTGCCCGGGGCGTCGAGCGCCCACGACTCCGCCTGCAGCTCGGCGAACGACACCATGTCACGCCCGGCGAGCGGGTGGTCGAGCGGTGCGATGAGCAGGAGCGGGTCCGTGGTGAGCGGAACGCTGTGCACCGAGGGGTCGAGGAGGAAGCCGTCCTCCTGGTCGACCGTGATGACGACGTCGCAGGTGCCGCGTTGGACGGCCGTGGTGCTCTCGTGCGGTTCGACTTCGATGAGTTCGACCTCGAGTCGCGGGTACTGCTGGGCGAGCGCGCGGGCGGCCGGGATGAGGACCGGGGCGATGACGCTCGCGAAGCCGGCGATGCGGAAGCGGCCGGACGGCTCGGACTCGACCTCGGCCAGTTCCACCTCGATGGCGTCCATCTGCGCGAGGAGCGCCCTGGCGCGTTCCACGAGCAGTGCTCCGGTCGGTGTCAGCGCGAGGGTCCGGCCGCGTCGTTCCAGCAGGGCGGCGCCGGTCTCCGACTCGAGGACGGAGAGCTGCTGGGAGACCGTCGAGGGGCTCAGGTCGAGCTCGCGGCCGACTGCACGGATCGTGCCGAGGCGGTCGAAGGCCTCGAGCAGTCGCAGTCGCACGGGGTTCAGGGCCATGGTGCAACAGTATCGAGCGGGCCTGGGCGCCCTCCACACGGCCGCCAGTCCGATCGGGGGCCCGTGGCTCGTCCGAGGACCCCGCGTCACTCCCAGACGAAGGTGTCGGGGAGTCGGCCCGGCTCGGTGAGCCTGGCGTTCCGCAGCACCGCTCCCTGCGGGCCGAGGGACAGGGCGGTCACGGAGAGCGAGGCGAGTCGCAGGCCGTCGTGGTCGTCGATGCGCACGACGGCCTCGTCCGCGTCGGCCGGCAGGCGCGTCGTCGATCGCAGCGTCTGCAACCAGGGCTCCCAGGATGCGGCCGTGGCGCCGTCGAGCGGGCCGGTCGGCGCCGGGGCCTCGACGAAGTCGGGCCGCCACCGGCGCACCCGGGGGACGTCGAGGTGGTCGGGTCCCTCGTGGGTCACGACGTGCAGACCGGGTGGCACCTCGACCGAGCGGAGCGACGCGCCGTCCCAGCTCGTCACCTCGACGCGGTCGGGGCGGAGCTCGACGAGGTTCCACGAGCGGGCCATCCGGCCGTCGGAGCCGTCGACCCCCGTCGTCACGGCCTGCAGGGGGAGTACCCCGCGCGAGACCCACCCGCTCGCCGGCATCGGGAGGTCCTCGCGTCGGTTCAGCACGACCGCCGCCCGCGGCCCGCCGTCGGCGTCGAGGTTCGTCGCCAACCAGGCACCACCCGCCTCCCGGTCGTGGATGCCGCGGACCCCGTCACCGAGCGCCGGCCACCAGGAGCCGGGTGGATCCCAGGCGCGTCCCGGCTGCTCGTCGCGGAGCCCGAGCACAGCGATCGGCCACGGGCGCCCCGGCTCGAAGTCGATGATGACGGTGCACACGGGGGTTCCTCCTCGGCCGGCCGGACTAGGACAGACTAGACGAGGACCGCGCGCCGGAGCGCCGGTGGCGAGGAGACGAGATGACCACGCAGGACGCAGCACTCGGGGCGCACCGTCGCACCGTCGTCGTCGGCATCACGGGTGGGATCGCGGCCTACAAGGCGGTCGGCGTGGTGCGCGGCTTCGTACGTGCCGGGCACGACGTCCACGTGGTCCCGACCGAGAGCGCCCTGCGGTTCGTCGGGCTACCCACCCTCGAGGCGATCAGCCGGAACCCCGTCACCACCTCGCTGTACGACGGCGTCGCCGAGGTCAGGCACGTCGCCCTCGGGCAGCGGGCGGACCTCATCGTCGTCGCTCCCACGACGGCCAACACCCTGGCGAAGCTCGCGGCCGGGTTGTCCGACGACCTCCTCGGCACCACCATCCTCGCCAGTCGTGCACCCGTGCTTCTCGCCCCGGCGATGCACACCGAGATGTGGCAGCACCCGGCCACGACGGCGAACGTCGCCCTCCTGCGCTCGCGCGGCGTCGCCTGCATCGGACCGGAGACCGGCGCACTCACCGGCGGCGACGAGGGACCGGGGCGGATGAGCGAGCCGGAGGACATCGTTGCGGCGGGACTCGCGCTCCTGCAGGGCCGCGACTCGGCCGGCGACCTGCGTGGCGATCGCGTCGTCGTCTCCGCGGGTGGCACGCGCGAACCGCTCGACCCGGTGCGCTTCCTCGGCAACCGCTCGAGCGGCCGGCAGGGATTGGCGGTCGCGCAGGCGGCCGTCGCCCGCGGCGCCGAGGTCGTGCTCGTCGCAGCGCACCTCGAGGCGGACGTCGCGGCCGAGGCGGCCGGTGTCGTCGGCCTCAGGGTCGTCCCCGTCGGGACCGCGGCGGAACTCGCCACCGCGATGGACGCAGCGGCGAAGGAGGCGAGCGTCGTGGTGATGGCGGCGGCCGTCGCCGACTACCGGGCCGCCGAGATCGCCGAGCGCAAGATCAAGAAGGACGACACCGGCGACGAACTGACCCTGCGACTCGTGCGCAACCCCGACGTCCTGGCGGGGCTCGCCGAGGCAGCCGTGCCGGGCCGCCTCATCGTCGGCTTCGCGGCCGAGACCGCATCCGATCGCGACGAGCTCCTGGCCCTCGGTCGAGCCAAGATCGCCCGCAAGGGCGCCGACCTCCTCGTCCTCAACCGCGTCGGTTGGACCGACGGCTTCGGCACACCCGACAACGAGGTCCTCGTGATCGACCGGGAGGGCGAGCTCGTCGGTGAGGCGGCCGGCTCGAAGCGCGCCGTCGCCGACCGCGTGCTCGACCTCGTGCTCGCCCGCCGCTGAACCCGCCGTGCCCGCTGGGCGAGCCTCCCCCCGAACAGGGCTCACCGCTGGCACGATGGGCACCATGCCACGCCTCCGTCCCGCGCGCCGTCGCGCATCCATCGCCGCGACCCTGGCCGGAGTCATCGTCCTCTCACTGGGACTCGCGCAACCGGCCGCTGCTGCGGAGTACCCCAGCTGGGAGGACGTCGAGGCGGCCCGGTCGAGCGAGACGTCGAAGCAGTCGACCATCGTCCAGATCGAAGGCCTCGTCCAGGAGCTCAAGAACGCCGCAGTGCTCGCCGAGGCGGAAGCGGTGCTGCGCGCGGACGAGTACGAGGCGGCGCAGCTCGCCGTCGACGAAGCCAGCTACCGTGCCGTATCGCTCCGTGAGCAGGCCGTCGCCGCGACGACCGTGGCCGAGACGTCCAAGCGGCAGGCAGGGGCGCTCGTCGCCGCGTGGTTGCGGTCCGGGAACGTGGACCTCTCGACCGCGGCCTTCCTGGACGGCGACGAACCCGAGGCGCTCCTCGGCCGGCTGAGCACGATCTCGAAGCTCAGCGAGTCGACCGACGGGACCTACGACCGCGCGAAGACGGACGCGAACACGGCCTCCCTCCTCACCGAGCAGGCGACCATCGCCGAAGCCGCGCTCGGCGACCTCGCGGCGGCGGCCGAGACCGCCCTCGGTGACGCGGTCGCGGCCCGAGCGGACGCCGAGACCGCCGTGGCGGATCAGCAGGAGTACCTCGCCACGCTCGAGGCCCAGCTCATCGTCCTCAAGGAGAACCGCGCGGCCACGGAAGCCGACTACCGCAAGGGCGAGGAGGTGCGCGCGGCGGCAGCGGCTGCTGCAGCTGCGGCCGCCGCGGCAGCCGAAGCGGCGAGGGTTGCTGCCGAAGCCGCCGCGAACGCCGCAGCGAACGCCGGTGGTGGTGGCGGCGGTGGTGGTGGCGGCGGTGGCGGTGCCAGTTCAGGTACGGTCGGCGGTCAGGGCTGGGCGCTGCCGATCTCCGGCAGGATCACCGACAACTACGGACCACGACCGGGGCGACCCGTGCCGGGCGTCAACGCGTTCCACTCCGGGACCGACATCGGAGCCGGGTGCGGTCGCGCGGTCTACGCCGCGAACGCCGGCCAGGTGGTCTACGCGGGGTGGCTCGGGACCTACGGCAACTGGGTCCTCATCGACCACGGCGGCGGGGTCATGACCGGCTACGCGCACAACAGCAGCATCCTCGTCGGCGAAGGCCAGTCGGTGTCCGCAGGTCAGAACATCTCCCTGGTCGGATCGACGGGTGCCTCCAGCGGCTGCCACGTCCACTTCGAGGTCAGGATCGGCGGCTCCCGCGTCGACGCGGTGCCGTTCATGGCGGACCGGGGCATCCGCCTGGGCTGAGTGGCGAGACCACTCGGGGCGACGCCTCAGAGGCCGAGGCGATCGAGTTCCGCGTCCATGCGGCGCGCCATCTCGGCGTAACCGTCGTCGTTCGGGTGCAGTCCGTCTGCGGCCATCCACTCCGGGTGTCCCTCGATCCAGTGCGACGCTCCGGGAACGGTGTCCGCGTCGATCTCGTCGGCGGCCTCGGCCACCCAGTCGATGATCGTCTCGATCGCCGCCGGGCGCTCGTCCGTGTACCAGAAGGGCTCGACGACGATGAAGCGCGCGTCCGGCAGGGCGTCGCGCAAGCGGTGCAGGTCGGCGTCGATCTGCTCGTGGATCCGATCGGCCGACTGGTCGAAGCTGAACGCGTCGTTGAGCCCCATCGTCACGAAGACGATCTCGGGGCGTTCGGCGATGATGAGCGAGGGCAGATCGCCGCTGTCGTCACCGAAGCGGTCGCGGTGGTTGATGAAGCCGAGGCCGTTCACGCTCGGGTTGAACTCTCGCCATCCTCGTTCTTCGCTGATCACCGTCGACCACCGGTTCGCCGGGTCGCTCGCGCCGGTGCCGAGCGTGTAGGAGTCTCCATAGAAGGCGACGACCGGGCCGTCGTCGTCGGACTGGGCGCATCCGGTGAGCCCGGCGGCCAGGGCGAGCACCGCGGCGGCGGCGAGCAGTCGTGATCTCATGCGGGTGCTTCGGAGCGGTCGTCGTCGCGGAGGGTCGCCGCATCGGTACGCGACGGGCGGCCGGGAACGCGGATGCGGACGAGACTACGGCGATCAGGCGTGGATGCGTGCACTAGCCTGACTCCATGCCGCAGATCCGTATCCGAGACGCCGCCCTGTTCCTCGGGGTCAGTGACGACACCGTCCGCCGCTGGATCGACCAGGGCGCGCTCGTGAGCGCGAAGGACGACGCCGGCCGCGCGGTCGTCGATGGGCTGTCGCTCGCGCGGCTGGCCCGACAGAACGCCGTCCTCCCCGTCGACCCCTCGGAGATCGGACGCTCCGCACGGAACCGCTTCGTCGGCATCGTCACGGACATCACGATGGACACGGTCATGGCGCAGGTGGAACTGCAGTGCGGACCGCACCGCGTCGTGTCGCTCATGAGCAGTGAGGCCGTGCGCGAACTCGGCCTCGAACTCGGCTCCACAGCCATCGCCGTCGTGAAAGCCACGACGGTCCTCATCGAGACCCCGAAGGCGCAGGCATGAACCGCACCGCACCCCGTCGCTCCACCCGACTGCTCAGCGCCGTGGCCCTCGGCATCGGGATCCTGCTCACCGCATCCGCCTGCGCTGCGCCAGCGACGGCGCCGACACCGAGCGGCTCAGCTACGGCGGACGAGCTCAGCGGCTCCATCACGGTGTACGCCGCGGCGTCCCTCAAGACGACCTTCACGACGCTCGCGGCGGACTTCGAGCAGGCGCACCCCGGCACGAGCGTCGAGCTCACCTTCGCCGGATCGTCCGACCTCGTCACGCAACTCACGAACGGTGCCCCCGGCGACGTGTTCGCCTCGGCGGACGAGAAGAACATGTCGAAGCTGGTCGACGCCGACCTCGTCGAGGGCGACCCGGTCGACTTCGCCACCAACGTCCTGCAGATCGCCGTCCCGCCGACGAACCCCGCCGACGTGCAGACCTTCGCCGACCTCGCCCGCCCCGGCGTCAAGACGGTCGTGTGCGCGCCGCAGGTGCCGTGCGGCGCGGCCACCGTAGCCGTCGAGGAGGCCACGGGTGTCGCGCTGAGCCCGGTCAGTGAGGAGTCGTCGGTCACCGACGTCCTCGGCAAGGTGACCTCGGGGGAGGCCGACGCCGGGTTGGTCTACGTGACCGACGTCATCGCGGCCGGCGACGCGGTGCGCGGCATCGCCTTCGACGAGTCCTCGAAGGCCGTCAACACCTATCCGATCGCGCCGCTCGCCGGCAGCGCGAACCCCGCGCTCGCCGCAGCCTTCGCCGCCTTCGTCGTGAGCGCCGACGGGCAGCGTGTGCTCGCCGACGCCGGCTTCGGCGCGCCGTGACCGCATGAGGAACCAGGGCTCGGGGGTGCCCCGCTGGGTTGTCGTCATCGCGGCGGTCGGAGCGGCGTTCGTGCTGCTCCCGCTCGTCGCGATCGTGCTGCGGGTCGACTGGGCGGACTTCGGCGCCCTCGTGACCTCGGAGTCCTCGGTCGCGGCGCTCGGCCTGAGTCTGCGGACCTCGCTCATCGCGACGGCACTCTGCGTCCTGTTCGGCGTGCCGCTCGCGCTCGTCCTCGCCCGCACACGGTTCCCGGGCCAGCGGCTCCTGCGGTCGCTCGTCCTCCTCCCGCTCGTGCTTCCCCCGGTCGTCGGCGGCATCGCCCTGCTTTACACCTTCGGCCGGCTCGGCCTGCTCGGCCCAGCGCTCGCCGACGCCGGGCTCAGCATCGCGTTCTCGACGACCGCCGTGGTCCTCGCCCAGACCTTCGTCGCGCTCCCGTTCCTCGTGCTGAGTCTCGAGGGTGCGATCCGCACGAGCGGCGCCCGCTACGAGGCGGTCGCGGCGACGCTCGGTGCGCGGCCGACCACGGTCTTCCGGACGGTCACGCTGCCGCTCCTGGCGCCCGCCATCGTCTCGGGCGCCATCCTCTCGTTCGCGCGGGCGCTCGGCGAATTCGGCGCCACGCTCACCTTCGCGGGGAGTCTGCAGGGCGTGACCCGCACGCTCCCGCTCGAGATCTACCTGCAGCGCGAGACCGATCCGGACGCCGCGGTCGCCCTGTCGCTCGTCCTCGTCGTGGTGGCCGTCCTCGTCGTCGGGGTCGCCGGTGCCCGTGGAGCGGTGACGCGACGTCCGGTTCATGGGCGGCGCCCGTCTCCGCGACCCGTCGTCGGAGCCGATCGATGATCCCGGCGGAGCGTGGCGGTTCACTGCTCAGCCTGCGGGCGACCGTGCGCGCCCGCGATTGGGACGTCGCCGTCGAGCTCGCCCCCGGTGAGACCGTCGCCGTGCTCGGACCGAACGGCGCCGGTAAGTCCACGTTGCTCGCCGTCCTCGCGGGTCTCCTGCGGCCGGACACCGGGCTGGCGACGCTCGGCGGTCGTGAACTGTTCCGGGTGGGTGAGGCCGGGCGTGAGCGCTGGCTCCCGCCCCACCGGCGAGGTGTCTCACTGCTCGCCCAGGAGGCGCTGCTCTTCCCGCACCGGACCGTGCTCGACAACGTCGCCTACGGGCCGCTCGTCGCCGGGATGTCGCGCGGCGAGGCGCGCGACATCGCCCGGAGGCGGTTGGCCTCGGTGGAGGCGTCCCACCTCGAGGACCGCCGACCCGCCGAGCTGTCCGGCGGTCAGGCGCAACGCGTGGCGCTCGCCCGGGCGCTCGCGCCGGATCCCGCGCTGCTCCTCCTCGACGAACCGATGGCCGCGCTCGACGCCTCGGTCGCCCCGCAGCTGCGTCGCATGCTCCGCGAACAGTTGCGCGGACGCACGACCCTGCTCGTGACCCACGAGGTGCTGGACGCGTACACCCTCGCCGATCGGGTCGTCGTGCTCGACGCCGGGCACATCGTCGAGCAGGGGCCGACCTCGGAGGTGTTGGAGCGGCCGCGGAGTGCGTTCACCGCCGACCTCGCCGGCCTGAACCTCCTGACGGGCGTGCGGACGCGGAGCGGGCTCCGGCTGGTCGACGGGACGGAGGTCGCGGTCGGCCCGGTCATCGAGGGGGAGCCCATGCCGCTCGGGGCCGCCGTCGCCTGCGCGTTCCGGCCGTCGCGGGTGGAGGTGTTCGACGCCGACGAGGCTCCCGGTGGCGGCGCCGTCCGGGCGGTCATCACCGACCTCGAACCGCGCGGTGACGTCGTCCGAATCCGCACGGAACTCCTCGCGGCCGACGTCACGGTGCCGGCGCTCGCCTCGGCCGGGTGGTCCACCGGTGATCCCGTGGACCTCGTCGTCGACCCGCAGGCCGCCGTCCTGTATCCGCGGTGACCCATCACGCGCCGGGGCACGACGTCGAGGTGACCGGCCGAGACGTGACACAGTGAGTCGATGAACCGATTCTGGAGACGCTGGTGGCCGCTCGTCGTCGGGGCGGCCGGCACGCTCGCGATCGGCGTGGTCTGCG
Source organism: Plantibacter sp. Leaf1 (assembly GCF_001421315.1). Taxonomy (NCBI): domain Bacteria; kingdom Bacillati; phylum Actinomycetota; class Actinomycetes; order Micrococcales; family Microbacteriaceae; genus Plantibacter; species Plantibacter sp. Leaf1. Next base: position 1,384,586 of record NZ_LMJX01000002.1, on the reverse strand, counting down.
TGGCGCTCATCGCCATGGGGCTCGTGCGGCCGAACGCCATCCTGGCCGCCTCGTACGCGGTGCGAGGGGTCGACGTCTCCTCGTATCAGGGCGAGATCGACTGGGATGTCCTCGCGGCTCAGCGCATCGAGTTCGCGATCATGAAGGCGACCGAGGGATCAGGCGATCAGGACGAACGGTTCGCCGCGAACTGGGCGGGCGCGCAGCGGGGGGCCGAGAAGACCGGCCTGCTCGTCGGGGCGTACCACTTCCTGAGCTTCGACAGCCCGGCCGAGACGCAGGCGCAGAACATCTTCGACACCGTCCCCGTCACCGCAGGGGCGCTGCCGATCACCATCGATCTCGAGTGCTACGCCGACTACTGCCGGACGCCTCCCAGTGCTGAGCGGGTCGCGGCCGTCCTCGACCCGCTCCTCGCGGCACTCGAGGAGCACTACGGGCAACCGCCGATCATCTACGCGACCATGCGGTACTCCGACGCGTTCCTCGCGGGTGCGTACGAGCGGAACCCGCTCTGGATCCGCTCGGTCGTCACACCACCGGTCCTGTCGGACGGGCGGGCGTGGGACCTGTGGCAGTACACCAGCCGGGAACGCCTGGACGGTTACGTCGGCAAGGAGGAGTTCATCGATGTGAACGTCTTCGACGGCTCCCTGGAAGACCTCCGAGCGCTCGTCCGCCCCTGAGCCGCACGTTCCACCGGCGGCTCAGGTGACGGTGCCTCGGGTTACGGTGCGGGGGCGGGGCCTGAGGTCGGCTCGGCGACGGGGAGGAACGTGTCCTCACCGTCGACCTCCTGCTCGATGGAGTCCTCGGTGGTCTCGGTGTCCTCGGGGATGCGGTCGTCGTTCGCTGCGTGCCTGCTCATACGACCACGATACGACGGGTGTCGCGCTGAGCAATGGGGTTGCGGGCCGACGCCGGGCGGCTGCCGACGATCGCGCTCAGGAGGCGAAGGCGAGCGAGCGGGCTTCGAGTGCTGCGGTCAGGACGTCGATGGCCGTCGGACCCACGCCGTGGATGCGGGCGAGCGCCGCGGCGGAGACCCTGGTGAGTTGCTCGAACCGGGTGAACCCGTGAGCGGACAGCGCCCTGCCTGCGACCGACCCGATCGAGGTCGGGAACTCGGACGTCTCGGTGGGGACCAGCTCGACGAACAGGGCCGCGATGCGTTCCTCGATGTCGTCGCGGATGCGCCGGACGGCGTCGATGCCCTGCCCCGCCGGATCCTCGAGTTCCCAGTCCTCGTAGCGTTTGCCGGGGAAGATCGGGCAGGCGTCGCCGCAGCCCATGGTGATCACCGCGTCCGACGCCCGCACCGCTTCCGTGGTGAGGATGTGTGGGACGGCGGCCGTGATGTCGATACCGTGCTCCGCCATCGCTTCGACGGCGACCTGGTTGATGCGGTCCTTGGGTTCGCTGCCCGCCGAGAGCACCTCGACCCGGTCGCCGGCGAGCGCGCCCAGGAAGCCGGCCGCCATCTGGGAGCGTCCGGCGTTGTGCACGCAGACGAAGAGGACAGTCGGAGTCGTCGGGGTGGTCGGGTCGATGGTCATGGCGTCTCCTGGAGGTGGCGTGATCCGAGCGCGGACGAACGGTCGAGCAGCTCGACGAGGACAGCGTAGCTCGCGCCGGGCTCGGCACCGCGGGTGAAGCCGCCGACGAGCTCGAGGGACACGAAGCCGTGGAGAGCCGCGCGGACGATCCTCCCGGCGTCGGTCATCGCGACGCTGTCGAGCCCGCGTCCGGCGAGGGTCCGTTCGACGAGGAGGACGAGTTCCCGATCGGCGGGGTCACCGGTGGCGGTCCGGACGTCGGTCGTCGAGAAGGCGAGCGTGTACCGGCCGGGGTAGGCGAGGGCGAAGCGACGGTAGGTCTCGGCCAGCGCGGTGAGCGCCGGCGTCCCGCCGAGGCCACTCGTCGCGATGTCGATGCTGCTGGCGAGGTGGGCCAGTGCGAGGGACGCGACGGCGGCTCGCAGGTCCTCGGTGCTCCGCACGTGCTTGAGGAGCGCGGGCGCCGAGGTGCCCAGGTGTCGGGCCAGGGCGGCGAGCGTGAGTGCGTCGGCTCCGTACGCGTCGGCGAACTCGGCGGCTCCGACGATCACCAGCTGGCGGGAGAACTTCGTCCGGGAGACAGGTGTGTCGGTCATCGGATCGAGCCTAACCGCTTGCCGGGGCTGTGCTGGGACGGCCGCCGGCGCCTCCGGGCTGGCGTCAGACGGTGGGTGGCGTCGCCTCGTGGTGTGGAGCGCCGTGGGTGCGGCGGTCCTCCTTCATGGCGGCTTCCGCGAGGTGGCGGCGCCCGCCGGCGAGTTCATCGCGCACGTGTGCCTCGAGCGTGCGGAACGGCTCCCAGTAGTTGCCGTCGTAGTCCTCGACGATCTGGAACGTCCAGCGTCCGTCGATGACGTTCCGCCCGACGAGCTCACGATCGATGCGATCGGCGAGCTCGGTGTGCCCGGCGTCGCGGAGGGCATCGGCTGCTTCGCCCAGCGCGAGGTCCGCCTTGCCGGTGAGACGGTGGAAGCCGTAGAGCATGCCGCGTGCCTGCTCCACCACCTCGAGCGCCTCGGTCACCTTGCCGACCGCTTCCACAGTCGCGTCGTCGACGCCGTCCGGGATCTGGTGGGCGTCGTCGGGTCCGTCGGTGGTGCGGTCGTCTGCAGAACTCATGCCACCAGTCTGTCTCGATCGAAGCTGGATGTCTGGGGCTTGCGAATGGAGGTGCACGATGTCAGCCGGGCACGGTCCTTGCGCGCACCGAGCGGGCGCACCCCGACTGCCCTTCGACAGGCTCAGGGACCGGAGTGTGTCCGGTGAACCGCTGCCGGTCGCTGAGTGCGTCCCCGGTCACTGAGCTTGTCGAAGTGCGCACGAGAAACCCTTCGACAAGCTCAGGGACCGAAGCGCGCCCCGTGAATCTCCTCCGATCACTGAGCTTGTCGAAGTGCCCACGAAGAACCCTCCGACACGCTCGGGGACCGGAGGTGGTCAGAACGGTGCGGGATCGGGTTCCGTCCGATGATGTTTCCCGTCGGGTGTCGTCCAGTCCAGGACACCACCGGGCCCGTGGTCGAGGTTCCATCCGGGAAGGTGCTTCATCCGGTGGTGATGTCGGCACAAGCACGCGAGATTCCCGACGTCCGTCGCCCCGCCGTCTTCCCACGCGAGCGAGTGATCCAAGTCGCAGGCCCGCGCGCGCCTGCCGCAGCCGGGTGCGCGACAGGTGCCGTCCCGGAGGCGCACCGCCCGTTGGAGATCGGCCGGCACGCGGTACTGCTTCCGCCCAACTGAGAGGACGGCGCCGGTTTCCGGCTGGACCAGGATCCGGGTCAGGCTGGGCGCGTTCACCGCGAGCCGGGCGGCCGTCTCCGGGTCGATCGGGCCGTATCCGTCGAGGGTCGCTGGCGCATCAGAGACGCCGGCCAGGCTGAGCGCGGGGACGGTGATCTGCACGGTGGGCGTGATGTGCTCCTGGACCTCGATCGGGTGCGGGAGCACCGGGCTCGACATGACATCTTGCGGGGTCACGCCGGTGAGGGCCAGTGCCGCGAGGGCGTCGGCCTGCAGTTGTCCGCAGGTGCGGGTGTCGCCGGCGGCGCGTGACTCCGCGGCCGCTGCTTCAACGCGCTCGACGATGCCCTGCGCGATCGGCGCGGTCGTGAACAAGTGCACCCACGCCATACCGTCCGCGGCGGGCTCGAACTCCACCCGGCGGTCGGCCTCCGAGCGGATGGTGCGGGCGGTGATCGACTCAGGGTGGAGTCGTTCGCGGAGGACACGGGCGCGCTTGCGGAGGCTGGCGTTGGTCAACTGCTCCGCGACCGGCAACACCGCCTCCAGGAACGCCGCCCGGCCCGCTGTCGGCACGTCGCAGAGTTGGTCCGTGATCGTCTGCGCGTGTCGGGCGGAGATGCGTCCGGCCTCGAGCGAAGCGAGCACGGCAGGTGCCTCGTTCACGAGGCGCTCCGCGTCGTTGGTCGCCCGCTGGACCGTCTGCTCAGGTGTCCGCGCCGCCATCGCAAGGGCAGCACAGGTCGAGCGACGTGAGAGGGCCTGCCGTTCCGCGGGCGGGTACACGGCCGGGACCACGGAGTCGGCGAGGGCATCGGCATACGCCGCCGAGCGGGCCAGGAGGCGGGCCTCCTCGGCGTCCAGGGCCGCGCGCCGGCGGTGGATGTCTGCGAAAGCGTCCGAGAACTCCGCGAGCTGCATGGCGTACTCGTCGCCAGCTCGAACTGCGGAAGTGGTGCTCTCGGTCATGGATCAAGTCCACCATGGACCACTGACATTCCAGATGCTGAGTGGCACCGGTGGTGGATGTTCTTCGGAGGTCCCTTCGGCAGGCTCAGGGAGCGGGGAAGCGAGACAGGTCTGCCCGCAGGTCCACTGAGCCCGTGCCGGCTAGTAGTTCAGGCAGCGATCCGGATCCTCGATCTCCGGCGGATCACCCTGATAGAGGGTGAAGAAGTTCTCGGCCGGGCCGGACAGGGACCCGCGGGTGTGGATGCACAGGCGAGCGAGATCGTCGTCGCTCCGCACGCTGGAGGTGATCGATGACGTTTCGCAAGCGCCGTCGTCGGGCCGCAGAACGAGGTCCCGGTTGGTTCCCTCGTTGTCCACGACCCATGTCCCGGAGAAGTCGATCACGTCGTTGTCGCGTGGGTCTTCGTCGAAGCTGCACTGCACCTCCGAGGGCCAGGCGGTGGCGTCGAAGGTTCCGTCGTCGGCCAGCTCGAGCCGGGTGTCTCCGCTGCGCCACGTGCCGACGGCTTCTTCGGCAGGCAGTCCGTACTGCGTATCGGAGCAGGAGACGAGCGAGGCGCTCAGCAGCACGCCGAGGACGGAGACGGCCACCCGGTGTGCTCGGCGGACGGTCGGTCGCCGCGTGCGGCTGGTTGCTCGGCGTGACGGTCTCGATTCCACGCTGCGAGTCTGGTCACCGTGGACGGGCGTGGCAAATCGTGTCGGGCCTCGGCGGGCCGGGCAGCCGGCCGGGCAAAAAAAGAACCCCCACCATGTAGAAGCTAGGTGGGGGTTCCGTGGCTCCGACGGGCGTCGATCCCGTGACCTCACGATTTTCAGTCGTGCGCTCTACCAACTGAGCTACAGAGCCGAGTACATCAGCTGCACGAACGGCGACGATGTCTCAAAAGCAGAAGCCCTCCCTTGCGAGAGGGCTTCCGACCTTTTGCGACCCTGACGGGACTTGAACCCGCGACCTCCGCCGTGACAGGGCGGCACGCTAACCAACTGCGCTACAGGGCCATACATGTTGAATTGGTGATGATACGAACTGCGGTGATGCTGGTGTTGCTCGGTGCTTCTCGCAGTCGCGCAGACTCACTATACCTGAATCTGAGCGGCTGCTTTTCCAGTAGTCGGTGGTGACCCCAACGGGATTCGAACCCGTGCTGCCGCCGTGAAAGGGCGGTGTCCTAGGCCGCTAAACGATAGGGCCGCGAAGCCCTGAAGCTTCATGACTACCGAGCGACAAGCATACGGATGAAACCCCGGAATCCAAAATCGGGTTCCCGCGGCCCTGCGCGTGGCTCGACGGCGGATCTCGCGACAGGCGCCGAATGACCGCTGAGCCGTACATCGCCGGGGTTAGCCTCGGGCGTGGCACCATGCCCGGCCGGCCGCGCCGCGCGGGGTGTCCGAGGGCTGTCCCCACCCCTCCGGGGGTACCGTGGACAGTGGTACAGATGTGACCGATGTGACTGCAGCGAACCGAGATGGGCCGTACTTCATGAGCAAGAGACTTCCCGGTGCCTCGCGCCGAGGCCGGACGACGACCGCCGGGACGGTGTCCTCCGCCCGTTGGCGCGGACGCCTCGCCGCCGCGGTCGTGATGTCCCTCGCGATCGTCGGATCCTTCGGCATCGCGGGACCCGCCTCGGCAGCCGACTACCCCTCGTGGGACGACGTCCAGGCGGCGAAGGGCAACGAGGCTGCGAAGGCCGCCGAGGTCACGAACATCAAGAACTTCATCGTCCAGTTGCAGGACGAACTGCAGGTGGCCCAGGACGAGGCCGAGAAGCGCGGAACCGAGTTCCAGGCGGCCGAAGAGGCGTTCTTCGAGGCCGACGCCCGTGCGACCGCGATCCAGGCCCAGGCCGACGCGAAGACCACCGAAGCCGACACGGCCACCAAGCAGGCCGGTCGGGTCGCCTCCCAGCTGTACCGCTCCGGTGGTGCCGACCTCAGCCTGAGCCTCTTCCTCGACGGGGAGAGCAAGGGCGCGACCGACCTCCTGTCGAAGCTCGGCAACATGAACCAGGTCGCCGAGCACAGCAACGGTGTCTACGAGCAGGCCGTCGCCGCGCGGAACACCGCAGCGGCGCTCGGTGAGCAGGCAGGCGTCGCCCGCGACGAACGCGAGTCGCTGCGGCAGGCCGCGCAGGCCGCCATGCAGGCCGCGCAGGAGGCGGCGTCCGCGGCGGCGGCGAAGCTGGAGCAGAACCAGGAGCTGATCGTCACGCTCAACGCGCAGTTGACGGCGTTGCAGGACACCACGGCCAAGACGGTCCAGGACTACGAGGCCGGCGTGGCCGCGGCGAAGGCGAAGGCCGCAGCCGAGGCTGCGGCCCGAGGGCAGAGCGCCGATGGCGGTCAGCTCAGCAGCCAGGGCTGGGCCATCCCGGCGTCCGGCAGCATCTCCGGCACCTACGGCTATCGCGACCCGATCTCCACCGGCGGTGGCAGCTCGGGCAGTTTCCACCGGGGTACGGACATCGCGGGCGGGTGCGGGATCCCGATCTACGCGGCGACCTCCGGCACGGTGACCTATGCCGGGTGGTACGGCACCTACGGCAACTTCATCCTCATCGACCACGGATCGGGTGTCTCGACCGGCTACGCGCACATCGTGGACGGCGGCATCCAGGTCGGTGTCGGCTACCAGGTCTCCGCGGGGCAGGTCATCGCCTACGTCGGCACGACCGGCGCCTCCACCGGCTGCCACCTGCACTTCGAGGTCCGCATCAACGGCAACGCGATCGACGCCCAGCCGTTCATGGCCGACCGCGGCGCA
>NZ_LMJX01000002.1:1374830-1377527 GCF_001421315.1 Plantibacter sp. Leaf1 | reverse complement strand
GGCCGACACCCGAGGGTGTCGGCCGCTTCGTCGTGCGGGGTGAGGCTGGGCCTCAGGGGGTCAGTGACCCTCCGCCTTGAGCTTCTCGAAGCCCGCGAGGATGATCTTCTCGGCGGCGGCGGCGTCGCCCCAGCCGTCGATGCGAGCCCACTTGCCGGGCTCGGTGTCCTTGTAGTGGACGAAGAAGTGCTCGATCTCGTCGCGCGTCGCCTGCGGGATGTCGTTGAGGTCCTGGATGTGCGCCCAGCGCGGGTCCTTGTACTGCACGGCGATGACCTTGTCGTCGCCGCCGCCGTCGTCGGTCATGTGCAGCACGCCCACGGGACGGACCTTGATGCCGACGCCCGGGAACGTCGGGAAGTCGAGGAGGACCAGCACGTCGACCGGGTCGCCGTCCTCGCCGAGGGTGTTCTCGAAGAAGCCGTAGTCGGTGGGGTAGACGAAGCTCGTGAACAGCACGCGGTCGAGGAAGACCCGACCGGTCTCGTGGTCGATCTCGTACTTGTTGCGGCTGCCCCGCGGGATCTCGATGACGGCGTCGTACTCGGCCATAAGCCTGCTCCTTGCGAGGTTGGATGTCCTGGAATCGGCACGGTCGCCGACGAGGACCAACCCTAACCGATGCGCCCAGGAGCCACCGGTGCCGGGGGGACGCCCGCCGTCGTGCAATAGCGTGGAGCGCGTGAACGACGTCCGACCTCCGCTCCACCCGTCCGTCGCCCTGCTGCGGAAGGCGGTCCGCGACGCGATCGGCCGGTGGTCGGCGGCCGGGTCCCGGGCGGAGGGCGAGGCGGACCTCCTCGTCGCCCTGAGTGGTGGGGCGGACTCGCTCGCCCTCGCCGCGGCGACCGCCTTCGAGGCGTCGAAGCTCGGGTTGCAGGCCGGTGCCGTCATCGTCGACCACGGCCTGCAGACGGATTCCGCAGCCGTCGCCGCCCGCGCGGCTGACCAGGCGAGGGCGATGGGCCTCGACCCGGTGCTCGTCCGGCGGGTCGAGGTCGGTGCCGACGGCGGTCCGGAGGCGGCTGCGCGCGATGCCCGGTACGCGGCGCTCGAGGGCGCACGCGTCGAGGCCGGGTCGTCGGCCGTATTGCTCGCGCACACGCTCGACGACCAGGCCGAGACGGTACTCCTCGGGCTCGCCCGCGGATCCGGCGCCGGCAGCCTGCAGGGGATGTCGCCCGTCAGCGGCGCCCTCGTCCGCCCGCTCCTCGGCGTCCGCCGGGTGCAGACCCGCGAGGCGTGTGCCGCGATGGGCCTCACCCCCTGGGACGACCCGCACAACACCGACGCCGCGTACACGCGCGTCCGAGTGCGCGAGCGGGTGCTCCCCGTGCTCGAGAGCGAACTCGGGCCGGGCATCGCTGAGGCGCTCGCCCGCACCGCGGACGCCATGCGGGAGGACGCTGAGGCCTTCGAGGAGATGATCGAGGAGACCATCGAGGAGATCGTCGAGCACGCCGAGGCCGGGATCTCCGTCAGTACGGCGGCGCTCGCCGCGAACCCCGCCGCGCTCCGGCAGCGCGTCATCCGGTACATCGTGCAGAGCGAGTTCGGGGTCGCCCTCTCCCGGACGCAGACGATCGAGGTCGCGCGGCTCGTGACCGACTGGGCCGGGCAGGGACCGATCGATCTACCCGGCTGCCGGGCCATGCGCCGCGACGGCCGCATCGTGTTCTCCGCGCGCTGACGACAGGCCCCGCGAGGAGGAGGTGCGCATCGGCGTCCGGGTCATCTCGCATACACTCGACGCATGGAGCAGAGCGACATTTCGGACGACCTCACGACCATCCTCGTCACCGAGCAGGAGATCCGCGACAAGCTCGCCGAACTCGCCCGCCGGATCGAGGTCGACTACGCCGGGAAGGACGTCCTGCTCGTCGGCGTCCTGAAGGGCGCGGTCATGGTCATGGCCGACCTGGCGCGCGAACTCCGCATCCCGCTGTCCATGGACTGGATGGCCGTCAGCTCCTACGGGGCCGGCACGAAGTCGAGCGGTGTCGTGCAGATCCGCAAGGACCTCGACGCAGACCTCACGAACCGTCACGTCCTGATCGTCGAGGACATCATCGACTCCGGCCTCACCCTCTCCTGGTTGCTCGAGAACTTCGCCTCGCGCGGCGCCGCCTCGATCGAGGTCTGCGCGCTCCTGCGCAAGCCGGAGGCCGCGAAGGTCCACGTCGAGTGCAAGTACGTCGGCTTCGACATCCCGAACGACTTCGTCGTCGGGTACGGTCTCGACTTCGACGAGAAGTACCGCAACCTCCGCGACGTCGGCGTGCTCGCCCCTCACGTCTACGCCTGAGCGAGCGACGAACCTCGCCTGGATCACTCGTTAAGCCCATGGCAAACATGGGGGAGGCATCCAGCAGCGAGGGGGTAGCCTGATTTCCGACGCGGCTCCGCCCGTCGACCCCTCCTGCAGAAAGGGAACGGGCCAGTCCCGGCCTCTCAACTATGAACGTCAAGCGCCTCTTCAAGGGTCCCATCCCGTACCTCATCATCGCTGCTCTGGTCTTCTGGATCGGCATCAGCCTGATGAGCATGAACGGCTTCCGTGAGGTCTCCACGCAGGAAGGCCTGGCCTTCCTCGAGAAGGGGCAGGTCAAGGAGGCCGTCATCACGGACGGCGACCAGCGCGTCGACCTCACGCTGACGAAGGCGGACGACGAGTTCGGCAAGCAGGTGCAGTTCTAC
>NZ_LMJX01000002.1:1197173-1374816 GCF_001421315.1 Plantibacter sp. Leaf1 | reverse complement strand
ACAACGACAAGGTCCCGCAGCCGAGCTGGCTGCTGTCGATGCTCGGTCTCCTGCTGCCGCTGCTCCTGATCGGTGTGTTCTTCTGGCTGATGCTGTCCGGCATGCAGGGCGGCGGCAACAAGGTCATGCAGTTCGGCAAGTCGAAGGCGAAGCTCGTCTCCAAGGAGTCGCCGAAGGTCACCTTCGACGACGTCGCCGGTGCCGACGAGGCCATCGAGGAGCTCGAGGAGATCAAGGACTTCCTCAAGGAGCCCGCGAAGTTCCAGGCCGTCGGCGCCCGCATCCCGAAGGGTGTGCTGCTCTACGGCCCTCCCGGAACCGGTAAGACCCTGCTCGCCCGCGCCGTCGCCGGCGAGGCAGGCGTCCCCTTCTACTCCATCTCCGGTTCCGACTTCGTCGAGATGTTCGTGGGTGTCGGCGCGAGCCGCGTCCGCGACCTCTTCCAGCAGGCCAAGGAGAACTCGCCGGCGATCATCTTCGTCGACGAGATCGACGCCGTCGGTCGTCACCGTGGTGCCGGCATGGGCGGCGGTCATGACGAGCGCGAGCAGACCCTCAACCAGCTCCTGGTGGAGATGGACGGCTTCGACGTCAAGACCAACGTGATCCTCATCGCCGCGACGAACCGTCCCGACATCCTCGACCCCGCGCTCCTGCGTCCCGGTCGCTTCGACCGCCAGATCGGCGTCGACGCCCCGGACCTCGCCGGCCGCAAGCGGATCCTTGAGGTGCACGGCAAGGGCAAGCCCCTGGCCGCGAGCGTCGACCTCGAGGTCGTCGCCCGCAAGTCGCCCGGCTTCACCGGTGCCGACCTCGCCAACGTCCTCAACGAGGCGGCGCTGCTGACCGCGCGCTCGAACGCACAGCTCATCGACAACCGTGCCCTCGACGAGGCCATCGACCGCGTCATCGCCGGTCCGCAGCGACGCACCCGCGTCATGCGCGAGCAGGAGAAGCTCATCACCGCGTACCACGAGGGTGGTCACGCGCTCGCGGCAGCGGCGATGAACAACACCGACCCCGTCACGAAGGTCACGATCCTGCCCCGCGGCCGCGCCCTCGGCTACACGATGGTGCTCCCGCTCGAGGACAAGTACTCCGTCACGCGCAACGAGCTGCTCGACCAGCTCGCCTACGCGATGGGCGGCCGCGTCGCCGAGGAGCTCGTCTTCCACGACCCGACCACCGGCGCCTCGAACGACATCGAGAAGGCCACCGGCATCGCCCGCAAGATGGTCACCGAGTACGGCATGACGACCGACGTCGGCGCCGTCAAGCTCGGCCAGTCCTCCGGTGAGATGTTCCTCGGCCGCGACATGGGCCACCAGCGCGACTACTCCGAGGAGATCGCGCAGCGGGTCGACGCCCAGGTCCGCGAACTCATCGAGGCCGCACACGACGAGGCCTGGCAGGTCATCACGACCAACCGCGCCGTGCTCGACCGCCTGGCCGCCGAGCTGATGGAGAAGGAGACCCTCGACCACCTGCAGCTGGCCGAGATCTTCAAGGACGTCAAGAAGCTCCCGCCGCGTCCGGTGTGGCTGTCCAGCAAGAAGCGCCCGGTCGGGTCCGGTTCCGCCGTCGGCTCGACGACGTTCACCGCCCCCATCGACTCGGGTGCGGCAGACGGCGGCGTGAGCTCCGAGCCGGAGCCGGAGGCGCCAGTAAAGCCGAAGCGCACCCGCGCCACGAAGCCGCGACCGGCGACCGCCTAGCCCGCATGACGCCCGGCGAGCACCCCGCGAACGCCGCGGCCGGAGCCGCGCAGGCCGAGTCTGATCCAGGCTCGGCCTCGCGGCCGTCCGTGGACCGTGCCCGGATCGCCGCGGCCATTCTGGAGATCCTCGACGCGATCGGCGAGGATCCGGCCCGCGACGGCCTGGCCGACACCCCGACGCGCGTCGCCGACGCGTACGCGGAGTTCTTCAGCGGCATCGGCCAGGACGCCGGTGAGCACCTGGCTCGCACGATCCCCATCGAGGAGGGTGCGACGAGCGACGCCGTGCTCGTCCGCGACATCGCCTTCCGTTCCGTGTGCGAGCACCACCTGCTGCCGTTCCTCGGCACGGCGCACATCGCCTACCTCCCCGACGAACGCGTCATCGGGCTCGGCGCCCTGCCGAAGGTCGTCGACACGATCGCGTCCCGCCCGCAGGTGCAGGAGCGACTGAGCGAGCAGATCGCCGACGTCCTCGAGGAGCGACTCGCCCCGCGCGGCGTCCTCGTCGTGCTCGAGGCGGCGCACGGCTGCGTGTCCATGCGCGGCTCGCGTCAGCTGACGAGCACCACCGTCACGATCGCCAGCCGCGGCGCCCTCGCGGATCCCGCCGCGCGTGCGGAACTCATGCAGCTGATCGGCACCACCGCCGAACAGGCCCGGTGATCCGGTGACGAGCGACGACGGGCACGCCGTCCCCGCAGACGGCCGGCGCACGACCGCGGCACCGACGACGCAGCCCGAGATCATGGGCGTCGTCAACGTCACGCCCGACTCCTTCAGTGACGGCGGCCGCTACTTCGACGTCGACGACGCCGTCGCGCACGGCCTCGAGCTCGTCGCTGCGGGGGCCACCGTCATCGACGTGGGCGGTGAGTCCACCCGGCCGGGCGCCGCTCGGGTCGACACCCGCGAGGAACAACACCGGGTCGCACCCGTCGTGTCGGCCCTGGCTGCGGCCGGGGTGCGGGTGAGCATCGACACCATGAGCGCCGAGACCGCCCGAGCTGCAGCCGACGCCGGTGCGTCGATCATCAACGACGTGTCCGGCGGGCTCGCGGACGACCGGATGCCGGCGTTCATGGCCGCATCCGGCCTCGACTGCGTCATCAGCCACTGGCGCGGCCACTCGGTGGACATGGCGAGCCGCGCCTCGTACACGGACGCGGCGGTCGACGTCGCGCGCGAACTCGACGACCGCGTGTCGACCCTGCTCGGTCAGGGCGTCGATCCACAGCGGATCGTCGTCGATCCGGGGCTCGGCTTCTCGAAGCACACCGAGCACAACTGGCGCATCCTCGCGCGCCTCGACCTGCTGCTCGAGCTCGGCTATCCGGTGCTCGTCGGCGCCTCGCGCAAGCGGTTCCTCGGCGCACTCCTGCGGGACGACGCCCCGATGACCGATCGCGATCTTCCGAGTGCCGTGGTCAGCGTGCTGGCGGTCCAAGCCGGCGCCTGGGGCGTCCGCGTCCACGACGTCGCCGCCACGAGACTCGCCCTCGACACCCTCGATGCATGGCAAGGTGGAGCCGATGACTGATTCGATCACCCTCACAGGCCTGCGGGCCTTCGCCCACCACGGCGTCTTCGACTTCGAGCGCGAAGCGGGGCAGGAGTTCGTCATCGACGTGACGGTCACCCTCGACCTCCGCCCTGCGGCAGGCGGCGACGAACTCGGCGCGACCATGCACTACGGCGAGCTGGCGGAAGCCGTCGTCGCCGCGGTCGAGCGCGACCCGGTCGACCTCATCGAGACGGTCGCGGAGCGCATCGCCGCCGTCGTGCTGTCGAACCCGCGCGCGGAGGCGGTGCGGGTCACCCTCCACAAGCCGAGCGCCCCGATCACGGTGCCGTTCGCGGACGTCGCGGTGACGATCGAGCGCACCGCCGCGGACCGCGCCGAGACCGGACAGGCCGGCTGATGGTGTCGCGCACCCCCATCCACGACCCGGCGCGACGCCCGGGGCCACCGAAGCCACGCGCGGTGCAGGCTGTCATCGCGCTCGGGGCGAACCTCGGGGATCGCCGCGCGACGATCGCTCAGGCGTGTGAGGACCTCGCCGCCGTCGACGGCGTGCTCGAGGTCCGACCCTCGCCGCTCGTCTCGAGTGCCGCCGTCAAGCCGGCGGGCGTGGACGAGTCGGCACCCGCCTACCTCAACGGGGTCGCCATCGTCCGGACCCGACTCCGGCCGCTCGAACTCCTCGACGAACTCCAGCGGATCGAACTGGCCCACGGCCGGGTCCGCGAGGAGCGCTGGGGCGACCGGACGCTCGACCTCGACCTCCTCGCCTACGACGACGAGACGATCGACGACGACCGCCTGACGGTCCCGCACCCGCGTGCCGCCGAGCGCGGCTTCGTCGTCGTGCCGTGGCTGTTGCTCGACCCCGATGCGACGTTGCCCGGTGTGGGTCGCCTCGACACCCTCGCCGCCGCCAAGGACGGATCCGTGGTCCCCGACGACGGAGCGCAGCCGTGAGGCGGACCACCGCGACGCCGCTCATCGTGCTCGCCGGGGTCGGCGTGGTCTTCGGGTTCCTCGTCGAGGTGGCGTCGGTGTCCGCCGGGCGTGCCTCGATCATCCCGCCCGTCACCCTCACGGTCTCCCTCGTCGCGGTCGCCATCATCCTCATCGCCCTGTCCTGGCCGATCCGGCGCAGCACGACCGGGCACGCGACCCGACGGATCGACCCGTTCCGGGCGATGCGGGTGGCCGCCCTCGCGAAGGCGTCGAGCCACGCGGGGGCCCTGGTCGCCGGTGCCACCGTCGGGATCATGCTCTTCCTCCTGACCCGCCCGATCCTGCCCGCGCTAGGCTCGCTGTGGCTGGTGATCGCGTCCATCGTGGGATCCGTCGCGCTCGTCGTCGCCGCTCTGGTGGCCGAGTGGTTCTGCACCGTTCCGAAGGATGATGATGACGACGCCGCACCCGGGGGAGCCCCGTCCCACACCTGAACCGCTCGTCGAGCGGCCCTTGATCGACACACCGCTCGACGAGACGTCGGCCACGGAGGCCACACACGCCGAGTCGTCCGCTCCCGGCGGGCACCGGCTGGACCTGCCCGACGTCGAGTGGCGACGGGTGAGCCGCAAACTCATCGCCATCGAGTTCATCTCCGAGGGCGCCGGCCTCCTCGTCGTCACCGCGGCGGTCGTGTTCGTCGCGCTCGTCTGGGACTGGACGTGGATCTGGTGGCCGTTCGCCGCCTTAGCGGTCATCTCGCTGATCACCGCGGCCTTCATCCCGCGTCGGATCCGGGCCATCGGCTACCAGCTCCGCGCTGACGACCTCCTGTTCCGCCGGGGGATCATGTGGCAACGCTTCGTCGCCGTCCCGTACGGTCGCATGCAGCTCGTCGACATCAACCGCGGGCCCCTCTCGCGCGCGTTCGGCCTGGCCGACCTCAAGTTCGTGACCGCTTCCGCCTCCACCGGCGTGGTGATCAACGGGCTACCCGAGGCCGAGGCGGAGGGACTGCGCGACCACCTGGTCGCCGTGGCGGAGAGCCGACGGACCGGCCTGTGAGCGAGCAGCAGCCGCAGGGACCGCCGCCCCGGTTCGACGTGCACGCTGCCGGGCCACGCGTCAAACCGACGGCCGAGGCGATCGTTCCGCGCGTCGCCGGGCAGAGCCTGGTCGACGGTCAGTGGCACCGCCTGCACCCGGCGACGCCCCTGCTCCGCGGCGGCATCGCGTTCGTCGCCATCCTCGGCATCGTCATCGCCAACCTGCGCGAGCGGCTCATCGAGTTCTTCATCCCGGCGCCGGGCATGGAGCAACCGACCGACCCGATCGACTACATCCTGAACCACGGGTTCGTCGGCTGGGTGCTCCTCGCGATCGCCGGCGGGCTCATCGTGGTCATCGCCGTGTTCTGGCTCTCGTGGCGCATGCACACCTTCCGCGTCACCGACGAGGCCGTCGAGGTCCGCAGCGGCATCCTCTTCCGCACGAACCGCAAGGCCAAGCTCGACCGCATCCAGGGCGTCTCCATCGAGAAGCCGCTGCTGGCCCGACTCATCGGCGCCTCCCGCATCAACGTGAGCGTCGCCGGGCAGGACGCGAACGTCAAGCTCGAGTACCTCTACACGGCGGACGCCGACGGCCTCCGCCGCGACGTGCTCACCCTCGCGAGCGGCGTGAAGCTCGCCGAGCGCCAGCAGCGGCCCGCCGCCGCTCCGGTCGACCCGAGCCTGCCGGACGCCGCGACGCCGGACGGCGGCGGCGTCTCACGGTTCGTCACCGAGCGGGTGGACGACTTCGTCTCACCGGAACTGGACCCTCAGGAGGCGGTGCCGGATTCGGTCGTGCGGCTGACCCTCGGGCGTCTCGTCGGCTCGACCGTGCTCAGTCCGTTCACCGTCATCGTCCTGATCTCGGTCGTGGTCGGGGTGGTCCTGCTCGTGAACGGTCTCGAGTGGGCCTGGTTCTGGCTCGTGCCGATGGTGCTGAGCCTCGGTGCCTTCATCTGGTCGAGCGTGACGAAGTCGCTCCGCTACAGCATCGCCGCGACCCCCTCGGGCGTGCGCGTCGGGTTCGGTCTGTTCTCGACGACCAACGACACCATCCCTCCGGGTCGCATCCACGCCATCGAGGTGTCGCAGCCG
The DNA here is from genome assembly GCF_001421315.1 of Plantibacter sp. Leaf1. Classification (NCBI taxonomy): domain Bacteria; kingdom Bacillati; phylum Actinomycetota; class Actinomycetes; order Micrococcales; family Microbacteriaceae; genus Plantibacter; species Plantibacter sp. Leaf1. The sequence goes on along the minus strand of NZ_LMJX01000002.1, from coordinate 1,368,488 downwards.
ATCATCTGGCGTCCCTTCGGCTGGTGGAGGGTCCGGATCAACAAGGCCGGTCTCTCCCTCGAGCAGGCTGCCCGCGGGGCGAGCAACAACACGGTGTTGCCGGTCGGATCGCTCGTCGACGCCGCCCAGGTCGTGGAGCTCATGCTCGCGGGCCGCATCGACGGCAGCGCCTGGGCTCCACTGCAGTCCGCCCTCTCGACGCGTGACGGGGTCGGGTTCGTCGGGTCGCCCCGTCGCTCGATGTGGATCAACTGGTTCTCGTGGCGGCGCACGGGCTATGCGCTGCGCGACGGGATGCTGCTCTTCCGCCAGGGGGTGGTCTGGCGGAAGCTGCACATCCTGCCGCTCGCCCGGCTGCAGAGCATCCGGATCAACCAGGGGCCGCTCCTGCGGGCACTCGACCTGGCCTCCGCGACCGCGCACACGGTGCCCGGTCCGGTCATCGCGAAGCTCCCGGCCATGGCGCGGGACGAGGCGGTACGCATGTTCGAGGCGGCCTCCGAGGCGATCGTGGTCGCGCAGGCGACCGACCGGAGTCACCGCTGGGCGAGCTTCGACCCCGAACACCAGCCCGGTGACGAGCCGGTGACGGCCCCGTACCTCGCAGAACCGACGGCGCAGCCGGGCACGGAGGCCGTGGCTGAGGCCGAGGGACCACTCGAATCCCCGGCAACGCCGGTGCCGGCCGACGACGATCGGACGATGCGGTGAGCGCCGACCGTCGGAATGCCCGCCTCGGCGTCGGGATCATCGGAAGCGGTCGGGTCGGCCCGGTCATCGGGGCGGCCCTCGGCGGTGCCGGACACGCGATCGTCGGCATCACCGCGGTGTCCGAGGAGAGTCTCGACCGCGCGAACGCCCTGTTGCCGGACGTCCCCGTGCTCGATCCGACCGAGGTCGTCGAGCGGAGCGAACTCGTCGTGATCGCCGTGCCGGACGAGCAACTCGCGTCGCTGGTCGAGGGGCTCGCGGCGGTGGGTGCGTGGCAGCCGGGCCAGCTCGTGGCGCACACCTCGGCTCGCTTCGGCACCGCGGTCCTCGCTCCGGCCGCTCGCGCGGGCGCCATCCCGTTGGCGTTGCACCCGGCGATGGTGTTCACGGGGACCAGCCTCGACCTCGCCCGCTTGCACGAGACGTCCTTCGCCGTCACCGCTCCGGCACCCGTCCAGCCGATCGGCCAGGCACTGGTCGTGGAGATGGGCGCGGAACCGGTGATCATCGCCGAGGCCGATCGGGAGGCGTACGCCGAGGCGGTCGAGACGGCTGCCAGCTTCTCGCGGGCCGTCGTGCAGCAGGCGACCGGACTCCTCCAGGAGATCGGGATCGAGAACGCCGGCGGGTTCCTGTCCTCGCTCGTCCGGTCCTCGGTGGACGAGGCCTTGCGCGGCGCCGCGACGCCCGACGTCGACGAGCTGCTCTAGCCGAACGGCCGCCCACTCGTCCGAACGGGCGAGCGAGCGGCCGTGGTCGCGCCAGACGGAGTGGGCGACGTCGTGGTACCGGGGTCAGTGGCGACGGCGGATGAGCGCGTCGATCGCGAACCGACCCGGGCCCGTGAGGGCGAGGGCGAGGGCGGCGACGCCGAGCACCATGACGTACTCGAAGCCACCTTCGGCGGCGGAGAAGCCGGCCGGCAGGTGCACGAGGACCAGGGCCACCGCCATCGTCACGGCGAGCAGCGCCCCGATGACGCGGGTGCCGAGCCCGACGATGAGCAGGAGTCCACCGACGACCTCGAGTCCGGCGACGACGACCGCGGTCACGTCGGGGAGCGGGATGCCCATCCCGCCGAAGCCGGCGGCGACGCCCGGGATCGTGTCGACGAGGAACTTCTGCAGCCCGTGCGCGATGAAGACCACCCCGAGGACCACGCGGAGGAGGACGAGCCCGGCGTCGAGGCCGACGGAGCGCCGGTCGGCGGCGGCCGAGGCCGGAACCGGTGGGACGACGGTGGCGTCGCGGTGGTCGGTGTGCTGGTGGTCGGAGAGCGTCGTCATGACGAGCCTTTCGAGTTCGTTTCCGGCGTCGGTGCCCCCGATCGGGACTCCTGGCCTCCGAGCCAAGCACGGGCCGAGGCCACGACAGGGTGCTCGGAACGGTTCTTCGAGACCCTTGTCAGGCCGTCGATAGCCGGTTCATAGGAAACCGTCCGTGCGCGCAGCCCGAGCGTGGTCCCCGGTAAACTCCAGTGACCGCACGAGGAGAATCGCACCGCATGACTGACACGACGCCAGAGCCGATCGACGACGCAGCAGAGCAGGCAGAGCTCTCCGAGCAGAAGGCCGTCCGCCTCGCGAAGCGCCAGCGCCTCATCGACGAGGCGACCTCCGGTGCCGGTGGCGCCTACCCGGTCACCCTGCCCATCACGGACACCATCCCGGCCGTGCGCGCCCGCTACGGCGAGCTGCAGCCCGACGAGGCGACCGGCGTGACCGTGGGCGTCGCCGGGCGGGTCGTGCACCTGCGCAACACCGGCAAGCTCTGCTTCGCGAGCCTGCAGTCGGGCGACGGCAGCCGTATCCAGGCCATGGTGAGTCTCGCGAGCGTCGGCGACGAGCAGCTCGCCGCGTGGAAGGAGCTCGTCGACCTCGGCGACCACGTCTTCGTCTCCGGGGAGGTCATCTCCAGTCGCCGTGGGGAGCTGTCGATCATGGTGGCCGAGTGGACCATCGCCGCGAAGGCGATCCTCCCGCTGCCGAACCTCCACAACGAGCTGAACGAGGAGACCCGGGTCCGCAGCCGGTACCTCGACCTCATCGCCCGCGACCAGGCGCGCAAGAACGTGCTCGACCGGGCGAAGACCGTCGCGAGCCTCCGCCAGACGTTCACGGAGCGCGACTTCGTCGAGGTCGAGACGCCCATGCTGCAGGTCATGCACGGCGGCGCGTCGGCACGGCCGTTCGTCACGCACTCGAACGCGTTCGACACCGAGCTCTACCTGCGCATCGCGCCGGAGCTCTACCTGAAGCGCGCCGTCGTCGGCGGGATCGACCACGTCTACGAGATCAACCGCAACTTCCGCAACGAGGGTGCCGACTCCACGCACAGCCCGGAGTTCGCGATGCTCGAGGCGTATGAGGCCTACGGCGACTACGGCACCATGGCCGACCTCACCCAGACCCTCATCCAGAACGCCGCACTGGCCACGAGCGGCAGCCACGTCGTCACCTGGGCCGACGGCACCGAGTTCGACCTCGGCGGCGACTGGGACCGCATCTCGATGTTCGAGAGCCTCTCCGCCGCAGCCGGTGTGGAGATCACCCCGCAGACCCCGATCGAGGAGCTCAAAGCACTCGCGGAGCGCGAGGGGGTCGAGGTGCCCCACCCCATCCACGGCAAGTACGTCGAGGAGCTGTGGGAGCACTTCGTGAAGGGCGGCCTCGAGCGCCCGACCTTCGTGATGGACTTCCCGGTCGACACGAGCCCCCTCGTCCGGGCGCACCGTTCCGTCGAGGGCGCGGTCGAGAAGTGGGACCTCTACGTCCGCGGCTTCGAACTGGCGACCGGCTACTCCGAGCTCGTCGACCCGGTGGTGCAGCGCGAGCGGTTCATCGAACAGGCGAAGCTCGCCGCGCAGGGCGACGTCGAGGCGATGCGTCTCGACGAGGAGTTCCTGCGGGCCCTCGAGTTCGGCATGCCGCCGTCGGGCGGCATGGGCATGGGCATCGACCGCCTCCTCATGGCGCTCACCGGTCTCGGCATCCGCGAGACGATCCTCTTCCCCCTGGTCAAGTAGCGGCCCACCGGCAGCACGACCACGAACAGTCAGGCGCGACGATGAGCATGATGGACCCGGGCGACCACCAGGACCCCAAGAAGCAAGGACCGACGACGGCGCGGATCACGATCTGGATCGTGGTGAGCGGTATCGGCCTCTACCTCGTGGTGAGCGGCCTCTGGGGCGCCCTCGCGGGTGGTTCCTGAGCCTGTCGAAGGGCGGTTCCTGAGCGACCCGTCCTTCCGGTCCCTGCGCCTGTCGAAGGGCGGTACGATTGACGGGTGATCGAGGACTACTGGCTGAATGCGCTCTGGTCGCTGCTGCCCACCGTGGTCGTCGGCGTCATCTTCTGGGTCGTGATGCGTGCCATCCTGCGCTCCGACCGCAACGAGCGCAAGGCGTACGCGCAGGTCGAGGCCGAGCAGCGGGCCAAGCTCGGTCTGCCGCCCGTCGACTCCACGGCCCCCCGCGAGGTCTGAGCCTCCGTCCGACGCCGCGGTGTCGCATGCCCGCAGTCCGGGGCGGTCAGTAGGCTGGAGCCTCGGCACCTGAGCGGATGGGCGACATGACGATCGAGTTCTCCTGGAACTGGCTGGGCATCACCGCCCTCGTCCTGGACTTCATCATCCGGGTCATCGCGGTCATCGTCGTCCCGCGCAACCGGCGCCCCACCGCCGGGATGGCCTGGTTGCTGGCCATCTTCCTCATCCCGTACCTCGGCGTCATCGTCTTCCTGCTCATCGGCAATCCGAAGCTGCCGCGGGTGCGTCGGCGGAAGCAGTACGACATCAACGTGTACATCCGTCAGACGACCCGCGACCTCGTCAAGGCGAACCTGACCTCGAACGCGCCGGCGTGGTTCCGATCGGTCGTGACACTCAACCGCAACCTCGGCTCGATGCCGCTCCAGGGCGGCAACGCCGCGAGCCTCATCGGCGACTACGAGGCCTCCATCCACGCGATGGCCGGCGACGTCGACCGCGCCGAGCACTTCGTGCACGTCGAGTTCTACATCCTCACCTGCGACCGGACGACGAAACCGTTCTTCGACGCGCTGGAACGCGCCATCGATCGCGGCGTCACCGTCCGGGTGCTGCTCGACCACTTCGCGAGCTGGCGGACCCCCGACTACAAGCACACCCTGCAGCGCCTCACGGCGATGGGGGCGCAGTGGGCGCTCATGCTGCCGCTCCAGCCCTTCAAGGGGAAGTTCCAACGTCCCGACCTCCGGAACCACCGCAAGATGGTGATCGTCGACGGCGCCGTCGCGTACATGGGGTCGCAGAACATGATCGACCGGAGCTACAACAAGCCGGGCAACATCAAACGCGGGCTCCAGTGGCAGGAGCTCATGACCCGGGTGGAGGGCCCGGGGGTCGCCGGCATCAACACGATCTTCCTGAGCGACTGGTACAGCGAGACGGGCGACGTGCTGTCGCAGGAGGTCGGGTTGCTCGACGCCCGCCCGGCCGGCGACCTCGAACTCCAGGTGGTGCCGAGCGGCCCCGGGTTCGACGGCGACAACAACCTCAAGCTCTTCCTCGCGCTCATCTACGCGGCGCAACGGCGCATCGTCATCACGAGTCCGTATTTCGTCCCCGACGAGTCGTTGCTCGCCGCCGTCACGACCGCCGTGCAGCGCGGGGTCCCGGTCGATCTGTTCGTGTCCGAGATCGGCGACCAGGCGGTGGTGTGGCACGCACAGCGGTCGTACTACGAGGCGCTTCTGCGGGCGGGGGTGCGGATCTTCCAGTACCCGGCGCCGTACATCCTGCACGCCAAGCACTTCACGATCGACGACGACGTGGCGGTCATCGGCTCGAGCAACATGGACATGCGGTCCTTCGGTCTCAACCTGGAGGTGTCGCTCATGGTCCGTGGGCGGGAGTTCGTCCGTGAGATGCGTGCCGTGGAGGACGGGTACCGCGAGATCAGCAAGGAGCTGACGCTCGCGGAATGGCTGAAGCAGCCGCTGCGCTCGACCGTCCTCGACAACCTCGCCCGACTCACCTCGGCGCTCCAGTAGCGGTCGGCACGGCCCGGCGACGGGTGCGCTGAGCGAGCCCGACGGCGCCCGCTCCGCCTCCGAATCCCCGGCGAATCCGCCAGGGCCGCGCGGCGACCGCGTCCCTATACTGGGGGCAAGTCAGGCCCACGACGGCGTCGCCTGCTCCCGGTCGACCCTTCGCCTGACGCGATCGAAGGAGGCATCAGTGCACCACACCGATATTCCGACCCGCTCCGACATCGTCGAGCTCGCGAACGCCCGAGAAGCGTCGAGCGTGTCGATCTACCTCGAGACGAGCACCAACCCCGCGGACACGAGCCACATCCGGCTCGACTTGAAGAACCAGGTCAAACAGGCGGTGGAGCAGTTGGCTGCGGCGGGAGCGGACCGTGCCGCGGTCGGGCGGTTCACCGACGAGATCGACCGCCTCCTCGAGGACCCGGACTTCCTCCGGTACCTGTCCTCGAGCCTGGCCATCTTCGTCAGCCCGACGACGACCCGGTACTTCCGTGTGCCCAACGTCCTGCGCTCGTGCACCGAGGTGTCGGACCGCTTCTACATCAAACCGCTCATGCGGGCGCTCACCTTCCCGCAGTCCGCCTACGTGCTGGCCCTGGCGCAGAGCGGGGTCCGCCTCGTCGCGGTCGCGCGCGACCTGCCGGCGACGAGCATCGAGCTGGACATCCCCGAGGACGTCGCGGCGGCGGCTCACGTCGACTCCATCCGTGGGCGGGGCTCGAACGGCCGCGAGCAGCTCGGACGCATCCAGGGCTCGGAGGGCCAGAAGATCCGGATGCAGGAGTACGCGCAGATCATCGACAAGGCGCTCGCGCCGATCCTCGCGAACTCGAAGGAACCGCTCATCCTCGCGGGTGCCGAACCGATGACGGGGATCTTCCGCTCGGTGAGCACGTCCAAGCAGCTGGTGAAGCCCGAGATCGAGGGCAATCAGCAGGAACGCTCCGACGAACAGCTCGCCGCCGCGGCACGACCGATCCTCGACGAGCTGTACGCCGCGGAGCTGCACGCGCTCTGCGAGGAGTTCGGCACCCGGGCGTCGAACGGACGCGCGGTGACCGACCTCGGCGACGTGGCACGCGCCGCGACCGCGAACGCCGTCGACACCCTGTTCGTCGACATCGACACGAACCTGCCCGGCACGGTCGACGAGGCCACCGGTGTCGTCACCCTCGACGAGGAGGCCGACGCGTCGAACTACGGCGTGATCGACGAGATCCTCCGACGGGCACTCCTGTCCGACGCCAGGATCCTCGCCGTCCGAGCCGAGGACGTCCCCGGCGGTGGGGCGCTCGCCGCGACTGTCCGGTTCCCCGTCTGATCCACCCGCGATCCGTCCACACCCGCAGCGCACGTGCCAGGTGCACGTGCGCTGCGGCGTTCCCGGACCCCCGGCATCACGCCCACGGCGAACAGGGGCGATGAGAGCTGCGGTGGTCGTTACGCTCCTACTAACGGCATCACCACCCTGCCCGGTGCCGGAGGAGAGTGATCATGTTCGAGAGATTCACCGACCGTGCGCGTCGTGTCGTCGTCCTGGCCCAGGAAGAGGCCAAGATGCTCAACCACAACTACATCGGGACCGAGCACATCCTGCTCGGCCTCATCCACGAGGGCGAAGGAGTGGCCGCCAAGGCGCTCGAGTCTCTCGGGATCTCCCTGGATGCCGTGCGCGAGCAGGTCACCGACATCATCGGCACCGGCCAGCAGCAGCCGACGGGACACATCCCGTTCACGCCGCGCGCCAAGAAGGTGCTGGAGCTGAGCCTGCGCGAAGCGCTGCAGCTCGGCCACAACTACATCGGCACGGAGCACATCCTGCTCGGCCTCATCCGCGAGGGTGAGGGCGTCGCCGCCCAGGTCCTCGTCAAGCTGGGCGCTGACCTCAACCGGGTGCGCCAGCAGGTCATCCAGCTGCTCTCCGGCTACCAGGGCAAGGAAGCCGCGCCCGTCGGCGGCAACCAGAGCGAGCAGCAGGCCCAGGGCGGATCCCAGATCCTCGACCAGTTCGGTCGCAACCTCACCCAGGCCGCGCGCGACAACAAGCTCGACCCGGTCATCGGTCGCGACAAGGAGATGGAGCGGGTCATGCAGATCCTCTCCCGTCGTTCCAAGAACAACCCGGTCCTGATCGGTGAGCCCGGTGTCGGTAAGACCGCGGTCGTCGAGGGCCTCGCCCAGGCGATCGTCAAGGGCGACGTCCCGGAGACGCTGAAGGACAAGCAGTTGTACTCGCTCGACCTCGGCTCGCTCATCGCCGGAAGCCGCTACCGCGGTGACTTCGAGGAGCGCCTGAAGAAGGTCACCAAGGAGATCCGCACCCGCGGCGACATCATCGTCTTCATCGACGAGATCCACACCCTCGTGGGTGCCGGTGCCGCTGAAGGCGCGATCGACGCCGCGTCCATCCTCAAGCCGCTGCTCGCACGCGGTGAGCTCCAGACCATCGGTGCCACCACGCTCGACGAGTACCGCAAGCACTTCGAGAAGGACGCCGCACTCGAGCGCCGCTTCCAGCCCATCCAGGTCATGGAGCCGTCGCTGCCCCACACGATCAACATCCTCAAGGGGCTGCGCGACCGCTACGAGGCCCACCACAAGGTGTCCATCACCGACGGTGCACTCGTCTCGGCCGCCAACCTGGCCGACCGCTACATCTCCGACCGCTTCCTGCCCGACAAGGCCATCGACCTGATCGACGAGGCCGGCGCGCGCCTGCGTCTGTCGATCCTCTCGAGCCCTCCGGAGCTGCGCGAGTTCGACGACAAGATCGCCGGCGTCCGCGAGGCCAAGGAGACGGCCATCGAGGAGCAGGACTTCGAGAAGGCCGCTTCGCTCCGCGACGAGGAGAAGAACCTCCTCGGCGAGCGTCTGCGCCTCGAGAAGCAGTGGCGCTCGGGCGACGTCAAGACCACCGCCGAGGTCGACGAGGGTCTGATCGCCGAGGTGCTCGCCCAGGCGACCGGTATCCCCGTCTTCAAGCTCACGGAGGAGGAGTCCTCGCGGCTCGTCTTCATGGAGAAGGCCCTGCACCAGCGCGTCATCGGTCAGGAGGAGGCCATCTCGGCCCTCTCGAAGACCATCCGACGCACCCGTGCCGGTCTGAAGGACCCGAAGCGTCCGTCCGGTTCGTTCATCTTCGCCGGCCCCACGGGTGTCGGTAAGACCGAGCTGGCCAAGGCGCTCGCCGAGTTCCTGTTCGACGACGAAGGCGCGCTCATCTCGCTCGACATGTCGGAGTACGGCGAGAAGCACACGGTCTCGCGACTGTTCGGTGCTCCTCCCGGGTTCGTCGGCTTCGAAGAGGGCGGCCAGCTCACCGAGAAGGTGCGTCGCAAGCCGTTCAGCGTCGTGCTCTTCGACGAGATCGAGAAGGCGCACCCCGACATCTTCAACTCGCTCCTCCAGATCCTGGAAGAGGGCCGGTTGACCGATGGTCAGGGCCGTGTCGTCGACTTCAAGAACACCGTCATCATCATGACCACCAACCTCGGTGCTCGCGACATCGCCGGTGGGCCCGTCGGCTTCCAGATCGAGGGCAACGCCTCGACCGGGTACGACATCATGCGCGGCAAGGTGAACGAGGAGCTGAAGAAGCACTTCAAGCCCGAGTTCCTCAACCGTGTCGACGACATCATCGTGTTCCCGCAGCTGTCGAAGCCGGAGCTCCTGCAGATCGTGGACCTGTTCACGAAGCGTCTGTCGGAGCGTCTGCTCGACCGCGACATGACGATCGAGCTCACGCTGCCCGCGAAGGAGCGACTCATCGAGGTCGGGTTCGACCCCACCCTCGGTGCGCGTCCGCTGCGTCGTGCCATGCAGCGCGAGGTCGAGGACCAGCTCAGCGAGCAGATCCTCCACGGCCAGCTGAACGCCGGCGACCACGTGCACGTCGACTTCGTGGACGGGGCGTTCGCGTTCACGACCTCGGCCCGCGGCGAGTCCGTCGGTGCCGGCGTGAACTCGCAGGCTTCGCTCGGGACGGGTTCGGCAACGCCCGACCTCGCGATCACGGGCGAGTAGTCACCAGCACCACCGAAGGCCCCCACTCCGCGGAGTGGGGGCCTTCGTCGTATGGCCGGACCGGACCCCGGAGCGGCCCGGGTCAGCCGAGGCGGTCGAGGTAGCGGAGGATGATGCCCTCGCGGAGTGCCCAGGGGGAGACGTCGAGCTCGCGCACGCGGAAGGCGGCCATCGCCTCGGAGAGGACGATCCCGCCGGCGACGATCTGGAAGGTGCGGTCGGCGGTGATGCCGGGGAGTGCGGGGCGCGCCTCGGCCGGGATCCTCGCGAGCCTGGGGATCCAGTCGTCGAGCTGGCTGCGGCGCAGCAGCGACCGTTCGGTACCGCCGATCCCGTCGGCGACCGAGCCGGCGAGCCGCGCCAGCGAGCGGATGGTCTTCGACGACCCGACGACGTGATGCGCGTCCGGTTCGGCGACGAAGGCCGGCAGGGCGTCGGCGAGCACCTGACGGGCGTGCAGCCGGAGTGCCTCCTGCTGGGCGGCGGTCGGCGGGTCGTCGTGGAGGAACCCGACGGTGGAACGCCCGGCACCCAGCGGGAGCGAGATGGCGACGTCGGGGACCTCGTCGCCGCCGGCGGCGATCTCGAGGGAACCGCCGCCGATGTCGAGCAGCAGCATCTCGCCGGCGGACCAGCCGTACCAGCGGCGGACGGCGAGGAAGGTGAGCTTCGCCTCGTCGTCACCGGACAGCACCTGGAGTGCGATGCCGGTCCGTGCTTCCACGAGGGCGAGGACTTCGGGTCCGTTGGTAGCCTCGCGGATGGCGGAGGTCGCCATCGAGAGCAGCTCGTCGAGGCCGCTCTCGCGGGCGATCGCCGCGGCAGCGCCGATCGACTCGAGGATGACGGTGACACCCTCGTCGCTGATGGAGCCGTCGGGCAGGAGGTAGCGCATGAGTCGCAGCACCGACTTGTGCGACGACTGGGGGATGGGGCGAGCGCCGGGGTGGGCGTCCACGATGAGCAGGTGGACGGTGTTCGATCCCACGTCGAGGACTCCGAGTCGCATGCCCTCACCGTACCGGGCCGGGGGATCGCAGGCGGCGCGCAAGGTCGCGCAGATGATCGACCACACCCCGTAGGATCGCGGCATGAACGCCGCCAGCTCCGAAGCCGCAGCCCCTCGCACGCTCGTCATCCTCGGCGCCGGGGGAGACCTCACGGCACGACTCCTCCTCCCCGGGCTCGCCTCGCTTCTCGCCTCGCCGCGCGGCGAGGCCGTGCGCTTGATCGGCGTGGATCGCTCGGAGTCGACCGACGAGGCGTGGCGCAAGCGGGTCGCGAGCTCCTTCGCCGACGCCCCCTCGAAGCTGGCCGATGCGATCGTCTCCGAGACCACCTACCTGCAGGCCGACGTCTCCGACCCCGCGTCGCTCGAGCGGGTCCTCGAGGCCGCCGGCCCGAACGTCGCGCTGTATTTCGCGTTGCCGCCGGCCGTCACCCTGCTCGCCTGCAAGGCGCTGCGGAAGCTGGAGCTCCCGAAGGGCATCATGCTCGCCCTGGAGAAGCCGTTCGGGACCGACTACGCCTCCGCACGCTCGCTCAACCGACTCCTCCAGCACCTCGTGCCCGAGGAGCAGGTGTTCCGTGTCGACCACTTCCTCGGCAAGTCCACGGTCCTCAACCTCCTCGGCCTGCGCTTCGCGAACCGCATCTTCGAGCCGCTGCTGTCGGCCGACAACATCGAACGCGTCGACATCGTCTTCGACGAGCAGTTGGCACTCGAGGGTCGTGCCGGCTACTACGACCGGGCCGGAGCGCTGATCGACATGATCCAGAGCCACCTGCTGCTCGTGCTCGCGTTCGCCGCCATGGAGCCCCCGGCGAGCGTGCATGCCGAGGACCTGCGCGGCGGGATGGCGCAGGTGCTTCGCGCGACACGACCGTGGAAGACCGACGGGACGGAGAGTCGGCGGGCGCGTTACGGCGCCGGCGCGATCGGCGACCGCAAGCTGCCCGCCTACATCGACGAGCAGGGGGTCGACCCCTCGAACCACACGGAGACGCTCGCCGAGATGACGCTCGCGATCGACAACTGGCGGTGGGCCGGCGTGCCGTTCGTGCTGCGCTCGGGGAAGGCGTTGTCGGGCACGCGGCAGGAGATCGTGTTCACCTTCAAGCCGGTGCCGCACCTGCCCGCCGGCCTCCACGGGACGAAGACGCCGGCGCGGCTGCGGATCGGCCTGAAGCCGGCGTCGCTCGACCTCGACCTGATGATCAACGGCGAGGACGACCCGTTCGAGCTGGACCCCGTCGCCCTCCACGCGGAACTCCAGGCCGGGCAGCTGAGCGCGTACGGCGAGGTCCTGTCGAGCATCCTCGAGGGCGACCCGACGCTGTCGGTGCGCGGCGACGTCGCCGAGCAGTGCTGGCGGATCGTCGCGCCGGTCCTCAAGGCGTGGCGCAAGGACGAGGTGTCGATCGACACCTACCCGGCGGGGGGCGCTGGTCCCGCGTCCTGGCACTGACCCGGAGGCCCTCGCTCGGTCGGGAACACCGCGCGGGCGTCAGTAGACTTGCTCGGAGGTTCTGACGCTGGGAGGCGAGATGGTCGAGCAGGCTCCGCAGGGATACACCGTCCGTCGCGCCCGCACCGGTGACGTCCGCCGCATCCAGCAGCTCGTCGAACCGCTCGTGCAGCAGCGCATCCTCCTCGGCAAGGACGACGTCGTCTTCTACGAGGCGGTCCAGGAGTTCCGCGTCGCCGAGACCGCCGACGGCGAGCTCATCGGATGCGGCGCCCTCCACGTCATCTGGGAGGATCTCGGCGAGGTCCGCACGCTCGCCGTCTCGGCCGACCACCTCGGAACCGGTGTCGGCCACGCGCTGGTCGAACGCCTCGAGCACGACGCAATCGAGCTCGGCCTGCGTCGCCTGTTCTGCCTGACCTTCGAGACCGGCTTCTTCACGCGGCACGGGTACCAGGAGATCGGCGAGGAGATCGTCCCGCCGGAGGTCTACGCGCAGCTCGTGCGCTCCTCCGACGAGGGTGTGGCCGAGTTCCTCGACCTCGCGCGGGTGAAGCCCAATACGCTCGGTAACACCCGGATGCTCAAGCTGCTCTGAACCACCGCTTGAAGGTTGGTGGCCCGCGGGTGGGGTCATGAGACCGTTCACAATCAGCTGCTGACCAGGCGTTCGAGTGCCTCGGGCTGAAGTGGGTCTGCTCAGATGAGCACGCCCGGGTTTACGTGCCGTTCACATTTCCGGTGGTCTTCCGTCACGCATGTCGGTTAGCTTGTGAGGCACTACCCATCGTCTGTGCCTCGAATGGGGGGTGCGTTGTCGCGCGCCCCGAACGAGGACGGCCCTCGATTCGGAGCCACATGTCGTTCAAACACCCGTGGAGGCTGTCCGCCTTCGCCGCCCTTGCCGGGCTCGTCGCCGCACCGCTCGTGGCGACACCCGCACTCGCCTCGACGGACGGCCTCGGCGTCGTCATCAACGAGGCCTACCTCTCGGGTGGGAGCGCGAACGCGCCCTATCTCAACAAGTTCGTCGAGCTGTACAACCCGGGCGCGACGCCCGTCGACGTCAGCGGCTGGTCCATCCAGTACCGGAAGCTCGACGGTGTCGGCGCCTCCTCCACCGTGGTCCCGCTCACCGGCTCCATCGCAGCCGGCGGGTACTACCTCGTCTCCGGATCGTCGAACGGCGCCAACGGCGTCGCGCTGCCGACCCCGGACGTGACGAGCTCCCTGAGCCCGCAGGGGCAGAACGGCACGCTCGCGCTCGTCGCCTCGACGGCCGCCGTGACGTTGCCGACCGGTTCCGTCGTCGCCGACCCGACCATCGTCGACCTCCTCGGCTACGGCACCTCGAACACCTTCGAGACGGCCGCGTCGCCGTCGCCGTCGGGCAACGCCGTGCCGCAGTCGATCGTGCGCACCGACTTCGCCGACACCGACAGCAACACCGCGGACTTCGGACTCAGCGACACCGTCACCCCGCAGAACAGTGCGGGCGACACCCCGGTCGACCCCGAGCCGACCCCCGACCCGGAGCCGAGCCCCGAGCCCACCGACCCGACCACCCCGGTCGAGCCCGGCGTCGCGACGATCGCCGAGATCCAGGGCACCGCGGCCGCGAGCACCATGGTCGGCCAGACGGTGACCACGAAGGGCTTCGTCACCGCCAGCTTCCCCACGGGCGGCTTCAACGGCTACTACCTGCAGACCGAGGGGACCGGCGGCGCCATCGACCCCGCGACCCACCTCGCGTCCGACGGGGTCTTCGTCTACTCACCGGCAACCGTCGGCTCCGTCGCGGTCGGTCAGTACGTGCAGGTCACCGGCGTGGTCGACGAGTACTACGGCCTCACGCAGCTGAAGGTCACGGACGCCGCGGCGGTCACCACGCTCGACGCCACCGGGGTCAAGGCACCGACCGCAGCGACGGTCGCGTTCCCGGCCACCGATGAGGAGCGCGAGCGTCTCGAAGGCATGCTCGTGGCTCCCGCGGGCGACTACACCGTCACCGACACCTACGCCACCAACCGGTACGGCGAGGTCGGCCTGGCCGCGTCGGACAGCCCGTTCGTCACCCCGACCGTGCTCGGCAAGCCCGGGTCCGCCGAGGCGCTCGCCGCTGCGGCACGGGTCCCGGCGGAGAAGGTCGTCCTCGACGACGCCTCCACCATCGACTTCTCGAAGGCGGAGAACACCGGCATCCCGCTCCCGTACGTCTCGACCACCGCACCCGTCCGCGTCGGTGCAGCCGTCGCGTTCACCGCTCCGGTCGTCTTCGACTTCCGCAACAGCAACTGGAAGTTCCAGCCCACGCAGCACCTGACGGGCGCCAACGCGGCCGAGGCGCAGCCGGCGACGTTCGAGAACACACGCACCACCTCGCCCCGCGGGGTCGGCGGCGACGTCTCGCTCGCGACCTTCAACGTGCTGAACTACTTCGCCACCACCGGCGACTCGCGCACCGGTTGCACCTTCTACAGCGACCGTGACGGTGGCAAGACGACCGTCGACAACTCCGACGCCGCCGGTTGCGGCGTGCGCGGAGCGGCCACGGCCGAGAGCCTCGCGCGTCAGCAGGCCAAGATCGTCTCGGCGATCAACGCCCTCGACGCCGACGTCGTCTCGCTCGAGGAGATCCAGAACTCCGCGTCGATCGGTCTCGACCGCGACGACGCCCTCAAGACGCTGACGGCGGCCCTCAACGCCGCCGCCGGTGAGGGCACCTGGACGTTCGTCCCCTCGCCCGCGAAGGTCCCCGCGGACGAGGACGTCATCCGCACGGCGTTCATCTACAAGTCCGCCACCGTCGAGACGGTTGGCGAATCGCGCATCCTGCTCGACGAGCCCGCCTTCGACAACGCCCGCGAGCCGGACGCGCAGGCGTTCAAGCCGAAGGGCGCGGACGACGCGGCGACGTTCCTCGTGATCGCGAACCACTTCAAGTCGAAGAGCACCTCGAAGGCCGCGACGGGCGACAACGCCAACACCGGCCAGGGCGCCTTCACCGGCGACCGCACGCGTCAGGCCAAGGCCCTCGTGGCCTTCGCCGACACGGTCTCGAAGGACATCGGCACGAAGAAGGTCTTCCTCGTCGGTGACTTCAACTCCTACGACGCCGAGGACCCGCTGGACGTGCTCCGTGACGCCGGCTACCTCAGCCAGGAGGCGAAGACCGGCGAGTACACCTACGCCTACGACGGTGCGGTCGGCTCGCTCGACCACATCTTCGCGTCGCCGGAGGCCGACCAGAGCGTCACCGGCGCCGACGTGTGGAACATCAACTCGGTCGAGTCGATCGCCCTCGAGTACTCGCGGTACAACGCGAACGTGACCGACTTCAACGTGCCGGACATGTTCCGGTCGAGTGACCACGACCCCGTGATCGTCGGCATCAGCGCAGACGCGAGCGAGTCCGCGACCGTCAACCTGTTGAACATCAACGACTTCCACGGTCGGATCGACGCCAACACGACGAAGTTCGCCGGCACGATCGAGCAGCTGAAGTCGATGTTCGCGCCCGACCAGACGGCGTTCATCTCCGCCGGCGACAACATCGGAGCCTCGCTCTTCGCCTCGTCGTCGCAGGAGGACCAGCCGACGATCGACGTGCTCAACGCACTCGGTCTGGCGGCCTCCGCGGTCGGCAACCACGAGTTCGACCAGGGCTACGGCGACCTCGTCGACCGCGTCATGGCCGACGGGAAGAACGCGGCCTGGCCGTACCTCGGGGCCAACGTCTACGAGAAGGGCACGAAGCAGCCCGCACTTCAGGAGTACACGATCCTCGACATCGACGGGGTGAAGGTCGCCGTCGTCGGCGCCATCACCGAGGAGACGCCGACGCTCGTGTCGCCCGCGGGCATCGCCGACCTCGACTTCGGGGACCCGGTCGAGGCCGTGAACCGCGTCGCCGCCCAGCTCAGCGACGGCGACGAGTCCAACGGTGAGGCCGACGTCATCGTCGCCGAGTACCACGAGGGTGCTGGAGCCGGCACGCCGGACGGCGCGACCCTCGAGCAGGAGCTCGCCGAGAAGAGTGCCTTCACCGACATCGTCACCACGACGAGTGCCGAGGTCGACGCGATCTTCACCGGCCACACGCACAAGCAGTACGCGTGGGACGCTCCGATCCCCGGCGTGACCGGCAAGACCCGCCCCGTGCTCCAGACCGGCAGCTACGGCGAGTTCATCGGCCAGATCACGCTGACCGTCGACCGCGCATCGGGTGACGTGACCGCCTACACGGCGAAGAACGTCGCGCGCACCACCGTGGCCGAGGCCGACCTCGTCAAGCAGTACCCGGCGGTCGCCACGGTCAAGACGATCACCGACAAGGCCCTCGCGGTCGCGGCGGAGATCGGCAACCGGAAGATCGGCGAAGCGAAGGCCGACATCACCCGCGCGTTCAACAACGGGGTGAAGGACGACCGCGGTGCGGAGTCCACGCTCGGTGCGCTCGTCGCCGACTCCCTCCGGGCCTCGCTCTCGAGCGCGGACCGCGGCGGGGCCGACATCGGCATCGTCAACCCGGGTGGCATGCGCGAGGAGATCCTCGCCGGTGACATCACGTACGCCGAGGCGAACGCGGTGCTTCCGTTCCTCAACAACCTGTGGACGACCTCGCTCACGGGTGCCCAGTTCAAGACGGTGCTCGAGCAGCAGTGGCAGATCGACGCGGCCGGGAACGTGCCGTCTCGTCCGTACCTGCAGCTCGGCCTGTCGTCGAACGTCCAGTACACCTTCGACCCCACGAAGGGTCAGGGCGAGCGCATCACGAGCATCACGGTGAACGGTGAGCCCATCGACCCGACGAAGAGCTACCGGATCGGCTCCTTCAGCTTCCTGCTGCAGGGTGGCGACAACTTCCGTGAGTTCGCGAACGGCACCGACACGCGCGACTCCGGTCTCGTCGACCGCGACGCGTGGGTCTCGTACCTCACGGCGAACAGCCCGGTCGCTCCGGACTTCGCCCGCCAGAGCGTGCAGGTCACGAACGTACCGACCGCGGCGATCGCCGCCGGCGGGAAGGTCACGTTCGACGTCGCGAAGCTCGACCTGACCTCCACGGGCAGCCCGGTGAACACCTCGCTCGCCATCGAGGTCAACGGTGCAGCCGTCGGAACGGTCCCGGTCACGGCCGGTGCCGCAACGGTCTCGTTCACGCTGCCGGCCGGCACGGCCGACGGCGCGGCGACGGTGCGCCTCACGGCCCTCGAGTCGGGGACGACGCTGACGGTGCCGCTCACGGTCGCGACGCCGCCGGTGGTCACGCCGCCGACGCCCGCCCCGGACTCGGCCCTCATCCAGGCGCTGAAGGACCTGATCAAGGCGATCACCGACTTCATCATCGGCAAGCTCGCCACGATCCACGTCGGCAAGGAGTACGCCGGCACTTGGGTGAGCGTCTGGCTGCACTCCGACCCGATCCTCGTCAGCGACGGCCTCGTGCAGGTCGACGCGGACGGCAACGTGCAGGTCACCGTGCCTGAGGACGCCCCGGTCGGCTCGCACCGCCTGGTCGTCCAGGACGCCGACGGCAACGTCATCGGTTGGCAGGACATCGTCGTGCAGGCAGCGGCGGTCGACCCCGGCACCGACCCGGGCACCCAGCCCGGTGCGGGCGGCGGGACCGGCAGCGGTTCCGGCACGGCCGGCGGCAGCCAGGACGGCAGCCTGAGCAACACGGGTGCCGAGCCGTGGGGGAACGCGGCGCTCGCCGCACTGCTCCTCGTCGGTGGTCTCGCGCTCGTGATCGCGCGTCGTCGCTCGGCGCAGCAGCTCTAGCGCTCGCGACACCCCGCACCATCCCGATGCCCCGTCATCGGTCGGACCACGGTCCGCACCGACGGCGGGGCATCGGGCGTTTCCGTGCGACTGCACTTAATCTGTGAGCATGTCGAGCCTCACGAATCCCCGCGGACCGGAGCGGCCCGCCGTCTACTGGCGACGCAGGCTGATCGTGTTCGGCGCCCTGCTCGCCGTCGTCATCCTGGTCGTCGTCCTGATCGTCCGGCTGGCGTCGGGTTCCGGTGCCGAGCCGGCTGCCTCGTCGTCGTCACCGACCCCGTCGGCGTCCGCACCGCCGGTCGCGAGCGCTGCGCCCGAGACGTCCACGACCGCGCCGATCGACGAGGCCGCGACCACTGACCCCGGTTCGGCGGCTGCGTGCACCGCGGACCAGATCCGCGTCGAGGCGGTCGTCAACGGCACGAGCTTCGCGGCGGGCGAGCTGCCCCAGCTGTCGCTGAGCGTGACGAACACCGGCTCGGCCGTGTGCACGATGAACGCCGGCACGAGCCAGCAGGTGTTCACCGTCTCGAGTGGCGAGGAACCGTACTGGACCTCCACCGACTGCCAGACGGCGCCGAGCGACCAGCAGGTGCTTCTGGAGCCGGGGAAGACGGTCTCGTCGAACCCGCCGATCACCTGGGACCGCACACGGTCGGCCCCCGATACCTGCGATACGCCGCGCGACCCGGTGCCGGCAGCGGGTGCGTCGTACCACCTCAACACCTCCATCGGCGGGTTCGCCTCCGCAGACAGCGCACAGTTCCTCCTGAACTGAGCCGAGGGTCTCGCCGGGCCACTCTGCTGCCCGGCACCGGCCTGCGACAATGGAGGCATGGCGAAGCAGAAGCGACCCGAGTTCCGTTCCGAGCCCTTGGCCGCGGCCCTCGCCGCCGGCGACATGGTGGCGGTGGCGCTCGCGTTGCGGAACGGGCGGTTCGTCGTCCCACTCATGAAGCCGGGCAATCCCGACAAGCCGACGGAGACCGGCGAGGTCTGGATGTTCCGGCAGCCGGAGACCGCGAGGCTCGCGCTGCTCCTCTTCTCCGATGCGAAGAACAAGCCGGCCGCCCTGCCTCCCTACGTGGGCCTGCACGACGGCGCCTGGCTTGCGAGTTTCCTCCGCACCTACGGTGACGACATCGAGACGGTGCTCTTCGACGTCGCCGGTCCGCACTCCCTGCAGGCGTCGCCGGAGGAGTTGCTCCGCGTCCTCGAACTCGAGGCGCCGGCGGAGTAGCCGCGGGCGGCCGAAGAGCCCGATCCTGACCGCGGGCGGTCGGCTCAGAAGGCCGCGTCGAGCTCGCGCTCGCGTCGGGCGGGCCGTGCTGCCTCAGCTGCGGTCTTCGCGATGCCCAGCACGGACTTGAGGTCGTTGCTGACGTCGGAGTTGAGCAGCAGCTTGTAGCCGAGGCGGTTGCCCTCGGCACCGCGCTGCTTCGCGACGCTCACGGGGCGCACCTCGCCGCTGAGGCTGATCTCGCCGTAGGCCGCGAGGTCGCGGGGGAGGGCGAGGTCGCGGATGACGGAGACGAGGGCGAGGGCGATCGCGAGGTCGGCCGCCGGTTCGGTGATCTTCACGCCGCCGACCGTGGAGATGTAGACGTCGTGGTCGCTGAGGTCGTAGGAGTACCGCCCGTGGAGGACGGCGAGGATCATCGCCACGCGGGACGGGTCGACGCCGTTGGTGACCCGGCGGGGGTTCGGTGCTTGCGTCTTGTTGATGAGTGCCTGGACCTCGACGGGGAGAGCGCGGCGGCCTTCCATGACGATGGTGACGCAGGTGCCGGCCACAGGCTCGTTCTGGCTGAGGAAGAGCGCGCTCGGGTCGGGGACCTCGGCGATGCCGTCGCCGGCCATCTCGAAGCAGCCGACCTCGTCGGTCGCGCCGAAGCGGTTCTTCTGCGCGCGGAGGAAGCGCAGTGCGGTGTGGCGGTCGCCCTCGAACTGGCAGACGACGTCGACGAGGTGTTCGAGGAGCCGGGGTCCGGCGATCGAGCCGTCTTTGGTGACGTGCCCGACGAGGAGGATCGGGAGGTCGCGCTCCTTGGCGATGCGGGTGAGGACGGCGGAGACCTCGCGGACCTGACCTGGTTGGCCGGCGAGCCCGTCGGATTGCGAGGACGAGACCGTCTGCACGGAGTCGACGATGAGGAGTTTCGGGTCGACCTGGTCGATGTGGCCGAGGATGGTGGCGAGGTCGGTCTCGGAGGCGAGGTACAGGTCGTCGTGGAGGGCGCCGGTGCGTTCGGCGCGGAGGCGGACCTGGCTGACCGACTCCTCGGCGCTCACGTAGAGCACACGGGCGCCGGTCTTCGCGGCCCGGGACGCGACCTCGAGGAGCAGGGTCGACTTGCCGACACCCGGCTCGCCGGAGAGCAGGATGGCGGCGCCCGGCACGATCCCGCCGCCGAGGACGCGGTCGAACTCGGCGATGCCGCTCGACCATCGTGGCGCCTCGTCGGAGCGGGCCTCGGTGATGGGGCGGGCGGCGCGCTCGTCGGTCGCGCGGATCGGGGTCAACTTGCCGAGGACACCGGTGGGGGCCGTCGCCTCGACGACCGTTCCCCACTGCTGACATTCGCCGCACCGGCCGGCCCACTTGGCGGTGGTCCAGCCGCATTCGGTGCAGCGGAATGCAGGGGAGTGTGCCTTGGCCATGCGGCCAGCCTAGGCGTGGCCACCGACACCACCGGCCCTCCGCGCCGCCTGTGGATGAGCGGCATCGCTCAATTCGCGTCGGCGCTCGTCTTCTATTACACTCGACCCCGGTACCGTGTCCGAGCGGCCGAAGGTGCAACTCTCGAAAAGTTGTGTGCTTGAAAGAGCACCGTGGGTTCAAATCCCACCGGTACCGCCAGCAGAAGCCCCCTCCACCCGAGCAGCACCGGGACGGAGGGGGCTTCTTCGTGTCCGGCCGGACGCACGATTGGTCGGCCGTCCGGGTGAGCTGAGAGAACCCTGGAGCCCCACATCGCCGACGGGCAGGTTCCCAGTCACACGTCACCTGACGGCCACCTCGTGTCTGTTGTCGCGGCACTTCCCGTGCTTAGCGTTCAGGGCATCCCGTCGGCGGCCGAGTCGCAGCCGACACCGAACCCAGCCGAACGAGGACCACCGTGACTGTTCCAACCCCTCACCCGCGCAAGACCATTCGACTGGCCGCAGTCGTCCTCTGCACCGCTGCCGCCGTCGGACTCACGGCAACCGGCGCCCAAGCCGCCTCCGCGATGAGTGCGACGTCGAGCACCAGCTCCCCGTCGCCGGATCAGCCCGCGCTGACGGCGCAAGACCATCCGATCACCGATGTGCCAGGACTCGTCAACGGCCGCGAGCTGAACGCCGTCCGCGGTCGGGACGGCAAGACCGTCGACGCGACCCGACTCATCCGCTCCGAGTCCCTCGACGCGATCACCGCAGCCGGGGCGAAGACGCTCGCCGACACGCACCACGTGGATCTCGTCATCGACCTCCGCACGCCGACGCAGATCGCAGCGAAGCCGGACGTCCCGGTTCCCGGTGCCCGCTACGTCGCCGTCTCGCTCTTCGGCGCAGACGGTGACTACAGCGACGACACGGCGATGTACCACGACCTCGTCGACAAGGGGCACGACGCATCGTCGCCCGGTCAGATGATCAGCGCGTACGGGCAGGTGCTCCAGCTGCTCGCAGACCACACCGGAGGTACCGTCCTGGTTCACTGCTCGCACGGGATGGACCGCACGGGCACGGTGGTCGACCTGCTCGACCACGTCCTCGGTGTCTCCGAGTCCGACATTTTGCACGACTATCTGCTGTCCAACACCCAGCTCGGGGTCACCTGGGCCACGCCGGACCTGCTGCAGGGAACCTTCGAGCACGACATCACCACGAAGTACTCGGGCATGGACTCGTACCTGACCAAGACCATCGGCGTGACCGACCGGGAACGCGCCGCGCTGCAGAGCCGGTACCTCGTCTCCGCCGACCAGTCCGCACCGGGCACGACGGTGAAGGCACGCTCGCACACGCCCGTCTGGGTCATCGCCGGTGTGGGAGCTCTTGGAGTGGTGCTGCTCGGGGGAATCGCCTCCGTCCTCAACCGGTCGCGCCGGGCCCCCGGCAAGTAGCCGCACCCTCGACGAACTGGAAAACACGGATTCCCAGCTACGCCCAGGGACGCCTCATCTGAGGCACAGCACTGCGTCGCACAGTGAAGTCATGACCAGATCACGTGCCGTCCTCGTCCCGCTCGTCCGCACCGCCGTCGTCCTCGCCGGCGTCTCGATGCTCGCCGGCTGCCAGGCCACTTCGGCGGCCACCGCCGACCCGTCGTCGTCCGCTTCGTCGGCGACGAACGGCCGCGACGACGGCGGCGCGATGGGCGACCGCGCGGATTCCAAGACCGAGCAGAAGAACCTCGCCGCCGTGCTCAAGCTGTACACGGACGCGTTCCCCGATCCCACGTCCTCGCAGGCACAGGCGACCGCCGACAAGCTCGTCGCCGCCGACGCCGTCGCGCACGGTTCGGGGCAGAAGGCCGGGCCGGGCGGGCTGCTCAGCGAGTTCACCGCCGACCGGGGCCGCGTCCCCGGGGCACAGGCGGTCGTCAAGCACACAGCGGCCGATGGGGACCTCGTCGCCGTGCACTACCAGGTTGCCTCCGATCCGGCCGACGAGCGGACCGGCGAAGCAGCGGTCGACCTGTTCCGTCTGCGCGACGGCGCCGTGGTCGAACGCTGGTCCTTCGACCAGCCCATCGCCACGGGCACCCCGGCGAGCGGCAACACCAACACCATGTTCAGCGACCTTTACAAACCGGCGAAGCCCGCGGCCGCGCCGACCGAGGAGCAGGAGGAGCAGAACCGGACCTTCGCGGTGGACGCGTACAACACGCTCTTCCGCGACCAGGACGTCTCCATCCTCGACAAGGCGTTCGACCCCGCGTACCTGCAGCACAACCCGGTCGCCCCGAACGGCACGGCGGCGCTCAAGTCGTTCTTCTCCGGATCCTCCACCTTCCCGCCGCAGGAGTCGGTCATCTCGCTCAGCGACGGCGACATCGTCTGGACCTTCTCGCAGAGCGTCGGAGCGAAGTCGGGCGACCCGGTCCTCGCGGCGGACCTCTTCCGTGTCGACGACAAGCTCATCCGCGAGCACTGGGACGTGGTGCCGACCGCCGGCTGAGCCTGGCCGCGGGCGTCATGGACCGACGATCGGCCTCCACGACGCCCGCTGGCTAGAATCGCGGCATGAACGACGACACGACCAGCAGTTCCGACGACGGCGCGGACTTCGGCGTCGAACCCGGAATGTACCGGCACTTCAAGGGTGCGCTGTACGAGGTGATCGGCGTCGGGCGTCACAGCGAGACGGAGGAGCCGCACGTCTTCTACCGGACGACGTCGACCCCGCCCACGTCGTGGGTGCGACCGCTCGCGATGTTCGTCGAACCCGTCTCACGCGACGGCTACGACGGCCCGCGCTTCGCCCGCGTCAGCGACTGAACGAGGAGGATCACCGCATGGACGAGACTTCCGATCCGCAACCCGAACCCGCCGACGCTCGAGACCTCCTGGTGGAGCGGGTCATCCGTGCGCCGCGGTCAGCCGTCTGGGCGGCGTGGACCGACGCGGCGACGCTCGGCCGTTGGTGGGTGCCCGCGCCGTCCGTCTGCCGGGTCCTCGACCTCGAGCTGTGGCCCGGCGGGTCGTTCCGCACGGAGTTCAGCGAGGACGGGGAGGCGTTCGTCCCGCAGATCACCGGCTGTGTCCTCGAGGTCGTCCCCGAGCAGCGTCTCGTGTGGACGACGGCGCTCGTCGCCGGATGGCGGCCTGCCGAGGACCCGTTCATCACGACCGTGATCGAGATGGAGGACCACCCCGACGGCACCCGGTACCGGGCGACCGCGCTCCACAGCGGCATCGCGCAGCGCGACCAGCACCTGGAGCTCGGATTCCATGCCGGGTGGGGGATCGTCACCGAGCAACTCGCCGCACTCGTCGAGGAGGCGTGAGCGGCTCGAACCGACGGTCGACACCCCGCCGCTCCACGTAAACTCGGGGGATGCCGAGTCCGACCCCCGCACCTGCACCCTTCGCCCTCCGTCCGGCGCTCATCCCGGGCATCCTGGGTGCGGTCGCGCTCATGCTCGGACTCGCGCTGCTCGAACTCGACGCGTTCACGATCGTCCGGTTCGTCGTGAGCATCCTCGCGCTCATCATGGCCGTGTTCGCCTGGCAGGCGAAGCAGCCGCTCTGGATGATCCCGACGCTGCTCGTGGCGATCGTCTGGAACCCCGTCATCCCGTTCCCGTTCAGCGGCATCCCCTGGGTCATCGCCCAGTTCCTCGGCGGTGTGGTGCTCGTCGCCGTCGGCATCCTCCTCGAGAACAAGCACGCCACCCCACCCGCCACCTGAGCGGAAATGTTTCGGGAACGGCTGCGGGTCGTCCCCGCTCTGGCAAGCTTGCGCTCATGACGCTTGAACGCAACTGGGCCGGCACACACACCTTCGCAGCGCCGCGGATCGTGAACGCCACGTCGATCGACGAGGTCCGCTCCCTGGTGGCCGACGCAGCCCGGAACGGCACGCGCGTCCGCGCCCTCGGCACCCGCCACTCCTTCACCGACCTGGCCGACTCCGACGGCACGCTCATCACCGTGCTCGACATCCCCGCCGACCCGGTGTTCGACGAAGCCGCCGGCTCCGTCACGATCGGGGCCGGGACCCGCTACGGCATCGCCGCCGCCTGGCTCGCCGAACACGGCCTCGCCTTCCACAACATGGGGTCGCTCCCGCACATCTCCATCGGCGGCGCGATCGCGACCGGCACCCACGGATCCGGCAACGACAACGGCATCCTCTCCTCAGCCGTGAGCGGCCTCGAATACGTCGACGCCACGGGCGAACTCGTCCACGTCCGTCGCGGAGACCCAGGCTTCGATGGCCTCGTCATCGGTCTCGGGGCGTACGGTGTCGTCGTCCGCGTCACCGTCGACGTGCAGCCGGCCTACCGGGTGCGCCAGGACGTCTATCGCGACGTGCCGTGGGACGCGGTCCTCGCCGACTTCGAGGGCGTCACCGGCGGCGCGTACAGCGTGAGCATCTTCACGAACTGGCTCGGCGACACCATCGAGCAGATCTGGTGGAAGACCCGCCTGGTCGCCGGTGACGACGAGCTGCCCGTGGTCCCGGAGTCATGGCTCGGCGTGCAGCGGGACGCTCTGACCGCCGGCAACCTCGTCGAGACGGACCCCGACAACCTCACGCTGCAAGGCGGGGTGCCCGGCGACTGGTGGGAGCGGCTGCCGCACTTCCGACTCGAGTCGACACCGAGCAACGGCGACGAGATCCAGACCGAGTACTTCATCGACCGCGCCGACGGTCCCGCGGCGATCACGGCGCTGCGTGCCATCGGCGACCGCATCGCCCCGCTGCTCCTCGTGACCGAACTGCGCACCGCGGCACCCGACAAGCTCTGGCTGAGTGGTGCCTACCATCGCGAGATGCTCGCCGTGCACTTCACCTGGCGCAACCTGCCCGAGGAGGTGCGGGCTGTGCTGCCCGCGATCGAGGAGGCACTCGCGCCGTTCGGCGCCCGACCGCATTGGGGCAAGCTCAACCTCCTGACCGCCGAGCGCATCGCCGAGGTCGTGCCGCGGCTCGCCGACGCCCGGGACCTGTTCGAGCGGTTGGATCCCGCCGGCACCTTCACGAACGCGCACCTGGAGCGCATCGGGGTCCGCCTGCCCCGGTAACCGGTGCTGATGGGCCGGGTGTCAGCGCGGTGCGGCGGCGTGAGCGCGGGTCATCGGGCGCCAGCGCGATGCGCTGACGCGAGCGCGGGGGAACCGGCGCGGGCGCGAGGCACGCGCGTGAGCGCGGGTCTCCGGAGACCCGCGCTCACGCGACAGACCCGCGGTGACGTCAGCGCACCGCGCTGGCGCAACCCGGGAGGTCAGTCCTCGACTCGGATACCGAACTGCTCGGCGAACATCGCCGCGAGTTCGCCTACCTGGAACGGCGTCATCGTCGCACCCCGGAGATGCTCGACCCCGGCGATCCGCCGCAGCTCGAGGGTGCGGAGGTCGACGTCGGCGAGCTTGGCCCGGGTGACGTCGAGGCTGTTCAGCGTGCAGTCGACGAACCGGACCCGGGTGGCCGTCGCATCCGCGAGGTCGAGCTCGTCGATGGTGCAGCCCTCGAAGAGGACGTCCTGCAGCACCGCGCCGCGCAGGTTGACGAAGCCGAGCTTGCACCCGCTGACGCGCACGGACTGCCAGTTCGCGTCGTAGCAGTCCGCTGACCCGACCCGCGAGCCGTCGAGCTCCACGTCGCGCAGCCGACTCCTCGGAGCCAACAGGATGGGCGCGTCCCAGCGCTCGAGTCGGGTGTCGAGGAACGACGCCGCACGGAAGTCCGTCTGATCGGCGGTGATCCCCGAGAGCGACGACTCCGAGATCGTGATGCCCGAGAGGTCGCGGTGCGACAGGTCGAGGTCGGCGAACCGTATGCCCTCGACCGCGTCGTGCGCCTCGAGGTCGCGTTCCTCACCGTCGGTCAGCCCAATGAGCCGGACCGGGTCGAGTCGTGGTGCGGTCGTTCCGGTGCGTTTCGCCATGTCGTGCTCCGATGCTGATGCCTGAGGGTCGCGGACCAGCCTAGGTGCGGCCACCGACGCCCCTCGGGGTGATCGCTCAGCTCGTTGTGAACCGACCGGGCAGGAACGGGAGCAGGGGAGCGTGGTAGACGAGCGAGGTGTCGACCCCAGCGGTGAGGGTGGTGCCGGCGGCTCCGTACCGCCACATGCGGTTGAAGAGGAAGACCTCGAACGACACCTCGGCACCGGTGATCCGCCAGCTACCGGTGCCCCACTGGGCCGGCTGCCCGCGCCCGTCGAACACCACCGTCGGACGCTGCAGCGCGCCGTACCAGGGGCGACGGAGCGTGACCTCGATCCGGTCCTGCGTCGGCACGGTGTCCTCGGAAGCCTCGGTGCTCATCCGCTCAGCCTAGGGCGAGCGGCGACGTCCGCGGGGCGCCGGTGCGGGAGGGACGGCCTTCGCCGCGACGACGTCGTCGTCCGGGACGGTGACCGATCCGCGTCTGGTCTCGATCGTGCTGCCCGCGGTCGTCCGCTCGACGAGTTCACCGAGTGCGTCGGTCGCCCCCGCCTCCGAGCCCTCGGGCAGCCGGTAGCGGACGACGACGCGGGTGCCGAGCGGTGCGTCGTGGAGGAACCGGACGGCGGCCGGACCGATCATCGCGTCGCCTCCGACCAGACGCTCACCTGGTGGTCACCAGGAGCTCGGGCGGTAGTCCTTGAGGAAGACGCCGAAGAGGTGCTCGCCGGCCTCGCCGCGGACGATCGGGTCGTAGACGCGGGCCGCGCCGTCGACGAGGTCGAGCGGGGCGTGGAAGCCCTCCTCGGCCAGCCGGACCTTGGTGGGGTGCGGTCGCTCGTCGGTGATCCACCCGGTGTCGACGCTCGTCATGAGGATCCCGTCGGTCTCGAACATCTCACGTGCGCTCGTGCGGGTGAGCATGTTGAGCGCCGCCTTCGCCATGTTCGTGTGCGGGTGGCCTGGGCCTTTGTAGCCGCGACCGAAGACACCCTCCATCGCGGAGACGTTCACCACGTAGGTGTGGTCGAAGTCCGACGCCGCCATCGACGCACGGAGACGGCTGATGAGGATGAACGGGGCGGTGGCGTTCGCGAGCTGGACCTCGAGCATCTCGATCGGCTCCACCTGGTCGACGTTCTGCACCCAGCTGTTGCTGTGGTCGACGTCGGGCACGAGTCCGCCCGCGTCGATCGCGGTCCCGGCGGCGAGCCGCTCGAGCGACGACGAGCCGGCGGCCATGGCGGCCTCGGTGAGGGCGTCCGCCTTCGCCGCGGCGGCAGCGAGGATCGGGTGCGCGGAGACGGACGCCGCGAGCGACAAGGGGTGCGCGTCGTTCGTGTGGCCGAAGGTGACGAGCTCGGGCAGCGGGCCGTCGGGCAGCGGCGCGAGCTCCGCGTCGACGAGCGGCTGGTAGGCGCCCTTCGTGCGGCGCACCGTCTGGGCGGCGTTGTTGATGAGGATGTCGAGTGGCCCCTGCTCGGCGACCGAGTCCGCGAGCGCGATGACCTGGGCCGGGTCGCGGAGGTCGATGCCGACGACGCGGAGGCGGTGCAACCAGTCGCCGCTGTCGGGGAGGGCGCTGAAGCGGCGGACGGCGTCGCGCGGGAAGCGGGTCGTGATCGTCGTGTGGGCGCCGTCGCGGAGGAGCCGCAGCGCGATGTACATGCCGATCTTGGCGCGACCACCGGTGAGGAGCGCGCGCTTCCCGGTGAGGTCGGTGCGGGCGTCGCGCTTCGCGTGGCTCATGGCGGCGCACTGCGGGCAGAGCTGGTGGTAGAACGCGTCGACCGTCGTGTAGGGCTGCTTGCAGATGTAGCAGTTGCGCGGCACGAGGAGCTCGCCGGCCGTCGGGGCGGTGGTCGTGGTCGCGAGCGGGATGCCCCGCGTCTCGTCGTCGATGCGGTCTGGCGCACCGGTCGCGGTCGCGGCGATCACCGCTCGGTCGGCGTCCGCGATCCGGGCGCGGCGGTCGAGACGGCGTTCCTTCTTGACGGCCTTGAACATCTTGGCGGTGGCGCGACGGACCTGGAGGTAGTCGGGGTGCTCCTCGTCCATCGTCGCCATGTGCTGGAGGACGCGGAGGGTGACCTCGAGATCGGTGGGATCGATGCCCGCGTCGTCGCCGGTCGTGGGGCTCGTCGGCTCGTCGTGGGGGAGGGAGGTCATTGCTTCATTCTACGAGCCGAGCGCGCCTCACCGGTCCGCGGGCTAGCGCCGCCGTCACCAGGTCCAGGGGACGGAGGGCGGTGTCCGGCGTGCGTGAGACCATGGGGCGGTGACCCCCGATCCCGCACCACTCGTCGACGTGGCCGACCTCGTCAGACTCGTCGGACGGGTGGCGTTCGATCGCGGGCGCGGATACGCGAGAGACGGCCGCGTGACGTCGGTGGACTGGAACGCGGACAAGCGCCGGGTGCACGGGACCGTCGAAGGGTCGACCGACATCCCTTACGCGTGCATCATCGACCTCGGAGACGACTCGGGCGGGATCGCGCGCATCGAAGGCAGCGCCTGTTCGTGCCCCCTGCGCGGTGACTGCAAGCACATCGTCGCCACCCTGCTCCAGAGCAACGCGGCGCACCTCCGTGCGGAAGGCCGCTCCGACCGGTGGGTGGCCCCACAACGGCCACCTGCGGAGCGGGAGGCGTCCTGGCGTTCCGACCGGCGGTGGACCGCGCCGATCAACGACCCCGAACTCGACGAGCCGGCCGAGCATCGACCGATGTACGCGGACGACGAGCTCGAGGCCCTGCCCGAGGCATGGCGTCCCGCGGCCGGCCAGCGCCCGGCGCGATGGGCGCCGAGTCCACCGACGCCACCGGAACCGCCCACCTGGCGCAACCGCCTCGACTCCCTCACGGGCGAGGGCGGTCGGGCCGTCGCGCCCACCGCGATGGGCCTGCAGTTCGAGGTCCGGGAGGGCATCCCGCGCACGGCCGAACGCTGGCGCGGGCCGACGTCCCGCACCGCCGACGGCCCGCCCGACCCACGGCACCCGCGCCGCATCGCCGTCCGACCGGTCGTCCGCAAGGCCGGGGGCGGCTTCGTCAAATCGACGATCTCCTGGACGTCGTTCACACACCAGGGCCACCGCCTGGCGCTCGACCCGGCGCACCAGCAGTGGTTCACCCAGTTCCAGGCGCTCCTGCGCGCCACCCGTCCGCCGGCCGGGGCGTTCGCCGGAGCGGGCGACGCGGACTGGCTCGTCATCGACGACTTCGGCAGCCCGGTCCTCTGGCACCTGCTCAAGGAGGCGGCACAGCTCGGCATCGAACTCGTCGGCACGCGCAAGGGCACGGTCGCCCTCGGAGCCACCGCCGCCATCCGGCTGGACGCCGCACACGCCGAGGGTGGAGTCGTCCTCCGCCCGGTCGTGACGATCGACGGCACGGACGTCGACGCCTCGACGAGCGGCGCCATCGGCGACCACGGCCTGTACCACTACGCCCTGGAGCCGCGGCAGGCGATCGTCCTCGCGCCACTCGCGGAACCGTCGTCCGACGAAGCGCGTGGGTTGCTCGGCCCGGGGGAGCCCGTCCTCGTGCCAGCGGCCGAGGTCCCGGAGTTCCTGGAGCACTACGTGCCCCGACTCCGCCGGACGATCGCGCTCAGCTCGACCGACGGCGCGGTCGTGCTCCCGGAGATCGTGCCGCCCGTGCTCGTGCTCACCGCCTCCTTCGAGCCGAAGCAGTCCCTCCGGCTCGCCTGGGCGTGGCAGTACGCGCCGGCACAACGCATCCCGATCGGTGGGACGTCCACGGCGCTCGCCGCGGGCCGGTCGCTCCCGACGACGGTCGCCGACGCCGGTTCCGCGTCGTCCGGTTCCGGTTCGTCCGGTTCCGGGAACGGCGGGGACGTCCTCCGCGACGAGCGGGCCGAACGGCTGATCCTCGAACGCGTCGGTGCCGCCCTCGCCGCAGCTGCTGAGCCGGAGCGACGGGCGATCACCGCGGGAGCGCTCGACGAGCTCATCACGCCGAGCATCTGGCCGCCCCGAGCGCAGCAGCTGAAGGAGTTCGACGCGGCGCTCGTCACCGAACGGGCCATCCCGGTACTCGAGTCGCTCGACGACGTCCTCGTCGAGATCATCGGTGAACGGCCCGAGTACACGGAGCTCACCGGGACGCCGCACATCTCGGTCACCACCGTGGAGACCGAGCAGCGCGACTGGTTCGACCTCGGGATCGTCATCCACATCGGCGACTACAGCATCCCCTTCGAGCCCCTCTTCAAAGCGCTGTCGAAGGGCCGCACGAAGCTGCTCATGGTCGACCACACCTACCTCTCGCTCGAACACCCCGCGTTCGACCGCCTACGCGAGCTGCTCACGGAGGCTGCGGCGCTCACCGAATGGGAGACGAAACCGAGCATCAGCCGCTACCAGGCGAGCCTCTGGGCCGACTTCGAGGACCTCGCCGACGAGACCGAGCAGGCCGTCTCCTGGCGTGAGGCCGCCGCCGGACTGAACGCCATCGACGCCGTTCCGGACACCCCGCTGCCGGCCGGGCTGCAGGCGGAGCTCCGCCCCTACCAACTCGACGGGTTCCGCTGGCTCGCGTTCCTCTGGGAGCACGGCCTCGGCGGCATCCTCGCCGACGACATGGGCCTCGGCAAGACGCTGCAGACCCTCGCCCTCATCGCCCATGCCCGCGAGACGACCGGTGCTCCCACGCCGCCGTTCCTCGTGGTCGCGCCCACCTCGGTCGTGTCCAACTGGGTCGCCGAAGCCGCCCGATTCGTCCCTGGGCTCGTCGTCCGCAGCATCACCGCGACGCAGGCGAAGGGCAGCGCCTCAATCGCGGAACTCGCCGCCGGGGCCGACGTCGTGGTCACCAGCTACGCGCTGTTCCGGCTCGACGCCTCGGCGTACCAGGCGAGCGACTGGTCGGGGCTCATCCTCGACGAGGCCCAGTTCGTCAAGAACCATCGCGCCAAGCTGCACGACTGCGCAGTCGAGCTCCGTGCGCCGTTCAAGCTCGCCATCACGGGCACGCCGATCGAGAACACCCTCATGGAGCTGTGGTCGCTGTTGTCGATCGTCGCGCCGGGCCTCTTCGCCTCCGCTTCACGGTTCACGGAGCACTACGTCAAGCCGATCGGCAAGGGGCTCGACTCGAGCCGTCTCCAGACGCTCCGACGACGCATCCGTCCGCTGCTCATGCGCCGGACGAAGGAGCTGGTGGCGCCGGAACTCCCGCCGAAGCAGGAACAGGTGCTCCGCATCGAACTCGCACCGGCGCACCGGAAGCTCTACGACCTCGTGCTGCAACGGGAACGACAGAAACTCCTCGGCCTCGTCGACGACCTCGACCGCAACCGCTTCATCGTGTTCCGGTCGCTCACCCTGTTGCGCATGCTGAGCCTCGATGCGAGCCTCATCGACGCCGAAGAGCACGCGGGCATCCCGTCGAGCAAGCTCGACGCCCTCCTCGAGCAGCTCGACGACGTCGTCGCCGAGGGGCACCGCGCGCTCATCTTCAGCCAGTTCACGTCGTTCCTCGGCAACGCCGCCCGCCGGCTCGAGGAGCAGGGCATCGCCTACGAGTACCTCGACGGGTCCACGCGGCGCCGCGGCGAGGTCATCGACCGGTTCCGTGAGGGGGATGCGCCGGTCTTCCTGATCAGTCTGAAGGCGGGTGGCTTCGGTCTGAACCTGACCGAGGCGGACTACGTCTTCCTCCTCGACCCCTGGTGGAACCCGGCGGCCGAGGCGCAGGCCATCGACCGCACGCACCGTATCGGCCAGCAGCAGAACGTCATGGTCTACCGGCTGGTCGCCGCCGACACGATCGAGGAGAAGGTCATGGCGCTCCAGGCGAAGAAGTCGGAGTTGTTCGCCGCCGTCCTCGACGACGACGCGGTGTTCAGCCAGGCGCTCACCGCAGAGGACATCAGAGGCCTCCTGGAGTGATCCCCGGCAGCCGACCGACGGCTGCCAGGAGTGCCGCGGGCGCCTCGGGCGATAGCCTGGCCGGTATGGAACTCGGGGTGTATGCAGTCGTCGGCATCGCCGTGATCGTGGCCGTCGCGGCCTTCTCCCGCAAGCTCGGGGTCGCCGCGCCCATCATCCTCGTGATCGTCGGCGTCGGCCTCTCCTATCTCCCCGGTGTGCCGGAGATCGAGGTCGAGCCGGAGCTCGTGCTCGACGTCGTCCTCCCGCCGATCCTCTACGCCGCGGCGATCAGCGTGCCGATCATGGACTTCCGCCGCAACCTCGCGACGATCACGAGCCTGTCCGTGGTCCTCGTGATCGTCACCGCGTTCGGCGCCGGGTTCCTGCTCTTCAGTCTGCTGCCCGACCTCAACCTCGCTGCCGCCATCGCCCTCGGTGCGATCATCAGTCCGCCCGACGCCGTGGCGGCGACGTCCATCGGGCGCCGACTCGGGCTCCCGCCCCGGCTGCTGACGGTCCTCGAGGGGGAGGGCCTCGTGAACGACGCGACCGCGCTCGTGCTGCTGCGCTCGGCCAGCGCGGCGGCGGCCGGTGGCCTGCTCACGCCGTGGGCGACCGTCGGCGACTTCCTCTACGCCGTCGTGCTCGCGATCATCGTCGGGTTCATCGCGGGGTATGCGACGGTCTGGCTGCGGTCGAAGCTCAACGACTCGGTCCTCGACACCGCGATCTCGATCGCCGTCCCGTTCGTGGCGTTCATGCCGACGGAGGCGCTCGGCGGTTCCGGCGTGCTCGCGGTCGTCGTCGCCGGCCTCTACACCGGGCATGCGAGTTCGGCCGCGTTCTCGGCACAGGCGCGGATCAGCGACCGCATCAACTGGCGGACCATCCAGTTCCTCCTGGAGAACGCGGTCTTCCTGCTCATCGGACTCGAGATCCGCACGCTCATCGGTGCCGTCGACGCCGAGATCCTGTCCGTCGAGGACTCCATCGGGATCGGCCTGGTGGCGACGGCCGCGCTCATCGCGCTGCGGTTCCTCTGGGTCGGCCCGCTCGTCCTCGGACTCCGCGCGCGAGAACGTTGGGCGGAACGCCAGACGCTGCAACGGTGGCTGTCGATGGGGTACTCGGAGCGGTTCCCGAGACAGAACCGTCGATGGCATCGCCGACGTCGCCGCGAGCGGGCCTACGAGCGGCAGCGCGCCGACCTCGAGCAGCTGCGGCAGGAACAGATCGACTGGCGCGGTGGGGTCATCCTCAGCTGGTCGGGGATGCGTGGTGTGGTGACCCTCGCCGCCGCGCAGTCGCTCCCGGAGAACACGCCGTACCGCGAGCAGCTCGTCCTCATCGCGTTCACGGTCGCTGTGGTGACGCTCGTCGTCCAAGGCGGCACGCTGCCCTGGCTCATCCGACTGCTGCGGGTGCAGGGGATCGACGAGTCGGAGGATCGCCGACAGCTCGCGACCCTGCTCGACGAGATCAGCTACGCGGGCATCAGTGTGCTGGAGGATCCGGCGTCTGCGGTGGGCATCGAGGAGGAGATCGACCCCGACCTGCTCGAACGGGTCCGGCAGTCGACCTTCCTCAGGGCCGAGGCGGCCTGGGAGCGCTCGCGGGAGTCGGTCTCACCGAGCGAGACGCACGCCGAGACTCCGCACCGGCTCTACCGGCAGTTGCGGCTCGCCGTCGTGCAGGCCGAACGCGAGCGGCTGCTCGACGCCCGGGCGCGCGGGGCGTACCCGTCGCGGATCCTCGCGGAGGCACAGACCATGCTCGACATCGAGGAGACCCGGCTGCGCCCGCCGCGGGCCGACCACTAGGGCAGCTCGACCGTTCTCAGGAGTCCGCCGGCGCGCCGCCCAGGAAACGGACCGGCGCGCCGGCGAACTCCTGAGAACGGGTCGTTGCGGTCAGGAACTCGGGCCGGGGTTGGTGACGTCCGCCACACGCTCCGCCTCGCGCTCGGCCGCGGCGTCGCGTTCGGTCTCCGAACCGGGGTTCGTGATGTCGGCCTCGCCGCTCGCCGCGGGGTCGTCGGCACGGGCGTCCGGGCCGGGGTTCGTCGTGGAGGCCACGCGCTCGGCTGCCGCGTCGTCGACGGCCTCGTCGTGCGGACCCGGGTTGTTGATGTCGGCGTTCTGGTCACTCATGGGGTGCTCCTTCCGAGATCCGCCTGGGACGGACTCTGTCTCGCGCATCGTCGCGCTGATCCGCTCTCACGGTAGGTCCGTGGGCGGACGGGTGCAAGGGGTGGCGCCGCCCGCTCAGGCGCGGCTGGCGAAAGCGTCCACGCCGGTGAGCTCGGCCGAGAGCGCCCAGAGTCGGGCCGCCTCCTCCGGGTCGGTCGCGTGGTCGGCGACACCCGAGGCCGGGGACACGGCGGCGTCGGCCGGGCCGGCGATGTCGCAGTCCTCGCAGAACACGCCGCCGAGGCCGTCGAGGGACGGTGAGGTCGCCGCCCACACCTCGGTCGCGGCACCCTGCTCCGGCGACTTGAAGCCCGAGACGAGGAGCTTGCCGTCGGCGTCGACCCAGCCGAGCGCCATCATCTCCTCGCGCGGCAGGTGACGCTGCAGCGGCGTCAGGATGCCACCCGGGTGGACCGAGAACGCACGGACACCGTCCTCGGCGCCGAGCGCGTCGAGCTGGAGCGCGAAGAGCGCATTGGCGGTCTTCGCCTGTCCGTACGCCTCCCACTTGTCGTAACCGTGCTCGAACTGGACGTCGTCCCAGCGGATGCCCGAGCGCTTGTGGCCGCTCGAGGACAGCGCGACGACCCGCGAGGAGCCGCCCTTCACGATGGCGGGCCAGAGGCGGTTGGCGAGGGCGAAGTGGCCGAGGTGGTTCGTCGCGAACTGGAGTTCCCAGCCGGGGCCGACGCGCGTCTCGGGAGCGGCCATGACGCCGGCGTTGGTGATGATCAGGTCGATGCCACGACCGCTCGCGAGGAAGCGCTCCGCGAAGGCCTCGACGCTCGCGAGGTCGGCGAGGTCGAGTTCGTCGACCTCGACCCCCTCGATACCGGCGAGTTCCTCACGGGCGGTGTCCGGACGTCGTGCGGGGACGATCACGTGGGCACCGGCGTCGACCAGGGCGCGGACGGCCTCGCGACCGATGCCGGAGTAGCCACCCGTGACGATGGCGAGCTTGCCCGAGAGATCGATGCCCTCGAGCACCTCCGCCGCGGTGCTCGAGTGGCCGAAGCCGGAACCGATGGGATGCTGCGGGGTGCGCGTGGGATTGGTCATGCCCTCACGCTACGACGCAGGCGACGACGGGGGAACCGGGTGGACCTGGGAACATGTGCAGGTACCGGCGGCGCTCAGCGGGTGGACAGGACGCGCACGGAGGGCAGCGGGTGACCGTGCAGCAGCGCGCGGAGCTCCTGCAGGCGGCGACGTGCGCCCCACATCGTGACCTTCTTCAGCGACTCCGAGACGATGCCGCCGCTCATCTTCGACTCACCGGACACCCGCTCGGTGAAGACGATGGGCGTCTCCACGACCCGGAGACCGCGCTGCAACGCCCGCCAGAGGAGCTCGACCTGGAAGCAGTAGCCCTGGGACGCCACGTCGGCGAGGTCGATGCGCCGCAGTGCCTCGCTCCGGAACGCGCGGAACCCGCCCGTCGCATCGGCGACACCGATCCCGAGGGCCAGGCGGGTGTAGAGGTTGCCGCCACGGCTCAGCGCGAGCCGGTGGGCGGGCCAGTTCTCGACGACGCCGCCGGGCACCCAGCGCGAGCCGAGGGCGAGGTCGTGCTCGTCGAGCAGCGCAATCAGGCGCGGGAGGTCCTCGGGGTGGTGGGAGCCGTCCGCGTCCATCTCGACGATGACCTCGTACCCGCGGGCGAGCGCCCAGGCGAACCCGGCGAGGTACGCGCCGCCCAACCCGTCCTTCACTGCCCGGTGGAACACGTGCACCTGCTGGTGCTGCGCGGCGAGCTGGTCGGCGAGGAAGCCGGTGCCGTCCGGCGACGAGTCGTCGACGACGAGGATGTCGACCCCCGGGACGGCCAGCGTCCGGTCGACGATCGGCTGCAGGTTGTCGAGTTCGTTGTAGGTGGGGATGACGACGAGGGAGCGGTTCACGTCGGTTCCTTTCGGGTCGGTTGGAGTGGTTCGGAGCGGAGCGGCCCCTCGACAGGCTCGGGGAACGGGGAGGGGATCGGGGACCGGAGGAGGGATCGGGACCGGTGAGGGCCTACGGGGTCTTGCCCACGAGCGAGGCGAAGACGACGTAGTTGTTGGCGTAGGTGTTCGCCGCGTCGTCGAAGGGTCCGTTGCAGGTGATGAGCCGGAGTTGCGCATCAGGCGTCGGTCCGTAGACCTCCTCGGTCGGGAAGGTCTTCTTCTCGACGTCGATGGCGCGGTCGACGGCGTAGGTGGCGGTCGAGCCGTCGGACATCGTCACCGTCACCTGGTCGCCCGCGACGAGCTGCTTGAGGTGGACGAAGACCGCCTCGCGGAGGGTCGTGTCGAGATGCCCGGCGATCACCGCCGGCCCCACCTGGCCGGGTAGGACGCCGGCGCGGTACCACCCGGCGTCCTCCCACTCGACGGGTGGCAGGAGCACACCGGACGCATCGCGGTCGAGCGGTTCGACCGCCGCGTCGACGCCGATCGCCGGGATCTGCACGCGGCTGACGCTCAGGGCGCTGATGTCGGCGGTCGGCGCCTGGGTCGCCGGGTCCTGTTTGGCCCCGGCGGCCCCGCGGTCGGTCGCCTCCGAGGAGGTGAGCGGCCCGTCGGCGGCGTTCGGCGACGACGGCGTCTGCCCGGAGTGCGTGGCGCCGCACGCCGAGAGGGCGAGCGCCGTGACGAGCGCTCCGGCGACGGCGAGGGCGCTGATCCTCGCGCGTGGTGCCCGGGTCATGAGCTGGCTCCGTTCGTGAGTGGCGGGCAGCCGTCGAGGTCGTCGGTCGTGAGCATCATGGGCGCGAGGGCGGCCCAGGCGGCACCGAAGTAGCTCGGCACCTCCTGCGCGAGCTCGTCGGCCGCTCGCAGGTCGTCCGCCGCCTCCGGCAGGTTGCCCACCGCGGCGCGCGCGGCGGCTCTGGCCTCCAGGGCGAGCGGGTGCTGGTCGGAGGTGAGCGGCGAACCACCGAGGTCGGTCTCCGCCCGCAGCTCCTTCGAGCGTGCGAGCGTCGAGACGAGTCGAGCGGCCGTCGCCTGATCGGCGGGGACGCACGACTCGGCGTAGCGGATGGGGAGCCGGGCCGCGTCGTAGCCGTA
Source organism: Plantibacter sp. Leaf1 (assembly GCF_001421315.1). Lineage (NCBI taxonomy): Bacteria > Bacillati > Actinomycetota > Actinomycetes > Micrococcales > Microbacteriaceae > Plantibacter > Plantibacter sp. Leaf1. Next base: position 1,330,734 of record NZ_LMJX01000002.1, on the reverse strand, counting down.
GCGGACGCTCTGTCCCGTCCCGGCGGCACCGGGCATCGCGTCGACCGAGCCGTCGGCGTGCACCTGCGCCCAGTCCGGTGGGAGCGGGCTCTCGTCGAGCAGGGCGGACGTGACCGCAGCGGAACCGGCCTGCAGCTCGGCCCATCGGGGATCGCCCGTCGCCGCGCCCAACACCGAGAAGGCGACGGGGGAGGCGTACGACGGGTTGTACGCGTAGGGTTCGGTCGCTGCGGCCCAGGTGCCGGGCAGCAGGATGCGACCCGCGGCGGTCTCGACGGTCATGCGGTCCGCGATCACCCCGGCGAGCTTGACGCCCGCGTCGGTGAACCGCGGCTCGTCGAAGCGCTTCCCGGCGATGACGAGGGCTCGGGCGGCATCGAGGTCGCCGTCACTGGCTGGTTCCTCGTCGACGACCTTGCCGTCGCTCCAGCGCCAGGCCAGCAGCCCGTCCGGTCGCTGCAGGTTCGTCTCGGTCCAGTCCCAGATCCCGGTGAACGCCTGCTCGTCGCCGACACCCGCGGCGATGAGCAGGCCGTAGGCCTGGCCCTCGCTCACGGTGTCGTCACCCTGGTCGCGGCGCACGACCCGGCCGTCGTCCACCCAGTCCGAGAGGAACGCCTCGGCGGCCTGGGTGGCGGAGCGGTCCGTCGCGGTCGGCTGCGGACCGCTGCCGGCCTCGACGGTGCCGGGTGACGCCGCCGGTGGCCCTGGGAGGTCCGCCGGGAAGCCGGTGGCCAGCGAGGCGATCACGGCGGTGGCGGCGACCGCGGCGACCGCCGTCACCGCGATGCCGATCGTCTTCTTGGCGCTCATGCTCAGCTCGCCGCCGTCCCGATCTCCTGCACGAGCCGCACGAGCTTCGCGTCGAGGTCGTCGAACACGCTCTGCAGCGCCGACGAGTCCTTCGCGAGCCCGCCGCCACCGGTCTCGACCGGCCCTTCGGGCGCGTTCCCGGCGGCGGAGCTGTCGAGCACGGGCATCAGGGTGACGCCGCCGGCAGCGTTGTCGAGCACGAAGAGCGTGCTCACGGTGCCGGGTGCGAGGTTCACCGAGGCTTCTGCGGCCTGCTTGCCGCCGGTCAGCTTGAGGTCCCACGGGCCGGCGGGGACGCTGGCGTAGTCGGTCGCCGTTCCAGTGGTGGCGCCCTTCGCGATGGGCATGCCGGTCGAGGTGCTGACGTCGACGCTCTTCACGTCGGTCGACGCCTGGATGAGCCGGATGCGCGCCGCGCCCTCGGTCGGACCGGTGAGGTCGTCCTCGAACACCTTCGTCTGCAGGTCCTTGTTGGGACCGTAGGCGGCGACGGTCGCCGCCTCCCCGGCCGTGATGGTCACGTTGGTGCTGATGACCGGCTTCGTGCTGTCGGGGGAGCCGGCGGGGACCATCGACACCACGTAGGTGCCGGCGGCGAGGTCGGTGTACGGCGAGACCTGTCCGTAGGCGACGTCGTCGAGTTCGAAGACGGCCGCACCGCCGGAGAGGGCCGAGAGCTTCACGTCGACGGACTTCGTGTCGGCGGAGAGGTGGCCGACGCGGATCCAGCCGCCGCCGGACGCGTCGGTCGTGGCGGCGTTCGCGGCGGTGGTGCCGAAGCCGATGAGTGCTGCCGTCGCGACGGCGGCGAGGCCGCTGAGGGCGATTCGCCTCGTGGTGGTGGTTCGCATGGTGGAACTCCTGTTCTTCGGGTGGTTCTGGGGTTCGGTCGGTTCGGGTGTCCGGCCGGAGCCGGAACTCGGGTGGGTGGTCAGCGGACGAGGTCGGGTTCGACGACGGAGTAGGTGACGCGGACGCCCTCCGCCGTCTGCTCGACCCGGTCGGCGGCGTACTCGCCCTGGATCGACCGGATCGAGTCGGCCAGGCGGCTGTCGCCCGCCTCGTCACCGGTGCGGAGCACCATGGTCCGGCGCACGTCTCCGGTCTCGCCGTCGAGCACCGGGGTGCTCTCGAGCCGGACCGGGGTGGTGGCGAGCACCTGTCCGAGGGCGAGCAGGGCACGCGAGTCGAGCTGACCGTCGCCGAGGGTCTGCCTGGCCTCCGCCGAGACGCTGAGCGACGGGTTCTGCAGGAGCTGCGCACCGAGCGCCGCCCGAGCCGCCGTGCGTCCGGCACCCCGCTCCGCTGCAGCGTCGAGCCCGTCGGCGTCGATGCGACGGACTTCGACGGCCTGCGTTCCGGAGCCGAACGTCGCGACGAGTTCGGAATTGTCGATCGCACCCTTCACCTCGGGGAACGTCGTCGGGAACGTCCGCATCGAGTCGGTGGTGACGATGTAGTCGGCGTCGCGCCAGCCGTTCGGCGACTTGGCCTGTACGGCGGAGTCGGTGTCCATCTTGTAGTACCAGATGACGTTGTCGCGGTCGAAGCCGCTCTCGACGAGGTCGACCCACATGGCGTCGTCGACGATCACCCGGGACTCCTGGGGCACGTTCGTCTGCACCCACTGCTGGGCCTGCCGGACGGGCTTGTCGAGGTCGGCGAGGAGGAAGCCGCGGAGCTGGGTCGCGGTGTTCGGGACGGCGACGACGGCTGCCGCGAGCACGGCGGCGATCCAGATTGCGCCCGCAGCGCGTCCTCCGATGCGGCGACGGCGCGGTGCACCGGCCTCGGCCGCGGAGCGCCGACGGAGTCGACGGACGGCCACCCCGGTCACCCCCATGATGAGAATGGTCATGAACGGCAGCAGCATGATGACGTACGGCACGGGCAGGTATCCGCCCGGACGCAGCATGAACAGCCCGAGGAAGACGGTCATGGCCGCGATGACCCGCAGCCGTTTGACGAACAGTCCGGCGACGGCGGCGACCGCTCCGGCGACGAGGAGCGCCGCGTCCAACTGCCACCACATGCTGAGCGTCTTGGCCGACAGGCTCGCGGGGTCGAACAGCGAGCCGCTCGCGACGCGCGATCCGAGCTGGAAGAAGACCCCGCCGAGGAGGCTCACCCGGTCGGGGCCCGGGAAGAGTTCGCCCTTGATGGCGGCGAAGAGCACGTAGGTGAAACCGATGACGACGACGATGGTCGCGGCGACCGGCAACGTGTACCGCCGGGTCTCCTTGCGGGCCGCGCGCCACATGGTCCAGGCGAGGAAGGGCAGGGCGAGCAGGAAGGTCTCCTTGCTCAGCACGGCGATGCCGAACGCGGCGGCGGACCCGGCGAAGCCGACGAGCTGGTGCTTGCGGCTGGTGGCGAGGACGAAAGCGCCGAGGAGCCACGGCACCGCGACGTTGTCGAGGTAGACGGTGCGGTGGAACTGCACGGCGAGCGGCGAGATCGCGAACACCAGCGCGGCGACGGCGGCCATGGCCCGGCTGAGGTGCAGGCGTCGGGCGAGGACCCAGACGAGCACGACGGCGATCAGCGTCGCGACCAGCATGGCTTCACGCGCCGCGATCACGGCGATGTCGTAGCGGTCGAACGCACCGGTCAGCCCGGTGTACGCCGCGATCTGCAACCAGCCGAGCGGCGGGTGGTCGTACCAGTAGGTGTAGTGCGCGAGCTCACCGAGCTTCAGCACGCTCCACGCCTGGGCCGTGTAGGTGCCCTCGTCGTCGATGCGCTGCGGGGATCCGCCCATGTTCATCGCCTGCACGACGGCGACGATGGCGAGCACGGGGAGGAGGAAGGCCAGGGTGCGACCGTGGCGTGAGAGCCAGCGGCGCACGACGCCGGGGCCTCGCTGGGTCGGTGGCCCGGAGGCGAGCCAGCCGAGGCGGTCGCTCTCCAGGTGGAGTTGCGGACGGCCCGGGGCGGCCGGTCGTTCGAGGATGCCGGTCATCGGGTTGCTCCGTTCTGGAGGACGAGCTCGGGTGCGCGGTCGGGCAGGTCGACGGCGACGGGTGCGGTCTCGGTCGCCTCGGCGACCTCGTCGCTGCGGTGGGCGCCGGTGTGCTCCGTCTTCTCCCAGGAGTGGTCGCCCTTCCACTCGCGGAAGACGGAGCGGACGGCTGCTGCGCCGAGGAAGATCTGGTACGGGAAGGTGCCGAGGATCAGCCGGGCGTAGTCGCGGAGGCGGACCTTCTGGCCGTAGAGGCGACCGAACTCGCCGAGCCCCGAGGCCTCCACCGCGAGGGTGACGATCGTCGGCGCGAGCGGGATGAACGTCAGCAGGGCGATCGGGGCGGGCACCTTCGCGAAGAGCACGAGCAGGACCGAGACGGGGATGAGGAGTCCGGTCGCCGCCTGGAGGAACGGCATCGACAGCAGGTACCGGGCGAACATGCGCTGACGGAACGTCGGCAGCTTCCGCCACTCGCCCTTCTTCAGCACCTGCAGGAAGCCCTGGTTCCAGCGCGTGCGCTGCTTGTACAGGGACTTCAGAGTGCCGGGGGTCTCCTCACGGGTGACGACCTCCGGGCTGTAGGCGACGACCACCGTCGCGCCGGCGCTCGAGAGCCGGACGCCGAGCTCGCAGTCCTCGGCGAGGCAGCCGTCGTCCCACCCCTCCGACCAATCGAGCCACGTCTTCTTCACGAACACGGTGTTCCCGCCGAGCGGGATGAAGCGGGAGTTCGCGTGGAAGTGCAGCCGGGACCGGAACCAGAAGTAGTACTCGAGCACGTTCCGGAGCGACCACCAGCTGGACTGGAAGTTCATGAGCTGCACGCCGCCCTGCACGACGTCGGCACCGCTCTCGGTGAAGCGGGAGTCGACGAGCGTGAGGAGGCGCGGATGCACCTCGTCCTCGGCGTCGAACACGCCCACGACGTCGCCACGGGCGATCTGCAGGGCCCGGTTGAGGGCCTTCGGCTTGTTCTTCGGCACGCTGTCGTCGACGACGACCTTGATGAGTTCGGGGTGCCTGGCGGCGGCCTCGCGGACGACGCGCTCGGTCCCCGGGTCGTCATGGCCGACGATCGCGATGATCTCGAAGTCGGGGTGGTCCTGTTCGGCGAGGCGGTCGAGCGTCTGGCCCATGACCTCCTCCTCATGCCGACCGGGGACGAGCAGGGTGAACGAGTGCTTCGCGGGCAGCGGGACCGCTGCGAAGCCCGTGTTCTTCAAGTGGCCGGTCGACCGCCAGGCGTGGAGCATCCAGTAGAGCGTGGTGACGGCGATGATCGTCAGCGCGGCGGCGAACAACAGCAGGGTGCCGTAGCCGAGCCATTCGCCGACGCTCCAGGAGCCGGGATCGGCGACCGCCGTCGGGTCCACGAGGGTGCCGCGGTTCGGCAGTGGTTCCGCGGGTGCCGTGGGCTGCGGGGTGAGCAGGGGAGCGGGTTCGTCCGCACTGGCGAACGGGCGGGCGGACGCGTGGGTGAGCGCTCCGAGGAGCGGTGCGAGGACGGGTGCCATCAGGACAGGCCTCCAGAGGTCGGCAGAGCATGGGTCGGTGCGGATCGGCGAGCGGTCGTGGCTCGGACGGCCGGGGCGGGTGTCTCCGCGGCGGTCGGGTGCTCGGGCGTCGTCGGGGTCGCGGCGTGGTGCCTGCGGCTGCTCGCCGACCGGGCGGGCCGGAAGACGACGTAGCGGTAGGCGAGGAACCGGAACACCATCCCGAGGACGAGCCCGACGCCGTTCCCGGCGATGTTGTCGGCGAGGGCGGTGGTGTAGCCGAGGATGTAGTGCGAGACGAACAGGCATCCCGCGGCGATCCCGAGGCCGAGGACGTTCATGAGGGCGAACAACGCCCCCTCCTTCCACACCCCGCGGCGGTGCTCGGTCCGGAACGTCAACGCCCGGTTGCCGAGCCACGCGACGATCGTGGCGACGGCGACGGAGATCACCTTCGCGCCGATCGGCTTGTCGTCGAGCACGGTGAACCGGAGCAGGTTGTACACACCGACGTCCACGACGAACGCGGTGCCGCCGACGAGGCCGAAGGTGACCAGCTGGGAGACGAGCTTGGGGAGACGCAACGGCTGGCGTGCACGACGGGAACGCGTCCCGGGAGCGACGGATCGTTCGGGGAGGGACGACTTGCTCGGGTGCACGACGGAAGATTCGGGCTTCACGGTCATGCACGCCGTTCGGGCTCGTCGCGAACCGTGGTTTGGTCGTGGACGCCGACGCCCAGAGCTTTGCCAGGTCCACGAAACAGGACCGAAATTCCTTGATTTTCAAGGGAAGTCGAGGTACTCGCGAGGCCTCGGGGGGCAACACTCCGGCCCCCTGAACTGGGCTGTCGCCAGTCCGTCAAACGGCACGACGGCGATCACCCGTTCGCTTACGATGGGGACAACGCCCGTCGTGCTCGGGCGTCGTGCGGCCCGGATTCGTGGGCGCGCGGATGACCGGCTCAGAGGGAGACATCTGTTGGGAAAGCTGATCTACGGGAGCTCGTCGCGGGAGCTCGAACTCGACGACCGGATGCTCGCGCACGTCAAGTCGATCGCCGTGATGAAACTGCGTCGCAACGAGTCGTTCACGATCTCCTGGCCCCGTTCGCTCGAGACCGGTGGAGGACGCGTGACGATCTGGGTGCACCCGTCGATCTCGCTGCAGTTCGAGTTCGACCAGGAGCAGCGTCCGGAACTCAACCGCAGCTGGCTCGAGTCGATGATGCAGGAGGCGAACAAGACGGGCGACCTGGCCATCGGTCGTGAGGTCCCCGAGGCGATGCCGACGAGACCGGCGCCCGTGAACGAGCCTCGGCCCCGGAAGTCCTCCGCGTGAGCGACCGGGTGATCGTCCTCACCGGGGCGAGCGACGGGATCGGTGCTGCAGCAGCGAAGGCCCTGACCGAGGCGGGCGAGCACGTCGTCGTGGTCGGTCGGTCGCCGGAGAAGACCGCCGCCGTCGCCGAACGGGTCGGGGCGGCGTCGTTCGTCTGCGACTTCGCCGAGCTGGCCCAGGTCTGCCTGCTCGCCGAACAGCTCCTCGAGCGCTATCCGCGCATCGACGTCCTCGCCAACAACGCCGGCGGCATCTTCGGTGCCGACCGTCGGGTCACGACGGACGGGCACGAGCAGACGTTCCAGATCAACTACCTGGCTCCGGCCCTCCTGACCCACCTGCTACTCGACCGCCTCATCGAGTCGGACGCGACCGTCATCAACACCTCGAGCGTCGCCAACCGCCTCTTCGGGAAGCTGGACCTCGACGACCTCGACGCCGAGCGGTCGTACTCGCCGACGCGCGCGTACGGCAACGCGAAGCTCGCGCAGATCCTCTTCACCAAGGAGCTCGACCGCCGCTACGGCCCGCGAGGGCTGTCCGCGGCCGCGTTCCACCCGGGCGTCATCTCCACGAACTTCTCCAGCTCGCCGGACGGCGCGATGCGACTCCTGTACGCGACGCCGCTCGGCCGCCACCTCCTGAACACCCCCGAGGAGGGCGCCGACACCCTGTTCTGGTTGGCCGAGAGCCAGCCGGGCATCGACTGGACGTCCGGCGGCTACTTCGTGAAGCGCAAGCCAGCGCGGGCCAACAAGCTCGCCTCCGACGTCGACCTCGCGCGACGCCTGTGGGACCGGACCGAGGCGATGCTCGCCGAGCACCACTGACCGGACTCGTCGGCAGACGTCCACTCCATAGCTCGGCGTCCCGTCGACCGGCAGCCTAGGCTGGTGGGATGCGATGGAACGAGTGGACTGTGGGCCTCGCCGTCGCCGGGGTCCTCGCACTCGCCGCCGTGCTCATGCTCGTGATCCTCGGGCCTGAAGCGCCGGTCGTGTGGGGGCTCGTCTCGGGCGTCCTGCTCGCCCTCGTCGTCGCCACCATGGCGTTCGTCAAGCGTGAGCGCTGACCGGCCCTCATACGCGAGGATGGACGCCATGACGACGAAGCGCATCCTCTTCATCGGCGGCAGCGGCATCATCTCCTCGGCGTCCGTCGCCAGGGCCGTGTCGCTCGGCCACCACGTGACGGTCCTGAACCGCGGTCTGTCCCACGTCCGCCCGCTCCCCGAGGAGGTCGAACTCCTCCGCGCGGACATCCGCGACACGGACGCCGTCACCGAGGTCCTCGGCACCCGCGAGTTCGACGTCGTCGCGCAGTTCACGGCCTTCACGCCGGAGCACGTGCAGGCCGACATCGACCGGTTCGCCGGACGCATCGGTCAGTACGTGTTCATCAGCTCCGCCTCGGCGTACCAGAAGCCGCCACAGCGCCTCCCTGTGGTCGAGTCGACCCCGCTCCGCAACCCGTTCTCCCAGTACGCGCGCGACAAGATCTCCTGCGAGGACGTCCTCGTCCACGCCTACCGCGAGCAGGGGTTCCCGGCCACGATCGTGCGCCCCTCACACACCTACGACCGCACGCTCATCCCCACGATGGGCCGCCGCACGGACCTCGACCGCATGCGCGCCGGCAAGCCCGTCGTCGTGCACGGCGACGGGACGACCCTCTGGACCATCACGCACACGGAGGACTTCGCCGTCGGGTTCGTCGGGCTCCTCGGCCGCCGCGACGTGCTCGGTGAGGCCTTCCACATCACCGGCGACCACGCGCCGAGCTGGAACGACATCACCCGGTGGATCGCCGACGCGGCCGGGGTGGAGGCGCAGATCGTGCACGTCCCGTCCGACCTCATCGACGAGATCCACCCGGCACTCGGCCCGACTCTCCTCGGCGACAAGGCGTTCCCGATGATCTTCGACAACACCCGGATCCGGAGCCTCGTGCCCGAGTTCCGTCCGTCGATCCCGTTCTGGGACGGCGCGGCCGAGATGGTCGCGTTCCACGACGCGAACCCGCAGTGGCAGCCGGCCGACCCGGAACTCGACGCCGCCTTCGACCGGATGGTCGCCGCCGTCGGTCACTGAGCCTGTCGAAGTGCCTCCGCCGCCCGGAGGTCCTTGCGGAGGATCTTGCCCGAGGTGGACTTCGGGATGACCTCGACGACCTCGACCCGTCGGATCTTCTTGTGCGGGGCGACGCGCTCCGCGACCCACGCCATGAGTGCCTCCGCGGTCACGTCCTGCTCCGCCTGGAGGACGATGAACGCCTTCGGCACCTCCTGGCCGTCCTCGTCGGAGACCCCGATGACGGCGGCGTCGGCGATCGCCGGATGGCCGAGCAGCAGCGCCTCGAGCTCCGCCGGCGCCACCTGGTAGCCGTGGTACTTGATGAGCTCCTTCAACCGCTCGATGATCCGCACGGTGCCGTCGCCGCGGACGGTCGCGATGTCGCCGGTGTGGAGGAAGCCGTCGTCCTCGAGCGTCGCGCGTGTGGCCTCCTCGTTGCCGAGGTACCCGAGCATGACGTTCGGCCCCGCGCACAGCAGCTCACCGGGTGCGCTCTCCTCGTCCGACCCGGCTGCGGGGTACTCGACCTCCACGCCGGTCTCCGGGTCGACGATCCGGCACCGCATGTTCGGCAGGCTCGTCCCGACGCTGTCGAGGGAGGCGCCCTCCGCCTGGAACGCGATCGCATGACTCACCGGGCTGAGCTCGGTCATGCCGTACCCCTGCCGCAGCCGACAGTCGAGGCGCTCCTCGACTGCCCGTCCGAGCGTCGCGTCCAACGGCGCCGCACCGGAGAAGATCGTGTGGACGCTCGACAGGTCGAACTCGTCGACGAGCGGGTGCTTCGCGAGCGCGACCGCGATCGGCGGCGCGATGAACACGTAGCTGCACCGGAAGTCCTGGATGATCCGGAGGAACTCCGCGAGGTCGAACCGCGGCATGGTGACGAGTGAGGCCCGGCACGCGAGCGCGAGGTTCAACAGCACCGTCATGCCGTAGATGTGGAAGAACGGGAGGACCGCGAGGATCCGGTCGTCGGGCCGCATGCCCAGCTGCGGGATCGACTGCTGCACGTTGGCCACGAGGTTCCGGTGCGACAGCATCACCCCCTTCGGTCGCCCGGTCGTGCCGGACGAGTAGGGCAGCACCGCCACGTGCGTCGCCGGGTCGAACGAGACGTCCGGTGCGGGGAGGCGTCGGACGAGGAGATCGGTGAGCGAGGCGTGACCCTCTGCGCCGTCGAGGACGACGACGCGGTCGGAGGGGATGTCGCAGGCGCTCGCCGCAGCCCACGCCTGGGGCAGGAGGGCGGAGACGGTGAACACCATCGTCGCGCCGGCGTCGCGGAGCTGCGCCTCGATCTCCTCCGCGTTGTACAGGCCGTTCACCGTCGTCGCCGTCGCTCCGGCACGGAGGATCCCGTGGAACACGGTCGCGAACGCGGGGACGTTCGGGGCGTGTAGGGCGACGACGTCCCCGATGCCGATCCCGGCCGCCGCGAGGGCGCCGGCCAGCGCGTTGATCTGCGAGATGAGCTGCCGGTAACTCGTCTCGGCGCCGGTCGTACCGTCCCGGAGGGCGATGCGATCGAGGTCGCTCGAGGCGATGCCGCCGAACAGGGTGTCGTAGACGCTCAGATCGGGGATCTCGACGTCGGGATGCGGGCTGATGAACACGAGTGATCTCCTTCGAACACCGGTGATGGTGGAGTGAGTCTACTCACGCCAGGTGCTCGTTAGGCTGAGACCCGTGAACGCGCCCCGCCCCATCCTCGGTCTCCTCCTCGACGTCGACGGCCCCATCGCCAGTCCCATCACCCGGACGATCAACCTCCCGAGCATCGCTCAGGACCTCGCGACCCTCGCGAACGCCGGCATTCCGATCGCCTTCAACACCGGCCGCAGCGACGCGTTCCTCCGGGCGGTCGTCGTCCCGCCGCTGCTCGCCGCCGGGCTCGACGGCGACGTGCGGCTCTACGGCATCTGCGAGAAGGGCGCCGTCTGGTTCGGGTTCTCCGCGGCAGGCGTCGACGAGCTGCGGCTCGACGAGGAGGTGGCGATGCCCGAAGGGTACGGGGCCGCCATCGAGCGCCTCGTCGACGAACGGTACGCGGAGACGGTCTTCTTCGACCACACGAAGCGCGCGATGGTCTCCGTCGAACAGCACGTGGAGGTGCCGGCGGCGGACTACGCGGTCGTGCGCAAGCACTTCGACGACGACGCCCGGGCCGAGCTCGCCCGTCGCGGGTTCGGGGTCGACCACGCCCCCGGGCGCTACCCCGACGACGCCGGCCTCGTCCAGTACCGGATCGACCCGACCATCATCTCCACCGACATCGAGTCGGTGCGCCTCGGCAAGGACCTCGGGGCTCAGCGCGCGCTCGAACTCCTCGAGGCCGACGGCGGCGCGCTCCCGCTCGCCTGGCGGACGGTCGGGGACTCCCGCAGCGACTACGCGATGGCCGACTGGCTCTTCGAGCACGGCTACACGGTCGAACATGTCGACGTGCGGCCGGCCGACGGCGTCCCCGAGAAGCCGTACCCGATCCTGACCCACCCGACGCTCATCCACGACGACGCCGGCGCGGCCTTCCTCGCCCGGTGGGTCGAGATGGTGCAGGGGACCGCGACGGACGACGCGGACGTGAGCTGACCATGGCCGACGACGGAGACCGCGCACCGAGGGACCGTCGCCACGGTCCGACCACGGAACGCGGCCTCGATCGCGTCGTCAACTTCAGTGACGCCGTCGTCGCGATCGCCATCACGCTCATCATCCTCCCGCTCGTCGATCTGGCGCAGGAGTACGGCGGTGGCCCCGTGGCCGCGTTCCTCGCCGAGAACTGGACGGGGCTGGCCGCGGCCGCCCTGAGCTTCGTGATCATCGCGAACTTCTGGCGCGACCACCACCGGATCTTCGAGCGCACCGTCGGCTACTCGAAGCGGCTCGTGTCGCTCAACTTCGTCTGGCTCGCCGGCATCGTCTTCCTGCCGCTGCCGACAGTGCTCCTCTTCGACTCATCGGGGGACGACCGCGGCGCCCCCATGCTGTACATCGCGACGATGCTCGTGTCGATGGTCGCGGTGCGACTGCAGCAGCTGGTGATCCAGCGGGACGGGCTGCTCAGTGAGGAGGCCGCTGCGATGCCGCCCCGCCCCTGGGCGCTCGTCTGGGCACCGACCGGGCTCATGCTGCTCGCGTTCATCCTCGCGGCGACGGTACCGGGGCTCGGCACGCAGGCGCTGTTCCTGCTGCTGCTGTCGATCCCGCTCGGCTGGGTCGGCGGCCGGAAGCACCGGGGCGACTAAGCAGGTGACCGGGTGACCGGGTCAGGTCTGGCAGTGGGGACACCAGTAGGTGTCGCGGAGCGCGTTCGGGTCGGCACCGAGCTTGCCGCGCTGGATCCGGGTCCCGCAGCGCAGACAGCGCTGGCCGTCGCGTCCGTACACCCACGTCTTCCGGCCCGGCCTCGTGTCGCCCGTCGTGACCCGGTTGCGGCGGTCGCGGTTCGCGTTGATGAGGCGGTAGCCGAGCCGGACCGCGCCCGGGAGGTCGACCTCGGCGCTCGGCCTCGTGGGCAACACCCCGCGGATGAAGCACAGCTCGTTGACGTACTCGTTGCCGAGCCCGGCCAGGTTGCGCTGATCGAGGAGCGCGACGTGGATCTCGCGGCCGTCGGCCTCGAGGTTCCGGATGGCGCGAGCTTCGTCCCAATCGGGACCGAGGAGGTCGGGGCCCAGCCAGCCGAACCGCTCCTCGTCCTCGCGTGACGGGAAGACCTCGACGAGGCCGAGTTCGAACCCGACGGTCACCCAGTGCTCGGTCGACACGATCGCACGGGCCTTCCACGCCGGCCGCCGCCAGTGCTCACCCGGCTGGTAGACGTGCCACAGCCCCTCCATCTTCAGGTGGGTGTGGAGGGTGTGGTCGCCGATGTGGTGCAGGAGGTGCTTGCCGCGCGGGATGACGTCGTGGACGACCTCGCCGCGGAGATCGACGGTGGCGAAGGCGGGCACACGCAGGTCGAAGCCGGAGACGACCTCGCCGGCCAGCGCCTGTCGCAACCGGTGCGCGGCCTGGAAGACCGTGTCACCCTCTGGCATGAACCGCTCCGTCCGTTCCGGCTACGGTGCCACCGGCACCGCGTCCGGCGCAACCCGTGGCACCACCCAGCCGTCCCGGCTCAACCACGCCGGAGCCGCAATCCGCGCGGTGTCTCGACGAACCCGGCCTCCCGCAGGGCGTGGCCCGTCGGGGTGCCGAGGACGAAGGTGCCGTTCACCTGTTCGATCCCGAGCTTCTCGATGCGGCCCGCCGTCACCGTCGATGCTAGGGAGCGTGCACCCGAGCGGAGCTGGTCCTCGTCCTCCGTGAACACCAGTGCGGTCTTGCCACCCCGCTCGAGGTAGTAGACGGGCGCACCGTCGACGAGGACGATGAGCGCGCCGGCCTTCCGCCCCGGCCGGTGCTTCACCCCGGTGACCTCCTGGCTGGGCCAAGCGAGTGCGGCACCATAGGGGTTCGCAGGGTCGGTCGCGGCGAGCGTCACGGCGGCGAGCGGTGGGTCGTCGTCGGTACGGATGAAACTCCGCAGCCGGTCGACCGTGCCCGAGGAGGCGAACTGTGCGCCCCCGAGTCGCTCCACGAAGTACCCGCGTCGGCAGCGGCCGTTCTCCTCGAACTGCTTCAGCACCCGGTAGGCGAGGGCGAAGCCGCCGACGACGCCTTCGGCCACCACCGAACCCCGGGTGACGACGCCGTAGCGCTCCAGTAGGGTCTCGCCGGTCGCGACGGCACGGATGGTGGCGTCCTGCTCGGCGAGCGGCAGGATCGACCATCGGCCGCCGAGGGTCTGGCTCGCGCGCGTGGACATCGATGGGCGCTGCAGGTTGCGCCCGCGGTACAGCTTCGCGCGCGGGGTCTGCCGCTGCACCCGGTGGGCCGAGGTGCCGCCTCCGGACCCGACGAGGGTGCGCAGCGGGGAGAAGGTGTCGTTGGTCACCAGCCCTGCCCACACGAGCTCCCAGAGGGCGTCGACGAGGAGCTTGTCGTCCGTCGACCCGACCGATTCCGCGAGCTGCCGGAAGAAGTACGCGCCACCCCCGCCGAGGGTCGCGAGCAACTCCGTCTGCAGGGCGTCGGGCGTGTGCGGGGTGGGGGTCAGCGGCAGCGTGAGCGGCGCCGTGTCGGCGAGGTGGAGGGCGACCCAGCCGTCGTTGCCGGGGATGGAGCCGCTGCCCGACCAGACGACCTCGCCCGTCGCGGTGAGTTCGTCGAGCATGGCCGGGCTGTAGTCGGCGACCCGTGAGGGCAGGATGAGCGACTCCCAGGCCGAGGCCGGGACGGGTGCCCCGGCGAGCTGGTCGATGACCGTCGCGACGCCGTCGACCCCGCGGAGCGTCCCGCCGAGGTGCTGCCACACGGGCAGGAACCGGGCGAAGGCCTGCTGCTCGACGGGCTCGACCTCGTGGCGGAGCGCGGCGAGCGAGCGGATGCGCAGCTTGCGGAGGACGCCGGCGTCGCACCACTCGGTGGCGTCGGTCGGGCCGCGGTCGGCGTCGTCGCCCGACTGCTGCCGGCCGGCGGGGAGGAACTCGCCCTTGACCACGCGTCCGGCGTCGGCGAGGCGCGCGAGGGTGTGCTGGACCACGGCCGTGCCGAGCCCGAACCGCCTGGCGGCCTGCCCGGTCGTGAACGGGCCGTGGGTGCGGGCGTACCGGGCGAGGAGGTCGCCGAGTGGATCCGTGACCGGCTCGGTGAACGCCACCGGAACGCCGATCGGCAAGGGCGTCCCGAGGGCGTCGCGGAGACGGCCCGCGTCCTCGATGGCGGCGAAGCGTTCCTCCCCGGCGATCGGGACACGGATGACGCGCTTCGTGCGTTCGAGCTCGGCGACGGCTGCGGCGGAGCGCACCGGGTCGGGGACCCAGGCGTCCGGGTCGTCACCGCGGCTCGCCTCGCCGTCGGCGGACACGGCGACCCCGTCGAAGGTCGTGCGGGCGGCGATCTCATCCACGGTGAGCGGACCGAGCATCCGCAGCGCATCCGCGACCCCCTCGACCCCCTTGAGTCGTCGCTCGGGGTCGAGACGTTGCAGTTCGAGCGCGGTCTGCTCGATGACGCCGGGGTCGAGGAGCTCCCGGAGCTCCACGCGGCCGAGGAGTTCACCGAGCATCGTGCTGTCGACCGCGAGTGCCGCCGCACGCCGCTCGGCGAGCGGGCTGTCGCCCTCGTACATGAACGCGCCGACGTAGCCGAAGAGCAGGGACCGGGCGTAGGGCGACGGCTGATCGGTCGTGGTCTCGACGATGCGGATCGCGCGTGACTGCAGCTCGCGCGCGAGCTGGTCGAGGGCCGGGAGGTCGTAGACGTCCTGCAGGCACTCGCGCAGCGTCTCGAGGATGATCGGGAACGTCGGGTACTGCTTCGCGACCTCGAGGAGTTGGGCCGACCGTTGGCGTTGCTGCCAGAGGGGCGAGCGCTTCTGCGGCGAGTAGTTCGGAAGCAGGAGGGCACGCGCGGCGCACTCGCGGAACCGGGAGGCGAACAGGGCGGACCCGCCGACCTCCTGCGTCACGAGGGCGTCGAGCTCCTCCGGCTCGAAGACGAAGAGTTCGGCTCCCGGCGGCTCGCTCTCGGTGTCGGGAAGCCGCACGATGATGCCGTCGTCGCTCGCCACCGCGGAGCCGTCGACGCCGAGCCGCTCCTGCACGCGTGCGCCGACCGCGAGCGCCCACGGTGCGTGCACGCGCAACCCGTAGGGGGAGTGGAGGATGACCCGCCAGTCGCCGAGTTCGTCACGCGAGCGCTCGACGACGAGGGTCGTGTCGTTCGGGACGACGCCCGTCGCCTCGCGCTGTTCACGGACGTAGGCGACGAGGTTGCTGATGGCCCGTTCGTCGAGTCCGGCCGCCTCCAGGCGCGGGGTCGACCCGGTTCCCGTGGTGTCGAGCTCGCGGACGAAGGCGCCGATGGCGCGACCCAGCTCGGCCGGGCGTCCGATGCCGTCGCCCTTCCAGAACGGCAGCCGCCCCGGCTGGCCGAACGCCGGAGTCACGAGCACGCGGTCGTGGGTGATCTCCTGGATGCGCCAGCTCGTCGCACCGAGGGCGAAGACGTCGCCCACGCGGGACTCGTAGACCATCTCCTCGTCGAGCTCCCCGACGCGGGCACCGGCGCCGGACTCGCCGACCATGAACACGCCGAAGAGTCCGCGGTCGGGGATGGTGCCACCGCTCGTGACCGCGAGACGCTGGGCCCCCGGTCGACCCGTCAAGACCCCGGCGTCACGATCCCAGACGATCCGCGGGCGCAGCTCGGCGAAGGCGTCGGAAGGATAGCGCCCGGCCAGGAGGTCGAGCGTCGCCTCGAAGGCCGAACGGGGCAGGGAGGCGAACGGAGCGCTGCGCTTGACGGTCTCGAACCAGTCCTCCACCCCGAGCTCGTCGAGCGCGACCGCCGCGACCGTCTGCTGCGCGAGGATGTCGAGCGGGTTCGAGGGGACCTCGATCGCCTCGATCAGACCGGCCTCCATCCGCTCGGTCGCGACCGTGGTGCTGATGAGGTCGGCCCGGTGCTTCGGGAACAGGACGCCACGCGAGACCTCGCCCACCTGGTGGCCGGCGCGTCCGACCCGCTGCAGGCCGCTGGCGACGCTCGGCGGGGACTCCACCTGGATGACGAGGTCGACCTCGCCCATGTCGATGCCGAGCTCGAGGCTCGACGTCGCGACGACGCAGCGCAGCCGACCTGACTTGAGGTCCTCCTCGATGCCGGCGCGCTGCTCCTTCGAGACGGAGCCGTGGTGGGCTCGGGCGAGCAGCGGGATGTCGTCGTCGCTCTCCTCCGCGGTGGGGCGGGCCGCTGCGGCCGCGACGCTCGCCGAGCCGCGGGTCTGTCCGCTCTGCGCCATGAGCTGGGCGGGTGGGCGTCCGGCACCCGGCGTCACGAGGGCGCTCTCGCTGAGCCGGGCCTCGTTGATCTCGTTGAGTCGGGCGGTGAGGCGCTCGGCGAGCCGCCGTGAGTTGGCGAAGACGATCGTGGAGCGGTGGGCGAGCACGCGGTCGACGATGGCCTCCTCGACGTGCGGCCAGATGCTGCCGACGCGGTCCTCGCCGCCGCCGTCACTGTTCGGGGTGTACCCCGTGAAGCCGCCGCCACTGCCGTCGTCGTCGGCCTCGCCCGGTGTCCGCATGCTGGCGTCGGGATCGGTCATGTCGTCGACGGGGACCACGACCCGGAGGTCGAAGGTCTTGGCCGCCGGCGGCGAGACGATCTCCACGGGTGCCCGGCCGCCGAGGAACCGTGCGACCTCCTCGGCCGGGCGCACGGTGGCCGAGAGCCCGATGCGCTGGACGGGCTTGTCGAGCATGGCGTCGAGCCGCTCCAGCGAGACCGCGAGGTGTGCGCCGCGCTTCGTCGAGGCGACGGCGTGGATCTCGTCGATGATGACGGTGTCGACCGTGCGGAGGGTCTCCCGGGCCGCGCTCGTCAGCATGAGGAACAACGACTCGGGTGTGGTGATGAGGATGTCGGGTGGCTCTTTGGCCATGGCCCGGCGGTCGGCCGACGGGGTGTCGCCGGAGCGGACGCCGACGCTGATCGTCGGCGGTTCGGTGCCGAGGCGTCGTGCCGCCTGGGCGATGCCCACGAGCGGGGTCCGGAGGTTGCGCTCGACGTCGACCCCGAGCGCCTTCAGTGGGGAGATGTAGAGCACGCGGGTGCCGCGCGAGCGCTCGCGCTGGGCGGCGGCCGCCTCCGCCTCGTCGGCCTCGAGCCCGCTGAGCGGCACGCCCGTCCGCCGCTTCGCCCCGTGCTCGGCGATCGCCTCGGACAGCAGGCGGTCGATCGACCACAGGAAGGCCGACAGGGTCTTGCCCGAACCGGTCGGCGCGACGACGAGCGCGTTCGCCCCGCGCGAGATCGCCTCCCAGGCACCCGCCTGAGCCGGCGTGGGCGCGACGAACGCCCCCTCGAACCAGTCGCGCGTGGCGGGGGAGAAGCGCTCGAGCACCTCGGTCATGGGTTCCATCATCCAGCACACCACCGACACCGCGACCGGCATCGCGTCCGGTGGGCGGGGCCCCTATGATCGCGGCGTCCACCGGGGACGCCGCGTCGAACCGCCGCCCGCCTGGATCGCCGTTCGGCTCCATGCGGTATGAAGGAGCTATGAGCGTTCGCACCCCAGATCCCAACCCGGAACCCGATCTCCCCGGCAATTCCAATCCGGGCTGGCTGTCGGACGTCGAACTCGAGGAGATCCGACGCCGCCTCCCGCTGCTCTATGTGGAGGCCGTACCCGTCCGGGTCGACGGCTTCGGCGTCGTGACGGAGGTCGGCGTGCTGTTGCGCGCCACCGCCCTCGGCGAGATGACGCGAACGCTCGTCTCCGGTCGCGTCATGTACGGCGAGACCATCCGCGACGCGCTCTTCCGCCACCTCGAGAAGGACCTCGGTCCGATGGCGTTCCCGCTGCTCCCGGCGTCGCCCGTGCCGTTCCAGGTGGCCGAGTACTTCCCGCTCCCCGGGCTCTCGCCGTACTCCGACGACCGGCAGCACGCCGTCGCGCTCGCGTACGTCGTCCCGGTGACGGGGACGTGCGAGCCGCGTCAGGACGCCCTCGAACTCACCTGGATGACGCCCGAGGCGGCGTCCTCCGATGCGATCGCCGCCGAGATGGAGGGTGGCCGCGGCGCCCTGTTGCGCGCGGCCCTCGCCTCCGTCGGTCGCCTGCGCTAACCCTTCGACAGGCTCAGGGACCGGGAGAGCGGCTCAGGGACCGGGGCTGGCTCAGGGGCCAGGGACCGGGCGGGGTCAGCGGGTGAGGCGGACCTCGTCGATGGTCTCGCCGAGGAACGGCTCGGTGCGCGCCGCGCCGTCGGCGTGGAACCCGTTGCGCTCGTAGAAGCGGTGCGCGCGCGGGTTGTCCGCGGCGACCCACAGGTAGGCGGGCTGGCCGTCGGTGATCGCGGCGTCGAAGAGCTGCTGCCCGATGCCCGTGCCATGCCAGGCGTCCAGCAGGTAGATGAAGTAGAGCTCACGCTCGCGCGGCATGTCCTCGTCGCGGCCGGGGCCTGAACCCGAGAAGCCGACGATCTCGCCGTCGACGAGCGCGGCGAAGTGCGTGTACTCGGGGCCCTGCGCGGCCCAGTGGGTCCACAGCTCGGCCATGCGGCGAGGAGAGAGGTTCGCGAGGGTGGCGGAGCTGATCAGGTGGTCGTAGGTCTCGTGCCAGGTCGTGGCGTGCACACGGCCCAGGGACTCGGCGTCGACGTCTCGGATCGGGCGGACGACTGCGGTGGCGTTCATGGTGGAACCGTATCCCGACAGCACCCGTCCGACGAAATCGGGGCCGCGGGAACGGCGAAGCGCCGCCCACCCGGAGGGGGACGGCGCTTCGATCGAGCGGGGCGCTGCTAGTTGCTGCTGGACGCGCGACGGTTCGTGCGCGGACGCGAGGACTCCGCCGGAGCGCCCGAGTTCGCGGCGTAGCCGGTGCTGTAGTGGGTCCGGCTGCCACCGGTGGCTGCACCGGCACCGGCGCGGGCGCCACCGGAACGGCTGGCGCCGGAGCGCTGACCGCCCTGGCCACCCTGACCGCCTGCGGGACGACCGCCACGACGACCGCCGCCGCCCTGACCGCCCTCGCGAGGAGCGCCGTCGCGGCTCGCGCCGGCACGGGCACCATCGCGGTCGCGGTGACCGTTGCCGAGGCCGTTGCCGTCGCGCGCGGCGCGCTTGCGCTGCGCGTTGGCACCCTGCGAGCGACCACCGCCGCCACCACCCTGCGGCTGCACGGCCGCGCGCGGCGCGGGCTTCACGTAGGCGGCGACATCACCGATGAGCTCGAGGACCGCCGGCGAGGTCGCGGTGACCGCCTGCGGGGTGACGTTGATCTCGGCCTTGCGGAGGAGCTTCTTGAGGTCGTCCATCTGGCCGGGGATCGCGAGGGTGACGACGTCACCGGCGCTGCCCGCACGAGCCGTACGGCCCGAACGGTGCAGGTACGCCTTGTGCTCGGTCGGCGGGTCGACGTGGATGACGAGCTCGACGTCGTCGACGTGCACCCCACGGGCGGCCACGTCGGTGGCGACGAGGACCTTGGCGGTCCCGGCGCTGAAGGCGGCGAGGTTGCGGTCGCGAGCCACCTGCGAGAGGTTGCCGTGCAGGTCGACGGCGGGGATGCCGGAGTCGGTGAGCTGCTTCGCGAGCTTCTTCGCGTGGTGCTTCGTGCGCATGAAGAGGATGCGACGGCCGCTGCCGGAGGCGAGGGCCTGGATGAGGTCCTTCTTCGACTCCACCGAAGGGGTCGTGAAGACGTGGTGCGTCATCGCGGCGACGGGCGAGTTCGCCTCGTCCACCGAGTGGAGCACCTCGTTCTGGAGGAACTTGCGGACGAGCTTGTCCACGCCGTTGTCGAGCGTCGCCGAGAACAGCAGGCGCTGTCCGCCGCGAGGCGTCTTGTCGAGGATGCGCGTGACGACCGGCAGGAAGCCGAGGTCGGCCATGTGGTCGGCCTCGTCGAGGACGGTGATCTCCACGGCGTCGAGGTTCACGAAGCCCTGCTTCATGAGGTCCTCGAGGCGACCGGGGCAGGCGATGACGATGTCGACGCCGGCGCGGAGGGCCTCTTCCTGACGCTTCTGCGAGACGCCGCCGAAGATCGTGGTGGTCTTCAGGGAGTAGGCGTCGGCGAGCGGCTGCATGACCGCCGCGATCTGGGTGGCGAGCTCACGCGTCGGCGCGAGGACCAGGCCGAGCGGGCGACCCGGGCGGCGCTTGCCGCCGGCGAGTGCGCCGCCGAGCCGGGCGACCATCGGGATGCTGAACGCGAGGGTCTTGCCGGAGCCGGTCTTGCCGCGGCCGAGGACGTCGCGGCCGCCGAGGGTGTCGGGGAGCGTGTCGATCTGGATGGGGAACGCGCTCGTCTTGCCGTCCTTCGCGAGGGAGGCGACGAGTGGCGCCGGGACGCCGAGGGCGTCGAAGGTGATGGGGGCTGCTTCGGTCATGGGTGTGTGTCTCTTTCAGGCACGGCCACGAGCTTCGATGACGGCTGCCGGGCGCACAAGTGCTGCAGTGGCGGGCACGGCCGTCGTGATTCCTCACGGGCTGCATCGCTCACGCGAGTTCTCGCATGGGTGATACGGCGTGCTTCCGTCGGCGTCGTCGCTGGTGGGAGGTGGCGAAGGCGCAGGGTCGCGCATCCGTTCGCCGTATGAAGTGTCATCGACCCTGGCATGCACCGCTGGGATGCCATGTAGGGGAGAGAGGGAGCGTTCTACGACGCAAGCGAACCCCGCACCGGATGGTGCGATCGAACGCAAGTGGTTCAACCCTAGCGCATGAGGCTCCGCACTCGCTGAGTGGCCTGCGTTACGGCGGTGTTTCCATCTCCTGGGATCGGTCGTCGGCGCTTGACAGTCCGCCGGAGCGGGTGAGTAATGTGTCACCCACCACAAACCGGTATCGGTGTACTGTGTCACACGGTACAGAAAGGCCTGTCGCCCATGAGCTTCGATGAAGACGCCCGAACAGCGAGCGCCGCCGTGCGCGCGGATCGCGTGGCAGGTGCCGTCCACCCCGTCGCCGGACACCGTGTTCCCGTGGCCGCCGGACGGGTCCGGTTGGGCGAGGGTGAACTCGGCGCGTGGCAGCGGCGGAACCGCCGGGCGACCGCGCCGCACGCGATCGAGCAGCTCCGACTCGCCGGCAACCTCGACAACCTCGCCAGGGTCGCCGATCCCGAGGACGCGACGGGTGCCTTCCGGGGCCGCTACCCGTTCCTCGACACCGACGTGTTCAAGACCCTCGAGGGGCTCGCCTACCTGCTCGCCGAGGACGACGGCGATGACGAGGTCACCCGAACGGTCCGCGACTTCTACGAGGAGGCCGTCGCCGTCATCCAGGCCGCCCAACGAGAGGACGGCTACCTGAACTCCTACTTCCAGGCGCCCGAGATCGACAAGGAGCCCTGGGAGGACCTGGCCTGGGGGCACGAGCTGTACAACCTCGGCCACCTCATCCAGGCAGCCGTGGCCGCACAGCGGAGGCTCGGCGACGGGCGTCTGTTGGACGTCGCGCGGGCGTTCGCCGATCTCGCCGTCCGACGGTTCGGACCGGACGGCGACCCACAGGTGTGCGGGCACCCCGAGGTGGAGATGGCGCTCGTCGAGCTGTTCCGTGAGACGGGCGAGCGGTCCTACCTCGAGTTGGCGTCCGCCTTTGTGGACCGTCGCGGCCACGGCACCGTCGAACTCCGGGTCTTCCCGGCGGAGTACTTCCAGGATTCGGCGCCGCTCCGCGAGCTGGACTCCGTGACCGGCCACGCCGTCCGGATGGCCTATCTGGCCGCCGGTGCCGCGGACGTCGCGCTCGAACAGGGCGACGACGGCCTCCTCGCAGCCCTGCAGCGTCTCTGGGACGACATGGTCGAGACGAAGCTCTACTTCACCGGCGGGCTCGGGAGTCGCCACTCCGACGAGGCGATCGGCGACCGGTACGAGCTCCCCTCCGAGCGCTCGTACAGCGAGACCTGCGCCGCCATCGCGGTCATGCAGTGGTCCTGGCGGATGTACCTCGCGACGGGTTCGGCAGCCGTGCTCGACACCTTCGAGACCGTCCTCTACAACGCCTACGCCGCCGGACTCTCGGCCGACGGCACCGCGTTCTTCTACGACAACCCGCTGCAGCGCCGCCCCGACCACCTCCAGCGTTCCGGGGCGGAGCCCGACGGCGGACTGCTCCGTCGCAGCTGGTTCGGCTGCCCGTGCTGCCCGCCGAACATCGTGCGCTGGACCGCCGAGCTCCAGGACCACCTCGCCGTGGTCACCCCGGTGGGGATCGAGCTCGCGCAGTACACCGCGGCGACCATCGAGACCGAGCGCTTCAGCTGCACGGTCGACACCGCGTACCCGTGGGACGGCTCGGTCGTCGTCACGGTCGACGCCGCCGACGACGCCGAGGTCGAGCTCGCCCTGCGGGTGCCCGGCTGGGCGACGGACGCCACCGTCCGTGTCGCCGGTGAGTCCGTGGACGCCCGACCGGTCGACGGCTGGATCCGCCTCACCCGCCGATGGACGGCGGGGGAGCGGGTCGAACTCGACCTCCCGATGCCGGTCCGGGCGCACGGCGCGCACCCTTCGGTCGACGCCCTCCGCGGATCACTGGCGTTCGCGCGCGGACCGGTCGTCTACTGCGCCGAGCAGGAGGACGGCACGACCGACCTCGACCTGCTCCGCCTCTCACCGGCGGACGCCGATCGCGCTGTGGTCGAGCACCGCCGCATCCTCGAGACCGAGCGCATCGACGCCGTCGCGCTCCTCCTCCCGGCCATGGCGGACGCCCCGGCACCGGCCGTGCTCTACCCGGCGCTGACCGGCGGCGGCTCGACGCCCGCTGGAGCGACACCACCGCCCGCCGAGCCGATGCGCGAGACCACCGCGACCCTCATCCCCTACGCCCTCTGGGGCAACCGCGGACCCGGCGCCATGCGCGTGTGGTTCCGCACTCGCTGACCTTCCTCGACCCGTTCCCCTCGCACCGCTCCACCCTCTCCATCCGCGGGCATCCGCCCGATCCACACGAAAGCAGAGCGTCATGAAGCAACGATTCTCCATCCCCGCCCTCGCGGCGGCGGCCGTCCTCCTCCTTGCGGGGTGTACCTCCGCGGGCTCGGGCTCGGCGGGTGAGGGCCCCTCCAGCACCCCGGTCAAGGGAGGCACCGTCGACGTCCTCCTGAACGCGGACTTCTCCCACCTCGACCCGGTCCAGGGCTTCGACGGCGGCGTGAACAACTTCTACCGCCTCATCTACCGCACGTTGACGACGCAGTCCACGGGCGAAGGGGCCAAGGGCACCGAGATGGTCCCCGACCTCGCGACCGACCTGGGCACCGTGAGCGACGACGGCCTCCAGTGGACCTTCACGCTGAAGGACGACCTCAAGTTCGAAGACGGCACCCCCATCACGAGCGCCGACGTCAAGTTCGGCGTCGAGCGCTCCTTCGACCCGGCCATCGCCGTCGGGTCGCCCTACGCCCGCCTCACCATCGCCGGCGCGGACACGTACGAGGGTCCGTACATCACCGGTGACCTGCCGTCCATCCAAACGCCGGACGACAAGACCATCGTCTTCACCCTCAAGGAGCCCTTCGCCGACTTCGCGAGCGTCGTCGGGCAGAACAGCTTCGTCCCGTTCCCTGCCGACACCGAGCGGGTGACGACGACGAGCCTCGACAAGATGCCGATCTCCTCCGGCCCGTACAAGGTCGAGAGCTACGAGCGCGGTTCGCAGCTGAAGCTCGTCCGCAACGACGAGTGGGACGCGAAGACGGACGACGTCCGCAAGGCCTACCCGGACGGCTTCGACTTCACCTTCGGCCTCGACGCCTCGACCATCGACGAGCGCATGATCGCCGGCCAGGGTGACGACGCCAACGCCATCGCCGGATCCGTGCAGGCGGCCTCCATCTCCCGGATCCAGACGCCCGCGCTCAAGGCACGCACCATCGCCGGGCTCCAGGGCTGCACCACGTACATGGGCCTGAACACCACGAAGCCCAACATGGACAACCCGCTCGTCCGCCAGGCCATCGCCTACGCCATCGACCGCGAGTCGGTGAAGGACGCCTCGGGCGGTTCGCAGCTCGCGGACATCGCGACCACCATGCTGCCGCCGACCGTCGCCGGTCAGACCGACTTCGACCTGTACCCGAGCAAGGACAACGCCGGCGACCCGGAGAAGGCCAAGGAACTCCTCGCCGAGGCCGGCCTCCCGGACGGCTTCTCCTTCACGCTCGACATCCGCAGCCAGCCCAAGATGCAGGCGCAGGCAGAAGCGGTGCAGCAGGCGCTCGCGAAGGCGGGCATCACGGTGAACTTCAACCTCATCGACACCTCGACCTACTACGAGGTCATCGGCACGACGTCGCAGCAGAACGACGCCGCCATCACCGGCTGGTGCCCGGACTGGGCCTCCGGCTCGACCTTCCTGCCGCCGCTCTTCGACGGTTCGCAGATCTTCCCGAAGGGCAACTCGAACATCGCCCAGCTGAACGACCCGGCCGTCAACCAGCGCATCGCCGAGATCCGCGCGATGACCGACACCGACGAGGCGAACGCCGCCTGGGGTGCCCTCGACGAGCAGATCCAGCAGCTCGTCCCGACCGTGCCGCTGCTCTTCGAGAAGACCGTCATGGTCGTCGGCGCCAACGTCGCCGGTGCGTACTCGCACGCCGGCTACTCGGGCGGTATCGACTACGTGTCCGTCGGCCTGTCCTCGGCCGGCGAGTAGTCGGAAGGCCGGTAGCCGCAGATGTCGTCGTCCGTTCCCAGTGAGCTGACCACCGTCGCCGAGGAGGTGGGTGCGCCGGCCGGTGCGCCCACCCCCGCGCGGCGGGTGATCGCCACCCTCCGCAAGAGCCCCCCGGTGCTGCTCAGCGTCACCTTCATCGTGCTCGTCGTGCTGCTCGCGATCCTCGCCCCGCTGATCACCGCGATCAGCGGCTGGGGTCCGTACACCTTCGACAAGTCGGCGGTGGACTCCGACCTCGGCGGCGTGCCGATCGGTGCGCTCGGCGGGATCTCCGGCGAGCACTGGTTCGGGGTCGAACCCGGGAACGGACGCGACATCTTCGCGCGCATCGCCTTCGGTGCGCAGGTGTCGCTGTCGATCGCCGTCTCGGCAACGATCGTCACGACCGTGCTCGGCGTGGTGCTCGGCATGCTCGCCGGCTTCTACGGCGGGTGGGTCGACCAGGTCGTCTCCCGCGTCATGGACTTCCTCATGGCGTTCCCGTCGCTCATCTTCATGATCGCGCTCCTGTCGGCACTGCCGGCGGGCAACCGGCCGGTCCTCCTCGTCGTGGTGCTGAGCATCTTCGGTTGGCCGTACACCGCCCGCGTCGTGCGCGGTCAGGCGATGTCCCTGCGGACGAGCGAGTTCGTCGAGTCGGCGCGCGCCTCGGGCGCCGGGGGCATCCGCATCGTGTTCCGCGAGATCCTGCCGAACCTCCGCGGCACCATCATCGTCCTGGCCACGCTCGCCGTGCCGGGCTTCATCGGCACGGAGGCCGGCCTGTCGTTCCTCGGCGTCGGCGTCACGCCGCCCACGCCGAGCTGGGGCCAGATGATCGCCAGCGCGGTCGGCTGGTACGCGGTCGACCCGATGTACTTCCTCATCCCCGGCACGTTCCTGTTCCTCACCGTGCTGTCGTTCACCGTGCTCGGCGACCACCTGCGCAAGGCCCTCGACTCGGGAGACGCCGCCTCATGACCCTCTACCTGCTGCGTCGCATCGCCTCGGCGATCGGCATCCTCCTCCTCATCAGCCTCTTCACCTACATGATCTTCTTCCTGCTCTCGCCGGACCCGGCGGTTCAGATCTGCGGCAAGACCTGCACGCCCGACCGGATCGACCAGATCCGTGCGCAGCTCGGGCTGGACCAGCCGTTCTGGCAGCAGTACCTCGAGTTCCTCCGCGGGCTCGTCATGGGCCGGAGCTACGGCGAAGGGGCCTCCGCGGTCTCCTGCGCGGCACCCTGCCTCGGCTTCAGCTTCCAGACCAACGAGTCGGTCATGGACATGATCGTCGCACGCTTCCCCGTCACCGTGACCGTCGCCGTCGGCGCCGCGGTGCTGTGGCTGCTCGTCGGCGTCAGCGGCGGCCTGCTCAGCGCGGTCAAGCAGGGCACCGGCTGGGACCGCGGGGCGATGATGGTAGCCCTCGCCGGCATCAGCCTGCCGAACTACTTCCTCGCGCTCCTGCTGCAGTACGTCCTCGTGGTGCAACTGCAGATCCTGCCGTTCCCGCAGGCCGTCCCCTTCGCCGAGGACCCCGTGCGCTGGTTCCAGAACTACCTGATGCCGTGGATCGTGCTCGCCCTCGGCTACGCGTCGATGTACGCGAGGCTCGTCCGCGCCAACGTCATCGACACACTCGGTGAGAACTTCATGCGGACCGCCCGCGCGAAGGGCCTGCCGGCGCCGCTCATCCTGCGCCGCCACGCCCTGCGACCGGCGCTCACCCCCGTCGTCACCCTGTTCGGCATGGACTTCGCCGGACTCCTCGGCGGTGCGCTCATCACGGAGACGGTCTTCGGCCTGAACGGCGTCGGCAAGTTGGCCGCCGACTCGATCGCCAAGAACGACCAGCCCGTGATCATGGGCGTCACCCTGCTGGCGGCGTTCTTCGTCGTCATCGGCAACGTGGTGGTCGACGTCGTGTACACGGTCCTCGACCCGAGAGTGAGAGTGAAGAGCGCATGAGCCCCACCGTCACCAGGACCATCTCCCTGCCCGTCCCCGGGGCGTCGCTCCTCGAGGTCGACGACCTCACGGTCACCTTCCCCACCACGGCCGGCGACGTCGACGTGGTGCGGAAGGCGTCGTTCTCCGTCCAACACGGGCAGACGCTCGGCATCGTGGGCGAATCCGGCTCCGGCAAGTCGATGACGTCGCTCGCCATCATGGGCCTGCTCCCGAGCGGTGGCCGGACGACCGGCAGCGTCCGGCTGAGCGGTCACGAACTCGTCGGGCGGAGCGACCGCGAGATGCGTCGCGTGCGCGGCGACCGGATCGCGATGGTCTTCCAGGACCCGCTCTCCTCGCTCAACCCGTACTACACGGTCGGGCTGCAGATCGAGGAGGCGTACCGCGCCCACCGCGGGGGATCGCGGAAGGCCGCCAGAGCCGTCACGATCGACGCGCTCGAACGGGTGCGCATCGCCGACGCCGCCAGACGCGTCGACCACTACCCGCACCAGTTCTCCGGCGGCATGCGGCAACGCATCATGATCGCGATGGCGCTGTGCCTGGAGCCCGACCTCCTCATCGCCGACGAGCCGACGACCGCGCTCGACGTCACGGTCCAGGCCCAGATCCTCGAGCTGCTGTCCGAGCTGCAACGGGAGACCGGTGCCGGGATGATCTTCATCACCCACGACCTGGCCGTGGTCAGCCAGGTCGCCGACGACGTGCTCGTCATGCGTGGCGGCGACCCCGTGGAGACGGGCAGCGCGGAGGAGATCTTCTCCCACCCCAGGGAGCCGTACACCCGCGCCCTCCTCGACGCCCTCCCGCGGATCGACGACGCGTTCACCGAACGGCCCGCGAGGACCACCACCACCGGAGAGGCACGAGCATGAACGACACCGGGGTGCTCCTCCGCGCCGAGGGGCTCACGAAGGACTTCACGACGAAGGGCGACGGCGCGATCCGCGCACGGACGACCCGGTTCCGTGCCGTGGACGACGTCGGGTTCTCGGTGCGCTCCGGCGAGACGCTCGGCATCGTCGGCGAATCGGGCAGCGGCAAGTCCACGACCGCCCGCATGATCGCCAAACTCATCGAGCCGACCGCCGGCACCATCACCTTCGACGGTGAGGACGTCACCACGGCCAAGGGGTCGGCGCTCGCCGCGTTCCGCACCAAGGTGCAGGTCGTCTTCCAGGACCCGTTCTCCTCGCTGAACCCGCGGCACACGGTCGAACGGATCGTCTCGGCGCCACTCGACTACCAGGGCATTACCCCGAAGCAGGGGAAACGCGCCCTCGTGCGGGACCTCCTCGACCGGGTCGGCCTCAACCCCGACCACCTCCAGCGCTACCCCCGGCAGTTCTCCGGCGGGCAGGCCCAGCGCATCGGGATCGCCCGGGCGCTCGCCGTCTCCCCGAAGCTCGTCATCTGCGACGAGGCGGTCTCGGCGCTCGACGTGTCGGTGCAGGCGCGCATCATCGACCTGCTCCGCGACCTGCAGGCCGAACGCGGACTCAGCTACCTGTTCATCGCCCACGACCTCGCCGTGGTGCGGCAGATCGCCCACGACGTCGCCGTGATGCACCGGGGCCGGGTGGTCGAGCAGGGGAGTCGCGAAGCGATCTTCGACGACCCGCAGGACGAGTACACGAAGACCCTGCTCGCAGCCGTGCCCACGATCGACCCGAGCTGGGAGGCCGCCCGTGCCACCATGCTCGAACAGGAGCGGACGTCCACAGGCGCCGCCGGAAGGACCGACGCATGACCCACCGCACCACCACGTACCTGCTTCCGGGGATCGCGGTCACCGACCACACCGTGGACGTCCCGCTCGACTGGCGACACCCGGACGACGGGCGCACCATCTCGCTGTTCGCGCGCGAGCTCGTCGACCCCGTCCGGCGCAGCGAGGAGCTGCCCGTCCTGGTGTTCCTCCAGGGCGGTCCAGGCGGCAAGGGCCCGCGGCCGGTGTCGCGCGACGGCTGGATCGCGGAGGCGCTCCGCTCCCATCGCGTCCTCCTGCTCGACCAGCGCGGTACCGGCCGGAGCACCAGGATCGACGGTCGGGCCATCGCGGCGATCGGCGGCGCGACCGAGCAGGCCGCGTACCTCGAGCGCTTCCGGGCGGACTCGATCGTCGACGACGCCGAGTACCTGCGTCGCACCGTCTTCGGCGGCCGTCGGTGGTCGACACTCGGGCAGAGCTACGGCGGATTCCTGACCCTCACCTATCTGTCCCGTGCTCCCGAGGCCTTGGCGGCCTGCTACGTCACCGGCGGTCTCGCGAGCGTCCAGCCCTCCGCCGCCGAGGTGTATCGACGCACCTACCCGCGCACGGAGCGGAAGAACCTGGCGTTCGCCGAGCGCTACCCGCAGGACGTCGACACCGTCTCCCGGATCGCCGACCGACTCGCCGAGGAGGAGGTGCTCCTGCCCGACGGGGACCGGCTGACGGTCCGCCGCTTCCAGAACCTCGGGATCGACTTCGGCATGAAGCCGGGGTACGAGCGACTGCACTGGTTGCTCGACGAGGCGTTCGACGCCGGTGACCGTCTGAGCGACACCTTCCTCGCCCAGGTGTGGGGGAGGACCTCGTACGTCGACAACCCCCTGTTCATCGCCCTGCAGGAGAGCATCTACGGCTCGGCGGGCTTCGGTGCCACCGGATGGGCCGCGCAGGCCGAACGCGATGCCCGCCCCGCCTTCGCCGAGACGGCCAGACCGCTCCGCTTCACGGGCGAGATGGTCTACCCGTGGATGTTCGAGGAGATCCGTGCGCTCCGGCCGTTCCGGGACGCCGTCGAGCTCCTGGCCACCAAGTCCGACTGGGATCCGCTGTACGACCCCGACACCCTGCGTGCGAGCACGGTGCCCGTCGCCGCGGCCGTGTACTACGACGACATGTACGTCGACGCCCAGCTCCAGTTGGAGACGGTCGAAGCCGTGGGAGGCGCCACAGCCTGGGTGACGAACGAGTACGAGCACGACGGGATCCAGGACGCCGCCGTGGTGCGGCGCCTGTTCGCGATGGTGGACGAACGCGGCGGACGTCGCGATGACGAGGAGCACGCATGATCGACCCCGACGACACGACCGCGCAGGTGGCGGGTATCGCCCCGGCGACCGCTGAGGCGCCGGCCGCCTCGATGCCGAAGCCGGCGACCCCGGACCCGCGGCTGCCCCGACTGACCGAGGTGCCCGCGTTCCGCGAGTTCCTCAGCACCGGGTGGGGCACGCCCGACCGCACGCCCCCGGTGGAGCCGGGGATCGCCGCGGCGGCGGCAGCGCATCGGGAGCGGTTGAGCGCCGCCTTCCCCGGTCGGACCCTCGTGATCGCGTCCGGCAGGGCCCCCGTCCGCGCCAACGACTCGAACTACGACTTCCGGCCGAACAGCGACTTCTTCTGGGCAACGGGGTGCTCCGCGGAGGACGCCGTCGTGGTCCTGCGACCGAGCGGTTCCGGGCACGATGCGACGCTCTACATCCCCGCTCCGGCGCACCCGGGCGAGACGGGCTTCTTCGCCGACGCCAACCACGGTGAGCTGTGGGTCGGGTCCGCCCCGGGGCCGTCCGACTGGTCGGCCGTCCTCGACCTGCGGGTCGAGCTGCTGTCGGCCCTCCCGGACGCCCTCCGCGGTGCCGAGCGGCCGCTCCTCGCGGGGAGTCTGACGTCGCGGCACGAGGCGCTCACTCCGCTGACCCTCTCGCCGGAACTCGGTCGCGTCCTGTCCGAGCTCCGGATGATCAAGGACGAGTGGGAGATCGCCGAGCTGCGCCGGGCCGTGGACGCGACGGTCGGCGGGTTCTCCGCGGTGATCCGTGAGCTGCCCACCGCGGTGGCGGGCGGCGGGGAACGGTGGCTGCAGGGCACCTTCGACCGCCACGCCCGGACGACCGGGAACGGACCCGGCTACTCCACGATCGTCGGCAGTGGCGCCCATGCACCGACCCTGCACTGGGTGCGCTGCGACGGCCCCGTCCGGGAGGAGGACGCGATCCTGCTCGACATGGGCGTGGAGACGCGGGCCTTCTACACGGCCGACGTGACCCGGACCTTCCCGGTGTCCGGGACGTTCAGCCCGGAACAGCGCAGTGTGCACGACCTCGTCGAGGCGTCCCATCGAGCCGGCATGGCGGCGGTGCGGCCAGGGCGTGACTTCACCGACTTCCACCACGCGGCGATGGAGGTCATCGCGCAGGGGCTCCACGACTGGGGGCTGCTCCCGGTGTCCGTCGACGAGGCGCTGAGCGCGACCGGCCAGCAGCATCGCCGGTACCTCGTGTGCGGCATCGGACACCACCTCGGGCTCGACGTGCACGACTGCGCGATGTCCTCCTACGAGGCCTATCAGGGTGGGTCGATGGCTCCGGGCATGGTGCTCACGGTCGAACCGGGCCTGTACTTCCACGCCTTCGACGAGACGCTGCCGCCGGAGCTCCGCGGTATCGGGGTCCGGCTGGAGGACGACCTCCTCGTGACGGCGACCGGTGCCGAGGTGCTGTCGGACGCCCTGCCCATCGACGCGTCGGGCATCGAAGCGTGGATGCGCGCCCACTAATCTGAGGCGACGACGGTGGGAGACGAAGGATGGGAGTCGCGATGAGCATGACGGCGATCCGGCCGGCCGAGCAGCGGTTGAGCCTGCGAGCACAGGTGGAGCGCGCGGTGTCGGCGGCGATCATCTCGGGGGAGCTCGCACCGGGGACGATGCTCTCGGTGCCGACCCTCGCGGTGCAGTTCAACGTCTCGGCGACGCCCGTCCGCGAGGCCATGCTCGACCTCGAGAAGCGCGACTTCGTCGAGGCCGTGCGGAACAAGGGCTTCCGGGTCACGGTCGTCAGCGAGGCGGCCCTCCGCAACACCGCCGAGATCCGGCAGCTGCTGGAGCCGCCGGCGATGGAGCGGCTCGCCGGGACGTTCGAGCCGTCGTCCCTGCCCGAGCTGCGTCGTCAGGCCGACGACATCGTGGCCGGTGCACGCGACGGCGACCTGACCCGGTACCTGGAGGCCGACCAGGCCTTCCACCTCGCGCTCACGGCCATGCTCGGCAACCCGCTGCTGGTCGAACTCGTCGAGGACCTCCGCGGGCGCACCCGACTGGTGGGGCTGTCGGCCATGCTCGATTCCCAGCAGCTCGACCGCTCCGCGGCCGAGCACCACGAACTCCTCGACACCCTCGAACGCGGCGACGGCGCGGCAGCCCGCGACCTCATGCACCGGCACATCGGCCACACCACGGGCTGGTGGGCGGGCAAGCCGGAGTCCGACGCCGAGTAGGGCGACGACCCTCTCGCCGTCCGGACGGGTCCGGCTGCATCGCACGCTTGCCACGCCGGTGAATGTGTGACACATTACTGATCAGGCCTTCCCGCATCGATCGAAAGGACCGCCCATGACCCGCATCGTCGTCGTCGGCGCCGGCATCGTCGGTGCGGCCTGCGCGCGGATCCTCGCCCGGCGCGGCGGCGAGGTGGTCGTGCTGGACCGCTCGGCCGCTGCCGGTGGGACGAGCGGTGCCGGCGAGGGGAACCTCCTCGTCTCCGACAAGGGACCGGGGCCGGAACTCGACCTCGCCCGGTACGCGTCGCGACTCTGGCCCGTCGTCACCGCCGAGCTCACGGACGAACTGGGACCGACCTTCCCGAGCGTCGAGTTCGAGCGCAAGGGCGGGATCGTCGTCGCCACCACCGAAGCCGGCGCGCAACCACTGCTCGACTTCGCCGCCGCGCAGCGCACCGCGGGGGTCGACGCCAGGCCGCTCACCGAGGCGGAGCTCCTCGCTGCCGAACCGTCGATCACCCGGGCGTCGACCGCTGCCGTCCACTACCCGGAGGACGCCCAGGTCCAGCCGGTCATCGCCACCGAGGCGCTGCTGGCGTCAGCGCGGCTGGCAGGCGCGGTCGTCCGGACCGGTGTCGCGGTCACGGGTGGTCTCCGGAGCGCGACCGGTCGGCTCACGGGCGTCCGGACCTCCGCCGGCGACGTGTCTGCCGACGTGGTCCTCGTCTGTGCCGGCCCCTGGTCGGCGGAGCTCGGCGCGGTCCTCGGCGCGCCCGTCCCGGTCCGCCCCCGCCGCGGCATGGTCCTCGTCACGACCCGTATGCCGCACCGCGTCCACCACAAGGTCTACGACGGCGACTACTTCGGCGCCACCCAGTCGAGCGACGCGTCGCTCCAGACCTCGAGCGTCGTCGAGTCGACGGCCGCTGGGACCGTCCTGATCGGGTCGAGCCGCCAGCAGATCGGCTTCGACGCCCGGCTCGACGTCGATGTGCTCCGTGAGGTCGCCGCCAAGTCGTTGCGCCTCTTCCCGTTCCTCCGCGACGCCTCGGTGATGCGCAGCTACGGCGGGTTCCGTCCGTACATGCCCGACCACCTCCCGGTCATCGGCCCGGACCACCGGGTGGACGGCCTCTGGCACGCCACCGGCCACGAGGGCGCCGGCATCGGACTCGCCCTCGCGACGGCGGAACTCATCGCCGCGCGGCTGCTCGGTGGAGCCGCCGCCCTCGACGACACTCCCTTCCAACTCGACCGCCAGGGGCTCGTCGCCCACCTCGGCGTCGACCGAGCGGCGGAGGTCGCCTGATGGTCTCGAGACGACTGCCGGCCACGAGCGACCGCATCGTGCCGGGTACGGAGGACGCGGTGCGCATCGAGCTCGACGGCACCCCCGTCGATGGGCTCCGCGGCCAGACGATCGCCGGCGTCCTGCTCGGTTCCGGCGTCCTCGCCTGGCGTCGTACGAGCGGTTCCGGGAAGCCTCGTGGCGTCTTCTGCGGCATCGGCGTGTGCTTCGACTGCATCGTCACGGTGAACGGTCAGCGGGACGTGCGCGCGTGCCAGCGTCGGGCGAGCGACGGCGACCGCATCGAGACCCAGCACGACGCCCTGCCCCGACCGGTGTCCGAACCTGCACCCGAGCCCGAGCCGCTCGAGGGTCGATCGTGAGCGCCCGGCAGCGCGACGTCGTCGTGGTCGGCGCCGGCCCGGCCGGGCTGCAGGCCGCCCTCGCCGCCCGGGCGCTCGGCGCGTCGGTGACGCTGCTCGACGCCTCCGACGAACTCGGCGGTCAGTACTGGCGGCACCTGCCGGCGAGTCGTCCGTCCGCCGCCGAGGCGTCCCTGCACCACGGCTTCGAGCGCTTCCTCGCCATGCGCGCCGCGCTCGACGCCGACGCCGGCTGCACGGTCGTGACCGAGGCCCAGGTGTGGGCGATCGACGTCGACCGCGACGCCCCCGCCGACGACGCCACGATGACCGGGCTGCGCCTGCACGTCCTCGTCGGCCCGCCGGACGGCGCGGACCGCACACCGCTCACCATCCGGCCCGACGCGCTCGTCCTCGCGACCGGGGCACACGACCGCACCCTGCCGTTCCCGGGCTGGGACCTCCCCGGCGTGTTCTCGGCCGGCGCCGCCCAGGCCCTCGCGAAGGGCGAGCGCGTGGCCGTCGGTCAGCGGGTCGTCGTCGCCGGGGCCGGACCGTTCCTCCTGCCGGTCGCCGCGTCCCTCACCGCGACCGGATCGCGCGTCCTCGGCGTCTACGAGGCCACGACCGTCGGCGGGCTCGCGGCCGGCTGGCTCCCGAAGCCGTGGCAGCTGCTCGGCGTCACCGGGAAGGTCGGGGAGCTCATCGGCTACGTTAGTGGCCACCTCAGGCACCGGATCCCGTACCGCGTCGGTCACGCCGTCGTCGCCGCGCACGGCACCGAGCGGGTCGAACGGGTCACCATCGCGGCCGTCGACGCCGACTGGTCGCCGATCCCCGGCACCGATCGCACCGTGGAGGCCGACGCCGTCTGCGTGAGCCACGGCTTCACCCCACGACTCGAACTCGCGATCGCCGCCGGATGCGCGCTCACCCCGACCCGGTTCGTCGAGGTCGACGCCGAGCAGCGGACGAGTGTCCCGACCGTCTTCGCCGCCGGGGAGATCACCGGCATCGGCGGGGTCGACGCAGCGCTCGCGGAAGGTGCGATCGCGGGACACGCGGCTGCCGGCGGTCTGCCGGGAGCCTCCGGCATCCGCTCCGCCGTGGGCCGTCGCGACACCTTCCTGGCCTTCACCGAACGCCTCGAACGGGCGCACGGCATCCGCGAGGGGTGGAGTGACTGGCTCGAGGACGACACCACCATCTGCCGCTGCGAGGAGGTCGACCACGGCGCCCTCCGCGGCACGGCGACCGCCACCTGCGCGACCGGCCTGCGCTCGTTGAAACTCAGCACCCGCGCGGGCCTCGGGATCTGCCAGGGCCGGATGTGCGGCCGCACGGTCGAGGAGCTGCTGCACCGCGTCGCCCGGGAGTCCGGCGGCGACGGGCTCATCGACGGCGTCTCGAGCGACCGCCGGCCCATCGCCTCCCCGATCCGCATCGGCGAACTCGCCGCGCAAGGGCCGGAACCCACCTCGCATGAACCGACGTCGACCCCGTCGACCGAACGCCTCGGCTGACCGACCGGTCGCCGCGTCACACCCTCGGAAAGGAACCACCCATGGCCCAGCAGTTCGACCTCGGCGGCGTCATCGTCGCGACCACCCTCGCGTTCAAGGAGGACGCGTCAGCTCCCGCCGGCCTGGCCGTCGACTACGACCGCTTCGCCGAGCACTGCAACTGGCTCATCGAGAACGGCTGCCGCGGCGTCGGCCCGAACGGTTCCCTCGGCGAGTACTCCTCGCTCACGGACGCGGAGCGTCGCAAGGTGATCCAGGTCGCCGTCGACACCGTCGGTGACCGCGGACTCGTCGTCGCCGGCGTGCACGGGGTGGGCTGGCACCAGGCGCAGCAGTGGGCCGAATACGCCAAGGAGGACGGCGCCGACGGTGTCCTGCTCCTGCCGCCCACCATCTACCGGGCCAACGACGACGAGGTCATCGAGCACTACAGCCGCGTGAACGAGGTCGGCCTGCCGATCATGGCCTACAACAACCCCATCGACACCAAGGTCGACCTCACGCCCGACCTCCTCGTCGAGCTCGCGAAGCTCGAGCACGTCGTCGCGGTGAAGGAGTTCTCGGCGGACATCCGTCGGGTCCTGGAGATCCAGGAC
This sequence comes from Plantibacter sp. Leaf1, assembly GCF_001421315.1. Taxonomy (NCBI): domain Bacteria; kingdom Bacillati; phylum Actinomycetota; class Actinomycetes; order Micrococcales; family Microbacteriaceae; genus Plantibacter; species Plantibacter sp. Leaf1. Next base: position 1,294,806 of record NZ_LMJX01000002.1, on the reverse strand, counting down.
AAGACCGACCTCGACGTCATCGCCGGAGCCGACGACCTCCTCTTCGAATCCCTCGTCGCCGGTGCCGTCGGCTGGTTCGCCGGGTACCCGAACGCGTTCCCGCGCGAAGCGGTCGAGCTGTACACGCTCGTCACCTCCGGCCGGGTGGACGAGGCTCGCACCCTGTACCGGGAGCTGGTGCCCGTCTTCGGCTGGGACTCGAAGACCGAGTTCGTGCAGGCCATCAAGCTGTCCATCGACATCGCCGGTGAGAGCTACGGTGGACCGACGCGGCCGCCGCGCGGCCCGCTCAGCGCGCTGCAGACGGAGCAGGTGACGACGCAGACGCGCCGCGCGCTCGACTACCTCGCCGCCCGCTAACCGAGCGCCGAACGCCGAACACCCGGACACCCGAGCACCGAGGAGCACCCGATGAAGTCCACCCGCATGATCAGTGCGGTCGACTCGCACACCGAGGGCATGCCGACCCGCGTCGTCACCGGCGGGGTCGGCGTGATCCCCGGTGCGACGATGAACGACAAGCGGCTGCACTTCATGGAGCACCTGGACGACCTCCGGCTGTTCCTCATGAACGAGCCGCGCGGTCATGCGGCGATGAGCGGCGCGATCCTGCAGCCCTCGACGCGCGCCGACTGCGACTGGGGCGTCGTGTACATCGAGGTGTCCGGGTGCCTGCCGATGTGCGGGCACGGCACGATCGGGGTCGCCACGGTCCTCGTCGAGACCGGCATGGTGGAGGTGGTCGAGCCGGTGACGACGATCCGGCTCGACACCCCCGCCGGCCTCGTCATCGCCCGGGTCGACGTGAGCGACGGACACGCCGACCGGGTCACCATCGAGAACGTGCCGAGCTACGTCGAACGCCTGGACGCCGTCATCGAGGTGCCGGGGCTCGGCACCGTGCCCTACAGCCTCGCCTTCGGGGGCAACTTCTACGCCATGGTCGACCTCGACGCCGTCGGTCTGCCGTTCGACCGCGACCGGCAGCAGGACATCCTCGACGCCGGCCTGCGGATCATGGCCGCGATCAACGAGCAGGCACCGCCAGTGCACCCGGAGATCGAGGGGCTCGACCACTGCCACCACGTCGAGTTCATCGCGCCGGGCTCCGACGCCGTGCTGTCCCGGCACGCGATGGCGATCTTCCCCGGGTGGTTCGACCGCTCCCCGTGCGGAACCGGCACCTCGGCACGCATGGCCGAACTCTGGGCTCGCGGCGAGTTGCCGCTCCACCAGGACTTCGTCAACGAGTCCTTCATCGGCAGCCGCTTCACCGGCCGCCTCATCGCCGAGACGACGGTCGCGGGCCGACCGGCGGTGATCCCCACGATCTCGGGTCGGGCCTGGGTCACGGGCATCGGCTCGTACCTGCTCGACCCCGCCGATCCGTTCCCGACCGGCTTCCAGTTCTGACCCGCTCCACGATCCCGGAGGATCACATGTCGACCACCTCTTCCCCCGCCACCGAGACGACCCCCGAGCAGCTCGAGACCGTGCTGGCCGGCGCTGCGACCGCCGCACCGGCGTGGGCCGCGACGCCGCCGGCCACCCGAGCCCGGGCGCTCGTCGCGGTCGCGGACGCCTTGCTCGCGCACGCCGACGACCTCGTCCCCGTCGGGATGCGGGAGACGGGTCTCGCCGAGGCGCGCCTGCGCGGAGAACTCCTGCGCACGGCTGTGCAGCTGCGCCTCTTCGCCGACACCGTCGTCGACGGTTCGTACCTCGACGTCCGGATCGACGAGGCCGACCCCGACTTCGCCCTCGGCGCGCGTCCCGAGCTGCGGCGCGTGCTCGTCCCGCTCGGTCCGGTGCTGAACTTCGCCGCGAGCAACTTCCCGTTCGCCTTCTCAGTGGCCGGCGGCGACACCGCGGCGATCCTCGCGGCCGGCTGTCCGGTCGTCCTCAAGGTCCACGACGGGCACCCCGGGCTCTCGCTCGCGACCGCCGCCGTCGTCGAGGACGCCCTGCGGGCGAGCGGCGCACCGGACGGCGTCTTCCAGACCATCGTCGGCCAGGACGCCGGCGTGACCGCCTTGCGAGACGAGCGGGTGCGCGCGGGCTCCTTCACCGGGTCCCTCCGCGCCGGGCGCATCCTCGCCGACATCGCCGCCGCACGGCCGGTCCCGATCCCGTTCTTCGGCGAGCTCGGCAGCGTCAACCCGGTCTTCGTCACCGGGCAGGCGGTGGAGGAGTCGGGCGAGGCGATCGCGACGGGGTTCGTCGGGAGCGTCGCGGGCTCGGCTGGACAGCTCTGCACGAAGCCCGGGTTCGTCTACCTGCCGGAGGCCGCGGGCCTCGACGACACGATCCGGACCACGGCCGAGGCCGTGCCGGAGCACCGTCTCCTGAACGACCGCATCACCGCCGGATACGCCGAGCGCCGCGACACGATCCTCGGCACCCCCGGCGTCCGCGTCATCGCGGAGGGCTCGCTCCGGATCGATGCCGACGGTGACGGCTGGGCAACCCCGACGATCGTCGCCGTGTCCGTCGACGCCCTGCGGACCGGCCGTGACCGCCTGCTCGACGAGGCGTTCGGGCCGCTGTCGATCCTCGTCGAGGTCCCGGCCGACACCCCGCTCGCGCCGCTCGTGGCGGAGTTCTGCGAGGGCAACCTCACGGCGACCCTGCACGCCGGCGCGGAGGAGACAAGTGACGACCTCGTCGAGCTCGTCGGACAGTTGTCGACTCACGCCGGTCGGGTGCTCTTCGGTGGATGGCCGACCGGTGTGGCCGTCACGCCGGCCATGCAACACGGCGGACCGTGGCCGGCCACGACGAACGACTCCAGCACCTCGGTCGGGACGGCGGCGATCACCCGTTTCCTGCGGCCGGTCGCCTTCCAGAACATGCCGGACCGCTTCCTGCCGGCGGTGTTGCGCAGCGACGCCATCGGGATCCCCGCGGCGGTGGCGCCCGCCGGCGCATCGAAGCAGTGGGGCGAGGCCGCGACGGCGTAGCCCCGGTGGCGTGGTCGGTCGGGTCGTCGGCGTGCTGACGGCCCGATCGCCGGGCCGTGCCGTGGGGCTAGACGGCCCCCTCGACCGTGGCGCCGACCTCGTCGTCCTCCACATCACCGGGGAGCGGCGGGTCGTACGCCCAGGTGGGGGCCAGCGCCTTGATGCGGGCACCGCGCCACTGCCAGGTGGCCCAGAGCGGGTACCAGTAGAGCGGGGCGATGGCGCCGGTGATGACGAGGCGGTCGCGGTACAGCGTCTTCGTCGGGTCGTGCTTGTCGCGCGAGACGGCCATCTGGTGGTCCCAGCCGGCGAGCTTGCTCAGGGGCCCGGTGATCGGGTCGCCCTGATCGTGGAGGATGCGGGTGCCGTCGCGGCGTTCGAGGAACTCGAGGTCGATGATCTGGTCGCCGAGCGGGACGGCGCCGGCGGCCTTGACCCGGACGCGGTGCGCTCCCGGTTCCCAGACGGTCGGGAAGCCCGCGGCGTCCAGCGCCTCGAGCCCCATCATCGGGCTGTACAGCTCCCGGAGGACGGCCGGGGAGCGGAGCGCCCGCCAGGCGACGTCGACATCACAGTCCAGGACGAGTTTCAGCATCACGCGCATGCCCTCAGTGTCGCACGCGCGGCCCGGCGGCGGCAGGGGAGGCGCGGGTAGGGAAGACTGTGCCTATGGCGATCCGATACTGGCTGGGCGTGATCCAGCGGGATCACGTCGTCCTCGGGGTCCGGCACGGCTTCCTGCAGATCAACCACGGGCAGCGCGGTGGTCTCGAGCAGATGCGCGAGTCCGACGGGATCGTGTACTACTCGCCGCGCGTCAGCACGCCGGACGGTCAGCCGTTGAAGGCGTTCACGGCGATCGGGCGGATCGCCGACGACACCGTGTATCAGGCAGCGGTGCCGCGACCCGACGGTGCGGACTGGCGTCCGTGGCGTCGGAGCGTCGACTGGTACCCGGACGCCGTCGAGACGCCCATCCGGCCGATGCTCGCGCTCCTCGACTTCACGAGCTTCACCCGTGACTGGGGTGTCCAGCTCCGGCGTGGCCTCATCGAGCTCAGCCGCCACGACTTCGAACTCATCCGCACCGAGATGCGCCCGCCCCACCCCGACGACCGTCGCTTCCCCACCGCCTCCCGCTGACTGGACGCCTTCCAAAAGAGGTGTCGTTTTACGCAAGTACGTGCTGTAGAGCGCTTCTTATGTGTGCGTGAGTAAAGAGCCTGCCTTTTCGGGCGTTCCAAGATTTAACGTATGAGTCGACGTCGTCGACCGTCCTCATGTTCTCGGATGCTGCCCAAGCGACACTGGATAGCACCTCTAGAGGGTAGGCGCCTTCGAAACCCCGGATCTCCTGCATTACGTGCTTCACAATGTGAGGGACGACGGAGGGATCTAATGGATCGATCCACCGCTGGAGCGCGATACGTCCACGATCGTTTACTTCAATTGGGTTTAGATCGAGAGAGCGATCGGTACCGTCGCCGAAGCCTTCGATAAACCATCCCTCGAGATCGCGAACGATTTTCCGAACGGTTTCGCTGTACGGGCCGTAGTGTCCCTTGGAAAAGTCAAGCTTCAATCCAGGTTCATATCGCGCGGCGAAGTACATCAATTTCTGAATCTCGAGGTGCGAGGCGCCCGCATAATCTTCCCAAGGCTCCAGGGCTCGGCGTTGCTCTGAGTACGCGGACATTAACGCTAGAACAAGGGCTCGAGTGCGGGTCAGGCGCACTGGTTCGGGAGTGAGCTGATGTGCAGCTGAGGATGGCTCGTAGACCACGACCCGCGTCTCCACATCTACCAAGCGTGCGTAGATTCTTTCTCGAACAGTGGGCCAACTTAGGCCCCCGTTTCCTGCGCCGAGGGGTGGAATCGCAATCGACTTTATATCGAGTTCCTCAATCACTCGCACTAGGTCGTCCAGGCCGGAATCGATATCGCTCAGGCGAGAGTTTGCTTTCCAGTGACCCTTTGTTGGAAAGTTGATAAGCCAAGAGGGCCCGGAGAGTTCCGGGGATCGAGTCACAAACATCTTGCCCAGTTGAACTTGCCCAAGGTCGCACGCTCTTTTGTATTCCAAATAATTGCTCTTGTATCGCCTCTTGAACTGTAAGGCTAATCCTTTTCCCATAATTCCCACGGTATTCACCGTGTTTACTATTGCCTCTGTGTCGGCGCGCAGTATGTCACCAGTAGTGAATGTGATCACGAGTGCTTCCTCTCAAAAGAATGGTGCCATAGAAGCGCGAAAATCGCGGTTCTGCTGTGTTCCAAGTATGGTCTTGGCCTCTGACACTCGTGGCTGAGTCTGGGCGATCACGACGGTGACAAGCTCCAGCGGTACGCGGTCGTAGACGAGTACCTCCGCTGCACGTCTGCTCTTCCTGTCCGGGTCATCTGGCGTGTTATTCCACATTTGTTGACAAAGCAATCCGAAGTCGACGAAGTCACCCAAAGTGCCTAGGTCCGTGCTGAATTGCGTCAGTGCGGCAGCGGCGTTCGCGTCTGAAGCGCACCAGGACAGACCAGACTCAACGAGGTCACCGATCCGCATTCCGAGGAAGATGAGTCCATCTCCGTTATCCGAGGAATTCTTCTGAACCACGTAGAGCATCGGTGACTTTGTTGCGAAGTACCAGGGCACATGTGAACTGACCGTCCGGCCTTCCGGGTAGCCCGGGGCTGTGACGAGGCGGGTACGGCGGCGTTCCTTCACATCTGCGTTCGCCACGCTCAGGTGCTGAGTCTTCGACTCGTCCGAAAGCACAGAGCCTTCGCTCGCGATTGAGGCCAGGTTCTCCACGCGAGTGAAGTGCCAGACGTACCAGTCCTCTGGATTTGATCTGGTGGGGCCTTCATCGAGACCGAAGAACCCGCTCTGCGGGAAATGTTTCATCATCGCCCGCCACGATACAGGTCGGTCAGCACCAGCACGACGGGAAAGTTTAGGAGTGGCACGAGGGGCGGTGTGACTAGCCGAGTTTAGAGCGCGGTTTGAGTACGACCGGCTGGATACGATGAACGGGTGAGTACCGCAGCCGCCACACCGCCGCCCGTCCACCCGCCCTTCGCCCAGACCAAGTACCAGGTCCGGTTCGACTGGGGTGTCGCCGGGGCCGGCCGGGTCGAGACGGCGGACGTCGCGGTGATCGTCGACGTGCTCCATGCCACGACCTCCCTCGAGCAGCGGGTGAGTGCCGGCGAGACGGTCGCGGCCTCCGAGCTGGACGAGCGCGGCGAGACGGCGCAGATCGCCACGCTCCTCGCCGACACCGGTGCGACGGTCGTCGCGGCCTGCCTCCGCAACCGCTCGGCGGTCGCGGACTGGATCATCGCGAAGCAGGCCGAACTCGGCCGACGTACGAGCATCGTCGTCATCGCGGTCGGCGAACTCGACGACACGGCCGAGACGCGGTTCGCCGTCGAGGACCTCTTCGGTGCCGGCGCCGTGATCGAGGCGCTCGGGCTCCGCGGCATCGACTTCACCTCGCCGGAAGCCGCTGCCGCCGCGGCCGCCTTCGAGGGCCTGCGCAACGGCGTCGGCCACCTCCTGTCGGCCTCGGCGACCGCCCAGCAGCTCGCGCAGTCCGGCCACCCGCAACACGTGCAGGCCGCGCGCGAGGTCGACGTGTCAAGCGTCGTCCCGGTCCTGGACGGAGCCGTGTTCCGGGCGTAGTCTCTGGCCATGCGCGCACTCCTCGGAACCACCGTCCTCGCCGAAGCCCCCGAATCGGAGCTCATCAAGATCGAGGGCAACTGGTACTTCCCGCCGTCGAGCCTCAACCGTGAGCGCTTCGTCGAGACCGACACCCAGTACCACTGCCCGTGGAAGGGCGACGCCCAGTACTGGGGCGTCACCGACGGCGGCGAGGTCAAGTCCGATGTGGCCTGGTCGTACCCGACCCCGTACCCGACGGCGTTCGACCGCGTCGGCAAGGACTTCTCCGGCTACGTCGCCTTCGGGAACGAGGTCTCGGTCGTCGACTGATGGCCGACTGGGGCGACCGCCCGCAGCCGCCTGAGCGCGGTGGTGAACGCGAGACGATCGAGGGGTTCCTCGATCTCCAGCGCGCCAGCATCGTCTGGAAGGCGCGTGGGCTCACCGACGAACTCGCGGCCCGGCGACTGCTGCCGAGCATCACGACGGTGTCGGGCGTCATCCGGCACCTCGCCGATGTCGAGCGCAGCTGGTTCCGCGAGGACATGGACGGGCAATCCGGCGTGCCTGCGCGGTGGACCGACGACGACCCCGACGGCGAGTGGCGGGTCACGGCCGAGGACCGCCTGGCCGAGATCATCGCGGACTACGAGGCGGCGTGCGCGGAGTCCCGCGAGGTGGCGTCCCGGTACGGACTCGACGACCGCTGTCGCGGCAACGACCAACGGTTCACGCTGCGGTGGATCGAACTCCACATGATCGAGGAGACCGCCAGGCACCTCGGCCACCTCGACGTCCTCCGCGAGCTGCTCGACGGCCGCACCGGCGAGTAGCCCGCCTAGGCCGCCGAGTTGCAGCTGGTCAGGCGTCGACGAGTGCCGCGCGGTCGCGTCCGCGGGTGACCCGGACGGCCACGGTGACGACGGCGACCACGACCGCGGCGATCGACGCAGCGACGCCCGCCTCGGTCGACAGGAGGTCACCGGTGAAGCGGCCGACGGCCACCCACGCGAGGCCCCAGCAGAGCGACAGCATCGGGGCGAGACGTCCGCGACCGACGACCGCGAGCACGACCCCGACCGCGCCGGCGACCGCGAGGACGACGATCGCCCAGACGCCGGCGGCGGGCCCGTCGGCGCTGCCGATCCCTGATCCGACGAGCGCCGCGGTGAGGTTGGCCGCCGTCGCGACGCACACCCAACCGAGGTAGAGGCCCATCGTGCCGTCGGTGATGATCGCGTCGGCCACGCCGCTCGGCCGGGTGCGGAGCACGATCACGAAGATGCGCGCCAGGACGACGAGGAGCGCGACGATCACGAACACGCTGAGGACCAGGAACCCCGCCTGGACGACGAGGATCCACGCCGCGTTCAGCAGCAGGCTCGCGACGACCCAGGAGCCGAGACGGCGGTGGCGCTCGCGGGTCGTCTGCGAGGGCAGGAACTGCCAGACCGCGTAGGCGACGAGCCCGAGGTAGATGATTCCCCAGATGGAGAACGCCGGCCCGTCGGGGGCGATCGGGGTCGACGAGGCGCTCAGGGCTCCGTTCGCGGCGTTCTGGATCTGCGTGCCACCGGCGGCGCCCGACCCGAGGTACGAGCCGATGATCGCGAGGACCGCGCTGACGGCCACGGCGCTCTGCCGGACGCGGTCTGCGGTGGTGGGTCGTTCGGTGCCGGTCATGACGCGTGCCTCCAGAATTGTGCAGCTAGCTGATCAATTCAGCGTACGCCACCAGGAGGCACCTCGTTGGGGCTTGCGGCGGCGGCTCAGAGGAGCTTGCGCAGCGTCCGCAGGTTGCGCGTGGTGACATGCGGCTTGAACCGGGCCTTCGACGACTCCTTCGCGAACGCGGTGTCGGTGCTCGAGCCCTTGGGGACCTCCCAGTAGAGGACGCCGTTGCCGGAGGAGACCCGGTCGGGCTGATCTCCGGCCGTCTCGGCGAACGCCAGCAGGGCGTCGAGCGAGGCCTGCTCCGAGGAGAACATGACGTACGGCTGGACGTGCTCGGACTCCGCCCAGGGATAGGCACCGACGACCTCCGCGAGCGCACGCTGATGGCTGAGGACGATCCAGGCCTCGTAGCCGAAGGCGTCGGCCAGGGCCTGCTCGATGCGGAGCTTGAGCGCGCCCCGCGTGTCGGTCGTCGCCGCGGCGGGCGCGAGCCCGGGATCGGTGAAGACCACGTTGCCGCTCGCGAGGACGGTGCGCACCTCCGTGCATCCGAGCGAGCGGAACACCTCGGCGAGCTCCACCGAGCGGATCGTGACACCGCCGACGTTCACCCCGCGCAGGAGCGCGATCCAGCGGTCGGCGAGGACCGGGTCGCCGGTCACGAGCCGACGGCCGGGTCGTTCGGGGTCGAACCGTCGAACGCGGCCGCACGACGGCGCATCGCCGGGGTGACCTCGCGGTGCACCCAGCTGAGGAGGAACCGCTCGTCGTACGAGCGCGAGCACTTGCCACAGGAGGTGGCACGGCTCGGGCGCCGGTGCCGGTACAGGACGTGTCCGGACGGACAGGTGCCCACCCAGGGCGCGAGCTCGTCCGCGGTCTGGCCCTCGTGGAGTCGTGAGCCTTCGTAGCCGAGTTCCTCGGCGACCTTGCGCCACTTGGGCCCGTGCCCGGCCCGCGCCCCGGCGAGCGCGTGGGCGACCTCGTGCAGGAGGATCTGGTGGATCTCGTCGTCGTCGTAGCGGGCGGCGAGGTACCGGGAGACGGTGATCCGCTTCGTCGTGAAGTTGCAGAGACCGGCTCGGCGCTTCGCGTTGTCGAATCCGAACGTCCACACCGCCGGGTCGAGGTGCAGCACGATGAGGGCCTGTGCCCACGCCGTGACCCGACTCAGTTCTGCCATGCCTGGATGGTACCCCCGGCGACCGACACCACCGGGCAGGAACCGGGCCTTCCCGCCGCGTGGCGAGATCAGGTCATCGCGGTGCGAGCGGCTCGAGGGGGAGCTCGACGATCCGGTCGTCGTCGGCGCCCGGTGAACCGCGGCCGTCCGTGTTGTTGGTGAGGATCCAGATCGTCCCGGGCGGGCCGGCGACGACGTCGCGGATCCTCCCGAACTCGCCGACGAGGTAGGGGACGGCGTCCACGACGCCGACGAGGGTCGTGCTCCCGGCCGGCACGTGCACGCCGTCGGTGATCCCGTACAGGCGCTCGCCGCGGAGGGACGCCATGAAGATCGTGTCGTCGACGATCGCCAGGCCGCTCGGGCTGGCGTCCTCGGTGGCCCACTGCGCGACCGGGTCGATCAGGCCGTCCGCTCCGGCGATCCCTTCGGCGATCGGCCAGCCGTAGTTACCGCCCGGTGTGATGCGGTTGAGCTCGTCCCAGGTGTTCTGTCCGAACTCGCTCGCCCAGAGTCCGCCGTCACGATCCCAGGCGAGGCCCTGCGGGTTGCGGTGGCCGAGGGAGTAGACGGTTGAGCCGGGGAAGGGGTTGTCAGCCGGTACCTGCCCTTCCGGGGTGAGCCGGAGGATCTTGCCACCGAGGCTGTCGCCGTCCTGCGCGAGGCTCCGGTCTCCGGCGTCACCGGCCGTGGCGTAGAGCATGCCGTCCGGGCCGAACGCGATGCGCCCGCCGTTGTGGTTGCCTGCACGCGGGATGCCCACGAGCACCTCGTCGACCGCGCCGAGGGCATACGAGCCGGCCTCGCCCGTGAGCGGCATCCGGACGATGCGGTTGTCGGAGGCCGTCGTGAGGTAGGCGTAGACCCACGTGCTGTCCTCGGTCGACGGCTCCGGGGTGAGCACGGCGAGGCCCAGCAGTCCACCCTCCCCGCCGGCGGCGACGCCCGGGACGACACCGAGCTGACGGACGTCTCCGCCGCTGACGAGTTCGAGGATGTCGCCGGCGTCGCGCTGACTCACGAGCGTGCTGCCGGAGGGGAGCCTCACCATCGACCAGGGCGCTTCCAGGCCGCCGACGACGGTGGTGGCGGCACCGGTCGGTGCGACGGGCCCGACGGGATCCGCGGGCGCCGACGCCGACTCGCTCGGCACGGGGGAAGGGGAGAGCGCCGCCGTGCCCGGCGAGCGGGGCTCGGCTTCCGTGCAGGCGACGAGTGCCAGCGCGGCGGCGAACAGGGTGGTGAGCGCGGCGGGCGCACGCAGGCCCCGTCGTGTCGGCGTCTGCGTGCTGGCCATGGTCAGCCCTTCGTCTGGAAGATGCCCTGGGCGGGGTTCGGGGAGGGGACGGCGGTCTCGTCTGTCACGACCTGCGCACCCGCGATGAAGGCACGCAGCTCAGCGCCCGCGACCGCCTTCGCCGGGTGGGGCCCGGCGGCGAGGAGTCGCGGCAGGAAGTCGAGTGGGAGGGCGGTGTTCGAGCCGACGAGGACGACGTTGCCGAACCGCCGTCCCTTGAGGATCTGCGTCTCCGCCAGTGCGGCCACGTGCGCCACCGACGCCGACAGGGTGGCGGCCTGCCCACGGGCGAAGGCGAGGCCACGACCGTCGGCGACGTTCACGACGATCACGCCGGTCGGCGAGAGCAGCTCGACCGCCGAGGCGTAGAACTCCGTGCTCGTCACGTGTGCCGGCGTGTTCGCGCCGCTGAAGATGTCCACGACCACGAGGTCGACCGTGCCGCGGAGGCCCGGGGGCAGCTTCGCGACGATCTCTCGAGCGTCGCCGTAGCGGACCCGGATCTGCGCCCGCTTCGACCAGGGCAGGTGCTCACGCACGAGGTCGATGAGTTCCCGCTCGAGTTCGACGACCTGCTGGCGCGATCCCGGCCGAGTAGCCTCCACGTAACGGGGGAGCGTGAGCGCGCCGGCGCCCAGGTGGACGGCCGTGATCGGCTGACCGGGCTCGACGATCTCGTCGATGATGTGGCCGATGCGCTGGACGTACTCGAAGAAGAGCTCCTCGGGCTGGTCGAGGTTGACGTGGGACTGCGGGGTGCCGTCGACCACCAGCTGGTAGGTGCCGGGCACGAAGCGGTCGGCCTCGATCCTGGCCAGGTAACCGCTGATGCCGAGTCGTACCTGTGCCTCGTCCATGCCCCCAGCCTAGACTTCCCGCGACAGCACGAGGCGGAGCGGGAAGGGTGCGGCCGTGGCCCAGGTGGACCTCAACAGCGATCTCGGGGAGGTCTGGCGCGGTGCGGCGACGGCCGACGACGACGCGATGTTCGCCCTGATCACGAGCGCGAACATCGCCTGCGGCTTCCACGCCGGCGACGACACGTCCATGCGCGACGCCGTCCGTCGCGCGACGGCCAACGCGGTGTCCCTCGGCGCCCATCCCTCCTACCGGGACGAGGCGGGCTTCGGCCGACGCGACCGGGACGTCCTGCCCGAGGTGATCGAGGCCGAGGTCCTGGAGCAGCTCCGGGCCCTCGTCCGGGCGGTCGACGAGGTCCGCGAGGTCGACGGCGACGGACCCCGGCTCGCGTTCGTGAAGCCGCACGGAGCCCTGTACAACCGCATCGCGGACGACCGGGTCCAGGCGGCGGCGGTCGTGCGGGCGGTGCTCGCGGCCTCCGAGGAGCTCGGGCGGTCGCTCCCCGTCCTCGGCATGCCCGGCTCCGTCATCGAGGGGGAGGTCCGAGCCGCCGGGCTCCGGTTCGTCGCGGAGGCCTTCGTCGACCGAGGCTACCGCTCGGACGGCTCGCTCGTCCCACGTGATCAGCCGGGAGCCCTGCTGACCGACGAGACGGAGGCCGCCCGCCGCGCCGTCACCCTCGTCCTCGACCGTCGGATCACCACGGTCGACGGCGTCGAACGGGAACTCGAAGCCGCCTCACTCTGCGTGCACGGTGACACCCCAGGAGCCGTGTCGATGGCGGCGGCGGTCAGGGCGGCCCTCGTGGCGGCCGGCGTCGAGCTGGTCGCACCGTGGTGACCGCGGACACCTCGGGCGGTCCCGTCCTCCGGGCGATGGGGGAGGAGGCGGTCCTCCTCGAACTCGGATCGCTCGACGATGTCCTCCTCGTCCACCGCGCGCTCGCCGCGTCCCGTCCGGACGGTCTCGTCGACCTCGTACCCGCCGCCCGGACCGTGCTCGCGGTGACGGACGCGCGGGGGCCGGCGCTCGCCGCGGTCGGCGCCTGGTTGCTCACGACGGCGGAACGGGTGCTGCGGCCGGACGGGGGAGTCGCGATCGGATCCGCCGCAGCGGCATCGGATCGGCCGGAGGTCGTCATCCCGGTCCGCTACGACGGCGCCGACCTCCTGGAGACCGCGGCCCTCCTGGGGATGGACGCCGACGGGCTCGTCGCGCGGCACACCGGTTGCGTCTGGACCGTGGCGTTCAGCGGGTTCGCGCCCGGTTTCGCCTACCTCGTCGGCGGAGCCGCGTGGCCGCTCGAGGTTCCGCGGCTGAGCGTGCCGCGCACGGCCGTCCCCGCCGGTGCGGTGGCGCTGGCCGGGGCGTTCAGCGGGGTCTACCCCCGGTCCTCGCCCGGTGGATGGCGCATCATCGGGCGCACCGACACCGTGCTGTGGGACACCGCGGCGGACCCACCGGCCCGGCTCGTCCCCGGGGACCGGGTGCGCTTCGTGCAGGTCACCGCATGATGGGCGGGACGCTGCTCGTGGAGACCGCCGGGCCGTCCGCCACACTCCAGGATCTGGGGCGCCCCGGTGCGGCCTCGCTCGGGGTCGGTGCGTCCGGCGCGCTCGATCGCGGAGCGCTGCGCCTCGCCAACCGCCTCGTGGGCAACCCGGAGGGCCGTGCGGCGCTGGAGATCGTGCTGGGCCCGTTCGCCGCCGTCCCGGACGTCGACCTGTGGGTCGCGGTGACCGGCGCCTGGGGCCCGATCACGGTCGACGGCCGCCCGGTCGACGGGCACCGCGCCGTCCTGGTGCCGGCCGGCTCCAGGGTCGAGCTCGGCGCGGCGACGCACGGCCTGCGCTCCCTCCTCGCCGTCCGGGGCGGCTTCGACGGCCCGCAGCTCCTCGGCTCGCGATCGACGGACACCCTGGCCGGCCTCGGCCCCGATCCGGTCGCCACCGGCGATCGACTCACCGTCCTGCCGACCCCGCGCCGTCGCATCCCGGTGCTCGACATCGCCCCCTGGACGCGGCCGGACGCCGGGGAGCGGCTCGTGCGGGTCACGCCGGGACCTCGGGTGGACTGGTTCGACGACGACTCCCTCCGGCGGTTCGTCGAGCAGCCCTGGACCGTGACGGCCGACGCCGACCGCATCGGGATGCGCCTCGACGGGACGCCCCTCGGACGGCGGGACCCGGGTCGCGAACTGCCGAGCGAGGGCATGGTCGCGGGCGCCGTGCAGGTGCCACCGAGCGGGTTGCCGACGATCCTCCTGGCCGACCACCCCGTCACCGGCGGATACCCCGTCATCGCGGTCGTGCGGCCGGCGGACCGCGACCTCCTGGCGCAGCTGCGGCCCGGCCAGCGGGTGCGGTTCAGCCGGACCTGAGGGCGACAGCGGGGTCGGCCCGGCGGTTATACCGGAAAGTCGAAAACTCGTCAAGGAAACAGTAGACACGCCGCAGATTCCGGCATATAGTTGTTCTTTGCGCTCCCAGAATCTCTATGCCTTCATATTGCGGTCGGCTGGTGTGCGGGTTCAACCCGCCACATGTTCCTTTCTGGTGAGTAACTCCACTGACGACCAGTAACTCGGCCCCCAACAGGCCTCCGGAGGTTATCCCCTTGGCTGCTGCGCGCAACGCAACCACCAACTCACCCAAGAACGGCCGCGGAGCATCCCGCCTCTCGTTCGCGAAGATCACCGACACGCTGACGGTTCCAGACCTCCTGGCTCTGCAGACCGAAAGCTTCGACTGGCTGGTCGGCAACGACGTGTGGAAGGCACGCGTCGCTGAAGCCACCCAGGCCGGCCGGCAGGACCTGCCGACGAAGAGCGGCCTCGACGAGATCTTCGAGGAGATCTCTCCCATCGAGGACCTCGGCGAGACGATGCAGCTCTCCTTCGCCAACCCGTACCTCGAGCCCGAGAAGTACTCCATCGACGAGTGCAAGGAGCGCGGCAAGACCTACGCGGCCCCGCTCTACGTCGAGGCCGAGTTCATGAACCACCTCACCGGTGAGATCAAGACGCAGACGGTCTTCATGGGCGACTTCCCGCTCATGACGGAGCGCGGTACCTTCATCATCAACGGCACCGAGCGTGTCGTCGTCTCGCAGCTCGTCCGCAGCCCGGGCGTCTACTTCGAGTCGGCTCAGGAGAAGACCTCCGACAAGGACATCTTCTCCGCTCGCGTCATCCCGAGCCGCGGTGCCTGGCTCGAGTTCGAGATCGACAAGCGCGATCAGGTCGGCGTCCGCATCGACCGCAAGCGCAAGCAGTCCGTCACCGTGTTCCTCAAGGCGCTCGGCATGACGAGCGAGGAGATCCTCGAGGAGTTCAAGGGCTACGAGTCCATCGAACTCACCCTCGAGAAGGACACGATCCTCACCAAGGAGGACGCGCTCCGCGACATCTACCGCAAGCTCCGTCCGGGCGAGCAGGTCGCTGCCGAGGCCGCGCGTGCGCTCCTCGACAACTTCTACTTCAACTCGAAGCGCTACGACCTCGCGAAGGTCGGCCGGTACAAGATCAACAACAAGCTCGGACTCGACAAGCCGCTCAGCGACTCCGTCCTGACGAACGACGACATCGTCGCCACGATCAAGTACCTCGTCGCCCTCCACCGCGGAACGGCCACCCTCCCGGGTGTCCGCAACGGCAAGCCGGTCGACCTCCGTCTCGACACGGACGACATCGACAACTTCGGCAACCGTCGCATCCGCGCCGTCGGCGAGCTCATCCAGAACCAGGTCCGCACCGGCCTGTCCCGCATGGAGCGCGTCGTCCGCGAGCGCATGACCACGCAGGACATCGAGGCGATCACGCCGCAGACCCTGATCAACGTGCGCCCCGTCGTCGCCGCGATCAAGGAGTTCTTCGGAACCTCGCAGCTGTCGCAGTTCATGGACCAGAACAACCCGCTCGCGGGTCTGACCCACAAGCGTCGTCTCTCGGCGCTCGGCCCCGGTGGTCTGTCGCGTGAGCGTGCAGGCGTCGAGGTGCGAGACGTCCACCCGTCGCACTACGGCCGCATGTGCCCGATCGAGACCCCGGAAGGCCCGAACATCGGCCTGATCGGTTCGCTCGCATCGTTCGCGCGGATCAACTCGTTCGGGTTCATCGAGACCCCGTACCGTCGCGTCGTCGACGGCCGGGTCACCGAGGACATCGACTACCTGACCGCGATGGAAGAGGACAACTTCATCGTCGCGCAGGCCAACGCTCCCCTGAAGAGCGACGGCCACTTCCAGGAGGACCGCGTCCTCGCCCGGAAGAAGGGCGGCGAGGTCGACCTCATCCCGTCCGAGGAGATCGGCTACATGGACGTCTCCCCGCGCCAGATGGTGTCGGTCGCGACGTCGCTCATCCCGTTCCTCGAGCACGACGACGCGAACCGCGCACTCATGGGTGCGAACATGCAGCGTCAGGCCGTCCCGCTCCTCATGTCGGACTCGCCGCTCGTCGGTACCGGTATGGAGGGCTATGCGGCCATCGACGCCGGTGACGTCGTCACGGCCGACAAGGCCGGCGTCGTGCAGGAGGTGTCGGCAGAGTCCGTCACGATCCAGCTCGACGAGGGTGGCACGCAGACCTACTACCTGCGCAAGTTCGACCGCTCCAACCAGGGCACGAGCTACAACAACCGCGTCATCGTCTCCGAGGGTGCACGCATCGAGGCCGGCGAGGTCATCGCCGACGGCCCCGCCACGGAGAACGGCGAGCTCGCGCTCGGCAAGAACCTCCTCGTCGCCTTCATGACGTGGGAGGGTCACAACTTCGAGGACGCGATCATCCTCAGCCAGAACCTGGTGAAGGACGACATCCTCTCCTCGATCCACATCGAGGAGTACGAGGTCGACGCGCGCGACACCAAGCTCGGCAAGGAGGAGATCACCCGTGATCTCCCGAACGTCAGCCCGGAGCTGCTCAAGGACCTCGACGAGCGCGGCATCATCCGCATCGGTGCCGAGGTCCGCCCCGGCGACATCCTCGTCGGCAAGGTCACGCCGAAGGGTGAGACCGAGCTCTCCGCCGAGGAGCGCCTGCTCCGCGCCATCTTCAACGAGAAGAGCCGCGAAGTCCGCGACACCTCGCTGAAGGTGCCCCACGGTGAAGCCGGAACGATCATCGCGGTCAAGGTGTTCGACGCACAGGACGGCGACGACGAGCTCGGCTCGGGCGTCAACCAGCGTGTGGTCGTCTACATCGCCCAGAAGCGCAAGATCACCGAGGGCGACAAGCTCGCCGGCCGTCACGGCAACAAGGGTGTCATCGCGAAGATCCTGCCCGTCGAGGACATGCCGTTCCTCGAGGACGGCACGCCGGTCGACGTCATCCTCAACCCGCTCGGCATCCCCGGTCGAATGAACTTCGGCCAGGTCCTCGAGATCCACCTGGGTTGGATCGCGAAGCAGGGCTGGAACGTCGAGGGCAAGCCGTCCTGGGCGAAGAAGCTGCCCGCGGCCGCCCACTCGGCGGAGCCGAACACCAAGGTCGCGACCCCGGTGTTCGACGGCGCTTCCGAGGAGGAGATCGCCGGTCTGCTCGATTCGACCAACGTCACCCGCGACGGTGACCGCCTCATCGGTTCCTCCGGAAAGGCCCGTCTGTTCGACGGCCGCTCCGGCGAGCCGTTCCCGGCGCCGGTCTCGGTCGGCTACATGTACATCCTCAAGCTGCACCACCTCGTGGACGACAAGATCCACGCGCGTTCGACGGGTCCGTACTCGATGATCACGCAGCAGCCGCTCGGTGGTAAGGCTCAGTTCGGTGGACAGCGCTTCGGTGAGATGGAGGTCTGGGCCCTCGAGGCCTATGGAGCCGCGTACGCGCTCCAGGAGCTCCTGACCATCAAGTCCGACGACATCCTCGGCCGCGTCAAGGTGTACGAGGCCATCGTCAAGGGCGAGAACATCCAGGAGCCGGGTATCCCCGAGAGCTTCAAGGTGCTCATCAAGGAAATGCAGTCGCTGTGCTTGAACGTCGAGGTCCTCTCGGCCGACGGCACCGCGGTGAGCCTGCGCGACACCGACGACGACGCCTTCCGCGCCGCCGAGGAGCTCGGGATCAACATTTCCTCCAGGTTCGAGTCGTCGTCCATCGACGAGATCTAAGCCTGACCACTGTAGAGACTGACGAAACCTTTCATAGGAGATACATTGCTCGACGTCACAACTTTTGACGAGCTTCGCATTGGTCTGGCCACCGCAGACGACATCCGTGCCTGGTCGCACGGAGAGGTCAAGAAGCCCGAGACCATCAACTACCGCACCCTCAAGCCCGAGAAGGACGGTCTGTTCGGTGAGCAGATCTTCGGTCCTTCCCGCGACTGGGAGTGCGCCTGCGGCAAGTACAAGCGGGTCCGCTTCAAGGGCATCGTGTGCGAGCGCTGCGGTGTCGAGGTCACGAAGTCGTCGGTGCGCCGTGAGCGCATGGGCCACATCGAACTCGCCGCCCCGGTCACGCACATCTGGTACTTCAAGGGTGTCCCTTCGCGCCTCGGCTACCTGCTGGACATGGCGCCCAAGGACCTCGAGAAGGTCATCTACTTCGCGGCCTACATGGTCATCGATGTGGACGAGGACGCACGTCACCAGGACATGCCCGGCCTTGAGAACGAGCTCCGCCTCGAGATCAAGACGCTCGGCGACCAGCGCGACTCGCGCATCGCAGACCGCCTGAAGAAGCTCGAGGACGACCTCGTCGCCCTCGAGGAGGAAGGCGCCAAGAGCGAGCAGAAGCGTCGCACCAAGGACGCCGCCGAGAAGGAGATGAGCCAGACCCGCAAGTCCTACGACGAGCAGATCGCTCACCTCGAGCGCGTCTGGGAGGACTTCCGCAACCTCAAGGTCGGCGACCTCAAGCCCGAGGACTCCGTGTTCCACGAGCTGCAGGACCGCTTCGGCCTGTACTTCGAGGCCTACATGGGTGCCGAGGCGGTCAAGAAGCGCCTGCTGTCCTTCGACCTCGCCGCCGAGTCCGAGCTGCTCCACCACCAGATCGCGGAGGGCAAGGGTCAGAAGAAGATCCGCGCCATCAAGCGTCTGCGCGTGGTCAACTCGTTCCTCATTACCGGCAACTCGCCGGCCGCGATGGTGCTCGACGTGGTCCCCGTGATCCCGCCGGAGCTCCGTCCGATGGTGCAGCTCGACGGTGGCCGCTTCGCGACCTCCGACCTCAACGACCTCTACCGTCGTGTGATCAACCGCAACAACCGTCTGCGTCGTCTGCTCGACCTCGGGGCTCCCGAGATCATCGTCAACAACGAGAAGCGGATGCTGCAGGAGGCCGTCGACGCCCTGTTCGACAACGGTCGCCGTGGTCGCCCCGTCACCGGTACCGGCAACCGCGCCCTGAAGTCCCTCAGCGACATGCTGAAGGGGAAGCAGGGTCGTTTCCGCCAGAACCTCCTCGGCAAGCGCGTCGACTACTCCGGCCGTTCGGTCATCATCGTCGGCCCGCAGCTGAAGCTGCACCAGTGTGGTCTGCCCAAGCAGATGGCGCTGGAGCTCTTCAAGCCGTTCGTCATCAAGCGCCTGATCGACCTGAGCCACGCTCAGAACATCAAGGCCGCGAAGCGCATGGTCGAGCGCAGCCGTCCCGAGGTCTGGGACGTGCTGGAGGAGATCATCCGCGAGCGCCCCGTGCTGCTGAACCGTGCGCCCACGCTGCACCGTCTCGGCATCCAGGCGTTCGAGCCTCAGCTCGTCGAGGGCAAGGCCATCCAGCTGCACCCGCTCGTGTGCGCCGCGTTCAACGCGGACTTCGACGGCGACCAGATGGCTGTCCACCTCCCGCTGTCCGTCGAGGCCCAGGCCGAGGCGCGCATCCTGATGCTCGCGTCGAACAACATCCTGAAGCCGTCCGACGGCCGCCCGGTCACCCTGCCCACGCAGGACATGATCATCGGCCTCCACCACCTCACCACCCTCAAGGAGGGTGTCGAGGGTGAGGGTCGTGCCTTCTCGTCGGTCGCCGAGGCGATCCTCGCGAAGGACCAGGGCTCGCTCGACCTCAACGCCAAGGTGCGCATCCGTCTGACCGACGTGACGTTCGCCGAAGGCACGGGGCCCGAGGGCTACGAGGGTTCCGGCGTCGCACTCGTCGAGACCACGCTCGGTCGCGCACTCTTCAACGAGGCGCTGCCGGCGGACTACCCCTACGTCGAGGACGTGGCGGACAAGGGCAAGCTGTCCTCGATCGTCAACGACCTCGCGGAGCGGTACCCGAAGACGGTCGTCGCGGCCACGCTCGACAACATCAAGGACGCCGGTTTCCACTGGGCGACGCGTTCCGGTGTGACCGTTGCGCTCAGCGACGTCCTGACCCCGCCGAACAAGCGGGAGATCGTCCAGGGCTACGAGAAGCAGGCCGCCAAGGTCCAGAGCCAGTTCGACAAGGGTCTGACCACGGATGCCGAGCGTCGTCAGGAGCTCATCAAGATCTGGACGGAGGCCACCGAGAAGGTCGCCGAGGCCATGCGCGCGAACTTCCCGGCGGACAACACCATCAACCGCATGGTGTCGTCGGGTGCTCGTGGTAACTGGCTGCAGATCCGCAACATCGCGGGTATGCGAGGCCTGGTGAACAACCCGAAGGGTGAGATCATCCCTCGCCCGATCATCTCCTCCTACCGTGAGGGACTGTCGGTCGCGGAGTACTTCATCGCGACCCACGGTGCCCGTAAGGGTCTGGCTGACACGGCGCTCCGTACCGCCGACTCGGGATACCTCACGCGTCGTCTCGTCGACGTCTCGCAGGATGTCATCATCCGCGAAGACGACTGCGGCACGACCAAGGGTCTCGAGCTCGCGATCGCGAACGCCGACAGCTCGGGTGAGCTCGTGCGCGACCCGAACGTGGAGAACTCCGTGTTCGCCCGTTCGCTGGCCGCCGCTGCGGTCAACCCGAAGGGTGAGGTCGTCGCCGAGGCCGGCGAGGACGTCGGTGACGTGCTCATCGACAAGCTCGTGTCGGCCGGTGTCGAGAACATCAAGGTGCGCTCGGTCCTGACCTGCGAGTCGACCGTCGGTGTGTGTGCAGCCTGCTACGGCCGCTCGCTCGCCACGGGCAAGCTCGTCGACATCGGCGAGGCCGTCGGCATCATCGCGGCCCAGTCGATCGGTGAGCCCGGTACCCAGCTGACGATGCGTACCTTCCACACCGGTGGTTCCGCGTCGGCAGACGACATCACGCAGGGTCTGCCCCGCGTGCAGGAGCTGTTCGAGGCGCGTACCCCCAAGGGTGCGACCCCGATCGCCGAGGCCGCCGGTCGCATCACGATCGACGAGAACGACAAGTCGCGCAAGGTCATCCTGACGCCCGACAACGGCGACGAGCCGGTCGTCTACCCGGTGCTGAAGCGTGCGGTCCTCCTCGTCGAGGACGGCCAGCACGTCGAGCTCGGTCAGAAGATCCACGTCGGTGCGGTCGACCCCAAGGAGGTCCTGCGTGTGCAGGGCGTCCGCGAGGTCCAGAAGCACCTCGTCGGTGGCGTCCAGGGCGTGTACCGCTCGCAGGGTGTCCCGATCCACGACAAGCACATCGAGGTCATCGTGCGCCAGATGCTGCGGAAGGTGACCGTCGTCGACCACGGCGACACCGACCTGCTGCCCGGCGAGCTCGTCGACCGCCTGCGCTACGCCGAGCTCAACCGCTCGGCCGTGTCGGAGGGTCGTCGCACCGCGTCGGCTCGCCAGGAGGTCATGGGTATCACCAAGGCCTCCCTCGCGACCGAGTCGTGGCTGTCGGCCGCTTCCTTCCAGGAGACCACGCGTGTCCTCACGCAGGCCGCCATGGAAGGCAAGAGCGACCCGCTGGTCGGCCTCAAGGAGAACGTCATCATCGGTAAGCTCATCCCGGCCGGTACCGGCCTGGCGCGCTACCGCAACGTGACGGTCGAGGCCACTGAAGAGGCGAAGGCGGAGCGTTACCCGAACCGCATCTTCGGTGAGGACGGCGCGTTCAACGAGTCCGACCTGAGCTTCGTCGACTTCGACAGCTTCAGCTCCGACGACTTCACCCCCGGGAACTACAACTAGGGGTTGAACGACTCAACCGGAAGGCCCGCCCTGCATCATGCAGGGCGGGCCTTCCGCCGTTGTGGGGGACGCCCGAGTTGTGCGGGCGGGCCGGGGCCGACATGCTGAGGGGATGAGCGATCAGCCCGAGCAGCCCACCGGTTCCTTCCAGCCCCTGGAACCGGACTCGGCAGCGGCGCAGCCGGACATCCGGTACGGCGCACCGGCGCCGAAGCGGAAGCGGAACCCCCTCGTCATCTGGCTGAGCGTGCTGGCCGCCGTGCTCGTGATCGCGCTCGTCGTCGTCATCGGCCTCCTCGTCGTCGGTCAGGGCGGTACGCCCGCGACGGACGCCACCGGCACGCCGACCGTGACGGCCACCGCGGAGCCGACTCCGGCGCCGACCGCGACGGACGCCGTGCCCGCCGCGCCCGTGCGACCGACCGACTGCACGCAGCTCTTCCCCGCCGGGTACATCGATTCGGTGACCGAGGGCGGGATCCTCGAGCTCAACCCTGCGTGGGCACAGCCGGATCTCGCGACGGAGTTCATCGGGTCGAACGACAACGCGCTCGTGGCCGTCATCTCGGCGAACACCGACCGCCTCAACTGCATCCTCGTCAAGTCGAGTGGCGGTGGGGACCTCGGGATCACGACGAACGTGCTGGTGGTCGACGCCGCCACGCAGACTGCTGCGATCGCGCGGATGAACGAGGCCGGGTTCACCTGCTCCGAGGAGACCGGCGGCACGATGTGCTTCACCGAGACGACCGAGGACGCCGGGACCTACGGGGAGCGCCACTTCCTCCGCGACGGTACGTGGATCGCGACCCGCTGGTCGAACACGTCCATCACCGGCTGGACGCAGACGATCGTCTCCACGCTCTTCCCCGCCTGAGACCGGGTCCCGCTTCGGGCTAGGCGATGCTCCAGTAGTACACGTCCGCGCCGGGGTGCAGGACGGTGATGGCCTCGTCGACGGTGCGGTAGTCGGTGTCGTCGGTGTGCCCGGCGTAGTACACCTGGGTTCCGGCAGCCGTGGTCTCGACCTTGGACACGATGCCCGTGTGGTCGCGGTCGCCGCTGTCGTCCCAGTCGAACTGCACGATGTCGCCGACCTTCACCTGGTCGCGCTGCGTGTCGTCGAGGGCGGTGGCGAGGTCCGGGCGCTCCTCCAGGTAGTTCATGAAGAACGTGGAACTGACCCAGGCCTTCGAGAAGTCGAAGTCCTCGCCCGTCCCCTCGGCCCACCAGTCCTCGTCCATCGTCCACCCGCGCTCGATGAGACTCTGGCTGGCGAAGTTCGCGCAGTCGGTGTCGGGGAGCGAGCCGTATTCGGCGAGGTTGTAGTCGTCCCAGTGCGCGAAGACGTAGGCCATCTGCGTGTCGACGGGACTCATGATGTCGTAGCGGTAGCTCAGCGTGTCGCCATCGATCCGGAGGTCGTCCGCGTACACGGCGATGCCGACGTCGGCAGGGGAGAAGTCCGACGCGGCCGGTACCGCGACGGTCACCTCGGTGCTCGTCGCCGACAGGATCTCGGCCTCTTGTGCGCCGAAGACGACCCGGGTGACGCCGTCCACGTCGACGCCGCTGACGGTCACCGTGCTGCCGCCGGCGACGGGGCCGGTCGTCTCGGAGATCGCGGTGACCGCCGTGGCGTTCACCGTGGACGCGGGGACCGACAGCGCCGGATCGCCGTCCGATTGCGCGGCGGCTTCTGACTGCGGCGAGCCGGTTCCGTTCACCGCGAGCGGCGCGATGACCGCTGTGGCGAGGAGCAGGGCGGCACCGGCAGCAGCACCGGCGACGACGCGGCGTCCGCGGAGGGGCAGGCCGCGGTACCGGGCCGAGAGGCGACGGAGCGGTGAGTGGGCACGGGCGTCGTCGCGCTGGGCGTGGGGGAGCTGCTCTGGCATGGTGCCTTTCCGGGGATGCGCCGTGGGGGAGCGGCGTCGCGGGATCGGCGTTGATCCGACAAGTGTCTGTTGTGAGTCCCACTCAATCGCTCGGAGCTGAGGGGACCGTTTCCGTCGGATATGAATCAGACCTGAATCGCGGCGGACGGGAGTGCCGCGTGCCCGGCGAGCTTGCCGGGCATCGCGTCCCGGTGTTGCTACCGTGGCGGACGGAGCGCCGTGCGGGCGCTCCTGAACAGGCTTCCGCCGAAGGAGTACGCGATGAGCACCCAGAACCCCGAGCCCGGATCGTCGACCGACCCGACCACTCCGGCGGCTGCCCAGACCGCGTCTGGTACCGCCCGTCCCACCACCGCGAGCGGTGACCCCGTGGTCGAGCGCGACATCCTCTCCGAAGACACCGTCCAGCAGGACACCATCACGACGGCGGACGGCGTCGGCGCCGACCCGGTCGTCGAGGACCGACGCGCGGCAGCTCGCAGTGACGCCGAAGCCGGTGTCCGCGAGACGCGCCCGTACCGCCCGCACACCCCGCAGCGCGCGTACTCGAACGTCGATGACGACGACGACACCACGTCCACGTCGACCACTGCGGCGACGTCCCAGCAGGCCGACACCGGCGCGCACCCCTACCCGGCGGCAGCCTACGAGCCGGTCGCGCGCTCCGGAGCGAGCGACACCGCCGCCGCGACGGAGACGGAGCAGCAGCAGGCCTTCCCGCTCTACGTCCAGGCGCCGTCGGAGCCCGAGGTCCGCGGCAACCGCGGCTTCGGCATCCTCATCGGTCTGCTCGGCACCATCATCTTCGCCGGCCTGTACGCAGCCGCCGTCGCGGGTCTCCAGCTCGTCCTCGAGGGCGACGGCACCTTCGTCGAGAACCTCATCACGATCTCCACCAGTTGGCCCTTCCTGCTGGCGACCGCCGGGTTCTTCCTGTCCTGGGTGGTCACGGCCACGATCGTCAACCGTTCCGGCTGGGTGCACTGGGTGCTCGGCGGCTTCATCATCGGACTGGTCGTCTTCCTCGCTTGGGTCGGCGGATTCCTCATCCAGGAGCGCGCGTGGACGCTGAGTGTCGACGAGGTGCTCGCCGAAGTGACCGGCGTCGCGTTCACCTTCGGACCGGTCCTGGCGTTCGTCGTCGCCCGCGAGATCCCCGTCTGGTTCGGCGGCTGGATCGCCGCCCGCGGACGCAAGGTCCGTGAGGCCAACCTCGAGGCCCGCGCCGAGTACGAGCGTGTCCTCGAGGCCGGACCGACCACCGCCCGCTGAGCATGACCGACCGCGAGCGGGAGCACGGGGCACCAGGGCCCTGGTGGGTCGCTCCGTTCGCGGCGATTACTTATGTCGCGCTCGTCGTCTGCGCGTTCGGCTTCATCAGTCTGCTGGCGGATCTCGACGTGGTCACCGATCCGGACGCGGGGCCGCTGACCGGCCCGTTGATGGTCGTCGTGGCCGCACTCGTGGTGCTCTGGGCGATCATCCGCGAGACGCGCCGGACGCCGGTGCGCGTCTCGGTGGGATCGGCCGTCCTGGCCGGGCTGCTCGCGTGGCTCGCCTACGGGGTCAGTGGCGGGATCTTCGATGCGGTGGCGAGTCGGGACGGAGCCGATGCTGCCGCGTTCGCGGTCACGACGCTGACAGGGCCGTTCTCGGTGACCGTCGGGGTGCTCGCCCTCGTCATCGTGCTCGCCGCAGCCGCGGTGGCGACCTCGTCGACCGGCGGCCGGCCGACACCGCGGTGGCCGTGGGAGCACGGCGGCATCTGATCGCGGCGGGCTCACGCGCCGACGCGTCGCTTGCGCGATAATCGTTGCGTTGCTGCCGTCGGCCGACGGCGCCTGGGGAGGAACCACCGATGCGATCACCCGACCCGACCGACACCGGTCTGGAACTCGACCTGGCGGGCACCGCCGACGAGCTCGTCGCGCTCGTCCAGCAAGCGGTCGCCGCCTCCGGTGCGGATGCGCAGACGACCAGGCACTACGTCGCGATCGACGGTGGGACGAACGCCGACATCCGCTTGCGCGTGGTCTCGGTCGACGACCCGGCGCCGCTGCTCGCCTTCGCCATCACGACGGCCCCGTCCGCCCGGGGGACCGCAGCGGCGACCTTCATCCTGCAGCACGGCGTCCAGAAGAAACGACGGCAGCGCACGCTGCTCGGCGAGCAGCCGTTCCTGGCCTTCCTGCACGCGCTGGCCGCGCTCGTGGCCGAGTCGGATCCGGGCGCGTCGGCGACGGTGCGCGTGCACGGCGCGAGGACCGAGCTCGCCCCGATCGCCGCGGAGTCGTCGACCGGCGGGTCCTCCCTGCCCGACGCCGCGCCCTCCGCCACCCCGACCGGTGCGGCGCCCGTCGCCTCCGCGTGGCCGGTCTCCTCCGGTGGCGAGCTCGCGGACGGCACCGATTCCTTCGTCGGTCCTCCGGGAGAGGCGCCGAGCTTCCTCGCGCAGCCGGTCGATGCGCCACCGGCTCCTGACGTGCCGGCGCCCGATGCCCAGGCGGCGCCCCCGGAACCGCCTGCGCCCGCCGTCGCTCCATCGGACCGGGAACCGGAACGTGAGCCGGACGCCGTCCCCGTCGTCGCCGCCCCACCGCTCGGTGCGCCGCAGTTCCGCCAGCCGCCGGCGGCCATCCCGCAGTCGTCGCAGGACGCCTCCTCGACGTCCTCGGTGGCGCCGGAACTCCAGATCACCGTCCCGCCCGGACTGATCGCGTCGGCACCGCCCGGGTCCGACAGGCCTGCGTCGACGTCGAACCCCACGCGGACGCCCGACGGCCCCGTCGCGACTTCCCAGGCCGATCTCGGCGCGACGGTCGTCTCCTCGTCGACGCGGGGCGGCGACTTCGCCCTCGAACTGCCCGACGGCGAACGCATCCGGCTCCGTGGGCCGGTGCTCCTCGGTCGCAACCCGTCGGCGCGTCCTGAGCAGCCCGACGCCGAACTGCGGGCACTCGTCGACCCGCGGATGTCCGTCTCCAAGACGCACACGGCCGTCGTGCCCGGTCGTCGGTCGCTCCGGGTGACCGACCTGCACTCCACGAACGGCACGACGATCACCGACGCGGCCGGCGCCGTCACGGTCTGCCAGCCGGGTGAGGCCTACGTCGTCGAGGCGGGTTCGACGATCGGGATCGGCGAGTTCCCCATCAGGGTGATCGCCGGTTGAAGCGCGGCCGGCGCATGGGGAGTGCTCCCCATCGTCGCGTCGGACGCTCTCGGATACGCTGGTGCCCGGCGGGGCGAACCCCGCTGTCGGTGACCATCGCATGGTCTCCGACTCCGTGACGACCCAAGGGGAACTATGGCCGGGGATCAGCTCTTCGTCGACGTCGAAGCCATTCGGACGATCGCGTCCGGACTGGAGACGAGCGGATACAGCCTGCCGACCGAGGTGGCCGTGGATCTGAGCGGAAGTTCCAGCCCCAGTGTCTCGGGTGCCGCCGAAAGCTTCGCCATGTGGGCGACGGTGCAGACGATGCTCGCATCGGGACAGATCACGAACGCTGCGCAGATCGCCCGCGACGCCGCGGCGACGTGGCAGGAGACGGAAGCACTGCTCGACGAAGGAGCCAACTGATGGGTAATTGGACGAGGGAGGATCCGGGACTTTTCGACGCCGGGTCGCTCGGAACGGCCGCCACCGGCTTGCAGACGGTGGAGACGACGCTCGGCGAGGCCCGGACGGTCACGACCAACTCGCAGGCAGGCATGACCGCGGAGGTGTGGAGCGGAGACGCCCCGGTCACCTGGTCGGCGTCGCTGAACACCCCGGTCGCGACGATCGATGCGGTCACCACCGCACTGAGTGCAGCTCGGACGGCCATCGGTGTGTACTCCGAGACCGTGTCCGGCATCGCCACCCGCGCGACGTCGGTAAAGCAGACCATGTTCGAGTCAAACCAGGTCATCAATCGCCAGTACATGGACCCCGCAGGAGGCCCGACTCCGGAGCAGGCGCAGCACCGTCAGCTGCAGGAGCAGGCGGCCATGGGCGATCTCACCCTCGCCCGCAATGCGCTCGAAGGCCTGGCCGACGAGCGCACCTTGGCCGACAGCACCCTGGTGCTCGCGCTGACCCCTCCGAATGCGACCGCGTGGGAGGCGCAGCGCCAGGCGCTCGCAGCCATCGGCATCACCGACTCCGGCTCGCTGTCGCCGAGCGCCGTGGCACAGGCGATGGCAGAACTCGGGAACCAGATCGCGTCCGGCGACTACTCCGAGACGGACGTCGCGAACCTGCAGACGCTCTACGACCTGTACGGCAACAGTCCGCTGGTCATGGCGCAGATGAACCGCGACATGGGCGGCGAGAACGTCGTCAGCCTCATCGACGAACTCGGCCGTGGCGTGGTGGACGGCAGCGTCCCAGCTGCCGCCGCACTGGCGCTCGCGCAGAGCGTCCGCGGCGGGCTGTCCGTTGGCTCGCAACGTTGGACCCCGCTCACCGGGCAGGAGTTCGCCGAGGAGATGATGGCGAACGCCAGTACGACCGTCGGTGGCGACCCCGCGGCGATCGGCTTCCTGTTCGGCGATCCGACCAACGCACCGATCGGCGTGACCACCACCCTCGCGCTCGCCGACATGATCGACCAGGAGGAGCGCGGCAACTACCACATCTGGCAGGACGGCTCGCCGTTGCCCGGCGGCACGACGCTCGCCCTGCTTGAGGAGGAGCAGACGGGGCTCTCGGGGCTCCGCGTCGTCGACCTCGCCGGCCGTGTCCTGGAAACCCTTGGAGGGTACCCGGACGAGGCGCTCGACTGGCTCACCGACGGCTCCGACGACACCATCTCGGGCGAAGGTTCGCTCGGAGACGCCCGGGTCGACTACTGGTTCGGCGACCGCGACTGGTCGACCTACGACGAGTTCGCGGGCCCGAGCGGTCTCTGGGCCGGCACGCAGTACGCGACCGGCGGCCCCGGTGTCGCGACCGGGCATCCGACCGAGGGAACCTCGGCCGCGTGGAATGATGCGGCTGTCCTGACAGAGAAGATCATGCAGCAGCTCTCGGAGAACGAGTCCTTCAACGGCGAGAACGTGAGCAGCCTCGCGTCGGTGTCGATCGTTCGAGCGCTGACGCCGCAGATCCCAGGGTTCGTCGAGTCCCCGTTGTTCGACGAGACGACCCAGACGCCTCCGACCCAGGAGGTCGCGTTCTTCGGTATCAGCGAGGACACCGGCATCTACGCGAACGTGTCCCAGGACCTGCTGTCCGACATCCTCGGCATCGCATCGAGCGACCCGTACGGTCACACAGCGCTGTCGGGCGTCGTGTCCCAGTATCAGGACGCTCTCATCGGAGCGGCCGGTCAGTTCGACGACGTCTCGGTGCACGGCACCGCCGAACGGATCGCGGTCTTGCAGGGAATGGTGGACGGTGCCGGGTCGGGTGAGCTCCTCGGCGAGGCGGCGCGCCACGATCAGGCGGTCGCGGACGCGATCGACGGACTGGAGACGGTGGTCGGCATGATCCCGGTTCCCGGGCTCGGTACGGTCGTCGGCGGCGTGGCGGGGCAGGTCATCGACACAGCGCAGGGCTACGCGGTCGGTCAGCTCATCGGCTGGGGAGGCGACACCCTCGAGGGTGGTTTCGGGGACACGCACGCCGCTTTGGTGGAGGATCTCGCGGCGAACAAGAACCCGAGCCTGCAAGCGGTCCGGCTGCAGACGGCTCAGTTCGTGTGGCGGCTGGAGCATGACACCCCTGACGGACCGCTCGCAGATGTGCCGGACCCGACCGGCATGAGCGGCTCCGAGCTGCAGAGTTGGTACGACGAACATCTCGACGACCTGCTCGAGGCGCTCGACGAGGAACGCGGCGGTTCGACCTTCGACTCCCTGGCTCGTGCGTACCGGGATGGTTCTGGAGACGCCGAGGGTGACAACGACCCGGGGGAAGGATGACGCGCTCGTCCACTGAGAACAGGGCGGTCCGCCGATTCGGCCGGATCGCCACGGGCCTGGCACTCGTGCTCGGGATCGCGGGATGCACGCCGCAGGGCGGGCAAGCCGCACAGCCGTTCCCAGAGATCGTCTGGGCTGATGGTGAGCCGTCAGGGCCATTCGACGGGGACACCGCCGTGGTCGCCGTTCGCGACGGTCTTGCAGCGATGGCCGTCGCGAGCAATCGCAACGACTTCAGGCTTCCGGAGCTGGTCGCGACCGTCGAGTACGACGTCCGCTCGAACTTGTGGCGGGCCGCCGAGAAGCGCTTGGAGGATGGCGAGTCGACCTTGCTGGCCCCAGGGCCGGCGCCGTTCGAGCCGACGGAAGTCGTTCCCGACGGGGACGGTTGGCGTGTGCGAGGGTGTGTGCTCGACGAGTGGGCGACGCCCAGCGGCGCTCGACCGACCGGCGGGGCGGCTGCGATGGACGCGAGCGGCATCGAGTACCGATTGACGCCGACCGATGATGTCCTGAGAATCAGTGCCGTCATCGTGGTGCCCGCCCTCGACTGCGCGTCGGCGCGCCCGTCCATCGGCATCTTCGACCCCGCACCGGTGCCGTCCGGCGTGACAGACCCGGACGACGTGGAGCGTCCGCTGACTGACAGCCAGACGACGCAGCGTGCCACGCCGAAGTGATGGCTCGGGCGTGGGTGGCGGCCGCAGGAGGACTCACCGCCGTGCTCCTCGGACTCACGGGATGCACTCCGGCGGCGCAACCGACGACGGATCAGCCGTTCCCCGGGGTGATCTGGGCTGACGGCGAGCCCTCGAGTGAGTTAGACCAGGACGCCTGGGTGCAATGGGCACGGACGGCGCTGACCGCACTCGCCGTCGCGCAGAACCGCAACGACTTCGCGCTGCCGGAGTTGGTCGAATCGTCGACCTACGAGGTGCGGTCCGCCGCGTGGCGCGGCGCGCGGGATCATGTCGAGTCCGGCGAACGGACCGATGTGCACCCTGGGCCGCAGCCATTGGAGCCGCAGAGCGTCGAGGTGTCCGCGGACGGTCGGAACGCGAGTGTCCAAGCCTGTGTCGCGCTCGACTGGTCGTCGACGCAGGGCACGCCTCCGGACTCGTTCGACACCGCCGGAGCGGAGTACCGACTCGAACGGACCGACGACGGCCGAACCGTCCTGGACGCCATCGTCGGCTTACCGAACCTCGATTGTGCGGCTGCAGAACCCGCTGTCGGGCTCTTCGATCCGGCGCCTCAGGAATCTCCGGTGACGAGTGTCGATCAGATCGTCCGCCCACAGACCGACTGATCCTGCGAGGCTCTCGGACACGGCGCACGCCGGATCGTGGCCCGTCCGGGCGCTCGCTAGGCTGATCGAGGTCGCGCCGAGCGGCCCGCACCTCCAAGGGGACCCTGCATGCGCATCAAGCTGACGTTGACCAGGCCGTCGGGTTCGTCCGCCGACATCGTCGTGACCACCGATGCGGCGGCGAGCATCGCCGAGGTCGCGTCGACGATCGCACGCGTCGACCCGCAGGGGCCCGACTCCGCCAACGCCGACTTCACCTTGCACGCCCGTCTGCCGGGGTCGACCGAGACCCTCCCGCTCCCGCCCGAGGCACCCATCGGTGAGGCCTGGGTGGGCTCCGGTGCCGTCATCGAACTCGCCGACGCCGGGGTCTACTACTCCGCGGCGCGCACGGGCCAGGCGCCCGCCGTCGCCGTCGTCCGCGTCCTGTCGGGCGACGACGCCGGCCGTGAGTTCACCCTGCCGGCCGGCAGCTGGACCATCGGGCGCGAGGCGAGCTGCGATGTGGTCCTCGACGACCCGCTCGTCTCCAAGCGGCACGCGCGGCTCGAGGTCGGCGGCGAGATCGAACTCGTCGACCTCGGCGCGGCGAACGGCATCGTCGTCGACGGCGGGATCGTCCCGCGGCTCAAGGTGGTCGAGCCGGAACGCGTGCTCATCGGCGACACCGAGGTCGAGATCGGCTTCGCCGGGACCGTCGGTCGCGCCGGTGTCGTCCCGAAGGCCGGGCCCGTCTACTTCAACCGCTCCCCTCGGGTCGAGCAGCGGTACGCGGGGGAGACGTTCCCCGCCCCCGAGCCGCCGACCGAGCGCGAGAACCAGCCGTTCCCGCTCCTCGGCATGCTCACGCCGATGCTGCTCGGTGGTGCGATGTACTTCTTCACGAAGAACCCGTTGTCGCTCATCTTCATCGCCATGACGCCGCTCATGCTCATCGGCAACTACTTCACCGGCCGAGGTCGGAACAAGCGCAAGCTCAAGCAGCAGATCAAGATCTTCGACGAGCGGCTCGAATCGCTCGGCAAGCAGCTCGCGGCGGAGCGGGAGATCGAGCACGACGTCCGCATGCGCGAGGCGCCGTCGACCTCGGAGGCGCTGAAGCACGCCCTCACCCGCGGCCCGCTGCTGTGGACCCGCCGCCCGGAGCACTGGTCCTTCCTGAACCTCCGGCTCGGCGTCGGCACCATGCCGTCGCGGAACGAGGTGTCGGCGAAGGCGCGCGACAGCTTCCTGCCGGAGTTCCAGGAGCGACTTGAGAAGCTCAAGGACGAGTACGCCACGGTCGCCGACGTCCCCATCATCGACAACCTCTACGACGCCGGCGCACTCGGTATCGCCGGGTCGCCGCAGACCGCCGGCGGCGCCGTGAACGGCATCCTCGTGCAGCTGACGGCGCTCCACTCGCCGGCCGAGGTCGTCGTCGCCGCCATCGTGTCGCCCGCCTGGTCGAACGCCCTGTCGTGGGTGAAGTGGCTGCCGCACGCCTCCTCGTCGAACAGTCCGCTCGACGTCGGTCACCTCGCCGACAGTGTGTCGAGCGGCAACCAACTGCTGGCGGCCATCGAGGAACTCGTCCAGACCCGGCTCCAGGCGGCCCGGGCTGGGGACGCGCGCCGCGGTGCCATCTCCGAGAAGCAGGCGGCGCAGGAACGCGGCGCCGACATCGGCACGAAGAGCTCGAACGACACCGGCACGAAGTCGCCGATCCCCGCGATCGTGCTCCTCATCTCCGACGACGTCGGCGTCGACCGCGCGCGGCTCGTCCAGCTGGCGGAGATCGCCGCGGACGCAGGCGTCTTCCCCATCTGGATCGCCGACGAGGTCGTCTCCCTGCCGGCCGCCTGCCGCACCTTCCTGCGGGTCCCCGAAGCCGGAGCAGGCGTCGACGCACCCGCGACCGTCGGCATGGTCCGACTCGGGTACTCGGTCGACGACGCCCGTCCGGAATTCATCGACCCCGTGACGGCGCTCGACTACGCCCGGCGCATGGCCTCGGTGATCGACGCGGGCGCCCTCGTCGAGGACTCGAGCGACCTCCCGCGTTCGGTCTCGATGGTGACGCTGCTCGGCTCGGAGCTGACGACGTCGAGCGACGCCGTCGTCGACCGCTGGCGGCAGAACTCCTCGATCCACGACCGCACCCCCGGGCTTCCGCCGAAGCCCCGCCGGGCCGGCCAGCTCCGCGCGACCGTGGGCTCCGGTGGTGTGGACGCCATGCACCTCGACCTCCGCTCCCAAGGCCCGCACGCGCTCGTCGGTGGGACGACGGGTGCCGGGAAGAGCGAGTTCCTGCAGGCCTGGGTCCTCGGGATGGCGGCGGAGTACAGCCCCGACCGCGTCTCGTTCCTCTTCGTCGACTACAAGGGCGGTTCGGCCTTCGCCGACTGCGTGACCCTCCCGCACTGCGTCGGCCTCGTCACCGACCTCAGCCCCCACCTCGTCCGCCGTGCCCTGACGAGCCTCCGCGCCGAGCTGCACTTCCGCGAGCACCTGCTCAACCGGAAGAAGGCCAAAGACCTGTTGGAGCTCGAGAAGCGCGGCGACCCGGACTCGCCGCCCGCCCTCGTCCTCGTCATCGACGAGTTCGCGGCGCTCGTCGGCGAGGTCCCGGAGTTCGTCGACGGCGTCGTCGACATCGCCCAGCGCGGTCGGTCCCTCGGCATCCACCTCATCATGGCGACGCAGCGCCCGGCCGGTGTCATCAAGGACAACCTGCGCGCCAACACCAACCTCCGGGTCGCCCTCCGCATGGCCGACGAGTCGGACAGCCAGGACGTCGTCGGCGTCAAGGACGCGGCGCACTTCGACCCCGGCGTGCCCGGCCGCGGCATCGCGAAGACCGGGCCAGGACGCTTGAGCATCTTCCAGTCCGGGTACGCCGGCGGGTGGACGAGCGACGAACCCGAACGCTCCGACATCGAGGTCCGCGAACTCCGGTTCGGTGGCGACACCCGCTGGGAGGAGCCGCGAGCCGCGGACGCCGAGGAGGAACGAGACCTCGGCCCGACCGACCAGCAGCGGCTCGTCGCCAGCATCATCGCCGCCGCCGACCGCGCGTCGATCCCCGCGCCGCGGCGACCATGGCTCGACGAGCTGGCGCCCGTCTACGACCTCAGCAAGCTCCGGCAGCGGTCCGACGCCGAACTGCTCATCGGCGTCGCCGACCTGCCCGACTCGCAGGAGCAGCGACCCGTGTACTTCCGCCCGGACGTCGACGGCCACATCGCCGTCTTCGGCACCGGTGGTTCCGGCAAGAGCACGGTCCTGCGCACCCTCGCGACGGCAGCCGGCATCACGCCGCGCGGTGGGCCCGTCGAGGTGTACGGCCTCGACTTCGGCGCGGGGAGCCTGCGCATGCTGGAGGCGCTGCCCCATGTCGGTTCGATCATCCCCGGTGACGACCAGGAGCGGGTCATCCGGTTGCTCCGGCACATCAAGGAGATCATCGACGACCGCAGCGTCCGGTACGCGGAGGCGAACGCGTCCTCCATCACCGACTACCGCCGGGTCTCCGGCCGGAACGACGAGCGCCGGATCCTGCTGCTCGTCGACGGGTTCCAGTCCTTCCGGCAGGAGTACGAGACGACTCTCGGGCTGTCCTCCTGGTACACGCTGTTCCAGCAGCTCATCACCGACGGTCGCCAGCTCGGCGTGAACATCGCGTTCTCCGCCGACCGGCCGGGGTCCGTGCCGACGAACATCAGCGCGGGTGTGCAACGCCGCGTGGTGCTGCGGCTGGCGGACGAGACGGGGTACCAGCTCCTCGGCGTGCCGAAGGACGTCCTCGGGCCGGAGTCGCCCGCCGGACGCGCGATCGTCGACGGTCTCGAGGTCCAGGTGGCCATCCTGGGCGGCTCGCCGGTGCTGTCGGAGCAGTCGCTCGCGACCGTCAAGCTCGCCGAGGCGATGTCGAGGGCCGGCGCCACGGTCACGGCGCCACCGATCGGCGCGCTCCCGAAGGAGATCGAAGCACGCGAGCTCCCCGACCGCGTCGGCGACCGCCCGACGCTCGGCATCGGCGACGCCGACCTCGCGCCGCTCGGCTTCGACCCCTCCGGTGCCTTCCTCGTCGGTGGCCCGCCCGGGAGTGGCCGCACGAACGCCGTCGCGGCGCTCGTCGGTGCCATGCGCCGCTTCGACCCGGCGACCCGATTCGTCTACTTCGGTTCCAAGCGCTCGGACCTGCTCCGCGAACTGCGGTTCGACGAGTCGGCCGTCACCCCGGAGACGATCGTCGAACAGGCGAAGGCGTTGTCGGCGGCGATCGCGGCGGAGACGGTCACCACGCGCACCGTCGTCGTCATCGAGACGATCTCCGACTACCTCAACGGCATCGCCGACCCGCCGCTCGTCGAGCTGATCAAGGCCATCAAGCGCAGCGACCACCTGGTGATCGCCGAGAACGAGGTGTCCGGCTGGTCGTCGTCCTGGCCACTCATGGGCGAGATCAAGAGCGCCAGGCGCGGCATCCTCCTGCAACCGGAGCAGATGGAGGGCGACCTCGTCCTCCGGACCACGTTCCCGCGGCTCGCCCGCAAGGACTTCCCGCCCGGGCGCGGGATGTACGCGAACCGTGGTGCGCTGTCACGCGTGCAGGTGCCGATCGCCCCCGAGTTCCCGCTCGTTTGAGGGCCGACAGACACCGGCGGGGAGGGCATGGGGAGTGCTCCCCATGTGTTCCCGACAGGCGTTGTGGTTACATGATGAAGGCACCGACGGTGCCGGTGACCACAACGAAGGAGCAAGAGACATGGCCAACATCAACGTCAACTACAGCGAGATCAAGCAGGCCGCCGTCAACCTGACGACGGGCAAGGGCGAGGTCGAGACGACGCTCAACCGCCTGCAGACCCTCATCAACAACCTCGTGTCCTCCGGGTTCCAGACCGACACCGCGTCCGGCACCTTCAACGAGACCTACACGGCCTTCACGCAGAGCGCGACGGTCACCATCCAGCACCTCGACAAGCTGTCGGGCTACCTCAACAACGCTGTGACCACGCTCGAGCAGACCGACGCGGCGCTCGCCGCCGGCGCCGGCCAGTAGTCACCACCGTCGGCTTCGCTCTGCGCGCCCTCCCGACACCTCGTCGGTGAGGGCGCGCGGTCGTTGTCGAGCCTTGAACCGACGAACCGACGAGGAGCGAGCCGTGTACGGCGACACCCAGCAGATCAGACTCCGGGCGACCGAGCTCCGGGCCCTCGCGACCGAGGTCCGAGGCAGGGCGGGCGAGCTGCGATCCGCAGCCGAGCTCTCGTGGACCTCGACAGCCGCGGACACCTTCGTCGAGCAGCTCGGCACCCGGGCGGTGTCGCTCGAGACCTCCGCGACGCAACTCGACGACGCCGCGACGAAGCTCGACGAGCACGCGACCGCGGTCGACCACGTGAAGCAGATGATCGAGGACGCCGCCCGCTGGGTGGGCGACCGCTGGAACGACGCGGTGAACCTCGTCTCCGGTGCCGTCGAGACCGTGAAGGACGGGGCCGCGAAGGTGTTCGAGTTCTTCGGCCAGGAGGTCCCGGACTTCCTCGTCCACCAGGCGAAGGACATCGTCGCCTCCACCCCGTCGCTCCCCAGCCCCGGCGATCGCGGCTGGCTCGATCTCGCCGACCTCTACCGCAGCCGAGGATGGACCCCCTGATGACCACCACGCGCACCCGGCCGGCTCCCGCCGCCGCCGCGTTCCTCCTGTCCGCCGACGAGCTGCACGTGCTCGAGCACCGGACCCCGCACCTCGTGCTGCCCCACGCCTTCCACACCGAGTGGGGCTCCGAGGTGTCACCAGACGAGATCCGCGAGCGCGAGCTGCGAGCCGTCGCCCGACTCCGAGAGCGACGACTCCTCGCCCACGGCGACGGCGGCGTTCCAGACGACCTCACGGCCGACGTCGATCCCGATTTCGCCGCCTTCCTGTCGATGCCCCAGTTCGCGACGGCGGCCGTCGACTCGTCGTGCTGGACCTTGGACCGGACGGCGATCCAGTCCGTCTCCGTGATCGGCGCGCATGCCCTGGCGTTGTTGCGGACGCAGCGGGTCGATCACTCGGATGCCTCGCTCGCGGAGCACGGCACGGCCGCACGCGATGAGGACGCGATCGAGATCCGCGCCTTCGACACGGCCGGGTTGGCACAGCAACTCCTCCGACCACTCTCCGCGCTGCACGACGTCCCCGACTCCCGAGGCCGCTCGACGGACGTCGTCGTCCTCCCGCTCGCCGATGCCGAGGCGCTCGTGCTCGCCCTCCGCCAGGACCGACCCGATGTCGTCGGCGCGGTCGTCGAGCAGCTCCACAGTCCGCAGGCCGCGTCCCTCCTCGGTGGACTCGCCAAGCGCATCGACGGTGGGTTCCGGCTCGACGCGCTGTCCCGGCTCGGAAGTCCAGCACGCCGGTGGACGGACACCTGGCTCCGGAGCTCCGACGGGTGGGTGGCCGTGACGGTCGACACCCCGGACATCGATCCGTCGCGCACGGATCCGACCGCCGTCGCCGAGGCGAGCCGGGTCTCGCTCCGGGCGGTTCGGCGCGCGGACATCGTCGCCGAGGTGCTCACCATCGCGGCCCAGATCCAGGGAGCACGGGCATGAGCGACATCACGGTCTCCGGAGGCACAGGCGGCGTCGGCGCGAAGCTCGACGACATGCGTCTGCAGGCCCAGCAACTCGCCACGCTCTCGAACGAGCTCATCGGCCGCTCCGGGACGGCCGCCGCGAAGGCCGTCGACGGCGATCTGCTCGAGTCGATGCTGCTGTCCCCGATGACCGGGGCGGCGGCGGAGGGCGCCATCGTGCTGGCCTCCGGTTCCCTGCTGCTCGTCGCGACCGAGACCGGCGTCTCTGCCGTCTTCCTCGAGGGCGCCGTGGTCGCGTACGAGACGGCCGACCAGATGATCGCCGCGGCGACGGTCGCGCTGCACAACGGTGTCGCCTTCGTGATCGGCGTCCTGGCGGTGCCGGTGGGCCTCGTCATCGCGGCGGGCGTGGTGGTGGTCGGTGGGGCGTGGATGCTCACCGTCGCCGGTGTGAACGTCGTCGTCGAGGGGGTCGACTCGCTGGTGGAGGGCGCCCAGCAGACGCTGGATCAGATCGGCGACAACCCCTGGTTGTTGCTGTCGCCCGCCGGAGTCGCCGCAGCGTTCGCGACCAACTCGGTCTCCGCCTACTCGCCGCAGGAGGTCGTCGACCGGACGGCGGCGACCTACGCCGACGCGCTGTCGAGGCTGCAGGACCTCGCCCCGGTCGCGGCTCAGGCCGCCAACGAGTGGTTGGGCGAGAACGCCTGGATCGCGGACATCCTCACCGACGGTGCCCCGGGTCTCCTGGCCGGCCTCACGTTCCTCCCCGGCCTGGTCCCCGGCTTCAACGGGCTCATGTCGGTCCTCACCGGCCAGGGCTGGCCGCCGCTCACGTATGAACAGGCGATCGCGGCCATCGCCGGTGGTGGCGGCCGGTTCGGACTCTTCGAGGACGGCCAGGGCGGCCTCGCCATGGACCCGGACAACCCGACGCAGCCGCTTGCCGTGCCTCGGGACCGGACGGTCACCGACCTCGGTGACCTCATGCAGGGCTCGGCCGACATCGACCAGGGTGAGGAAGAGCTCAGCAACATCCGCGTGATCCAGTCGGCCGGACCGCCGCCGAGCTGGATCGTGCAGATCCCGAGCACGCAGGTCTGGGACCCGCACGGCGGAGCGATCTCGAACGACCTCACCTCGGACATCGCGGCCATGCAGGGCGGACAGACCGCGCTCAGTCAGGCGGTGAAGGACGCGATGGCTGCGGCCGGCATCTCGCCGACGGACCCGGTGATGCTCGAGGGCTTCAGTCTCGGCGGGATCACGGCCGGGCTGTTGGCCTCGGATCCTGATCTCGGGTACAACGTCACCCACGTCGTCACCGCGGGTTCACCGATCGCCCGGTTCGACATCCCCGACGACGTGCAGGTCCTCTCGATGGAGTTCAACGAGGACCCCGTCGCGCGTCTCGACGGGCAGGGGAACCCGGATTCGGCGAACTGGACGACCGTGCAGGGTGATGCACCGAGACTCGGCGGCGTGAATCCGGAACAGCAGGATCCAGGGATCGCGGGTGCCCACAATGCACAGCGGTACGAGATCATGGCGGATCAGACGACGTCGTCGGGAGACCCGAGCGTCGAGTCGTACCTGGACTCGGCGAGTGGCTTCTTCAGCGGTGATCAACAGGTGACCGACTACAGTCCTACGCGGAGATGATCGAATGCGGCCTGCCACCGGGTCGCCCCTCCGCAGCCCGTTCCGACCGTGAGGCCCTCCATGCGCATCAGTACCATCGTCCGATCCGGGGCCGTGTCGGTCGTGCTGTTGGGGCTCCTCACCGCTTGCGGGACCGGAGCACCGACGGCGCAGCGGAACCCGACCCGCAGCCCTGAGCGGCCCCTGGCGGCCGTCGAGGAAGCGGTCGCGGAGGTCCCCGGCGCCGACTTCCGTGCCGCCCGCGCCTGGGACGGCACGACGGCCTACGTCACCGCGACGCTCTCGGCCACCGACGCGTTCACCGGCGACCCCGGCGCCCTGGTGGACTACTCCCTCGCGCAGCTCGCCTCGCAGGACGAGCTCGACCGCGGTCGGTTCGTGCGGTTCGCGTTTGACGCCCCCGGGCAGACCGTCGAGTCGACGATCGCGATCCTCGCGACGCTGGACATCGCGTCCGAGCAGTACGCCGGCGGTGATTCCGTGGAGCTGTCCAGCTCCGACCTCGACGCCCGGTACGGATCCTGGCCAGGCGAGGTGCCG
Source organism: Plantibacter sp. Leaf1 (assembly GCF_001421315.1). Taxonomy (NCBI): domain Bacteria; kingdom Bacillati; phylum Actinomycetota; class Actinomycetes; order Micrococcales; family Microbacteriaceae; genus Plantibacter; species Plantibacter sp. Leaf1. Next base: position 1,255,243 of record NZ_LMJX01000002.1, on the reverse strand, counting down.
ACCCTCCCCGCTGCGTTGGGAGGCACGGGATGACGACGATCGAGACGCCCCGATCCACCCACGTCCTGCGGAGCGAGGGCCGCACCGACACCGGCCTCGTCCGACGGCTCAACGAGGACGCCTTCTACGCGGGCGCTCCGGCCTTCGTCGTCGCCGACGGCATGGGCGGGCACGAACGCGGCGAGGTCGCCAGCCGGGAGGTGGCCGCCGCGCTCGAACGGGGCATCCCGGTCGGCACCCCCACGACGACCGAGGCGGTGGTGACGACGATCGTCGCGGCCAACGCCGTCATCCGGAGCATCCCGACACCGAACGGGGTCATCGGCACGACGGTCGCGGGTCTCGCCCTCGTCGCGCTGTCCCCGCAGACCGATCTGCACTGGATGGTCTTCAACGTGGGGGACTCCCGGGTCTACACGTGGACGGACGGCGTGCTCCGGCGGATCACCGTCGACCACTCCGCCGTCCAGGAGCTCATCGACGCCGGTTCCCTGACCGAGGCGGAGGCGCGTGAACATCCCGACCGCAACATCGTGACGAAGGCGATCGGCGTCGAGGCCGGCATCGACCCGGACGTCTGGTTGCTCCCGGTCGCCGGACGGCAACGGTTCCTGCTCTGCTCCGACGGGCTCACCGGCGAGCTCACCGACGAGGGCATCGCCGAGGTCCTCTCGCAGGGCTTCGAGGGTGCCGCAGACCGCCTCGTGGAGCTCGCGCTCGCTGCCGGCGGACGCGACAACGTGACCGCGCTGGTCGTCGATGTCGTGTCGACCTCGCTCATGTCCAGCGGGCCCGGCTACGATGACGCGGGTGGTCTCGGGTATCTTGAAGAGACGATGCCGCGAGGCTAGAGGAGTGGCCGTGTACTCGTACGAAATGGAACCGGCCGAGGTCCGCCGTTGGCTCGCTGTGGCGGCGCCCGGCAGGCTCGTGCTGGTCGACGCCCAGGGCGACGACGCCGCGGCTGCGGCCTTCGCCGCAGACCTCCCCGGCGACGCCTCGCTCGCGTTGATCGTCGACCGCCTCGCCGCCGGCGGTCTCTCGAACACGCCCGCGTTCGCCGCGGCCGTGTGGGACGAGTCGGGCGCGACGGTCATCGTGCGCGGGCTCGCCGCAGCCGTCGTGACGAGCGATGCCGGGACCGAGACGGTCCTGGGCGCCCGGGCGACCACCTGGGTCGAGGAGCACCACGACGACGCGGTCAGCGTGACGCTCCGCAGCGACCAGCCGAACCCTTCCGGTGTACGGCTGCCGCTCGGGTCCGGCGCCGTCTGGACCACCTCCATCACGGCGACGCTCGACGAGGATGCGACCGCCGCCGTCCCCGCTCCGGCTGCAGACGAGCCCCGGTCGACCGAGTCGTCGACCAGCGCGCCGACCGCGGCGGAGCAGCTCGCCGCCCCGCACGTCCCATCCCCGGCGGAGCCCGCCGCGTCGGTGGCGTCGCCGTCGGCCGCCCCGGAGGACGAGGCGGGCGACGACGAGTCTGCCCCTGAATCGCCCGTCGAGCCGGCACAGCCGCTCCACGTCGTCCCGTCCGTCTCCGACACCCAGTTCTTCCACGACGAGGACGACCCGGACGCGCCCCAGGCACCCCCGGAGGAACCCGTCGACGAGGGCTACGACTTCCTGTTCGGCCAGACCGTGCTCCGTCCGGTCGGCGCGGCAGCCGTCGACGAGGCCGGCGACGCCGAACGCGCGGCGACCCAGCTGGCCGCCGAGCAGCAGGCTGCGGCGACGGCTGCGCCCGAGGCCCCGGTCGCGGAGGCGACGGAGCTCGGCGACCACGACGGCCACACCATCCTCGCGGAGGACCTCGCGGCCCTCCGTGCGCGTCGCGCGGCGGAGACCCCGCCTTCGCGGCCGACCACCCCCGCGGCCACACCGCTCACCTACCTCGAGCTCCCCGGCGGCACCCGGCAGTCGCTCGCGTCACCGGTCGTCCTCGGTCGGGCACCGAGCGTCTCCCAGGTCCCCGCATCGGTCGTCCCCACGCTCGTCACCCTCGCCGGCGACGACATCTCGCGGAGCCACGTCCGCGTGGCGGTCGAAGGCGGCACGGTCGTCGTCACGGATCTGCACTCGCGGAACGGCACCCAGGTCGTCCTCCCCGGCCAGGCGCCGCAGTCCCTCCGTCCGGGGGAGTCGACCCCTGTGATCGTCGGAACCGTCATCGACCTCGGCGGCGGCGTCGCACTCCGCGTCCGAGAGGGCTGACGTGCGTCGTTCCCCCTCACAACCGCCGGCCATCCCCGGACTGCGGTTCGAACGACAGCTCGGAGCGGGCGGGTTCTCCGACGTCTTCCTGTACGAGCAGCAGCTGCCGAGGCGTCAAGTGGCCGTCAAGGTCCTCCTCGCCGAGCACCTCAGTGAGCAGACGCGTGAGGCGTTCGTCGCCGAGGCGAACCTCATGGCGCAGCTGTCGGCGCATCCGTACATCGTCACGATCTACACGGCGGACGTCGCACCCGACGGTCGGCCGTACCTCGCCATGGAGTACTGCGCCGGGCCGAGCCTCGCCGAACAGGCGAAGCTGCGCCGGTTCCCCGTCGCCGACGCGCTGCGCACGGGTGTCCGCCTCGCCAGTGCGGTCGCCACCGCGCACGCGGCCGGCATCCTGCACCGCGACATCAAGCCGGCCAACGTGCTCACGAACGCCTACGGCTGGCCGGCACTCACCGACTTCGGCATCTCCCAGGCCGTCGAGCTCGAAGTGCCGTCCGCCGTGGAGGGCCGCCCGGGGGACGTGGGTTCGACGGGGGCCTCCGGAACGCAGACGGTCGGTCTGTCGATCCCGTGGTCGCCACCCGAGATGTTCGAGGACGAGCCACGACCCGACGTCCGGTCGGACGTCTTCTCCCTGGCCGCCACCGTCTACACGCTGCTCGCCGGACGGACGCCCTTCGAGATCCCGGGCCAGTCGAACGGCGCGGCCGACCTCATCAGCCGCATCGAGCGAGGGACCGTCACCCCGCTCGGGCGTGACGACGCACCCGCCTCACTCGTCGCGACGCTGCAGAAGGGCCTCGCGAAGGACCGCGCCAACCGCTTCGACAGCGCCGTCGACTTCGCCCGCGCGTTGCAGCGGGTCGAGATGGAACTCGCCTACGCGCCGACGCCCATCGACATCCCGAACCTCGTGCAACCGCCGTCGCAGGCCCCGCGGCAGGACACGAGCGGCAGCGCCTCCGACGAGACCCGGGTCCGACAGGTGCCGTCGGTGGAGGCTCAGCCCCGGCCGGGTATCCAGCCCGCGCTCGGCGACGAGACGGTGGTGCGGTCGGCCGGCCCGCTCGTCCAACCGATCCAGCCCTCGGCACCCATCGTCATCGGCGCATCCGCCTCGGCACCCTCCGAGACGATCCGTCGCGACCGCCTCGAGCCGGCCACGACCGAACCGACGACGGACCCGACGGACGACGCCGTACGGCTCGCCAAGCGCCGCCGCCTGACGCGGTGGCTCGTGGTCGGTGGCGTCGCGGTGCTCGCCGTCGGTGGAATCGCCGCCGGCATCGTCTGGCAGGGCGCCGTCACCGACCCGAAACCGACGGCGGCGGCGACCGGCGCGCCGATCCAGCTGAGCGACGTCCCCTCGCCGAAGGCGTTCGGGGTGAACATCAGCGAGGACGGCAGCGTCGTCACGTTCATCTGGGACAACCCGGACCCGAAGGACGGCGACACGTACATCTACCAGGTGACGAGCGGCGGCAAGGACTCGCCGAAGGTCCCGACCTCGACGTACGCGGTCGACCTGAAGCCGAGCGCCCCTGGCGCGCAGCTCTGCATCGAGGTGGTGATCGTCCGCGCGGGCGTCACCTCGCCGGACCCACTCGAGATGTGCTCACAGCAGTGACCTCGACGGGCTGCCCGACGGGCGCGGCGGGAACGGACACGACGACCATGGACAGCAAGGGGAGCAGACGATGACCACGGACGAGGCGACGAGGAAGACCGCGGTACGCGTCGAGTTCTGCGGCGAGCAGTACGCCGTCGATGCACGGCAGCCGTTCCTCATCGGACGGGAGGGCGACCTCGTCGTCGACGAGAACCCGTTCCTGCACCGCACCTTCCTCAGCATCACCTTCGACGCCGGGCTCTGGTGGCTCACGAACATCGGCAACACCCTCTCCGCGACGGTGACCGACACCACCGGGAACGTGCAGGCCTGGCTCGCCCCCGGAGCGCGTCTGCCGATCGTCTTCCCCGAACTCCAGGTGCTGTTCAGTGCCGGGACGACGACCTACGACTTCACGATCACCTCGGACCTCGAGTACTTCAGCCCGTCGCAGCTCTCGACGACCACGGCGGGCACCACGACGGTCGGACCGATCCATCTCACGAGCAGCCAGCGCCTGCTGATCGTGGCGCTTGCCGAGGACGTCCTCCGGCAGGCGTCGCCCGGGCGTGGCGAGATCCCGGCTTCGGCGGCGGCGGCGGCCCGGCTCGGCTGGAGCCAGACGACGTTCAACCGCAAGCTCGACAACGTCTGCGACAAACTGGACAAGTTCGGCGTCCAGGGGCTGCGCGGCGGGCCCGGTAAACTCGCGACCGGACGCCGCGCTCGGCTCGTCGAGTACGCGGTGTCGACCCGCCTCGTGGACGCCAGTGATCTGCCGCTCCTCGACCACGCCGAGCAGGCGGCGGTCGACGAGGGACAACCGGCCCGGGGTTGACCCTCGCAACCGTTTTCCACGCCTCACTTGTTTGTTAGAGTGACTCCGCGTTTGCAGTGCGGTCGCTCGACCGCGCGTTGACCGAACACATCTGGGGGATCGTGAGCAACTGGAGCGGCTGGCTGCGCAAGCGCAAGACCGCGGCCTCGATCACGGCCCTGTCGGTCCTCGTCGCCGTCCCCGTGACCGCGGCCCTCATCCACCAGGGCTTCCCGGTGACGGAGGTGGACCTCGAGTCCCGCGACGTCTGGGTCACGAACGGCGAATCGCTCCTGGCCGGCCGTCTCAACGACCAGATCTCCGAACTCGACGGCGCGGTCTCGACGGCGTCGAACAACGCCGACATCCTGCAGAACGGCGACGACGTCTTCCTCCAGGACAAGGCGCTCTCCTCGCTCGAGCGCATCGATCCGGCGTTCACGAGCCTCATCCAGCGGGTCTCGCTGCCCACCGGTGCGACGGTGCACTACGGCGGTGACCGTCTGTCGGTCGTCGCGGGGGAGACGGGCAAGCTCTGGTCGGTCGACGCCGCCGGCGAGCTCCGCTTCGACCCCACCGAGACGAAGCCGATCGTCTCCATCGGCAAGGCGGGACAGGCGGTCGTCACCTCGACGGGCACCATCCTCGCGGTGGCGCCCACCAAGGGACGCCTCTACCGGATCCTGCCCGACGGCACGAAGACCGAGTCGAAGCTCCCGAAGCTCAAGGACTACCAGCTGAGCGCCGCAGGTGAGCAGGCGGTCATCCTCGATCTCAAGTCCGGCGACCTCATCAAGCAGGACGGTTCCGTCGTCGAGCTTCCGGGTGATCCGCTCAAGATCCAGGAACCCTCGGCGACGGACGACAGCGCGGTCGTCGCGACCGGTGACTCCCTGGTCCGCATCCCGCTCGGTGGCGGCGACCCGGAGGTGCTCGACGCGGACGTCCTCACCGCAGCGACGAGCGCGGACGAGGTCACCGCACCCGTCAACCTCGACGGCTGCATGCACGGCGCCTGGGCATCGTCCAGCCGGTACGCCGCCGAGTGCGCCGACAAGAAGCCGGTCATCGAGGACATCAACCCGGAGACCATCGGGCAGCAGCTCGTCTTCCGCGTCAACCGCTCGGTGATCGCGCTCAACAACGTCCAGACCGGCAACTCCTGGCTCGTGCAGGCGAACATGCGGCTCGTCGACAACTGGGACGAGGTGACGCCTCCGCAGGAGGAGGACGGCGAGGACGGCGACGAGAAGGCCTCCGAGCAGTCCTTCGAGGACACCCTCGCCGAGCGCACCGAGGAGAACCGTCCGCCCATCGCCCGCGACGACGCCTTCGGGGTCCGTCCGGGCCGCGCGACGGTCCTGCCGCTCCTCGACAACGATTCCGACGCGGACGGCGACGTCCTCACGATCCAGAACACGAGCGACGTCTCCGCGGAGACGGGCAAGCTCGAATCCATCGACGGCGGCCGGGCGCTCCAGTTCACCCCGGCTGAGGGCTTCGTGGCCGGAACGACGTCGTTCCGCTACTCCGTGAACGACGGCCGTCCTGGTGGTGTGGCGGATGCCGTCGTGAGCCTCGCCATCAAGCCGCCGGAGGTCAACGAGCCGCCGACGTCCCATCGGGAGGCGGCGGTCTCGGTCGAGGCCGGGCAGACGGTCACCTACAACGTGCTCGCCGACTGGCGCGACCCCGACGGCGACGACATCTTCCTCCAGTCGGCGTCGCCCGCATCCAGCGACCTCGTGCGGTTCACACCGGACGGCTTCGTCACGTTCACCCATGCCTCGCCCGAGATGGGCCCGCGCGACGTCAAGTTCGTGGTGTCCGACGGCGTGACCTCGGCGGAGGGCACGCTCAAGGTCGACGTGCAGCCGGCCGGTGCCTTGAGCCCGATCGGTACCCCGGACTTCGTGTCGACGTTCGTCGGAGAGTCCGCCCAGGTCCTCCCGCTCGCGAACGACCAGTCCCCGAGCGGTGCGCCGCTCGGCCTCATCGGCGTCGACGCCCTGCAGGGTGGGCTCGTGTCGTCGCCGAGCCTCGAGAAGCAGTCGGTCACCGTCTCCTCCAACGAGCCGGGCACCTACTACCTCAAGTACACGCTCGGGGCCGGTATCGCGTCGAGCATCGGGCTCATCCGCGTGGACGTCCTCGAGAAGCCGACCGATGTGCGGCCACCCGTCGCGGTGAAGGACGAGGGCTACCTCCGCCCGAACGAGACGATCACGATCCCGGTCCTCGCCAACGACGAGTCGCCTGGCGGGCAAGTGCTCGCTGTGCAGTCCGTCTCCGTCCCCGACGAGTCGGCGTCGCTGTCCGTCGAGGTCCTCGACAGCGCGGTCATCCGGGTCTCGTCCTCGGCGCCGATCGAGCGGCAGCTCCAGTTCACCTACGTGGTCTCGGATGGCACCTCGACGGCGACGGCGGCTGTGACCGTCGTGCCCGTGCCACCGTTGCCGAAACACCAGGCGCCGGTCGCCACCGACGACGCGATCGTCGTCCGAGCCGGAGACATCGCGAACGTCGCGGTGCTCGAGAACGACTACCACCCGGACGCCGCCGTCATGCTCGTCGACCGCGCCCTCGTCGACCCGCCGACCGCAGGACTCGCGTTCGTCGACGACGACGAGGTCCGGTTCCAGGCCCCGAGCGAGCCTGGCACCTACACGACCACCTACCGCGTCTACGACACCTTCGGTGAGGCCGACACCGCGACGGTCACGTTCAACGTGGTCGGCGAGGACAAGAAGAACAACCAGCCGCCCGTCCCGCAGCTGCTCACCTCGCGCGTGTTCGCCGGCGCGACGGTCCGTGTGGACGTCCCGCTCGACGGCCTCGACCCGAACGGCGACTCCGTCGTCGTCGACGACATCGCGTCCGCGCCGCTCCTCGGTCGGGTCATCGAACAGGGGAGCACCTGGTTCGTCTACGAGGCCGCACCCGACTCCTCTGGCACGGACACCTTCCAGTACCGCGTGAAGGACACCTACGGCGCGGTCGCCGTCGGCACGATCAAGATCGGCGTCATCGGCCGGCCGGAGGTCGACGGGCAGCCGAACGCCGTCGACGACTACGTCGAGGTGTTGCCGGGCAAGGTCGCTTCCGTCCCGGTGCTCGGGAACGACTCGGACCCGAACGGCTACACCCTGAAGCTCGCGCCGAAGCTGCTGTCGGTCGACGACGGCCTGACCGCCGAGGTCAGCAAGAGCCGTGTCGTCATCGAGGTGCCGGAGGAGGAGGCGTTCTTCACCGTCCGCTACCAGATCACCAACGGCAAGGGCGGGATCGACAGCGCCTACATCCAGGTCAAGGTGACGAAGGACGCGAAGCCGCAATACCCCGAGGCCGACGACCACGTGCTCGAAGACGCCGACATCGTGGGCAAGTCGACGATCGACGTCGATGTGCTGGACGGCGCGCAGAACCCCGGTGGTGTCGTCGGCGACCTGCAGCCGAGCCTCGAGGGCGCGAACGCCGCCTCTGGCGAGGTCCGCGACGGCGACACGATCCGCGTCACGCTCACCGACCGTCGGCAGGCGATCGCCTACCGGCTGACGGATCCGGTGACGCAGCTGAGCGGTGCCGCGTTCATCATCGTGCCGGCGGCCACCGACGGCGAGCCACCGCGGATGAAGAGCCCGCTGCCGGAGCAGATCGTGAAGGTCAACGAGACGCGCACCTGGAAGCTGTCGGACATCGCCGAGGCGCCGTCCGGCAAGCCGGTGACGATCGCCTCCGAGGGCAGCGTCGTGAACTTCCGCGGCAACGGCACCTCCAGCTACGTCGACGACGCGACGATCACGTTCACCCCGGCCAAGGACTACCGCGGTCCGGCGTCGGTGAGTTTCGAGGCGACCGACGGCCGCGAGAGCAAGCTGCTCACCCTGCCGATCACCGTCGGCGATCCTGATCTCGAGGACGTGCCGCCGACGTTCACCCCGGTGACGATCCCCGTCGAGGCCGGCGAGCCGGCCATCGTCGTCGACCTGCGCGCCTCGAGCGACCACCCCAACCCCAAGATCCTCGCTGCGCTGTCCTACCAGGGCCTCACCGGGACGTCTGCCGGTATCCAGGCCACCCTGTCCGGCTCGCAACTGTCCGTCTCGGCGCCGCAGGGCACGCAACCGGGGACCTCCGCGACGCTGAACTTCACGGTGACGTACAAGGAGTACTCGATCCCCGGTTCGGTGCAGGTGCAGGTCGTGTCGTCGACGCGACCGCTGCCGCGGGCCATCGACGACCGCGTCGAGGAGGGCCGCAAGAACAAGGCCGAGCCGGTCAACGTGATCGCGAACGACTACAACCCGTTCCCCGACACCCCGCTCAAGGTGCTCGACGCCACCGTGGAGAGCGCTCCGGCCGGCGGGGCGACGGCCACCATCTCCGGCGGAACGGTGACGGTCACCCCCGGTTCGTCCAAGAGCGGCACGGTGAGCGTGATCTACACGATCCAGGATGCGACGAACGACCCGAACCGACGGGTCCAGGGACGCATCACCGTGGTCGTGAAGGACGTGCCCGATCCGCCGACCATCGCCGTGAAGAGCGCGAAGAGCGGAAAGATCGTCGTCGTGGTCGGCGGTTCGCCCGCGAGCAACGGCGCGCCCATCGAATCGCATTCCGTCAAGTGGACCGGCGGCCAGGACCGTCAGTGTGTGCCCGGGAACGACTGCTCCTTCGATGTGACGAACGGACAGAGCTACTCCTTCAGCGCTTACGCCACGAACGCCGTCGGTCCGAGTGCGAGTTCGGAGACGGTGACCGCAACCGCCTACGGCGTCCCGAGCGCGCCGCAGAACGTGTCGCTCAGCTCGTCCGGCGACGCTCCCGCCAAGCTGTCCATGCGCTGGTCCGCACCGGCCGACACCGGTGGCAAGATCGACTCCTATGCCTGGCGTCTCGTCAAGGGGTCCAGCGTCGTGTACCAAGGGTCGACGGGGGGCACGAGTGCATCGCAGGAAGGCGTCGCCGCCGGCACGTACCAGCTCTACGTCTCCGCGACCGGTCCTGGCGGGACCGGACCCGAGGGCGGCCCGGCTGAGGTCACGGTCAAGGACCCGCCACCGCCAGACCCTCAGGGCAACATCAGCAAGGGTCCAGGTCCCATCCGCTGCGTCAGCGACGGACGCGTGGGCTGTTACCCCGTGGTCATCAATTGGAGTGACCTCCCGGCGGGCTCCTATCGACTCGATCTCTACGAGAACGGCTCTGTGGTGAGCACCCTCGCCAGTGTCGACGCCGGAGCAAGCGGGAGCGCCCAGTTCACCCGTCACTACGGCAAGACGGACTTCTCGCTGTTCGTCCGGTTCACCCGCCTCTCGGACGGCAAGTACTACGACCTGGCAAAGACCAACGGCACCGACTGGTGACCGACTCGTCGCCACCACCCCTGACACCCGAAAGCAGCCCACCCCTATGACTGTCACGCAGGAACAAGCCACCTGGTTCGCCGACGCGTTCGGCAAGCTCGTCGGCAACGTCGAGCAGGCCATCCTCGGCAAGGAGCACGTCATCAAGCTGGTCGTCACGGCGATGCTCTCCGAGGGCCACGTGCTCCTCGAGGACTACCCGGGCACGGGCAAGACGGTGCTCGCGAAGGCGCTCGCGAACACCCTCGACGGCACGAGCTCCCGCATCCAGTTCACGCCGGACCTCCTGCCCTCCGACGTCACCGGGGTGACGATCTACGACCAGGGCAAGGGGATCTTCGAGTTCCACAAGGGACCGATCTTCGCCTCGATCGTGCTCGCCGACGAGATCAACCGCGCCTCGCCGAAGACGCAGTCGGCGCTCCTCGAGGTCATGGAGGAGGGCATCGTCACGATCGACGGGACGAGCTATGACGCCGGCAAGCCCTTCATGGTGATCGCGACGCAGAACCCGATCGAGCAGGCCGGTACCTACAAGCTCCCCGAGGCGCAGCTCGACCGCTTCCTCATCAAGACGACGCTCGGCTACCCCGACCGCCAGACCTCGGTGAACCTCCTCCTCGACGCGTCCAACCGGGCCCGGGCGACGAAGGTCCAGCCGATCATCGCCTCCAGCGCGGTCATCACCATGGCGCAGCTCGCGACGGAGGTGCACGTCGACGGCAGCATCCTCGAGTACGTCGCCGACGTCGTCGCCGCCACGCGCGACGACCAGGACGTCGCGCTCGGCGTCAGCATGCGCGGCGCGTTGGCGCTCGTGCGCGCGGTGAAGACCTGGGCGATCTCCCAGGGCCGCACCTACGTGACCCCGGACGACGTCAACGACCTCGCCCAGGCCGTCCTCGCACACCGCATCATCGTCGACCCCGAGTCCGACTTCGCCGGCGTGACGGCCCAGGACATCGTCTCCCGGGTCCTCGTCAGCATCGCTCCGCCGGCCTACCGCGCAGCATGAGCGAGACCCTCGAGCAGCGCGCCACCCCCGCGCCGGACGGACCCGACGCGGTCCGGGCGGCGGCGGTCGGCGCGCCGGTCGAGGGCTCACCGGACGGTGCCGGGCAGTCGGGGGACGCCGCGCCCGCGGCCGGGCCGAACCCGATCCGTCGCATCGTCGACGGGGTGGGCGCCGTCGTCGGCCCGTGGGCGAAGGTCGCCTGGGACGCCGCGAAACCCGTGCTCGACGTCGTCAGCGGTCTCGGCTGGGTGGTCCTCGGCATCGGGGTCGTCGCGACCGTCGCCGGCTTCATCCTCGGGTGGGCGGAGCTCGTGTTCCTCGGGTTCGTGCCCCTCGCCGCGATCCTCGCCTCCGTCGCCTACCTGTTCGGCCGGTCGACGTTCCGCATCTCCATCCACCTGAACCCCAGCCGGGTCACCGTCGGCGAACGCGCCATCGGGCAGGTCCTCATCGCCAACCCCGGCGGCCGTGCGACCACGCCGACCCGCCTCGAGGTCCCGGTCGGCTACGGGCTCGCCGAGTTCGCGATCCCGGCGATCCCGAAGGACGGCGAGCACGAGGAGCTCTTCGCCGTCCCCACGAACCGGCGTGCCGTGATCCCAGCCGGCCCCGCCGTCTCGGTCCGCGGCGACCAACTCGGGCTCCTCCGCCGAGAGGTGCGCTGGACGGAACCCGTCGAACTCTTCGTTCACCCGGAGACCACGCGGCTGCACCCGACCGCTGCCGGCCTCATCCGTGACCTCGAGGGTCTCGTCACGAAGACGATCACGAACAACGACATCTCCTTCCACGCGCTCCGCGGCTACGTCGCCGGCGACGACCGGCGCTACATCCACTGGAAGTCCTCCGCGAAGACGGGCCAGCTCATGGTGCGGCAGTTCGAGGAGACGAGACGGTCGCAGCTCACCATCGTGATGACGACCGACTCCCGCTACTACGCCGACGACGAGGACGAGTTCGAGTTGGCGGTGTCCCTCACCGCGTCCATCGCGACGCAGGTGATCCTCGACCAGGTGCCGATCAGCGTCGTGACCGACCGGCTCGCCCTGCGGACCCACACGGTGACCTCCTTCCTCGACGACAGCTGCCGCCTGCAGTTGGCCGAGGGGACATTCGAGACGCCGCGGACCTTCGCCCGCGAGACCACGAAACGGCTGCCGGCTCCGAGCGTCGTCATCATCGTGGCCGGTTCGCGGCTCGAGGCCCAGGAGTACCGGGGTATCCAGCGACTGTTCGGCCCCGACGTCAACGTCTTCGGCATCCGCGTCGAACGCGGCGCGCGAGCGAGCATCAAGGACGTGGCCGGCATGAACGTGATGACGGTGGGCGCCCTCGGCGATCTCGCCAAGGTCATGTCGAGGGCCCTGTGAGCGGCGTCGACGAGCGCACGACCGTGCGTCCGCCGTCAGCCGCCGCCGACGTCGACGTGCAGGGCATCGTCCCGACGTTCGTCGCGCCCTGGCCGCTGCCCGGTCGATCCTGGATCGACCTCGTGGTGGTGTTCGTCCTCGCGGCCATCGGTCTGCTCGGCTTCGGTGCCGCACTCAGCGGCACCGGGTTCCTCCTCGCCGGCCTCGGCGGGCTGGTGCTCGGACTCGCGGTGGGGGTCGCGTCACACGCGCTGCGGTTGAACGCCATCCTGACGGGGCTCTCGACCGTCCTCGTCTTCACCCTCTTCGGCAGCGCCCTCGCGATGCCGTCGGCGGCGACGTTCGCGGTCCTGCCGAACCTGCGGACGCTCGGTGGGATCAGCATCGGTGCGGTCTTCGGGTGGAAGGACTTCGTCACCCTCCAGACACCACTGAGCGCGCCCGCCTACATCATGACCCTGCCGTACGTGGCGGGGCTCCTCGTCGGCGTCGTGTCCGCCGTGCTCGCCGTGCGCTGGCTGCCGCGTCGTCCGCAGATCGCGGTCCGCTGCGCCGTCGTCCTGGTCGGCCCGACCGTCCTGTACGCGGTCGGCGTGCTCCTCGGCACCCAGACGCCGTTCCTCGCCGCCGTCCGGGGGATCGCCTTCGCGCTGATCGCCCTCCTCTGGCTGGGCTGGCGACCGGGAGCCGGACGTGGGGAGAACGCCGCCGCGTCGACCACCGCGGTCCTCCGTCGCAAGAAGATCGTCGGCACCGTGGTCCTCGCGGCCGTCGCCGTGGTCGTCGGCGGGGGTGCTGCCGTCGTGGCCTCGCCGCCCGCGGACTCACGCTTCGTCCTGCGCGAGGTCGTCACGCCGCCGTTCGACCCCCTGGAGTACCCGAGTCCGCTCGCCGGCTTCCGCGAATACACGAAGGACCTCGCCGAGACGAAGTTGTTCACAGCCACCGGGCTCGAGCCGGGGGACCGCATCCGGCTCGCGGCAATGGACAGCTATGACGGGCGCCTCTGGACCGTGTCCGGGCCCTCGACGGCCACCGACGGGTCCGGTGCCTTCGAGCTCGTCGGTGATCAGCTCCCCGGGCCGCAGCTCATCACGAAGGGCGGCGACCGACGCGTGTCCATCGACGTCACCGGGTACGACGACATCTGGGTGCCGAGCGTCGGCTACCCCAGTGCGTTCACCCTCGACGGCAAAGCGTCGGAGCGATCCGAGGACGTCCGCTACAACGCCGAAAGCGGGGCCGCCGTCATCACCTCGGGCCTCGGGGAGGGCGACGACTACGAGGAGCGGACCACGACGCAGGCGGTGCCGAGCGACACGTTCCTCGCGACGACGCCGACCGCCCCGGTGGACCTGCCCCCGGTCACCAACATCCCCGACATCGTCGTCGCGAAGGCCTCCGAGTTCGTCGGGACCGAGACGACGCCCATGGGACAGTTGCGGAGGATCGAGCAGACGCTCCGCACCACGGGGTTCCTCAGCCATGGCCTCGCCTCCGACAGCTCGCCGTCGCGGGCCGGCCACGGCGCCGACCGCATGTCCGAGCTCTTCACCCGCACGCCGATGGTGGGCGACGAGGAGCAGTACGCCTCGGCGTTCGCGCTCATGGCCCGCTCGCTCGGGTACCCCGCACGGGTCGTCATGGGCTTCGCGCCCGAGGTGACCGAGGGTCAGGGTTCGGTGCAGGTCGTGGGTGACGACGTCACCGCGTGGGTCGAGGTGCCGTTCGAGGGTTACGGCTGGGTCGCCTTCTCGCCGACGCCGGACGAGACGGAGATCCCGCAGGACCAGGACCCGAAGCCCAAGACCGAGCCGCAGCCGCAGGTGCGCCAGCCGCCGCGCAGCGACAACCTCGACGACAGCCTCCTGACCGAGGCGTCGATCGACGACGGCGACGACGACGACAAGGACGACGGATTCGTCATTCCGGAATGGGTGTGGTGGGTCGCCCTCGTCGTGGGTGTGCCGGTGTCGCTGTACGTCATCCCGCTCCTGGCCATCGCCGGCGCGAAGCGTCGCCGCACGAAGCGACGGCGATCCGGGAGCGGCGACCGCCGTGCCGCCGGCGCCTGGGACGAACTCGTCGACCGCTACGCCGAACTCGGGTACAGCGTGCCGGCGGCGGCCACCCGGTCGAGCACGGCGACCGCCCTCGGCACGCAGGAACCGGACGGAGCCACGACGCTGACGTCCCTCGCTGGGACGACCGACGACGCGGTGTTCTCCGGCCGGGACGTCGACGACGCGACCGCCGAGGAGCTGTGGCGTCGGTCCGAGGCGGAGTCGTCGCGTGCCCAGGGTGCGCTCGGCTGGTTCGCCCGCCAGCGGAGTCGGTTCCGGTACCGCGCGAAGCGCAGCATCGTGAGTCGTCTGCAGCCGCCGTCGTCCCTCCGGGGACGGTCCGCGGGCGGGCAGCGCGCCGACGGTCGTCGCTGAGGTCCGATCCGCCGTCGAGGCGCTACCCTCGGTGAGTATGGAGCGCTCGCTCGAGACCACGGTGAGCCAGGCCGTCGACGCCTGGCTGCGGTGGTTGCCGCGCTGGCATCCCGCCGCGCACCGCGGGCGCACCAGGATCTGCCGACGGTGCATCGGTTCACCGGTGCTCCGCGCCGCGGGCCTCGTGGACGACGTCCCGCATCAGGTGCAACACGGCCTGGCGACCCGCATGAAGACGATCGTCGACCACGCGGTCGCGGAGTACACGGACCGGAACCTGCCGATCCTGCGCGCTGAACTGCGGGCGGCCGACCTCCGTGAGGCGCAGCGGGCCTACCGGCCGGGGGAGGGGCTCGACCCCGAGTTCGACGGACTCCAGCTCGACCCCGATCCGGATCCCGGCCAGCCGTACCTCTTCACCCTGACCGAGCTCGGTGCGTCCCAGGCGCGAGCCGTGCCGCCCCCGCCGCCGCTGTCGGACGACGCGAAGGAGGCGTTGCGCACCGAGATCGCCCTGGCCGACCAGTGCGCGAACGAGACCGGTCGCCGGGTGTGCGAACTCCTCATCGGACACCGCCGGGCCATCCACGACGCGATCGAGCGGTACGTGGAACCGCAGGTGGCGGCGCTCCTCGACGATCTCGCGCTCGAACTCGATTCGCCGACGTCCCCCTGGTAGTCGCCTCCCCCTGGGAGGCGTCGGGGTCTTCCCGGACCCAGGAGGGGAGATCTCCCCATCGTGCTGTCCAACAGGCGTCACTATACTTTCGAGCACTTGTCAGCAGCACGATCCATGCTCATTGGGGGCGCAACACCATGACCGGTCCAGGAGATCAGAACCCGCAGCAGCCCCAGTGGCAGCAGCCGCCCGCTCAGCCCGACCCGCAGCAGGGCTGGCAGGGCAACGGCCCGCAGTCCTCCGCCTCGGGCCAGCACCCGACGGGGCAGTCCGGCCAGCAGTCGCCCTACGGGCAGTCGCCGACGCAGTCGTCGGGGTCCGGCGACCAGCAGTCCGGCCAGTACGGGCAGCAGCAGGGCCAGTACGGCCAGCAGACCGGTCAGTACGGACAGCAGTCGGGTCAGTACAGCCAGCAGTCCGGCCAGTACGGCCAGACGGGTCAGTACGGCCAGACCGGGCAGACGGGTCAGTACGGCCAGCAGGACACGGGCCAGTACGGCCAGCAGCCCACCGAACAGTACGCACAGGCACCGGGCGGGTACGGTCAGGCACCGTACGGCCAGGGCGGCGGTTCGTACGACGGCGGTGCCGGTCAGCCGCCCAAGAAGAAGCTGTCGAAGAAGGGCCTGACCGGCATCATCGCCGGTGGCAGCGCGCTCCTACTCATCATCGTCGGCGGCATCGTCGGCGTGAGCATCGGCAACTCGCTCCACGCGCCCGAGGTCACGGTCAAGGGTTACCTCGACGCCCTGAAGGCGGGCGACGCCGAGGAAGCGCTGAAGCTCTCCGGCACCGAGGTGACCGCGGCCGACGTGCTCCTGACCGACGAGGCTTACAAGGAGGCCTCGGGGAAGGTCTCCGGGTACACGATCGGCAAGACGACCACGAGCGGCGACACCGCGACGGTGCAGGCACGACTCACCCAGGGCGGCGAGAGCGTCGACCAGGAGTTCACGCTCACGAAGGTCGGGAAGGACGCCGTGCTCTTCGACAAGTGGAAGCTCGAGGCGCCTGAGCTCAGTACCGTCCAGGTCGACGTGGTCGCACCGGATGACGCCGTCGCGACCGTCGGCGGGGTGGACCTGACGGATGTCGAGCCGATCGCCGAAGGCTCCTACCAGCTGCGGGCGCTCCCGGGCACCTACGACGTCGCCCTCAGCGAGAGCGACTGGTACTCGGCTGAGGCCACGACCGCGACGGCGCTCGGCTACGGGCAGACGGCGGAGCCGGCCACCCTCTCGGTCGCGCTCACCGACGCCGGGACGACGGCGATCGAGGAAGCCGTCAACACCTACATCGACGGCTGCGGGGCGTCGACCGAGATCGCGCCGACCGGTTGCCCCTACGAGATCCGCAACGCCACCGGCTACACCCCCTCCGGCGTGACCTGGACGTTCGACACCCGCCCGACCTTCACGGTCGGCGAGTTCAACGGCACCGGGTGGAGCGTCGAATCGGAGACCGTCGGGCGCATGTCGATGACGTGCACCCTCACCGACCCGGCCACCGGCCAGACCGGCCCCGGCGGCGGCGGCCCCGTCGACTTCAACGTCGGCGGCACGGTCGAGGGGTTCACGGACGAGGGCGCGACGTTCGTCCCCCTGCCGTAGACCGACAGCTGGACGACCCCTGGGAGCACGGCTTCCAGGGGTCGTCGTCGTTTGACCGCAGCTCCGGCTCGGGCTACTCTTGGTTGGGTGTGCGCACTGTCGTGCGCTCTCGTGCTGTCCGCCTTCCTCGGAGGGTGGCGCGCGGAGCGGACGCCCGTCTCGCACCATCGGGTGGATCCCGGCCGGGCTGGTCCCGGCAGTCGATCGCCCCCACGGCATACCCACCATCCAAGCGACGCGCATTCGCGCGGCGCCGGTGGGTCCATACGACCTCGTGATCCGGGAGACCGGCCCACGAATGCTGCAGTACCACTGTCACCGTGCAGTCATCATCAAGGAGCTAGTAGTGCCAACCATTCAGCAGTTGGTTCGGAAGGGCCGCAGCCCCAAGGTCGTCAAGACCAAGGCGCCCGCCCTGAAGAGCAACCCGCAGCAGGCGGGTGTGTGCACCCGCGTGTACACCACCACCCCGAAGAAGCCGAACTCGGCGATGCGCAAGGTCGCCCGCGTGAAGCTGCGCAACGGTACCGAGGTCACCGCGTACATCCCCGGTGAGGGCCACAACCTCCAGGAGCACTCGCTGGTCCTGGTCCGTGGCGGTCGTGTGAAGGACCTCCCGGGTGTCCGTTACAAGATCGTCCGTGGCGCCCTGGACACGCAGGCCGTCAAGAACCGCAAGCAGGCTCGCAGCCGCTACGGCGCGAAGATGGAGAAGAAGTAATGCCTCGCAAGGGTCCAGCTCCGAAGCGCCCCGTCGTCGCCGATCCCGTTTACGGCGCCCCCATCGTCAGCCAGCTCGTCAACAAGATCCTGCTGGACGGCAAGAAGGGCCTCGCTGAGCGCATCGTCTACGACGCACTCGAAGGCGTCACCGCCAAGAACCAGCAGGATGCCGTCGTCACGCTCAAGAAGGCGCTCGACAACGTCCGTCCGACCCTCGAGGTGCGTTCGCGCCGCGTCGGTGGTTCCACCTACCAGGTGCCGGTCGAGGTCAAGCCTCACCGCGCCAACACCCTCGCTCTCCGCTGGCTCGTGAGCTACGCGAAGGGCCGCCGCGAGAAGACGATGACCGAGCGTCTCCAGAACGAGATCCTCGACGCATCGAACGGTCTCGGTGCAGCCGTCAAGCGTCGCGAAGACACGCACAAGATGGCCGAGTCGAACAAGGCGTTCGCGCACTACCGCTGGTAGTCGCCGCCCGATGCGGGGGCGGACGATCCGTCCGCCCTCGCATCACCGAGTGAATCAGCTCACCCCTACCTATCCCCGGAGGACCCCGTGGCACAAGACGTGCTCACCGACCTGAACAAGGTCCGCAACATCGGCATCATGGCCCACATCGATGCCGGCAAGACCACCACCACCGAGCGCATCCTGTTCTACACGGGCGTCAACCACAAGATCGGCGAGACCCACGACGGTGCGTCGACGATGGACTGGATGGCGCAGGAGCAGGAGCGCGGCATCACGATCACGTCCGCCGCGACGACGTGCTTCTGGAACAAGAACCAGATCAACATCATCGACACCCCCGGCCACGTCGACTTCACGGTCGAGGTCGAGCGTTCGCTCCGCGTCCTCGACGGCGCCGTCGCCGTGTTCGACGGCAAGGAGGGCGTCGAGCCCCAGTCCGAGACCGTCTGGCGTCAGGCCGACAAGTACGACGTCCCGCGCATCTGCTTCGTCAACAAGATGGACAAGCTGGGCGCCGACTTCTACTTCACGGTCGACACCATCATCAGCCGCCTCGGCGCCAAGCCGCTGGTCATCCAGCTGCCGATCGGTGCGGAGTCCAACTTCGAGGGCGTCGTCGACCTGGTCGAGATGCGCGCACTCACCTGGCGTGGAGACGCCAAGGGTGACGTCGAGATGGGCGCCAAGTACGCCATCGAGGAGATCCCGGAAGACCTCAAGGAGAAGGCGGCCGAGTACCGCACCGCGCTCCTCGAGGCCGTCGCCGAGACCGACGACGCACTCATGGAGAAGTACTTCGGTGGCGAAGAGCTGACCGTCGCGGAGATCAAGGCCGCGATCCGTCACCTCACCATCACCAGCACCATGTACCCGGTCCTCTGTGGCTCGGCGTTCAAGAACCGCGGCGTCCAGCCGATGCTCGACGCGGTCATCGACTACCTGCCCTCCCCGCTCGACGTCCCCGCCATCGAGGCGCACGACGCTCGCGACGAGGAGAAGGTCGTGGAGCGTCACCCCGACTCGACCGAGCCCTTCACCGCGCTCGCGTTCAAGGTCGCCGTGCACCCGTTCTTCGGTCGCCTCACGTACGTCCGCGTCTACTCGGGTCGTCTCGACTCGGGTGCGCAGATCATCAACTCCACCAAGGGCAAGAAGGAGCGCATCGGGAAGATCTTCCAGATGCACGCCAACAAGGAGAACCCGGTCGACTTCGTCACCGCCGGTCACATCTACGCGGTCATCGGCCTGAAGGACACCACCACCGGTGACACCCTGTCCGACCCGCAGAACCAGGTCGTCCTCGAGTCGATGAGCTTCCCGGAGCCCGTCATCGAGGTCGCGATCGAGCCGAAGACCAAGGCCGACCAGGAGAAGCTGGGCACCGCGATCCAGAAGCTGGCCGAAGAGGACCCGACGTTCCGCACCGAGCAGAACACCGAGACCGGCCAGACCGTCATCAAGGGCATGGGCGAGCTCCACCTCGACATCCTGGTCGACCGCATGAAGCGCGAGTTCAACGTCGAGGCCAACGTGGGCAAGCCCCAGGTCGCGTACCGCGAGACCATCAAGCGCAAGGTCGAGAAGTACGGCTACACGCACAAGAAGCAGACCGGTGGTTCGGGTCAGTTCGCGAAGATCCAGTTCGATCTGGAGCCGATGGACGTCACTCCGGAGACGACCTACGAGTTCGTGAACGCCGTGACCGGTGGTCGCATCCCGCGCGAGTACATCCCGTCGATCGACGCCGGCTTCCAGGACGCCCTGCAGGTCGGTGGCCTCGCCGGCTACCCGGTCGTGGGTGTCAAGGCGATCGTCACCGATGGTGCGGCGCACGACGTCGACTCCTCGGAGATGGCGTTCAAGATCGCCGGCTCGATGGGTCTCAAGGAGGCCTACTCGCGTGCCAACCCCGTCCTCCTCGAACCGCTCATGGCGGTCGAGGTCCGTACTCCTGAGGAGTACATGGGCGACGTCATCGGTGACCTGAACTCCCGTCGTGGACAGATCCAGTCCATGGACGACGCCACCGGCGTCAAGGTGATCCGTGCCAACGTCCCGCTCTCCGAGATGTTCGGCTACATCGGCGACCTCCGGTCGAAGACCTCTGGTCGTGCCGTGTACTCGATGACCTTCGAGAGCTACGCGGAGGTCCCGAAGGCTGTCGCCGACGAGATCATCCAGAAGAACAAGGGCGAGTAGTCACTCACTCTCTCTTCACCGCGGTCCGGCCGGGTGTGCGAACACCCAGCCGGATCGCGTAACATGAATACACATCCCTGCAGTGCGTCGGGCATCGAATGGTGCCCGCCGCCCCGCACAACGTCCTGAGGAGGACTCACAGTGGCAAAGGCCAAGTTCGAGCGGACCAAGCCGCACGTCAACATCGGAACGATCGGTCACGTCGACCACGGCAAGACCACGCTCACCGCGGCGATCTCGAAGGTCCTGGCGGACAAGTTCCCGTCCGCGACCAACGTGCAGCGCGACTTCGCGTCGATCGACTCCGCGCCGGAAGAGCGTCAGCGTGGTATCACGATCAACATCTCGCACGTCGAGTACGAGACGCCGAAGCGCCACTACGCGCACGTCGACGCCCCGGGTCACGCCGACTACATCAAGAACATGATCACCGGTGCTGCGCAGATGGACGGCGCGATCCTGGTCGTCGCCGCCACTGACGGCCCGATGGCACAGACGCGTGAGCACGTGCTGCTCGCCAAGCAGGTCGGCGTCCCCTACCTGCTCGTCGCGCTGAACAAGTCCGACATGGTCGACGACGAGGAGATCCTGGAGCTCGTCGAGCTCGAGGTCTCCGAGCTCCTCGCCTCGCAGGGCTTCGCTGAGGACGCTCCGGTCGTCCGCGTTTCGGGCCTCAAGGCGCTCGAGGGCGACGAGAAGTGGGTCCAGAGCATCCTCGACCTCATGGACGCCGTGGACGAGAACGTCCCGGACCCCGTGCGCGACAAGGACAAGCCCTTCCTCATGCCGATCGAGGACGTCTTCACGATCACCGGTCGTGGAACCGTCGTCACGGGCCGCGCCGAGCGTGGCACGCTCGCGATCAACTCCGAGGTCGAGATCGTCGGCATCCGCCCGACGCAGAAGACGATCGTCACGGGTATCGAGATGTTCCACAAGCAGCTCGACGAGGCATGGGCCGGCGAGAACTGTGGTCTCCTGCTCCGTGGCACGAAGCGTGAAGACGTCGAGCGCGGCCAGGTCGTCGTCAAGCCGGGTTCGGTCACGCCGCACACGAACTTCGAGGGCACCGCGTACATCCTGTCCAAGGATGAGGGTGGGCGTCACAACCCGTTCTACGCGAACTACCGTCCGCAGTTCTACTTCCGCACCACCGACGTCACCGGCGTCATCACGCTGCCCGAGGGCACCGAGATGGTCATGCCTGGCGACACCACCGACATGACCGTTGAGCTGATCCAGCCCATCGCCATGGAGGTCGGCCTCGGCTACGCCATCCGCGAGGGTGGCCGCACGGTCGGTGCCGGCACCGTCACGAAGGTCCTCGCGTAAGCATCAGCTGACGCAAGTACCTGATCGGCCGTCCGCGGTCGAGTCGGTTCCACGAAGGGCCCGGAGCGTATGCTCCGGGCCCTTCGTCGTTCCCCGATGCTCGCAGCACATGTTCAGCGGTGGCGTGTAATATATGAGACGTCTGCCAACCCGGGCAGGCATCACCCACCCGAGGTCCACGTGTCCCGCTCGTCCTCCGCTCCACGCCGCCGCTTCCGACCCCGCGTGCTGATCCCCTGTCTGCTCGGGGTGTCGGTCCTCCTGGGCGCTGGAGTCGCGACGGTCTCCGCAGCGACGCACGCCCTGGGCGTCCGTGACGAACTCGTCGCCGCGCTGCCGGAACTCGAAGCGGTGCGGGTCGGCGTCGGCGGAGGCGGTGCGGAAGGTGTCGACACTGAGGCCTTGGATCGCGCGGGGCGCGCGGTGGAACGTGCCCTCGAAGTCACCCGGGGCGTCGACTGGTGGATCGCCGAGCGGGTCCCCGTCGCCGGGGCCAACTTCGAAGCCGTCCGAACAGCCGTCGAGGCGGCGCACGTGGTCGTCGACGACGTGCTGGAACCGGTCCTCGCCCTGCCGCTCGACGGCCTCGCGGTCGACGGTCGGCTCGACACCGTGCGGCTGGGTGAGATCGCCCGGACCTCCGCCCGGGCGCTCGAGCGACTGGAGGAGCAGGTCGCACGGCTCGACCGCCTCGACCGCTCGGCGCTGCTCCCACAGGTGTCCGCGGCGCTCGACGGCGTCGACGGACCACTGCAGGATGCCTCGTCGCTCAGCGCCAGCCTGGCGCCGGTGCTCCGCGCGCTGCCCGGGCTGCTAGGGGAGGACGGTCCGCGTGATGTGGCGGTGCTCTTCCAGAACTCGGCGGAGAGCCGTGCACTCGGCGGGATCGCCGGCGCTTCGGTCCTCGTCCACATCGAGGACGGGGTGCTCGACGTGACCCGGACGCTCTCGGCCGCGGACTTCGTGGCCCATGCCGATCCGGTCCTGCCGCTCCCGGCAGACACCGACGAGCTCTACCGAAGCGACGGCTATGCGCTCGCCGGCACCTCCATCCACGAGGTGACCGCTCGCCCGGACTTCCCCTATGGCGCGCAGGTCGCGTCCCAGCTGTGGCAGGAGAGCCAGGGGGTCGAACCCGACCTCATCCTCGCGGTCGACCCCGCTGCCCTCTCCTACCTCCTCAGGGCGACCGGCCCGGTCGCCCTCGACGACGGCTCGGCGATCACGAGCGACACCCTGGTCGCGCGGCTCCTGAACGGCGTCTACCGGGAGCACCCCGGCCTGACGGACGAGGCGAACCGCGCCCAGGACGCGACCTTCACCTCCATCGTGCAGGCGCTCGTCGCCCAGCTGCAGGGTGGTGCGGTCGACGTCCCGCAGGCGGTCGAGGCCTGGGCGCAGGCGGTGGACGAACATCGTCTGCTCGCTTGGAGCCCTGACCGGGTCGAGGAGCGGGCGCTGGTGCTCGCGGGGGTCGGGGGAGCGGGCCCGGAGCGCTCGGATCGAGCTGCCTCCTTCGGTCTCTACCTCGCCGACGCCGTCGGTTCCAAGCTCGAGTACTACCTGCAGCAGCGGGTGCGGGTCGCTGCAGGCTCCTGTGCTGCCGATGGCACGCGTCCGGTGACGGTCTCGTCCGCGTTCACCAACACGATCGACACCGAGGCGTCACTCGGGTCGGAGGAGTTCGACTACATCGCGGGCTTCTACGAACGGGAGGGGCTCGAGCGAGGCACGATCCGCCTCCGCATCATGGCCTACGCCCCCGACGACTCCGCGATCCGCGCGGTCCGAGTCGGTGGTGTGGACGTCCCGTACGTGTCGGGGAGCGACGACGGACGGCCGGTCGCGTACGCGATCGTGAGCATCCCGCCCGGCGCGACGGTCACGGTCGAGGTGGAGGCGTCGATCGAGGGTTCAGTCGTGGACGAGGTGGTCTTCGACGGCACCCCGGGGGTGCATCCGGTCGAGGTCGAGAAGGCCGTGGACCCCTGCTGAGGAGCGGCCCGGAGACTGCTCGAACTCCCGAGACTGGGCGGATCCTGACCATCCTGAGATCGCGACACGCCCGGGTTGCACGCATGGTGGATCCGTGGCAAACTAGTCCAGTTCAGTATTTCGGACGAGCGTGCCTGTGTGCGCTCCGGCGGATCACTGCCAGGTAGTGCATAGGAGCTCCCAGACGCGGCAACGCGACAGGGATCGAGCCTAGGCCGCGGGTAGCAGGACACCAATCACTTCATCGCAATCCAGGTCGTAGCAGCGCTGCGCCCAGCCCCGACCACGAGTCGGAGTGGAAGCCGGTGGATGACCACGAGGGTCGCAAGACGCGAGTGGTCGTTGACAGCAGAACAGTGGTGCGACACCAGTAGTGCCAATGGCGTGGAGCAACCGAACGTTGCAAAGCGCACGATATGCGTCCAATACGGAGAGATCCGCACGACGCGAGACAGAGAGTGAGTCACACATGGCGGGACAGAAGATCCGCATCCGACTGAAGTCGTATGACCATGAGGTCATCGATACTTCGGCGCGCAAGATCGTCGACACGGTCACCCGTGCAGGCGCAACCGTCGTCGGCCCCGTGCCGCTTCCGACGGAGAAGAACGTGGTCTGCGTGATCCGTTCGCCGCACAAGTACAAGGACAGCCGGGAGCACTTCGAAATGCGCACCCACAAGCGTCTGATCGACATCATCGACCCGACCCCGAAGGCCGTCGACTCGCTCATGCGTCTCGACCTGCCGGCGGACGTCAACATCGAGATCAAGCTCTGAGCTCGGTAGAGACGGAAGGAAGACATGTCTAACACCAAGACCAGCAAGGGTCTGCTCGGCACCAAGCTCGGCATGACCCAGGTATGGGACGAGAACAACAAGCTCGTTCCCGTCACCGTCATCGAGATCACGCCCAACGTGGTCACCCAGGTCCGCACCCCCGAGGTCGACGGCTACGACGCCGTGCAGATCGCGTACGGCCAGATCGATCCCCGCAAGGTCAGCAAGCCTGACGCGGGTCACTTCGACAAGGCCGGCGTGACGCCGCGTCGTCACCTCACCGAGGTCCGCACCGCTGACGCATCCGAGTACTCGCTCGGCCAGGAGCTCACCGTCGACGGTGTCTTCGAGGCCGGCCAGAAGGTCGACGTCGTCGGCACTTCGAAGGGTAAGGGTTTCGCCGGTGTCATGAAGCGTCACAACTTCAAGGGAACGGGCGCATCTCACGGTGCTCACCGCAACCACCGCAAGCCGGGTTCCATCGGCGCCTCCTCGACCCCCAGCCGTGTCTTCAAGGGCATGCGCATGGCCGGTCGTATGGGTGGCGAGCGCGTCACCGTGCTGAACCTCCGGGTTCACGCGATCGACGCCGAGAAGGGCCTGCTGCTCGTCAAGGGTGCCGTTCCCGGCGCTCGTGGCCGCATCGTATTCGTCCGCACCGCAGTGAAGGGAGCGTAGTTCCATGGCTATCGCTACTCTCGACGTGCTCGACACCAAGCTCAAGAAGGCCGGCACCGTCGACCTTCCTGCCGAGGTGTTCGACGTTCAGACCAACATCCCGCTCATCCACCAGGTGGTCGTCGCGCAGCTCGCTGCCGCACGCCAGGGCACGCACAAGACCAAGCGCCGCGGCGAAGTGTCCGGTGCAGGCCGCAAGCCGTTCAAGCAGAAGGGCACGGGTAACGCTCGTCAGGGCTCCATCCGCGCACCTCAGATGACCGGCGGTGGCATCGTCCACGGTCCAGTGCCCCGCAGCTACTCGCAGCGCACCCCCAAGAAGATGATCGCCGCAGCTCTGCTCGGTGCCATCTCCGACCGCGCTCGTGGCAGCCGCCTCCACGTCGTCGACTCCCTCTCGTTCGGCGAGAAGCCGTCGACGAAGGTCGTCTCCGAGTACCTGACGAACGTCGCTTCCTCGAAGCACGTCCTGATCGTCCTCCAGCGCGACGACGAGCTCAGCCACCGCAGCGTCCGCAACCTGCAGAACGTGCACGTGCTGTCGTACGACCAGCTGAACGCATACGACGTGCTCGTCTCCGACGACATCGTCTTCACCAAGGCCGCCTTCGAGGCATTCGTCGCCAGCAAGACCGGCGCCAAGGCCGCAACCGAGGAGGTCTCGGCATGACCGCGATCAACAAGGACCCCCGCGACGTCATCTTCGCGCCGGTCGTCTCCGAGAAGAGCTACAGCCTGATCGACGAGGGCAAGTACACCTTCCTCGTCGACCCGCGCTCGAACAAGACCGAGATCAAGCTCGCCATCGAGAAGATCTTCGGTGTCGAGGTCGCTTCGATCAACACCCTCACCCGTCAGGGCAAGACCCGTCGCACCAAGTTCGGCACCGGAAAGCGCAAGGACACCAAGCGCGCCATCGTGTCGCTCAAGTCGGGTTCCATCGACATCTTCACGGCTGTTGGCTAAGACGGCCGGGAACGAAGAGGAATAAGAAATGGCTATTCGTAAGTACAAGCCCACGACTCCTGGTCGTCGCGGTTCGTCTGTCGCGGACTTCGCGGAGATCACCCGTACGACGCCGGAGAAGTCGCTGCTTCGTCCGTTGTCGAAGACCGGTGGTCGCAACAACCAGGGCCGCATCACGACGCGTCACATCGGTGGTGGCCACAAGCGCCAGTACCGTCTGATCGACTTCCGTCGCAACGACAAGGACGGCGTCAACGCCAAGGTCGCTCACATCGAGTACGACCCCAACCGCACGGCTCGTATCGCGCTGCTCCACTTCGTGGACGGCACCAAGCGCTACATCCTCGCTCCGAACAAGCTGAGCCAGGGCGACATCGTCGAGTCGGGCGCCGGCGCGGACATCAAGCCGGGTAACAACCTGCCCTTGAAGAACATCCCGACCGGTACCGTCATCCACGCGATCGAGCTCCGTCCCGGTGGCGGCGCGAAGATGGCCCGCTCCGCGGGTGCATCGGTGCGTCTCGTCGCGAAGGACGGCCCGTACGCGCAGCTCCGTCTGCCGTCCGGCGAGATCCGCAACGTCGACCTGCGCTGCCGCGCCACCATCGGTGAGGTCGGCAACGCCGAGCAGTCGAACATCAACTGGGGTAAGGCCGGCCGTAAGCGCTGGCTGGGCGTCCGCCCGACCGTCCGTGGTGTCGCGATGAACCCGATCGACCACCCGCACGGTGGTGGTGAGGGCAAGACCTCCGGTGGACGTCACCCGGTCAGCCCGTGGGGCCAGAAAGAAGGCCGCACGCGCCACCCCAACAAGGAAAGCGACAAGCTCATCGTTCGTCGTCGTACCGCCGGCAAGAAGCGTAAGTAGGAGTAAGAGAAGATGCCACGCAGTCTCAAGAAGGGCCCCTTCGTCGACGACCACCTGCTCCGCAAGGTCGTCACGGCGAACGAGGCCAGCAACAAGAACGTGATCAAGACCTGGTCGCGTCGATCGATGATCATCCCGGCCATGCTGGGTCACACCATCGCCGTCCACGACGGTCGCAAGCACATCCCGGTGTTCGTCACCGAGACGATGGTCGGGCACAAGCTCGGCGAGTTCGCGCCCACCCGCACCTTCCGTGGACACGTGAAGGACGACAAGAAGGGCCGTCGCCGCTAACGCGGTGACGTGAAGGAGGAAGAGAAATGGTGGAGTCGATCGCCCGCGTGCGACACATCCGCGTCACCCCCCAGAAGGCCCGTCGTGTCGTCGCGCTCATCCGTGGCAAGCAGGCTCAGGAGGCCTTGGCCATCCTGAAGTTCGCACCGCAGAGTGCCAGCGAGCCCATCTACAAGCTCGTTGCCTCGGCCATCGCGAACGCTCGCGTCACGGCCGACAAGGACAACGTGTTCCTGGACGAGCAGGACCTGTACATCGCGAAGGCGTACGTCGATGAGGGTGCAACCCTCAAGCGTTTCCGTCCCCGCGCACAGGGCCGCGCGTTCCGCATCCTCAAGCGCACCAGCCACATCACCGTCGAGCTCTCGACGCCTGATGAGACTGCCGGCGCTGCCAAGGCCAAGAAGGTGAGCAAGTAATGGGTCAGAAAGTCAATCCATACGGCTTCCGTCTGGGAATCACGACCGACCACGTGTCGCGTTGGTTCTCCGACAGCACGAAGAAGGGTCAGCGTTACAGCGACTTCGTCGCGGAAGACGTCAAGATCCGCCGTCTGCTGGCGACCTCGCTCGACCGCGCTGGAGTCAGCCGCATCGAGATCGAGCGAACCCGTGACCGCGTCCGCGTCGACATTCACACCGCCCGTCCGGGCATCGTGATCGGTCGTCGTGGCGCCGAGGCCGAGCGCATCCGTGCCGACCTCGAGAAGCTCACGAAGAAGCAGATCCAGCTGAACATCCTCGAGGTCAAGAACCCCGAGGCCGACGCTCAGCTCGTCGCACAGGGCATCGCCGAGCAGCTCTCCGCACGTGTGGCCTTCCGCCGCGCGATGCGTAAGGGCCTGCAGGGCGCCCAGCGCACGTCCACCGTCAAGGGTGTCCGTATCCAGGTGTCCGGCCGTCTCGGCGGCGCTGAGATGAGCCGTTCCGAGTTCTACCGCGAAGGCCGTGTGCCGCTGCACACGCTCCGCGCGAACATCGACTACGGCTTCTACGAGGCGAAGACCACGTTCGGCCGCATCGGCGTGAAGGTCTGGATCTACAAGGGCGACATCACCAACAAGGAGCTTGCTCGCGAGCAGGCCAACCAGAAGTCGACGCGTCCCGAGCGCCGTGACGGTGGCGACCGCCCCCGTCGCAACGCCGGTCCGAGCAGCGCCCCCAAGGCAGCTGTCGAGGCGCCCGCCGCCGCAGGAGTTGAGGCATAACCATGTTGATCCCACGCAAAGTCAAGCACCGGAAGCAGCACCACCCCGGCCGTTCCGGCCAGGCAACCGGTGGCACCAAGGTGTCGTTCGGTGAGTACGGCATCCAGGCCCTGACGCCCGCTTACGTGACCAACCGTCAGATCGAGTCCGCTCGTATCGCCATGACGCGTCACATCAAGCGCGGCGGCAAGGTGTGGATCAACATCTACCCCGACCGTCCGCTGACCAAGAAGCCCGCCGAAACCCGCATGGGTTCCGGTAAGGGTTCGCCCGAGTGGTGGGTCGCGAACGTCAAGCCGGGTCGTGTGCTGTTCGAGGTCGCCGGAGTCGATGAGACCCTGGCCCGCGAGGCGCTCACCCGTGCAATCCACAAGCTGCCCCTCAAGGCACGCATCATCAAGCGCGAGGAGGGCGACGCATAATGGCGATCGGATCCAAGGAGCTCACCCCCGTCGAGCTCGACACCTTTGAAGACCAGCGCCTCGTCGAGGAGCTCCGCAAGGCCAAGGAAGAGCTGTTCAACCTGCGCTTCCAGTCGGCCACGGGGCAGCTCGAGAACCACGGCCGCCTGCGCGCCGTGAAGCGCGACATCGCTCGCATCTACACGGTCATCCGTGAGCGCGAGCTCGGCATCCGGGCCACGCCGACCGTCGAGGTCGTCGAGGCCAAGGCCGAGAAGAAGACCAAGAAGGCCAAGGCCGCACCGAAGTCCGAGGACACCGCTGCAGCCGACGCCGAGACCACGAAGGAGGCCTAGACATGGCTACCGCTACTGACAAGGCCCCCGAGGGTCACGAGTCGGCCGAGCACGACGTCAAGGACGCCGCTGCTCGTGGCTACCGCAAGACCCGTCGTGGTCTGGTGACCAGCGACAAGATGGAGAAGACCATCGTCGTCGAGGTCGAGGACCGCGTGAAGCACCCGCTCTACGGCAAGGTCATCCGCCGCACCTCCAAGGTCAAGGCTCACGACGAGGCGAACTCCGCCGGCATCGGCGACCTCGTCCTGATCAGCGAGACCCGCCCGACCAGCGCCACCAAGCGCTGGCGCCTGGTCGAGATTCTCGAGAAGGCCAAGTAGGCCTCGCGGCTTACTGAGAGGAAAGCGAACAATGCTTCAGCAAGAATCACGAGTCAAGGTCGCCGACAACACCGGTGCCAAGGAGCTCCTGACCATTCGTGTGCTCGGTGGCTCCGGCCGCCGCTACGCGGGTCTCGGTGACACCATCGTCGCGACCGTCAAGGACGCGATCCCCGGTGGCAACGTCAAGAAGGGCGACGTCGTCAAGGCGGTCATCGTCCGCACCCGCAAGCAGACCCGTCGTCCCGACGGTTCCTACATCAAGTTCGACGAGAACGCCGCTGTCATCCTGAAGGCTGACGGGGACCCCCGTGGTACCCGCATCTTCGGACCGGTCGGTCGCGAGCTTCGTGACAAGAAGTTCATGAAGATCGTCTCGTTGGCGCCGGAGGTTATCTAAGTCATGGCAAAGATCAAGAAGGGCGACCTGGTTCAGGTCGTCTCCGGCCCGAAGCAGGACCGCGGTGGTTACCGCGGCAAGCAGGGTCGCGTCATCGAGGTCCTGGCGGACAAGAACCGGGTGATCGTGGAGGGCGTCAACTACGTCACGAAGCACTCCCGTGTCGGCCAGACCCAGCGTGGGACGAAGACCGGCGGCATCGAGACCGTCGAGGCTTCGATCCACATCTCCAACGTCGCGCTCGTCGACCCGGAGACCAAGGGCCCGACCAAGGTCGGCCACCGCAACGAGGAAGTCACGAAGGACGGCGTCACCAAGACGGTCCGCGTTCGTTACGCCAAGAAGTCAGGTAAGGACCTCTAATGACCGACACAGAAGTGGCGACTGGCAAAATCCAGCCCCGTCTCAAGCAGAAGTACCGCGCTGAGATCCTTCCGCAGCTGCAGAAGGACTTCGGCTTCACGAACGTGCACCAGGTGCCCGGTCTCGTGAAGGTCGTTGTCAACACCGGTGTGGGCGAGGCAGCCCGCGACAGCAAGGTCATCGACGGCGCTGTTTCGGACCTCACCAAGATCACCGGCCAGAAGCCGCAGGTCACCAAGGCTCGCAAGTCCATCGCGCAGTTCAAGCTGCGCGAGGGTCAGCCCATCGGCGCTCACGTCACGCTTCGTGGCGACCGCGCCTGGGAGTTCCTGGACCGCCTGCTGAGCCTCGCTCTTCCGCGTATCCGCGACTTCCGCGGCCTCTCGGACAAGCAGTTCGACGGCAACGGCAACTACACCTTCGGTCTCCAGGAGCAGTCCATGTTCCACGAGATCGACCAGGACAAGATCGATCGCGTCCGCGGCTTCGACATCACCGTCGTGACCACGGCCAAGAACGACGACGAGGGTCGCGCGCTGCTCAAGGCGCTCGGCTTCCCGTTCAAGGCAGCTGAGTCCAAGTAGGCTGAGCTTCTGCCCGGTCCTCGGTGTATGTCGAGGACCGGGCTTCCGCCCGTTCGGGGCACTCCTGCCCAGAACGGTTCAACCACCACAGGTCGGCACCCTTGCACAGGATGTCGAAACCTGGTGAACAAAGGAAACACTCGATATGACCATGACAGATCCGGTCGCAGACATGCTGACCAGACTGCGCAATGCGAACTCGGCGCACCACGACACCGTGTCGATGCCGCACTCCAAGCTCAAGGTGAACATCGCCGAGATCCTCAAGTCCGAGGGCTACATCTCCGGCTGGGAGGTCGCTGACGCGGCCGTCGGACAGACGCTCTCGCTGAGCCTCAAGTTCGGCCCGAACCGCGAGCGCTCCATCGCCGGCATCAAGCGCGTCTCGAAGCCCGGCCTCCGCGTCTACGCGAAGTCGAACGAGATCCCCAAGGTCCTCGGCGGCCTCGGCGTCGTCATCCTGTCCACCTCCAGCGGACTCCTCACGGACCGCCAGGCCGAGAAGAAGGGCGTGGGTGGGGAAATCCTCGCCTACGTGTGGTAGCCAGTCATGTCTCGTATTGGAAGACTCCCCATCGACATCCCGGCAGGCGTCACCATCGACGTCGCCGGCCAGAACGTCACCGTCAAGGGCCCGAAGGGTGAGCTCTCGCTCGTCGTCGCCAGCCCCATCGAGGTCAAGCTCGAAGACGCACAGCTGCTGGTCACGCGTCCCGACGACGAGCGCAACTCGCGTTCGCTCCACGGCCTGACCCGCACGCTCATCGCGAACCAGATCATCGGCGTCACCCAGGGCTACTCCAAGGGCCTCGAGGTCGTCGGTACCGGTTACCGCGTCGCACAGAAGGGCAGCGCCGTCGAGTTCGCGCTCGGCTTCTCGCACCCCGTCACCGTCGAGCCGCCGGTCGGCATCACGCTGACCGTCGAGGGCAACAACAAGCTCACGGTCGCCGGTATCGACAAGCAGGCCGTCGGCGAGGTCGCCGCCAACATCCGTAAGATCCGCAAGCCCGAGCCGTACAAGGGCAAGGGCGTGCGCTACGCCGGCGAGATCGTGCGTCGCAAGGCCGGAAAGGCTGGTAAGTAACCATGGCTCGTCCAACGAAGACTGCCGCACGTGGCCGTCGCCACGCGCGTCTGCGCAAGAAGGTCGAGGGCACCGCGGTCCGTCCGCGCCTCGTCGTCAACCGTTCAGCCCGTCACGTGTTCGTGCAGGTTGTCGATGACACGAAGGGTCACACCCTCGTCTCCGCCTCGACCATGGAGGACACCCTCCGGACGTTCGACGGCGACAAGACCGCCAAGTCGCGCAAGGTCGGCGAACTCATCGCCGAGCGTGCGAAGGCAGCCGGCATCGAAGATGTCGTATTTGACCGTGGAGGCAACCGCTACGCAGGTCGCGTGGCAGCAATTGCCGATGGTGCTCGAGAGGGCGGATTGAACCTGTGAGCGAAGACAACAAGCAGCTGCAAGAGCCTGTCGCAACCGTGGCCGAGGCCCCGGTCGAGACCGCGGCGTCGACGGCACCGACCGGTGACCGCGAGCCGCGCGAGGCGCGTCGCGGAGGCCGTGAGCGCAACCCGAACCGCGACCGCGGAAGCCGCGACAGCGACAAGAGCCAGTTCCTGGAGCGCGTCGTGACCATCAACCGTGTCTCGAAGGTCGTGAAGGGTGGTCGTCGCTTCAGCTTCACCGCCCTCGTGGTCGTCGGTGACGGCAACGGCATGGTCGGCGTCGGCTACGGCAAGGCCCGCGAAGTGCCCCTCGCGATCGCGAAGGGTGTCGAGGAGGCGAAGAAGAACTTCTTCCGCGTCCCGCGCGTCGGTTCGACCATCCCGCACCCCACCCAGGGTGAGGCGGCAGCCGGTGTGGTGCTCCTGCGCCCGGCCGCCGCCGGTACCGGTGTCATCGCCGGTGGTCCGGTCCGCGCCGTCCTCGAGTGCGCCGGTATCCACGACGTCCTGAGCAAGTCGCTCGGCTCGTCCAACACGATCAACATCGTTCACGCGACCGTCACGGCGCTGAAGCAGCTCGAGGAACCTCGTGCCGTTGCAGCCCGTCGTGGTCTCGAGTTCGACCAGGTCGCTCCGGCCCGTCTGCTCCGTGCAGAGGCAGAGGCCGTTCAGGCGGCCGCTGCTGCGAAGGTAGGTGCCTGATGGCCCAGCTGAGGATCACCCAGATCAAGGGCAGAATTAGTGAGAAGCAGAACCAGCGCGACACGCTTCGCAGCCTGGGTCTCCGTCGCATCGGTGCTGTCGTCGTCCGTCCGGACAACGCACAGAACCGCGGCTACGTGAACACTGTTGCTCACCTCGTACAGGTTGAGGAGATCGACTAATGGCTGAGAAGAACGAAACCACTGAGGAGAAGGCCCCCAAGGCCGCTGCGAAGGCAGCTCCGAAGACGGCCGCTGCGAAGTCCGAGCCGAAGGCGAAGGCGGCCCCCAAGGCTGCTGCTGCCAAGAAGCCCGCGACGGACGAGCCCGCCGAGAAGCGCGAGCAGGTCCTGAAGGTCCACCACCTCCGTCCCGCCGCCGGTGCCAAGAAGGCCCGGATGCGCGTCGGTCGCGGTGAGGCGTCCAAGGGTAAGACCGCTGGTCGCGGTACCAAGGGTACGAAGGCCCGCTACAACGTCAAGGTCGGCTTCGAGGGTGGGCAGATGCCGCTGCACATGCGCACCCCGAAGCTCCGTGGCTTCAAGAACCCCTTCCGCGTCGAGTACCAGGTCGTGAACCTGGAGAAGCTCGCCGAGCTGTACCCCAAGGGTGGCGACGTCACCACGGTCGACCTCGTCGCCAAGGGTGCCGTCCGGAAGAACGAGAAGGTCAAGGTTCTCGGAAACGGTGACATCTCGGTTAAGCTGAATGTCGCGGTCGACAAGGTCTCCGGCTCAGCTGAGCAGAAGATCGTGGCAGCCGGGGGCAGCGTCAAGTAGCCCTCGGCCGGCTCCGCACAGGAGCTCACTCGGGTGGCCGGCATCATGCCGGTCACCCGGGCCGACCCCGCACCATCCCACAGGAGGCCCCTTTTGTTCACCGCCATCGGCCGGATCTTCCGGACCCCGGATCTTCGTCGGAAGATCGGGTTCACACTCGGAATCATCGCCATCTACCGGCTCGGGTCCTTCATCCCAGCTCCGTTCGTGAACTTCCCGAACGTGCAGCAGTGCCTCGCGAACCAGCAGGCAGCCGGAGCTTCGGGCCTCTACGAGCTCGTCAACCTCTTCAGCGGTGGCGCTCTCCTCCAACTCTCCATCTTCGCGCTGGGCATCATGCCCTACATCACCGCGTCGATCATCGTCCAGCTGCTCCGCGTGGTCATCCCGCACTTCGAGACGCTGCACAAGGAAGGCCAGTCCGGCCAGGGCAAGCTGACGCAGTACACCCGCTACCTGACGATCTTCCTCGGCATCCTCCAGTCGACGACGCTGATCACGGTCGCGAAGAGCGGTGCGCTCTTCGGGAACCAGGGCGGCGTCTGCGCCGACCTCATCACCGCCCAGGGCGGCACCTGGTACGGCATGCTCCTCATGGTCGTCACCATGACGGCCGGCACCGGCCTCGTCATGTGGATGGCCGAGCTCGTCACCGAGCGTGGTGTCGGCAACGGCATGTCCCTCCTCATCTTCACCTCGATCGCCGCGACCTTCCCCGGTTCGCTCGCCGCCATCTGGACTGCGAAGGGACCGGAGGTCTTCCTCCTCGTCCTCGCCGTCGGGCTGGTCATCGTCGGGCTCGTCGTGTTCGTCGAACAGTCGCAGCGCCGCATCCCCGTGCAGTACGCCAAGCGCATGGTCGGACGCCGCACCTACGGCGGCAACAACACCTACATCCCCATCAAGGTCAACATGGCCGGTGTGGTGCCCGTCATCTTCGCGTCGTCGATCCTGTACCTGCCGGCCCTCATCGCGCAGTTCAACCAGCCGACGACCGGTACGCCGGCGCCGTGGGTCCTCTGGATCCAGCAGTACCTCACCAAGGGCGACCACCCGCTGTACATGCTCATGTACTTCCTGCTCATCGTCGGGTTCACCTACTTCTACGTCGCGATCACCTTCAACCCAGAAGAGGTCGCCGACAACATGAAGAAGTACGGCGGCTTCATCCCCGGCATCCGCGCGGGTCGCCCGACGGCCGAGTACCTCGACTACGTGCTGACACGGGTCACGCTCCCCGGCTCGATTTATCTGGGGTTGATCGCGCTCCTGCCACTCATCGCTCTGGCGCTCGTCGGCGCGAATGCGAACTTCCCCTTCGGCGGCGCATCGATCCTCATCATCGTCGGCGTCGGCCTCGAGACGGTGAAGCAGATCGACTCGCAGCTCCAGCAGCGCCACTACGAAGGACTCCTGCGTTGAGCGCGTCCGGAAAGCCCCGTCTGCTCATCGTCGGTCCTCCCGGGTCCGGCAAGGGCACGCAGGCAGCCTTCCTGTCGGAGCGCTTCGGCATCCCGGCGATCTCGACCGGAGACATCTTCCGCGCGAACATCAAGGGCGGCACGCCGCTCGGCAAGCAGGTCCAGGAGCTCGTCCGCGGGGGCGGCTACGTCCCGGACTCGTTGACCAACGAGATCGTGCGCGACCGCCTGCACCAGCCGGACGCCCTCGACGGGTTCCTGCTCGACGGGTACCCGCGCACGACCGACCAGGTCGTCGCGCTCGACGCGCTCCTCGCGGAGAACGGCACGAGTCTCGACGCGGTCGTGCAGTTGCAGGCCGAGACGGAGGAGGTCGTCGTCCGGTTGCTGAAGCGTGCTGAAGCGGAAGGTCGCCCCGACGACACCGAAGAGGTCATCCGTCACCGGCTCGAGCTGTACTCGAAGGAGACCGCTCCGCTGATCGAGGTCTTCACCGCGCGCGGACTCGTCGTCGCCGTGGACGGACTCGGTGAGGTGTCCGAGGTGACCGCCCGCATCGATGCCGCGTTGGCAGCTCGCGGCATCATCGTGCCCGCCGTCTGACGCAGAACGCCTCCAGTACGGTGTTCCGGAAGTCGATCTACAAGACCCCCGAGCAGATGCGCGCGATGATCGCGCCCGGGCTCGCCACGGCGGCGTCGCTCGACGCCGTCCGCGAACGGATCGCTCCCGGAGTCACGACCCTGCAGCTCGACGCGGTGGCGGAGGCGGCGATCATCGCTGCCGGTGGCCACTCCAACTTCAAGCTCGTCCCGGGATATCGGCACACGGTCTGCACCTCGGTGAACGATGACGTCGTGCACGGGATCCCCGGCGGCCGGGTCCTCGCTCCCGGTGACATCGTCTCGGTCGACAGCGGGGCGGAGATCGACGGCTGGAACGGCGATTCGGCGATGACCATCGTCCTGCCGGACCCGAGCCGTCCGGAACTCGTCGCCGAGCGCGAGCGGTTGTCGGCCGTGACCGAAGGGTCGCTGTGGGCCGGCATCGCCGAACTCGCGACGGCGCGTCACCTCAATCAGGTCGGTGCGGCGATCGAGGAGTACGTCGAGGACCATTCCCCTGAGGGCCGTCCGTACGGCATCCTCACCGACTACGTCGGTCACGGCATCGGTCGCACGATGCACGAGGCGCCGCCGGTCTTCAACTACCGCGTCCGCCAGCGCGGCCCCGAGGTGAAGCCCGGGCTCGTGGTGGCCATCGAGCCGATGGTGGTGGCGGGGAGCCCCGACACCTTCGTCCGCGACGACGAATGGACGGTCGCCACGCTCGACGGTGCGGCTGCAGCGCACTGGGAGCACAGCGTGGCCGTGCACCGCGACGGCATCTGGGTGCTGACGGCGTCAGATGGCGGCGCTGCGGCCCTGGCCGCGTTCGGTGTCACACCGGTCCGCCCCGCCTGATCACCGCGCTGCCGGCGTCGGCTGCGCCACCGGTAGAGTTGCTCGTCATGAGTGCTCCGATCGTGTTCCTGCTCGACGTCCTGCCAGCAGACGCCATGGCCGACGAGGCGACGCTCGAAGCGTCGATCACCTCCGGCGGTGACGGCTCCGGTGTCCTGAGCGTCTTCGACCTGGGGCCGGCACGCGGCGACGGGATCTTCGAGACGATCGGTGTGGTCGGGCGCCACGCGCAGTCGGTCGACGCGCACCTCGCCCGCCTGACCGAATCGGCGGCCATCCTCGACCTGCCTGCGCCGAACCACGCGCAGTGGCGGACGGCCGTCGATCGCGCGGTCGCAGCGCTCCCGGACGCCGAGCAGAGCGCGGTGCGTCTCGTCCTCACCCGGGGGAGCGGTGAGCGTCCGACGGCCTGGGTCTCGGCGACACCGGCGAGCGGATTCCCGGAACGAGCGGACGGGATCGAGGTCGTGCTCCTGGATCGTGGCCTGTCGAGTGACGTCCAGGAGCGGTCGCCCTGGCTGCTCGCGGGCGCGAAGACGCTCTCGTACGCGGTCAACATGGCCGCCCTCCGGGAGGCGCACCGTCGTGGCGCGGACGACGTGCTCTTCGTGAGCAGCGACGGGTTCGTG
Source organism: Plantibacter sp. Leaf1 (assembly GCF_001421315.1). NCBI lineage: Bacteria > Bacillati > Actinomycetota > Actinomycetes > Micrococcales > Microbacteriaceae > Plantibacter > Plantibacter sp. Leaf1. The sequence continues at coordinate 1,217,725 of NZ_LMJX01000002.1, read as the reverse complement.
CTCGAGGGGCCGACCTCGACCGTGGTCGCCCGGATCGGGGGCACCTTCGTCACGCCGCCCGCGTCGAGCGGGATCCTTCCAGGCACCACGCAACTGGCGCTCTGGGAGCACCTCGAAGCCGAGGGACACCCGTGTGAACACCGCATGCTGACCCCGGACGATGTGATGCAGGCCGATGCGGTGTGGTTGCTGTCGAGCGTGCGGCTGGCCGCCCCCGTCGCAGCCGTCGACGGCCGGCCGGTCGGCATCGACCGAGGACTCACGGCGGAGCTGAACGCCGCCCTCCTCGCGCGGACCGAGTGACGACGGGCGCCTCTCGACGTTGAGTTGGTGAAACGCCGAAACATAGCATAGAATCGATCTTTGGTGCTTTCTGCATGCCTTCGGCGAGCCGACATCCGCACCGCAATCCATCCGCACGACCAGTGCGACTCAACCTGAGCGACAGTGAGGCTATGGCCAAAAAAGACGGCGTCATCGAGATCGAGGGCCAAGTGGTCGAGGCTCTGCCCAACGCGATGTTCCGCGTTGAGCTGACCAACGGACACAAGGTACTTGCCCACATTTCGGGCAAAATGCGTCAGCACTACATCCGCATCCTCCCAGAGGACCGCGTGATCGTGGAACTGACCCCCTACGACCTGACCCGTGGTCGGATCGTCTACCGCTACAAGTAGGTCGCGCTGTAAGTAACGGCCGGACGCGCCGCCACCAACCGGTGTCGGGCCCGGCACGACGACAGCGAAAAGAGAGAACTATGAAGGTCAAGCCCAGCGTCAAGAAGATCTGCGACAAGTGCAAGGTCATCCGTCGCAACGGCCGCGTCATGGTCATCTGCGAGAACCCGCGCCACAAGCAGCGCCAGGGTTGATCTCAGAGGACCTGCAGCACGCAGCCCTGAGCACCACAGCAGCACCCCTCTAACGGCAGTTCCACATCCTGCAACGCGCAAGCGCGGCGGGGGACACCTCGGGTCGGAGGCCCGAGCACCGGAACTGCTCCACACCTCCACAACTCCTAGGAGAAGCCACCATGGCACGTCTCGCCGGCGTAGACATCCCACGCGACAAGCGCGTGGAAGTTGCACTGACGTACATCTACGGTGTTGGCCGCACGCGGTCACTCAAGACCCTCGCCGACACCGGCATCAGCGGAGACATCCGCGTGAAGGATCTCACCGATGACCAGCTGATCGCCCTGCGCGATTACATCGAGGGCACCTTCAAGGTCGAGGGTGACCTCCGCCGTGAGGTCGCCGCCGACATCCGCCGCAAGGTGGAGATCGGGTCCTACCAGGGCATCCGTCACCGTCGTGGCCTTCCGGTCCACGGCCAGCGCACCAAGACCAATGCGCGCACCCGCAAGGGCCCGAAGCGCACCGTCGCCGGCAAGAAGAAGGCCCGCTAGGCCCCGCCTAGTCGCCTCGTCATAGGACTCAGGAGATATTCATGGCAGCACCAAAGTCGGCCGTTCGGAAGCCGCGTAAGAAGGAAAAGAAGAACATCGCCGTGGGCCAGGCCCACATCAAGTCGACGTTCAACAACACGATCGTCTCGATCACCGACCCCTCGGGCGCGGTCATCAGCTGGGCTTCGTCCGGTGGCGTCGGCTTCAAGGGTTCGCGCAAGTCGACCCCGTTCGCCGCACAGCTCGCCGCCGAGTCGGCTGCGCGTCAGGCGCAGGAGCACGGCATGAAGAAGGTCGACGTCTTCGTCAAGGGACCGGGCTCCGGCCGCGAGACCGCGATCCGTTCGCTCCAGGCCGCAGGCCTCGAGGTCGGTTCGATCAACGACGTCACGCCTCAGGCACACAACGGTTGCCGCCCCCCGAAGCGTCGCCGCGTCTAATTCCTTCGGTTCACCGGCCGTGATCCGTCCGTGGCGATCATCTGATCGCCGCGGACGGATCGCGGCATGGTCCTGGTGACCAGGGCCAGCGAACACAATTCAATACCTCGCCAACGCAAGTGTCATATAGCGGACACTTAGCCGAAAGGAATCCATAGTGCTCATCGCACAGCGCCCTACGCTCACCGAAGAATCCATCTCGGAGTTCCGCAGCCGGTTCATCATCGAGCCGCTCGAGCCAGGCTTCGGGTACACCCTCGGGAACTCGCTCCGTCGCACCCTGCTGTCGTCCATCCCGGGCGCCGCAGTCACGAGCATCCGCATCGACGGTGTGCTGCACGAGTTCAGCACCATCCCCGGTGTCAAGGAAGACGTCACCGAGATCATCCTGAACATCAAGGGTCTCGTCGTCTCCAGCGAGCACGACGAGCCGATCACGGCGTACCTCCGCAAGACCGGCGCAGGCCAGGTCACCGCGGCCGACATCTCGGCTCCGGCCGGTGTCGAGGTCCACAACCCGGACCTGGTCATCGCGACGCTCAACGACAAGGCGAAGTTCGAGCTCGAGCTCACGATCGAGCGTGGCCGTGGCTACGTCTCGGCGACGCAGAACCGCAACGAGTTCAGCGAAGCCGGTCAGATCCCCGTCGACTCGATCTACTCGCCCGTCCTCAAGGTGACCTACCGCGTCGAGGCGACTCGTGCCGGTGAGCGCACCGACTTCGACCGCCTGGTCGTCGACGTCGAGTCAAAGCCGGCGATCACGCCGCGCGACGCCATCGCGTCGGCCGGTCGCACGCTGACCGAGCTGTTCGGTCTGGCCCGCGAGCTCAACACCGCCGCAGAAGGCATCGAGATCGGCCCCGCGCCGGTCGACGCCGTGCTGCCCGGCGAGCTCTCGATCCCGATCGAGGACCTCGACCTCTCCGTGCGCTCGTACAACTGCCTCAAGCGTGAGGGCATCAACAACGTCAGCGAGCTCGTCGCGCTGTCGGAGACGCAGCTCATGAACATCCGCAACTTCGGTCAGAAGTCGGTGGATGAGGTTCGCGACAAGCTCACCGAAATGGGCCTCTCGCTGAAGGACTCGGTCCCCGGGTTCGACGGCGCCCACTTCTACAGCGGCTACGACGACGAGACCGTCTCCTAGCTCGCGATCCACCTGACGACTTTCCAACCTGAAGAGAGACAAGAATGCCTACTCCCACCAAGGGACCCCGCCTCGGAGGCGGCCCCGCTCACGAGCGTCTGCTGCTCGCCAACCTCGCTGCTGCGCTGTTCACCCACAAGCGCATCCAGACCACCGAGACCAAGGCGAAGCGTCTTCGTCCCCTCGCTGAGCGCCTGATCACCTTCGCGAAGCGTGGCGACCTGCACGCCCGCCGTCGGGTGCTCGCGACCATCACCGACAAGAGCGTCGTCCACGAGCTCTTCACGGAGATCGCTCCGCTCGTCGCCGACCGTCAGGGCGGCTACACGCGCATCATCAAGACCGGCTACCGCAAGGGCGACAACGCTCCGATGGCCGTGATCGAGCTCGTCCTCGAGCCCGTCACGCCGAAGGCGAAGCCGGCCAAGCAGTCGGCGAAGCACGCCGCAGCGCCGGTCGACGAGGCTCCTGCCGAGGAGACGCCCGCTGCCGCCGAGGCCGAGGTCGAGGCTGCTGAGGCAGTCGAGGCCACGGAGACCGACGGCGAGTCGGTCGACGCCGGCGAGACCACCGACGAGGCTCCCGCGAAGGACGCCAAGTAGGTTCGGCACCACACGAACGGAACCCCGCTCTCCGCACGGAGGGCGGGGTTCCGTCGTTCCCGGGCACGTTTCGACGGTGTCCTAGGCTGGAGGCATGAGTACCACTCCTGCCGTTCCGGACGGCCGCCCGGCACGGCCGCAGCACCCCGAGATCACGCAGTGGCGTCCGGCGGAGCGCGCGGACATCGACGACATCGTCGCGCTGTGCCGCGCCATGGACCCCTTCGACAACCCCCACCGGGTGACGAGCCGTGACGAGATCGCCGACGAGTTCGATCACGAGTGGATCGACATGGCGACCGACAGTCTGCTCGCGTTCGCCGAGGACGGGACGCTCGTCGCCTACGCGATGGTGATCCTGTCGCCGTCGAGGGACGTCTCCGTGTACTCCTACGTGTTCGGCGGCGTGCACCCGGCGTGGCGCGAGCGCGGGATCGGTCGTGTCCTGCTCGCCTGGTCCCTCGAGCGGTCCGAGCAGCAGCTGGCCTCGGTGGAGACGGGGGCTCCGGCCTCCTCGCGGGCCTACGTCGACGAACGCAACACCGCGGCGGCGCGGTTGTTGGAGCGGTTCGGGTTCGGCGTGGCACGCTACTTCACCATCATGGAGCGCGACCTCTCCCGGCCGGTCGAGGAGATCGACGTCCCCGCCGGCGTCACGCTCGAGGAGTACCGGCCCGAGTTCGCCGATCGAACGCGCGACGCACGGAACGACTCCTTCCGCGACCACTGGGGGAGCCTCGAGACGGTTCCGGCGATGTGGGCGCAGTTCGTGGGCGGCGCACACTTCCGAGACGACCTCTCGGTGGTGGCGGTCGCCGACGACGGACGGGTCGTCGGGTTCACCCTGGCGGAGGTCGACGAGGACAGCTGGTCTGCTCAGGGCTTCACGAGCGCCTACATCGCCCTGGTGGGTACCGTCCGCGACTGGCGCGGGCGGCGCCTGGCTCCGGCCCTCCTCGCCGCGGCACTCCGACGGATCCAGGCCGCCGGTCTGGAGCGGGCGACGCTCGAGGTCGACACGGCCAGCCCGACGGGAGCGCTCGGGCTCTACGAACGGCAGGGGTTCGTCGCGACGACGCGTGATCTGGCGTACGTCCGTGAGCGGTGACGCGTCCGAGGCGGAGGGTGTCCTTCCGGCGCAGCGGTTCAAACTCGCGATCGCCTACGACGGGACGGACTTCGCCGGGTGGGCGAAGCAACCCGGCCTCCGGACGGTCGAAGGAGTCCTCGAGGAGGCCCTCTACCGGGTGCTCGGGAAGACCGTTCCACCAGTGCCGCGGTTCGTGGTCGCCGGCCGCACCGACGCCGGTGTCCACGCGTCGGGCCAGGTGGCGCACCTCGACCTGACCGAGCCCCAGTTGGCGAAAATCACCCGCCTGCAGGGCCGCCACGCGGAGTTCCCCGACGGCTCTCCGCGTTTCGAGAGCGCGAGCACCCTGCTGGCCCGGCGACTGAACGGCGTCCTCGGGATGGATCGCGACGTGGTCATCCACGCGGCCGAGCCGGCTCCGGAGGGCTTCGACGCGCGGTTCTCCGCCGTCTGGCGTCATTACCGGTACCGGCTCGCCGACGCCGGCGTGCGCAAGGATCCGATCGTCCGCCGCACCACGAGCTGGACGACCTCCTCACTCGACCTCGAGCTGCTCCAGCGGGCGGCGGCGTCCCTCGTCGGACTCCACGACTTCCAGGCGTACTGCAAACCGCGACCTCGGGCCACGACGATCCGGACCCTGCAGGCCTTCAGCTGGGAACGCGACGACACGGGAGTGCTCGTCGCCCGACTCACCGCCGACGCGTTCTGCCACAGCATGGTCCGTTCGCTCGTCGGTGCCTGCGTCGCCGTGGGGGAGGGGCGTCTGTCGCTCGAGGAGGTCGTCCGGCTCCGGGACGGCGGGCACCGGGAGATCGACTTCCGGGTCATGCCGGCGCGGGGACTCACCCTCGTCGAGGTCGGGTATCCGGAGCCCGGTCTCTTGCAGTCCCGCGCGGCGACGACCCGGCAGCGGCGGAGCCACGAACACGTCGCGGCGGGCGCCGACTGATCGCGGGTGTGAATTGACCGACGAGGGGTGATCACGTAGACTCTCCCGTTGGTGCCTGCGCCTTCTGCGGTGCGGTACCCGAAGTTGAGCCCTCCACCTCGGGCGTTCCGATCGGAACTCCCAACAGGAGCGGGATTCACGAACGACCAACTCCGACCAGAAAGCAGCACTATTGTGACGCGCACGTATTCCCCGAAGGCCAGTGAGATCACGCACGACTGGGTCGTCATCGACGCCACCGACGTGGTCCTCGGCCGCCTGGCCAGCCACGCCGCAGCGCTCCTGCGCGGCAAGCACAAGGCGACCTTCTCCCCGCACATGGACGGTGGCGACTTCGTCATCATCGTCAACGCAGACAAGGTCGCCCTCACCGGCGCCAAGCTCCTGCAGAAGAAGGCCTACCGCCACTCCGGTTACCCGGGCGGGCTCTCGGCCGTCACCTACGCCGAGCTCCTCGAGAAGAACCCGATCCGCGCCGTCGAGAAGGCGATCCGCGGCATGCTGCCGAAGAACTCCCTCGGCCGCGACCAGCTGAAGAAGCTCAAGGTCTACACCGGCAGCGAGCACCCTCACGCCGCTCAGCAGCCCAAGCCGTTCACGCTCGACCAGGTCGCCCAGTAAGCACCGGACAAGAAAAAAGGATTTTACAGTGGCGAACATCGCAGATTCCATCGAAGAGACCCCGCAGAGCTACTCCACCGAGTCGGCTCCTGAAGCAGCTGTCACCGCGCCTCGCGCCGTGCTGAGCGTCCCCGGCGCAGCCGTCGGTCGCCGCAAGCAGGCCATCGCCCGCGTGCGCCTCGTCCCCGGCAGCGGCACCATCACGGTCAACGGCCGCACGCTCGAGGACTACTTCCCGAACAAGCTGCACCAGCAGCTCATCAACGACCCGTTCACCGTCCTCGACCTGGTCGGCGGCTACGACGTCATCGCACGCATCTCCGGTGGTGGCCCCTCGGGCCAGGCCGGTGCGCTGCGTCTCGGCATCGCGCGCTCGCTCAACCAGATCGACGAGGAGAACAACCGCGCCACGCTGAAGAAGGCCGGCTTCCTCTCCCGCGACGCTCGCGTCAAGGAGCGCAAGAAGGCCGGACTCAAGAAGGCCCGTAAGGCTCCGCAGTTCTCGAAGCGCTAATCGCGCTCAGGACAAGCGAAGCTCAATGCCTCAGCTGTTTGGTACCGACGGTGTTCGCGGTCTCGCGAACGCCGACCTGACGGCAGACCTCGCTCTCGGCCTTGCCCAAGCCACCGCAGTGGTGCTTGGGCAAGGCCGTAGTGCTGAGGCCCGCCGTGCCGCCGGGAAGCGCCCGGTCGCCGTGCTCGCACGCGACCCCCGCATCTCCGGCGAGTTCCTGTCCGCCGCGGTCGCGGCGGGCCTGGCGTCCTCGGGCGTCGACGTGCTCGAGGCAGGCGTCCTGCCCACGCCCGCGACGGCGTTCCTCATCGCCGACATCGACGCCGACTTCGGCGTGATGATCTCCGCCTCGCACAACCCCGCGCCCGACAACGGCATCAAGATCTTCGCCCGTGGTGGCACCAAGCTCCCCGACGCGGTGGAGCGCCGGATCGAGGAGTACCTCGACCGCCCCAAGCTCAGCCCGACCGGTGCCGACGTCGGTCGCATCGTCCGGTTCGCCGACGCCGAGGACCGCTACGTCGTCCATTTGCTCGGCAGCCTCCCCAACCGCCTGGACGGCATCCACGTCGTCCTGGACTGCGCGCACGGCGCTGCCGCCGGCGTGTCACCGGAGACCTTCCGTGACGCCGGCGCGCGGGTCACGATCATCGGCAACGACCCTGACGGCATGAACATCAACGACGGGGTCGGCTCGACGCACCTCGACCTCCTGTCGCAGGCGGTCCTCGAGCACGGCGCCGATCTGGGGATCGCGCACGACGGCGACGCGGACCGGTGCCTGGCGGTCGACGCCGACGGCAAGATCGTCGACGGCGACCAGATCATGGCGATCCTCGCGGTCTCCATGCAGGAGCGGGGCAAGCTCAAGGACGACACGCTCGTCGCGACCGTCATGAGCAACCTCGGATTGCACGTGGCCATGCGGGAGCACGGCATCACGGTCGTGCAGACCGGTGTCGGCGACCGCTACGTCCTCGAGGCGATGAACGAGCACGCCTACTCGCTGGGCGGTGAGCAGTCGGGCCACGTCATCATGGCCGACTACGCGACGACCGGCGACGGCATCCTCACGGGCCTGCACATCGTGGCCGAGATGGCTCGCACCGGCAAGACGCTCGCCCAACTCGCCGAGGTCATGCAGGTGTACCCGCAGATCCTCGTCAACGTCACGGGCGTCGACCGCAACCGACTCGTCGGAGACGAGGTCGTCGATGCGGCGGTGCGCGACGCGGAGGCCGAGCTCGGCGACGAGGGCCGGGTGCTCCTGCGTCCGTCGGGCACGGAACCGCTCGTCCGGGTCATGGTCGAGGCGGCCGACCAGCCGACGGCGGACCGTCTGGCCCATCGTCTCGCCGACGTCGTCCGCGAACGACTCGCCATCTGAGTCGTCCGGCGGCGGGCCGGTGGGTCCAGCTGTGGAAGAGTGATCGCATGACTTCGACGACGAGTGGGGGCTCCGGGCAGCCGACGCCCTACGTGGAGATCGACCGCGCCGAGTGGGCGCGACTCGCTCCGGAGACGTCCACACCGCTCAGCGAGACCGAGGTCGTGCAGATCCGCGGCCTCGGCGACCGCCTCGACATGCGGGAGGTCGAGGAGGTCTACGTACCGCTCAGCCGGCTGCTCAGCCTGTACGCGAAGGGGACGCAGGACCTCGGTCGGGCGACGAGTCGGTTCCTCGGTGATCAGGCGCTCCGCACCCCCTTCGTGATCGGGGTCGCGGGCTCGGTGGCCGTCGGCAAGTCGACGATCGCCCGACTGCTGCGGGAGCTGCTCTCGCGCTGGCCGGACACCCCGCACGTCGAACTCGTGACGACCGACGGGTTCCTGTACCCGAACGAGGAGCTGCAGCGACGCGGCATCATGGATCGCAAGGGCTTCCCGGAGTCCTACGACCGCCGGGCCCTCCTGCGGTTCATCACGGCCGTGAAGAGTGGGGCCGCCGAGGTGCGCGCGCCGTTCTACTCGCATCTCCGTTACGACATCATCCCCACGGCGCAGGTGGTCGTGCGGCGTCCCGACGTCCTGATCGTCGAGGGGCTGAACGTCCTGCAACCGGCCGCGACCGCGAGTGGCCTCGCGATCAGCGACCTCTTCGACTTCAGCATCTACGTCGACGCCAGGACGCGCGACATCGAGTCCTGGTACGTCGACCGGTTCATGGCGTTGAAGCGCGGCGCGTTCTCCAACCCGAACTCCTTCTTCAACGTCTTCGCCGAGCTCTCCGATGAGGAGGCCGCCGATCAGGCGCGCGGATTCTGGCGGTCGATCAACGAGCCGAACCTCGTCGACAACATCCGCCCGACCCGCTCCCGGGCGAAGCTCGTCCTGCGGAAGGACTCGGACCACACCGTGTCCTCGGTGCTGCTCCGCAAGCTCTGAGCGCCCCGTCCGGCACCTGACCGTCGAGCTGCGCGAGTTGGTGCAGCATCCTCGCAAAATCGCGCGATTATGCTGCTCTACATGTGTGGAATCGTGGGGTACGTCGGGAACGACAAGACGGTCGACGTCCTGATGGGCGGATTGAAGCGGCTCGAGTACCGGGGGTACGACTCCGCCGGGATCGCCGTCCTCGACGCGACGGGTTCGATGAACACGCGCAAGCGTGCCGGGAAGCTCGCCGTCCTCACCGAGGACCTCGCCGCGAACCCGATCGCCCCCGGGACGACCGGCATCGGCCACACCCGCTGGGCCACGCACGGCGGACCGACCGACCGCAACGCGCACCCGCACCTCGGCGACGAGGGGCGCCTCGCGCTCATCCACAACGGCATCATCGAGAACTTCGCCGAGTTGCGTGCCGAACTCCTCGCCGACGGGTTCACCTTCGAGAGCGACACCGACACGGAGATCGCCGCGGTCCTCATCGGCCGTGAGTACCGGTCGACGGGCGACCTCACCGAGGCCTTCCGCCGCGTCGTCGCCCGGCTCGACGGGGCCTTCACCCTGCTCGCGATGCACCAGGAGCTGCCCGGCGTCGTGATCGGAGCGCGCCGGAACTCGCCGCTCGTCATCGGCCTCGGCGACGGCGAGAACTTCCTCGGATCCGACGTGGCCGCCTTCGTGCAGTACACGCAGCGCGCGGTCGCGATCGGCCAGGACCAGATGGTCGTCATCACCCCGGACGACGTCACGGTCACCGACTTCTCCGGCAACCACGTCGTGACCGAGCCGTTCGAGATCCAGTGGGACGCGTCCGCGGCCGACAAGGGGGGCTGGTCGAGCTTCATGGCGAAGGAGATCAGCGAGGAGCCCGACGCCGTCGCCAACACGATCCGCGGACGGGTCGAGGGCGGACAGGTCGTCATCCCGGAACTCGCCGGCCTCGACGAGCTCTTCCTCGACATCAACCGCATCGTGATCATCGCCTGTGGCACGGCCGCGTACGCCGGAACCGTCGGCAGCTACGCGATCGAGCGGTGGGCGGGCATCCCGGTCACGGTGGAGCTCAGCCACGAGTTCCGCTACCGCGACCCGGTGATCGACGCCCGCACCCTCGTCATCTCGGTGAGCCAGTCGGGCGAGACGATGGACACGCTCATGGCGGTCCGTTTCGCGAGCGAGTCCGGCGCGAAGACCCTGTCGATCTGCAACACCCAGGGCGCGACGATCGCCCGCGAGTCCGACGCCGTCGTGTACACGCACGCCGGGCCGGAGGTCGCGGTCGCGTCGACGAAGGCGTTCACCGCGCAGATCACGGCGCTCTACCTGTTCGGCCTGCACCTGTCCCGCGTCCGCGGCACGCAGACGCCGGAGTTCCTGGCGGCGCAGGTCGAGGAGCTGCAGGCCGTCCCGGACAAGATCGCCAGCATCCTCGGCGCATCCGAGAAGATCGCTCAGCTCGCGCACTGGATGGCCGATTCCCGAGCGGTGCTCTTCCTCGGCCGGCACGTCGGATACCCGATCGCCCTCGAGGGTGCGTTGAAGCTCAAGGAACTCGCCTACATCCATGCCGAAGGGTTCGCCGGTGGCGAGCTCAAGCACGGACCGATCGCCCTCATCGAGCCGGGCCAGCCCGTCTTCGTGGTCGTGCCGAGCCCGCGGGGTTCCGCGATCCTGCACCCGAAGGTCGTCTCGACCATCGAGGAGATCCGCGCGCGCGGTGCCCGAGTGATCGCGATCGCCGAACAGGGTGACGCAGCGGTCCTGCCCTCGGCGGACGAGGTCATCCCGATCCCGCTCGCCGGTCCGCTCTTCGAGCCGCTCCTCGCGGTCATCCCGCTCCACATCTTCGCGATGGAGCTCGCGACGGCGAAGGGTCTGGACGTCGACCAGCCCCGCAACCTGGCGAAGTCCGTCACCGTCGAGTAGACGTCGGTCCGCGGGGTCCGAGGTGGCCCGTCGGCCGGTCCGCTCCGCATGATGCGTCAGCCGTAGAGTAGAAGGATGATCATCGGTATCGGGGTGGACCTCGTGGACCTCGCGAGGTTCGAGCGGGCCGTGACCCGGACCCCGAACCTCCTCGCCCGACTCTTCGTGCCCGCCGAGCGGGAGTTGCCGTTGCGATCGCTCGCGGGCCGCTTCGCCGCGAAGGAGGCGCTCATCAAGGCGCTGGGCTCCTCCGACGGGATCCGTTGGCAGGAGATGGCGATCGTGAACGGTCCGGAGGGGAAGCCCGACTTCGAGCTGTCCGGGGTCACGGCAGGGGTCGTCGCCGAGCGCGGCATCACCAACCTGCACCTCAGCATGACCCACGACGCCGGGGTGGCCGTCGCCTTCGTCGTCGCCGAGCGGGAGGGCTGATGCCGAGCGGTTCCGACACGCGTCCGACGCGCGAGGCGATCATCGACCTCGAGGCGCTCCAGCACAACGTCCGTCGTCTGCGCGAGATCACCGGCGTCTCCGAACTCATCGTCGTCGTCAAGGCGGACGCCTACGGGCACGGAGCCGCGGCGATCGCCCGGGCGGCCGTCGAGGCCGGTGCCGACCGGCTCGGCGTCGCCGACATCCGCGAGGGGGTCGCGCTCCGCGCGGCAGGGGTCACCGCACCCGTCCTGGCCTGGTTGCACGGACCGGACGCCGATTTCGGTGCAGCGCTCGACGCCGGGATCGAGCTCGGTCTGTCGTCGGTGGCGCAGCTCGACCGCGTGATCGACGCGGCCAAGGAACACGGATCCGGGGTGCCCGTCGTCCAGTTCAAGCTCGAGACCGGCCTCAGCCGGAACGGGGCGGCCGAGGCCGACTGGCCGGAGCTGTTCCAGGCCGCCGCGGCAGCCGAGCGCTCCGGTGTCGTCCGGATCGACGGTCTGTTCTCGCATGTGTCGAACACCTCGAGTGCGGACGACGCCGCCGCCGCCGTGCGGTTCGAGCGCGGTGTCGCCCTCGCCACCGCCGCAGGGCTCACGCCACGGAGTCTCCATCTGGCCGCCTCCGCGGCCGCCCTCGGCGAACCGTCGCTCCGGTACGACGCCGTGCGTCTCGGGATCGCCGCCTACGGGCTGTCGCCCTTCGAACCCACCGAGGACACCGCGCGCTCGGCGGGCGCCTTCGGTCTCCGCCCCGTCATGACGCTCCGGGCGTCCGTCGCCGCCGTGCGCCGGGTCGAGCCGGGTACCGGCGTGTCCTACGACTACAGCTACCGGGCGGACTCCTCGACGACGCTCGCCCTCGTCCCGCTGGGCTACGCCGACGGGGTGCCCCGCAGCGCTTCGAACGCCGGCCCCGTCGTGATCAACGGCCGCCGCTACCGGGTCTCCGGCCGGATCGCCATGGACCAGTTCGTCGTCGACGTGGGAGACGATCCGGTCGCGGTGGGTGACGACGCCGTCCTCTTCGGCGACCCGGCCACCGGCGCGCCCCGCGTCGAGGAGTGGGCTGAGGCCGCCGGGACGATCAACTACGAACTCGTCACCCGGATCGGGCCACGAGTGGTGCGGACGCCGAGGGAGCGGTCATGACGGATCAGGTCCTCACCCCGGGCACGGTCGACGTGGCGACGCCGGAGGAGATGCACGCGTACGGCGTCCGGCTCGGCGCCGGACTGCGCGCCGGCCAGCTGCTCGTGCTGACGGGGCCGCTCGGGGCTGGCAAGACGACCCTCACACGCGGGATCGGGGAGGGGCTCGGGGTGCGTGGTCCGGTCACCAGCCCGACCTTCGTCCTGGCGCGCACCCACCCGAGTCTCATCGGCGGTCCGCCCCTCGTGCACGTGGACGCGTACCGGCTCGGCTCGGCGCTCGAGCTCGACGACCTCGACATCGACTTCGCCCGATCCGTCGTCGTGGTCGAGTGGGGCGCCGGACTCCTCGACGGCGTCGTGCCCGAATGGTTCGAGCTCGTGATCGAGCGGCCGACGGGTGCCGGCGATGCGCCGACCACGAGCGACGCCGGTGAGGAACCGATCGAGCGGCGGACGCTCACCCTCTCGCGGCACCCCGCCACCGACCCCGGGTAGGCTGGACGACGTGCTGTTGGCGATCGATACATCCGCGGGCTCGAGCGTCGCCGTCGTCTCCCTGGACGGCGTGATCCTCGCCGAACGGTCGTCCGACGACCCGATGCGCCACGCCGAGGTGATCGGCACGCTCATCGCCGGCTCGCTCGACGAGGCGGGGGTCGCCGTCGCCGACCTCACCGGGGTCGTCGCCGGCATGGGCCCCGGGCCCTTCACCGGACTCCGGATCGGGATCGCGGCCGCACGCAGCTTCGGTGTCGGTGCCGGCCTCCCGGTCCACCCCGTCGTGAGCCACGACGGCATCGCGCTCGACGCGTACGGCACCGGCCGGGCCGCGCCGGACGCCGGGCTCCTGGTCGTCACCGACGCCCGGCGGCGCGAGCGCTACTGGACGGCCTACGCGGGGCTCGACGCGAACGGTCTCCCCGTCCGAGCCCAGGGTCCCGCCCTCGCGAAACCGGAGGATCTGCCGAGCACGGAGGCCGTCCGTTTCGACGCGGTCGTCGTCCCTGCCGGTGCCCTGGGCCGGATCGCGGCACTGCTCCTCGCCTCCGACGGAGCGTTCGCGGGGGAGGAGCCCCTCTACCTGCGCTCGCCCGACGTCACGATGTCCACCGGTGCCAAGCGGGTGACGGCATGACCTGGTTCCTGCGCCGGGCCGGCGTCGCGGACCTCGACGCGATCATGGAGCTCGAGAGCACCGTGTTCCTCAACGACGCGTGGTCGACGGAGATGATGCGCGCCGAACTCGCCTCGCCGCACGGCCACTACCTCGTCGCGACCGAGGTCGACGCCGAGGACGCCCCACTGGCCGGCTACGCCGGGCTCTTCGCACCCTCGCGCTCCGACGACGCCGACATCCAGACCATCGCCGTCGCCGGCCACGCCAGAGGCGGTGGGCTCGGGCGTCTGCTCATGCAGGCGCTCATCGAGCAGGCGAGACAGCAGGACGTGTCGCAGGTGTTCCTGGAGGTCAGGGCCGACAACCCCGTCGCGATCGCGCTGTACCGGAGCCTCGGCTTCGAGGAGCTCGGGGTGCGACCCGGCTACTACCAACCGGACGACGTCGACGCCATCGTCATGCGCCTCACCGTCCAGGCGCGGCCACCGATGCCCACGCACGGGCAGCCTCCGCTCGAGCAGGCCGACCACCACCCCGGGAGCATCGCATGAACCGCGACGAACCGCTCGTCCTCGGCATCGAGACGAGTTGCGACGAGACCGGTATCGGTATCGTCCGCGGACACCGCCTCCTCGCCAACACCATCGCCTCCAGCATGGACGAGCACGCCAGATACGGCGGAGTCGTCCCCGAGGTGGCTGCGCGAGCACACCTCGAGGCGCTCCAGCCCACCCTCATGACGGCGCTCGCCGAAGCCGGCGTCACGCTGGCGGATCTCGACGCCGTCGCCGTGACGAGCGGTCCGGGGCTGTCCGGCGCACTGATGGTCGGTGTCGGAGCGGCGAAGGCGCTCGCCGTCTCCCTCGGCAAGCCGCTGTATGCGGTCAACCATCTCGTCGGACATGTCGGCGCCGACGTGCTCGATTCCGAGGACGGCCTGATCGAATACCCGACCATCGCGCTGCTCGTGTCGGGTGGACACACCTCGCTCCTCCTCGTCCGGGACCTCGTCTCGGACGTCGAACTCCTCGGCGAGACCATCGACGACGCGGCGGGCGAAGCGTTCGACAAGGTCGCGCGCATCCTCGGTCTGCCCTACCCGGGCGGCCCCCAGATCGACCGGGCGGCGGTCGGCGGCGACCCGAAGGCGATCCGCTTCCCCCGAGGGCTCAGCCTGCCGAAGGACATGGAGCGTCACCGCTACGACTTCTCCTTCTCCGGGCTGAAGACCGCGGTCGCCAGATGGGTCGAGGCCAAGCAGGACGCCGGAGAGCCGGTGCCGGTCGCCGACGTCGCGGCGAGCTTCCGCGAGGCCGTCGTCGACGTGCTCGTCTCGAAGGCGGTCAAGGCGTGCACCGAGCTCGGTGTGCCACGCCTCCTGCTCGGCGGTGGCGTGATCGCGAACGCCCGCCTCCGCGAGGTCGCCGCCGAACGCACGGCGGCAGCGGGCATCGAACTCCGCATCCCGCCGCTCCAGTTGTGCACCGACAACGGGGCGATGATCGCGGCGCTCGCGTCGCAGCTCATCTCCGCCGGACGCGAGCCCTCCTCGCTCGACTTCGGCGCCGACTCGACCCTGCCGGTCACGGAGATCCAGGTCCAATAGACGTCCTCGAGGCTCGAGCGGGGCCCTGTCGCCGCGGCCGTCCTCGACGAGCCCGTCCACCTCGCGACGCATAGGATGGGGCCGGTACCCGGTCACGGAGCGAAGGAGCGGCGATGGACGAGCAACAGCACCCCGAGGGACGGCCCGCGCACCAGGACGGCGGGCCGGGACCGCAGCAGCCGCAGCAGCAGTCCGGTCTGCCGGAGCACGGCGGTCAGCCGGCGCAGGGGTATCAGTACCCGCCGGCTCAGCAGCAGCAGCCCTACCAGCAGCCCGCACAACAGCCCTCGCAGCCGCAGCCGCCCTACCACCAGGCCTCACCGCAGCAGCAGTGGCCTCAGACCGACCAGCAGGGGTACGGCGCGCCGCCGGCCACCGACTGGCGCGCCGGCGCACCCGCCGCTCCATCGGGCCGACCGGCTCAGCAGTCGGCTCCGTCCGCTTGGCAGGGCGAGCAGTCGACGTACCTCCAGACCGTGCCGACGGCCGTGTACCAGGCTCCGAGCCAGGGTGGATATGCCGCGTACCAGCAGCCGCCCGCATCGGCGGGCGCATCGGACGCCACCACGTCCACGACCCGCAGCACCTGGTCGCTCATCAGCGGGATCGTCGGGCTCGTCGTGTCGGTCTTCGTCGGTTGGGGCTTCCCGCTGTCGATCGTCGCGATCGTCCTCGGGTTCGGAGCACGCCGCCGCGAACCGGGGGCTCGCGGTCGCGCGCTGACCGGGCTCGTGACCGGCTTCGTCGGCCTCGCCTGTTCGATCGGCTGGCTGGCCTACAGCGTCGTCGTCATCATCGGATACGTCTCGACCTAGTCGGCGCGGCGGACGCGCGTCGCCTCGGTGACCGAGCGCTCCCACGAGGCACGGGGCGGCACGTCAGTGAGCGACGCGCTCCACCAGCAGGGCGCTGTGCTTCCCCGCGATCCTCGTGAGGATGATCGTGGCCGAGTGGTCGCCGCGCAACGCGAGCCGTTTGCGGAACGTCGCCGGGTCGATGTCCACGCCGCGCTTCTTGATCTCGAGGACGCCGATCCCGCGCTCGCGCATCGTCCGCTTGAGGGTCTTCTCATCCATGGGGAGCCGTTCGAGCACACGGAACGTCGACGCGAACGGCGAGGTCGTCGCGCTGTCGGAGGTGAGGTACGCGATGCCCTGACCGAGCATGCCCGCCTCCAAGCGGACGGCGAGGTCGCCGATGAGACGGGCGCGGATGACGGAGCCGTCGGGTTCGTGCACGTACTCACCGAGGTCGCGGACCGGGGCGTCGTCCGCGTCGCCGTCCGCCGTGAGCTCGTGGTGGACGCCGTCAGCGAGCAGGAGCGCGGCACGCCGGACACCCGGTCGGGCGAGCGGGCCGAACCAGAGGGTCATCTCGACGAGTTGGCCGTCGACCGAGACCCACTGCGCCTCGGCTTCGTCCGGGATGAGGGAGCGGTCGAAGCCGGGCCCGAGTTTGACGCCGACCGGGAGGCTGCCCGCCGTGGCGAAGACGGTGTCGAGGGAGGGGGTGTAGTCGGCGGCGCTGGCGAGCCTCGCCGTGTCGGCGTGTCCTGCCGTCCGCCGGGCCGGGTCGAACCAGACGGCGTCGAACCCCTCGAGGGCGACGTCCTCGGCCGCTTCGTTCCGGACGGTCGCCGAGGGGAACGGTGCCAGGTTGTAGCTCGCGATGGCGGCGGTGACCTCGTCGATGTCGACCGCCGTCACCTCCAGGTCGAGGGAGGCCATCGCCATCGAATCGGCGCCGATGCCGCTCCCGAGATCGGCGATGCGCGTCAGGCCGGCCCGGGCGAAGCGCCCGGCGTGCAGAGCGGCGACGGGCAGGCGGGTGGCCTGTTCGAGGCCTGCCTCCGTGAACAGCATGCGGTCGGCGAAGGGGCCGAACTTGCCGACCGCCTTCTGCCGGAGGCGCGACTGCGTGAGCACGGCCGCGACGAGCGCGGGGGAGTGACCCTCGTTCCGGAGCCGACCGACGAGTCGGACGGCCTCGTCCTTGGACGGGTAGGGCGGGAGCGAGTCGAGGAGTCTGAGCCCCTCGGCCGTCAGGAGCTCCACGAGTTCCGATCGTTCCATGGTCAGCGGACTTCTCGCGGAGCTGGGTGCATCCGGCAACGCTAGCAGCCGGTGATTGGCACTCGCATTGCGTGAGTGCCAGAAGATGCCTAGACTGGAATCAGCACTCTCGCAGTGTGAGTGCTAACAACGTCTTCGTTTCAAGAAAGAGGTCAACCGTGTCGGTCTCCATCAAGCCGCTCGAGGATCGCATCGTCATCAAGCAGGTCGAGGCAGAGCAGACCACCGCTTCCGGTCTGGTCATCCCCGACACCGCCAAGGAGAAGCCCCAGGAGGGCGAGGTCGTGGCGGTCGGACCCGGTCGCATCGACGACAACGGCAACCGCGTCCCCCTCGACGTCGCCGTCGGCGACAAGGTGATCTACTCCAAGTACGGCGGCACCGAGGTCAAGTACGCCGGTGAGGACTACCTGGTCCTGTCCGCGCGCGACGTCCTCGCCGTCGTCGTCCGCTAGACACCGACGAACGAACCGAGCGGCTCAGGCCGCTCCACAGCCCGAATGGCATCAGCCGTTCGGGCTGTGTCCGTTTCACGAGGTCGGCCAGCCCGCCGCGGGTCTAGCCTGGACCAGTGCAGAACCCGAGCGATCCAGCGGAAGTCGAAGTCGATGTCGAGCTCGCCGCCGGAGCGGCGCGCGGGCGTTCAGGGGTCGAGGTCCCACAGCAGGGGAGCCGGTCGGGCCTGATCTCGGCCGTCGCCGCGTACTGCCTCTGGGGAGCACTGCCGCTCTACTTCATCGCGCTCGCGCCGGCCGGAGCCTTCGAGGTGGTCGCCTGGCGGATCGTGTTCTCCCTCGTGTTCTGCGCCGTGCTCATCCTCGTGACGCGCTCCTGGCGTCGCCTGCTCGGGATCCTGCGGCAGCGGCGCATCGTGCTCACGATGGGGTTGGCCGGCGCGCTCATCTACGTCAACTGGCAGACCTACGTCTACGGAGCCCTCAACGGGCAGGTGGTCGAGGCCTCGCTCGGGTACTTCATCAACCCGATCGTCACCGTCTTCCTCGGCGTCTTCTTCCTCCGCGAGCGGCTTCGTCCCGCGCAGTGGGCCGCAGTGGTCGTCAGCGTGATCGCGGTGCTCGTCCTCGCGATCGGGCACGGCAGCGTCCCGTGGATCGCCCTCATCCTCGCCTTCTCCTTCGGCCTGTACGGCTACATCAAGAAGCAGGTCGGTGGTGTGGTCGACGCGGTGTCGGGTCTGACGCTCGAGACGGCTTGGCTGACGCCTGTCGCGATCGCGCAGCTCATCGCCGTCGGTGTCTCCGGCGGGCTCACGATCGGCACCGCCGGAGTGGGGCACACGCTCCTGCTGGTCGGTGCCGGTGTCATCACCGCCGTCCCGCTCCTGCTGTTCGCCGCGGCGGCTCGGCGGTTGCCGCTCACCTGGATGGGGTTCATCCAGTACTTCGCGCCGATCATCCAGTTCGTCGTCGGCGTGGCGGTCCTCCACGAGGCGATGCCGCCGGAGCGGTGGCTGGGCTTCGGACTCGTCTGGTTGGCACTCGCCATCCTCACGGTCGACATGCTCGTGGCGTCCGCGCGCAGCCGACGATCCGCGGCCGCCGATCGACGCCGCGCCGCGAGGGTCTGAACAGCGGATTCCGGCGCTGATCGCGCGACCACTGCAGGAAAGACGCGAAACCGGTACCTCTGAGGTAACGATTTGGTCGTGTTACACGCTTGTAACGTCAACGACATTGTCCAGCGCACTCTCAGCGGATAACTTGACACAACGGCAGCCCCTGGAGCTGCCACTCTTCTGACAAGCAAGGAGTACCATGAGCGTCTTTTCGAAGGCCACGGCCGCTCGCTCCCGCCCTCGTGCCATCGTTCTCGGTGGCATCGCACTGATCGGAGCCAGCGCGCTGGTCCTGAGCGGATGCGCCTCAGGTGGCAGTGACGACAGTGGCAGCGGCAGCAGCAAGCCTGCTGGCGACCTCACCCTGAAGCTCGGCACCGCGTTGCCCCAGACGGGCAACCTGGCGTTCCTCGGCCCGCCCGAGGAAGCCGGTGTCGGTCTCGCGGTCAAGGAGGTCAACGACGCCAACCTGGGCATCAAGATCGACCTGACGCTCGGCGACTCGGGTGACTCCGACAACAAGGCGTACGCGACCGAGGTCCCCCGTCTGCTCTCCGAGGGCGTCACCGCCATCATCGGTGCGGCGTCGTCGGGTGTGTCGAAGCTCTTCATCGACGAAGTCACCGGCGCAGGCGTCATCCAGTTCTCCCCGGCGAACACCTCCGCCGACTTCACGACGTGGGACGACAACGGTCTCTACTGGCGGACGGCGCCGTCCGACGTGCTGCAGGGCGAGGTCCTCGGGAACCTGATCGCGGAGGACGGCAACGCCACCCTCGGCATCATCTACCTGAACGACTCGTACGGCACCGGCCTGGCGAAGTTCACCAAGGAGGCGTTCGAGAGCGCCGGCGGTGAAGTGGTCGCCGAGCAGTCGTACAACACGGGCGACACCTCCTTCGACGCGCAGATCAGCGCGGTCAAGGCGGAGAACCCCGACGCGATCGCGATCATCGCGTTCGAGGAGACCAAGACGATCGTCCCAGGTCTCGCCGGGTTCCCGTCGGACAAGCTCTACTTCGTCGACGGCAACCTCGCCGACTACAGCGCGGACTTCGCTCCCGGCACCCTCACGGGCGCCAAGGGAACGCTGCCCGGTCTCGACACCGCCAAGCTCGGTGACTTCACCGACCGCCTCCAGGCGTTCGTGAAGGACGAGGGTGGCGAGCCGCTGAAGGACTACAGCTACGCGGCCGAATCCTACGACGCGGTCATCCTGCTCGCCCTCGCGGCGCTGCAGGCGGGCTCGACCGAGGGTGCCGACATGGCCGGCGAGCTCCAGTCCGTGTCCGGTGGTAAGGACGACGGCGAGAAGGTGTCCACCTTCGAAGAGGGTGCGAAGGCCATCGCTGAAGGCAAGAAGATCGACTACGACGGAAACTCCGGTCCGATCACCTTCGACGAGAACGGTGACCCGACCGAGGCGACCATCGGTATCTACCAGTACGGTGACGACAACAAGTACACCCGCACCAACTAGTCGCCTGAGCGACTGACGAGGCC
>NZ_LMJX01000002.1:1196927-1197145 GCF_001421315.1 Plantibacter sp. Leaf1 | reverse complement strand
CCGGAGCGATCCGGGGCCTTCGTCGTGTCCGGCCCCGACAGCTCCCGCCAGACCTCGCGCTGGTGGTGGTGGTGGTGGTGCCAGCGCGGTGCGCTGACGCGAGCGCGGGTTCAGCGCGTGAGCGCGGGTCTCCGGAGACCCGCGCTCACGCGCCTCGGGCGCGCTCACGCCCGTTCGCCAGAGGTGTTGCACAGTGGGGCGCGCTCACGTCAGCGCAC
>NZ_LMJX01000002.1:650249-1196897 GCF_001421315.1 Plantibacter sp. Leaf1 | reverse complement strand
CGCGCTGGCAGTGAACGCAGGGGCACGGGTCAGCGGAACGCGCGCTGCAGCTCGGCGCGCTCGAGCTTCGCAGCGAGCCGGCTCGGATGGACGAGGTCCTCCCAAGTGGCGCGGACGACGGTGTAGCCGAGCGCGCGCAGCCGGTCTTCCCGGTGCTTCTCAGCCAGGACGATGTCGGCCACATCGCGTCCCTGGGTGAACTCCTCCCGCACGTACTTCTGGCGGCCGTCGAGTTCAAGGATGACGCGTTCGTCCGTCCAGACCGCATCGACGACACCGATCGGTCCGTCGGCGTCGGCGAACGACTGTTGCAGGGACGGGACGGCGAAGCCGAGCTGGGCGATCACGACGCGCATCTTGGACTCGCCACCGTTCGCCGCCAGAGGGTCCGCGAAGCCGATCGCGAAGCGCGCTTGCCGTCCTCCACGACGCCCCGGCAGATCTCGTGCAAGCGAGCGGAGTGCGCTCTCGTCCGTGAGCCTCAGCCGGAGCGCGGCGTCGGCGACGGCGACCGCGTCGTCGAGGCGGGCGATCCGAGCGAGATCGACCACCGTTCGCGCCGGGTCCGTCACCGGAAGCCCATGTCGCATCCGATGCGCAACGGCGCCTTGCGTCGTATGACGGATGATTCCCGGTGCTGAGCGTCCTCCGCGGTCGCCGCTCGTCAACGTGTGCACCTCGGCAGGCCATGGGCCGACGATCGGGAGTCCCCAGAGCCGCGCAGCCGAGTAGTGGCTGAACAGGGCGTCCTTCCGGAGGGCGACGGCCGCCGCGTCGATCCGGAGGCGGTAGCGGTCATCGGGGGACAGGGATCGCCAGGTCGGTTCAGGGACGTAGATGCCTTTTCGCAGACGCACCAGGTCTCCGTCGCGATGAGCAGCACTCACCAGACGCTCGGCACCGACCCGACGTGCGTCTCGGACGAGGAGGAGGCCGTTCGGGCGGATGAGCAGGTTCAGATCGAAGGATTCCATCGATTCACCGTGCCCGTTCCGTGGCGCTTCAACACGGAGGAGAGGGTAGGTGTGGAAACGGCCACTCGCCCAGCTCGCGGTGGAGCGAGCCGGGGATGGTGCCCAGCGCGGTGCGCTGGCGTCACTGCTGGTCACGGGCGTCAGCGCGGGTCGCTGTGCCGCGGTGGAGGNNNGTGAGCGCGGGGCTCCGGAGACCCGCGCTCACGCGCCAGGACCGCGCTCGCGTCAGCGCACCGCGCTGGCACAAGGAGGGGAGGGGAGGCCGAAGTGCACAACTCCTCCGTCCCCGTCTCAGGAGGCCGTCTTGGTGCGACGGTGCCCCTCGGGGGAGGGAGGAGTTGTGGTTCGATCACCGGTCGGGTTCCGGTGGCTTCAGGTCGTCACACAGCCGATGGCCGGGACGAGCACGTTCGAGGGTACCGAAGTCCCCGTCGAGCCGCGAGTGGGGAACCCCTGATCAGTCCTCGTCCTGGCCGAGCGTGCCCAGGTAGAGTCCGATGACCTTGTCGTCCGACAGCAGTTCACGGCCGGTGCCGGTGTACGCGTCGCGGCCCTGATCGAGCACATAGCCACGGTCGCAGATCTGGAGACAGCGACGCGCGTTCTGCTCGACCATGATGGTCGTGACACCGGCCTTGTTGATGTCGGAGACCCGGATGAACGCGTCGTCCTGGCGGACGGGCGACAGTCCAGCGGACGGCTCGTCGAGCAGCAGCACGTGCGGGTCCATCATGAGCGCCCGCGACATCGCGACCATCTGCCGCTCACCGCCGGACAGCGAACCGGCGCGCTGCTTGAGCCGCTTGCCGAGTTCACTGAAGATCCCGGTGACGAACTCCAGACGCTCGGTGTACTGCTTCGGCTTCTGGAACAGCCCCATCTTCAGGTTGTCCTCGATGGTGAGGCTCGGGAAGACGTTGTTCGTCTGCGGGACGAATCCCACACCACGCGCCACGAGCTTGTTCGCCCGGAGCCCGGTGATGTCCTCACCGTTCAGGAGGACCTGACCGCTCCGCACCTTCACCTGCCCGAAGATCGCCTTGAGCAGCGTCGACTTGCCGGCGCCATTCGGCCCGATGATGCCGATGAGTTCACCCTTGCGCGCCGTGAGGTTCGCGCTGTTGAGGATGTTCACGCCGGGCAGGTAACCGGCCGTCAGATCGCTGACCTCGACGACCATCTCGGCGGTGTTGACCGCGGTGCCGCCCACGGGGGCGCCCTTCACGTCGCTCATTTCCGCTCCTCCTCGGGCTCGGCACCAGCCGCGAGCCGTTCATCTTCGATCTCGGCCAGCAGCTCTTCGGCTGCGGCGCTCTCCTCGCCGGCGATCCGGCCGGTCACGACACCGAGGTCGACGTCCTGGTGGCTGCCGAGGTAGGCGTCGATGACGGCCGGGTTCTCCATGACGGTGTCCGGCGGCCCTTCGGCGACGACGCGACCCTCGGCCATGACGACCACCCAGTCGGCGATGTGGCGCACCATCTGCATGTCGTGCTCGACGAACAGCACGGTCATGCCCTCGTCCTTCAGCGCCAGGATGTGGTCGAGCAGCGACTGGGTGAGTGCCGGGTTGACGCCGGCCATCGGCTCGTCGAGCATGACGAGCTTCGGGTCGCTCATGAGCGCCCGCGCCATCTCGAGGAGCTTGCGCTGGCCGCCGGACAGGCTGGCGGCGTAGTCGTCGCGCTTGGTGTCGAGCTTGAACCGTCGCAGCAGGTCCATGGCCTTGACCTCGAGGTCCGCCTCCTGCTTCCGCCAGAGCGGCTTCACGAGGCTCGAGAAGATGCCCTCGCCCGTCTGACCGGTCGCTCCGAGCTTCATGTTCTCGAGCACGGTGAGGAGGCCGAGGGCCTTCGTCAGCTGGAAGGTGCGGACCTGACCCATGCGGGCGACCTTGAACGCCGGGACGCCGCCGAGGCTCTTGCCGTCGAAGTTCCACGTTCCGGTGTTCGGTTTGTCGAAGCCGGTCAGCAGGTTGAACAGGGTGGTCTTGCCGGCACCGTTCGGACCGATGAGGGCGGTGATCGCGTTGCGGGGCACCTCCAGGTGCTCCACGTTCACCGCCTGCAGGCCGCCGAAGGTCCGGGTGACCTGGTCCGCGATGAGGATGGGGTCGACCTTCTTGACGCCCGGGACGATCTCGCCGACGTGGAGACCGGTGGTCTTGACCGGCCGCGAGGTGGGTGAGCTGTTACTTGACAAAGGTCAGCTCCTTCTTGTTTCCGAGGATGCCTTGCGGCCTGAAGATGACGATCAGCATGAGCGCGACACCCACCAGCACGTAGCGGAGCGTCGACGCCTGCGTCGAGCTCATGAACGGCAGGACGTCGGCCTTCACGAGCGCCGGGAGGACGTTCGAGAGGAACGCCATGATCACCCAGAAGATCACCGAGCCGAGCAGCGGTCCGAAGACCGTCGCGGCCCCACCGAGCAGGAGGATCGTCCAGATGAAGAACGTGAGGCTCGTGACGTACACGCTGGGCACGACCGCGGAGGGCAGTGCCAGCACCACCCCGCCGAGTGCGCCGAAGACGCCACCGACGACGAGCGCCTGCATCTTGTACGCGAACACGTTCTTGCCGAGGGCGCGCACGGCGTCCTCGTCCTCGCGGATGCCCTTCAGGACACGGCCCCAGGGGCTGCGCATGAGGAGGAACACGAGGAGGGCGGCGACGGCCAGCAGCAGGATGCCGAAGATCCGGACCCACCACTGGTTCGCGTTGAGCTCCCACGGGCCGAAGCCGTAGATGCCCTCCGGGATCGGGTTCGCGGCCCGGAAGCCGGCGTGGTAGTTGCCGAGGCCGTCAGCGGAGTTGGTGTACTCGTCGAAGACCTGCGTGGTGAAGAGCAGGCGGACGATCTCCGCCGCAGCGATCGTCACGATGGCCAGATAATCGGCCCGCAATCGCAGCGTCGGAATGCCGAGGATGAAGGCGAAGACCACCGATGCCAGGCAACCGACGATGATGCCGGCCCACCACGGGAGGTCGAAGCTCAGGATCGAGATGGCGTAGCCGTAGGCGCCGAGCGCCATGAACCCGGCCATACCGAAGTTCAACAACCCGCCATAGCCGAAGTGCACGGCCAATCCGAGTGCTGCGAGCGCGTAGGCGATCGTCTCCGGGCTGATGACCCAAGCGAGCGTGTTCGAGAGAATGCTTCCCCAGTCCATGCGCGTGCCCCTAACCGATTCTCTCGCGACGTCCGAGGATGCCCTGCGGTCTCACGAGGAGCACCGCGATGAGCACCACGAGGGCGCCGACGTACTTGATGTCAGACGGGATCCAGAGCGTCGAGACTTCGACGAGGATGCCGATGATGAGGGCGCCGACCATGGCGCCGAAGGCGGTTCCGAGCCCGCCGAGGGTGATGGCAGCGAAGATGAGGAGGAGGAGCTGCGCTCCCATGTCCCACTTGATGCCGGGTCGGAAGTACGCCCACAGGATGCCGGAGAGGCCGGCGAGGGTGGCTGCGAGGATCCAGACGATACGGACCACGCGGTCGACGTCGATACCGCTCGCCGCTGCGAGGCTCGGGTTGTCCGAGATCGCTCGCGTCGCCTTGCCGGTCTTCGTCTTGATGAGCCACCAGGCCACGCCGAGGAGGACCACGACGCTCACGGCCATGCTGATCATGTCGGTCACGCTGAGCGACACCGTGCCGAACAGCTTGATGTTCTCCTCTCCGGAGCCGGGCAGCTGGAAGGTGCCGCCGCCGACGAAGTAGAGGAAGACGTAGCGGAGCGCCAGCGACAGGCCGATCGAGACGATCATCACCTGCACGATGCCGACGCCCTTGCGTCTCAAGGGTCTCCAGATGCCGGCGTCGAGCGCGAAGCCGAAGGCGGCGCTCAACGCGAGGGCGATGATGATGGCCAGCCAGATGGGCCACTGCAGGAACACCCCGAAGACGAGCGCCATGATCGCGCCGAACGTCACCATCTCCGCGTGGGCGAAGTTGCTGAGGCCGGTGGTGCCGAACACGAGCGACGCTCCGATGGCCGCCAGGGCGAGCATGAGTCCGAAGTTCACCCCGTTGACGAGCCGTTCGGCGAGCTGATCCCAGAAGCTGACGGTGACGCGTTCGCCCTCACCGAGGAAGAAGTTCACGGACTTCGATTGGGTGAGGCCGAACTCGGCCTCGATGGTCGCGCCGCCTTCGGCGACGATGACGCCCTTCGGGAGGGTCTCCTCGTCGAGGGTGACCTTGTACGTACCTTTCTCGGGGACGCCGATCTTCCACTTGCCGTCGGCATCGGTGTCGACGTCGGCCTTGTAGCCGTTGCCGTCGACCGTGATGTTCACGCCGTCGAGTGGTTTGTCGTCGTACTTGACGTTCCCAGCGAAGTAGAAGTCGTACTCCTCACCCACTTCGTCGGCATGAGCCGGAACGGCGCTCATGACGGACGTGAGGGTGATCGCCCCGAACAGCAAGGCGATGAGGAGCACGAATCTCCGTGCCAGTCTCGGGTTTCGGGTTGTTCCAGCGAACTTCACTGCACCTCCAGTGCCAGCCCACATTCGTGGACCGTTCTCCTGCGTCGGACAACGCTGTTCGACGATAGAACCTGATTATTGCCTACATGTTTCGCCCATGCGTATTTCTGCGCATGGTTTTGTCGGGATCGTGGAATAGGGGTACGCCCTGCTCGGTTACGATGGTGATACCGGCAGGTCTGCGTTTCTCCGGTGTGTTCGTGGCTATGAGAGGGATAAATGGACCAGCCTGATCCGTTCGGATTCGTAGGACTCACGTATGACGATGTGCTGCTGCTCCCCGGGCACACCGACGTCATCCCGAGCGAGGCGGAGACCTCGTCCCGATTGACGAAGCGGATCACGGTGAACACGCCGCTGCTGTCGAGTGCGATGGACACCGTCACCGAGGCACGCATGGCGATCGCGATGGCTCGCGAGGGCGGCATCGGGATCCTGCATCGGAACCTCTCGATCACCGACCAGGCCGAGCAGGTCGACCGCGTCAAGCGGAGCGAGTCGGGCATGATCACGAACCCGATCACGACGACCGCCGACGCCACCGTCGCCGAGGTCGACGAACTGTGCGGCCAGTTCCGCATCTCAGGGCTCCCCGTCGTCAACGGTGAGGGCGTTCTCGTCGGCATCATCACCAACCGCGACATGCGGTTCGTGTCGCCGTTCGAGAAGGCGACCACGCGGGTCAGCGAGGTCATGACGAGCACCGGCCTCGTCACGGCTCCCGTCGGCACCGACCGCAACGCGGTCATGGCGCTCCTCGCCCAGCACCGGATCGAGAAGCTGCCGCTCATCGACGAGGCGGGCAAGCTCAAGGGCCTCATCACCGTCAAGGACTTCGACAAGAGCGAGAAGTACCCGCTCGCCACGAAGGACGACTCCGGTCGGCTCCGCGTCGGCGCGGCCATCGGCTTCTTCGGTGACGCCTGGTCCCGTGCCGGTCAGCTGCTCGACGCCGGCGTCGACGTCATCGTGGTCGACACCGCCAACGGTGAGAGTGCCGGCGTGCTCGACATCATCCGCAAGCTCAAGGCCGACCCGGCGTTCGCCGGTGTCGACGTCATCGGCGGCAACGTCGCGACGCGGTCGGGCGCCCAGGCCCTCATCGAGGCGGGTGCCGACGCCATCAAGGTGGGCGTCGGCCCGGGCTCCATCTGCACCACCCGTGTCGTCGCCGGTGTGGGCGTGCCCCAGGTGACCGCGGTCTACGAGGCGTCGCTCGCGGCGCGCGAGGTGAACGTCCCGGTCATCGCCGACGGCGGCCTGCAGTACTCCGGCGACATCGCCAAGGCCCTCGTCGCCGGTGCCGACACGGTCATGCTCGGTTCGCTCCTCGCCGGTACCGACGAGAGCCCCGGCGACCTCGTGTTCGTCGGCGGCAAGCAGTTCAAGAACTACCGGGGCATGGGTTCGCTCGGAGCCATGCAGACGCGTGGCGAGAAGACGTCCTACTCCAAGGACCGCTACTTCCAGGCCGACGTCCCGAGCGACGACAAGCTGATCCCCGAGGGCATCGAGGGCCAGGTGCCATACCGCGGACCGGTCTCGGCCGTCGCGTACCAGCTCATCGGCGGGCTGCGTCAGTCCATGTTCTACGTCGGCGCACGCAACATCGGCGAGCTGAAGGCGAAGGGCAAGTTCGTCCGCATCACCTCCGCCGGCCTCAAGGAGTCGCACCCGCACGACGTGCAGATCGTGGTCGAGGCGCCGAACTACCGCAAGTGACCCCCGCGTGACCTCGACGGTCCGGCAGGCGCCCGCCTGCCGGGCCGTCGTCGTCGTAGGCGACCGATAGGCTGGTCGGGTGAGCATGGATATTGAGATCGGCCGGTCAAAGCGCGCCCGGCGCGCGTTCGCCTTCGACGACATCGCCGTCGTCCCGTCGCGGCGGACCCGCGACCCGCAGGACGTCTCGGTGTCGTGGTCCATCGACGCCTACCAGTTCGAGATCCCCGTGCTCGCGGCACCCATGGACTCCGTCGTCTCGCCGACGACCGCGATCATGATGGGCCAGCTGGGCGGGGTCGGCGTCCTCGACCTCGAGGGCCTCTGGACCCGGTACGAGGACCCGGAGCCGCTCCTCGCCGAGATCCGCTCGCTGCCCGTCGGTCGCGCGACCGCTCGCATGCAGGAGATCTACGCCGAGCCCATCAAGCCTGAACTCGTGACCGCTCGCTTGGCCGAGATCCGCGCCGCCGGCGTGACCGTCGCGGCGGCCCTGTCGCCGCAGCGGACGCAGGAGCTCTACGAGACCGTCGTCGCCGCGGGCGTCGACCTCTTCGTGATCCGCGGTACGACCGTGTCGGCCGAGCACGTCTCCAAGAACCAGGAGCCGCTCAACCTCAAGAAGTTCATCTACGAACTCGACGTCCCGGTCATCGTGGGCGGTGCGGCCACCTACACGGCGGCGCTGCACCTCATGCGGACCGGTGCGGCCGGCGTACTCGTCGGCTTCGGCGGCGGCGCGGCCTCCACCACGCGAGCCTCGCTCGGGATCCACGCACCCATGGCGACCGCGGTGGCCGACGTGGCCGGCGCTCGCCGCGACTACCTCGACGAGTCGGGCGGCCGGTACGTCCACGTCATCGCCGACGGCGGTCTCGGCACCTCCGGCGACATCGTCAAGGCCGTCGCGATGGGTGCCGACGCCGTCATGCTCGGCACCGCACTCGCCCGTGCGACCGATGCGCCGGGTGGTGGCTGGCACTGGGGTGCCGAGGCGCACCACCTGCAGCTGCCGCGCGGTCGTCGTGTCGAGGTCGGGACCGTCGCCACGCTCGAGGAGATCCTGTACGGGCCGTCGCCGAAGTCGGACGGCACCGCCAACCTCATCGGTGCGCTCCGTCGCTCGATGGCCACCACCGGATACTCGGACCTCAAGGAGTTCCAGCGCGTCGAGGTCGTCGTCGCGCCGTACCAGGGCAACTGACGCTTGCGGGAGCCCACGGGTTCCCGCAAGCGGTTGTCGGCTCGGAAGCTCGGCGCTAGCCTCGGAAGCAGAGCCTCGCGGACGAGCTCCTGCAGTGCAGGACCGTCGCGAGGGCGGTTCCAGCGAGCGGAGTTCGACGATGGCCACCACGCCCAACAACGTGTCCCGATCCACCAAGCTGGGGATGGAGGAACGCGACGCCGCGATCGAAGCGCTGAAGAGCAAAGAGCTGGACATCCTCGTCGTCGGCGGCGGCATCGTCGGCACGGGAGCGGCGCTCGACGCGGTCACCCGCGGTCTGAGCACCGGCCTGCTCGAGGCCCGCGACTGGGCGAGCGGCACCTCCAGCCGTTCCTCCAAGCTCGTGCACGGCGGTATCCGCTACCTCGAGCAGCTCGACTTCCGGCTCGTCCGCGAGGCCCTCATCGAACGTGGGCTGCTGTTGCAGCGCATCGCTCCGCACCTCGTGAAGCCCGTCCGCTTCCTGTACCCGCTCAACAAGCCGGTGTTCGAGCGGTTGTACATCGGCGCCGGCATGCTCCTGTACGACCTCTTCAGCTGGACGGGTGGCCGTCCGCCGGGCGTCCCGCACCACCGACACCTGTCGAAGCGCCAGGTGCTGAGCTCCATCCCGAGCCTGAAGTCTGACGCCTTCGTCGGTGGCCTGACCTACTACGACGCCCAGGTCGACGACGCGCGCTACGTCGCCTCCCTCGCTCGGACGGCCTCCGCCTACGGCGCGCACGTGGCCAGCCGGGTGCGTGTCGAGGGGTTCATCAAGGTCGGCCAGCGGGTCGTCGGCGTGAAGGCGCACGACCTCCAGACCGACGAACGGTTCGAGATCCGGGCCAAGCAGGTCGTGAACGCGACGGGTGTGTGGACCGACGACACCCAGTCGATGGTGGGGGAGCGCGGCCAGTTCAAGGTGCGCGCCTCGAAGGGCATCCACCTCGTCGTGCCTCGGGACCGGTTCCAGTCGAGCATGGGTCTCCTGCTGCGCACCGAGAAGAGCGTGCTCTTCGTCATCCCGTGGGGTCGCCACTGGCTCATCGGCACGACCGACACCGATTGGCACCTCGACAAGGCGCACCCGGCGGCGACGGCCGCTGACATCGACTACCTGCTGGAGCGCGTCAACACCGTCCTCGCCGTCCCGCTCACCCGCGAGGACGTCGAGGGGGTCTTCGCCGGGCTCCGTCCCCTGCTCGCGGGGGAGTCGGAGCAGACCTCGAAGCTGTCGCGCGAGCACCTCGTCGCCCACTCGGTGCCGGGTCTCGTCGTGATCGCCGGTGGCAAGTGGACCACGTACCGGGTGATGGCGAAGGACGCGATCGACGCCGCCGTCGACGCCCTGGACGGGAAGATCCCGGCCAGCGCGACGGAGAACATCGCGCTGCTCGGTGCCGAGGGATACCAGGCCGCGTGGAACAAGCGCGGCAAGATCGCTCGTGCGTTCGGCGTCCACACCGCACGGATCGAGCACCTGTTGAACCGCTACGGCGTGCTCACCGACGAGCTGCTCGACCTCCTCAAAGAGGACCCGACGCTCGCCGAGCCGCTCCCCGGAGCCGACGACTACATCGGCGCCGAGGTCGTCTACGCGGCGTCCCACGAGGGTGCCCTCCACCTCGACGACGTCCTCGCTCGCCGGACACGGATCTCCATCGAGGCCTGGGACCGCGGTGTGTCGGCGGCTCCGGTCGCGGCCAAGCTCATGGGAGGCGTCCTCGGGTGGGACGAGGAACGGATCGCCAAGGAGGTCTCGTACTACCTCGAGCGCGTCACCGCCGAGCGGGCGTCCCAGGAACAGCCGAACGACGAGGCCGCCGACCGCGTGCGGCTCGAGGCACCGGACATCGTCCCGGGGGCCTGACCGTCCGGTGATCGCCCGCAGCGCAACCGCTGCGGGCCCCTCGGGCGAGCGACGCAGGCGTGGCGGATAGACTAGGAGGACTGCCACAACAAGCCTGAGGAGTACAGCCATGGTGGATGTTCGGCGGGTCAAACTTCCCGGAGTCGGTGTGCTGCACACCTTCGTCACGGACGACGGCGGCAAGGTCGGGGTCATCGCCCACCGTTCCGGCCACAGCGACCTCATCACCTTCGCCGACCACGAGGACGGCGCAGACGCCGGCAAGGTGTCGCTCCGGCTCAACGAAGACGAGGCGCACACTCTGGCGGAGCTGCTCGGTGGCACGCAGATCACCGAATCGCTGAGCGCACTCGACCAGATCCCTGGGCTCAGCATCGACTGGTTCACGGTCGACTACGAAGACCACATCGCCGGGCAGCCGCTCGGCAACCCCGCTGAGAAGGGCATGGTCGGCCTCACGGTCGTGGCCGTCGTCCGAGGCGATTCTGCGAACCCGGCCCCCGCGGCCGACTTCCGGGTGTTCCCGGGCGACACCCTCGTCGTGGCCGGCAGCCCGGAGAAGGTCGCCAAGGCCTTCGCCTACTTCCGTTCCGGCGCCGTCAAGAAGGTCGCCGTCGACGCCCCGCCCGGAGGGTAGGGATGCTGCACGCCGCGACCGACAACCCCCACCTCGGCCAGGATCTCCTCATCCTCGGCGTCCTGTTCGTCATCGCCTACATCCTCGGCCGTCTCGGCAAGCTCATCGGGCTCCCGTCGATCCCCGTCTACATGCTCGTCGGGCTCCTCGCGAGTCCGTACACGGGCTGGTTCCCCTTGGACTTCGCGAGCGCGCAGATCGAACTGATCGCGGTGTTCGGCCTGGTCCTGCTGCTGTTCAACCTCGGTCTGGAGTTCGACCAGGACGAGTTCTTCGGCAACGCCGGGAAGCTGATCGTGTCCGGCGGGTCGTACATCCTCGTCAACATGGCCGCCGGCCTCGTCTTCGGGTTCCTCGTCGGGTGGGGGACCCGTGAAGCGCTCATCATCGCCGGGATCACCGCCACCAGCTCCAGTGCCATCGTCACGAAGCTGCTCATCGAGCTCAAGCGGCTGACGAACGACGAGACACCGATGATCCTCGGTGTCACCGTCGTCGAGGACATCTTCATCGCCATCTACCTCGCGATCGTCGGCGTGGTCCTGAGCGGCGAGACGGAGGTGTGGCCGGTCATCGGCAAGCTCGCGATCGCGTTCACGTTCATCCTCGTGATGTTCACGATCGCCAGGTTCGGCGGTCGCTTCGTCTCGCGGTTGTTCCGCACCAAGGACGACGAGCTCTTCACCATCCTGTTCTTCGGCCTCGCGGTGGCCTTCGGCGGCATCGGCGAGATCCTCGGGGTCACCGACGCGATCGGCGCCTTCCTCATCGGTCTGGTGCTCGGCGCGACCCGATTCCGCAACAAGATCGAGCAGATCGCGATCCCGCTCCGCGACGTCTTCGGTGCCTTCTTCTTCCTGAACTTCGGTCTCGCGCTCGACGCGACGAAGTTCGGCAGCGTCCTCGTCCCGGTGCTGCTCGCCGTCCTGATGACGGTGGTGCTCAACGTGATCGCCGGGCAGTTCGTCGCCTGGCTGAACGGTCTCGGACCACAGGCGGGCATCAACGCGGCGGTGATCCTCCAGAACCGAGGAGAGTTCGCGCTCATCCTCGCGACCCTGTCCCTGAGTGCCGGGTTGAACCCCCTCATCCAGCCCTTCGCCGGGCTCTATGTGCTGATCATGGCGGTGATGGGTCCCATCGTGGCCGGCCGCTCCGAGCAGATCGGCGCGTTCATCCTCAGGCCGCGTCGCCGCAAGCCGAAGCGCGTCGACCACCCCGACGGCCCCGACCGCACGGAGGACGAGGCGATCGCCCTCGTCGCGGGGACGGCCGACGACCCGGACGACAGCGCTCCCGACACCGATCAGGCGGCCATCGACCGACTCGTCGAACAGGCGATGAACGACCAGGAACCACCAGCACGAAAGCGAGAGCCCGATTACTAGCCCCGCCCCGTCGGCACCAGTGCCGACCGACCACGGTCAGGCCCGTCCGACGCTCCGCTCCGTCATGCTGCGTCCTCGGTGGATCGGCGTGCTCGTCCTCTGCCTGGCCGTCGCCGGCGCGTTCGCGGCCCTCGGCCAGTGGCAGCTGGCCCGTGCCATCGAATCGGGACAGGTCGTCCCGAGCGAGACCGAATCGGTCCGGCCGCTCGCGGACGTCCTCGAGCCCGGGGTCGGGATCCGAGAGGTCGACGCCGGACAGCGGATCAGCGTGACGGGCACCTGGGTGCCGGGGGACTACCTCGTCGTCGGCGACCGCGTGAACGACGGCGTGCTCGGCTACTGGGTCACCGGACACCTTGCGACCGATCGGCCGGATGCGGCGGGCCTCGCGGTTGCGGTCGGCTGGACGAAGGACCGACAGGTCGCCGACCGGGTCGCGGACGCACTCAATGCCGACGCTCCGAGCGGTGTCGTCGAACTCGAGGGGCGGTTGAACCCGCCGGAGGGACCGGAGGAGCCCGCGTCCGACGCGGCGCCGACCGATCTCGACAACATGTCGGTCGCGGCCCTGCTGAACCGGTGGTCCGATGCGGACGGCCTGCGGGTGTTCACCGCGTTCCTGGTGGACGACGACGCCGCCGACGGACTCGAGACCATCTCGTCGCCGGCGCCCAGCCAGGAGATCCAGCTCAACTGGCTGAACATCTTCTACGCGGCCGAGTGGGTCGTGTTCGCCTGCTTCGCCGTCTTCCTCTGGTACCGCCTCGCCAAGGACGCCTGGGAGCGCGAGATCGAGGAGCTCGAGGACGCCGAGGAACAGGCGTCGCAGCCCACCGCGTGATGTCCGGAGCCCCGATGGCCGCGGCTAAGATGGAGGGCATGCCCCTCCAGCCGAAACCGTCGACGTTTCCCGCGATCCGAGGCGCGCTGAAGTTCTACCAGGTGGCCGCGCCGATCACCGGCGTGCTGCTGCTGTCGCTCTGCGCCGAGATGCTGATGAAGTACGCGTTCGGCCTCGAGCTCGAGCTCGGTGGCGCCTACGGCTTCCTCGCCTTCGTCCCGTCCGGGACCGCCACCGCGGTCAACCTGAGCACGGGCATCCTCATCATCCACGGCTGGTTCTACGTCGTGTACCTGTTCGCCGCGTTCCGGCTCTGGAGCCTCATGCGGTGGAACGTCCTGCGTCTGCTCTGGCTCGCGCTCGGCGGCATCATCCCGTTCCTGTCCTTCTTCTTCGAGAGCCGCATCCCGCGGGAAGTGAAGGGCTACCTCTCCGGTCGCGAAGCAGCGGCGGCCGCCGAACCCGTGGAGTCCATGCAGTGAGTGAACCGACCCCCGCCGTCGCGGAGCAGACCGCCGCCCGACCAGTCCTGGTCGTCGACTTCGGCGCACAGTACGCCCAGCTGATCGCCCGACGCGTCCGCGAGGCCGGCGTGTACTCCGAGATCGTGCCGCACACCGTGAGCGCTGCCGAGGTGGCCGCCAAGAACCCTGTCGGCATCGTGCTGTCCGGTGGCCCGTCGAGCGTCTACGAGCCGGGTGCTCCGTCGCTCGACGAGGGCATCCTCGAGCTCGGTGTCCCCACCTTCGGCATCTGCTACGGCTTCCAGGTCATGGCCAAGCAGCTCGGTGGCGAGGTCGCGCACACCGGTCTCCGCGAGTACGGCGCCACCGACGCGACGAGCGTCGTGGACGTCCCGGGCACGCTGCTGCACGGCGTCCCGACCGAGCAGAACGTGTGGATGAGCCACGGCGACTCCGTCTCGAAGGCGCCGGAGGGCTTCGAGGTCCTCGCCTCGACCGCCTCGACCCCGGTCGCGGCGTTCGCCAACGCCGAGCGCGGGCTCTACGGGGTCCAGTGGCACCCGGAGGTCAAGCACTCCGCCTACGGGCAGCAGGTGCTCGAGAACTTCCTGCACCGGGCGGCGGGCATCCCCGCCGACTGGAACAGCGGCAACGTGATCGCCGAGCAGGTCGAGCGCATCCGTGCGCAGGTCGGCGACGCCAAGGTCATCTGCGGGCTGTCCGGCGGTGTCGACTCCGCGGTCGCCGCTGCGCTCGTGCACGAGGCCGTCGGCGACCAGCTCGTCTGCATCTTCGTCGACCACGGACTCCTCCGCAAGGACGAGCGTCGCCAGGTCGAGGAGGACTTCGTCGCCTCGACCGGCGTCCGACTGGTCACGGTCGACGCCCGCGAGCAGTTCCTGTCGGCGCTCGCCGGGGTGAGCGACCCGGAGCAGAAGCGCAAGATCATCGGTCGCGAGTTCATCCGTTCCTTCGAACAGGCGGAGATCGACCTCGTCAAGGAGGCCCAGGACGAAGGGGAGCCCATCCGCTTCCTCGTGCAGGGCACGCTGTACCCGGACGTGGTCGAGTCCGGTGGCGGGTCGGGAACGGCCAACATCAAGAGCCACCACAACGTCGGCGGCTTGCCGGAAGACCTGCAGTTCGAGCTCGTCGAGCCCCTCCGCACCCTGTTCAAGGACGAGGTGCGCGCGATCGGTCGCGAGCTGGGACTGCCCGAGGCGATCGTCGGTCGTCAGCCGTTCCCCGGCCCGGGGCTCGGCATCCGCATCGTCGGTGAGGTCACGGCCGAGCGCCTCGACCTCCTCCGCGACGCCGACGCGATCGCCCGCGAGGAACTCACCGCGGCCGGCCTCGACCAGGAGATCTGGCAGTGCCCGGTCGTCCTCCTCGCAGACGTCCGGTCCGTGGGCGTCCAGGGCGACGGTCGCACCTACGGCCACCCCATCGTCCTCCGCCCGGTGTCCTCAGAAGACGCGATGACCGCCGACTGGACGCGCCTGCCGTACGACGTCCTCGCGCGCATCAGCAACCGCATCACCAACGAGGTGAAGGACGTGAACCGCGTCGTGCTCGACGTCACGTCGAAGCCGCCGGGGACCATCGAGTGGGAGTGATCACTCCCTGATCCACCGGAAGGCCGTCCCGTCTCGGGGCGGCCTTCCGTCGTCTGTCCGTGGCACGACCGTGTGGCACGACGAAGGCCCGCCCCACGATGGGACGGGCCTTCGGCGGAACCGGGCTGCTAGTTGCGCGAGATGGCGAGCAGGCGCAGGATCTCGACGTAGATCCAGATGACCGTGACCATGATGCCGAAGGCGCCGGTCCAGCCGTACTTGGCGGGTGCGCGGTTCTGCACGCCGCGCTGGATGAAGTCGAAGTCGAGCACGAGCGAGTACGCACCCATCAGCACCGCGAAGATGCCGATGACGATCCCGAGCGGGATGCCGAAGATCGTCGCGCCGTACAGCCCGAAGGGGTTGTTGAGGACACCGGTGAACATCAGCACCAGGTTGAGGAGCTGGAAGACGCCGTAGCCGATGATGGCGACGAGGAACACCTTCGTGAGCTTCTTCGAGGCGCGGACCTTGCCGCTCGCGAAGAGTGCGAGGGTCACGCCGACGACGGCGAGGGTCGCGAGGACCGCCTGGACGACGACGCCGGACCAGGCCGGGTTCGCCTCGAAGACGCGCGAGATGCCACCGACGAAGAGGCCCTGGAAGACCGCGTACCCGAGGATGAGCGCGGGGACCGGCTCCTTCTTGAAGGAGTTGACGAGACCGAGGCCGAGGCCGCCGATCATGCCGATGATCATGGGGAGGGCGTAGCCGCTGCCTGCCTGCAGGAGCGAGGTCGTCCACATCCAGGAGATGACGGCGAAGACCACGAGGACGGCGAACGAGCCGAGGGTCTTGACGAGCGTGTTCTCGATCGTCATGCGGTCGGCGGTGCCGACGCCCGCCGGTGCGGTGGGCTGTTCGTACATCTTCTGGAGCTGTTCGGCGGTCAGCGAGGGGTTCGCTGCTTGAGCTGCCTGCAGCGTCCCGCCTCCCTGCTTCGCGAATGCCGGGTTCTTCGAGAACGCGGGATTGTCGAGGGCCATGGCTGATTCCTACTCTCAGTCGTGGAGGCTGTGTCGCGCCAAGCGGCGCTGCTGGCACCCAGAGTATCCGAGTTCCCTTTGAATCAGCCGGATCGGGCCTGGAAAGGTCTGGACGCCGACGGATGTTCGCCGCCAGCTGACAGCCGGCACCCGGCCAGGCCGCCTGATCCTCGCCCTAGGCTGATCGCGTGCGCATCGACTCCTTGCCCAGCCCGCTCGTGATCGGACACCGTGGAGCGCCGGGGTATCGCCCGGAGCACACCGAGGCGTCCTACCGACTCGCCTTCGCCCTGGGCGCCGACGCCGTCGAACCCGACCTCGTCGCGTCGAAGGACGGCGTGCTCGTGGTGCGCCACGAGAACGAGATCTCGGGGACGACGGACGTCGCTTCGAGGCCGGACTTCGCCGATCGGCGGACCACGAAGACCATCGACGGCGATCAGCTGACCGGGTGGTTCACGGAGGACTTCACCTGGGCCGAACTGTCGACGCTGACCGCCCGCGAGCGCATCCCCGCTCTGCGTCCTGGCAGTGCCGACCACGACGGGACGTCGCCCATCCTCCGGTTCACCGATCTCGTCGCCATCGTCCGCGACGCCGCCCGAGAGCACGGGCGCCCGCTCGGGATCGTCGCGGAGGTGAAGCACGCGACCCATTTCGCGTCCGTCGGGCTGCCACTCGACCGGTTGCTCGCCGATGCGCTCGACACGACCGGCTTCGGCGCGGACGCCGCCGCCGAACCGCTCATCGTCGAATCGTTCGAGCAGTCCGTGCTCACGGCCGTGCAGCGGCGTGACGTGCGAGCGGAGTTCGTCTACCTCCTCGAACGGTCCGGCAGGCCGAGCGATCTGGTGGCGCGACTGGGGGAAGCCGCTCCCACGTACGCCGACGCCATGACCGATGCCGGGCTCGCGACGCTCGCGGGCGAGGTCGACGCCATCAGCGTCGACAAGGCACTGCTGATCGATCTGGACGCGGCCGACGGCCCCTGCCCGACCGATCTCGTGCAGCGCGCGCACGCGGCCGGCCTCCGGGTCTACACCTGGACGCTCCGACCGGAGAACCGCTTCCTCGCGCCGCCGTTCCGCTCGGGGGAGGACCCTGCCGCGTTCGGCGACTGGCGGGCGGAGTTCGCCCTGGTGCTCTCGACGGGCGTCGACGGGGTCTTCGTCGACCACGCCGACCTCGGTGCGGCCGCCCGCTCGGCCCTCCCTGCTCGGCGGGAGCACTGACGCCCCGGCGTCCGGGGCGGGCCGATGTCGGAGGCAGCGCCTAGACTTGCAGGCGATATGGCGAGCACTCCTTCTTCGAACGCCGACGCCGTCCAACCGGTGATCGTCGACTGGCCCACAGCGTCCATCCCCGGGACGCCCTCAGACGAGCATGCCGCCGGGAGTCGTCTCCTCGACGGACTCAACCCGCAGCAGCGGATCGCCGTCGAGTACCGGGGGCAGGCGCTGCTCATCGTCGCGGGCGCCGGCTCTGGCAAGACGAGCGTGCTCACGCGACGGATCGCCCTGCTGCTGGAGCAGCGCGAGGCCTGGCCCAGCCAGATCCTCGCCATCACCTTCACGAACAAGGCCGCAGCCGAGATGCGTGAGCGCGTCGAGGCGCTCGTCGGCCAGGCCGCCCAGGGGATGTGGATCTCGACCTTCCACTCCGCCTGCGTCCGCATCCTCCGTCGGGAGGCGGAACACTTCGGGTTCACGAAGAACTTCACGATCTACGACAGCGGCGACCAGCGCGCTCTGCTGAAGCGCATCATCAAGGAGCTCGAGGCCGACGCCTACGGGTTCACACCGTCGAACACCTCGGCCAAGATCTCGAAGCTGAAGAACGAGCTCTCCGACGTCGAGTCGTACTCGCGCACGATCAACACGAACGATCCGCAGGAACTCGTGTTCCTGCAGATCTTCCGCAAGTACACCCGGGCGCTCGCCGACGCGAACGCCTTCGACTTCGACGACCTCATCAGCCAGACCGTCTTCCTGTTCCGAGCGTTCCCGCACGTCGCCGCGCAGTACCAGCAGCGGTTCCGGCACATCCTCGTCGACGAGTACCAGGACACGAACCACGCCCAGTACTCGCTCATCCGCGAACTCACCCGTGCACCCGCCGCCGGCTCGGACCACCTGGCCATCGCGCAGGCGGACGGCGCCTCGCTCACGGTCGTCGGCGACTCGGACCAGTCCATCTACGCGTTCCGTGGCGCGGACATCCGGAACATCACCGAGTTCGAGCGGGACTTCCCGGGAGCGAAGGTCGTCCTCCTCGAGCAGAACTACCGCTCCACCCAGAACATCCTCTCGGCGGCGAACGCGGTCATCTCCAACAACTTCGACCGCAAGGACAAGAAGCTGTGGACGGCCGTGGGCGACGGCGAGAAGATCGTCGGGTTCACCGGCTACTCCGGGCACGACGAGGCGCAGTTCATCGCCGACGAGATCGAGAAGCTCCGGAACGGCGGCACGGCGTACAGCGACATCGCGGTCTTCTACCGCACCAACGCCCAGACCCGTGCGCTCGAGGAGATCTTCATCCGGGCGGCGCTGCCCTATCGGATCATGGGTGGCACCAAGTTCTACGAACGAGCGGAGATCAAGGACGCACTGGCGTACCTCGTCTCCGTCGCGAACCCCGCCGACATCATGGCGCTGCGGCGCATCCTCAACACCCCGAAGCGCGGCATCGGTCCGGCGACGGAGACGGCGCTCGCGAGCTTCGCCGAGAACAACGGCGTCACCTTCCGCGAGGCGATGCGGCGCGCCGACGCGCTCGGGCTCGGCCCGAAGGTCACGAGCGCGATCCTGCAGCTGTCCGCGCTGCTCGACGAGGCGCAGGCCGCGCTCGACGACGCCGCGGCGGCCGACCGCCCCACCGCGTCGGCGACCGCCGTCGGCGACGTCCTGGCCCTCCTCATGACGAAGAGCGGCTACCTCGACTCCCTGCGCAACAGCCGCGATCCGCAGGACGAGGCACGTGCCGAGAACGTCGACGAGCTCGTCGCTGTCACCAAGGAGTTCGCGAAGAACAACCCGGACGGCGGCATTGTGGACTTCCTCACCGAGGTCTCGCTCGTCGCTGCCGCCGACGACCTCGACGACGCGACCGGAAGCGTCTCCCTCATGACGCTCCACACGGCGAAGGGGTTGGAGTACGACGCGGTCTTCCTGACCGGCATCGAGGAGGACCTGCTCCCGCACCGGATGTCGGCGAGTGAACCCGGCGGCCCGGCGGAGGAGCGTCGTCTGTTCTACGTCGGCATCACCCGCGCCAGGAAGCGTCTCTACCTGTCGCTCGCGATGACCAGGGCACAATACGGCGAGACCGCCGTCGCGATGCCCAGTCGCTACCTCCAGGAGATCCCGGCCGACCTCATCGAGTGGCGGCAGTCGCCAGGCAACGTCAACGGCCGCGGTGGAACGCAGTCGCGCGCGCTCAATGCGCGCCGCGCCCCGTCGAGCGACCGCTGGTCGGTCCGGTCCCTGCCCGAGGGGGCGTCCGCCGGCGACACCCGGTTCTCCGGCGGGTCGAGCAAGCCGGAGACGGCCTGGGCGAACCGCATCACGGCGAAGGTCCGCGACAACGGCGACCTCGAACTCGTCCCCGGCGACCGGATCTCCCACGCGGACTTCGGCGTGGGGCGCGTGAACGCGGTCACGGGGGAGGGCGCGAAGCGCATCGCCCACGTACAGTTCGAGTCGGCCGGAGCGAAGAAGCTGCTGATCAAGATCGCCCCCATCGAGAAGGTGGACTGAGCCGGGCGACGGCGTTCGTCCAACGCTCCTCACGGGTTCCCCGGGCCGGGTGGAGCATCTAGGCTCATTCATCATGGGTCTGTTCTCCAAGCGCAACGCGTCCGATGCCCGATCCGCAGCTGCGGAAGCCGAGACCTCGGCTCCTGAGGCCGAGGCGGCTCCCGAAGCCGAGGCCCCGGAAGCCGTTCCGCACGTCTCCATCTCGGTGACGACGGTCAACTCCGCCGCTCGGACCCCGGAGGCCCCCGTGTCGGTGCCGGCCACTCCGGCCGCGGCCCCCGCTCCGACGCCCCCCGCCGGCGAACCGGACACGAACGTGGACCTGGCCCAGGCGCTCACCGCCTTGGCGGAGGGTGGCGACGAGCGCGCCATGATGCACGTGCTGCGGCAGAGCATCCAGGGCAAGCTGCTGCTCTCCACGAGTCTCGACGGTGTCTCGGAGGAGGACAAGGCCGCGGGCCGTGTCCCACTCGGCGTCCACCGCGACGCCGAGGGCGCCGTGTACCTCCTCGCCTTCACCTCTGCTCGTGAGCTCGAGAAGACGCGGACGGCAGAGGGGCCCGTGACCGGGGTCGCGGTGGACGCGGTGTGGGCGCTGCGTCAGGCGTCCGGCGAAGGGTACGCCGGGATCGTCCTGAACCCGGCCGACGGCAAGGCGAGCGCCGTCGTCCCGAAGACGCTCATCGTGCGCCTGTTCGGGGACGGCCGCAACAACGACCCGGCGAAGCAGGCACTCGCCCAGCCTCGCGACGCCGACGCCCTCCAGCGACTGGTCGCGGCGCTCGCCGCGCACGGCGGCTTCGTCGCCGGACGAGCGGAGGTCGACGAGGACGGCAACCGCAAGACGATCGGCATCGCCGAGACCCGGCTCGGTGACCGCCGGCTCCTCGAGGTCTTCACCGCGCCGATCGAGATCGCGGCGCTCGGGCGAGGCGACGACGCGTACCCCGTCACGGCCGCGGAACTCGCAGCAGCGCTCCGCAGCGACGAAGGCATCACCGGGATCATCGTGAACCCGGCCGCACCGTGGCTGGACGTCGACCGCGCTCAGCTCGCGCCGCTCCTCGACGTCCGCTGACGTCACCGGCGGTCCGGGCCGGCGTCGAACGCCGCCGGAGTGCGACGAGCGCGCCGCCGAGGCCGAGGGCGAGCGTGGCCGCCGTCGCGGCGAGGATGAGCGACCGGTCGTCGGTGCCGGTCTCGGCGAGACGGTGCTCGGTGATCTCCGGGACGGGCGGTGAGACGACCCGCGTGGTCTCGGCGGCGACACCGAACGCCGACCGCCAGGGGCGGATCATGGCGCCACCCTGCTCCGGAGCCGTGTCGGTCGGTTCGATCCGTTCGACCCAGACGTAGTAGCCGTCCTCGGGGACGATGCAGGACGGCGTGGTGTAGTCGCCGGGGCCCGCGTCGACGACGGTCTCCACCTCGCAGACGAGGGGAGCGCCGAGTGGCGCCTCGGGTGCTTCGACCGGCTGCTCGCCGAACGGCCCGAGCAGCTGGCTCCGGACGGTCACCGGGATGGGCGCGTAGGGCCCACCCTCCGGACCGAAGACGCCCCACTCCGAGGAGAGCCCGGCGTCCGTCGCGATCCCGACCGACAGGTGGTCGACGATCTCGGTTCCGGGTGCGGCGGTGGCGTGCGAGGTGGTCGTGACGACGACCGGCTGGAACGGCAGGGGCGTGGTCCGCTCGCGGTCCGCGCTCGCCTCGGCGGTGACGGTGATCGGACGAGCGACGAGGACGCTCTGCACGTGGTCGGCGCTGCGGGCGATGGTCATGCCGCCCCCGTAGGGCAGCTCACCGTAGCCGACGGTCGCCGAGAAGGAGACGACGGCCGAGTCGGTGCTCGGCACGATCCGGTGGCCTTCACCGTTCCCGACGGTCTTGACCGAGGTGCCGTCCTCGAAGGTCGCGCCGTCGAGCGTGATCGTCCCGGTGTGGGTCCCCGGCGGCAGGGTGGTCGTCCCGGACGAGACGAAGTCGACGGCCAGCTCGGAACGGACCACGTCGAAGCCGTCCGCGCCACGGTCGAGGTACAGCTCGGCGCTCGCACCGCGACTCGCGCCGCCCGGGCCGTCCGCCTCGGCCAGCATCCGGTGCGCGAGCGCCAGCACGTACTCGGCGCTCGCGCCGGCCCGGGAGGCGATCTGCGCCGGCGTGTAGCCGTTCATACCGGTGATCATCCAGGTGGCGAGTTGGCCGGCAGCCGCCTCGTCGGCGTTCTGGCTCGCTCCCCAGTGTCGGGACAGGTAGGCGAGGCGAGCGGCGTCCTCGGGCTTGAACCAGCCGAGCGAGTCCCCGTCGACGTATTCGTAGCTGTGGCCAGGGGGGATCGGGAGGTCGAGGTTGATGCAGAACCCGACCGTACCGTCGTCGAACGCCCAGGATCCGAGCCAACGGCCGTCCGAGGCCGCTCGATGGCCGTAGGCGGCGCCGGTCGCGGCGAGAGCCGAGGCAGCGGTCGCGCCGCCGAACACGATCGCCAGCAGCATCGTGAGGAGGATCGGGACGGCCAGCAGGAGTCGGGTGCGGGGTCTGCGGGGCAGACGGGT
Organism: Plantibacter sp. Leaf1; assembly: GCF_001421315.1. Taxonomy (NCBI): domain Bacteria; kingdom Bacillati; phylum Actinomycetota; class Actinomycetes; order Micrococcales; family Microbacteriaceae; genus Plantibacter; species Plantibacter sp. Leaf1. The sequence goes on along the minus strand of NZ_LMJX01000002.1, from coordinate 1,174,383 downwards.
TCGGAGGGGGAGGGCAGGAGTTGTCATGTGCCCATGGTGGGAAACGGCCGGGCCCAGCGTCGTCGATCGGGCGCCGGATGTGGAGGCGACGCGTTCGGGAGCGCCCTGTGGAGCGGTCTGCGTCAGCGGGAGGCGACGGCCTGCCCGGCCTGTTCACGCGCTCGCATCGTCCGGAGGTACCAGGTCGAGGGAGCCGCCCTGACCCACCTCGGCAAGCGGGGCCAGACGAGCCTGGCGACCTGCAACCTCCGGTCGAACCGGCGCTGCTGGACCGGGGTCCAGCGGAAGCCGTAGGCGGTTCGGAGCGTGGTCGGCAGGAGCCCGGCCGTGACGAGGCGGACGAGCGGGAGCAGTGCCCGCACCAGGGGAGGTGCCGCCCGAGCGGTCAAGAGCTGGACGGACACGGCGCGGGCCTCGGGGGTCACGTGGAGGTCCGCGAGCCGTGCCTGGAAGTACTCGTCGAAGGCCGCACGGGTGGCCGGCCACCGCTCGGCGGGGAGCTGCAGGCTCGTCCCGACGATCGCGTACTCACGGTGCAACCGCTCGCGTGATCCGTCGTCGAGCGGGCCGAAGACGAGCTCGTACACCTGGACCGCGGTGTCGTACAGCGTGGCCGCCACCCAGAGTTGTGCGTCGGCGTCGAAGGCCGAGTAGGCGGGTGCCGGGTCGTCCTCCGACGACCGGACCGGCGCATGTGCGCGGTTCACGCGACGTGCGACGAGGCGCTGCTCCTCGGGGGTCCCGAGCGCGAGCGCGTAGACGAAGGTGAGTGTCGCGTGCAGCCGGTCGAGGGGACGTGCGTCGAAGTCGCTGTGACGCGCCACCCCGGCGGCGACCGCCGGATCGGCGATCTGCAACAGGATGGCGCGGCCCGCACCGGCGACGAGGATGCCCTCGCGCGCCAGGTCCGCCATCCCGGTCATGGAACCGACCCTAGTCGTTCACGGTGAACGTCCGGCTGCGGACGAGCGCTGGGGGTAGAGTCGTCACTGGCCCTTTTTCTCTCGCCGCCGAGATAACGCGCGGCCGAAAATCGCCACGACAATCACAGCAGAACGCGCGAAGCGCGGATGGGAATGACACGTGGATCTTTACGAGTATCAGGCACGAGACCTGTTCGAACAGTACGAGGTTCCGGTCCTCGCCGGCATCATCGCCGACACCCCGGACGAGGTGCGGGCAGCGGCCGAGCGTCTCGGCGGCGTCGTCGTCGTCAAGGCGCAGGTGAAGGTCGGAGGCCGCGGCAAGGCCGGCGGCGTCAAGGTCGCCAAGACCCCCGACGAGGCGTACGAGGCGGCCAAGGCCATCCTCGGTCTCGACATCAAGGGCCACGTCGTCAAGCGCGTCATGGTCGCAGCCGGTGCGCGGATCGCGCAGGAGTTCTACTTCTCCGTGCTGCTCGACCGCGCCAACCGCTCCTACCTGTCGCTCACGAGCGTCGAGGGTGGCATGGAGATCGAGCAGCTCGCGGTCGAGAAGCCCGAGGCGCTCGCGCGCATCGAGGTCGACCCGCTGACGGGCGTCGACAAGGCTGCGGCGGTCGCGATCGCGAAGGCCGCGAACTTCCCCGAGGAGCTCGTCGACCAGGTCTCCGACGTCTTCGTGAAGCTCTACGACGTCTACAAGGGTGAGGACGCGACGCTCGTCGAGGTCAACCCGCTCGTCCTCACGGAAGAGGGCCGCATCGTCGCCCTCGACGGCAAGGTGTCGCTCGACGAGAACGCCGCGTTCCGTCACCCGAACCACGCCGCCCTCGAGGACACCGCCGCCGAGGACCCCCTGGAACTCAAGGCCAAGGAGAACGACCTCAACTACGTCAAGCTCGACGGTGAGGTCGGCATCATCGGCAACGGTGCGGGCCTCGTCATGTCCACGCTCGACGTCGTCGCCTACGCGGGCGAGCAGCACGGCGGCGTGAAGCCGGCCAACTTCCTCGACATCGGCGGTGGAGCATCGGCCGAGGTCATGGCCGCCGGCCTCGACGTCATCCTCGGTGACGCGCAGGTCAAGAGCGTGTTCGTGAACGTGTTCGGTGGCATCACCGCGTGCGACGCGGTCGCGAACGGCATCGTGAAGGCGCTCGAGATCCTCGGCGACACCGCGACCAAGCCGCTCGTGGTCCGCCTCGACGGCAACAAGGTCGAGGAAGGCCGCGAGATTCTCCGCGCAGCCGCCCACCCGCTCATCACGCTCGCCGCAACCATGGACGAAGGCGCCGACAAGGCCGCCGAGCTGGCTTCGAAGTAAGGGATCGCACACGCATGTCAATCTTCCTCAACAAGGACTCCAAGGTCATCGTCCAGGGCATCACCGGCGGTGAGGGCACCAAGCACACGGCGCTCATGCTGAAGGCCGGCACCCAGGTCGTCGGTGGCGTCAACGCCCGCAAGGCCGGCACCACCGTGACCCACGACGGCGGCGTCGAGCTGCCCGTGTTCGGCACGGTCACCGAGGCCATCGCCGAGACCGGCGCGGACGTGTCGATCGCCTTCGTGCCGCCGGCGTTCACCAAGGACGCGGTCATCGAGGCCATCGACGCCGAGATCCCGCTGCTCGTCATCATCACCGAGGGCGTCCCGGTCGGCGACTCCGCCGAGTTCTGGGCCTACGCCCAGTCCAAGGGCTCGAAGACCCGCATCATCGGCCCGAACTGCCCCGGCATCATCACGCCGGGCGAGTCGCTCGTCGGCATCACGCCGGCGAACATCGCGGGCAAGGGACCCATCGGCCTCGTGTCGAAGTCGGGCACCCTGACGTACCAGATGATGTACGAGCTGCGCGAGATCGGCTTCTCGACCGCGATCGGCATCGGCGGCGACCCGATCATCGGGACGACGCACATCGACGCGCTCGCCGCGTTCGAGGCCGACCCCGAGACCAAGGCGATCGTCATGATCGGCGAGATCGGCGGCGACGCCGAGGAGCGCGCGGCCGACTTCATCAAGGCGAACGTCACCAAGCCGGTCGTCGGTTACGTCGCGGGCTTCACCGCCCCGGAGGGCAAGACCATGGGCCACGCCGGCGCCATCGTCTCGGGCTCCGCAGGCACCGCGCAGGCGAAGAAGGAGGCCCTCGAGGCCGCCGGCGTCAAGGTCGGCAAGACGCCGAGCGAGACCGCCGACCTCATGCGCGAGATCATCGCCTCGCTGTAGCGACGCACGCATCACCAGCACCCACGACGCGGCGCCCGATCCGGGCGTCGCGTCGCGGCGTTCCGGGCCTCGCCCACCGTGTGCCTGACGTTCGGGGTGCACCGCGCCGGGTAGGGTCGGAGGCGCATGAAACGTCTGACCGTCGCCCTCCTCGCCGCCCTCGATGCCACGCTCGCCGTGGCCATCGGCATCGGTGTCGCACTCGTCCCCTTGCTCGCCCTGTGGGCGCTGTACTTCCAGCTCGAGGTCGATCCGGCCGCGCTGTGGCGCGGGGCGGTCGACATCTGGACGCTCGGCAACGGCTCGAGCATGCGCATCACCCTCGACACCGAGCTCGTCACCCAGCTCGGGCTACCGCTCGGGATGGAACCCTTCCTCGTCTCGCTCGCACCGCTCGCCTTCACGATCGGCACGGTCCTGTTCGGGGTGCGCACGGGGATGCGCGCCGCCCGCAGCACCTGGTGGCAGGGCGCCGTCGTCGTGTCCGTGCTGGTGTTCGCCGTCCTGGCGTTCCTCGTGACCCTCACCGCCCTCCACCCGGCCGTCCGACCGTCGATCGTCCAGGGCACACTCGCCCCGACCGTCCGGTTCGCGCTCGGCGTCGTCGTCGCCGCCCTGTGGGTGCGGTTCCGCGAGCAGGATGCGGCCGACCCGATCCTCGACGGCCTCCGCGCCACCCTCGACCGGCTGCCGGCCGGCGCGTGGCCGATGATCGTCACCTCGCTCCGAGGCGGGGCGCTCGCCGCGTCCGCGCTGCTCGCGGTGTCCGCCGTCCTGACGGCCGTCCTCATCGCCGCGGGCTATGGCGCCATCATCTCCCTGCACGAGAGCGCGCAGTACGGCGTCCTGGGTGGCGCGATCGTGACCGGCGCCGAGCTGTTGTACCTCCCGAACCTCGTCATCTGGGCGATGAGCTGGATCACCGGCGGCGGGTTCGCCATCGGCAGCGGGACCGCCGTGTCCCCGATCGGCACGCTCGTGGGCAGCATGCCGGCCGTCCCGGTGCTCGGCGCCATCCCGACGGGGGAGAGCCCGTTCGGGTTCGCGGTGCTCGTCGTCCCGGTGGTCATCGGCTTCGCCGCGGCGGTCGTGCTGCGACGGCGCCTGCTCGTCGACCTCGACGGGCGGGACGGCCTCGCACGACTGGCCGTCGTCGGCCTCGGCATCGGCGTGACGGCGGGTGTCGTCGTCGGCGTCCTCGCTGCGATCTCGGCGGGCGCCGCCGGCCCGGGCCGCCTCGTGGAGGTCGGCCCGAACGGGTGGGTCACCGGCCTGTGGGCCACGCTCTCCGTCGGGATCGCCGCGGTGATCGGCATGGCCGCCGGTCCGACGCGTCTGGCCGAGGAGGACCGCCTCCCGGAGCTGCAGGTCCGCCCGAGCGTCCGGAACGCCCGCGACCGATAGGATGCTCTGGTGCTGTCACTCGTCGTGCTGATCTCCGGTGGCGGATCCAATCTCCGCGCCCTCCTCGAAGCTTCACGCGACGCGGACTTCCCCGCCCGGGTCGTCGCCGTCGGTGCCGATCGCGAGGCGGACGGCCTTGCCCACGCCGAGGAGTTCGGCATCCCCTCGTTCACCGTCCCGTACTCCTCGTTCGACTCCCGAGCGGAGTGGGGAGCGGCGCTCCTCGAGCAGATCCGCGTCTGGAGTCCTGACGTCCTCGTGCTCAGCGGGCTCATGCGCCTGCTCCCGCCGGTCGTCGTCGACGCCCTCTCACCTCGCATCATCAACACCCACCCCGCGTACCTGCCGGAGTTCCCGGGCGCCCACGGCGTCCGCGACGCGCTCGCCGCCGGCGCCACGCAGACGGGTGCGTCGATCATCGTCGTCGACAACGGTGTCGACGCGGGGCCCATCATCTCGCAGGAGCGCGTGCCGATCATGCCGGACGACACCGAGCACCGCCTGCACGAGCGCATCAAGCCCGTCGAGCGGCGACTGCTCGTCCAGGCCGTCCGCGACCTCGCCACCGGAACCATCGACCTCGAGGCGCTCTCCACGGCGTCCCGCCCGCCAGCAGAAGGAGCACCCCAGTCATGAGCGGTCCCAGTCACGACCACAGCCTCTACCGCGAACGCGACGTCGTCCCCGTGCGTCGTGCGCTCGTCTCCGTCAGCGACAAGACCGGTCTGCTCGAGCTCGCGGGTGCGCTCGCCGCCGCCGGGGTGGAGATCGTCTCGACCGGGTCGACGGCTGCCACCATCCGGAGTGCCGGGCACGAGGTGACCGACGTCTCGGAGGTGACCGGGTTCCCCGAGTCGCTCGACGGCCGCGTCAAGACGCTCCACCCCTCGGTGCACGCCGGTCTGCTCGCCGACCTGCGGCTCGAGTCCCACGAGGCCCAGCTGGCGGAACTCGGCATCGAGGCGTTCCAGCTCGTGGTCGTGAACCTGTACCCCTTCGTCGAGACCGTCGCGAGCGGCGCGGTCGGCGACGACGTCGTCGAGCAGATCGACATCGGCGGACCGGCGATGGTGCGCGCGTCGGCGAAGAACCACGCGAACGTCGCCATCGTGGTCTCGCCCGAACGGTACGGACTGATCGTCGACGCGGTCGGAGCCGGCGGGACGACGCTGGCGCAGCGACGCTCCCTCGCCGCTGAGGCCTTCGAGCACACCGCCTCCTACGACGCTGCGGTCTCGGCCTGGTTCGCGAGCACGGAGACGGCCGAGGGCGAGGCCTTCCCGAGTACCCTGACCGTCACCGGTCGCCGCGAGACGGTGCTGCGCTACGGCGAGAACTCGCACCAGGCCGCGGCCCTCTACGTCCGTCCCGGCGGCGCGGGCATCGCCCAGGCCACGCAGCTGCACGGCAAGGAGATGTCGTACAACAACTACGTCGACGCCGACGCTGCGGTCCGTGCCGCGTACGACTTCGCCAACCCGGCCGTCGCCATCATCAAGCACGCCAACCCCTGCGGGATCGCGTTCGCGAACCCGAAGGCGCCCGACCCGATCGCGTCCGCCCATCGTCGCGCACACGAGTGCGACCCGGTGTCGGCGTTCGGCGGGGTCATCGCCGCCAACCGTGTCGTCACGCTCGGCATGGCCGAGACGGTGAAGGAGATCTTCACCGAGGTACTCGTCGCCCCCGGTTTCGAGGACGCCGCGCTCGAGGTGTTGAAGACGAAGAAGAACCTGCGTCTGCTGCAGCTGCCCGACGGGTTCACGCGTGAAGCACACGAGGTCCGTCAGATCTCCGGCGGCCTGCTGTACCAGGACGCCGACCGCTTCGCCGACGACCCCCAGGACACCGCCAAGGGCTGGACGCTCGTCACGGGTGAACCGGCGGACGACGACACCCTGCTCGACCTCATCTTCGCCTGGAAGGCGTGCCGTTCGGTGAAGTCGAACGGCATCCTGCTCGCCAAGGGCAGCGCGAGTGTCGGCGTGGGTATGGGTCAGGTCAACCGCGTCGACTCCTGCCACCTCGCCGTGAGCCGGGCGGGTGACCGCGCAGCGGGTTCCGTCGCCGCGTCGGACGCCTTCTTCCCCTTCGCCGACGGTCTGCAGGTCCTGCTCGACGCCGGTGTGCGGGCGGTCGTGCAGCCGGGCGGTTCCGTCCGTGACGAGGAGGTCATCGCCGCTGCGCAGGCAGCCGGCGTGACCATGTACTTCACGGGGGAACGTCACTTCTTCCACTAGACCGGCGGGTGCTCCTCGGCGGAATCCGAGCGAGCTCCTGGTCATCTCCCAGCGGCGTCGGGCCTTCGTGGCCCGGCGCCGCTGCGTCGTTCCGCTACGGTTGTCGGATGACTGCCACCTGGAGCCGCAAACTCATCGCATCCGCCGCCGCCGCCGTCGCGACCATCGTCGTCGGCTTCCTGGGGGTCATGTTCGTCACCTTCGTCGGCTACCAGTTCGCCGGGACGATCTTCGCCCAGGCGAGTCCGTACTTCTTCGAGAGCACGATCATCACCTTCGTGCTGCTCCTCATCGTCGGCGTCGTCGGCCTGTACCGGTTCCGGCTCCTGGCCCTCCTCGGCGGAGCGGCGCTCGCCGTCATCGGCGCGCTCCTCGGCCTCATCGTGCAGGTCGCGACGACGGGTCAGCCCGTCAACAGCACCGTGCTCGGCAGCATCGTCGCCACGCTGATCAGCCTCAACCTCGTCTTCGTCGTCGTCATCGCCCTGTCCGCGGCATTCATCGGATACCCCGTCTACCGGATGGTCATCCGGACGCAGGACGCCGTGCTCGACGAAGGTCGACGCATCGCACTCGTCCGCATGCCCGCCTCCAACCTCGCCGAGGGGCTCGTCACGCACCAGGAACGCGCCACGATCGACACCGAGCTCGCCGACCAGCAGTGGGACGCCTACGTCGCCGCGCTCGACGCCGCGGGTTGGGACACCACCGAGGTGTCCTGGGCCGACCAGCTCGCCGATTCCGTCTTCATCGAGGACACCGTGGTCGTCGTCGGCGACCTCGCCATCGTGACCCGTCCCGGCGCCGAGAGCCGTCGTCCGGAGATCGTCGCCGCCGAGACCACCGCGCGTGAACTCGGCCTCCGCATCCACCGCATCGAGGGTGACGGCACCCTGGAGGGCGGCGACGTCCTGCAGGTGGGGACCACCGTGTACGTCGGACGCAGCGGCCGCACGAACGCCGAGGGTGTGCGCCAGCTTCGGAACATCCTCGCTCCGAGCGGCTTCGACGTCGTCGCCGTCCCCGTCACGAAGGCACTGCACCTGAAGTCGACGGTCACCGCGCTGCCCGACGGCACCGTCCTCGTCCACCCCGACCTCGTCGACGACCCGTCCTTCTTCGGCCGACACCTGGTCGTCCCCGAGCGCGAGGGCGTCGCGGTCGTCGAGCTCGCCGACGACACGGTGCTGATCTCGGCAGCCGCGCCGAAGACGGCCGCGTTGCTCGAGGACCGCGGCTACACCGTGGTGCAGGTCGACATCAGCGAGTTCGAGAAGCTCGAGGGTTGCGTCACCTGCCTGTCCGTGCGGGTCAGCTGAGCCGATCGTGGAACAGCAGGCTGGAGCGCGGGGTGGACGGGATCTGAACCGGAGGGCCGTCGCGCAGCGTCTGGACATCCCTCTGGAGATGGCCAGGCACCATGGGATCCCGCCGTTCTGGTCTGCGGAGCAGCTCGCCGCGTTCGAAGCCGATCCTCCCGCATGGTACGTGCAGTCCCGTGCCAACCGGACGGGCAAGCGGCCGGTCTGGGTCGAACTGCGGTGCACGATCTGCGGCACCAGCGAGACGCTCCGTCCGAAGAAGTGGTGGCCGGAGTTCTCGATGGTGAGCTGTTCCTGGCACGGGGCTGACGAGTTGCCGCCGGTCCCCGAGGGATCGCGTCGGCGCGAGATCGACGGCATCGGGGCCTTCGTCGGCATCGTCGACGAGCCGGCGTCCTGACGACGGGACCGACCGACCCCATGCGTGCAAGCGCATGGATCCCTTGCAGTCGGGCGTCGTCCTCCCATAGTCTGGTCTGCTGCGCCGACCCTCGTTCCTCGTGATTGGCGCCGCCCGCGTTCGAGTGCGACCTGTGCACCCGGCCCGCGGCTCTCGCCCCACAGGATGAGGAGGATGCCATGACGCTCTCGAACCAGGACGCTCCAGCGCTGACGGTCGACCGTGCCCGTTCCGCCTCGAGCCGCCGAGCCGCCGCCAGAGCAGCCTCCGGGCCAGCCGTGACGGACGCCGTCGCACCGCACTAGTACCCGGCAGTCCGCCACACCATGCCGTCCGGCACCGTCCGGACCCGTCACCGGATGCTGCGATCCCGCAGAGCGACCTCGCCGTCCGGCTGTTCCACGACCATTGTTCCGTCGGCGTTCGACGTCGCCGACTCTCTCGCAAGGATTCCCCGCAATGACTCCGCTCGGCGACGACCGCCGTCCTGTCCAACCGCGTCAGAGCACCTTCCGTGCCCTCATGCGGATCTACCCCTACGCGAAGACGGCCATGCCGCGGATCGTGCTCGGCATGGTCGCCGCGCTCGTGGCCGGCCTCGTCGCGCTCGCCATCCCGCTCGTGCTGCAGGCGCTCGTCGACGGTCCGCTCTCGAGTGGTGACTCCTCGCAGATCTGGCCGGCGGTCATCGTGGTGCTCGCGCTCGGTGTCCTCGAAGCGGTCATGATCGCCCTGCGCCGCTGGTTCGTCCTGACCCCCGGCACGCACGTCGAGGCCCGCATGCGGAACGCGCTCTTCGCGAAGCTGCAGGACCTGCCGGTGACCTTCCACGACCGTTGGCAGAGCGGGCAGTTGCTCTCGCGTGCGGTCAGCGACCTCGGTCTCATCCGCCGGTGGATCTCCTTCGGCTTCGTCCTGCTCATCGTGAACGGCGTGACCATCATCGTCGGCGCCGTCATCCTGTTCACGTGGAACTGGCTCCTCGGCCTCATCTTCATCGCTCTCGCGATCCCCGTGTGGATCTTCGGATTCACCTTCGAGGGGCGCTACTCGGTGATCGCGAGGCGCAGCCAGGACCAGGCGGGCGACCTCGCGACCGCGGTCGAGGAGTCCGTGCACGGCATCCGCGTGCTGAAGGCCTTCGGGCGCGGCAAGCACGCGCTGCAGCGCTTCACCTCCCGTGCGGAGGACCTGCGTGGGACGGAGATCGAGAAGGCGAAGGCGATCGCCGGCATCTGGTTCTGGCTCGTACTGCTGCCGGACATCGCGTTCGCGCTCTGCCTGTTGGCGGGGGTCTGGCTGGCGTCCATCGGCGAACTCACCGTCGGTCAGCTGTTCGCCTTCTTCGCGACGGCGACGATCCTGCGGTTCCCGATCGAGTCGGTCGGCTTCCTGCTGGCCATGACCTTCGACACGCGATCGGCGACGGACCGGTACTTCGACGTGCTGGACTCGGTCAACACGATCACCGACCCTGAACATCCCGAGCACCTCGCCGACCCCGTGGGCGAGCTTGTGTTCGAGGACGTGCACTTCCGGTACGAGGACGCACCAGCGCGTGAGCGTGACGTCGTCGACGGCGTGCAGTTGCGCCTGGAACCGGGAGAGACCATGGCCCTCGTCGGGTTGACCGGCTCCGGCAAGTCGACCATCACCGCCCTGACCACGCGGCTGTACGACGTGACCGGAGGGCGCATCCTGCTCGACGGCATCGACGTCCGAGCGCTCACCCGTGAGGAACTGCGTCGCCACATCGCGATGGCGTTCGAGGACGCGACGCTCTTCTCGGCGAGCGTCAAGGAGAACGTGCTGCTCGGACGTGACGACCTGGACCTCGACTCGCCCGAAGCCGAGCGGGTCCTCCGCGAGGCACTCGACATCGCGCAGGCGGGGTTCGTGGACGAACTGCCGGACGGCGTCGAGACGACCGTGGGGGAGGAGGGGCTCAGCCTCTCCGGTGGCCAGCGACAGCGGCTGGCGCTGGCGCGCGCGGTCGCCGCCCGCCCGGCTGTCCTCGTCCTCGACGACCCGCTGTCGGCGCTCGACGTCGACACGGAGGCGCTCGTGGAGGCGGCCCTGCGACGGGTCCTCGCGTCGACGACGGCGCTCATCGTCGCCCATCGCCCGAGCACCGTCATGCTCGCCGACCGCGTCGCGCTCCTCCAGGACGGACGCATCACCGCCGTGGGCCGCCACAGCGACCTCCTCCGGGAGAACGACCATTACCGCTATGTGATCTCGAGTCTCGAAGCAGACGAACGCGAGACGATCCGACAGGAGGTGAACCTGTGAGCCAGGAACAGACGGTCCACGGGGTTCGGGGCGAGGAGCGCGACGACCTGACCCGTGCCGAGTCCGCACAGATCAGACGACGTTCGCTGCGACTGCTCGGTTCCCTCATGGCGCCGCTGCGCTGGCGCGTGGTCGCGGCCATGACGATCGTCATCGTCTCGACGGCCGCGCAGGTGGCCGGCCCCGCGTTGATCGCGCTCGGCATCGACCGGGCGCTGCCCGCGATCCTCGAGCGCGCCGACTGGATGCCGGCGTTCCTCGTCGTCGGGGCGTACCTGCTGACGGGGGCCGTCGGGGCGACGCTCATCTCCTGGTACACCGTGCTGGCGGCGCGGATCAGCCAGGCGATCCTCATCGACCTCCGCAAGCGGGTGTTCCTGCAGACGCAGCGGTTGAGCCTCGACTTCCACGAGAACTACACCTCCGGGCGGATCATCTCGCGGCAGACGAGCGACCTCGACTCCATCCGTGAGCTCCTCGACTCGGGCATCAACCAGCTGGTGTCCGGCGTGCTCTACATGGGCTTCACGGCCGTGGCGCTCGTCCTCGTCGACTGGGTCAGCGGATTGGTGCTCCTCGGCGCGCTCATCCCGTTGACCGTGCTCACCCGCTGGTTCCAGATCCGATCGCAGAAGCTGTTCCGTGAGTCGCGGGTGGCGTCCGCCAAGCTCATCGTCTTCTTCGTGGAGGCGATGACGGGCATCCGTGCGGTGAAGGCGTTCCGCAAGGAGCGGCGCAACGAGCAGACCTTCGGCGCGACCGTGGAGCACTACCGCACGGTCAACGCCCGGGTCATCCAGCTGTTCGGGGTGTTCGACCCCGGACTGGTGTTCATCGGCAACCTCTCCGTCGCGGTCGTCCTGCTCGTGGGCGGGTTCCGTGTCGCTGACGGCCAGTTGGCGATCGGTGCCTTGCTCGCGGCGCTGCTGTACACCCGTCGGTTCTTCGACCCGATGGAGGAGATGGCGATGTTCTACAACTCCTACCAGTCGGCCGCGGCGGCGCTCGAGAAGATCTCCGGCGTCCTCGAGGAACGTCCGAGCGTGCCCGACCCCGTGGCGCCCGTCGACCTCTGGGCCTCGAAGGGCCGGATCACCTTCGACGACGTGACGTTCGCATACGCGGCGGACCGCGTCATCCTGCCGAGCTTCGACCTCGAGATCCCCGCAGGGCAGACCATCGCCCTCGTCGGGACCACGGGTGCCGGCAAGTCGACGCTCGCGAAACTCGTGAGCCGGTTCTACGACCCGTCCGAGGGTGCCGTCCGCCTCGACGGCGTGGACCTGCGCGAGCTGCACCCGAAGGACCTCCGCCGTGCCATCGTCATGGTCACGCAGGAGGCGTACCTGTTCTCCGGCTCCGTGGCGGAGAACATCGCCCTCGGCAAGCCCGACGCGAGCTTCGAGGAGATCCGGGCAGCGGCCAGGGCCGTCGGCGCGGACACCTTCATCGAGGCCCTGCCGGACGGTTACGACACCGACGTGAACAAGCGTGGCGGACGCGTGTCGGCCGGGCAGCGGCAGTTGTTGTCCTTCGCGCGGGCGTTCCTCGCGGATCCGGCCGTGCTCATCCTCGACGAGGCGACGGCGTCGCTCGACATCCCGAGCGAGCGACTCGTGCAGGAGGCGCTGCAGACGCTGCTCGCCGACCGGACGGCGATCATCATCGCGCACCGCCTCTCGACCGTCGCGATCGCCGACCGGGTGCTCGTGATGGAGTACGGGCGGATCGTCGAGGACGGTGCGCCGGCCGACCTCATCGGCGGGACCGGCCGCTTCGCCGCGATGCACGCCGCCTGGCGCTCCTCCCTCGGCTGACGGGTGCGCTGGGGTGTGGTGCCCGGTGTCCTCCGGTGACGGACGGACGCCGGGCACTACACCTCGACCGCCCGACCTGCCACAATGAGCGGATGACCAGTGATGAACCGCGTTCGCTGCGCGTCGCCGTCGCCGACGACGCCGTGCTGCTCCGCGAGGGCGTCGTCCAGATCCTCCGGGCCGGCGGCCACGACGTCGTGGGGTCCTTCGGTTCCGCGGTCGAGCTGGTCGAGCGCATCGACGACGGACTGCAGCTGGACGCCGTCGTCCTCGACATCCGCATGCCGCCCACCCACACCGACGAGGGCATCGTGGCCCTCGAGCAGCTCCGGGCCACGGGGTTCCGTGCCGGGGTCCTCCTCCTCAGCACCTACGCCGTGCCCGCCTACGCGGTCCGGGCGCTCGGCTCGGGCGGCGGCACCGGCTACCTCCTCAAGGACCGCGTCGCCGACTCGGGGACGCTCGTCGACGCGGTCGAACGGGTCGCGGCCGGTGAGTCCGTCGTCGATCCAGAGGTCGTCTCCCTCCTCGTCGCCGAACGCACCCGTTCCGACGGGCTCGACCACCTCACCGAGCGTGAGCGGGAGGTCCTCACCCTCATGGCCGAGGGGCGGTCGAACTCCGGTATCGCGAAGGCGCTCGTCGTCAGCCTGAAAACCGTCGAGGCGCACATCAGCCGCATTCTGGCCAAGCTCGGACTCGAGGACTCGCCGGCGGACCACCGCCGCGTGCTCGCGGTCGTGCGTTGGCTGGAACACACGGATGGCTGACGGTCGCCCACGCGGACGGGCGACCTCGCTGCCGATCCCGGCACCCGTCGGTCGTGGCCGACTGCCGTGGCCGCTCCGCCTCGTCATCCTGGTCGCGGCGGCGCTCCTCTGCGTCTGCTCGGTGGTGTTCGGTGCGGGCCAGCCGGGCATCGCGGACAGCAACGGGTTGCCCTGGCTCGTCGGTCACCTCGCCGCGCTGACCGCTGCCGGCCTCATCTGGTGGCTGGCTCCGACCTCGGTCCCCGGGTGGGTGATCGTCGGGTACACCGTTGCCGAGACGGCCTACATGTGGGCGTACGGCGTCGAGGCGGGCTGGCTCTGGCCGCTCCTCATGTCGATCTCCGTCCTCCCCGGGGTCGCCCTGGTCTGGCTGGCGCTGGCGTTCCCCGCCGGCCGCCTGCGGCGTGGCTTCGACCGCCGGCTCGTCATCACGGCGTCGGTGTACCTCGTCACGTACGCGATCGCGACCCTCGTGCTGACCCGTCGATACCCGCTCGACGCGCAGCACGAGCCCAGTTCCTACGCGGTGCTGGCGAACGGCGGGCTCGCCGCCGTGCTCGGCCAGGTGCATGCCGCCGTCATGGGGCTCTTCGCCGTGGTCGTCGCCGGCGTGGTGCTCCTGCGGTGGGCGCGCAGCAGCGGCGCGGCCCGGCAGGTGGCGTTCATCATGCCGGTGGCCTTCGTCCTGTGGCTCGTCATCGGCGTCGGATGGTCCCTCGCGCGCCTGGGCGGTTGGCCGCAGGACCTCAGACTCGCCGTCGAGGACCTCAACGCCTTCTCGGTGGTGCTCGTGCCGGCGGCCTATGCGACGGGGCTCGTCCGGATGCGGGCGATCCGCGCCAGGGCCGTCGACCTCGTGCAGACCGGCGGGCTGAGCGAGACCGGCCACGACCGCTGGGACAGCTCCGTGAAGACCGTCCTCGGCGACCGCTCGGCCCGTCTCGTGTGGCCGGGGTCGCAGCGGACGACGGGTCGCGACGCTCGGGGACGGGCGATGTCGAGCGTCGGCGACGCGGACGCCCCGCTCGTGTACATCGAGCACGACGCCGCGCTCCTCGACAACCCGCAACTGCTGCGCTCGGTGTCGGCGTCGTTGCGCATCATGATCGACAACGAGCGGCTCACCGGAGAACTCCGGCACTCCCTGCGCGAGGTGAACCGTTCGCGGCTGCGCATCGTCCAGGCGGCGGACGAAGCGCGCCGTCGTGCCGAGCGCGACCTGCACGACGGTTCGCAGCAGCAGCTCTTCTCGGTCGCCCTGCGGCTCCGGATGGCGAGCGATGCGGCGCGAGCCGACGGGCAGCTCGCGCTCGCCGAAGGACTCGAGACGACCATCGAGCAGCTCGCGAGCGCGATCAAGGAGCTCCGCGAGCTCGCGCGCGGGCTCCATCCGGCGCTCCTCGCCGATGGTGGTCTCGGGCCGGCGATCGCCGAACTCGGTCGGCGTTGCACGGTCGTCACCCGTGTGAACGTCGAGCTCCGCGAGCGCCCGACGCAGCTCATCGAGTCCACCGTGTACTACGTCGTCTCGGAGTGTCTGGCCAACGTCACGAAGTACTCGGAGGCCACGGGCTGCGAGGTGACCGTCGGCTACTCGAACGGCCGCCTGCGGGTGGTCGTGGCGGACGACGGGGTGGGCGGCGCGGACCCGGCGAGCGGGAGCGGACTGCGCGGCCTCGCGGACCGGGTCGACGCCGTCGGCGGGGCCATGCGGATCGAGAGCCCTCGCGGCGGCGGGACGGCCGTCACGATCGAGCTGCCCGTCTGAACCCGAGCCGCAGGCGCGTCAGTGGAGGAGGGCCTCCCGGCCGAGCCGGTACCGCCCGCCGCTCATCCGGACGATCGGTGTGCCTTCGGCCTCGTAGTGCTCGAGCGCGCGTTCCTCGTGGCCGGTCGGCGGCAGGCCTCCGGAGCGGACGACGCGCCACCAGGGCACGGCGTGCCCGTACTGGGCCATCACCCGCCCGACCCCGCGAGCCGACCTCGATCCGATGATCGCGGCGACCTGCCCGTAGCTGAGGGCACAGCCCTCCGGGATGTCGGCGACCACAGCCAACACGGCCTCGGCGAAGGCCTCAGCGGTGTTGATCGCCGGCTGCCCGCCCACGGGTCAGAGGCTGATGCTGCCGATGGTCTCGCCGTACTGTGTCTCACCGACGGGGGAGAAGCCCACCCGGAGGAAGAACGCCTCAGGGCCGAGGTCGCCGGGCTCGTAGATGACGTTCACGTGGTCGAAGTCGCGCTTCTTGGCCTCCTCGATGAGCGAGGCGACCGCGAACCGGCCGACGCCGCGTCCCTGGTCGTCGGCGTCGACGTTGATGCGCCAGAGGGCGGAGCGGAACTCCTCCTGCATTGACTCGTGGTCGAAGTTCGCGGAGATGAAGCCGACGACCTCGTCGCCGTCGAGGATGACGCGCTGCCACGAGGTCGCGGGGTTCACGACGGCGGCCGCGACCGCGTAGGACACGGGAGCGACGAACTGCTCCTGCCCGGGTTTCATGGTGAGCGCGTTGACCGCCACGATCGTCGATGCGGACAGTTCTTCCAGACGCAGCTCAGCCATGCCTTCAGGCTAACCTGTCCGGCCCACCGCGGATAGTCCGCCCGGGTGCCGACACGCCCCCGGGCGCGCACACCCACGGCGGATCCCCAGTCGACGGCGAGGGCTCCGCCGGTCGGCGATCCGGAACTGTCTCGATGTCAAGAGACCTGGCGCGTCTTGTAAGCTAGGTGCTGGCCGTGCCGTCCCACCTTTCGGATGCGGTCTCCTCCATGCCATGCGGAGCACTCCACCGCGTGCGCACCTCCGTAGGCCGCTCGGCTCAGGGCGGCATCAGAAAGGACAACCAGTGTCGAAGATCAAGGTCGAAGGCACCGTCGTCGAACTCGACGGCGATGAGATGACTCGCATCATCTGGCAGTTCATCAAGGACTCGCTCATCCACCCCTACCTCGATGTGAACCTCGAGTACTACGACCTCGGCATCGAGAAGCGTGACGAGACGGACGACCAGATCACGATCGACGCCGCGCACGCCATCCAGAAGCACGGCGTCGGCGTCAAGTGCGCCACGATCACCCCCGACGAGGCGCGGGTCGAGGAGTTCGGCCTGAAGAAGATGTGGCGGAGCCCGAACGGGACCATCCGCAACATCCTCGGCGGCGTCATCTTCCGCGAGCCGATCATCATCTCGAACATCCCGCGGCTCGTCCCGGGCTGGAACAAGCCGATCATCATCGGCCGTCACGCGTTCGGCGACCAGTACCGCGCGACCGACTTCCTCTTCAAGGGCGAGGGCAAGCTCACGGTCGAGTTCACGCCCGACGACGGCTCGGAGCCGCAGAAGTTCGAGGTCTTCCAGTCGCCGGGCGACGGCATCGCCCAGGTGCAGTACAACCTCGACGCTTCCATCCGCGACTTCGCACGGGCGAGCCTCAACTACGGCCTCAACCGCAACTACCCGGTGTACCTCTCCACGAAGAACACGATCCTGAAGGCCTACGACGGCCGCTTCAAGGACATCTTCCAGGAGATCTTCGACGCCGAGTTCAAGGAGCAGTTCGAGGCCGCGGGCATCACCTACGAGCACCGCCTCATCGACGACATGGTCGCTTCGGCCATGAAGTGGGAGGGCGGCTACGTCTGGGCGTGCAAGAACTACGACGGCGACGTCCAGTCCGACACCGTCGCCCAGGGCTTCGGTTCGCTCGGCCTCATGACGAGCGTGCTCGCCACCCCGGACGGCAAGATCGTCGAGGCTGAGGCGGCGCACGGCACCGTCACGCGTCACTACCGTCAGCACCAGCAGGGCAAGCCCACGTCCACGAACCCGATCGCGTCGATCTTCGCGTGGACCCGTGGCCTGCAGCACCGCGGCGTGCTGGACGACAACCAGGAGCTCATCGAGTTCGCAGCGACCCTCGAGGACGTCGTCATCAAGACGGTCGAGTCCGGCGCCATGACGAAGGACCTCGCGCTCCTCGTCGGGCCCGAGCAGGCCTACCAGACGACCGAGGAGTTCCTCGAGACGATCTCGGCGAACCTGAAGGCGCGCCTGGCCTGATCGCCGGAACACGGCACAGCAGGACACGGACGGGGTCCGGGAGCACACGCTCCCGGGCCCCGTCCGCCGTTCGGGTCTCGACGCGGTTCCGGACGGTCGTGTTAGCGTCGATGGACCACCTCGACGACGAAGTGAGGACCATCGATGTCACCGATGACGAGAAGACAGCTGCTCGCCTGGGCTGCGGCGGGTGGGGCGACGGCGCTCCTGGCGGGCTGTTCCACTCCGGGCACGGTGTCGCCGAACACGGGTCGGACGATCGCCCCGATCGGCTCGGGCGAACGGATCACCCTCACGTACTGGGCCTGGTTGAAGGACCTCCAGAAGGTCGCGGACGTCTGGAACGCCGACCACCCGAACGTCCAGGTCGAGGCCGTGTGGATCCCCGGCGGCAACGACGGCGGGTATCAGAAGCTCTACTCGGCGCTCGCAGCGGGCGGTGGCCCGGATCTCGCACAGGTCGAGATGCGGACCCTCCCCGAGTTCCTGCTCGTGAACGGGCTGATCGACCTCCGGCGCTACGGCGCCGACGAGGTCGCGTCGCGGTACAACGAGACCCTCTGGAACCAGGTCTCCTACGTCGACGGGGTGTACGGGATCCCACAGGACTCCGGTCCCATGGCGCTGTACTACCGGCCGGATCTGCTCGACCGGGTGGGCGCGAAGCCGCCGACCACCTGGGACGACTGGTTCGAGGTGGCGGGGGCGGTGCGCGAGGCAGGCATGTACCTGGACTGCTTCGCCCTCGACGACGCGTCGTGGTTCGCGGCCATGGCGACCCAGGCCGGCGCGTCCTGGTTCCGCGTCGACGGCGACCGATGGATCGTCGACATGACGGACGACGCGACCCTGGAGACGGCGCGATTCTTCGACCGGGCCATCGACGAGGGCGTCATGACCACCTCCTACAGCCAGTTCTCACCGGCCTGGTTCGCCGCTGCGGCGAAGGACTCGATCGCATCGGTCGCCGGCGCCAGCTGGGGAGACGCCCTCCTGCAGGGTGTCTCCGGGGCCGAGGGCAAGTGGCGGGTCGCGCCGTTGCCACGGTGGGCGAGCGGTGGGTACGGTTCGACCTTCCAGGGTGGGTCCACGGCCGCCGTCCTGGCGAACAGCGCCCACCCGCGGGAGGCGCTCGAGTTCGCCGTGTGGATGACGACGAGCGAAGCCGGTATCGACGCCATGATCGAGCACTCCGGCATCGGCTGGTCACCGAACGACGCCTACATCGGTGCCGGCCGACAGCAGCCGAGCGAGTTCTTCGGCGGCCAGAACTACAACGAGGAGGTCTTCGTGCCGGCGGCCACGGAACAGAACGACGAATGGCAGTGGTGGCCGCTGACGCAGCAGACCTTCAACATCCTCGCCGACGGGTTCCGGGCCAAGACCTCGGGCGGCACCCTCGTGGACGCGGTGGTCCAGGGGCAGCGCGACGTCATCACGGCGTTCCGCAACAAGGGGCTTCGGATCGAGGCGGCGTCGTGACCGCCGTCACGGAACGCCCTGACCGTGGTGCGTCTGGCGACCCGTCGCGCCCGGGAGCGCAGCGCCGACGCCGGACCTCGGTCGCGGCCCCGTGGGTCCTCCTCGGACCGTTCCTGGCGCTCTTCATCCTCACCTTCATCCTGCCGATCATCGTCGCGATCGGCAGCAGCTTCCTTCGCGTCTCGCGGAAGGGCGTCTTCGGTGAGGAGGGGGTCACCACCGAGTTCGCCTGGTTCTCCAACTACGTCCAAGCCCTGGAGAACGGCAACTTCATCGCCTCGATCGGCCGGATGCTCCTCTTCGGCGTGGTGCAGGTCACGGTCATGATCGCCCTGTGCACCCTGCTGGCGCTCCTGCTCGAGTCCGCCTCCGCGAAGTGGCCCGGGTTCTTCCGGGCCGTGTACTTCCTGCCCTACGGCATCCCCGGCGTGATCGCGACGATCCTGTGGTCGTTCCTCTACGTCCCAGGGCTCAGCCCGATCATCGACATCGCCGGTGCGATGGGGATCGAACTCGACTTCCTCGGCGCAGGCACCGTGCTCTGGTCCATCGCCAACATCGTGACGTGGACCTACACCGGCTACAACATGATGATCATCGTCGCCCAGTTAAAGGCCATCCCCGGTGAGGTGTACGAAGCGGCGAAGGTCGACGGCGCCGGACCGTTCCGGGTCGCGATGAGCATCCAGCTGCCGCTCATCCGACCGGCGCTCATCCTCACGACGGTGTTCTCGATCATCGGGACACTGCAGCTCTTCGCCGAGCCGCAGGTGTTGCAGACCGTCTCCCCGGCGATCGACAACGAGTACACGCCGAACCTCAGCGCATACACGACCGCCTTCGCCTACAACGACTACAACGTGGCGGCCGCGCAGGCCGTGCTGATCGCCGTGGTCGCGTTCGCGCTCTCGTTCGCCTTCCTCCGACTGACCTCGAGGAGGGCGTCATGAGCACGACCAGGAGCATCACGACCGCGACCGCGTCGAAGCGGTCGCAGCGGCTGACGGACCGGCACGGACGCCCAGGCGGCTCCCGGGCCTCGCGCGTCATCGTGACGGGCGTCCTCGTCGTGGTCGCCGTGTACTTCCTCGTGCCGGTGTACTGGGTCGTCGTCGCGGCCACGAAGAGCACCGAGGACCTCTTCGGGAGCAACGGGTTCCTCCTCGGTTCGGAGTTCTCCCTCTGGTCGAACCTGCACGAGGTGCTCACCTACGACGGCGGTATCTTCGTCCGGTGGTTCGGCAACTCGGTGCTCTACGCGGGTGTCGGCGCGCTCGTCGCGACCTACCTCGCAGCAGCCGGTGGCTATGCCCTCGCGAAGTACCGGTTCCGGGGTCGGAACCTCGTGTTCGGCACCATCCTCGGCGGGGTGCTCGTCCCCGGTACCGCGACGGCGCTGCCGCTCTTCCTGCTCTTCAGCCAGCTGGGGCTCGCGAACACGTACTGGGCGGTGCTGCTCCCGTCGCTCGTCTCGCCGTTCGGCCTGTTCCTCTGTCGGATCTACGCCGACGCGACGATCGACGACTCGCTCATCGAGGCGGCCCGGATCGACGGCGCGAGCGAGTTGCGCATCTTCCACACGGTCGGCTTGACGATCCTGACGCCGGCGCTCGTGACCGTCTTCCTGTTCCAACTGGTCGGCATCTGGAACAACTACTTCCTGCCGCTCGTCATGCTGTCGGACAGCTCCCTGTATCCGATCACGCTGGGACTCAACAACTGGCGGAGCCAGGTCGACCGCCTCCCGGAGTTCTACGAGCTCACCACCGGAGGTGCACTGCTGTCGATCATCCCGCTCGCGATCGCGATGATCGTGCTCCAGCGGTTCTGGCGGGGCGGGCTCACGGAGGGCTCCGTGAAGTAGTCGGCCGCGTCCGACCCGGTACCACCGTCTCGAACGAAGGGCTCCACCATGCACCATGACGACGCGCTCACCGAAGCCCGGATCGTCCGCTTCATGCGGGAGCGGCTCACCCCGGCGCTCCTCCGGAGGTCGGCGCCACTCGACGTGACGGCGTGGGAGGTCCCGGGTGAGCCCGTGCCGTTCGAGACCGCCGTCGCCGCGGATCACCGGCCGTTCGCCGTCGGCGACGCCTGGGGGAGACCGTGGGGGACCACCTGGTTCCACGTCACGGGGACCGTGCCCGCCGGGTGGGACAAGCCGGGGACGCGCATCGAGCTCCTGATCGACCTCGGGTTCTCCATCGCTCAACCCGGATTCCAGGCGGAGGGTCTCGTGTACGACCCGAGCGGCCGGATCGTGAAGGCGCTCGAACCTCTGAACATGCACGTCCCGGTGCAGGTCGGCGCGGGCGGCGTCGTCGACGTCTGGGTGGAGGCGGCCTCGAACCCGGACGTCGCCGGAGTGTGGGACTTCGCGCCCACCCCGCTCGGCGATCCCGCGACCGCCGGCACGAATCCGATCTACCGCCTCAATCGCGTCGACGTCGTCCAGCTCGACGTCACGGTCTGGGAGCTGCTGCAGGACTGCTGGACGCTCGACGGCCTCCGACGTGAACTCGGGCCGGAGCAGCCTCGGCGGGCCGAGCTCCTGCGTGGTCTCGGCAGGGCCGTGCAGGAGGTCGATCCCGACGACGTCGCCGGGACCGCGCAGCTCGGCCGCGACGTGCTCGCGCCGCTGCTCGCCGCTCCCGCCTCCGCGAGCGCGCACCGCATCGTCGCCGTCGGTCACGCCCACATCGACTCGGCCTGGTTGTGGCCCGTGCGGGAGACCATCCGCAAGTGTGCGCGCACCTTCTCGAACGTCCTGGACCTCATGGACCACGACCCCGACTTCGTGTTCGCCTGCTCCTCCGCCCAGCAGTTCGCCTGGATGCGCGACCACTACCCGGAGCTCTTCGAGCGCATCCGGTCGCGGGTCGCGGAGGGACGCTTCGTGCCCGTGGGCGGCATGTGGGTGGAGTCGGACACCAACCTCCCGGGAGGGGAGGCCATGGCCCGCCAGTTCGTCGCCGGGAAACGGTTCTTCCTGGAGGAGTTCGGGCTGGACCTGACGGAGGTGTGGCTGCCGGACTCCTTCGGGTACTCCGCGGCGATGCCGCAGATCGTCGCCGCAGCCGGCGCCACGGACTTCCTCACGCAGAAGGTCTCCTGGAACGAGACGAACCGCTTCCCGCATCACACCTTCCTGTGGGAGGGGATCGACGGCACCCGGGTCTTCACCCACTTCCCGCCGGCGGACACCTACAACTCGGCGCTCGCGGCGACCGACCTCCACCGTGCGCAGCGGCAGTTCCAGGAGAAGGGTGAGTCGAACGTCTCGCTGCTCCCGTTCGGTCACGGCGACGGTGGGGGCGGACCGACGCGCGAGATGCTCGCTGCCGCCGTCAGGACGAGGTCGCTCGAGGGCTCGCCCACGGTCGAGATCGGCACGCCGAGTGCGTTCTTCGCAGCAGCCCGGGCCGACTATCCCTCGCCGCCGGTGTGGTCGGGGGAGCTCTACCTGGAGTTCCACCGGGGGACCTACACCTCGCAGGCCAGAACGAAACGTGGCAACCGCCGGAGCGAGCATCTGCTCCGCGAGGCGGAGCTCTGGGCGGCGACGGCGGCGATCAGGACCGGTGCCGAGTACCCCTACGACGCCCTCGACGAGGCGTGGCACACCGTCCTCCTCCAGCAGTTCCACGACATCCTGCCGGGTTCGTCGATCGCCTGGGTCCACCAGGTCGCGGAGGCGAACTACCAAGCTGTGGCCGAACGTCTGACCGCGCTCGTCGACGAGTCACTCCGTGCGCTCACCGCGCCGGGAGGCGGCGGACCGGCCCGGTTCGCGAACGCGTCACCGTTCGTCGTCGACGGCGTACCGGCCCTCGGTGTCGCGGCCACGACCACGGCCGGCCGAGCCGTCCTGTCCGGGCGGGCCGACGGTGGCTTCGTCCTCGACAACGGCCTCGTCCGCGTCACGGTCGACCCGGACGGGCGCGTCACCTCCGTCCTCGACCTCGCGGCGGACCGGGAGGTCGTCGCGCCCGGTGCCGCTGCTGCGGAGCTGCAGGTCTTCCGCGACACCCCGAATCAGTGGGACGCCTGGGACGTGGACCTGGCTGATCGGACGCACTGGACCGTGCTGGACCGGGCCGACGTCGTCGAGGTCGCGCTCGAGACGCCTGGGCGCGTCGCGGTCCTCGTCCGTCGGAGCTTCGGGTCCTCCTCGGTCACCCAGACGATCGCGCTCGACGCAGGGCGTCCGACCGTCGACATCCTGACGGCCGTCGACTGGCACGAGCGCCAGAAGCTGCTGAAACTCGCCTTCCCAGTGGATGTCCGGGCCGACGTCGCGAGCTCCGAGATCCAGTTCGGCCACGTCGACCGTCCGACGGCCGTGAACACCTCCTGGGATGCCGCCCGCTTCGAGACGGCGGCGCACCGGTGGGTGCACGTCGGGGAGCCCGGGTACGGCCTGGCGGTGGCCAACGACTCCACCTACGGACACGACGTCA
Organism: Plantibacter sp. Leaf1; assembly: GCF_001421315.1. Classification (NCBI taxonomy): domain Bacteria; kingdom Bacillati; phylum Actinomycetota; class Actinomycetes; order Micrococcales; family Microbacteriaceae; genus Plantibacter; species Plantibacter sp. Leaf1. Next base: position 1,150,980 of record NZ_LMJX01000002.1, on the reverse strand, counting down.
CCCGCACCACGCGGGAGGATGGGGGCACGACGACGCTCGTCCGGCAGTCGCTGCTGCGGGCGCCCCGGTTCCCGGACCCGACGGCGGACCAGGGGGAGCACGTCCTCCGGTCGACCCTCACGGTCGGCGCCAGGATCCTCGACGCCGCGGCGGAGGGGTATCGGATCAACCTGCCGCTTCGGCCGGTCCAGGGTGCGGCGGTGGACCCGATCGTCGTCGTCGACCGCCCCGGCATCGTCGTCGAGGCCGTCAAGCTCGCGGAGGACCGCTCAGGCGATCTGGTCGTCCGACTCTACGAGGCCACCGGCGGCCGGTCGGCCGGTCGGGTGTCCTTCGGGTTCCCGGTCCGGTCGGTCCGACGGACGGACCTCCTCGAGCGTGAGCACGGCGAACAGCCTCGACTTGCCCCCGACGGGTCCGTGGAGCTGCGCCTGCGCCCGTTCGAGATCCTCACGCTGCGGGCGGCCCGGATGCAGTGAACCAGGAACGGGCCCCGGATCAGGTGATCCGGGGCCCGTTCCGTGACGGTGAGGACTCAGAGGCTGCAGGTCGTACCGAGGTCCGTGAACTCGGACTGGAGCTTCGAGAGGGAGTCGGTCAGGGCGGCCTGGTCCGCGGTCGCCGGGTCGCTGACGGCGGTCCTCGCCTGTTCGATGAAGGCCTGGAGGGCGTCGACGGAGGCGTCGGCCGAGTCCTTGACCTCCTTGTTCGTGACCTTGCCGGCGGCCGCTTCGAAGGTGTCCGCGAAGTCGTCGAGCTGCGTCACGGCGCCCTCGGGGTCGGAGGAGAGCGAGCTGAGGCCGGACTGGAGCTTGGCTGCGGAGTCGGTCACCTCGGATTCGATCACCTTGCAGGCGTCGGCCTTGCTCTGGGCGCCACCGGCACAGCCGGTGAGGAGCAGGCCCGCGACGGCGATCGCGCCGAGGAATGCTGCTGCGTTCTTCTTCATGGTGGTGTGGGTCCCCCGTGTTCGGTGCCCGTCACCGGGCCGCCCGCGCGCTGCGGGCCGGTCTCCAGGGTACCGCTGGAGGCCGACACCTGGCGGGGATCGGGCGTCATCGCGTCGGACGGCGGGCTGCGGCATGGACTTGCGCCACGAATATTTGTAAGCTTGGCAAACAAACCGGTGGGGGCAGCTCGCACCCGGGACTGAAGGAATCACGCCATGCACACGAGCCACGACGATCTCCGCGGACGACCCGCGTGAGGGTGGGACTCGACATTGGCGGCACGAAGACCGACGCCGTCGTCGTCACCGACGACGGAGCCCTGCTGCACCGTCTCCGACGCCCGACCGGGCGGGGCGCTCAGGCCGTGGTGGAGACGGCGCTCGAGGCCGTCCATGCACTCGCCCTCGCGGTCGACCGTCCGATCGACAGCTTCACCTCGATCGGTGTCGGCATCCCCGGCCTGGTGGTGCCGGGCACCGGTGTCGTCGCCCATGCCGTCAACCTCGACGTCGAGGAGCTCGAGCTCGGCGCGATCCTCCACCGGCACCTCGCCGTGCCGGTCGCGGTGGAGAACGACGTCAAGGCGGCCGCGCTCGGAGCCTGGCAGCTGCTCGACGGCTCGGGCACCATGGCCTACCTGAACCTCGGCACGGGCGTCGCCGCCGGGATCATCACCGACGGTCGCCTGTGGCAGGGGTCGAGTGGCGTCGCCGGCGAAGTGGGGCATCTGTCGGTCGACCCCCTCGGCGATCGCTGCGGATGCGGCCAGCGCGGCTGCATCGAGACGATGGCCGCCGGCGGCGCCGTCGCCACCGCCTGGGGTGGGAGCGCAGCGTTCCCCGTGCTCGAGATGTTCGACCGCGCCGACGCCGGAGACCCGCGCGCCATCGCCCTCCGAGCGCGTCTCGGCCACGGCGCCGCGGCGGCCGTCCGCATCCTGACCCTCACCGTCGACGCCGACGACATCGTCCTCGGTGGGGGACTCACCGCTCTCGGCGGGCGCCTGCTCGCCGTCATCCGAGAGGCCCTGGCCGAATCCGCCGCCGGGTCCCGGTTCGTCGAATCACTCCACCTGGAACAGCGGGTGCGCTTCGTGCCGACGGGGTCACCCGTCGCGGCGGTCGGCGCGGCACTCGTGGGAAGAGGAGCGTCATCACATGGCTGAAGTCGTGATCGTGAAGGATGCAGCTGCCGCAGGCGAGCTCGTCGCCGAGGCGGTCGTCGCGCTGATCTCGGGGCGGCCCGACGCCGTCCTCGGGCTGGCGACGGGATCCACGCCGGTACCCGTCTACGCGGCGCTCGCCGAGCGGGCGCGCGGACTCGACCTGTCGCAGGTGCGCGGGTTCGCCCTCGACGAGTACGTCGGCTTGCCGGCCGGACACCCCGAGTCGTACCGGTCCGTCATCACCCGCGAGGTCGTCGAACCGCTCGGACTCGTGCCGGAGCGCATCCACGTGCCGAACGGCGCGACGGAGACCATCCAGCATGCGGGTGCGGACTACGAGGCGGCGCTCGAAGCCGCCGGTGGCGTCGACCTGCAGATCCTCGGCATCGGCACCGACGGCCACATCGGGTTCAACGAGCCCGGCTCGTCGTTCGCCTCCCTGACCCGGGTGAAGACGCTCACCGAGCAGACCCGTCGCGACAACGCGCGGTTCTTCGACTCGATCGACGACGTCCCGATGCACTGCATCACCCAGGGGCTCGGCACCATCCTGCGGGCGCGGCATCTCGTGCTCCTGGCGTTCGGCGCCGGGAAGGCGGCGGCCATCGCCGCCGCACTCGAGGGGCCGCTGTCGGCGAGCCTGCCCGGTTCCGCCGTGCAGTTGCACCCGCGCGCCACCGTCGTCATCGACGAGGCGGCGGCGTCCGAGCTCCAGCACGCGGACTACTACCGCTACGCCTACGCGAACAAGCCGGCCTGGCAGGGGATCTGACCGCGATACCCGAGGCGGTCGCCCTACGAGAGGCTCAGGGACCGGTCGGTGGGTCGGGGACCGGTCGGTGGGTCGGGGACCGGTCGGTGGGTCAGGGACGGATCAGGCGACGCCGGCCAGGCGCAGGAGCGCGGTGCTCACGGCCGCGGCCAGCACGATCACGACGAACGGCGCCTCCCGCCACGCGAGGACGCCGGCGACGAGCACGCCCGAGAGCCTCGCGACACCGGCGAACTGCTGGTCCTGCGTGAGTGCGGTGGTCGCCAGTACGGCGGCGAGGAGGACGATCGCGGCATCGGCGAGGAGGGTCTCGACGCGTTCCGAGACCTCGGCGCGGGTGCGGAGGAGTGGTCCGGCCAGACGGAACGCGTAGGTCCCCGCCGCGAGGATGACGATCCCGGCCAGGACGATGAGGGACTGGTTCACGAGGCGACCTGCTTCGTCGGCCGTCGGCGGCCGAACCCGAGAAGCAAGCCGACGAGGGACAGGAGCACGGGCACGCCCGCCGGCAGGAACGGGGTCGCAGCGACGGCGACGACGGCTCCGACGAGTGCGGCTCGCCTCGTGCGGCGCTCGCGGAGTGCGGGGAAGATGAGCGCCAGGAGGACCGCCGGGAACATCGCGTCGAGCCCGAACGCGTCCGTATCCTCGACGACCGAACCGGCGAACGCCCCGAGCGCCGCCCCGGCGGGCCAGCAGAGCAGGATGCCGAGCCCGCACGCCCAGAAGGCGGCGCGCTTGCGGTCGAGCGTGTCCTGGTCGAGGGCGAAGACGACGGACTCGTCGTTGAGCAGGTGCGTCCCGAGGATCCGGCGCCAGCCCGTGCCGACGACCTCGTGGATCGCGAGGCCGAAGGGGAGGTGTCGCGCGTTGACGAGCAGGCCGGCCAGTGCGGCCGTCAGCGGACTGCCTCCGGCCGCGACGATGCCGACGAACAGGATCTCCGAGGCGCCGGCGAGCACGAGCAGGGCGAGTACCAACACCACCCAGGGCTGCAGGCCGGAGTGGACGGCGACCGCGCCGTAGGAGATGCCGACGAGTCCGTCGGCGACGCACACGAGCACGATGGCGCGGGTGGTCCTCCGACCGAGCAGGATCCATATCGAACGCACGTACACTATATTGAACGACCGCCCATCGTTCGTCAAATCGAACGCACGGCCCATTGGAGTGAACGCATGTCCCAGGTGGAGCAACCGGACGACGGAGCGCCGCACGCCGCGGTCGCAGCGGCACTGACCCGCGAGCGGCAGCGAGCCGGACTCTCCCTCGCCGAGGTCGCCCGTCGCGCGGGGATCGCGAAGTCGACCCTGTCCCAGCTGGAGGCGGGACTCGGCAATCCCAGCCTCGAGACCCTCTGGTCGCTGAGCGTCACCCTCGACGTCCCGTTCGCTCGCCTCGTCGAGCCGGTGCGACGGCCCGTCCAGGTGATCCGGGCGGGGGAGGGGCCGACGCTCGCCGCGTCCGGAGCGAACTACGTCGCGACGGTGCTGTCGGCCTGCCCGCCGAACGCCCGGCGGGACATCTACCGCATCGTCGTCGAGCCGGGGGCGCCGCGGCTGTCCGAACCGCACTCGCCCGGGGTCATCGAGCACTGGGTGATCAGCACCGGCCGGGCGTCGATCGGCCCCGTCGGCGAGGAGGTCGAACTCGGGCCAGGGGACTACCTCTCCCACGCCGGCGACGTGCCGCACCGTTTCGAAGCACTCGAGCCGGGTACGACGGCCGTCGTGGTGACCGAACACGTCTGAGCACCTCGACAGGCTCGGCGACCGCGGCGGTTCGGTGGGCGGGACGGCTCGGTGGGCGCTCAGGCGTCGATGACGTGTACGAGCTCGTCGATGAAGCCCGCGAAGTCGTCGGAGCGCCGGATGATGCGGGCGACGCTCGACCGCTCCGAGAACACCTCGACGAACTGGTCGAAGACGGTCTGGAAGGCGGCGCGACCCGATTCGCTGAACGCGACGAGCGCGACGACGCTCACGCGCGCTCCACCCCACTCCATCGGTGTCTCGTTCACGGCGATCGCGATGGCCGTCGAGTGGGCCGTCATCGTCATCGCGTGCGGCACCGCCAGGGTGTCGGTGAACGCGGTCGACGACATGCGCTCCCGCTCGATCGCCGCCGTGAGGTAGCTCTCGTCGATGATCCCGCGATCGATCATGCGTTCGCCGAGCAGCCGGATCATCGCCTCCTCGTCGGCCGCGTGCGCGTTGCGGAGGAAGAGGTCCGGGTGGAAGTACTGCAGCAGCTCGTCGCTGATCTCCGAGAGACGGGAGGAGCGGCGCACCCGGCTGACCGCGCCGCGGACGCGCTCCACGTCGGCCGCGGTGAGGAAGGGCTGGACGACGACGATGCCGTCGGCCGGGGTAGGAGGCTCGATGGTCGTGAGCACGAGGTCGCTGTCGATGGCCGACCAGTCGACGTCGGTGCGGGTGATCACGGATCGGACGTCGAGGACGTCGCCGAGCTGCGACTCGACGCGTCGGCGGAGCACCTCGTGCATGTCGTAGTAGCCGGCCGAGACGATCGTGCAGCCGAGCAGGGCCTCCTTGCGAGCCGTCTGTTCGAGCTGGGCACCGACGTGCATGGCGATGTACGCGATCTCGTCGTCGTTGATGACGATGGAGCCGTGGCGCTGCAGCTGGCTCGCGATGAAGACCGCGAGCTCGTAGATCATCGGGTACGAGGTCTTGATCGACCGGGTGAGCGGGTTCCGCGAGTAGGACTGGTCCTGCGCCCGGCGGATGAGGTTCTGCACGTGCAGGGTGAGCCGCACGATGAAGTCCTCGTCGGAGAGGTCGACGAGGTATTCGCGGCCCGCGCGGTCGACGGCCTGACGGACCGCCGCGAGGTCGGCCTGGTCGACGTAGTCGTCGACGAGCACCTCGGCGGACGCGCCGCTCCCCGGGGTGACCACGCGCGTGACCAGCAGGTAGCTCAGGTAGACGAGGTCGGCTTCCCCGAGGGCGACGTGGAAGTGGGCGTCGACCAGCCGCTGCAGGTCCTCCGCGACCGCCTCGACCTCCGGCGTCCGTGGCGCGTGGTCCGTCGGCTCCGCCGGGCGGTCCTTGGTGACGCGGTCGATCGCGATCGCGATGTGCAGGAGGACGTTCGCGATCCCGTACTCGTTGACGTAGTAACCGCGGGCGGTCAAGGCGTCGAGGAGTTCGCCCTTGAACGGGCTGAACTCGTTCGGCGCGAAGGCCCGCTGGAGCGCTTCGAGCTCGACGATGCCCCGGTCGGTCTCGTCGCGGAACATGCGGCTGAGGAGTCGGCGACGCTCCGTCTCGCCGCCCGCCATGGTGACGGTCGCCCCCGACCGGTCGAGCGTGAGTGCGGTGTCGGCCAACATGGCGCGGACGCGGCCGAGATCACCCTCGACGGTCGACTCGCTGACGTGCAGGCGCTGCGCCGTCTCGTGCACGTCGATGCCGGTCGGCGCGCTGATGAGGAGGCGGACGAGACCGTACAGTCGGTCCCGAGGCGTCTCAGACTCGAAGGCCGACGCCGCTCGCCGGCGGTACACGGCGTACCCGTCCGCGTTCAGCCGGTAGCCGTTCGGACCCGACTCGACGACGTCGTGTGGTGCGGTGCGGGTGTTGACCGCCGTCACGTAGCTGCGCACGCTGCGTGGGGTGACACCGAGGACCTCGGCGACCTCGGTCGCCGTCGTCCAGCCGTCGCGGCCTGCGAGGTAGCCGAGCATGCGGTCGTGTTTCTCGCGTGCCACGATGCCCCTCTCCGGCGGACGGTCCTCGCGCGGTCCGGGCGAACCGCTTCACCGAGTCAACCATCATCCGACGCGCTTCCGCGCGTTCGAGGACCTTTCCGCCCCGCCGGAAGAGCTTCTGGTGGAGCGGCGACCCGCCCGAGGGAATGATGGTTCGGTAGGCAATCGGCGGTTCTGGAGAAGGTTCGATGAAGATCCTGGTGATTTGTGGCGCGGGTGCGTCGAGCACGTTCATGGCGCAACGCCTCCGACGTGCCGCAGCCGACCAGTCCCTCGACGTCTCGGTCGAGGCCGGCGCCGAATCCCAGGTGCTCACCGGCACGCTCACCCTCGACGGTGTCGACGTCCTGCTCGTCGGAGCCCACCTCGCCGATCATGAGCCCGCGCTCCGCGCCGTGGCCGAGCCACTCGGCACCGCCGTGGCCGTCCTCCCCGGCGACGTCTTCGGCGTCGAAGGCGGCGCCAGAGCCCTCGAACTCGTCCTCTCGATCCAGTCACCAACCAGGAGGTAACCCCCATGGCAACTCGAACCGTCCGCATCGGCTCGTCGCACGGCCTGCACGCCAGGCCCGCGAAGCTGTTCACGCAGGCTGCGAAGGAATCCGGGGTCCCGGTGACCATCGCCAAGGGCAGTGGCAAGGCCGTCAACGCGGCGAGCATCCTCGGCGTCATCGCCCTCGCCGTCGAACACGGCGACTACGTGACCCTGTCCGTCGAGGGCGAAGGCGCAGCAGCCGAGGGCACCCTCGACACCCTCTCCGAGCTCCTGGTGACCGACCATGACGAGCAGTAGTCCGGTGGGCGCGCTCCAGGGCATCGGCATCGGCCAGGGGGTCGCCGTCGGCCCGATCGCCCGGATGGCCGATCCGCTCCCGGCGCCGGCGGACGTCGCCAGCACCCTCGACCTCGCGACCGAGACCGAGCGCGCGAACACCTCCCTCGCCGCCGTCGCCCGCGAGCTCGAAGCCCGCGGTGCAGCCGCCGGTGGTGCCGCACGCGACGTGCTCGAGGCGCAGGCCATGATGGCCGAGGACCCGACGCTGGCCGAGGAGATCGCCACCCGCCTGGCCGACGGCAAGACCGCGGAATGGGCCGTCTACGCCGCGTTCGCGTCGTTCCGCGACCAGCTCGCGGCGATGGGCGGGTACCTCGGCGAGCGCGCCGCCGACCTCGACGACGTGTCGCAGCGGGTCATCGCGGACCTCATGGGGGTTCCGGCGCCCGGCGTCCCCTCGCCCGGTCACCCCTTCATCCTCGTCGCCCGCGACCTCGCGCCGGCCGACACCGCCCTGCTCGACCTCGACCTGGTGCTCGGACTCGTCACGAGCGACGGAGGCCCGACCTCGCACACGGCGATCCTCGCCCGCGAGAAGTCGATCGTCGCCATCGTGGGCGTCGTCGGCGCCGCAGACCTCACCGACGGCACGACGCTCGTCGTCGACGCGGCGACCGGCGCGGTCACCGTCGACCCCACGCCCGAGTTGGTGGCCGAGACGGAGCAGCGCATCGCCGACCGGCTCGCCCTGGTCAACGCCCCGGCCATCCCCGGCGCGCTCGCCGACGGCACTTCCGTGCCGCTCCTCGCGAACCTCGGGTCGGCCGAACACGCCGACGCCGCAGCGGAGCTCGGTGCCGAGGGCGTCGGCCTCTTCCGGACCGAGTTCCTCTTCCTCGACCAGGCGCTCGCGCCGACCGTCGAACAGCAGCGTGCACACTACGAGAAGCTGCTGCGCGCCTTCCCCGGCAAGAAGGTCGTCGTCCGGGTGCTCGACGCCGGTGCCGACAAGCCGCTGGCGTTCCTGAACGACGCGCACGAGGACAACCCGGCGCTCGGGCTCCGCGGACTCCGCGCGCTCCGGGCGAGCGAGGACATCCTGCGCGAGCAGCTCACCGCACTCGCCCAGGCTGACGCGGCGACCGACGCGGACCTCTGGGTCATGGCGCCGATGGTGTCGACCGTCGAGGAGACGAAGTACTTCATGGCGATCGCCGCCGAGTACGGCCTCAAGACGCCGGGCGTCATGGTGGAGGTGCCGTCGAGTGCACTCCTCGCCGACCGCGTCCTCGCCCATGCCGGGTTCGCGTCGATCGGGACGAACGACCTCACGCAGTACACCCTCGCCGCGGACCGCCTGCTCGGCTCCGTCGGTGCGTTTCAGGACCCGTGGCACCCGGCGGTCCTCCGTCTCGTGCAGCTCGTCGGCGAAGCCGGCCGGCATCACGGCAAGCCCGTCGGCATCTGTGGCGAAGCAGCCGCCGACCCGCTCCTCGCCGTCGTCCTCGTCGGACTCGGCGCCACCACCCTGTCCATGTCGCCGTCGGCGCTCGCCGACGTCCGGCACTCCCTCCAGCAGTACACGCTCGACGACGCCCGACGCATCGCAGCAGCAGCACTGGCCACCGACGGCGCCGCCGAGGCCAGGGCAGCGGCCACCGCCGCGACCACTCCCGAAATGAAAGAGGCAACATCATCATGACAACGACGTCTACTCCCAAGAAGCCGGGAGGTGCACGAGTCGGCGTTCAGCGATTCGGCACCTTCCTCTCCGGCATGGTCATGCCGAACATCGCGGCCTTCATCGCCTGGGGCCTCATCACCGCGTTCTTCATCGCCACCGGCTGGCTCCCGAACGGCGTGCTCGGCGGCTTCGGCAACGCCGACGTCATCGGGTGGCAGGGTGCCGCGACGGCACTCGCGCAGGCCGACGACGGCACGACCTTCCCGCAGTACGTCGGCCTCGTCAGCCCGATGATCACCTACCTGCTCCCGTTGCTCATCGCGAACACCGGTGGCCGGATGATCTACGGTGAGCGTGGTGGCGTCGTCGCCTCCATCGCGACCATGGGCGTCATCGTCGGCAGCGCGATCCCGATGTTCATCGGCGCGATGATCATGGGCCCGCTCGCCGCATGGCTCATGAAGCAGGCGGACCGCCTCTGGGACGGCAAGATCAAGGCCGGCTTCGAGATGCTCGTGAACAACTTCTCCGCCGGTATCCTCGGCGCGCTCCTCGCCATCGGCGGGTTCTACGGCATCGCGCCGATCGTCACCGCGCTCAGCAGCTTCCTCGAGGGCGTCGTCGACTGGCTCGTCGCCAACTCGCTCCTGCCGATCGCGAGCATCTTCATCGAGCCCGGCAAGATCCTCTTCCTGAACAACGCGATCAACCACGGTGTGCTGACCCCGCTCGGCGTCCAGCAGTCCGAGGAGACCGGCAAGTCGGTCCTGTTCCTCCTCGAGGCGAACCCCGGCCCGGGCCTCGGCATCCTGCTCGCCTTCTGCTTCTTCGGCATCGGTCTCGCGAAGGCCTCGGCTCCCGGCGCGGTCATCATCCAGTTCTTCGGCGGCATCCACGAGATCTACTTCCCGTACGTGCTCATGAAGCCGATGCTCGTCTTCGCGGCGATCGGTGGCGGTATGGCCGGTGTGGCGACGAACGTCGCGTTCAACACGGGTCTGCGTGCCCCGGCCTCGCCGGGCAGCATCATCGCCGTGCTCATCCAGACGGCTCCCGACAGCTACATCGGCGTGATCCTCTCGGTCATCGTCGCGGCAGCCGTGTCGTTCGCGATCTCCGCGATCATCCTCCGGGCGAGCCGCAAGCGCGACCTGGAGAACGAGAACGCCGGTGACCTCTCGGCCGCCGTCGCAGCCACCGAGGCCGCGAAGGGCAAGAAGTCCAGCGTGCTCGGCAACCTCTCGGCCGGGAGCGCCGCCGCCGGTGCCGACGTCGTCGACGAGGGCGTCGTCACCACCCTCGAGCGTGGTCCGATCCGCAACATCGTCTTCGCGTGCGACGCCGGTATGGGGTCCAGTGCCATGGGCGCCTCGGTGCTCCGCAACAAGATCAAGAAGGCCGGCATCGACGAGATCACCGTCACGAACAAGGCGATCGCGAACCTCGCCGACGACGTCGACCTCGTGATCACCCAGCGGGAGCTCACGGATCGCGCGAAGGAGAAGACGCCGAGCGCCGTCCACATGTCGGTGGACAACTTCATGAACTCCCCGAAGTACGACGAGGTGGTGGAGTTGCTCCGCGGAGAGGGAGCACACTAGCAACGGAACGATCCCGGGGTGCGCGCGAAGGGCGTGCACCCCGGGCCACACCCACCACCCTTCACCGGGCTCCCTGCCGCTCAGGCGGAGCCCTCCACGAGGAATGCAGAGGAAGCCATGTCGCAGGTACTGACCCAGGACCGCATCACCATCGTCACCGGGACGGTGACGCAGGAGGAGGCCATCCGACGCGCGGCCGACGCCCTCGAGGCGGCGGGAGCGGTCACCGACGAGTACTTCGAGGCCATGCTCGCGCGTGAGCAGTCGGTGTCGACCTACATGGGCAACCTCCTCGCGATCCCGCACGGCACGAACGACGCGAAGGAGGCGGTCCGCGATTCCGCCCTCTCCTTCACCCGCTACGAGACCCCCATCGACTGGGACGGCGAAGAGGTGCGCTTCGTCGTCGGCATCGCCGGCAAGGACGGTGGCCACATGGAGATCCTCTCCAAGATCGCCATCATCTTCTCCGAGGACGACGAGGTCGCCAAGCTGCTCGCCGCTGAGACCGCGGAGGAGCTCTACGCACTCCTGAGCGAGGTCAACGAGTGATGCGGGCCGTCCACTTCGGCGCCGGGAACATCGGACGCGGGTTCGTCGGCCTCCTCCTCCACGAGGGCGGCTACGAGGTGGTCTTCGCGGACGTCAACGCGGAGCTCATCGGGGCCATCGCCGCGGCCGACAGCTACACGGTCCACGAGGTGGGCGACGGCGCGAAGGACACGGTCGTCACCGGGTTCCGCGCCATCAACAGCGCGACCGACGAGGAGGCACTCGTCGCGGAGATCGCCGCCGCCGACGTGGTGACCACCGCCGTCGGCCCGACCATCCTGCGGTTCGTCGCGCCGGTCATCGCCCGCGGCATCGCCGCCCGTCCGTCGGACGCGGCACCGCTGGCCGTCATGGCCTGCGAGAACGCCATCAACGCGACCGACCTGCTCGCCGCAGAGGTGCGGCGGGCAGTCGGCGACACCGCCTGGGAGTCGCTGGCGGGCCGTGCCGTGTTCGCGAACACGGCCGTCGACCGCATCGTCCCCGGCCAGCCCGCCGGGCAGGGCATCGACGTCACCGTCGAGACCTTCTACGAGTGGGCCATCGAGACCCCGGCCTTCAACGGTTCCCTCCCGTCGATCCCCGGCGCGCACTTCGTCGAGGAGCTGGCCCCGTACATCGAGCGCAAGCTGTTCACGGTGAACACCGGTCACGCCTCCGTCGCCTACTTCGGCGCGCGTGCCGGTATCGGGACGATCGCCGAGGCGCTCGCCGAGCCGTCCATCGCGGCGGCCGTCGGTGCGGTGCTCGAGGAGACCTCCGCCCTGCTCGTGGCGAAGCACGGCCTCGATGTCGACGCGCAGCGCGAGTACCGCGAGACGATCCTGCGTCGGTTCGCCAATGTGCACCTGCCCGACACCGTCGAGCGCGTCGGTCGCCAGCCGCTGCGCAAGCTGAGCCGGACCGAGCGGTTCATCGGACCCGCCGCCGAGCTCGCCGAGCGCGGGATGGGTCACGATGCCCTCGTCGCTGCCATCGGAGCTGCACTGGAGTTCGACGTGAGTGACGACGAGCAGAGCGTCGAGCTGCAGGCCAAGCTGCACGACCTGGCTGCCGAGGCGTTCGTCGAGGAGGTCACGGGGCTCGCGCCCGAGCACCCGCTGGCTCCGGCGGTGCTCGCGCAGGTCACCGCTCGGCAGGCGACGCTCTCCTAGCCGGGCAACCCGTCGACAGGCTCAGGGAACGGACATCTCCGGACCCTGGGCCTGTCGTGGTCCCTGAGCCTGTCGAAGGGTGGTCCCTGGGCCTGTCGAAGGGCTGACGCTCAGAACACCTTGCCGGGGTTCAACAGGTTCTGCGGATCGAAGAGCCGCTTGATCCCGTGCTGGAGTCCGAGCTGATCGGCGCCGAGTTCGTCGCCCAGCCAGCGTTTCTTGAGCAGTCCGATCCCGTGCTCACCCGTCAGCGTCCCGCCGAGACGGAGCGCGGCGGTGAACAGCTCCTCGGCCGCCTGCCAGATGTGGTCCGGTACCTCGGTGCCCTCGAAGACGAAGTTCGGGTGGAGGTTGCCGTCGCCGGCGTGCGCGACCGTCGGGATGGTGATCCCGTAGCGGCGCTCGATGTCGCCGATCTCGGCGAACATCGCCGCCAGCTGGCTGCGGGGCACGGAGACGTCTTCGATGAGCGGGGTGCCGAACCACTCCAGTGAGGGGTGCAGGGCTCGACGGACGGCGAGCAGGTGCTCGCCGGTCGCGTGGTCGGTCGACATCTCGGCGCGGCCACCGGCGGCACGCAACACCTCGAGGACGGCCGCTGCTTCGAGCTCGGCGCTCGGTCCGTCGGTCTGGATGACCACGTGCGCTTCGCCGCTGCTCGGCGTCGGGAGCTGCAGGTACCGGTGGACGGCGACGAGTGCGACGGGGTCGAGCAGTTCCATGATGGACGGCTGGATGCCCGCCGCGGTGACGGCCGCCGTGGCACCGGCAGCGGTGACGACGTCCGGGAAGTACGCGGCGATCGTCGCGACGGTACCGGGGGTGATCCGCCTGATGCGGACGGTCGCCTCGACGATGACGCCGAGGACGCCCTCGGATCCGACCATGAGGCTCGTGAGGTCGAGCCCGGTCACGCCCTTGATGCTCCGGTGACCGACGCTGATGAGTCGGCCGTCGGCCAAGACGACCTTGAGCGCCAGGACGGCGTCCCGGGTCACCCCGTACTTCGCACACAGGAGGCCGCCGGCGCCGGTGGCGATGTTGCCGCCCACGGTCGAGATCGCCCGGCTCGCAGGGTCGGGGGCGAACCAGAGCCCACGGGCGAGCAGGAGGTCGTTGAAGGCGCCGTTGATCACGCCGGGGTCGACCACGGCGAGCAGGTCGGGTTCGTTGATCTCGTGGATCCGCGTCATCCCGAGGGTCGACAGCACGATCTCGCCCGCTCCGCCGAGTGCGCCGCCGGCGAGTCCCGTGCCCGCGCCCCGGGTCACGACCGGTGTCCCGGTCGCCGTCGCGATCCGCATGACGGCCTGGACGTCCTCGATGGACCGCGCGGAGACCACGGCGATGGGCGCGGCGTCCGACACGTGCCCGGACTTGTCGGTTCGCGCCGCCGCGAGGTCGGCATCCGTCGTCGACACCGCGTCGCCGAGGGCGTCGCGGAGGGCGTCGAGGACGTTCGGCGTGGTCATCGCGGCAGGGCGGTTCCGTCGGCCCAGACCGCCTGGACCGACCAGCGGTGGTCGAGGAGGACCGCGTCCGCGGCGTATCCCACGGCCAGGCGTCCGAAGCGCTCGCCGAGGCCCAGGACGCGGGCGGGGGTGCTGGTGAGGGCTCCGACGGCCTCCGCGGCGGGGATCCCACTTCCGATCGCCAGGCGGAGCGCGCGGTCGAGGGTCAGGGTGGAGCCGGCGATCGAGTCGCCTTCGACGAGCCTCGCGAGGCCGTCCGTCACCTGGACCTCGAGGGCGCCGAGGAGGTAGCGGCCGTCGGAGGACCCGGCCGCCGCCATCGCGTCGGTGATGAGGGCGACGCGGCCTGGAGCCTGCTCGAACGCGAGCTTGGCCACGTCGGGGTGCACGTGTTCACCGTCGAGGATGAGTTCGACCGTCACCCGCTCGTCGGCGAAGGAGGCGATGATCGGCCCAGGCGCGCGGTGGTGGATCCCGTTCATCGCGTTGAACACGTGGGTGACGAGACGTGCACCGAGGTCGAAGGCCGTCTTCGTCAGCGCCTCGTCGGCGTCCGTGTGCCCGACGGCGACGATGACACCGGCCTCGACGAGCACCTGGATCGCTTCGAGCGCGTTCGGCAGCTCCGGGGCGATCGTGATCTGGCGCAGGGTGCCGCGGCTCGCATCGATGAGCCGCTCGACGATGGCCGGGCTCGGGTCGATGAGGGCGGTGGGGTCGTGTGCGCCCTTCTTGACCGGGGACAGGAACGGCCCCTCGAGGTGGGCGCCGAGCACCAGGGGGTCCGCGGCGACGAGGTCGGCGATGCCGTCGAGACTCGCGACGAGGGCGTCGACCGGGTTGGACACCAGGCTGATGAGCGATCGGGTCGTGCCGTGCGCGCGGTGGACGGCGAGGGCGCGCTCGATGGCGTCGCGACCGTCGTCGAACGACGCCCCACCACCTCCGTGCACGTGGAGGTCGATGAACCCGGGCGTCAGATGGTGCCCGTCGGCATCGTGCACGAGGGCATCGGCGCCGAGGGACAGCGACCGCCAGTCGTCGCCGGACCCGGTCGCGCGGATGACCCCGTCGACCGCGTGCAACCAGAAGGCGTCGATCTGGCCGTCGACGTCGACCTTGGTGGCCGAGTGGATCAGGAGGTCGGTCATGCGAGCTGCTTCCGTCCGCGGATGACGCCGCTGGCGACGGCGACGATGGCGAAGACCGCCGCGATGATCGGCTGCCCGAGGTGCAGCCACGCAAGGGCCGCCGCGGCGAAGATGAGGAGTTCCACGACGGCTTGGCCGTAGAGGTCGATCCGGATGACCGCGCGGGGCGACAGGAACAGCGCCCACAGGATGATCGCAACCACCGGTGCGGCGATGCCGACGACGACGTTGAGGGGGAACGGCCAGACCGCGACGCCCCAGAACCCGAGCGAGAAGAAGGCGAAGAGGTCGAGGAAGAAGCGCAGGATCTCGGTGGGGCCGATCTTCACGTCGGCGGGAGTTCGTTCAGACACCACACGATTCTACGGCGCGTGGTGGGAGTCCCGGCCCGCCTCAGCGGAAGATGATGGTCCGTGCCCCGTCGAGCAGGACGCGGTCCTCGGCGAACCACTTCACCGCCTGCGTCAGGGTGCGGCTCTCCTCGTCCTGCCCGATCGCGACGAGTTCCGCCGGCGAACGCGAGTGGTCCACGCGGACGACGTTCTGCTCGATGATCGGCCCCTCGTCGAGGTCGCTCGTCACGAAGTGGGCGGTCGCCCCGATGAGCTTGACCCCGCGGGCGTGCGCCTGCTTGTACGGGTTCGCGCCCTTGAACCCGGGGAGGAACGAGTGGTGGATGTTGATGGCGCGCCCGGCGAGGCGTTCGCACAGCTCGGGGGAGAGGATCTGCATGTACCGGGCGAGGACGACGAGCTCGATGTCGTACTCCTCGACCGCGGCGATGACCCGGGCCTCGAACGCCGCCTTGGAAGCGGCGTCCGTGACGGGCAGCGACTCGAACGGCACGCCGTAGAACGAGGCGAGGTCGCGGAGCGAGCCGTGGTTGCTGAGGACGAGCGGGATCTCGACGGGGAGCTGGCCGGCGCGCTGGCGGAACAGGAGGTCGTTGACGCAGTGCGCGGCCGTCGACGCCAGGACGAGCGTCCGCAGCGGTCGCCCGACCACATCGAGTCGCCAGTCGAGCTCGTAACGCTCGACGACCGGGGCGATGGCCGCCTCGAACCGGTCCCTGGTGACCGCCGCTTCGACCTGCAGGCGCATGAAGAACCGCCCGGTGTCGTCGCTCGAGAACTGCTGGCTCTCGGTGATGTTCCCGTCGGCCTCGACGATCGCGCCGCTGATGGCGTGCACGATGCCCGGGCGGTCCTCGCAGATGATGGAGAGGACCCAGTGGACGGAGCGCTCGTGCGGAGCGGCGGGCGCGGCGGTGGGGTCGGTCGAGTTCGTCACCGCCCCAGGGTACCGGCCGGGGGAGGCTCAGGCCGCCGGGACGGACCGCTCGTCCACGAGGTCGGCGTGCGAGGACTGCCGCAGGTAGGACCGGACGGTCTCGCGGCTGCGCTGCAGGCAGTCGATGCGGTCGTCGATCGAGGCGATCTGCGTCCTGAGGGATTCGGCGGTCGCCCGTGAGCAGTCCGCCACAGGCCGCGAGGCACGGGTGTCGTCGAGGTCGAGGACCACGCGGACGAGTCGGGTCGTGAGACCCGCGTCGACCAGGTTGTCGACCGTGATCACGTGGTCGACCGCGGACGGCCCGTACTCGTCGAGCGCGTGCGGGGCCCGCACCGGGGCCAGCAGGCCCTCCTGCTCGTAGGAGTGGAGCCGGGACGCCGGGACGCCCGTCCGTTCAGCGAGTTCTGCGATGCGCATGTGCGGCCTCTCTGTCACCTTCACCTCACGTGCAACGTCGGACCGAGGCCGTCGCATTCCCGGCCTCGGGTAGACTCGTCCGCGGTCGCCGGATGTCGGTCGGCCCTGGGCGCGCACATCAGCGCGTAGACGAACTCGTCCGCCGTGTCGGCCGACGGGTGAACGCCATCGTTGGAGCGATCCGATGACCTCCTCTCCTCCCTCCTCGGCGCGCCCCGCCGAACCGACCAAGCCGACCTCGCCCCCGTTCCCGTGGGTGGGATTGATCGCGCTCGCGGCCGGGACCTTCCTCTCGGTCACCGGGGAGATGATCCCGACCGGGCTCCTCCCGGAGATGAGCACGTCGCTCGGCGTCACCGAGTCCCAGATCGGACTCCTCGTGAGCGTGTTCGCGTTCACGGTCGTGCTGTCGAGTGCCGCCCTCATCCATCTGACCAAGCGCGTCCCACGGCACGCGCTGCTCGTCGCCGTCATCGCCGTCCTCGGTGTCAGCACCGGCCTCGGCGCGCTGGCGCCGAACTACGAGCTCCTCGTGGCGACGCGTGTCCTCGGCGGACTGGCCCACGGCGTCTTCTGGGCGGTCGTCGGTGCCTACGCGGGCCACCTCGTGCCCAAGGAGCAGCTCGCCCGGGCCGTGTCCGTGACGATCGCCGGTGGCACGCTCGCCTTCGTCCTCGGCGTCCCGCTCAGCACGGCGCTCGGGCACGCCCTCGGTTGGCGGCTCGCATTCGGCGTCCTGGCCGTGGCGATGCTCCTCGGTGCCCTCGTGGTCTGGTGGAAACTGCCGCCCGTCGGACGGGAGGAGTCGCATGCGGCTTCCGCCGGTGCCACGGGTCGCGATCCGAGCGTCGTCCCCGTCGCGATCGTGTGCATCGCCGTCGGCGTGATCATGGCCGGACACTACGCGTTCTACACCTACATCGCCCCCTTCCTCATCGGCGAGGTGGGTGTCCCGTCGGGCCAGCTGAGTCTCCTCCTCCTCGTCTACGGTGTCGCGGGTGCGATCGGCCTGATCCTCACCGGCAGCGTCTTCGCGAAGCGGGCGACGACAGGACTCTTCGTCGCGCTGACGGTGTCAGCGGCCATGGTGAGCGCCCTCACCCTCTCGACGGACTGGCTGCCCGGCGCGCTCGTCGCGTTCTTCCTCTGGGGCACGGCGTTCGGGATGTTGCCGCCGCTCATGCAGACCCGACTCCTGCATGCCGCGAGCCCGCGCATCCGTGACACGGCGAACGCGTTCTACACGACGGCGTTCAACACGGGTATCGGTGGGGGATCCGCGCTCGGCGCACTGCTCCTCGCCGAGGTCGGACTCGGCGTGCTGCCCTGGGTCTACGTCGTGCTGGCGGTGGTCGCGACCTCGCTCCTGGCCGCGGACGTGCTCCGCACCCGCAAGCGCGTCACCGTCTGATCACCCGGCGCGGGCGTCAGGGCGCGGTCGGCGTGTCCGTCGCTGTGGGAGGGTCGTCCGACGGCGGCTCGACGGCGATGCCCGACTCGGCCGGGGCGGCCTCCGGACCCGGCGTCGCCTCCGTCGGCTCCTGAGCCGTGCTTCCCCCAGGCGCCGCGGTGGTGTCCGTCGCTGCCGGATCCGCCGTGGTCTCTGCGGTGGGCGCTGCGTCGGGCGCAGCGGGGAGTGCCGGATCGGTCGCTGCCGGAACCGGGGTCGCCGGCGATGCGGGATCGGCGGCGGATGCTGCCACGGCCGACAGCTGGGCGGCGTCCAGCGGAGCGGCGTCCAGGGCGAGGGCGACGTCCGTCGTCAGGAGTCCTGCGATCGAGAGGTAGTCGACCGAGACCGACGGACCTCGCCGGGACGGATCGGCGGGGTCGGCTCCCCAGACGCTCAGCTCGTGGAGCCCGATCGCGACCGCGTCTCCGGAGAGCACCGCCCGACCCGCGGCGTCGAGCGTGACGCGTTGCTCGTCGCCACCATCGACGGTGTAGCCGATGGAGCCGTTCGGAGCGCCGACGACGACGAGCGACGCCCCCAGTTCGAGGACACGCAGCACGCGGAGGTCGAGGAGACCCGTGACATCGGGACCGGCCACAGTCACCGTGACCGGCTCCGCCCCGACGGTCACGACGTCGCCGAGGGTCTGTCGGACGGTCAGCACGAACGTCCCGGTGCGCCCGAGGTCGACCGGCCCGATCGACCAGCCGCTCTCGGTCGCCCGTTGCGTCTCCGAGGCCGCGACGGTCGTCGAGGCGAGGACCGTGTCACCCTCCAGGATGTCGATGGTGGCGCCGGGTGCTCCGGTGCCGGTGAACGATGGCCAGAGGAACCCTCCGCCGGAATCCGCGAGCATCGTCGGCGGCACGGGCTCGGTGTGGCCCACCGGATCGACGGGATCGGTCGGGTCGACGGGGTCGGTCGGGTCGACGGAGCCGGTCGGGGGAGCAGTCGGCGGCGTGGTCGCCGGTGGCGTCGCCGGGATCGCCGGCACGGGCGTCGGCGTCGGATCGGTCGTCTCATCCTGGTCCGGTGTCGGCTGCGGCATGGGGAGCGGGGTGGCCGGCGTGGTCGGGCCGGTGGACGACGGTGCGTTCGGTGCTGCAGCAGGCGGATCCACGGTCTCGCCGGCGGCCACCGAGGTGCCCGGGTCGGCGGATGGGAACACGAGCGGGCTGAGGACGAGGGCTGCGGCAGTGACGGCCGCGACGACCCCCACTCCGATCGCCGCGACGAGTCCGCCCGAGAGGCCTGCCGTGCCGGCGGCCGTGGCCGCCCCGACGGTACCCCCGGCGGCGACCCCGGCCCCACCGGATCCGCCGGCTGCGGCACCGGACGCGGCATGGCCACCGAGGTGCGCGGTCAGGGCAGCCCCGCCCGTGACCGTCGCCGGCATCGCGACGACCGCCGTCGACGCCGGTCCGTCCGTCTGCAACCAGGCCAGGTAGCCGGTAGCTCCGGCGGCCCCGGCCACCAGGGGGAGGAGGACGAGCGCCATGCGGGACCCGACGTCCTTCGCCTCAGCGGCGACGATCGTGCACCGCTGACACGCGTCGAGGTGTGCTTCGACCTTCGCCGTGTCGCGGGCGCTCAGGTTGCCGCGCGCGTAGGAGCCGAGTCGGCTGACGGTGAAGGCGTGCTCGGAGTCGTCGTCGACGGCCTGCAGGTGCGCTTGGATCCAGGCCTCCCGCAACCCCTCACGAGCCCGGTAGGCGAGCGCGGACACCGAGTTGGGCTTCATGCCGAGCAAGGGCGCCACTTCGGCGGGCGTCATGCCCTCGATCTCCGTGTACCAGAGGACCTCCTGCCAGCGCGTGGGCAGGCTCCGGAACGCCCGAGCACTCAGACTGCGGTCGAGGGCCTCCATCGACGAGGCCTCGTTCGTGTCGGGGTCCTCGAACGAGTCGAGGGTGTCGAGTGAGGTCTCCCGGCGCGAGCGACCCCACGCTGCCGCGGTGTTCCGGATGGTGGTGAACAGGTAGGGGCGGAACGCGCCCGTCGGGCCCTTCCCGCGACCGACCGCCTGATAGATGCGGGCGAACGACTCCGAGACGAGGTCGTCCGGGTCGAGGCTCGAGGTGATCGACCGCGCGACCGTCCGCCCGGCGTTCGCGTGCCTGCGCCACAGCTCGCCGTACGCGTCCTGCGAGCCCGCGCGCGTGCCGTCGATCAGCTCCGCGTCGGAGCGCTCGGCGAGCGGCACCGCCGGGGTCAGGTCCACGCTCATGATGCCTCCGTCTGCATGCTGCGCACTGCCGGGCACCATGCCCGCCCGAGAGAGTCGGGTGGGGCGGGATCATGACGCGGAATCCTCATCTTCGCACGGGGGAGCGGCGGTGCGACCGTCCCGGACGGACCTCATCCACGGATCGGGTCGGGAACCCGCGTCATGAAGTGCTGCCGGGTCGCTCTCTCAGGGTGAACGGCAGGGTTCCCGACCTCGGGGGCTCGGCCGGGTCGTCCTCGGACGGCCACGATGCGTGCCGCGGCCGGTGCGCATCGGGCGGCGGACCCGAACCGCTGCAGATCTCGACGGGAGGGGGCGCCATCGTGCGAACCCGTCGATCGGCCGGGAGTGGTGCTCGGGGGCGAGCGCCACTCCCGGCCACCTTCCGTTCATCCGATCCGTTCAGCTGAGCCAGTCGACCTCGGGCGAGCGGTGGAACGCGATCCCCGATGCCGACCAGCCGCGGGCGATCTCCGCCAGACGATCCCGGAAGTCGGGCCAGTCGGCGGCGCGACGCTCGGACCAACCGATCTCGGCGATCGAGGCGATGCGCGGGAACACCAGGAACTCCAGTGTCTCGACGTCGCCCACGGTCTCGGTCCAGAGCGGCGCCTCCACACCGAGGATGTCCTCCTCGCCGACGCCCGCGACGACGTCGGTCGGTTCCCAGGCCGCCGAGCGTTCCACACTCGTCGGGCCGTCCGCCCAGGTGAGTCCGGCCGAGTCGTCGTCGGGGTACTGCATGTCGAGGTAGGCGGCGTCGGCCGGCGACATGATCACCCGCCCGCCCTGTCGCACGAACGACCGCAGCTGCTCGGCGTGACCCGGTTCGGGTGCGACGTAGTTCCAGTACTGGCCGACGGTGCCCGGCGCGAGCTCGCCGGATGCGCCGAACTCATGCCAGGCGACGGCGGTCTTGCCGGTGGCGGCGACCAGCTCGGACACCCGTCGGGCGAACCAGCGGAAGTCGGCCTCCGGGGTCGCGAGCGCCTCGTCGCCGCCGAGGTGGAGGTACGGTCCCGGTGTGAGCGCCGCGAGCTGGCCGAAGACGTCCTCGAGGAACGCGTACGTGGTCTCGGAACGGATGGCGAGACTCGAGAAGCCGACCTCGGTGCCGGTGTAGGGCTCGCGCGCGACCCCGTCCGCATTGAGCTCGGGGTAGGCCGCGAGGGCCGCGTTGGTGTGGCCGGGCACGTCGATCTCCGGGACGATCGTGATCGCGCGGTCGGCGGCGTAGTCGACGATGGCGCGGTAGTCCGCGGCGGTGTAGAAGCCGCCCTCGCCACCGCCCACGGCCGTCGCCGCCCCGATGCCGGTCAGCTTCGGCCAGCCGGCGATCTCGAGCCGCCAGCCCTGGTCGTCGCTGAGGTGCAGGTGCAGGTGGTTGAGCTTGAGACTCGCCAGCTGGTCGATGAACCGCTGCACCTGCGCGACCGTGAAGAAGTGCCGTGCGACGTCGAGCATGACGCCGCGGTAGGCGAAGCGCGGCGCATCGTCGACGACGACGGCGGCCACTTCCCACACCTGCGCGCTGGCCTGCGGCGCCCAGGTGGCGGGCGGGAGCAACTGGCGGAGGGTCTGTGTGGCATGGAGGACGCCCGCCGCGTCGGAACCGACCAGGTCGACGCCCTCCGCCGTCACCGTCAGTCGATAGGCCTCAGGTGTCGGAGTGAGCCGTTCGTCGATGCTGAGGGTGATCGCAGGACACCCGCCGGCCGCGAGGTGATCCGCACCGCGCTCGTCCGCCGCGACCGTGTCGACCGGGATCGCGTACCCCGTCGACGTCCGCAGCGCCTCGGCCAGCAGCCGGGCCGGCGTGGCGGCTTCGGGGCTGGTGATCACCCTGGTCCCCGACTCGAGCACGAACGGTTCGGCGGACGGATCCGAGCGCTGCGAGCGGGGGCGGGGGAGCAGACTCATGGTGGTTCCTTCGCTGGCCGGCGGGCGTGCGGATCCGTCCGAGCGGGTTTGTTCGGACGATGAACACAGCTCGGACCATCCTGTCACAGCCCGTGCGGAGGGTGCGGGAGCGGCGTCGGGACCCGGTCCGGGACGGTGCGCGACAGCCGTCCCGTTGCTATGCTGCTAGCAGTCGCAACTGGCGTATAGACGGAGCCCGCTCCGCCTCAGATGGTTCACCATCGGGGAGCGACCCTGCACCTTGAAGACAAGGGCGGATTCGGCCGCACGCCTGGGCCGAAACGGCACATCACCGACATCCGTTCTGTCACAAAAGGGAGCCAGTCTTGTCCGACACCTTCAACGCGCCACTCTCCGAGGTCGATCCCGAGATCGCCGCGGTCCTCGAGCAGGAGCTCGGCCGCCAGCGCAACACCCTTGAGATGATCGCGAGCGAGAACTTCGTGCCCGTCTCGGTCCTGCAGTCGCAGGGCAGCGTGCTGACGAACAAGTACGCGGAGGGCTACCCCGGCCGCCGGTACTACGGCGGATGCGAGTTCGTCGACATCGCCGAGTCCCTCGCGATCGAGCGCGCCAAGAGCCTCTTCGGTGCCGCGTACGCGAACGTCCAGCCCCACTCGGGAGCGACCGCGAACGCCGCGGTGCTCTCGGCCATCGCCACCCCGGGCGACACCATCCTCGGGCTCGAGCTGGCCCACGGTGGCCACCTCACCCACGGCATGAAGCTCAACTTCTCGGGCAAGCTCTACAACGCCGTCTCGTACGGCGTCGACCCCGAGACCTTCCTCGTCGACATGGACGTCGTGCGCGACAAGGCGCTCGAGCACAAGCCGCAGGTCATCATCGCCGGGTGGTCCGCCTACCCGCGTCAGCTCGACTTCGCCGCCTTCCGTGCGATCGCCGACGAGGTCGGCGCGAAGCTCTGGGTGGACATGGCGCACTTCGCCGGACTCGTCGCCGCAGGCGTGCACCCCTCGCCCGTGCCGTTCGCCGACGTCGTCTCCTCGACCGTGCACAAGACGATCGGCGGACCGCGCTCCGGCTTCATCGTCAGCCGCGACATGGAACTCGCCAAGAAGCTCAACTCGAACGTGTTCCCCGGCCAGCAGGGTGGGCCGCTCATGCACGTCATCGCCGCGAAGGCCACGGCGTTCAAGCTCGCCGCGACGGCCGAGTTCAAGGACCGTCAGGAGCGCACGCTCCGTGGCGCCAAGCTCCTCGCCGAGGCGCTCACCACCGACGCGTCGAAGGCCGCCGGCATCGACGTCCTCACCGGTGGCACCGACGTGCACATGGTGCTCGCCGACCTCCGGACCTCGGAACTCGACGGGCAGCAGGCCGAAGACCTCCTCCACGAGGTCGGCATCACGGTCAACCGCAACTCGGTGCCGTTCGACCCGCGGCCGCCGATGGTCACCTCGGGGCTCCGGATCGGCACGCCGGCGCTCGCGACGCGTGGCTTCGGCGACGCCGAGTTCGCCGAGGTCGCCGACATCATCGCCCTCGCGCTCCGCAACGGTGCCGAGTCCGGTGCGCTCCGCGAGCGCGTCACGGCGCTCGCCGAGCGTTTCCCGCTCTACGCCGGCCTCCAGCAGTAGGGCCCCGGAGCATGACCGCACAGATCCTCGACGGCAAGGCCACGGCCTCCGTCATCAAGTCCGAGATCGCGATCGAGGTGGCCGCGCTCAAGGAGCGCGGCATCTCGGTCGGCCTCGGAACCGTCCTCGTCGGTTCCGACCCGGGTTCGCAGTGGTATGTCGCCGGGAAGCACCGCGACTGCGCCGAGGTGGGCATGGAGTCCATCCGTCGCGACCTGCCGGAGACGGTGTCCCAGGAGGAGCTCGAGGCCGTCATCGACGAGCTCAACGCCGACGAGAGCTGCACGGGCTACATCGTGCAGCTGCCGTTGCCGAAGCACATCGACACCGATGCGATCCTCGAGCGCATCGATCCCGAGAAGGACGCCGACGGGCTCCACCCGACGAACCTCGGGCGGCTCGTGCTCAACGTCAACCGGCCGATCCACACCCCGCTGCCGTGCACGCCGAAGGGTGTCGTCGAGCTGGTCGAGCGACACGGGCTCAGCTGGGCGGGGAAGCACGTGGTCGTCGTGGGCCGCGGGGTCACCGTCGGTCGGGCCATCGGCCCGCTGCTGACGCGCCGTGACGTCAACGCCACCGTGACGTTGACCCACACCGGCACCGTCGGTCTCGACGACATCCTGCGCACGGCCGACGTCATCGTCGCGGCAGCCGGTGTCCCCGGCATCGTCACGCGCGACGCCGTCAAGCCGGGCGTCATCGTCCTCGACGTCGGCGTGAGCCGCGAGACCGACCCGGAGACGGGCAAGTCCCGCGTCGTCGGCGACGTCGCACCGGACGTCGCCGAGGTCGCCTCGTGGATGAGCCCGAACCCCGGCGGGGTCGGACCGATGACCCGCGTGGGTCTCCTCGCGAACGTGGTCCGCATGGCGACGCCCGCCGAGTAGCGCTCCGCATTGGAACGGCCCGGTCCCGTCAGCTCGCGCTGGTGGGACCGGGCCGTCGTCGTCGGGGCTCAGACCTCGCGGGTCGCGCCGGCCGCGGGTCGCACGGCGAAGATCGTCGGGGCCGTGAACGACGCCTCGGCGAACGCGGCCGAGACCGCCTCGGACACGGTCGCAGCGAGCGCCACCGGGACGAGCGCGATCGCCGCGCCGCCGAAGCCGCCACCCGTCATCCGCGAACCGATCGCGCCGGCCGCCATGGCCGTCTCGACGGCGAGGTCGAGCTCGGGGACCGAGATCTCGAAGTCGTCGCGCATGGAGGCGTGCGAGGCGACGAGCAGCTCGCCGATCGCGGTCGGACCGTGCTCGCGCAGTGTGCGGACGGTGTCGAGCACGCGCTGGTTCTCGGTGACGACGTGGCGGACGCGGCGGAACGTCTCGTCGTCGAGGAGCTCGCGGGCTCGATCGAGGTCGCCGACCGTGACGTCGCGGAGCGAGTCGGCGCCGAGGGCCGCCGCTCCGGCCTCGCAGGACGCCCGTCGCGCCGCGTAGCCGCCGGAGACGTGGGCGTGCTCCACGCGCGTGTCGATGACCAGCAGTTCGAGGTCGTGTTCGTCGAAGCCGAGGGGGATGACGTCGGTCTCGAGCGAGCGGCAGTCGAGGAAGACCCCGCAGTCCGGACGACCGAGCAGGGACGCCGACTGGTCCATGATGCCCGTCGGTGCTCCGACGGCGCGGTTCTCCGCGAGCTGACAGATCTTCGCGAGCGTCTTGCGGTCGTGGTCCAGGTGCCAGATCTCGTCGAGGGCGACGGCGACCGACGCTTCGATCGCCGCGGAGGAGGAGAGGCCCGCTCCGACCGGGACGTCGGAGTCGAGGTAGATGTCGACGCCGGACAACTCCGCAAGGGGCGCGCCGAACTGCCCGAGCGCCCACACGACGCCGAGCGGGTAGGCCGACCAGCCCTGCAGCGCGTCGGGGTCGAGCGTGCGCAGGGAGGCCTCGACGACCTCGGGCGAGAAGCTGCTGGACACCCTGATGCGGTCGTCGTCGCGTCGGCGGACGGCCGCGACCGTGCGGCGGTCGATCGCCATCGGGAACACGAAGCCGTCGTTGTAGTCGGTGTGCTCGCCGATGATGTTCACCCGGCCGGGCGCCGACCAGAGGCCGTTCGGTTCGCTGCCGAAGGTGCGCTCGAATCCGCTCGTGGCGGTCTGCTGGAGGTCGGTCATACGGGGTTCTCCTCGTCGGCTGCGGCGATCGCGGCGCGCAGGGCGGTGGCGGTGGACTCGGGAGGCACGTCGCCGATCCACGCACCCATGGCGGCTTCGGAGCCGGCCAGGTACTTCAGGCGGTCGGCGCCACGGCGCGGCGAGGTGAGCTGCAGGTGGAGTCGGAGCTCGTCGCGGTGGACGCGCGTGGGTGCCTGATGCCAGGCGGCGATGTACGGGGTCGGGGTGTCGTAGAGGGCGTCGACGCCGCGGAGCAGCCGCAGGTAGAGGACGGCGAGTTCGTCGCGCTCCGCGAGGGAGGTGGCGGCGAAGTCCGGGACGTGCCGGTGCGGCATGAGGTGCACCTCGACGGGCCAGCGGGCGGCGAAGGGGACGAAGGCCGTCCAGTGCTCGCCCGCGAGGACGACGCGCTCGTCGGCCTGCTCCGACGCGAGGATGTCGGCGAAGAGGCCGGGGCCGTACGCCTCGCTCGCTGCGATGAGCCGCTGGGTACGCGGCGTCACGTACGGGTAGGAGTAGATCTGGCCGTGCGGGTGGAGGAGGGTGACGCCGATCTGCTCACCGCGGTTCTCGAACGGGAACACCTGCTGGATCGAGTCGATCTGCGACAGCGCGTGCGTGCGGCGCGCCCAGGCCTCGATCACCGTGCGTGCACGGGTGCGGGAGAGGGAGCCGAAGGAGCCGGTGCTCGACGGGCTGAAGCTCACGACCTCGCAGCGGCCGACCGAGGTGCGGGTCCGCCCGATGCCGATGGTCGCGAGGTCGGCGAGGTCGACGGGGGCGTTCTCGTCCTCGAGGAGCGGGCCGAAGGACGGCGACTTGTTCTCGAAGACCGCGACGTCGTACTGATCGGGGATCTCGGAGGGGTTCGACGGGCTCGCGGGGGCGAGCGGGTCGAGGTTGGCGGGCGGCAGCATCACGCGGTTCTGGCGTGCCGCGGCGATCGAGATCCATTCGCCGGTCAGCGGATCCTGGCGCATGGACGCGGTCGGGGGGCGTGCCGCGAGGTCGCGGGTGTCCGGCAGCCGTTCCGCGGGCAACGTCGTGTCGACGTCGTCGAAGTAGATGAGTTCGCGGCCGTCGGCGAGGCGCTGGGTGCTGCTCGCGATCGCCGGGTCGATGACGAAGCTGTCGTCGAGTTGGGGCATGGGGATCCTCTGAACGGGTTGTCGAACGGAAACGTGCAACGTTTCGTCTTGAAAAGTATAGGCAAGTCGGCGAAGATTCAAGCATGTCCGTCGATGAGCCGATCCAGCTGCCTGCGCCGCTGCGCCGCGACCGCATCCGTGAGCTCCTGGACGAGCGCGGTTTCGTCCGCGTGGCCGACATCTCCGAGGACTTCGGTGTCTCCCGGGTGACCGCACGGACCGACCTCGACACCCTCGTCGACCAGGGCGACGCCGTCCGTGTGCACGGTGGCGCGATGCCGGTGTTGGGCCGTGGAGCCGTCGAGTCGCCCATCGAACTCGCGACCGCGACCTCGGCGCACGCGAAGCAGCGCATCGGTGAGGCCGCCGCGGCGATGGTGCGCTCCGGACAGAGCGTGATCGTCGACGTCGGCAGCACCGGTCTCGCCCTCGCCCGAGCACTCAAGGCGCGACGGGACCTCTCCGACCTCGTCGTGATCACCAACGGCCTGACCATCGCCCTCGAGCTCGAGTCGGAGATACCGAGGTTCTCGGTGATCGTGACCGGCGGATCGCTGCGGCCACTCCAGCATTCGCTCGTCGACCCCCTCGCCGGGTCGTTGCTCGGGCAGGTGCACGCCGACTTCGCCTTCATCGGGTGCAACGGGGTCGACGCCGAGCATGGCGTCACCAACGTCAACCTGCCCGAAGCCGAGGTGAAGGCCAGGATGGTCCGCGCGGCCGAACGCGTGGTCGTGGTCGCCGACGCTTCGAAGCTCGGGGTGCGACAGCTCGGCCGGATCGCCGGACTCGACGCCTTCGACGCCCTGTTGACCGACGACGGTGCCTCGCCCGAGATCGTGGCGAGCCTCAGGGAGGCCGGGCTGCCGGTCACCCTGGTGCCACTCGGGGACTGACGCGCCGAGCGGTTCCGGATCACCGATCCTCGCGCACGGACGACCCGATGCGGCACCATGGTCGCATGAGTGATCGAACGCACCCGGCCGTGTCCATCGTCGAGCGCACGCTCCGGGATCGCGGCGCTCAGGGGGAGGTCACGTGGCTCGACGACGCCGCTCGAACGGCGGCCCTCGCAGCGGAGGCCCTCGGGGTCGCGGTCGGCGCCATCGCGAACTCCCTCGTGTTCACCCTCGACGGTGAACCGACCTTGATCCTGACGAGCGGCGCGCACCGGGTCGACACGGCCTGGCTCGGTGAGCGTCTGGGCGGACGGCTCAAGCGCGCCGACGCCGAGGTCGTCAAGGCGGCGACCGGCCAGGTCATCGGTGGTGTGGCGCCGGTCGGTCACCCCGAGCCGATCCGTACCTACGTGGACGAGGCGCTCGCCGCGTACCCGGAGGTCTGGGCTGCGGCCGGCCACGCGCACACGGTCTTCCCCACGACGTTCGAGGAGCTCGTGCGCGTGACCGGCGGGCAGGTCATCGCGGTGGAGCCTCCGACGGATCCTGCGTCGTCGTCGGGCGCACCGTCGGCGTAGCCATCGGAGCGGCCGTCGCGGTCGGCGGCGTGCCGTGCTGCTTCGTCACCCGGCTCGGCGGCAGCGGAGCGGTCGCGACGACGCCGTTCCTGCGGCCCCACCAGGTGCTCACCACGGCTGCGGCGACGCACAACGCCATCGGGATGAGCATGAACGGTCCGCCGGCCCCATCGCCCCGCTCGAAGACCTGGTCGGTCTGCGACATCAGCGCCGTGGGCACGAGCAGGAGGAGGTTGTTCGTCGCGTGGATCAGCACCGGCGCCTCCAGGCCGCCCGTGCCTCGGGCGGCGAAGGACATCGAGGCGCCGAACACGAAGTAGTAGGCGATGAGCCACGGGTCGCCCGCGAAGTGCACCGAGGCGAAGACGGCGCCGGAGATGATCGTGCCGACGACGAAGGCGGTCATCGGGCGGCTGAACCAGGAGCCGACGGAGCGCTGGATGAGGCCGCGCGCACCGTACTCCTCACCGGCCGACTGCAGCGGTGTCGTGAGGACGACGACGGCGAGCATGGCGATCATGGTGCCGTCGACCACGACGGGTTCCAAGGGGGACAGCAGGAACGACGCTCCGACGTACACCACCCAGACCGGGATGATGATGAGGGCGAGCCGCCCGAACCAGCGCCAACGGAACCGCCCCTCCACCGAGGACAGCCACCGTGGCCGAACGCCGAAGATCGCCCACTGGATGAGCATCGACGCGGGGATGAGTGCTGCGAGCGACAGGTTGTTCGCGAGCATCGTGACCGGCGTCAACGTCATCAGGCCGTTCGCGACGTCGTCGAGCGTGTACGCCCCGGTGGCGACGTCGATGATCAGGGCGACGCTTCCGAAGGCGATGGAGAGGATGAGGAAACCCACCACGAGCAGGAGGAGAGCGAGCGCACCTCGCCACCAGGCGGGCGCGGCTCGGAGGGCGTGGTCGTACGTCGCCGTCCGCCGCGGGGGCTCGACCGTGTCCGCCTGTGCGGGAGGCGCCGTCGAGAAGGACGGCGAAGTCGTCTGCGGGAGCTGTCCGGGATCCGTCATGCAGCCAGCGTAGGCAGGCCCTCCGGCCCGACGCGTCCCCCGAGCGGCGGACGACCAGCGACGGACGGCGGACGACCCGCGACGGATCGAGCGGGCGGTCTGGCCCAAGGTGACTGCCGGTGGGAGACTGGCGGCTATGGCAGGACACCGCATCTTCACGACGAGCTTCGGCAGCATCTACCCGCACTACGTGGCGAAGGCGGAGCGGAAGGGGCACACGAAGGCCGAGGTCGATCAGGTCATCACGTGGCTCACGGGCTACGACGCCGCCGGGATCGAGCGGGTGGTCGCCGACGGAACCGACATGGAGACCTTCTTCGCCGAAGCCCCGGCGATGCACCCCAACGCCTCGCTCATCACGGGCCTCATCTGCGGCATCCGCGTCGAGGAGATCGAGGATCCGCTCATGCAGCGGATCCGCCAGCTCGACAAGTTGGTGGACGAGGTCGCGAAGGGCAAGAAGATGACCTCCATCCTCCGCGAACCCGCCTGACCGGTCGGCACGCGCTCGCCCGCCCCGGCACCGCCGGCCGCCGCGCGCTCGCGCGACGGCCGACGGTCTTACGACGACGGCTCAGTGCGCGAGCACCGGCTCCGTCGACGCCTCGGGGGCGTGGTGCAGGGCGAGTCCCTGGTTGCGACGACGGAACAGCAG
Source organism: Plantibacter sp. Leaf1 (assembly GCF_001421315.1). NCBI lineage: Bacteria > Bacillati > Actinomycetota > Actinomycetes > Micrococcales > Microbacteriaceae > Plantibacter > Plantibacter sp. Leaf1. Next base: position 1,120,634 of record NZ_LMJX01000002.1, on the reverse strand, counting down.
CGCCGCGGTCACCGCGCCGACCGCGAAGAAGCCGGCACCCCAGAAGTACGCCGTCTGGTAGCTGTGGATGGCCGCCTGGGCGAGCACCTCGGCCGTCGGTGGGGCGTTGTCCGTGACGTAGGCCGTCGCGGCGCTCGCCGCGAGGGTGTTGAGCAGGGCGACACCGATCGAGCCGCCCACCTGCTGGCTCGTGTTGACCGTCGCCGAGGCGACGCCGGCGAACGCGCGATCCACGCCGAGGGTCGCGGTCTGCATCGAGGCGGGCATGATCGACCCCATCGCGAAGCCGAGCACCATGAGCGCGGGCATGACGTCGCCCACGTAGGAGCTGTCGAGGTCGAGTCTGGTGAGCAGCAGCATCCCGACCGCTCCGAGGGTCATGCCGAACGGCACCATCACCTTCGGCCCGAAGCGCGGGACGAGGAGGTTCGTCCCGAGCTGTGCTGCGAGCACGAGCATGGCGATCATCGGCAGGAAGGCGAAGCCCGTCTGCTGCGGTGAGTACCCGAGCGAGGCCTGCAGGTAGTACGTGACGAACAGGAAGATGCCGAACATCCCTGCTCCGGCGATCATCACCGAGATGAACGCCGCTCCGCGGTTGCGGTCGAGGACAATGGACAGGGGGAGGAGCGGGTGTGCGGCTCGTCGCTGCCAGAGGACGAAGGCGATGAGCAGCACGCCGGCAGCGGTGAGGAACCCCCAGCTGAGTGGCGAGTCCCAGCCGTCGGTCTCCGCGTTCGCGAAGCCGTACACCAGGCTGAACAGCGCACCTGAGACGAGCACGGTGCCGGGGACGTCGAGCTTCGGACGCGGACCGGTCGCCTTCGGCGTGGTGATGAAGACGACGGCGCCGACGATCGCGATCACGGCGATGAACACGTTGATGGAGAGGTTCCAACGCCAGTCGAACTGTTCGGTCAGGAACCCGCCGAGGAGGAGTCCGACGGCGCCACCCGCACCGGCGATCGCGCCGAAGACGCCGAAGGCCCTGGCGCGTTCCTTCGGGATCGTGAAGGTGGTGGTGAGCATGGCGAGTGCGGTCGGGGCGAGGAGTGCGGCGAAGACGCCCTGGAGTGCCCGTGCGGCGACGAGCATCCCGAACGAGTCGGCGGCGCCGCCGAGCGCCGAGGCGATCGCGAAGCCGATGAGTCCGATGATGAAGGCCCGCTTGCGGCCCATGAGGTCGGAGAGGCGTCCACCGAGCAGCAGGAGGCTGCCGAAGGCGAGCGAGTAGGCGGTGACGATCCACTGGCGGTCGCCGTCCGAGAAGCCGAGGTCGGCTTGGGCTGCGGGCATCGCGATGTTCACGACCGTGGCGTCGAGCACGACCATGAGTTGCGCGAGGCCGACGGTGACGAGCGTCCACCAGCGACGTGAGGAGACGGCCGGGGTTCCGGCGGTGAGAGTCGAGGTCATGCTGAGGAGCATATACGGAACCGTACAGTTTCGGAACCGGTAAGTTCCAGAACGGGTGAGTTCCTGAACTATGCTGTTCCTCGAGACGAAAGGGAGGTGAGCCGCGATGACGCAGCTCGAGACTCCGCCAGACGCCCCGAAGCTCGGACGCAAGCGTGACCACTCCCGCGACGCCGAGATCCTCGAGGCGGCACTCGACGTCCTGGCCGAGACGGGCTACGCCGGGATGACGGTCGACATGGTCGCGTCCCGCGCCAAAGCGGGCAAGGCGACGCTGTACCGGCGCTGGGCGTCCAAGTCCGAACTCGTGATCGACGCCGTCGCATGCATGAAGCAGATCGATCCGGACTTCTCGAAGCTGCCCGACACCGGCTCGCTCCGGGGCGACCTCGTCGCGCTCATCAAGGCGCCGTCCATCGCCGACGGTGAACGCAAGATGCGCGTCTTCGCCGGGGTCATGTCGATGATCTCGGACGCTCCAGAGCTCACCGAGTCCGTGCACTCCGCCATCGTGGAGCCGCGCATGGCCGTCAACCGGTTCCTGTTGCGGCGCGCGATCGACCGCGGGGAGATCCGTGAGGACGCGGACGTCGAGACGCTGTCGCTCATCAGTCAGGCGATGGTCAGCTACCGGGTGCTGATGTTGCGAGAGCCGGTCACGCGGGACTTCCTCGTGTCGGTGATCGACGGCGTCATCATGCCGGCCGTCCGGAAGTAGCCCGATGACCGAAGGGCCGATCAGACCTCGTACCGAGCTGATCGATCACGCTCCACCGGTCCGACTCGGAACGGTGGACGCCCCGCTGCGGTTCTCCGGCCCCCGTGAGCCGGGCGGACGTCACCTCATCGTCGACGGCATACCGGCGTTCGAGCTGAGCTTCCCCTGCGGCACCTGTGCGCTGCTCTTCCGTCGACTGGACGCGGGCGCCCGGGCGCTCGCCGAGGCAACGCTGCACCACCACCTCGACGAGCACGTGCCGGCGATCGACGACCTGTCGTTGCGCGAGCTCGTGTCGACGTTCCTCCCTGCCGGGACCTACCTCCCGCTCCTGCTGTCCGTCGAGCCGGTCCTCGTCGCTCCGGGCGGCGACCTCGACTACTTCTCACACGAACAGGTGGTGCACCGCGGGATCGATCCGAACCTGGGTGCGCCGGAGGACCCGGCGACCGAGTACTACCGCGGCTCGACCCGGACGATCGGCGATCACGAGACCCTGTTCGAGTTCCTCGTGCCGATGCTGCCGCCGAGCCGGAACGATCGAGCCCGCGTGGACGCTTACGAGACCGCGTTCCGCGCCGGGGGAGCGGCGACCGTGCTCGCCGTCTCCGTCGTCGACCGGACGCAGCCGTCCGACAGCGTCGAGGCCCACACAGGGCTCGTGCACGTCGTGCTCGACGGTCACCACAAGCTGGAGGCTGCGGCGAGGCTCGGTGTCGCGGTGGCGGTTCTGGCCTTCGTCTCGGTCGAGGCGAGCCTCGCCGACGAGGCGACGGTGACCGGCCTTCCTGAGCTCCTCGCCCGCTGAGGGGCGGCGGTCCTCAGGCCGACGGTGCTGCGGCGGACGAATGGTGTCGCGCTGGTGGGCCCGGTGGGGCTCGAACCCACGACCCGCGGATTAAAAGTCCGATGCTCTGCCAACTGAGCTACAGGCCCATACGGGTTCTACTCTACGAGATCCGGGCGCGCGACGTTGACGCGTCGCGTGATCGTCTCGGGGAGCCGCGCCCGCTCGAGGCGGGTACCGTGGTCGGGTGCGCGGAGCGTGGCGCACGGGAGGAGGACGCATGACCGAGGGATTCCACCGTCCGACGAAGCTACCGCCGTCGATGCTCGAGGCCATCCAGGGCGGCCTCGACCCCGAGGCGGTGTCGAGGATCACCCACGAGACCGCGGTCGCGCTGCTCACCCGCGTGCGGGCGGACCCCGATCCCGCGGTGGTCGACCGCCTCGTCACCTACACGGACGAGCACGGGATCGACGCCATCGCCGAACTCTGGTCACATGCGAGTCCGAGGAGTCTGCCCGGAGCGCTCTGGCGGATCTACCTGTTGCGCCTCCTCATCCGTCAGGACCCGGTCGCCACGAGCTACAGCTTCCAGCGGGGGACCGAACTCATCACGACGGTGGACCCGGTCATCGCCGGTGCTGCCGAGCCCACCGGTCCGGAGGAGATCATCGTGCTCGCCGACCAGATCCTCCGTGGCCTCTACACCGGCGACTTCGCGATCGCGCTCGAGCGGGCGGCGTCCTTCTGCCGCATCAACGCCGTCGGATGCTCCTCGCTGGCGGACGACCGCGACGCGGTCGATCCGGCCGACGCCGCGCGGCTCACGACGAAGGCCGCCCGGTTCGGCACCATCGCCGAGGAACTCGCCGGGTGCGCCCGCCTCTGGCGCACCGACTCGCTTGACTGAACCTCAGCGTCGGGTCAAGCTCCTGCACCTGGGAATACACACAGGCGATCGCTTGCTACACTGATTCAGCCGGGCCGCAGTAACCCCGGGCTCCAAAAATCGCCGCTTCGAGCGGCCTTGCGCCGAGAGGCGTTCCTGCGGCCTGGCACTTCTTCCCCTCGGGCTCGTCCCCGGGACCCTGGCTCCGTGATGACACCGGAACTGGGGTGGTGCGTCGTGCCGATTGCTCCAATCGGATCCCGGCCCCGCGCCGAACTACGTGCATGACCACCGCACTGTACACGCAGACCCGTCCTCGGGCGGGCGTCGCGCAAACCGTCGGTGTCCGTGAGAAGCTAAGACTTGTGACCACGGGACCGGAAGCCGACGCTGCACCGCAGCCGTCCTTGGCGAACGTCCTCGACGCACTGCTCGTCCGCGTCGCCAGTGGCGACCAGGTCGCCTTCAGTGAGTTGTACGACCACATCGCTCCTCGGGTCCTCGGACTCGTCAAACGGGTGCTCGTCGACCACGCCCAGTCCGAGGAGGTCACCCAGGAGGTGTTCCTCGAGGTCTGGCAGAACGCCACGAAGTTCGAGGCGGGCAAGGGCACCGCGACGACCTGGGTGCTCACCATGGCCCACCGTCGGGCGATCGACCGCGTCCGTGCCTCGCAGGCCGGCCGCGACCGCGACCTCAAGATCGGTATCCGCGACTTCGACGAGCGTGTCGACGACGTGCAGGAGACGGTCGAGATCCGCATCGAACATGAGCGGGTCAAGCGCGCGTTCGTGCGGTTGAGCGAGCTGCAGCGCGAAGCGGTGACGCTCGCGTACTACGGCGGTTACAGTCACAGCGAGATCTCGAACCTGCTCGGCGTACCGATCGGTACGGTCAAGACCAGGTTGCGGGACGGAATGATCAGACTTCGAGACGAGTTGGGGGTGCGTACATGACCGAGCGAGACGATGCAGCAGACCTGGCAGCCGGCAATGCGCTGCACACCCTGACCCCGCGCGAGCAGGAGCGGTTCGACCGCCTGCGCGCCGAACACGAGTCCGTCCGCGAGGAAGCGGCGGTATTCGAGGAGACCGTAGCCATGCTCGACCTCGCAGCACCACCGGTGCAGCCGTCGGCCGCGCTCAAGAACTCCCTCATGGCGGCGATCCAGACCCTGCCGCAGCTCCCCGTGGACGCCCCGGTCACGACCCCGGTCGTGCAAGACGATGCGATCCCGACCATCCCGCGGGTCGAAGCGACGACGACCCCTGAGGCCGACGTCGCGCCGGAGACGACCTCGTCTCCCGCCACCCCGACGCCGATCGCGGGAGCTGCGGAGCGCAAGGCCGCCTCTCGGTGGCGGCGGGGTGCCGTCGGCATGGTCGTCGGTGCCGCAGCGGCGGTCGGACTCATCTTCGGTGGCGTCGGACTGGCGAACACCTTCGGCGGCGGATCCCTCACGCAGACCGTCGCCCTCGCGGAGATCAACGCGGCGTCCGACGTCCAGCGCGCCAAGGTGTCCATGGACGACGCGACCGCGACCCTCGTGTGGTCCGGTGAGCTCGGGAAGTCCGCGCTCCTCGTCGACGGGCTCGGTTCGCTGCCGGCCGACAAGGTGTACGAACTCTGGTACATCGGCGAACAGGGTCCGGTGTCCGCCGGAACGTTCTCTGCGGCGAACGGCACCACCTGGCGGGTCCTCGACGGCGCGATGAGCGCGGGGGACAAGGTCGGCGTGACCGTCGAACCGCAGGGCGGCTCCGAGCAGCCGACCACCGACCCGATCATGGTCATCGACACGGCGTAGCCCGTTGCACGCAGGTCGCGGGACCGTCCGCCGACCGCACTGACATGACGAGGGCCCCACCCGGGAATCCCGGGCGGGGCCTTCGTCATGTCAGCGTCGGATCAACCGAAGCGACCCGAGACGTAGTCCTCGGTCGCCTGGACCGACGGCTTCGAGAACATCGTGGTGGTGTCGTCGTACTCGATGAGCTTGCCCGGCTTGCCGGTGCCGGCGATGTTGAAGAACGCCGTCTTGTCGCTCACGCGGCTCGCCTGCTGCATGTTGTGCGTGACGATGACGATCGTGTACTCCTGCTTGAGCTCCTCGATGAGGTCCTCGATGGCGAGGGTGGAGATCGGGTCGAGCGCCGAGCACGGCTCGTCCATCAGCACCACGTCGGGGGACACCGCGATGGCGCGAGCGATGCAGAGACGCTGCTGCTGACCGCCGGAGAGCCCGGAACCGGGCTTGTCGAGGCGGTCCTTGACCTCGTTCCACAGGTTGGCGCCCTGCAGGGAGCGCTCGACGAGCGCGTCCTGGTCAGACTTCGACATCTTCCGGTTGTTGAGCTTCACACCGGCGAGGACGTTCTCCTTGATGCTCATCGTCGGGAACGGGTTCGGGCGCTGGAAGACCATGCCCACCTGGCGGCGAACGAGGACGGGGTCGACGCCCGGTCCGTAGAGGTTGTTGCCGTCGATCAGGACCTCACCCTCGACGCGCGCACCGGGGATGACCTCGTGCATGCGGTTGAGCGTCCGGAGGAACGTCGACTTGCCGCACCCGGAGGGGCCGATGAACGCGGTGACCGTGCGGGGCTGGATCTGGAGGGAGACACCCTCGACGGCCATGAAGCTGCCGTAGAAGACGTTGAGGTCGTTGACTTCGATGCTCTTGGACACGGGGTTCCTTTGCTCGCGGCCTAGCGGCCGAACTTGGGGGCGAAGATCTTGGCGATGAGGCGGGCGATGAGGTTCAGCGCCATGACGATGAGGATGAGGACGAGCGCGCCGGTCCAGGCGCGGTCGACGTAGGAGGCTCCGTCGGTGCCCTGGTTCGCGTACTGGGTGTACACGAAGACCGGCAGGGTCATCATGGGGCCGTCGAAGAGGTTGTAGTTCATGCTCTGCGTGAACCCGGCGATGATGAGGAGCGGGGCGGTCTCACCGATCACGCGGGCGACGGCGAGCGTCACACCGGTGATGATGCCGGCGATCGAGGTGGGGAGCACGATCTTCAGGATGGTCAGCCACTTCGGCACACCGAGGGCGTAGGAGGCCTCACGGAGTTCGTTGGGGACGAGCTTCAGCATCTCCTCGCTGGATCGCACCACGACGGGGATCATGAGCAGCGACAGGGCGATCGCGCCGCCGATGCCGAGTCGGACGCCGGGGCCGAAGAAGATCGCGAGGAGCGCGAAGGCGAACAGGCCGGCGACGATCGAGGGGATGCCGGTCATCACGTCCACGAGGAAGGTGATGCCCTGCGCCAGTCGGCCGCGGCCGTACTCGACGAGGTAGATGGCGGTCAGGATGCCGATCGGGATGGAGATGACCGACGTCGCCAGGGTGATGAGCAGCGTTCCGGTGATGGCGTGCAGTGCTCCACCGCCTTCGCCGACCACGTTCCGCATCGACAGGCTGAAGTAGTTGATGTCGAAGCGGGCCGCGCCGGCGGAGATGACGGTGATGGCGACGGAGATGAGTGGCAGGAGTGCGATCACGAACGCCGCGGTGACGAGCGTGGTGAGCAGACGGTCCTTCGCCTTCCGGCGGCCCTCGACGAGGAGCGAGGCGACGTACACGGTCACCGCGTAGAGCGCGGCACCGAGCACGACGGCTCCGGGCACGTTGTAGCTCTTGTCGGTGCTGGACTGCTGCACCAGCAGGAAGATGAGTCCGCTGACGATCAGGCTGCCGCCGAGGATGGTGAGCGGAGCGAACTTCGGCAGCTTGCCCGCGGTGAGCGAGTTGGAGAACGGTGTGGCGATGGTCGCCTGACGGCGGTCGGTCGTGGCGGTCATCAGTTCGCTCCCGAGAATTCTTTACGACGGTTGACGATGAGTCTGGCGATGAAGTTCACCACGAAGGTGATGATGAACAGGATCAGGCCGGTGGCGATGAGCTTGTTCACGTCGATGCCGAAGGACTCGGGGAAGTTGAGGGCGATGTTCGCCGCGATGGTGTTCGGGTTGCTCGAGGTGAGCAGGAAGAACGAGTAGACGGCCGCCGGCGAGAGCACGAGGGCGACGGCCATGGTCTCGCCGAGCGCGCGGCCGAGGCCGAGCATGGACGCGGACACGATGCCAGGGCGGCCGAAGGGCAGGACGGCCATCTGGATCATCTCCCAGCGCGTGGCGCCGAGTGCCAGGGCGGCTTCCTCGTGGAGCTTCGGGGTCTGGAGGAAGATCTCGCGGGAGATGGCCGTGATGATCGGGATGATCATGACGGCGAGGACGAGGGCGACCGTCAGGATCGTCCGGCCGGTGCCGGAGACGGTGCCGCCGAAGAGCGGGATCCAGCCGAGGTTCTCGGACAGCCAGGCGAAGAAGGGCTGGACGAAGGGGGCGAGGACGAGCGCGCCCCAGAGGCCGTACACGACCGACGGCACGGCGGCCAGGAGGTCGATCACGTAGCCGAGGGCGACCGCGAGGCGGCGCGGCGCGTAGTGGGTGATGAAGAGCGCGATCCCGAGGGAGAGCGGCACGGCGATCGCCAGAGCCAGGACCGCGGCCCAGATGGTGCCGAAGACGAACGGGCCGACATAGGCCCAGAAACTCGTCGGTGCGCCGGTGAACGACGAGGAGTCGGCCGTGAGGGCCGGGAACGCCTGGACGATGAGGAAGATCGCGACCGCCGCCAGGATGACGAGGATGAGTGATCCGGAGACGACGGACAGCGTGGAGAAGACGCGGTCGCCGACTCGTTGCTTGGCTTTGGGTCTCGCAGCTAGGGCCTCGACAGCCATGGGTTCCCGTTCTCTCGATGCGATGGTGGTGCCCCTCGACAGTTCGGGGAGCGGGTACTGCGGGTACTGCGGGTGCTGGTGACGCAGGACGAGCGTGCCGGGCAGGACCCGGCACGCTCGACCGTCGGACTACTTGATGGACGCGATCGCGTCCTGGACCTTCTTGGCGAGGTCGGCGGAGAGCGGCGCAGCACCGGCCGACTTCGCAGCCTCTTCCTGGCCGGCGTCGCTGGCGATGTAGCCGGCGTACGCCTTGACGAGGTCGGCGGCCTTGGGGTCCGCGTACTCCTGGCAGGTGATGAGGTAGCTCACGAGCACGATCGGGTAGTGGGTCGCGTCAGTGGTCTCGCGGTCGAGCTTGATCGCGATGTCGTTCGCCTCACGGCCCTCGACGAGCGGCGAGCCCTCGACGACGGCGGCAGCACCCTCGGCGCTGTACTCGACGAACTCCTCGCCGACCTTGATCTTCGCGACACCGAGGTCGCCGGCCTTCGACGCGTCGGCGTAGCCGATGGTGCCGGTGCCGCCCTTGACGGTGTCGACGACACCCGAGGTGCCCTTGGCGCCCTCACCCGACTGGAACGGGAAGGTGTCGGCCGGCTCTGCGGTCCAGACGTCCGGTGCGTTCTTGTTCAGGTAGTCGGCGAAGTTCTTCGTCGTACCCGAGTCGTCCGAACGGTGGACGGCGGTGATGGCCGTCGACGGCAGCTTCGCCTCAGGGTTCAGGGCGACGATCGCCGGGTCGTCCCAGCTGGTGATCTGACCGGCGAAGATCTTCGCGATGGTCGCTGCGTCGAGGTTCAGCTCGTCGACGCCCTCGACGTTGAAGATGACCGCGATCGGGGAGATGTAGACCGGGAGGTCGATCGCCTTGGAGTCGGCTGCACACGCGGCGAAGGTGCTCGAGAGCTCCTCGTCGGAGAGGGCCGAGTCCGAACCGGCGAACTGCACGCCGCCGGCGATGAACGCCTTACGGCCGGCGCCGGAGCCGTCGGGGGAGTAGTTGATGGTGACGTCCGGGTTGGCCGTCTGGAAGGCGGCGACCCAGGCTTCCTGGGCGCTGCCCTGCGACGAAGCGCCGCTGCCGGCCAGGCTGCCCTTGAGGTCGCTGGCGGCTGCGCTCGTGGCGGTGGCGCCGCCTTCGTTGGCCGCACAGGAGGTCAGTGCGACGGCTGCGACTGCTGCTACGACCGCGACGCGGCCGAAACGTGAGAACTTCACAGGGATGTCCATTCATTGGTGTGGGTGCGAGCCGGTGCTGGCTCGTCAGTGACGCTAACCATGCGGCATGACGAGCATCCCCCGCGCTGGTAAACAACGGGTGAACGGAGATCGACGGCTTCCTTGCGCGACGCCGGGAAAACGCACGAAACGGCCCCCCTTCGGGGGCCGCTCCGGTCGCTCTGGGTGCGCGGACCGCTCAGACGCGTGGTTCGTGGGTCTCGATCGCGATGATGCCGGAGCTCGGGTTGGTCCGTGAGAGGTGCACGATCGAGAACGCACCCGTCTCGAGTGCTGCCGCGCTGCCGAGGTAGGACCCGCGGGTCGAGCCGGTCGCCAGGGCGATCTCGCGGAGGATCTCGGGGAGGACGGGACCGTGGCTGCAGAGGATGGCGGTCTTCAGCGCGCGCACGCGGCGCCCGACCACCCGGCGGACGTCGGCCTCTCCTCGTTCGTACGCGTCCTGGCTGATCAGCTCGGAGCGTTTGGGCTCGATGCCCGCGGCGGCGGCGATGGGGCTCACCGTGCTGACGCAGCGCACGGCCGTGCTGGTGACGATCTTGCGCGGACCGAAGGCGAGCAGGGTCGCGACGTTGCCGGCGGCCTGCTTGACGCCTCGGGCGGCGAGTGGCCGGGTCGCGTCCTCGCCAGGCCATTCGGAGGGGGACGTGGCTTTGCCGTGCCGCATGGCGATGAGGGCGAAGGTCGCGGTCACGCCCTCCTCGACGAGCGCGGCGAACGTCTCGAGGATCTCGACGTCGCGCTCGTAGCTGAGGTAGCTCCGTGCACGCTTGATGCTGACCCACTCCAGGGCGGCGACCTCCCCGTTGGGGATGAACGTGCTCTCGCGGACGGCCTGCTCGGTGACCTCGGCGGACCAGTAGTGGACGATCTTCTCGCGACCGCTGGACAGCGGGTAGGTGGAGACACCGAGGGGGACCCCGAGGTGGACGCTCAGGCCCGTCTCCTCCTTGATCTCCCGGACGGCCGTCTCCGCGAGGGTCTCGCCCGGGTCGACCTTCCCCTTGGGGATCGTGATGTCGCCGTACACCGTGCGGTGGATGACGAGGAGGTGGACCTTCCCGTCGATGAGACGCCAGCACACCGCACCGGCTGCATAGATTGCCGTCGTCGTCATGGTCTCTACCTCGTCGTGTGGTGGTGCTCGTCCAGGTCGCGGTGCCGCATCGTCAGCGACGACTCCTCGGGCGCCGGCGCGCCGCGGTCTCGAGCATGAGGGAGTCTTGCAGATCCGTGAGCGGCTGGCCATCAGCGTCGACCGCGTGGCGTGTCCACACCCCGTCGGCGTCGAGCCACCACGACGAGGTCTGCTCGTCGAGGGCCTGCTCGAACATGGCGGCGGTCGCGGCGAGATGCTTCGGATCGGTGAGGCGCACGAGTGCCTCGACCCGGCGGTCGAGGTTGCGGTGCATCATGTCGGCGCTGCCGATGAACACGTGCGGATCGCCGTCGTTGTGGAACGAGAAGATGCGGGAGTGCTCGAGGTACCGCCCGAGGATGGACCGCACGCGGATCGTCTCGCTCATGCCCGGCTGACCGGGCTTCAGCGCGCAGATGCCGCGCACCCAGAGGTCGACGGGCACGCCCGCCTGGCTCGCGCGGTACAGGGCGTCGATGATCGCCTCGTCCACCATGGAGTTGACCTTGATGCGGATGCCGGAGGGCTTGCCCTCCTCCGCGTTCGTCCGTTCCTGCTCGATGTGCTTGAGCAGTCCCTTGCGGAGGTGGCGGGGCGCGACGAGGAGGCGCTTGAACTTCTTCTCGATGGCGTAACCGGACAGCTCGTTGAAGAGCCGCGTGAGGTCCTTGCCCACTTGGTCGTCGGCCGTGAACAGGCCGAGGTCCTCGTAGATCCGGCTCGTCTTCGGGTTGTAGTTACCCGTGCCGATGTGGCTGTAGTGGCGCAGCACGCCCCGCTCCTGACGGACGACGAGGGCGAGCTTGCAATGGGTCTTCAAGCCGACGAGCCCGTAGACGACGTGCACGCCCGCCTTCTCGAGCTTTCGGGCCCAGGAGATGTTGTTCTGCTCGTCGAAGCGCGCCTTGATCTCGACGAGGGCGAGGACCTGCTTGCCCGCTTCCGCGGCGTCGATCAGTGCTTCGACGATGGGGCTGTCGCCGGAGGTCCGGTACAGGGTCTGCTTGATCGCCAGGACGTGCGGGTCGGCCGCCGCCTGCTCGATGAAGGCCTGCACGCTCGTGGCGAAGGACTCGTAGGGGTGGTGGACGAGGACGTCCTCCCTCGCGATCGACCGGAAGAGGTCGGGCTTGCCGTTCGGCTCGTCGGGCTGGAACTGCAGCGCGGTCGTGGGCACCCGCTTCGGGTACTGGAGGTCGGGACGGTCGATACCGGCGAGGCTGAAGAGCCCACCGAGGTCGAGCGGCGACGGGAGGCGGTAGACCTCCTGCTCCGTGATGTCGAGTTCGCGGACGAGCAGGCCGAGCGTGACGTCGTCCATGTCGTCGGTGATCTCGAGGCGGATCGGCGGGCCGAACCGACGACGCAGCAGCTCCTTCTCGAGTGCCTGGATGAGGTTCTCGGTCTCGTCCTCCTCGATCACCATGTCCTCGTTGCGGGTGACGCGGAACACGTGGTGATCGACGATCTCCATGCCGGGGAACAGATGGCCCAGGTGGTTGGCGATGACCTCCTCGAGCGCGATGTAGCGGACGCTCGGGGCGGTGTCGAGTGCCGCGGAGCGACGCTCGGCCGGGCCGACGCGGACGAAGCGCGGCATCATCTGGGGCACCTTGAGCCGGGCGAACTCCTCGCGCCCGCTGCGCGTGTTCCGCACCCGCACCGCGAGGTTCAGCGAGAGCCCCGAGATGTAGGGGAAGGGGTGGGCCGGGTCGACCGCGAGCGGCATGAGGACGGGGAAGACCTGGTTGCTGAAGTACTCGCTCAGGTAGTCGCGGTCTGCGGCGTCGAGCGAGTCCCAGGTGACGACGGTGACGCCGCGTTCCGCGAGGTCGGGACGCACGAGGTCGTGCCAGGCGCGGGCGTGCCGCTCCTGGAGGATGTGGGCCTGCTGCGAGATCTCGGAGAGGACGTCGGCCGGGGCGTTGCCCACGTTCGTGGGGACGGCCAGGCCGGTGAGGATGCGTCGCTTCAGACCCGCGACCCGGACCATGAAGAACTCGTCGAGGTTCGACGCGAAGATCGCGAGGAAGTTGGCGCGCTCGAGGACGGGGAGCGCCGGGTCCTCTGCGAGCTCGAGCACGCGCTGGTTGAAGGCGAGCCAGCTGAGTTCGCGGTCGAGGTAGCGGTGCTCGGGAAGCGCCGGATCGTTGCGCTCGAACGCGGGATCGAAGTCCTCGTCGTCTCCATCGAGGCCGACGTCGAGCACGGTTGGGTCTGCTGGCATGCCTTCATCATGACACCGTGACGGCGGTGGTCGCGACGACTGCGGTGAACACTCTGTAAATGCGGTCGCCCCGGCGTGCTGTGGAGCGGGATCAGGCGTCGGTTCTCGCGTACTGGACGTCGATCGTGTGGTCGGTGAATCCGAGGGATCGGTACAGCGAGACCGCCGGCACGTTGTCCGCTTCGACGTAGAGCGTGACGGCGTCGACCGCACGGTCGCGCAGCCGCGCCATCCCGGCTTCCATCAGGAGTCGGCCGAGTCCGCGGCCGCCGGCCGCCGGGTGCACGCCCACCGCGTACACCTCACCGACCGTCTCCTCGATCTTGAGCCAGATGAACCCGAGCAGGTCGCCGTCGGAGCCGCGGGCCAGGAGGAAGTCGCCGGCGTCGAACCACGACTCGGCCTCGCGCGCGCGGAGGTCGTCGAGGGTCATCCGCCCCTGCTCGGGATGGCCGACGAACGCGAGCGCGTTCACCTCGAGCCATTCCTGTTCGTCGACACCTGGCCGGAAGGTCTCGATCGTGACGTCCGCGTGCGCGGCGGTCGCCGATCGGGCGCGGTTCGCCGGCGCCTTCGTCAGGCGCAGCTGCAGGAGCGTCCTGACGGACGAGAATCCGAACTCCTCGGCGAGCGCCCGGGAGGCGGGGTGGTCGCCGTGCGCCCAGATGCGGACGTTCGGCGGGCAGTTCGAGAGGACTCCGCGGAGTGCGGCGCGGCCGTACCCGTGCCCTCGCCACTCGGGCTCGATCACGAACTCGAGTTCCCCGTGCCCGACGATGGCCGCGCCGACGACGGCGAAGTCGTCCGGGTCGACGGGCGGATCCTGGGGCTCGACCGCGAGGATCAGGGTGCGGGCCCCCGAGGCGACGTCGATGAGCGACTGGTCGCTGAACGGCGGCTGGCCGTCGACGAGCGACGCCGTCCGGACGAGGCGGTCGAGCGCGGCGCGCGTCGGCGCGTCCTCGACGTTACGAACCGACAGCGTCAGCCGGGGCATGATCATCCTCGTAGACGTTGAATCGGTAGCCGACGTTCCGCACGGTGCCGATGAGCTGCTCGAGGTCTCCGAGCTTCGCGCGCAACCGACGGACGTGCACGTCGACGGTGCGGGTGCCGCCGAAGTAGTCGTAGCCCCAGACCTCGCTGAGCAGCTGCTCGCGCGTGAACACCCGGGAGGGATGGGTCGCGAAGAACCGGAGCAGCTCGAACTCCTTGAAGGTGAGGTCGAGCGGTTTGCCGTGGACCTTCGCGGAGTAGCTGGCCTCGTCGATGACCACGCCCGAGGCCTGGATCTTGCTCGCCGAGTGTTCCTGCGAGGCGCGGCCGATGGCGAGCCGGATCCGTGCGTCGACCTCCGCCGGCCCGGCCGACTCGAGGATGACGTCGTTCACGCCCCAGTCGGTGCTGACGGCGGTGAGTCCGCCCTCGGTGAGGATCAGGAGCAGGGGGACGGACAGGCCGGACGCCCCGAGGATCTTGCACAGCGACTTCGCGCTCGCCAGATCCTGCCGGGCGTCGACCAGCACCAGGTCCGAACTCGGCGCGTTCACGAGCTGCGACGGATCGGCCGGGATCTGCCGGGTGCGGTGGCTGAGGAGTCCGAGGGATGGGAGGACCTCGGTGCCGACCATGGAGGTCAAGACCAAAATTTGCGCCACGCGCATCCTCCCGACTGAGTTTGGAACCATATTAGGCGAACGACTGCGCCCGCCGTCGCACCGGCGACCTGAGGTGGTCCGCCGCTCCATGCTCTGTGACAATGGGTCCGTGAGCGAAACCACCCTCTCTCCCCGGCTGCGCTGGATCAGCGTCGTCTCCATCTGGGCGCTCGCGCTCGTCGGTGTCGTCGTGTCCGGCCTGCTCTGGAGCCCGGGGGAGACCTACTACGGGCTGTCCGCGACGCTCGGTCTCTGCACCCTCGCCGCGTTCTCGGCTCAGTTGCTGACCCGCCAGAAGATCGGGTTCGTCGACCGCATGTCGACGAGCGTGACCGGCTCGGTGCTGATCCTCGCGCTCGGAGGCGCCGTGTATGGCCTCATCGCACTGGCTGCGGGGTAGACTTTCCCCATGCTGCTCGCTCTCGAAATCTTCTTCATCGGCTTGCTCGTCCTCGCCAGCCTCGCCATCGCGTTCACCGCGGTCGTGGTGCTGAAGAACCTGTACCGCGGACAGCGCTAGTCGGGCTCCTCGATGATCGAGATCCCGAGCGGCCTGCCGAGCGAACTGGTGCCGCTGTCCTGGCTGATCGGTGTCTGGGAGGGCACCGGGGTCATCGACTACAAGATCGGTGACGAGACCATCACCCGCGAGTTCGGTCAGCGCGTCAGTTTCAGCCACGACGGCCTGCCCTACCTGAACTACAACTCGTACACCTGGCTCCTCCCGGAGCAGCCTGCGGCCGATGCCGAGGGTGGTTCGACGACGGACGCCGACAGCCTCTCCGACGACGACGCCGGGCCGGAGGCGACGGAAGCTCCGCTCGATCCGCTGGCCGCGCCTGAACCGCTCGTCACCGAGACCGGCTACTGGCGTCTGGAACGACCCCTCATCGAAGGCGATCCGGGCCCGGGCATGCTCCCCGGCCAGGGGCCGAGGCCGTTCGGCACAGCCCAGTCGGTGGAGGCACTGCGTACCTCGACCGGCGCCTTCCCGCTGCAGGTGTCGATCGTCCACCCGAACGGCGTGAGCGAGCTCTACCTGGGGCAGATCGACGGCCCGCGCATCGACCTCGCGACCGACGCCGTGGTGCGCACTGCGGGTGCCAAGGAGTACGCCGCAGCCACGCGCCTGTACGGGCTCGTCGAGAACCACCTGCTGTGGGCGTGGGACATCGCCGCGCTCGGCCAGGATCTCCGCACGCACGCCTCGGCGCGCCTGGCCAAAGCCGACTGACGTGTCGACATCCATCGGATCGGCCGTTCCGAGCGCGGTTCCCGGCTCACCCTTCCTCACCCTCCCCGGCGCCGTCGAACAGGCGGACGCGTTCGACCACGGCGTCCCCTCGCACTACGGCAGCCCGAACATCGAGCAGCGACTGATCTCCCGTGGCACGGCGATCGTCGACCTCTCCAACCGTGGCGTCGTGACGATCACGGGGCCGGACCGATTGAGTTGGCTGCACTCCATCACGAGCCAGGACCTCCGCTCCCTGCCGGCCGGCACCTCCACCGAGACGCTCTTCCTCGACCAGAGCGGGCGGATCGAGCACGCGGCCAAGCTGCTCGACGACGGAACGACCACCTGGATCATCACCGAGGCTGACGATGCGGCTCCACTCCACGCCTGGCTGGACCGCATGCGGTTCATGTTGCGCGTCGAGGTGGCCATCGCGACGGAGCAGTACGCGGTGATCGGCGCAGCGGCGGGGCTCGCCATCGACGCCGCAGCCCCCAACGGGCTGCCGCTCGTCTGGCACGACCCGTGGTCGGAGGTCGCCGTCGGCGGTCACCAGTACGCGACGGGCGAGCACCCGGGTGCCACCTGGACGTGGACCGAGACCATCGTCGAGCGCGCCACCCTCGACGCGCTCGCGCAGCAGGTCCGTGCGGGCGCGTTCTCCGCCGCAGGTTCCCTGGCCGCCGAGGCGCTGCGGATCGCCGCCTGGCGTCCACGGCTGCAGGCCGAGGTCGACGAGCGGAGCATCCCGCACGAGCTCGATTGGCTCCGCTCCGCCGTGCACCTGAACAAAGGGTGCTACCGGGGACAGGAGACGGTCGCGAAGGTGCACAACCTCGGGCACCCGCCACGCCGGCTCGTCATGCTCCTTCTCGACGGCTCCGACGCGGTCCTCCCGAGTGCCGGGTCGGACGTCGTACTCGTCACCGGTGGCGACGAGCCGGTCCGCAAGACCGTCGGGAGCATCACCTCGAGCGCGATCCACCACGAGCTCGGCCCGGTCGCTCTGGCGGTCGTCAAACGCTCCACGGATCCGGCCGCCGTGCTGACGGTCGAAGCCGAGGGTGTCGACGTCGCGGCGTCGCAGGAGATCGTGGTCCCGGCAGATGCCGGCGCGACGGCGAACGTCCCCCGACTCCCGCGACTCGGCGCCGTCCGGCGCTGACCGGAGTGGTGAGGCAGAACGCGTCCGAGGAGCAACCGGGTCGCGACCGTTGGACGGCGGCGCTCCTGCGGCGCATCGCCCTCGGTGACGCCTGGCACCGCCTGGTCGCCTCCGTTCCGGCGGTGCTGCAGGTCAGCCTCACCGCGATCGCCGCCTATGCCTTCTCCCACTACGTGCTCGGGCACGCCGTCCCACTCCTCGCCTTGACCGTGACGATCTCGAGTCTCGGGTTCGTTCGCGACGCCCGCCCGATCCGGGTCCTCGAGACGGCCGTGGGGATGAGCGTCGGGATCGCGCTGGCCGAGATCCTGCTCCTCGGCTTCGGCCAGGGCACGTGGCAACTCGCGGTCGCGCTCGTGCTCACGCTGCTCGTCGCCCGGTTCCTGTCGCCGGCGGCATCGTTCGCGATCGCGGCGGCGGTGCAGTCCGTCCTCGTCATGCTCCTGCCCGTCCCCGACGGCGGACCGTTCGTCCGGACGCTCGACGGATTGATCGGCGGGGTCTTCGCCCTCCTCGCGACGGCACTCATCCCGCGCGACCCGCGCCGGAGCGCTCGCCGGGACGGCCAGCGGCTCATCGACGAACACGTCCGGACGCTGGCATCCCTCGTGGCGGCCCTCCGTCTCGGCGATCTGGAGCAGGCGGACCGTGCGCTCGCCCGGGCGAGGGCCACCCAGCCGGCACTGGACGCGTGGCGCGGCACCCTCGACTCGGGGCTCGCCATCGCGCGCATCTCCCCGTTCCTCAGGAAGGCCGTCTTCGACCTCGAGCGACAGCGGACCATGCTCGACGGCATGGACCTCGCGACCCGCAACCTCCGGGTGATCGCCCGGCGCATCGACTACGTGTCTCGCGATGCCACGAGCCGGCCCGAGCTCGCGGACCTGCTCGCTCGCACCTCCGTCGCGCTCGGCATCCTGTCGCAGTCGATCGGGGACATCGCGCAGCAGCCGGTCGCGAGGCAGTCTCTCCTCGAGATCGCCAAGCACCTCGACCCGGTCGCCGTGTTGCCGGAGGCCTCGGTGTCGGAGCAGGCGCTCGTCCTCGTCCTCCGTCCGTACCTCGTCGATCTGCTCACGGCGACCGGATTGCCGACGGCGGACGCCCAGGCGGCGCTTCCCCCGGTCTGATCCGCGACGCGAGACGCTGCTCAGGCGACCGGCGTCGGGGCGGGGGCGACGGCCGACCACGGCAGCGTCAGCTCACCGAGACGCCAGCGGGAGCGCCCCGCCGTCACGGGCCACCCGGTGTCGACGAGCGTGCCGACGGTCGCCAACCAGCGCTGCACGGGACCGTAGACCGCCAGGGGTGCGTGCACGCGCCAGGCACGGTCGAGGTCCGTCATGAGTGCGTGGATCCGTTCCCCGGGGACGTTGCGGTGGATCAGCGCCTTCGGCAGCCGTTCCGCCACGATGGACGGGAGCTCCAAGTCGGCCAGCCGCAGACTGATCGAGAACGACTCCGGGTGACCCTGGTCGTCGACGGCGACCCAGCTGGACACGCGTCCGATCTCGTCGCACGTCCCCTCGACGAGTGTCCCGCCCGGCTGGAGTCGCTTCGCCATCAGGTGCCAGGCGTCCGCCACCTCCGACTCGTCGTACTGGCGGAGCACGTTGAACGCGCGGATGACGACCGGGCGGTCCTCACCGGTCGGGACCTCGAAGCCGCCGAGCGCGAAGGACACCCGAGCGGCGGGGGAGAAGCGGGTCGCACCGTCGCGGACCAGTCGCAGTTGCGCATCGGCGGTGCGGACGCGGCCCGGCTCGATCTCGAGACCGATGACCCGCAGCTCGGGTCGGACGGCGAGGAGCCGTTCGTGCAACTCCAGGGTCGTGATCCCGCTCGCGCCGTAGCCGAGGTCCACCACCAGGGGGTTCGTCGTCCGTCTGAGCGCGGGGAGGGTCGAGATCCAGCGGTCCACCCGACGGAGTCGGTTCGTGTTCGTCGTCCCGCGAGTGATCGATCCGACGGGCATGGGCCTATTCTCCCTCACCGACGAGACCTCCGGGTCCACCTCGCGGCCACGCGCCGTCGGTATGCTGGAGGCATGCCTGAGACTTACACCCTCGTCCTGCTGCGCCACGGCAACAGCGACTGGAATCAGAAGAACCTGTTCACCGGTTGGGTCGACGTCCGACTCAGCGAACTCGGTGTCACCGAGGCCAAGCGCGCGGGTGAGCTGCTCGCCGACTCCGGCATCACCCCCGACGTGCTCTACACCTCGGTCCTCTCCCGCGCGATCCAGACGGCCAACCTGGCCCTCGAGACCGCCGACCGCATGTGGATCCCGGTGAAGCGCAGCTGGCGTCTCAACGAACGTCACTACGGCGCACTGCAGGGCAAGGACAAGGCGCAGACGCTCGCCGAGTACGGTCCGGAGCAGTTCCAGACCTGGCGTCGGTCCTTCGACGTCCCGCCGCCGCCGATCGCGGACGACGACCAGTGGTCGCAGGCGGACGACCCGCGGTACGTCGGCATCGACGGCGAGCTGCCGCGCACCGAATGCCTGAAGGACGTCATCGACCGCATGCTGCCGTACTGGGAGTCCGACATCACGGTCGACCTCGCCGCCGGCAAGACGGTGCTCGTCACGGCGCACGGGAACTCGCTCCGCGCCCTCGTCAAGCACCTCGACGACATCTCGGACGACGAGATCGCGGAGCTGAACATCCCGACCGGCATCCCGCTCGTCTATGAGCTCGACGCGGACTTCCGTCCGATCGCACCGGCCCGCTACCTCGACCCGGAGGCCGCCGCCGCCGGTGCCGCGGCCGTCGCAGCGCAGGGCAAGAAGTAGCGGAAACCCCACCAAACCAGCGCCCCGGCCACGAGGACGACTCAACCGCATCTGCGGTGAATGCGCCTCTGGCCGGGGTTTTCCCTTGCGCGAAAAAGGGCTTGAACGCGTTCCGAGTTGGGCGTACAGTGACTGCACTGTAACCCGATTGGGGGGATACGCATGGAGCAGTCGACCGACGGCACCCGTTTCCCCCTGTGGCGCGCCCTCGCCCTCGGCGGGTTCGCCGCTGCGGCGTTCACGGCCATCGCCCTCTTCGGGACTCCGTCGTCCGCACACGCCGACGACGGTGCGGACCCGTCACTCCTCGGAGCGGTCACCGAGGTCGTGGACTCGCTCGATCGACCGATCGACGCCGTCGCAGCGGTGGTCGACGTCGTGGACACCACTGTCGTCGAGCCCGTGGTGGACGTCGTCGACGACACGGTGGCGGCTGTCCCGGTCGCGAACACGGTGGTCGAGGAGACCGTTGGCCCGGAGCCGGTGGCGACGATCGTCGAACCGGTCGTGCAGACGGTCGAGGACACCGTCGATGGACTCGGCGACGTGGTCGCGGCCGTCCCGGTCCCCAGTGTTCCCGTCGTCGTTCCGACCGTTCCTGTCCCGTCGAGCCCGGCCCCGGTGGGGCCCGCGCCCGAGCAGGCCGGCGACACGCCGACCGCTCCAGCGCCGACGAGCGCTCCGGCTCCGGTGTTCGGGCCGCCATCCGCACCGCTCGGAGACCTCGCGTCCTCGGACGCCGGTACGGATCGCGAGCGTGCCTCCGTCCACCCGTCGGCCGACGCCGTCGCGCCGAGCACCACCACGCTTCCTGCGACACCCGGCGGTCTGCCGGCGCTGCCGGCCGCTGACGATCACTGGGCGGTCTCGCCGAGCGGGTCCAGCTCGTCCGGCTCGGGCGCGGCGGCCAACGGCCCGGTGAGCGGCGAGCAGTCCGCCGAGGTCGCGATCCCCGCACCCGGTGTCGATCGACGCGCCATCGCTCGAGACGACGATCTACCAGCCTCTCCCACCTTCCCTGCAGACACTGCTCCTGACTGACGACGGACGACTCCGCCCTGTTCGGCGGAGGCCCACCCATCGGGTGGTTCGACAGTCCGAAGTCTCCCGACACCGGGAGCACACCAGTCATTCTGCAAGGAGCAGGAATCATGAATTCGTATGTCAAGAAAGGCCTCTACTGCGGCCTGTTCGTCGCGGGACTCACGTTCCTCGGAGCCACGGCGGCCAACGCCGACACCTCGGGTGAGGACAGCATCCTCGGCGGGAACCTCGTCGACGTGGTCCTCGAAGCGCCGGTCGAGATCGTCGACACCGCGGTGAGTGTCATCGGCGACTCGTCGGCGACCAGCGTGCCGGAGCCCGCGCCAGCGGCACCGGCACCTGAACCGGCACCTGACCCGGCACCGGCACCTGAGCCGGCACCGGTTCCCGCCCCGGAGCCGGAAGCCACCAGCACCAGTGGTGACGACAGTATCGCCGGCGGCAACCAGGTCCAGCTGCCCGTCACCATCCCGGTGACGGTCGAGGACAACGCCATCTCGATCATCGGCGACGCCGAGCAGTCGAGTGGTGCGGCTGCGCCGGCCGGGGAGTCGACCACGGCTCCCACGGGTGGTCAGGCCACGACCGGTGACGACAGTGTCGCCGGTGGGAACCAGGTCCAGCTGCCCGTCACCATCCCGGTGACGGTCGGTGGGAACGCCATCTCGGTGATCGGCGACTCGAGCAGTGAGCAGGCGGGTCAGCCTGCGGCTGCTCCCGGTGGAGCGGTCGCTCCGGCGGGGTCGTCGACGACGACCGGTGACGACAGTGTCGCCGGTGGGAACCAGGTGTCGCCCGTGGTGACCGTACCGGTGACGGTCGGTGGGAACGCCATCTCGGTGATCGGCGACTCGAGCAGTGAGCAGGCGGGTCAGCCTGCGGCTGCGCCCGGTGGAGCGGTTGCTCCGGCGGGGTCGTCGACGACGACCGGTGACGACAGTGTCGCCGGTGGGAACCAGATCATCGGAGACGTCGAGCTCCCCGTCTCGCTGGTCGACAATGCCGTCAGCGTGATCGGTGACGCCGAGTCGACGGGCGGAGCGACCACGACCCCGGCCACGTCGGGGAACGGGACGTCCACGACGGTCGGCGACGGCAGCGTCGCCGGTGGGAACCAGGTGATCCTGGATCTGGGCCTGCCCGTCACGGTGGGCGGCAACGCCATCGCGGTGATCGGTGACAGCGAGACCGGTGGCCCCGGGGTCACCGACCCGACCGACCCAACGGACCCGACGGACCCGACGGACCCGACCGACCCGACCGACCCGACGGACCCGACGGACCCCACCATCCCGGTGGTCCCCGGTACGCCGAGCAGCCCGACGACCGTCGTCGTCAGTGCCGCCACGCCGTCGCAGTCCGGCTCGGGTGTGACGGCTTCGGCGCCGCGCTCGACTGAGCCGGCCCTGGCCGACACCGGAAGCGCTGCGGCCGGACTCCTGCCGCTCGCCGGACTGGCGACCGTCCTGGGTCTGCTGCTCCTGGCCGGTGGCGCGATCGTCCGTCGCCGTCAGATCGGCTAGTCCCGCGACAACGGACGAGCGGTGCCGACCCGGATCCGGGTCGACACCGCTCGTCGGGGTGTCCGGTGGACGTCGCTCAGTGGTGGACCGGCGTCGTGGTCTCGGGGATCCAGTCGCCGGTGGCCAGGTACTGCACCTTCTTGGCGATGGACACTGCGTGGTCGGCGAAGCGCTCGTGGTACCGCGAAGCGAGGGTGGCGTCGACGGTCGCGACCGGCTCACCCTTCCACGTGTCGCCGAGCACCTTCTCGAAGACGCTCGCGTGGAGTTCGTCCACGTCGTCGTCGTCGTTCCGGATCTCGTCCGCGATGCGGGGGTCCTGCGTGCGGAGCAGTTCGGTGAGCTTGCGCGCGATGGACACGTCGAGGCGGCCCATCTCGGCGAACGTCGTGCGCAGCCCCTTCGGGACGGCCTTGTCGGGGAAGCGGTAGCGCGACAGCTGGGCGATGTGCTCGGCCATGTCGCCCATCCGCTCGAGCGAGGCGCTGATCCGCAGGGCACTGACGACGATGCGCAGGTCGCGGGCCACCGGCTGCTGGCGGGCGAGGATGTCGATCGCGAGTTCGTCGAGTTCGATGGCGAGCTGGTCGATGCGGTTGTCGTTGGCGATGACCTCTTCGGCCACGGCGACGTCCGAGTTGCCGAAGGACTGCGTCGCCTTCTCGATGGAGATCGTGACGAGCTCGGCGATCTCGACCAGGCGATCCTGGACCTCTCGCAGTGACTGCTGGAATACCTCGCGCATGGCTCTGGGTGCCGTCCTTCCGTGACCTGGCGGTGGGCAGGCAGATGCCCGCTCCGCCGATGATGCCGAACCAAGGTTAACAGTTGGGGCCCCGCGCGTGAACAGTCGTCGAAGTGGCGGGGTATTCGCGAGTTCGGCCTCCAGCGGACTGAGTAACGTAGTACCCATGGACACCATGTGGTTGGTGCTGATCGCGTTGGCACTCGGCCTCATCGTCGGGGGCGGTTTCGTCGCCCTCATCACCCTCGCCCTCCGCCGTGGCGAGCGCGCTGCGACGGTCGTGAACCCGGTCGTGCCGGATGGGGTCGACCAGGTGCTCGAGGCCCTCGACAGCGCCGGCATCGTCGTCGACCCGTCGAACAACGTGCTCAAGGCGTCGCCCGGAGCCTTCGCGCTCGGCCTGGTCCGCGACCGCGTGCTCGACAATCAGGAACTCATCGACCTCGCGCTCGAGGTCCGCCGCACCGGCGACGCCGTGACGAGCGACCTGGAACTGGCCCTCGGCCGGTTCGGTGAGGCGACGAGACACCTCCGGGTGCGCGCTGCGCCGCTCGGCTCCCGCTTCATCCTGCTGCTCGCCGAAGACCACACCGAGGCGCGCCGCCTGGACGAGGTCCGTCGGGACTTCATCGCGAACATCAGCCACGAGCTGAAGACGCCGATCGGTGCCATCGGCCTCCTCTCCGAGGCACTCGACACCGCGGCCGACGACCCGGAACGGGTCAAGCGGTTCGCCAGCCGACTCGCGACCGAGTCCCATCGACTCACGCGGATGACGGCGGAGATCATCGACCTGTCCCGGCTGCAGGCGGCCGACGCGCTCCATCAGCCGGAGCTCGTGCGGCTCGACCGCGTGATCGCCGCCGCGGTCGACCAGAACCGCGTCCCGGCGGACGCCACCGGCGTCGGCCTGTCGGTCCGCGGGGGCAAGAACCTCGAGGTCTACGGCGACGAGGCGATGCTCGTCGTCGCCGTGCACAACCTCATCTCGAACGCGATCCACTACTCGCCGACCGGCGCCCAGGTGGGGGTCGGGGTCCGCGCGGTCGACGACGTCGTCGAGATCGCCGTCACCGATCAGGGGGTCGGGATCGCCGAGGAGGACCGCGACCGCGTGTTCGAACGGTTCTTCCGCGTCGACCAGGCTCGGTCCCGGCACACCGGCGGCACCGGCCTCGGGCTGAGTATCGTCAAGCACACCGTCCACAACCATGGCGGGGAGGTCAAGGTCTGGTCGCAACTCGGCCGCGGTTCGACTTTCACCATCCGCCTGCCCAGAGCAACGACCCCGCCGGAGGATCTCTCCACCGGCACGGCAAGGAGTACCCTGTGACCCGCATCCTGCTCGTCGAAGACGAAGCATCGTTGAGTGAGCCGTTGAGCTATCTGCTCGAGCGGGAGGGCTACGAGGTCGAGGTGGCCGAGGACGGTCCGTCGGCGGTCCAGTCGTTCACCGCTCGCGGCGCCGATCTCGTACTGCTCGACCTCATGCTGCCCGGCATTCCGGGCACGGAGGTCTGCCGGCAGATCCGCGCGGTGTCGAGCACGCCGATCATCATGCTGACCGCGAAAGACTCCGAGGTCGACATCGTCGTGGGTCTCGAACTGGGAGCCGACGACTACGTCACGAAGCCGTACTCCACCCGCGAGCTGCTCGCACGGATCCGTGCGGTCCTGCGCCGCCGTGTCGATGCGGACCAGGCCCAGGAGGAGGTGCTGCTCGAGGCCGGCACGGTCCGGATGGACACCGAGCGCCATGTCGTCGAGGTCAACGGTGCACCGATCCCCATGCCACTCAAGGAGTACGAGCTGCTCGAGCTGCTGCTGCGGAACGCCGGGCGCGTGCTCACCCGCGGACAGCTGATCGACCGCGTGTGGGGGAGTGACTACTACGGCGACACCAAGACGCTCGACGTCCACATCAAGCGCATCCGTTCGCGCATCGAGGCGAACCCGTCGGAGCCGGTGATGCTCGTCACCGTCCGCGGACTCGGCTACCGGTTCGAGGCCTGACCGCGTCGTCCGGCAACACCGACGAACGCCCCGCCTCTCAGGAGAGGCGGGGCGTTCGGTCGTACCAGCGGTGATCGTCGCTCGACTATTCGGTCGGCTCCGTCGTGGGCGTCGCGAGCGGGGTCGGGATGTCGGTCGGCTCCACCGTCGGCTCCTCGGTCGGCTGCGGCGTGGGGACGAGCGTCGAATACTCGAGCAGCTCGCCGGTGAGGACCGGGACGCTCGCGGTGGCGCCGGTCTCCTCGCCGTACTGGAAGAAGACGTCGAGGATCGCGCCCGGCTGCACACCGAGCGACTCGATGCGCAGGGGGTCGTTCGCCCCGGTGCCGTCGAAGCTCGTGAGACCGGGTTCGGCGAGGACCTGGAACTGCTCGTCGATGCCCTCGACCTCGACGAGCACGGTGTGTGCGCGGTCGTCGCGGTTCGCGACGCTGAACACCAGGTTGCCGGTCTCGCCGTCGTCGGAGATGACGATCGCGTTGCGGACCGCGACCGAGCCGACGGTGACACCGACGCCGTCCGAGGCGTCGTACTGCTTCAGGGTCGCCTGCGGGGCGATCAGGTTGCACCCGCTCATGCCGAGTGCGACAGCACCGGCGACGACGATGGAAGCGATGAGACGCGCCTTCACAGAACCCTCCAAGATGTGGTGGCCCCGGGCGCAGACGAGTGACAGGTGTCCCGGGATCCGGGTTCGAGTCTAGCCCACCCTCGCACAGGGACGCGGTCGGTGCGGAGTACCGATCTAGGCGCTGTCTGTCGGTGCTGCCGCGGGCACCGTACCCGGCTCTGACCAGGGGTCCTATGGTATTCTGGGAGACGCCGAAGGGACCGACACCCATGATCTTCGAAGTTGGCGAGACCGTCGTCTACCCGCACCACGGTGCCGCGACCATCACCGAGGTGAAGACCCGCGTCGTCAAGGGCGAGGAGAAGCTCTACCTGAAGCTCCGTGTGACCCAGGGAGACCTCGTCATCGAGGTCCCGGCCGAGAACGTCGACCTGGTCGGGGTACGCGACGTCATCGGCCAGGAGGGTGTGGACCGCGTGTTCGACGTGCTCCGCGCGCCGTTCACCGAGGAGCCGACGAACTGGTCCCGTCGATACAAGGCGAACCTCGAGAAGCTCGCGTCGGGAGACGTCATCAAGGTGTCCGAGGTCGTCCGCGACCTCTGGCGTCGCGACCAGGACCGCGGTCTCTCCGCGGGCGAGAAGCGGATGCTCGCGAAGGCGCGGCAGATCCTCGTCTCCGAGCTGGCGCTCGCGGAGCAGACGGACGAGGAACAGGCGTCCTCCGTCCTCGACGAGGTCCTCGCGTCCTGAGCCGGCCCGCTGCTCGCGGATCGCACGGGAGAAGTAGGCTCGGCACATGGCTGCGATCTACGAACCGAGTGCCGCTGCGGAGACCTCTCTGGACGGTCCCGCCGTCGGGGTGATCGTCGTCGCCGCCGGGAGCGGGACGCGTCTCGGTGCCGGGATCCCCAAGGCGTTCGTGTCCCTCGCGGGCAGCACCGTGCTCGAGCACGCGCTCGCACCGGTCTTCCGGCTCCGCGAGCCTGTGCAGCTCGTCCTCGTCGTGCCGGCCGACCGCGTGGGCGAGGCCGAGACGATCGGGCGGAGGGCGGCCGGGCGTGCCTCCGACCACCTCAGGGTGGTCGTCGGCGGTGGCACGCGACAGGAATCGGTGCTCAACGGGCTCGCCGCGCTGTGGCCCGGGGTCCGCACCGTGCTCGTCCACGACGCGGCCCGTGCGCTCACGCCGACGGCACAGTTCGAGCGGGTGATCGAGGCCGCGGCGCGCACCGGCTGGGGTGTCGTGCCCGCGCTCCCGGTGACCGACACGATCAAACAGGTGGACGCGAGCGCCGTCGTCGAGCGGACGATCGACCGTGCCGAGCTGCGGGCCGTCCAGACGCCGCAGGCGTTCCCGAGGGACGCCCTGGTCGCGGCGTTCCGCGTCGCCGCGGAACGGCTCGCCGCCGCGACGGATGACGCGGCCCTCTACGCTGACGCCGGCCATCCGGTCGTGACGGTGGAGGGCTCGGAGGCCGCGTTCAAGATCACGACGCCGTGGGACGCTCAGCGCGCGGAACGGCTCCTGACCGAACCGGCTGCGGCCGATGCCCTCGCCGACCGCGCCGACACCGGTTTGCCGTCGTCGTCACCGTCGTCGTCGCCGGCGCCGCAGCCCGGCCGGATCCGGACCGGCATCGGTATCGACGTCCACGCCTTCGCTGAGGCGGGCGAGCTGCACCTCGCCGGCCTCTCATGGCCGGGGGAGCGGGCGCTCGCCGGTCACAGCGACGGTGACGCGGTCGCCCACGCGATCGTCGACGCGCTCCTGTCCGCGGCGGGGCTCGGCGACATCGGTTCGATGTTCGGCACCGACGATCCGCGCTTCGCCGGAGCTCGAGGCTCGGTCTTCCTGGAGACGGCGGTCGAGCGACTGCGCGCCGCCGGGTACGAGGTCGTGAACGTCGCGGTGCAGCTCGTCGGGAACCGCCCTCGCTTCGCGCCCCGTCGCCTCGAGGCGGAGTCGGTGCTGGGTGCGCTCGTCGGCGGACCCGTCAGCATCGCGGCGACGACGACGGACTCGCTCGGCTTCACGGGTCGTGGCGAGGGTGTCACCGCCGTGGCGACGGCGTTGATCGAGCGCCGCTGACCACCGGTGACCGATCGCGGCCGCCGCGTCAATCGGAGGTCGTCTGGCCGACGAGTTCGACGGGCAGCCCGAGGAACCGTCCGTAGGCCGTCACCGCGCGGCGGAAGCCGGCTTCGACGCGTCGGCCGAGCGGGGTGAACGGCTCCGGCGTGATCGTCACGGTCTTCGGCCCGATCCGTCGTCGCCACGTGCCGACGATCCGACCGTCGACGGTGATCATCGGGAGGAAGATCCCGTTCGCCCCGGGGACGACGCGCTCCGCGTGCTCGGCGGGGAGCGACAGTCCACGATCCCGGTAGCCGAGGAGCAGCTCGTCGAATCCGGGCAGGGCCAGGACCGACGGCGCCCCGGTGGGGTGCGGGGCCGACGCGGTCTCGACGGCCGACCAACGCAGCACACCCTCCTGCTCGCGCTCCTCGACCCGGTCGCCCGCGATCTCCAGCCCGCGGTTGACCTGGGCGACCGTGAGCTTCGACCACCAGGTGAGGTCGGCGACGGTCGCCGGTCCATGGCCAGCGAGGTACCGGACGACGAACTCGCCGAGGGCCTCGTCGGGTTCGAGTACCCGCGGTGAGCGGATCCACTCCTCGGAGAGGACGAGTGACTGCTGCTTGCCCGCCGGCGGTCCCCAACAGACGACGCCACGCATGGCGAGCTCCATGAGCAGGTGGGAGCCGCGCTGCCCCGTGACCGGGATGCCCGCGGCCGTGTGGGCGGCCAGCAGCTCGTCTCGACCGGCTCGGCGGCCACCGCCGAGCATCGCCTCGGTGAGGTCGCGGGATCGCGAGAACGTCTCGGCGTCGAGTTCCAGTTGGCGGTGGCGCGCGGCGATCGTCGAACGGACCCGGGGGACGCCCAGGCCGAGGATCCAGCCGAGGTCTTCGGCGCTGACGAGGTGGAGCGTGCCCCGCATGGGCCAGGACCGGACCACCGACCCGTCTTCGAGGGCGCTCAGCACCTCGGCGAGGGTCGAACCGGGCGAGCGGACGCCGATCGCCCACAGTCCGGAGGCCAGGTCCTGCGCCTGGACGGCGAGCAGTCGGGACACGACCGCGGCCGGAGACCGCCGCGGCCCTCCCTGGAGGAGCTGCGCGCCGAGGCGCGCCTCGAGAACGCGCGGCTCGTTCGGCCCAGTGGTCATGCGACCATCATGCCGCGACGGCGGCGGCTAGTCTGGTCTCGTGGCCCTCCGACTCTACGATTCGAAAACGCAGTCCCTCCGGGACTTCGTGCCGCTCCGCGAAGCCGAGGCGGGGCTGTACGTCTGCGGACCCACGGTGCAGTCCTCGCCGCACATCGGCCACCTGCGCAGCGCGCTCGTCTACGACCAGCTCCGACGCTGGCTGACCGCCTCGGGGCTGCGTGTCACGCTCGTCCGCAACGTCACCGACATCGACGACAAGATCCTGGCGAACGCCGCCGCAGGTTCCGAGGGCGGCTTCGCCCTGCCCGGGGAGGAATGGTGGGCGCTCGCCTACCGGTACGAACTGGAGTTCACCGCGGCCTACCGCGCGCTCGGCATCCTGCCGCCAAGCTACGAGCCGCGCGCCACCGCGAGCATCCCGGAGATGCAGGAGCTCATCGAGCGACTCGTCGACGCCGGGCACGCGTACCCCGCGCCGGACGAGTCCGGAGACGTCTACTTCGACACCGCATCGTGGAGCCGGTACGGCGAGCTGACGCGTCAGAGCGCCGAGCACATGGAGGCCGCGACCGACGCGGATCCCCGCGGGAAGCGCGATCCGCGCGACTTCGCGCTGTGGAAGGGCACGAAGCCCGGCGAGCCGCGCTCGGCGAGCTGGATGTCACCCTGGGGTGAAGGCCGACCCGGCTGGCACATCGAGTGCTCGGCGATGTCGACGAAGTACCTCGGCGAGGAGTTCGACATCCACGGCGGCGGACTCGACCTGCGCTTCCCCCATCACGAGAACGAGCTCGCCCAGTCGAGTGCGGCCGGCGACCCGTTCGCGCGGTACTGGTTGCACAACGGCCTGGTCGCGGTGTCCGGCGGACAGAAGATGTCCAAGTCGCTCGGCAACTCCGTCTACGCGGCCGACCTCCTCGCCGAGGCGAGGCCTCTGGTCGTGCGGTACTACCTGGGTGCTGCGCAGTACCGCTCCACCCTCGAATTCCACGACGGCGCACTCGCCGAAGCGGAGGCGGCGCTCGGTCGTATCGAGGGCTTCCTGGACCGGTCTCGTCGCGCAGGCCTCCTCGACGAGGCGGACCGCGCACCCGATCGCGCAACGCTCCCGGCCGCGTTCGTCGAGGCGATGGACGACGACCTCAACATCCCTCGTGCCCTGGCGGCTCTGCACGAAGCCGTCCGCGTGGGCAACGCCGCCCTCGACCGCGGCGACGATCACGACGTCGCCCGGGAGAGCAGTGTCGCGGTGCTCGACATGACCCGCGTCCTCGGTATCGACCCGACCGACCCGTCGTGGTCGTCGGGCACCGACCCCATCACTCACCGATCCCTGTCCGCACTCGTCGAGCGTCTGCTCGTCGATCGCGCTGACGCCAGGGTCGCCAAGGACTTCGCAGCGGCCGACCGGATCCGCGACGAACTCACCGCGGCCGGGATCACCATCGAAGACACCCCGTCCGGAGCACATTGGAGTATCAGTGGCAAGTAAGCCTTCCCGCCCGACCGGGCCGAAGAAAGCGAAGAAGGGTCCCACCAAGGGCACTGGTGGCCTCGGCCGCAAGGCGCTCGAAGGTCGTGGGCCGACCCCCAAGGCCGAGGACCGCGCCTGGCACCCCGCCGGCAAGCGGAAGGCCGCGCAGGAGCGCTACGCGGCCTCCGGCGGCACCGGCAAGCCCAAGCAGCCGGCCGGCCAGAACGGGCGACCGTCGACGAACGGCCGCACCAAGCAGAAGTCGAGCGACGAGTCCGAGGTCGTGACGGGCCGCAACTCCGTCCTCGAGGCCCTGCGCGCGAAGATCCCGGCCACCACGCTGTACGTCGCGACGCGCATCGAGATGGACGACCGGGTGAAGGAGGCGCTCAGTCTCGCCACCCGCCGCGGCATCCCCGTCCTCGAGGTGATGCGGCCGGAACTCGACCGCATGGCCGGGTTCGACGGCGTCCACCAGGGGCTCGCGATCAAGGTGCCCCCGTACGAGTACGCGCACCCCATGGAGCTGCTCGACCAGGTCATCGCACGGGGCGAGAACCCGCTGTTCATCGCCCTCGACGGCATCACCGACCCGCGCAACCTGGGTGCGATCATCCGCTCGACGGCCGCGTTCGGCGGGCACGGCGTCATCCTCCCGCAGCGTCGGAGCGTCGGGCTCACTGCTTCGGCGTGGAAGACCTCGGCGGGTGCGGCAGCACGCACGCCCGTCGCGATGGCAGCCAACCTCACGCAGACGCTCAAGGCGTTCAAGGAGCGCGGCGTCTTCGTGATCGGCCTCGACGGCGACGGCGACGTGTCGCTCCCCGGCCTGGAACTCGCCGACCAGCCGATCCTGGTGGTCGTCGGCAGCGAGGGCAAGGGGCTCTCTCGCCTCGTCACCGAGACGTGCGACGCGGTGGTCTCGATTCCGATCTCCGCTGCGACGGAGTCGCTGAACGCGGGCATCGCGGCGAGCGTGACGCTCTACGAGATCGCGCGTCGACGGAGCGCCGAGTAGGCAGTACCTCGACGCTGCAACGCGTCGACCGAAGGCCCTGGGAACGGATCACCGTCCCAGGGCCTTCGATCGTCGGGGCCAGCGGCGTCGGTCAGACGAGGTCGCGCCAGTCGACCGGGCCGGTCATGGCGGCGGGGATGCTGATCGCCTCGGTGGGCGGCACGATCATCGTCGCCTCGTCGCGACGGTGTCGCAGGACGGTGTTCACGTAGGATCCGACCGCCTCGGCCAGCGGGATGTCGCGGCCTTCGTTCTGCGCGAGGAACCACCGGTGCTCGAGGAGCTGGTGGAAGATCTCCGCCGGCTCGAGCTTGCCGCGGAGCTCGCGGGGGATCGCCTTCACGACGGGCTCGAACACGCGGATCAACCACTCGTGTGCGGCCATCTCCTCGTCGAAGCCGTCCTTCCCGAACGACGCCGAGTACGCGTCGAGGTCGTTGAGCAGACGCCTGGCCTGGTTCTCCCCGGCGTCGAGGCCCGTGAGTCGCAGGAGCCGACGCTGGTGGTGTCCGGCGTCGACGACCTTCGGCTGGATGCGGACGGTGGAGCCCTCGTCGGTCGTCTTGATCGCGAGTTCCTCGATGTCGAAGCCCAGCTCGTTCAGGCGGTGCACGCGTTCCGTGATGCGCCAGCGCTCGGAGGCGTCGAAGGACTCGGACCCCGTGAGCTCCTTCCAGAGCGAACGGTAGGCCGCGACGATGCCGTTGCTCACGGTCACGGGGTCGAGCTCGACGTCGGCCCGCCCGCCGGCCTCGAGGTCGAGCAGTTCACCGGCGATGTTCACCCGCGCGATCTCGAGGTCGTTCTCACGTTGTCCGTTCGACAGGCCTCCCTCGTAGAGCTTGCCGGTCTCGGCGTCGACGAGGTAGGCGGCGAAGGCTCCCGCATCGCGTCGGAAGAGCGTGTTCGACAGCGAGACGTCGCCCCAGAAGAACCCGACGATGTGCAGGCGGACGAGCAGGACGGCGAGGGCGTCGACCAGGCGGGTCGCGGTGTCCGGACGCAGCGTCCCCTGGAAGAGCGCGCGGTAGGGGAGGGAGAACTTCAGGTGCCGGGTGACGAGCACGCTCGGGAGTTCCCGGCCCTTCCGGTCGGAGCGGTTGGTGATGACCGCCAGCGGGTCGACGCAGGGGATGTCGAGGCGCTGCAGGGTGCGCAGCATGTCGTACTCACCCTTCGCCATCTCGGCGGTGGTCTCCTTGACGGCGATCACGTACCCCGAGAGGTTCGCGAACCGCACCAGGTGGCGGGAGATGCCCTTCGGCAGCGACGCGATGGCCTCGTTCGGCCAGTTCTCGAGCGGAAGCTCCCAGGGCAGGTCGAGCAGCGCCGGGTCGACGGTGGCTGCGGTGATGTTCAATGCGCCGGACATGGTGCGATGCGCTCCTCGGGAGGGATCGAGCTGACGTGGGACAGACGAAAACGACGATGGTCGAGCGATCGGAGACCGACCGCTCGACCATCGTCGGCGGAACTACTAGATCGAGGAGGACACGACCGGCTTGTTGCCGAGGCGCTCGCCCGAAGCCGAGTCGAACGCGTGCACGTGGTGCGGCGTCGGCGCGAGGAACACGGTGTCGCCGATGTGGGCGTGGTTGCGGCCGTCGACGCGAGCGACGATGTCGGTGCGCTTGCCGGAGACCTCGGTGTGGCCGTACAGGTAGCCGTCGGCGCCGAGCTCCTCGACGAGGTCGACGGTCACCTCGATGCCGGAGCCGGAGTTGCTGGAGACGGTGATGTCCTCCGGGCGCACGCCGACCGTGACGTTCTTGGACGGGGCGGCGTCGGTGATCTCGCGCTCCACCGGGATGATGAATCCACCGAGCTTGATACCGCCGTCGGCGATCTCACCCTCGAAGAGGTTCATGGCGGGGCTGCCGATGAAGCCGGCGACGAACACGTTGTTCGGCTTCTCGTACAGGTCGCGAGGCGTGCCGACCTGCTGCAGGATGCCGTCCTTCAGGACCGCGATCCGGTCGCCCATGGTGAGCGCCTCGGTCTGGTCGTGGGTGACGTAGACCGTGGTGACGCCGAGGCGACGCTGAAGCGACGCGATCTGGGTGCGGGTCTGGACGCGGAGCTTGGCGTCGAGGTTCGACAGCGGCTCGTCCATGAGGAAGACCTGCGGCTGGCGGACGATGGCGCGACCCATCGCGACACGCTGACGCTGACCACCGGAGAGCGCCTTCGGCTTGCGGGTCAGGTAGTCCTCGAGGTCGAGGAGCTTCGCGGCTTCGAGGACGCGGGTGGCGCGCTCCTCCTTGCCGACGCCGGCGATCTTGAGCGCGAAGCCCATGTTCTCGGCGACGGTCATGTGCGGGTACAGCGCGTAGTTCTGGAACACCATCGCGATGTCGCGGTCCTTCGGCGGCACGTCGGTGACGTCGCGGTCGCCGATGAAGATGTGGCCGTCGTTGACCTCTTCGAGGCCGGCGAGCATGCGGAGCGAGGTGGACTTGCCACAGCCGGACGGGCCGACGAGGACGAGGAATTCGCCGTCGGCGACCTCGAGGTTCAGCTTGTCGACCGCGGGGCGGGTGCCGCCCGGGTAGAAACGGGTTGCATTGTCGAACGTCACAGACGCCATGGTTGTTCTCCTTCACCGGCAGGTACGTGCCGGACGATCCGTTGTGAATGGACGCGAGCCCGCCGACGATGGCCGACTCGCCGTTCCAGTATGCCATGGGCCCCTGGGAATGGAAGGGTGCCGGGTGGATCGGTCTCTCGGTGGACGCACAGCGTCCTCCCTGCCTGGTTTGGGCCTCTCCCAGGCGGCAGGTCTACGATTGATATGTTTGGCGCTGCTGGGTCTACGTAGCGCAATCCCCCCGAAACGAGGATCAATGTCTGGCGCTGGATCGCAGAACCGACCGACGAAGAACGAACGCCGCGACGCGGCCCGCGAGAAGGCACGCGTGCTGCGCGAGCAGCAGAAGCGGCGCGACCGCCGCAACCGCGTGCTGCTGCAGGGTGGCATCGTGCTCGGTGCGCTCGCGATCGTCGCCGCCGTGGCGATCATCATCGTGACGTCGATCAAGCCCGCCGGCCCCGTCCCGACGGCTGCGCAGAACGACGGGTTCACCGTCGGTGCGGGTCTGCAACTCGTCGGCGCGCCCGCCGACGCGCCGACGCCCACGCCGACCGCCACCGACGCGGCCGAGCCGGCACCGGCCGAGACGCCCGCCGCAACGGAGACCCCGACGGCCGAGGGCGTCGAGATCTCCGTCTACCAGGACTTCCTGTGCCCCTACTGCGGCCAGTTCGAGACCACGAACGCCGAGCAGGTCAAGGGGTGGCTCGAGGCCGGAGCGGCGACATACACGGTGCACCCCCTCGCCACGCTGAGCAACCTGTCGCTCGGGACGCAGTACTCACTGCGTGCCTCGAACGCCGCGGCCTGCGTCGCGCAGTACTCGCCGAACGACTTCTTCTCCTTCAACACCGCGCTGTTCGAGAACCAGCCCAAGGAGAACACCGAGGGCCTGACCGACAAGGAGCTGAAGTCCATCGCGAAGGGCGTCATCTCCGGCGGTGAGAAGAAGATCAACGCCTGCATCGACGACGGCACCTACAAGTCCTGGGTGAAGGACTCGACCGACCGCGCCCGGAGTGGCCCGCTGCCCGGCACCGACGTCGCCAAGGTCGAGGGGACGCCCACCATCCTGGTGAACGGCAAGCAGTACACCGGCTCGCTGACCGACGCCGAGCAGTTCGCCGCGTTCGTGCTCGCCGTGTCCAGCGAGAGCTACTCGACCGACACCCCGTCGCCGAGCCCGAGCGAGTCGCCCGCGACCAACGGCTGATCCGCCGCCATCGTAGGATGGTCCAGACCGGGGTTCGCCCCTGTCGGCCGACGTGGCGCAATTGGTAGCGCAACGCTCTTGTAAAGCGTAGGTTACGGGTTCAAGTCCCGTCGTCGGCTCCAACCCAGAACCGCCCGTCAGCGCTGCTGGCGGGCGGTTCCGTGTGGAAGGAACCGTTCGTGAACCGCATCCCAGCATCGCTCGCACTCCTGATCGCCGTGGTCAGTGGCGCGTTCATCGCCGTCCAGGCCCGCTTGAACGGCGAGCTCGGCGCGCGGCTCGGCGACGGCTTCACCGCCGCCGCGATCTCCTTCGGCGGCGGGCTGATCATTCTGAGCATCGGGCTGGCCGTCTCCCGAACCGGGAGGCGGGGCCTGGCGACCGTCGCGACG
Organism: Plantibacter sp. Leaf1; assembly: GCF_001421315.1. Taxonomy (NCBI): domain Bacteria; kingdom Bacillati; phylum Actinomycetota; class Actinomycetes; order Micrococcales; family Microbacteriaceae; genus Plantibacter; species Plantibacter sp. Leaf1. The sequence goes on along the minus strand of NZ_LMJX01000002.1, from coordinate 1,084,789 downwards.
GCGGTGCGTCGTCGCGAGATGCCGTGGTGGACGGTCCTCGGCGGGTGCGCAGGCGCCTTCCTCGTGCTGTCGCAGGGGCTCACCGCGGCAGCACTCGGGGTGGCCCTGTTCACCGTGGCGGTCGTCGCCGGCCAGACCGCGAGCGGCCTCGTGCTCGACCGCATCGGCTTCGGCCCGGGAGGCGTCGTCGGGTTCACCGTGCAGCGCGTCCTCGGGGCGGTCGTCGCCCTCGTCGCCGTCGGTGTCGCGGTCTCGGGAGAGCTCGGCGGGAGCATCCCGCTCGGCCTGCTCGTCCTGCCGCTGCTCGCGGGGATCGGGATCGGCTGGCAGCAGGCGGTCAACGGGCGGGTGAAGATGCGTGCGCAGAGCACGCTCGCGGCGACCTTCATCAACTTCATCGTCGGAACCGTCGTGCTCGTGGTGGCCGCGGTGCTCCACGCGCTGTTCGTCGCACCGCCCGGAGCGCTACCGGGGGAGTGGTGGCTCTACCTCGGCGGACCGATCGGCTGCGTCTTCATCGCCGTGGCGGCGTTCCTCGTCCAGCACACGGGGGTGCTCATCCTCGGGCTCGGGACGGTCGCCGGTCAGACGTTGAGCGCGCTCGCCCTGGACGTCTTCCTGCCGACCGACGACAGCGGTGTCCACGTGTCCACCGTCGTCGGCACGCTGCTCGCGTTCGCGGCGGTGGCGATCGCATCGGCTCGGTTCCGCCGTCGACCCGCAGCGCCGGCCGGGTCCTGAACGGAGCGGATCACGGCATCCGGCTGAAGTGCGCCTTCGCGTTGATCGTCTTCCGACGCCCGGTCCGGCCGTTCCCCGGCTTGCCGCCGACGTAGAGCCACCCGAGGAGGTCTTCGCCCTTCTGCAGGCCGTGCGCTTTCCTGACGGCCTTCGCGCGGGTTGCGCCGCCGGTCCGCCAGAACACACCCCATCCGGCGTCGTCGAGCAGCAGGCTGATCATGTGGGCGACGCCGGAGGCCACGGCCTCCTGCTCCCAGGAGGCGACCTTCGACTTCTTCACGCTCACGACGACCGCGAGCAGCAGGGGAGCACGAAGGGGCTTCGTCGACGGCTTGGAATCGCCGTCCGCCTTCGCGAGCGCCCGGCCCAGCTTCACCCGGTCGTCACCCCGGAGGGCGATGACCCGCCACGGGCGCAGGGCTCCATGATCGGCCACACGGCCGGCGGCGCCGATGATCTCCAGCAGCTCCTCGTCGCTCGGAGCGACGTCGGTGACCTTCGACCACGAACGCCGCCCGGCGACGGCGGCCAGGACGGGGCTCTCGGCGGGCTCCGTCACTCCTTCGGCTCAGCGGTGTCGGCTGCTGCGAAGTTGAGCGCGATGGAGTTCATGCAGTAGCGATCCCCGGTCGGCGTACCGAAGCCGTCGTCGAAGACGTGCCCCAGGTGGGATCCGCACGAGGCGCAGCGCACCTCGGTCCGGACCATGCCGAGCGTGCGGTCTTCGATCAACTGCACCGCGTCGGGGTTCACGGACTCGTAGAAGCTCGGCCAGCCGCAGCCGGAGTCGAACTTCGTCCCGCTCTTGAAGAGTTCGGCGTTGCAGGCGGCACAGGTGTACAGGCCGGCGCGCGACTCGTCGAGGAGTTCACCCGTCCAGGCCCGCTCGGTCGCCGCTCCGCGGAGGACCTGGTACTGCTCGGGCGTGAGTTCCTCGCGCCACTGCTCGTCGGTCTTCGACACGTCGTACGTCATGCTGCTCCATTCGTTCTCGGTCATCCTACGCGCGGGGCCGCGTCGTACCTGCGGCCTCCGACTTCCAGCTCAACACTGGGGAGTCGCTGATCCTTCCCGGTGAACGTGCCTCCGCGCCGGACCGGATGCGACTCGGTGACGCTCCGCTGAATAGACTGAGGAATCGTCCGGGCGGAGTCCTCCCGGGCTCGCGGCACGGTACCGATCAGGAGGGGGTCGAGCATGCAGCCTGCATCGCACACGCCCGACGGCGGCGACGCGTCGGTCCCCGCCCCGGGCCTCAGCGAACGCGAACGAGAGATCCTCGAGTTCGAGTCCCACTGGATGCGCCACGTCGGGGCGAAGGAGGCCGCCATCCGCGACCGCTTCGCACTCTCGCCGACCCGCTATTATCAACTGCTCGGCGCGCTCATCGACTCGCCGTCCGCTCTCGCCCACGACCCCATGCTGATCAAGCGGCTGCAGCGCACCCGCGACGCCCGACTCTCGGCACGAGGAGCTTCAGCTCCACGTACCGACGGCTGAGCAGCTCACGGAGAACACACCATGGCTGAATCCTTCCCGCCCGACCGTTTCGACGAGGTCCCGGACCTCAAGCGCGTCGGCGCGCACCGTGCCCCGGCGCCGAAGGGGCGTGGCTGGATCGCCTTCCTGGTCGCCGTCGTGGCGACGTTGGTCCTCGTCGGGATCGGCACCTTCGCCCTGTTCGGGCTGAACGACCGCATCGACTTCTTCGGCGGTGCTGCCAGCCCGAGCGCGACGCCGACGCCCACGCCGACGCCCACGGAGGTGGCGCCCGTGGTCGATCCCGCGGCGAGCATCCTCGTCTTGAACGGGACGCCGACCGAGGGTCTGGCGGCATCGGCGGCGGCCGCGATCGCTGCCGCCGGGTTCACCCAGCAGATCCCGACGAGCGACGCGAGCACGGAGGACGTCACGGCGAGCGGCGTCTACTATCAGGACCCCTCGCAGGAGGGCGTGGCACGCGCCATCGCGAACGCGCTCGGCGGCATCCCGATCCAGATCACGGACCAGTACGCGATCCCCGTCGAGGAGGGCGAGGCTCCCGTCCTCCGCATCGTCGTCGTGGTCGGCGCCGACTACCAGCCGGCCGCCTGAGCGCAGCGTCCCCGCCGGAGCTCGTCGGCTCGTCCGACCGGCCAGTGTTTCCGGGGTGTTTCCTCCATGTTGAGTTGTCGTAATACTCCGCGACGATTGTCGATTTCGGGGTGATCCGGGACAACGCCCCGGATTAGGATCTGGAATTGGCCGCTCATCCCGTCCCGTCTCGACTCGCCCCTGAGTCCGTTTTGGCGCAGGGTGGCCGCCGGGGTCCCGACTCCGGACGGCAGGTCCGGGTTCGGCAGCAGCCGACGCCTGTGAGCACGCAGCAATGGGAGTATGAAATGGCGAACGGAACCGTCAAGTGGTTCAACGCTGAGAAGGGCTTCGGCTTCATCACGGTCGACGAGGGTGGACAGGACGTCTTCGTCCACTACTCGGCGATCGACATGAGCGGCTACAAGTCCTTGGAAGAGGGCCAGGCGGTCGTCTTCGAGGTCGGCACCGGAGCGAAGGGGCCCCAGGCCGAGGCCGTCCGATTGGCGTAAGCGCCCATCGGACACGGGATTCCTGCGACGCCGCCCACTCCGGTGGGCGGCGTCGTTCGTCGTCTCCGGGCCGTTCCCGGGAGTTCGCTCAGTGCGCTGACGCTCACTTGCACTCCCACCCCCTGAGTGCCAGAATCGACTTAGCACTCGTACTCATTGAGTGCTAAAAACGTTCATGACGTCCGGGAGGGACGAAAAACACACATGGCTAAGATCATTGCTTTCGACGAGGAGGCCCGTCGCGGCCTCGAGCGTGGACTGAACATTCTTGCTGACACGGTCAAGGTCACCCTTGGGCCGCGCGGTCGCAACGTCGTCCTCGAGAAGAAGTGGGGCGCCCCCACGATCACCAACGACGGCGTGTCCATCGCCAAGGAGATCGAACTCGACGACCCGTACGAGAAGATCGGCGCGGAGCTCGTCAAGGAGGTCGCCAAGAAGACCGACGACGTCGCCGGCGACGGCACCACCACCGCCACCGTGCTGGCTCAGGCGCTCGTGCGCGAGGGCCTCCGCAACGTCGCCGCAGGCGCCGACCCCATCAGCCTCAAGCGCGGCATCGAGAAGGCCGTCGAGGCCGTCACGGTCGAGCTCATCGCCAACGCGAAGGAGGTGGAGACCAAGGAGGAGATCGCTGCGACCGCTTCCATCTCCGCCGGCGACACCACCATCGGCGAGATCATCGCCGAGGCGATCGACAAGGTCGGCAAGGAAGGCGTCGTCACCGTCGAGGAGTCGAACACCTTCGGCACCGAGCTCGAGCTCACCGAGGGCATGCGCTTCGACAAGGGTTACCTGTCGCAGTACTTCGTGACCGACCCCGACCGCCAGGAAGCGGTGTTCGAGGACCCCTACATCCTCATCGCCAACCAGAAGATCTCCGCGATCAAGGACCTCCTGCCGATCGTCGACCAGGTCATCCAGTCGGGCAAGCAGCTCCTCATCATCGCCGAGGACGTCGACGGCGAAGCACTCGCGACGCTCGTCGTGAACAAGATCCGTGGCATCTTCAAGTCCGTCGCCGTCAAGGCTCCGGGCTTCGGCGACCGCCGCAAGGCGCAGCTGCAGGACATCGCCATCCTCACCGGTGGTCAGGTCATCTCCGAGGAGGTCGGCCTCAAGCTCGAGACCGTCACCCTCGACCTCCTCGGCCGCGCCCGCAAGGTCGTCATCACCAAGGATGAGACCACCATCGTCGAAGGTGCCGGCGACGCCGAGGCCATCGCCGGTCGTGTGTCCCAGATCCGCAAGGAGATCGACAACACGGACAGCGACTACGACCGCGAGAAGCTCCAGGAGCGTCTCGCCAAGCTCGCGGGCGGTGTCGCGGTCATCAAGGCCGGTGCAGCGACCGAGGTCGAGCTCAAGGAGCGCAAGCACCGCATCGAGGACGCCGTCCGCAACGCGAAGGCTGCCGTCGAAGAGGGCATCGTCGCCGGTGGTGGCGTCGCCCTGATCCAGGCCGGCAAGACCGCCTTCGAGAAGCTCGAGCTCGTCGGAGACGAGGCGACCGGTGCGAACATCGTCAAGGTCGCCATCGACGCTCCGCTCAAGCAGATCGCGCTGAACGCCGGCCTCGAGCCCGGTGTCGTGGCCGACAAGGTCCGCAACCTGCCCGTCGGACACGGCCTCAACGCCGCGACCGGCGAGTACGTCGACATGCTCGCAGCCGGCATCAACGACCCGGTGAAGGTCACGCGCTCCGCGCTGCTCAACGCAGCGTCGATCGCCGGCCTGTTCCTCACCACCGAGGCCGTCGTCGCCGACAAGCCGGAGAAGAACCCGGCTCCGGCCGGCGACCCGACCGGTGGCATGGACTTCTAAGTCCGACAGCAGCACACGCGCAGGGCGTCTCCTTCGGGAGGCGCCCTGCGCCGTTGTTCCCGCGGGGCCCGGCCCGGGAGCGGAGTCCCGGGCCGGACGACCCGAGCGGTGGTCAACCGCTGAACATGCTCGCGTTCGCCCGCTCGATCTCGGCGTACTGCGTGCTCGCCACGGACAGCGCCCTGCTGATCTCGCCGAGGTTCTCCTCGACCTGCCGCTGCGTGCCACGCCAGCGTTCCACGACGCCGTGGAAGGCCGCCGCTGCGGCACCGGTCCACTGACCGTCGAGAGCGGCGAGCTGGGCGTGGAGGCGGGCGACCTCGCTCTGGATCTGCTCGATCGTCACTCTGACCGCGTTGGAGGCGTGCTCGACCGCGTCGCTGTCGACCTGGAAGGTGGCCATGGGAACTCCGTTCGTCCGGGCGGTGCCGGTCACCGCCGTTACCGAGACGCTAGGAGTTCAGCTCACGCCATCGGGGCGACGACCGCGGTTCCGACGCTCAGGCACCCTGAGCCTGGCCCTGTGGAGCGGTGTCGGCAGCGGTGGGCGGATCAGGCCGGCGGGCCGGCGATGACGACCGGAGCCGTCGCGGCGGTCGGGGCCAGCGGCAGGATGACGCGGAACGTCGCCCCACCTCCCGGTGTCTCCGTCACGTCGACCGTGCCGCCGTGCGCGGCGACGATCGAGGCCACGATCGCCAGGCCGAGCCCACTGCCGCCGGTCTCCCGCGTGCGCGAGCTGTCCGCACGCCAGAAGCGCTGGAAGATCTTCTCGCGGATCTGCGGAGGGATGCCCTCGCCGTGATCGACGATGGCGATGCTGGCCGTGCCGGCGCGCGCGTCGGTGCCGACGGCGAGCTCGATGGGGCTGTCGTCGGGCGTGAAGCGCAGGGCGTTGCCGATCAGGTTCGTGACGACCTGGCGGATCTTGTTCTCCTCGCCGAGGACGATCGGCGGGACGGCCAACGTGAGGGGTTCCACGGCCGGCTTCGCATCGGGGGCGACGGCCTCGCCTGAGGGCTTCGGCCGGCGACGGAAACGGTTGAAGGTCGCACCGAAGATCGGGCCCGTCGCACCGGCCGGAGGAGGGGTCTCGGCGGCAGCGGACGCCTCGCCGCCCTGCTCGACGGTCAACTGGTCGAGGGACATCATCCGCTCGTCGCGGACGACCCGGACCGTGCGCCCCGGCGCCTGTGCGGTGGTGTCGAGGGCTGCGTCGCGGGCGACCGGCAGGAGGTCGACCGGAGCGACGTTCAGCGGACGCGTCTCGTCGAGACGGGCGAGCTGGAGGAGGTCCTCGACGAGCGCACCCATCCGGATGGCTTCCTTCTCGATGCGCTCCATCGCCTGGGCGACGTCCTGCGGGGTCTGCAGGGCACCCATGCGGTAGAGCTCGGCATAGCCGCGGACCGAGACGAGGGGAGTGCGGAGTTCGTGGCTGGCGTCGCCGACGAAGTTGCGCATCTGCTCGATGGTCTTCCCTCGATCGGAGTAGGCGCGGTCGATCCGGGCGAGCATGGTGTTGAGGGAGCGGCTCAGACGCCCGACCTCGGTGTTGGGCGTGGACCCGGCCAGACGCTGGCTGAAGTCGCCGTCCGCGAAGGCCGCAGCGGTGCGTTCCACCTGCCGGAGCGGTTCGAAGGTACCGGTGACCAACCACCGCGTCAGCAGGGCGCCCACCACGATGATGAGGACGCCGAGCACGAAAAAGATGGTGAGGTAGGTGGCGATCGTGTTGTCGGTGCCCTGCATGGAGATCGCGACCCACGCCGCTCCCGTCCGGAACCCGTCGAGCGTGACCGGGACGGACACCGCGTGGTAGACGATCGTGCCACTCGAGTTCGTGGTCGTGTAGACCTGGTTGCCGCTCGCCGCGACGTCGTTCGCGCTGAGGTGCGCCGGGTGCTCGGGCGCGATGCTGTCGTCCCAGCCGGAGGAGGCCCGGAGTTCACCGTTCGTGTCGTAGACCGCGACGAACAGCGTCGAGGGTGCGTCCAGCTGGAGCTGACCGTCCTCGGAGATCTCGCCGACGATCTTGCCCTTGGCCGCCGTCAACAGACTGTCGTTCGCCTGTTGGGTCAGGACCTCCTTGAGAAGGGGCGTGGTGCCCATCCCGGCGACGAGCAGACCGAACGCGAGCACGAGCACCGTCACCCCGGTGATCTTCGTCCGGAGGGAGACGCTGCTCCACCAGGTGGACAGGGAATCGGCCATCGGGTGGGGGCTACGCCTTCCCGGCCTTGAGCATGTAGCCGAATCCGCGCTTCGTCTGGATGAGCGGCTCGCTCGAGAACTGGTCGAGCTTGCGCCGCAGGTAGGAGATGTAGCTCTCGACGATGCCGGCGTCGCCGTTGAAGTCGTACTCCCAGACGTGGTCGAGGATCTGCGCCTTCGACAGGACCCGGTTGGGGTTCAGCATGAGGTACCGGAGGAGCTTGAACTCCGTCGGGCTGAGATCGATCGGGGTGTCGCCGACGAGGACCTCGTGGGTGTCCTGGTCCATCGTCAGCTCGCCGGTGCGGATGACCGCATCCTCGTCGGCCTGCATGGTGCGGCGCAGGATGGCCTTGATGCGCGCGACGATCTCGTCGAGGCTGAACGGCTTGGTGACGTAGTCGTCACCGCCGACGGTGAGCCCGGTGATCTTGTCCTCGGTGTCGTCCTTCGCGGTGAGGAACAGGATCGGAGCCGTGTAGCCCGCGCTGCGGAGACGCTTGGTCACGCCGAAGCCGTTCATGTCCGGGAGCATGACGTCCAGGATGATGAGGTCGGGTTCCTCCTCGAGCACCGCGGAGATGGCGGCTGCACCGTTGCCCACGGCTCGCACGGCGAATCCGGCGAAACGCAAGCTGGTGGTGAGGAGGTCGCGGATGTTCGGTTCGTCGTCGACGATGAGGATGCGGGGTCCGGTCATGACTCCATTATCTGCACGTTTCTTGAGACTTTTCTGAGAGCGAGGATCAGGCGGTCTGCAGGGCGTGTGCGTCGAGGATCGTGTAGCTGTAGCCCTGCTCAGCGAGGAAACGCTGCCGGTTCTGGGCGAACTCCTGATCGACCGTGTCGCGGGACACGAGGGTGTAGAAACTCGCCGTGAGTCCGGAGGACTTCGGGCGGAGCAGGCGTCCGAGTCGCTGCGCCTCCTCCTGGCGGGATCCGAACGAGCCGGAGACCTGGATGGCGACCGTGGCTTCAGGGAGGTCCACCGAGAAGTTCGCGACCTTCGACACCACGAGGACCTGCTCGGTGCCGTCGCGGAACGCCTGGTAGAGCCGTTCGCGTTCGTCGACCGGGGTGGCGCCCGTCAGCTTCGGTGCACCGAGGGTCTCGGCGAGTTCCTCGATCTGGTCGAGGTACTGACCGATGACCAGGATCTGCTCGCCACGATGCCGCTCGACCAACTGCCGGACGACGTCGAGCTTCGCCGGCGCGGTCGCCGCGAGGCGGTACCGCTCGTCGTCGGCCGACGCGGCATAGGTGAGTCGGTCGGCCTGCGGGAGGTCGACGCGGACCTCGAAGCAGGCGGCGGGGGAGATGAAGCCCTGTGCCTCGATCTCCTTCCACGGGGCGTCGAACCGCTTCGGCCCGATGAGGGAGAACACGTCGCCCTCGCGGCCGTCCTCGCGGATGAGGGTCGCCGTGAGACCGAGCCGGCGTCGGGCCTGCAGCTCGGCGGTGAGCTTGAAGACCGGAGCCGGCAGCAGGTGGACCTCGTCGTAGACCACGAGCCCCCAGTCCATGGCGTCGAGCAGCGCGAGGTGCGCGTACTCGCCCTTCCGCTTGGCCGTGAGGATCTGGTACGTCGCGATCGTGACCGGCTTGACCTCCTTCACCTGCCCGGAGTACTCGCCGATCTCCTCGGCGGTGAGGGACGTTCGCTTCAACAGCTCGTCCCGCCACTGCCGGGCGGACACCGTGTTCGTCACGAGGATGAGCGTGTTGGTGGAAGCCGTCGCCATCGCTCCGGCACCCACGAGGGTCTTCCCCGCGCCACAGGGGAGCACCACGACACCGGAGCCGCCGGAGAAGAAGTTGTCCACCGCCTGCTGCTGATAGTCGCGCAGGTGCCAACCGTCCTCGACGAGGTCGATCTGGTGGGGGGTCCCGGCGGTGTACCCCGCGAGGTCCTCGGCAGGCCACCCGAGCTTCACCAGCTCCTGCTTGAGCGCGCCACGGGCCCAGGGCTCCACGAGGAAGGTGTCGGGGCTCGGGTGCCCGATGAGCAGCGGGGCGATGCGTTTGGCGCCCGCCACCTCCGTCAGGATCGGGAGATCGGTCGAGCGGAGGACGAGTTCGCCGTCCTCGGAGCGTTCGATCACGAGGCGGCCGTACCGGTTGACCGTCTCCCGCATGTCGATGGTCACCGAGGCCGGGATGGAGAACTTCGAGTAGCGCTCCAGCGTCTCGATCATCTGATCCGCGTCGTGCCCGGCCGCCCTCGCGTTCCACAGACCGAGGCGCGTGATCCGGTAGGTGTGGATGTGCTCGGGCGCGCGCTCGAGCTCCGCGAACACGGAGAGATCGTGGCGGGCGTCCTCGGCGAGCGGGTGAGCGACCTCCAGCAGGACGGTGCGGTCGCTTTGGACGATCAGTGGTCCATCAGACATAACGGTCGAGTCTACCGGCGGATTCAGCGTGGAACCCCCGTGACCGCGCGTCAACCGGCGACCCGGACCTCCGTGATCATGGCCAACGGCAGGGTCCGCTCGACGTCCGCAGCCCGGTCGAGCCCTCGGAGGCGGCCTCCGGCGAGACTCACCGGCTCGATCGTGAAGGTTGACCGGCGCTCGCCGTGCTGGAGCTGGACGGTCACCGGGGTGTGGTCGCGGACGGCGACCTCCAGTTGCTTCGCCAGCCACGCGGTGCTCGTGTCGCCGAGGTCGTCGGCTCGCAGCCGGGACACGAGATCCGGCCCCGGTTCCGGGCTGGCGCTGGTCGAGGCTGTCCGGATGAGTGGCTGTCGACGGATGCGGAGCGGAGCGCCGTGGTCATCCTCGGCCACCACCGGATAGCGGGCGTCGTGGAGCGCCCAGTAGACGGTGGCGGCGTCGCTCCGGCTGGTGAGTCGGTTGGCGTCGCTCGGTCGGAGTCCGAGGGCGACGAGGCTCTGGTCGACGGACACCGCCGCGATCAGTCCGGTGTCGTCGGAGCGGACGTAGCTGCTGCGCCCCGGATCGGCCGAGGCGTCCGCGGAGGCTCGGATCGTGCCGACCCGGACGAGGCCGAACCGTGATTCGGCCTCGGAGACGAGGTAGCGCAACGGTTGCGGGACGCCAGTCAGCGAGATGGACTCGAGGTACTCGAGGAGGCCGGCAGCCGTGTCGCCGTCGGCGAGGGCACGGGTGACGCTCTCGGGGGTGATGCGGTATCTCGACGCCTGGGCTCGGCCTTCGGGCTCGGCGAGCGCCCTGAGGCGCACGTCGAGTTCGGCGGTCGGGGGGCCGAGGGCGATGACGGTGAGGTCGTCCTGGAGCACGACCTGCGACACCTCCGCCGGCAGCGTCGACGCGAGCAGCGCCGCAGCGCCGTCCGGGTCGCCCGCGATGAGGAGTCGACCGAACCCGCTGGTCACGCCCCCGGCGGTGATACCGAGGAGGTCGGCCGCCGCCTCGACCGCGCGGGTCGGGGTGGTGACGGCCTCTCCGGCCAGGGGATACCACCAGCTGAGCTCCTCGACGAGGTCGGTGGCGTCGCGACCGTAGGCTGCGAGGATGCGCTCGCGGAGGGCGGCCGGGATCGCCTCCAGCCAGGCCGTGGCGAGCCGCGACCACCGCGCCGACGTCGTCGACGCGAGCCAGTCCTCGCCCCCCTGACTCAATCGGATCGCGGCGCCGGCGGCGACGGTCAGCCCGGCGTCCGATGCCACGGAAAGGGCGAGTTCGATCTGTTCCGGGGTGCTCACCGCAGCGGCGGCGAGTCGCTTGAGGTCGGGCATGGACGGTGCACCGCGGCCGAGCAGTCGCGCGGGTTCCCGGTCGAGTTCGTGGAGGCTCTCGCCGATGATGCCGACGGTCCCGGCCGCCCGTTCGCTCGCCAAGGCATCGGTGTCGGTCGACGTCGGAGTCCGTGCCGGTGTGGGTGGGGCGGAGACCTGCTGCAGCTGGGCTCGGGACGGCCGGCCCTCCGCCGCCCATCCCTCGAACACCGGCTCGACGGCGCGGACGGGTCGGACCGAGCCGTCTTCGTCGATCACGACCAGCACGGCGTCCTCCAATCGCGCGACGGCGGCCTCCACCTCCGGTGCGGAGCGGTCGAGCCGTGCTGCGAGCGACCGGCGATCCGATCCGTCCGATGCCGCGGCCAGGACCGCGAGGGTGTCGCGATCGAGGAGGGCCATCCGTCGCGCGACGCTCGCATCGTCCAGCAAGGCTTCGGCGAGGTCGAAGAAATCGCCGATGCGTGCCGTGGAGGTCTTGCGGTCGGCCAGCAGACCGCGCAACGCGTCGTCCGGGAGGTCCCGGAGGCGGCGCGCGATCGCGAAGGCCTCGCCCATGGTGGTCAGCGCGTCGACGGTCCGCGCGACTCGCGGGACCGGCGCACGGCTCCCACGATGATGAGCGTGATCAGCATGAGGAACGCGATCGGGAGCCCGACGAGCGGAAGGATCGTGACGACCGGCCACGCACCGACGGCGAAATCGCCCTGCTCGAGTCCGGTGGCGGTACCGATCATGACCGCGACGAAGGCGGCGATCGAGACGGCGACGATCGTCACGACCATGAAGGCCAGGATCCGTTCGGGACGCGAGATGCTCGGCGTCTGCTCATCAGTCACGATCCCAGGATAGAGGCACGCGGCTGCTGCACCGAATAGGCTGGGGACCGAGGACCGATGGTCCTCTCGATCGTGCTTCCTGCGCGATCACCGCACGGCGCTGCATTTCTGCGCACGACACACAGCGAGGTTCCCATGCCCACCGGCAAGGTCAAGTTCTACGACGAGGAGAAGGGCTTCGGCTTCATCAGCTCCGATGACGGCCAGGAGGTCTTCCTGCACGCTTCCGCACTGCCCGCGGGCACGGCCGGCGTGAAGCCGGGGACGCGGCTCGAGTTCGGCATCGCCGACGGGAAGCGTGGCGCCCAGGCGCTCTCCGTCCGCGTCCTCGAGGCACCGCCCAGCCTCGTCAAGCTGAAGCGCAAGCCGGCCGACGACATGGCGATCATCGTCGAGGACCTCGTGAAGCTCCTCGACGGCATCGGCGGCGACCTGCGACGCGGCAAGTACCCGAACAGCGGACACAGCAAGAAGATCGCTGCCGTCCTGCGCAAGGTCGCGGACGAACTGGATGCGTGACGCGGAGGACCAGGTCTCAGGCGACGAGGTGACGGTCCCCGACGAGACGATCGGGGAGTCCGAGCGCACCGTGGCATCCGTGGAGGATGGGCCGACGGCGTCCGAGGACGACGGAACGGCGCCGCCGCCGGTGCCCGACGAGACGCTGATCGCGGCCGTCGCGTTGGCTCGCGAGGCGCTGCAGTCGATCACGCCGGTGAGCACGGTCGGCGAACCCGCCGGCCATGTCGTGGTCGACGACCACGTGGTCTCGCTGCTGTTCGCGAACACGATGCCCGGGTACCCCGGTTGGTTCTGGACGGTCACCCTGTCGCGGACGTCCGACGACGCCGAGCCGAACATCCTCGAGACGGAGCTCATGCCTGGCGACGGCGCGCTGCTCGCGCCGCAGTGGGTCCCGTGGTCGGAGCGACTCGCGGACTACCGGGCGGCTCAGGAGGCCGCGGCCGCGGCGGCTGCCGATGAGGCGCTCGACGACGGCGATGAGGCGGACGAGTTCGACGACGAGGACGACGTCGCCCTGTCCGGAGATCCGCGCGATCGGGATCGTGACGGCATCGAACTCGAGTACGACGACGAGTCGGACGACGCGGACGAGGACGACGACTCCGACGATGACGAGTCGGACGACGACTCCGACGATGATGACGACTCCGACGACGACGACGACGACGATCGCTTCGAGGACGAGTAGTCCACACCCACATCCCGACAGACGAACGGGCGGTCGACCCCAGTGGGGGCGACCGCCCGTTCGGCGTTCAGGCTGGACGGCTCAGAGCGCGCCGACGACGTGTTCGATGCTGGCGATGAGCTGCCGTACGTCCGCCGGGTCGATGGCCGTGAACGTCGCGACGCGCAGCTGGTTCCGACCGAGCTTCCGGTAGGGCTCGGTGTCGACGATGCCGTTCGCCCGGAGGGTCTTCGCGACGAGTGCAGCGTCGATGGCCTCGTCGAAGTCGATGGTGACGACGACCTGCGAACGGTGCGAGGGGTCGGTGACGAACGGGGTGGTGTACGAGGTCCGCTCCGCCCAGTCGTAGAGCGCACCGGAGGACTCCGCCGTGCGCGCCGACGCCCAGGCGAGCCCGCCGTTCCCGTTGATCCAGGAGATCTGCTCGTCGAGGAGGACGAGCGTCGACAGCGCCGGGGTGTTCAGCGTCTGCTCGAGTCGGGAGTTGTCGACCGCGTTCTTGAGGCTCAGGAACTCGGGGATGTACCGTCCGCTGGCCGCGATGCGCTCGATGCGTTCGATCGCTGCGGGGGAGCAGAGGGCGAACCAGAGTCCACCGTCGGAGGCGAAGTTCTTCTGCGGTGCGAAGTAGTAGACGTCCGCCTGAGCGGCGTCGAAGTCGACGCCGCCGGCGGCGCTCGTCGCGTCGATCACGGTGAGTGCGCCCGCATCGCCGGCGACGCGGCGGACCGGTGCCATCACGCCGGTGGAGGTCTCGTTGTGCGGCCAGGCGTAGACGTCGACGCCCTCGACGGCCTCGGGGTCGACGCGGGAGCCGCCGGCGACCTCGCGGACGTCCGGCGCGGTGAGCCACGGCGCCGCAGCCGACTTGGCGAACTTGCCGCCGAACTCGCCGAAGACGAGGTTCTGGCTGCGCTGCTCGATCAACCCGAAGGCGGCCGCGTCCCAGAACGCGGTCGAGCCGCCGTTGCCGACGATGATCTCGTAGCCGTCCGGCGCGCGGAACAGTTCGGACAGGCCGGCGCGGACGCGGCTGACGAGCTGCTTGACGGGAGCCTGGCGGTGGGAGGTCCCGAGGAGGGACCGGCCCGCATCGGCCAGGGCCGCGATCTGCTCGGGGCGGATCTTCGACGGGCCGCACCCGAATCGACCGTCGGCGGGCAGCAGGGACGTGGGAATCGTGATCTCCGGCATAGGCCGATTCTAGAGGCGGAGGCCGTGCGGCGTCGTGCGACCCCGCGCGGAGACGTCCACACGGGGCGGAGTGGCTTGGCGCTGGAACGGCGTCACCGCGCACTAGGCTTACCGGGAACGTGCAATCGGGCAGGGAGGGCGTCGATGACCGATTTGATTGACACCACAGAGATGTATCTCCGCACCATCCTGGAGCTCGAGGAGGAGAACATCATCCCGCTTCGTGCGCGGATCTCCGAGCGCCTCGGGCATTCCGGGCCGACGGTGTCCCAGACGGTCGGTCGGATGGAGCGCGACGGACTCGTCGTCGTCTCAGGCGATCGCCACCTCGAGCTCACCGAGCCCGGGCGGCGCAAGGCCGTGCACGTGATGCGCAAGCACCGCTTGGCGGAGCGACTGTTGAGCGACGTCATCGGCCTCGAGTGGGAGTTCGTCCACGAAGAGGCCTGCCGCTGGGAGCACGTCATGAGCGAGCAGGTCGAGCGCAAGCTCCTCGACATGCTGAACCACCCGACGGAGTCCCCGTACGGCACGCCGATCCCCGGCCTGGACGAGTTCGGTGACAGCCCTGCGGTCGCGTTCTCGCAGGGTGTCATCAACATCGTCGGTCTCGTCGACGGACGCTCGGAGCCGGTCACGGCGACCGTGCGCCGATTGGGCGAACCCGCGCAGGTGGACCCCGAACTCCTGCTCCAGCTGAAGCAGGCCGGCGTCATGCCGGGGCGCACCGGCACCTTCGCCGCTGCCGGGGGCTACGTGCTCGTCACCATCGACGGTGTCGACGGCGGCCTCGAACTGCCGAACGAACTCGCCACCCACATCTTCGTGGAGACCCCCAAGGCGTGAGCATGAGACGTGCATGAGGATTCCCTTCATGTGCCGTGTTTCCCGTGATGGAAACGTGACTTTCCGAGGGGTAACCCGTAGGCTGTCACTCGTCCTGCAGGCCATGATCTGGCCGGAGGAAGACGACCGAGGCACCCCCTAGCCCGTCCCTCGGCCACACGAACCGACATCAATCGTCGGATGGGGCTGCGCCATGCCGATCGCCTTGCGGTGATCCGTGTCGCTCATGCGGGGTGCCGGAGGAATCCACGTGACAGCAGCTGGTGCGAGCGGCCCCGAACAGGCCGAGACGACCCCGGACGTCCCCCTCACCCGAAAGCAACTCCGACTCCAGGAGCAGGCCGCGAAGCAGGCGGAGGCGTCCTCCGCCTCGTCCGAGCCCGCCACCACTCCCGCCGATGCCGAGCAGGCAGCGGTCGAAGAGCACCCGGAGATCGTCCTGGACGACGCACTCGTCGAGGAGACCGACGACGCGGCGGCGACCGGTGAGATCGCCCTCGACGACCGACCGCTGACGAAGCCGTCGGCTCCAGCGGTGACGCCCCAGCAGTCGTTCACCGTCTCCACCACGTCTGGCTCCCCGCTCGCGACCGCAGCGCCGCTGCGCACCGGCGCCGAGCGCGTCGCGCGCAAGCCGAAGCCGAACACGGCAGTGTCCCCGGCGATCGCCGTCCGCAAGCCCAAGCCGACCGGAGCCCGCCCCGGCTCGGTCCGAGGAGTCGCCACGATGGCGTTCCTGGTGCCCGCGTTGCTCGCAACCGTCGCGCTGCCCGCGTACGCGGCGAGCAGCAATGCCCAGACGGAGTACGGCACATCCGCGTCGGAGCAGCTCAAGACCTCCGGTGCCCAGAGTGTCGTCGCCTCCGACAAGGTCGCCGACGCACCGATCTCCCGCGACCTGTACACCGCGACCACCCCGGACGAACTGGCCGAGCGTCAGCGGAAGCTCGACGCCGCAGCCGCCGCCAGCGACGCCACCTATTCGATCACGGTCGGCGCGCGCCAGTCCGGCGACGACTACCCCTGGTTCGACCAGGCGACCGACGACGAGGGCGGCGGACTGTCGCCCCTGCGGTACTACTACCGCGAGTGCGTGGACTTCGTCGCCTGGCGCCTGAACCGCGACGCGGGCACGCCGAGCGGCAACTGGGCCTTCACCTGGGGGAACGGCCTGCCCCCGAGCAGCGCGTACGGCTGGGCGGACTCCTGGCAGTACAACAAGGGGACGAACGCCATCGCCGGTTCCGTCGCCTGGTTCAACTACAACCACGTCGCGTACGTCCAGTCGGTCAATGCCGACGGAACGGTCACCCTGGAGGAGTACAACTGGGGTTCGGCCCGCCACAGCTACAACACGCGGACCATCGCCGCGAGCGCCGTGGCGCTCTACCTCTACCCACCGGGTGTCGGCTGATCCTGAGCGCTCGACCTGGACCGCATCCTCCATCGGAGGGTGCGGTCCTTCGTCGTCCACGGACCGACCGTCGACGGGTGGCGGACACCGCCCGAAGGCGACGGCGACATGGCGCGCAGAGGAAATCTCTCCGAACCCGCGGAAATCCCGGCCTCGTGGGTTAATCTGGTGCTCTGCAACTCGGAGAGGTTCAGGAGCTGATGCACGCTAGATGCCGCCAGGTGGTCGCGAACGGTCGCGACCTCTACGTGCTGCGTCATTCCAGCCAAGCGTGCCGCGGCTCCGCCGTGGGTCAAGAGGGTGCCGTCATGACGACGGTGCCCTTTTTTGTCGCCCGGAAACGACCCGATCCGATGTCGCAGTGGTTCTGCAGGTCTTGATCGTCGACCGGTCGCGGCAGCCGTCGCGGCCCTTCGGAAGGGAACGTGTATGCGCACACTGGTGTTGAACGCGGGCTACGAGCCGCTCGCGATCGTCTCGTTCAAGCGGGCGCTCGTGCTCGTCATGAGCCACAAGGCGAGCGTCGTCGAGATCGACTCCTCGCACCCCGTCGTGGCGGCGAGCGGCTCGTACGATCGGCCGTCGGTCATCCTCCTCACCAGATACGTCCGGATCCCGCACGCCCGTCGTGTGCCGGTCACCCGACGGGGCGTGCTGCGGCGCGACGGTCATCGCTGTGCGTACTGCGGGAAGGCGGCGACCACGATCGACCACGTGCAGCCGCGGTCGCGCGGAGGCGTCGACAGCTGGGAGAACCTCGTCGCCTGCTGTCTGCGGTGCAACAACGTGAAGGGTGACCGCACCCTGGCGGAGATGAACTGGAGCCTGGGTGTGTCGCCCGGGACGCCGCACGGGTCCCAGTGGATGGTGCGCGGTGTCGAGCGTTCGGAGCCCGACTGGGAGCAGTACCTGGCGCCGGCTGCTTGAGCGACCGGCTACACTCGACGGGGTCAGCCTCTGTAGCTCAATGGAAGAGCAGTTCCGTCCTAAGGAAAGGGTTGGGGGTTCGAGTCCCTCCAGGGGCACCATCAGGGCACGGCCCGCGAACGGCGACACCCTCCCGGAGCGCTGGGGTCACTCAGGCGGTCTCACGTCGGGGGTCGGCTGTCGGATAGGGCGTCGAGCACGCCGTAGGCTCGAAGCATGACGCACGACCTCAACCGCCAACTCGAACGCGACGCCATCACGCTCCGCCAGCTGCGGTCAGCGGTCGTCGTCGCGGACACGCGGACCCTGGGGGCGGCGGCCAACTTGCTCGGCGTCGCACAACCGAGTCTCGCCCAGCAGTTGCGGCGGCTCGAGGCCGCGCTCGGCGTCGAGCTCTTCAGTGTGCTCGGCGAGGAGTACCGTCCGACCCGCGAGGGGCAGCGCTTCCTGTTGAAGGCCCGCACCTTCATCGACGTGGTCGCCGACATGGACCCGGCGTCCCCCGCGCGACACATCCGGGTCGGTCGTCCACCCACGACCTGGGACGCCGTGGTGTCCGAGGCCGGACGTCGTATCGACGTGCCGGCCGTCGCCGTGGCGATCGAGCCGGTCGAACAGCTCCACCTCGTCACCACGGGGCGCCTCGACGCCACCATCGTGCGCCTGCCCATCGATCTGCCCGAGGCGCTCGCTGCCGAGGAGATCGCGGCGCTGCCGCTCGGGGTCGTCATGCGTGCCGCGCACCCGCTGTCCAAGAAGGACGCCATCGACTGGTCCGACCTCGCCGATCAGGAGCTACTGCGCCCGGAGCCCGGCAAGGACCCCGAGTACTCGGCGTGGCTGGCCGGAGCACTCGCCGCCCGCGGCTGGTACCCGCGCTCGTTGACCATCGACGCCGGCAACGACACCCTGTTCCTCGACGCGCTCCGCTTCGGCGAGCGACTCGTCGCACTCCGGCCGGTCGCGGCCATGCGCGAGGGCGACGGCCTCTGTTGGCGCCCGTTCGCCGACGCCCCCGAGCTTCGGGAGCGGTTCGCACTCGTCACCCGCCGCGAGTGATCCCGACGGGCTGACGAGCGGGTCGGGCGTCGGTGCGACGGTGGCGCCCGCCGGGCCCGGTCGGCATCCTGGCGCGTCCTTTCCCTCTGGGACCGGGCGTTCTCTGGACACAAGTCGGTCGACTTGTTCCTGCGTTCCGGCGCATTCGTCACCGACTTCCCAGCTCGGAGTCGCTACGCTGGTGTCTGAATCGGGGGATGACAGAAGCAGGATACGCACATGCCCGAACGACGACCACAGCAGCAGCGAGGTCATGAACGACGCCAGACCGTCGTCGAAGGTGCCGCGCGCATGTTCGACCGGGTCGGCTATGGACAGGCGAGCCTGTCGGACATCGCCCGCGAAGCGGGGACGACGCAGGGCTCGCTCTACTTCTACTTCCCCTCGAAGGAGGAGTTGGCGCTCGCCGTCATCAACGAGCAGAGCCAGCGCTCCATCGCTGCCCTGACCGCCCCGACCACGGCGTCGTCGCCGTTCGGTGCGCTCGTGCAGGCCTCGCGGATGATCACCGAACTGTTGCTCACCGACCCCATCGCACGGGCGGGGCTCCGCCTGTCGCTGGAGCAGGGCGTGATTCAGGCTCCCACCTCCGACTTCCACGAGCGGTGGATCGCGAACGTCGAGCAGCAGGTGCAGGCGTCGATCGAGCTGGGAGAGCTGCGCTCCTCGCTGGACCCCTCGGATCTCGCCCGGTCGTTCGTGGCGTTCTTCACGGGAACCCAGTTGATCTCGAGCATGCTGACGGGTCGGAGCGATCTGCTGAACGCCGTCGACGCCATGTGGCGCCTGCTCATCACGGCGGTCATCGTCGTGGACCGACAGCCGGAGGTGCTCGCCGTCCTGGATGCGGCCTTCGACCCGCAGGCCACCGAAGCCTGAACGCACGTTAGGGGATAGCCCTGACGCCCTCGTCGGAGCGCGACTCTAGAATCAGTAGGGTGATTAACTCACTTTGCTGATCGTCGTGTGACGACGGATGGATCACGGACGTGCGGGGGCATGTCGTCATCCATCGGCGGAGAGTTGGTTCACGTGCCGGGCTGGGCGATGTCGTGGGGGGATCGCCCAGCCGCCGGCATGATCCGCGTCAGCGCGAACGGTCGGTGAGGGCGTAGCGGTGTTCCGGCCGACCGGTCGTTCCGTACCGCAGCTGCGTCGTGAGCAGGCCCCGGCCCGCCAGGGCCGACAGGTACCGCTGGGCGGTCGCGCGGGAGACGCCCACCAGTTCCGCGACCTCGGCTGCCGAGCGCTCGCCGTCCACGGCCGACACCGCCTCGAGGACGGCCGTCTCCGTCGCGGACCGCGACCGCGTCGGTGCTGCGGTGTCCCCGGAGTGGAGGATCCTCAGAGCCCGTTCGATGGTCTCCTGGTCGGCGTTGACGGCCTCGCCGAGGACGTTCCGGAAGCGGGCGTACGCCGCGAGTCGGTCCTGCAACAGTTGCGGGGCGAACGGCTTCACGAGGTATCCCAGCGCTCCGGATCGCAATGCCCTCCGGATCGATGCGCCGTCCGATGCGGCCGAGACGACGATGGTGTCGACCGGGAGGTCGACGAGGAGGTCGAGGCCGTTCCGGTCGGGCAGGTACCCGTCGAGCAGGACGAGGTCCGGACGCTCCGTCGCGACGGTCCGCGCGGCCTCCGCGGCGGACCCCACGGGCGGGAGGGCACGGAACCCGTCCAGTTCGTCGACGATCCGGCAGTGCAGACGGGCGACGTGGAAGTCGTCGTCGACGACGAGGACGGTGAGTTCGGTGGGCATCAGTCGTCGTTCTTTTCGGGCGAGATCGGATCCACGGTCCCCGGCAGGCGCGCGCAGAACACCGCGCCGTGGCTGCCTGGGGCGCCAGGCGATGCGAGCCACACCTCGCCGCCGCGTCGGCGCGCGATGTCCCGGGAGAGGGGGAGACCGAACCCCTGTCCGTGGATCGCGTCCGGATCCTCGACGGTGGGCTCCTCGGGCGGGGGTCGCTCACCGATCTCGGGGGTCGGGACGATGCCGTCGCCCGAGTCCATGACGGAGCAGTGGAGCTCGGAGCCGTGGTCGAGGACCTCGACCTCGACCCAGGCCGGTCGTGCCGAACCGGCGACGGCGGCCCGGACGGCGTTGTCGAGCAGGTTCCCGAGGACGGTGGTCACGTCCTCAGGATCGCACAGCGATCCGGTGACGAGGGTCTCCGATCCGATGGTCAGGAGCACCCCGCGTTCCGCGGCCTCGACCCCCTTCGCGCCGAGGAACGCCTGCAGGTACGGTTCCGTGAGTCGATCGGCGTGCTGGACGGGGTATCGCAGTGGGCCGTGGTCGAGCACGTTCGCGAGGTACCCACGGGCCTCGTCGTCCTGACCGGTCTCGAGCAGGCCGGAGATCGCGTGCAGACGGTTCGCGAACTCGTGCCGCTGCGCGCGGAGGGCGGTGGTCATCGTCGCGACGGCGTCGAGTCGGCGGGTCAGCGCCTCGACGTCGGTGCGGTCGCGCACGACGACGACCCGGCCGAGGTCCACGCCGTCCTGCGACACCGTCCGGACGTCGATGAAGAGGACCCGGGAGCCGACGACGAGTTGGGTCGGGACCTGAGCGGGTGCGTCGTCCGCCACGAGGGCGATGAGTCGCTCGGGCAGATCGAGCTCGGCGAAGGGGCGTCCGACGGTCGCGTCGACGCCGAGCAGGCGGGCCGCCTGATCGGTGCACACCGTCACGATCCCGCGCGGGGAGACCCCGACGACCCCCTCGCCGACGCCGCCGAGCACAGCGGCCTGGTTCTGCACCAGGGCGGCGAGCTCCTCCGGGCCGAGGCCGAGGGTCAATCGCCGCAGTCGGCGCCGGATGAGCATGGACGCGACCAGGCCGATGGTCAACGCCAGGAGGGCTGCCCCCGCGACCAGCGTCGTCTCCCGCGCGACGTCGGCGAAGACCCGCTGCGGGGCGAACCCCACGCTGACCTCTCCGACGACCTCCCCGGCGCCTGCGCCGACGACGGCACCCGCGGTGTCCGTCGACTCGGCCGCGAACACGGGCACCTTGGCCCGCGCGGAAGGACCGAGGGTCCCGGTCTCCCACGACACGGACTCCCGGCCGGACAGCGCCGCTTCGGCGCTCGTGCTCACCTGGCGTCCGAGTTCGTCGGGATCGGGATGCGCCAGACGGATCCCGCGTTCGTCGGTGACGACCACGAAGAGCGCGCCGGTCCGTGCACGGACCTCGGCAGCGAGCGCCTGCAGGGTGGAGGTCCGCAGCTCGGCGGTCTCGGGCGTCCCGGGGGTGCGCGCCTCGAGGGTCACGGCCGATCGGACGTCCGGGTCGCTCGCGACGCTCTGGGCGATCGCCAAGGCCGTCGACTGGGCCTCCTGCACGAGGCGTTCGCTGCTCATCCAGGCGTAGACCCCGGTGCACACCACGACGACGGCCGTGACCACGATGAGTTGGAGGACGAGGACCTGCGCCGCGAAGCTCGAGCGTCGGGCACGCCGCCGTTCCGGCCTCGCCGCTCCATCGCCGATCATGGCTCCGATGGTACGGCGCTCGCGGTGACGGTGCCGAAGGCGACCGGATGAGCAGAACGCGCAGAAGTCGACGGAACTGGCAGATCCGCGCCGAACGCCCACAAGCGAGACAGCTCGGCGCCGCTCCCGTACGGTTCCGTGAACACCCGCAGCAGCCGGCGCCTCGTGCGCGCCACCGCGACGGGTCACGTCGTGCACACCGCGGTGCACGCAGACGAAGGAGTCGACATGCTGGTCATTCTCGGATTCGCGATGATCCTCACCTTCATGGTGCTGATCATGACGAAGCGCCTCACCCCGATGGTGGCGCTCATCATCGTCCCCACGGTCTTCGGACTCTTCGCGGGTGCCGGCCTCGGTCTCGGCGACATGGTCATCGAGGCCATCGGGAGCCTCGCGCCCACCGCCGCCCTGCTCATGTTCGCGATCATGTACTTCGGGATCATGATCGACGTCGGTCTCTTCGACCCGCTCGTCCGGTTCATCGTCCGCGCCCTCGGCAACGACCCGGCCAAGATCGTCGTCGGCACGGCACTCCTGGCCGGCGCGGTCTCCCTCGACGGCGACGGATCCACGACCTTCATCGTGACCACGGCGGCGATGCTGCCGATCTACCTGCGCCTCGGGATGAACCCCGTCGTGCTCACCTGTGTCGCCGGGCTCGCGAACGGCACCCTCAACATCGTCCCGTGGGGCGGGCCGACCGTCCGTGCCGCCTCCGCACTGGGCGTCTCGCCGACGGAGATCTTCGTGCCGATGCTGCCGTCCCTGGCCGCAGGTCTGGTCCTCGTCTTCGTCTTCGCCTGGTTCCTCGGGCTCGGCGAGCGGAAACGACTCGCCGGCGTCGACCTCCTCGGAGCGGACCCGAGGGGCGTCGCAGCACCGGGCTCCGGCTCGGGACCCGCCGACCACCCGCTCACCGGTGGGATGGCGACCACCTTCTCGACCAGTGCCCGCGGGCGCCTCGCCACCCTGGTGCGGCCCGACGACACCGCGATGGCCGACACCATGCTCGACCCCGATCGCGACACGCTCCGACCGCGGCTCATCTGGGTGAACCTCGTCCTGACCATCGCCGTCATGACCCTGCTGGTCGTCGACCTGATGCCGCTGCCCTACGTGTTCATGGTGGGCACCGCGGTGGCACTGCTGGTGAACTTCCCGCGGCTGGCCCAGCAGTCGAAGGAGATCGTCGCCCACGCGCCGAGCATCGTCGGCGTCGTCTCCATGGTGCTCGCGGCCGGCGTGCTCATCGGCGTGCTCAACGGGACGGGCATGGTCACGGCGATGGCCGACTGGATCGTCGACATCATCCCGAACGAGCTCGGGCCGTTCCTCGCCGTCATCACCGGCGTGCTCAGCATCCCGATGACCTTCTTCATGAGCAACGACGCGTTCTACTTCGGCATCCTGCCGGTCCTCGCGGAGAGCGCGTCGACGTTCGGCATCGAACCGGTCGAGATGGCGCGGGCGTCGATCACCGGGCAGCCGGTCCACCTGCAGAGCCCCCTCGTCCCGGCGATCCTCCTGCTCGTCTCGCTCGCGAGTGTGAACCTGGGCGACCACCACAAGAAGGTCCTCTGGCGGGCGGCGATCGTGTCCCTCGTGATGCTCGTGGTGGGCGTGCTCGTCGGCACGATCCCGTTCGGCTGAGCGGCAGGCTGACCGGCGGTGGCCGGCCGGGCACTCAGCGCGTGGTCGTCCAATCGAGGTTGACGATGTCGCCGATGTAGATGTCGAGACCGAACCCCGGGATCGACGGGTTCATCCGGAGCAACTGCTGCTGCGGCAGGTCGAAGCGCTGGGCGATGTCGAAGAACACGTCACCCGCGACCACGGTGTAGCTGACGGGATTGCCGTCGGCGTCCGAGACGACCGGACCGAGCGCCCCGTCGCGCGGTCCGAGGTCGTACGCCGGACCCTCCGGGATCGGTTCCGCCGGTTCCGCGGGGGCGTTCGGGACGATGGGTGCCGGCTCGGGCGGCAGGGCGTCGCGCGCCGTCTGGGTCGGCACGGGAGCGACGGACGGCGACGGGTCAGGCCGCTCGGTGACGACGACGGTGACCGGCGGTGCTGCAGGCGCTGCGACGCAGGCGCTCAGCGCGAGGAGCCCGGCGACACCGAGCGCGACGGCCCGGGCGCTGCGGACGGCGCGTCGGCGTCCGCTCGATTCGATTGCCCCCACAGTGCTTCCCCCAACAGCCGGACCGGGTCCGCGGCGGGATGGCGGACGTGGTCGAGTCTTCAGCCTACGGCGCAGCACGGCTGGAGCGAGCAGGGCTATCCCCGAACCCGGAGGCCTGATCGACGCCCTCCAGTAGGCTGCTGGAACGCGCATCGAAGGAGAGCCATGACGGATCAGCACACCGACCAGCCATCCCCGGGGAGTGCAGCCGCGGGTTCCTCAGCCGGCCTGCGATGGGGCATCCTCGGCCCCGCGGGCGTCGCGAAGAGCTTCACCGCCGACCTCCGCCGACACGGATTCGACGTCAGGGCCGTCGCCTCGCGGTCCGCCGAGACCTCGGCCGCGTTCGCCGCCGAGTTCGACATCCCGAACGTCCACGTCGGGTACGAGGCCCTCGTCGCCGATCCCGAAGTGGACGTCGTCTACATCGCGACCCCGCACCCGTTCCACGCCGAGCAGGCGGTCCTCGCCCTCGACGCCGGGAAGCACGTCCTCATCGAGAAGCCCTTCACCCTCAACGCGGCCGAGGCGCAGGCGGTCGTCGCGCTCGCCGCAGAGCGCGGCCTCGTCGTCCTCGAGGCGATGTGGACCCGGTTCCTCCCGCACATGATCCGCCTCCGCGAGTTGCTCGCGGACGGTGTGATCGGTCAGCCGCGCAGCCTCGTCGCCGATCACACACAGCTGCTCTCCGACGACCCGCAGCACCGGATGAACAACCTCGAACTGGGCGGCGGTGCCCTGCTCGACCTCGGCGTGTACCCCGTCTCCTTCGCCTCGGCGGTCTTCGGCACCCCGACGTCGATCCAGGCGACCGCCGCCTTGCGCGACACGGGCGCCGACATGCAGGTCGCGACGCTCTTCGGCTACGCGGACGGTCAAGTGGCGAACACCCTCTCCGCGAGCAACACCGTCGGCCCGAACCGCGCCGCCATCGTCGGCACCGAGGGATGGATCGAGTTCGATCGGGTCTGGTACACGGCGACCACGTTCCGGGTGTTCGACACGAGCGGGGAGGTCGTCGAGACCTACCGCTCCGAGGTCGAGGGTCGCGGCATGCACTTCCAGGCCTGGGAGCTCGAACGGCTCGTCTCGGAGGGTCGTCTCTCCGGTGAGATCATGCCGCTGGCCGAGACGGTCGCGATCATGGAGACGCTCGACGAGGTCAGGCGTCAGATCGGCGTCCGCTACCCGGACGAATGACGCGGGGGACCGGCGACCGAGGGTCGAGTCCACCGCGCTGTGCCCGCGCTCCCTGGTGGAGTTCGATGGCATCGCTGTAGTGGCCGATGAGCGCGCTGCTGACGCTCTTCCAACTGCGCGGGAGGACGCCGGCTCGGGCCGCAGCTCCGAACGCCGCACGCTTCACCTCGTCGCCGACGAGGTCCTGCACGAAGCCGCGCAGCTGTTCGAGCCTGCCGGGTTCGTACAGCCACCCGGTCCGGCTGGAGTCGACGAGGTCCACGGGACCACCGCGCCCGGTCGCGACCACGGGCACGCCTGACGCCATCGCCTCCTGGATCGTCTGGCAGAACGTCTCCGACTCCCCGGGGTGGACGAAGACGTCGAGTCCCGCCATCGCGACCGCGAGCTCCTCGCCGCCGAGGAACCCGGTGAAGACCGCGTCGGGGAGCCGCTGTTCGAGTGCGGCGCGGAGCGGTCCCTCGCCGACGACGACGAGTTTCACGCCAGGGAGGCCGCCGAGGACCGCCAGGTCGGCGACCTGCTTCTCCGCGGCGAGACGCCCGACGTATCCGACGATCCGCTCACCGTTCGGCGCGATGGACCGACGCCAGGCCTCGCTGCGCCGCTCCGGTGAGAACCGGGCCGCGTCGACACCGCGGACCCAGAGGCGGACGCGGGTGATCGCGTGCGCCTCCAGCTGCGCGATCGACTGTCGCGACGGTGCGAGGGTGATCGTCGCCTTGCCGTGGAGGCGTTCGACGTGCTGCCAGAGCAGCGACTCCGCCACCGGGAACCCGTAGCGTCCGGCGTACGCGGGGATGTCGGTCTGGTAGACCGCGACGGTCGGGACGCCGAGTCGCTCGGCCGCCTGCACCCCGCGCCACCCCAGCACGAACGGGGAGGCCAGGTGGACGACGTCCGGCCGGAAGCCGCGCAGCAGCTCGGTGATACGGCCGACACCACCCGCGGCCACCCGCACGTTGCGGTACCGGGGGAGCGGGATCGACGGCACGCCGTCGACCCGGAACCCCTCGTGGTGGCTCGGCGTCGAGGCGCCGGCACCCGGGGCGATGACGAGCACCTCGTCACCGCGGTCCGCGAAATGCTCCATGATGCGGAGCAGGGAGTGGGTGACGCCGTTCATCTGCGGCAGGAACGACTCGGTCACGATTGCGATCCTCACACCCACGATGCTCCGCGCCGGACGGGTCCCGGAGGTGCCCGAGAGGAGACGCGTCGGTGACCATCGGGTGACATCGCGGTGCCGCACGATGAAGCGCAGCCTGCTTTACTTATCGCATGACTGCAGGCGGATTCGGACACGGCGGCGGGATCGCGTCGGAGCGCATCGAGTCCTTCCCCTACACCCCGGCCCGGCGGTTGCGGCCGAACGCCAAGGTCCTGCCGGAGCACGCCCGCGGCCACAACCGCGCGCTCGTCCTCCAGACGCTCTTCGCGAGCGGCGCCATGAGCCGTGCCGACATCGCGCGTGCCACCGGCCTCACCCGGGTGAGCATCTCCGATCTCGTCGCCTCGCTCATCGCCGACAACCTCATCGTCGAGGTCGGCTTGCGGGAGACCGCACGCCCGGGTAAACCCGCCACCCTCATCGACATCAACCGCGCCGAGTTCCAGATCGTCGGCCTCGACCTCTCCGACACCGAGCTGTTCCGCGGTGCCGTCCTCACGCTCGACGGCGACATCGTGACGATGCTGCAGGTGCCGCTCGACGGGGCGACGGGGGAGGCCGCGATCGCGAAGGCGGTGGCGCTCGCCGCCGACCTCGTCGACGAGGCGACGGTGGAGGTGCTCGGACTCGGCGTCGGTTCGCCGGGTGTCGTGGACATGACCGGCACGGTGCGCAGCGCCCCGAACCTCGGTTGGACGGACGTCGACCTCCAGGGCGCGATCGAACAGGTCGCCCAGGTCCCGGTGCTCGTCGCGAACGACGCCAACGCGGCGGTGCTCGCGGAGTACAGCTTCGGCGGGGCGGATGGCGACCTCATGCTCGTGAGCGTCGGCAACGGTGTCGGCGCCGGGTTGCTCGTCGGCGGCCACCCGCTGTTCGGCAGTCGGTTCGCGGCCGGCGAGATCGGCCACGTGGTCGTCGGTACCGATGGTGGCCCCCTCTGCGCCTGCGGGAAGCGCGGGTGCCTCGAGGCCTGGTTGGCCGTCCCGCACCTCCGGCAACTGCTCGACGAGGTCGACGGGAGTGGCCTGCCGATCGCGGAGGTCGAACGTCGCCGCGACGAGATCCTCCGGGCGGCCGGGGAACGCCTCGGCATCTCGCTCGCCGCCATCGTCGGTGCCCTGAACCTCTCGGAGATCGTCGTGAGCGGTCCGGAGGAGCTGCTCGGCGGCGTGCTGTTGGACGCGGCGATCGAGACCGTCCGGGCGCGGACCATGACCGAGTTCCACGGCGGTGTCCGCATCCGGATGAGCGAGCAGGGCTCGGACATCGTCCTGCGCGGGACCGCGGTGATGGTGCTCTCCGGCCTCCTCGGCGTCTCCTGACGGACGCCGGCCGCGCGCGTCGCACAATTCCTGGACGGACTCGACGAAAAACCGCACTGCTTCCCGGCGTTTCGCCTACCTGGCACGTATGGTGCAAGGGTGTGGCGGCTAGAGAAGAGACGGGATGACGGCGACGTGACGTCCGGAGTCGAACGGGAAGCAGCGGAGTCGCAACTCCGCGAGGGTCCCGTCGCGGCATCGGCGGGCGTGGTCGACACGGCGCTGAACGCGTGGCGTCAGCAGCTCAGCACGGTCGGCGGACCCTCGCCCCTGCTGCACTTCGTCGATGCTCCGACGACCCGGGTCGAACTGAGTTCCACCCACCCCGGCGGCCTGCCGCAGTTCATCTCGGGGAAGTCGACGCTGTTGTCGAACCTCATCCGCGACGAGATCGCCCTCCGCGGAGCGAAGCGTGCCGCCGACCGCATCACCACGAAGGGCATCGAGCTTGCGACCGTCCGCGGCATCGACGCCGTGCACCTCGCCGTCGGGCTGGCCCAGTGGACGCACCAGGGTGAGGACTTCAGCGCCCCGGTCCTCCTGCGGCCGCTCGCCATCCGTCGATACGGCCGCGACTTCGAGGTCAAACTCCGCGGCACCACGACGGCGAACCCTGAGCTCGTCCGTGCGCTCCGTGAGCAGTTCGGCATCGTCCTCGACCCGGACGAGTTCGTCGCCCTGAGCGAGTCCGGTGGCGTCTTCAAGCCGCAGCCCGTGATCGACCGCCTCCGCTCGCTCGCCGCAGGGCTCGAATGGTTCACGGTCCAGCCCCGGTTGCTCGTCTCGTCCTTCGCCGCGGTCGGGCACTCGCTGCTGGACGACGCCGCGAAGCTCGACCACCCGATCCTCGACGCCGTCGCCGGCGACGAGGGCGCCGTCGGTCTCGTTCGCAGCAGCTTCACCCCGGTGGACGCGCCCGGACAGGACGACCGCCCGCCGTCGACCGACACCCTGCTGCTCGACGCCGACGTGGAGCAGGAGAATGTCATCGCGCAGATCGGCGCCGGCAACTCGCTCGTCGTCACCACGCTCCCGGGCACCGGCGGCACCCAGACGATCGTGAACGCCATCGGCGTGCTCGCGTCCCAGCACAAGCGCGTCCTCGTGGTGAGCCCTCGCCGCTCCACCCTCGAGGGCATCCGCCACCGGCTGACGAAGGTCGGACTTCCCGGCCTGTGCGCGTCGCCGTCGACCCTCCGCCGCGACCTGATCCAGGCGATCACGCGGAACGAGCGCGCGATCCCGCCGCAGGTGGGGGAGGTCGACGACGCCCTCGTGCGGTTGCGTCGGGTCCTCATCGACTACCGCACCTCGCTGCAGGCGAAGGACCCGGACCTCCGGGTCTCCGTCATCGACGCCCTCGAGGCGCTCTCCAAGCTCTCCAAGCTGCCGAACCCGCCCGGAACCCTCGTCCGCCTCGACCGCCAGACGCTCGTGGGGCTCGCCGCCGGTCGTTCTCGCGCGGCCGAGGCGCTCGAAGGCGCAGCCGCCCTCGGTGAGTTCCGATACGGTCCTGGCGACTCGCCGTGGTACGGCGCCTCGTTCGACACGACCGCCGAGGCGCAGGAGACCCACGAGCTCGCCAAGCGTCTGCACCGCAAGGATCTGCCGCAGCTGCTCGAGCGCGCCTACGGACTCATCGGCCAGACGCAGATGCGTCCCTTCGAGTCGATCGACGAACTCGGCATCTACCTCCGACTCCTCGCCGACATCCGCGAGACGCTCGACCGCTTCCAGCCCGACGTCTTCGACCGTTCGCTCGCCGACCTCATCGTCGCGACGAGCCCACGGAAGGACTCGACGGCCATGTCCTCGGCCAGCCGTCGTCGTCTCAAGGCGCTCGCCAAGGAGTACCTGCGACCCGGCGCGCACGTGCCGGACATGAACGCCGCGCTCCGCAGGATCCAGCAGCAGCGCACCCTCTGGCAGCGCTACGTGACGACCGGCGCGCCCCCGGAGGTGCCGCTCGGCATCGCGGACGTCGAGCAGACGTACACCATGGTCGCGGGGAAGCTCGAGCTCGTCGACCAGCCGCTCGGCATCGCCGACACCCCGGACCGCCTCGGACGCCTCGCCATCCCGAGCCTCGTCCGGACGATCTCCGAGCTCGCCGCCGAATCCGAGGTGCTGCACAACCTCCAGGAGCGCACCGCGATCCTCGCGGGTCTGCGTGAGCAGGGGCTCGGCGAACTCATCATCGACCTGTCCCAGCGGCACGTGCCGCGGACGCGCCTGGCCGACGAGCTCGAACTCGCCTGGTGGCAGTCCTTGCTCGAACTCGTCCTCACGGAGGACCGCGGTCTGCTCGGTGCGAACACGAGTGTCGTCGAGCGCCTCGAGTCCGACTTCCGACTCGTGGACGAAGCGCACGCCTCCGCCTCCGGTCAGCTGCTCGCCTCGCTGCTCGCCGACACCTGGAAGATCGGCCTCGTCGACCACGCGACCGAGGGCATGGCCCTCCGGTCGCTCCTGAAGCGCGACCGACCGCTCCGAGCCGCCGAGCTCGAGCAGGCGGCTCCCACGCTCTCACGCGTCCTCGCGCCGGTCTGGCTCGTCTCGCCGTACGAGGTGCCGCGGATCCCGGAGAGCGCGTCCTTCGACGCCGTCTTCCTCGTCGACGCCGGGGCCACCCTGCTCGCCGAGAACGTGGACGCCATCCGCCGCGCTCGTCAGGTCGTCGCGTTCGGCGACCCGGTCACGCAGAGCCCGTCCCCGTTCGAGATCCGCCTGACGGATCAGGAGGCGACGTCGGAGCCGCACGCCGACCTCGCCGAGTTGCACCGCGAGTCCGCGCTCGAGCAGCTGAGCTCCGTCCTCCCGACCCTCATGCTGACGCGGTCCTACCGCGCCGGCGGCGAGGACCTCGCCGAGCTCGTCAACGAGCGCTTCTACGGCGGCCAGATCGACTCCCTCCCGTGGGCGGGCTCGTTCCTGGGGCACGGCAGCCTGAGCCTCGACTACGTGCCCGGTGGACTCGGCATGCCCGACCCCGTCACCGGGGCCGTCGAGAGCGTCGACGTCGAGGTCGAACGGGTCGTCGAACTCGTCCTCGAGCACGCGTCGAACCGTCCGCGCGAGTCGCTCATGGTGGTCACGGCGAGCGACAAGCACGCGGTGCGCGTCCAGCAGGCCGTCCTCGCCGCCTTCGCGCGTCGTGCCGACCTCTCCGACTTCCTTCTCCGCGAGCGCGCGGAACCGTTCACCGTCCTGACGCTCGAGCAGTCCGTGGCCGAGAGCCGCGATCGGGTCATCTTCTCGATCGGATACGGACTGACGCCGCACGGTCGCGTCCTGTCGGACTTCGGTGCGCTGGGCCAGCCCGGTGGCGACCGGTTGCTCGCGGTCGGGATGACGCGCGCCCGACGGTCCATGGTGATCGTCTCCTGCGTGCGTCCTGAGGACCTCGATCAGAACCGGATCCAGCACGGCATCCTCGCGCTCGCCCGCATCCTCACGGACACGTCCCGCCGTGCCTCCGAGGACCAGGCGACGCACGAGGCCGAGCCGATGCTCGTCGACCTCGCCACGCGTCTTGAGACGCTCGGGATGCGGGTCGACATGGGTTACCGCGGCAAGCTCGCCCTCGTCGCCTCATGGGGTGGCCGGGCCGTCGTCGTCGAGTGCGACGAGGAACTCGGTGACGCGAGCCTTCGTGAGTCGTTGCGGCTCCGCCCCGACGTCCTCCGCCGTCTCGGTTGGCACTACGTCCGCGTGCACAGTTTCGACCTGTTCGCCGACGCGGAGGCGGTCGCCCAGCGCGTCGCCGGCGTGCTCGGGCTCACGACGACCGAACACCTCGACACCGCGCCGATCGCCGTGCAGGTCCCACGCCACTGATGATCGGACGCTGATCATGCAGGACGATCAGGAGCCGCGAATCGTCCGCCCGCGAGGGTCGAGGCGGGCGATCCGTCCCGGCGCTCCCGGGACGGATCCGGCGCCACAGCTCCCGGCCGGCCCGGTGAAGGCCACCGAGGACACCGACGAGGCCTGGGGCGGTCCGGCGAAACCCGCCGGCGGCGGTGGCAACGACGCCGAGTTGCAACGCAACGTCCCGCCCCACTGGTGAGTGGGACGGGACGTCGACAGGACTGCCAGGCTGCAGGCTAGCGGCCGTCGGTCGTGTCGTCGCGTGCGGGCGGCAGGGGTGCGCTCGTGCCGGTCTTCAGGACGTCGCGGATCTCGGTGAGCAGGGACAACTCGCTCGGAGCCGCCGCTTCGTCCGCGATCGTCGGCTTGGTCGTGACGCGCTTGAAGTGGTTCATCGGCAGCACGATGACGAAGTAGACGACGGCTGCGATGAGCACGAACTGGATCGCGGCACCGAGGAAGGCGCCGAACTGCAAGTCGGCCGTCTGCCCGTCGAGCGTCGGGATCTTGACGACGAAGGCGTCCTTCAGGCTCTCGGCCTTGAAGAGTGCGCCGAGCAGCGGGTTGAAGATGTTCTCGACGAGCGAGTTGACGATCGCGGTGAACGCGGCCCCGATCACGACGGCCACGGCCAGGTCGATCACGTTGCCTCGGAGGATGAACTCCTTGAAACCTTTGAGCATGGGGGTCTCCCTGATGATCGGGGATGGAACGGACCCTCGCTACGCTACCGGCTCAGGACGAGCTGCTCCCAGTCGACGCGGGAGCCGGGCTCGACGACGAGGACGCACCGGAGGAGCCCTTGGCGTCGGACGAGGAGGACTTCGACGAGCTCTCCGAGCTGCCCGAGGACGCGGGGATGGAACTCGACCCCTTGCCGGCACCGGCGCGGGAGTCCGTGCGGTAGAAGCCGGACCCGTTGAAGGTCACGCCGACCGCGCTGAAGAGCTTCCGCAGCTTGCCGGAGCAGGCCGGGCACTCGGTGAGCGAGTCGTCGGTGAACGCCTGCTGGATGTCGAAGGCATTGCCGCACTCGGTGCAGCGGTACGCGTAGGTGGGCACGGGGTCTCCTGGGATGTGGCGGGTCGGCGCGCTCAGCGGCGCGGTCGGACCTGGTCGAAGTCGATGATGCGGCTCGGGGTGACCGCGCCGCCGACGGGCTCGTCGTGGATCTCGCTCGGGACCTCGTCGAGGATCTCGGTGTCGTAGAGGACCGCGTAGACGGGTGGGCAGCGCTCCATCGAACCGAGCGTCTTGTCGAAGTAGCCGCGACCCCAGCCCATCCGCATGCCACTGCCGTCGACGGCCGCCGCCGGCACGAGGATCAGATCGACGTCGTTGATGGCGATGGGACCGAGCGTGGTGCCGACGACCTCAGGCGTGCCGGCGAAGCCGACCGTCTCGATGCCGTCCTCGCCGATCGTCCAGTCGAGGAGTCCGTCGGTGCGGGTGACGGGGAAGAGGATGCGGATGCCGGCCTCCTGGGCCCACTGGAGGAACGGACGCGTGTCCGGTTCGCTCGGTGAGGCGAGGTAGCAGGCCAGGGAGGTCGCTCCGAGTCGGGAGACGAGGGCTCTGAGGTTGTCGGTCAGCCCGGTCGTCGACCGCTCCTTCTCGAGCGAGGTGAGCAGCTCACGCCGCTCGCGGAGCTCGGCGCGGAGCGCTCGTTTCTCGTGCTCTGCGGGGCTCGTCATGGGTCCCATTCTAAACGGCTCGGCGTCGGCGTCGGCTCGTTGCGCGGCGACCTACCCGACAACTGCCGCCTCGTCCAGGGGTTGAGGGGATTTCACCCCCGTTCGAGGCCCTCTTCGGCGACTTCACCGGCTCCACACGATAGGTTTTCCCCTATGACCACTCGAGTTACCAAAGCAGTCATCCCCGCAGCAGGTCTCGGCACCCGGTTCCTCCCGGCCACGAAGGCGCTGCCCAAGGAGATGCTCCCCGTCGTCGACAAGCCGGCCATCCAGTACGTCGTCGAGGAGGCTGTCAGTGCCGGCCTGGCCGACGTCCTCATGATCATCGGCCGGAACAAGAACGCGCTCGCCAACCACTTCGACCGTGTGACGGAGCTCGAGCTCAACCTCGCGAAGAAGGGCGACACCCAGCGCCTCGAGAAGGTCAACGAGTCGAACGAGCTCGCCGACATCCACTTCCTGCGCCAGGGCGACCCGAAGGGCCTCGGCCACGCCGTCCTCCGCGCCAAGCGCCACGTCGGCAACGAGCCCTTCGCCGTGCTCCTGGGTGACGACCTGATCGACGCCCGCGACGTCCTGCTGGAGCGCATGCTCGACGAGCAGGACAAGCGGAACGCGACGATCATCGCCCTCATGGAGGTCGACCCCGACTCCATCCACCTCTACGGTGCGGCAGCCGTCGAGGCGACCGACGACGCCGACGTCGTGCGGGTCACGGGCCTCGTCGAGAAGCCCGCGAAGGAGGACGCCCCGTCCAACCTCGCGATCATTGGCCGCTACGTGCTGAAGCCCGAGGTGTTCGAGATCCTCGAGCGCACCGAGCCGGGCAAGGGTGGCGAGATCCAGCTGACCGACGCGCTGCAGGAGATGGCCGCCGACGTCGAGGGCACCGGCGGTGTCTACGGGGTCATCTTCCGAGGCCGTCGCTACGACACGGGTGACCGCCTCGACTACATCAAGGCGATCGTGCAGCTCGCGGTCGACCGCGAAGACCTCGGTCCCGAGCTGCGGCCGTGGCTCAAGGACTTCGCCGGAGACCTCGACTGAGGACGGCCGACGACGCACGACGCGCCCCGGGCCCGCGAAAGCGGGCGTCGGGGCGCGGCTGCGTCGGTGACCCGGGGAGTGCTCCGCTAGGCTCGCCACAGGACGCGAGAGGGGTGGCAAGGTGGTGCAGGTCGTACCCGTTTTGAGGAGCGGACGAGTCAGCATCCGGCCCATCAAGGTCCGCGATGCGAGGCCCCTCGAGCGCGAGCTCGCGGAGAACCGCGCCTGGCTGCGCCGGTGGGAGGCCACCAGCCCCTACGGCCCCGTTCCGGCCGACAGTCGTGCGGCGATCCGGTCGCTGCAGAACCACGCCCGTTCCGGTGCCGGTCTCCCGTTCGTCATCGAGGTCGACGGCGAATTCGCCGGCCAGCTCAACGTCTCCGGCATCACCTACGGCTCCCTGGCGTCCGCATCGATCGGGTACTGGGTCTCGCAGCGCTTCGCGGGCCTCGGTGCCACGCCGATCGCCACGGCCCTGGCGACGGACCACTGCTTCACCGCCCTGCAGCTCCACCGCCTGGAGATCTGCATCCGCCCGGAGAACGCGCCGAGCCTGCGCGTGGTCGAGAAGCTCGGCTTCCGCTACGAGGGACTCCGGCGTCGGTTCATCCACATCGACGGCGACTGGCGCGACCACTTCTGCTTCGCGCTCGTGCGCGAGGAGGTCCCCGGTGGGGTCCTGAACCGGTGGTTGGACGGACAGGTCCCGAAGGACGCCTGCGTGATCCCCGAGACGGACCGCATCGCCGCTTCGGCACCCTTCCCCGGGCGTTGACCCCGCGGGCCGGCACGGCGGTCGGTTTGGAGATCCATCCGCGGACACACCCCGCCGGTGATCGGTCTGCGGGCGTCCACCCGCTACGGTCATGAACATGGACGGCGGATTCCTGAGCGGTGGGGTGATCATTCTGGTCGCGGCGATGCTGTGGCTGGTGTACCTGGTGCCCTCATGGGTGCGCGACAGTCAGTTCTCCGCCAGTGAGCGGAACGCGATCCGACTCCAGCAGACGCTCCGCGTGCTCGCGGAGACCGCCGAGGTGCCGGAGGCCGTCCGTCTCGAGGCCACCTCGCGCGAGGTCGCAGCCCAGCGGAAGCTGCTGAAGCAGCTGGAAGCCAGGACGAAGGCGACGGCGGAAGCCGCGGCGCGCGTCGAACTCGCCGAAGCCGATCGCATCCGGCGCGAGGAGGAGGCGAAGGCCGTGCAGGCCGAGGCCGCGGCTCGTGCCGCAGAGGACGCTCGTCGTGCCGCCGCCGCTGCTGCTCGTGCCGTCCAGCGCAACGCGCGGGCCGCGAAACTCGCGAGGAGCCGACGACGCTCGAGGCTGCTCGCCACCACCGTGCTCGTCGCGTCGATCATCGGCTTCTGCTCCGGTGTCACCACCTTCCTGGCCGGCGGCGGGCTCGTCCTCGGTGTCTCGTCAACCGTCGTCGGGCTGCTCGCCCTGTCCGCCCTCTCGCGCATGTCGCGCATCGCCCACCGTGCCGTCGCGCCGGTCCCCGCGGTCGCCGTGACGACCAGGCGGGTCGAGTCGGCGCTCTTCGAGTACAACGAGCCCGTCAAGGCGGCCTCCCAGGCGCAGACGTGGACCCCGACGGCCATCCCCAAGCCGCTGCACCTCTCCGAGGGCTCGTCCGCTGCAGCCGAGCTGGCGAAGGCCGACGCGTACGACCGGCTCCGCCAGGCCGCCATGCAGGAGGCCATCGCCTCGCGCGCCGAGCGACTCGCTCCGGCCATGCCGACGATCGTCCGTCGCCCGGAGCCGGTGGCCGCTCCGCAGCCCGAGCGGGTCGAACCACAGCCGGCTCCGAGCCGGTTCGCCGCCATGGGCGTCGTCGACGAGGGCGAGATCGCCGCCGGCGGCTCCACGCTCCTGCAGCGTCGCCGCGCCGCCGGCTGACCGACGGCCCTCCGCTCCAGTCGTTCATGAAGCGGTCACCCGCTCCGGATAGACTCGTGGAGGGGGTTCGTCGATCCAGTCTCGTCGGCGCCCTGGAACGCGAAAGGTGACCGATGGGCGTGTGGCGCAAAGGCCGGCGGAAGCCGATGAAGCCCTACGTCGCGCCTCCCGAGGTCGCTCCGCCGCCGGTCGAGCACGCGGTCGAGGAAGGCCTGCTGATCGCCCGCTCATGGACGGTGGTCGAGGTCACGAACTGGATCATCGAGCGAGCCCTCCGCGATGGTGCCTCCTACGACGCTGAGGCCACGCAGGCCGCCGTCCGCCGCGAGCTCGGGCGTATGGCGGACGAGCAGGAGGAGTACGCCGATCTGGCGCGGGAGGCCCGCCAGACGGCGTTCCAGCGTCGGGGGAGCGCTCGCCACCAGCACGACTACCGCGCAGGGGATCTCAGCGCGCTGTCGCGTCGTCGCGAGGTGTACTCGGGGCTCGCCGCGGAACTGCGGCGCGTGAGCCAGGACGAGGCCTTCGTCGCGGCGATCGCGGAGTCCGCTCGCGAGCGCGCCTGGGGCGATCTGGAGCGCGCCATCCAGGCGAAACTCGACCGGGTGCTCGACGAACCGGTCGTGGACGAACACTACCGACGTGCCAGGAGTCAGCGCCTCCGGTGGTTCCGCGACCTCGACCTCGCGGCGCTCATCGCGGCGAATCCACAGGACGGCGGGATGCCGGTCGACGACGGCCCGAACCCCTACGAGGAGTAGTTCCGCCGGTTCGAAACGGGTCGCGCGGTCTGCTAGCCTGGACGAGTAGTTGGGCCCATGGCGCAGTCCGGTAGCGCACCTCGTTCGCATCGAGGGGGTCAGGGGTTCGAATCCCCTTGGGTCCACCAACACGACGACAGCCCCGCACCTCACGGTGTGGGGCTGTCGTGTTGGAGGGCCTGTCACGTTCGAGGGGCTGCCGTGTTCCCAGGGCCGTGCGCGTGCCCCCGCGTGTCGGCTCCGCGCCGCGTCCTGTACGGTCAGGGGCACGGCGCCGCCTCGGCTCCCGTGAACGGGACGAGCAGTCATGCCAGCAGGATCCGAACCGACCGTGCAGCACGACAGCGTCCTCGGGGTGGTCGGCACCTCGCTGAAACCCGACGAACGGCGCGTCCCGATCCACCCGGCGCACTTCGAACGCATCCCGGAGGAGTTCCGGTCCCGCATCGTCGTCGAGCATGGGTATGGCACCCGATTCGGCGTCTCCGGCGAGGAGATCGCACCGTACGTCCGCTCGTTCGCGACGCGCGCCGAGGTCATCGCGCAGGCCGACGTCGTCCTCCTCCCGAAGCCGCAGCTCGAGGACGTCCAGCAACTCCGCGACGGGCAGACGCTGTGGGGCTGGCCGCACTGCGTCCAGGACACCCCGCTCACCCAGCTCGCGATCGACAAACGGCTCACCCTCATCGCCTTCGAGGCGATGAACCACTGGGCCGCCGACGGCAGCTTCGGGCTGCACGTCTTCCACAAGAACAACGAACTCGCGGGCTACAGCTCGGTGATCCACGCCCTGGAGCTCTGCGGCTCCACCGGCAGCTACGGTCGTCGCCTGACTGCCGTCGTCATCGGCTTCGGCGCGACCGCCCGAGGCGCGGTGACCGCGCTCAACGCCCACGGCATCCACGATGTGAGGGTGCTCACCAACCGTCGGGTGGCGGCGGTGGCGTCACCCATCCACTCCGCCCGCATGATCCAGTTCGACCACGATGACGGCCCCTACCTCAGCGAGGTGATCACCGACGAGGGGCGCGTCCCGCTCGCTCCGTTCCTCGCGGAGAGCGACATCGTCGTGAACTGCACCCTGCAGGACCCGAACGCCCCGCTGCTGTACCTGCGAGAGGACGACCTGGGTGCCTTCCGCCCCGGCAGCCTCATCGTGGACGTCTCCTGCGACGAGGGGATGGCCTTCGAGTGGGCGCGGACGACCGGCTTCGACGACCCGATGTTCACCGTCGGGCGGGGCGAGATCAACTACTACGCCGTCGACCACAGTCCCTCGCTTCTCTGGAACTCGTCCAGCTGGGAGAACAGCGAGGCCCTCCTGCCGTTCCTGCCCGTCGTGCTCGCCGGGCCGGCGGCGTGGGCCGACAACCTGACCGTCGACCGCGCCGTCGAGATCCAGGACGGTGTCCTCCGCAACGAGGCCATCGCCGAGTTCCAGCATCGGACGATGGAGTACCCGCACCCGATCATCTCGGCCTGAGAGGTTCGTGGCAGGCCGCACAAGCGGTCGATCCCGGCGGACGAGCGCCCCTACGCTTGACGCTTGCGCGCTGCAGGAGCAGGGCGCGACCAAGGACTGCAGGACCAGCTCGAGGAGGCACGGATGTTCGTTTGGGAGAGCTGGTGGGGTGTCGCCGCAGCGGCGGGGATCGCCACCGTCGCAGCACTCGTCGTGCTCGCCGTCGTCTCGGTGTCGTTCCGCTTGGCGGCAAGACGGCGCGACTGGCCGGCCGCGCTCGCGGGGAGCGCACGGCACCCGTTCCGCGCGCTCGTGATCCTCGTGGCGGTGTGGCTGGCGGTGGCGGCGACGCTGCCCGACGAGAACGTCCGCGGGCTCATCGATCAGGGCTTCCGGATCGCCGTGATCGCCGCTGCCACCTGGTTGGTCGCCGCGCTCCTCGCCTTCGTCATCGGGCTCGGACAGGCGCGGTACCGCATCGACGTCCCGAACAACAAGGTCGCCCGACGCATGCAGACGCAGCTCGCGCTCGTCCGGCGGCTCGCGATCGCGGTCGTCGTCATCGTCGGCGTCGCCTCGATCCTGCTGACGTTCCCCGGCGTGCAGGGCGTCGGAGCGAGTGTGCTCGCCTCGGCCGGTGTCGTCAGCATCGTCGCCGGCCTCGCCGCGCAGTCCGTCCTGGGCAACGTCTTCGCGGGGATCCAGCTCGCCTTCAGCGACGCCATCCGCGTCGACGACGTCGTGATCGTCGAGGGGGAGTGGGGGCGGATCGAGGAGATCACGCTCACCTACGTCGTCGTCGGCATCTGGGACGACCGGCGGATGGTGCTGCCCTCCACCTACTTCACGTCGACGCCGTTCCAGAACTGGACCCGCAACACCAGCGAGCTGCTCGGTTCGGTGGAGTTCGACCTCGACTGGTGGGTGAGTCCCGCCGTCATGCGCACCGAGCTGGAGCGCATCCTCGACCGCACCGACCTCTGGGACGGCCGGGCCCAGGTGCTGCAGGTCACCGACGCCGTCGGCGGGTACGTGCGAATCCGCATCCTCGTCACGGCGGTGGACGCACCGACACTCTTCGACCTGCGCTGCCTCGTGCGCGAGCAGATGGTGGAGTGGATCCTCGCGCAGAACCCGTCGGCGATCCCGCGCAACCGCGTGCAGATGGTGGAGCAGGAACCGCGCCCGGTCCCGAAGCGCGGCGGTCCGGTGACGGAACCGGTCGGGCTGTTCAGCGGCAGCGTGGAGGCCGAGCAGCGCGCGAGCCTCTTCACCTCCTCGATCACGCTGCCCGAGGCGGACGAGCAGGGCGGACGCTGATCGCGGACCGGCCGCGTCGGTCTGCACCGAATCGTTGTCGTTCCGGCGATCTTGTATGCGCTTCCGCTCGCTACCATCGAGGGAACCTCGCCGGGCGACCTGCCGGCGGGCCGTCGGTGCCCCTGCCGACCTGGACGGACGACGCCTGATCGCACGACGGTGTCTGCAGGCGAAGGAGACCCCGCGTGAACCACGACATCCGCTTCCTCACCGAGGAGGACACGGCCGTCCCGGGTGAGCGGCCGGAGCAGCGACTCGAACGACGGTCCGCCTCCGTGCTGAAGCACCGGCTGCTCGACCAGGAGCGCAAGCAGTTCGAGGACTCGCTCGCCTGGGCGAAGACGGACGGCGCACTCGAACGTGCGGCTGCACTCATCGTGTCGGCCCGCCGACGGTTCCTCATCGGGGCGTCGAAGTCGTTCACCTACGCGTCCCTGCTCGCCGCCGACCTGAGTTACGGTCTGGCGAACGTCACCCTCATCGACGGCACCATCGTCCGTCCCCTCGACGTCCTCAGCGACGTCCGATCGAGCGATGTGATGATCGCCGTGTCGTTGCGGCGGTACCGCAAGTACACGATCGCCTCCGCCGTCCCCTTCGCGCAGGCGGGCGGCAGCCTCGTCCTCATCACCGACGCCCCGGACTCCCCGCTGACCCCCTACGCGGACGAGACGATCGTGGTCGGGCGAGCCGACGACGGTCACCCGAGCTCCTCGATCGGGATCGCGCTCACCCTGCATCTCCTCGCGACGCTCACGACGGCCAGCGCCAAGGGCGCCGGCCGACGTGCGGTGGAGCGGGAGCGGTTGGCTGAGACCCTCGGGGTCTACGTGGACGAGGAGGGCTGAACCGCGGCCACGGTCAGTTCCCGGGGCGCTTGCCGTCCCGGACGATCGACAGCGGTTCGGTGATGTCCTCGAGCGATTTCCGGGCCGCGTCGACGCCGAAGATGAGGGCGATGAGACCGCCGAGGATCATCACCCCGGCTCCGATGAAGTAGCCGACCGTCAGCGGGCCCCGGTCCGTGCCGTCGCCGATGAGGATCCCGTACAGCAGTGGCGCGACCGAGCCGGCGATCTGACCGATCGCGAAGAAGTACCCGATGACCTGGCTGCGGAGTTCGAGCGGGAAGATCTCGCTCACCGTGAGGTAGGCGCTGGACGCTCCTGCCGAGGCGAAGAAGAACGACACGCACCAGAAGATCGTCTGCGTCGTCGCATCGAGGACGCCGGCGTTGAAGAGGACGGCCGAGACGGCGAGCACCACGCCCGAGACCCCGTACGTCAGGAAGATCATCTGGCGACGACCCCAGGTGTCGAAGAGTCGTCCGAGGAGGAGCGGTCCGAGCAGGTTCCCGATGGCGAACGGGAAGAAGTAGTACTGGGTCGACGACGGGCTCGTGCCGTAGAAGTTCTGGAGGACGAGCGCGTAGGTGAAGAAGATCGCGTTGTACAGGAACGACTGCGTGATCATCATCGCGAGCCCGACGAAGGTGCGCTTGGGGTAGGTCCGGAAGAGCACGCCGAAGATCGTGCGGATCGGGATGTGCCCCTGTGCCTGCACCGTGAGCGCCTTCGAGTCGTCGACGGGGTCGATCGTGCCGCCCTGCTTGCGGACCGTGTCCTCGATGTCGTCGACCGTGGCCTCCGCCTCCTGCTCCCGGCCATGCGTCATGAGCCAGCGCGGGCTCTCGGGGATGTGCCGCCGGAGGAAGATGATCATGAGGCCGAGGACCGGGCCGATGAAGAAGCCGATCCGCCAGCCGACGTCCTCGGCGAAGTAGTCGGTGTTCAACAGGAACAGGTTCGCGGCCGATCCGAGTGCGGCACCGCCCCAGTACGTGCCGTTGATGGCGATGTCGACGTGGCCTCGGTACTTCGACGGGATGAGTTCGTCGATGGCCGAGTTGATCGCGGCGTACTCACCGCCGATGCCCATCCCGGCGAAGAAACGGAAGATCGCGAGGAACCAGAACGTCGGCGACAGGCCGGCAATCCCGCTCGCGACCAGGTAGATCGCGAGCGTGAGGATGAAGAGCTTCTTCCGCCCGAGTCGGTCCGCCATCCGCCCGAAGACGAGGGCGCCGGTGACCTGGCCGAGCAGGTAGATCGTCCCGAGCAGCCCGACCTCGGCAGCCGAGAGCCCCAGGGACTTCTGGAAGCCGGCCGAGGCGACGATCTGGATCTCGAGTCCGTCGAGCACCCAGGAGAACCCGAGACCGACGACGATCATCCAATGGAACCTGGTCCAGGGCAATCGGTCCATCCTGGCGGGGACGAGACTCTTGACTGGACCCGGCTGCCCGGAGGTCGACGTGCTCGACATGGAACGACTCCTTCCACGGCCGTCCCCTCGACGGTCGATCCGGGAGATGACGCTACTCCCGAGGCGCGGATCCGACGCAGCGGATCTCGCCCCCTTGACTTCATCTGAACGGAGGAGCACAGTACGCCCGGCACCCCGGCCGATGGTGATCGTCGTCGCGGAATGGTCGTACGCTCGAACGGCGAGTGGACCGCGGACGGCGGTGCGCCGCCGCCGAGGAGGAGACGAGATGCACCTGGTGGAGGACGGCACGGAGACGGGTATCGCCCGCGTGTTCGAGGACCGGATCGCCGGCGGCGTCGCTCCCGGATCGTACGTCGCGGTGTTCGA
The DNA here is from genome assembly GCF_001421315.1 of Plantibacter sp. Leaf1. Classification (NCBI taxonomy): domain Bacteria; kingdom Bacillati; phylum Actinomycetota; class Actinomycetes; order Micrococcales; family Microbacteriaceae; genus Plantibacter; species Plantibacter sp. Leaf1. The sequence continues at coordinate 1,042,129 of NZ_LMJX01000002.1, read as the reverse complement.
TCGCGATCGGATCCGCTTCTCGCACGGCTTCGGCGAGAGCACCCGAGGTGGCGACGTGCCCGACGAGGACACGCTCTTCCGCATCGCGTCCTGCACGAAGAGTTTCACCGCTGCCGTCCTCCTCATCCTCCGCGACACCGGTCGGCTCGACCTCGACACCCCGGTGGACGAGTTCGTCCCGGAGTTCGCCCCGGCCACGCCCGGTGGGACGGCCGTCCGGCCGACGGTCCGGATGCTGCTCACGATGTCGGGTGGGCTCGGGACGGACGATCCGTGGGCCGACCGCCAGGAGTCGATCACCCCTGCGGAGTTCCGTCGGCTGCTGGTGCGCGGCGTGCGGTGCGTCACCGTGCCGGGGACGGCGTTCGCCTACTCGAACCTCGGCTACGCGCTCCTCGGTCAGGTGATCGAGCGGGTGACGGGCGGGCGGTTCGTGGACGCGGTGACGTCACTCCTGCTGGAACCGCTCGGGCTCGGCGCCGTGTTCGAGCGACCCGACCGCGAGCACCCGGAGGACGGCGGAGCGGTCACGGCGATCGGTCACCGCGTCCGACGGGACCGAGCCGTCGACGCGGACGACCGGTTCGTCGAGGTCCCGTTCTCGGGGCCTGGGGTCTTCTCCGCGATCGGCGGGCTCTTCGCTTCGGCGACCACCCTGATCGGCTGGGTCCGTTGGCTCGACGCCGCCTGGACGGGCGACGAGACCGGTCCGCTGTCGAGCGCGAGTCGCCGCGAGATGCAGCAGCTGCACCGCCTCGCCCCGCCGCGCCCCTCGCTCGACGGCCTCCCGCCGCGCCTTGCGCTCGGCTACGGCTTCGGGCTCTTCGTGGAGGAGGACGCCACGCTCGGGCCGCTCGTGTCGCACTCCGGTGGATACCCGGGCTACAGTGCGCACATGCGCTGGCACCCGGCCTCGGGCTTCGGGGTCGTCGCGTTCGAGAACGCCGGATACGCGGCCGTGGCGAAGCCCGCCGAACAGGTGCTCCGGTTGGCGATCGCCGAAGCGCAGGCATCCGACGAACTCGCCGAACCCGCGATCCGTCCGTGGCCGGAGACCCTGGTGGCGTCGATGACCGCGACCGGGCTGCTGTCGCACTGGGACGACCGGGTCGCCGCGTCGTTGTTCGCCGAGAACGTCGCGCTCGACGTCCCGCTGGACGAACGCCGCACCGCGGCCGAGGCGGCTGTCGCGGCGGTCGGCGGTATCGCCGAGGTGGCGTCCGGCCGGGCCACGCCCGTCTGCAACTCGCCGGACCATCTCGTCTGGTTCGTCGAGGGAGAGCAGGGGAGGCTCCGACTGGAGGTCCGCATGACCCCGGTGGTGCCGCTGCGGGTCCAGACCTTCACCGTGACGGTCGATCACGAAGGACCGGAGACGACGGACGCCGACGACTGAGGATCAGTCGCCGGCGTCCGGATGGTCGGGTCAGCCGATCGAGTCGTCGTCGCCGTTCCCGTTGCGGTTGGTCGGTGAGATCTCCTCGGTGGACTCGACGTACTCGTACGCGGTCGTCGTGGGGCCGTCGTGGTCGCCGGTGTTCGTCGCCTCGCCGGCGGGGCGGTAGATGAGCTGGCCTTCGCCGTAGGGGAGGACGAGTTCGCCGTCCTGGCCGTCTTCGAGCGGGATGATCTCGCTGTCGAGCGGACCACCGATGAGTTTCGCAAGCGTCTGTGACATGTCGTCAGCCTAACGCCGACCGCTGTCAGAGTGCTGCGATGGTCCAGGACACCCGGTGTGGTGTATTGGGGGCCAGCACGACGAGGTCCGTGCCGGTCGAGAAGGCGTCGGGCGGGCAGGTCATCGGCTCGACGGCGAGACCCAGCCGGTCGAGCTCCGGCACAGGCTGGTCGGCCGTGTGGACCTGCACCCACGGCAGCCCGTCGCCCCAGTGCATGGTGACGCCGGTGCCGGCAGGCGAGGTCACCCGGACCACGACCTGACCGGCGTCGGCGTCCGTCGCGAGGTCCGTGAACGCGTGGTCGATGAAGGTGTCGCCGATGCTGCGCGGCGTCCGGAAGTCGAAGTGCCGGGTGTCGGCGCCGTCCACGTCCTCCACGGCGACGGGGCTCAGGCGGTCGGGGGTGACCGTCAGCACCTTCGATGCCGGGAGCTCCAGGGTCCAGTCGTCGACCCGGCCCTCGCCGGCGACGAGGTAGGGGTGCGGTCCCGTGCCGTACGGGGCGTCGGTGTCGCCCAGGTTCACCGCTTCGACCTCGGTGCGCAGCCCGTCGTCGTCGAGCGTGTACGTCGCGGCCACCTGCACACGGAAGGGGTAGCCGTCCTGCGCCTCGATGACGACGCGGAACGTCGCGGACGCGGTCGACGAGGCCACGAGCTCCCAATCGGACCAGGCGGCGAGGCCGTGGAGCGCGTGCCCGCGCGAGGGCTCCGTCAGGGCGAGTTGGTACTCGACCCCCGCGAAGGTGTACCGGCCGTCGACCACACGGTTCGGCCACGGGGCGAGCATCGCACCCCGGAAGGCCGGACGGACCTCGTCGGCGTCGAACGGGACCACCAGGTCGCGTCCCTCGTGCCGCAGGAACCGCAGGGAGGCGCCGACCGACGCGATCGACGCGGTGTACGCCCCATGGGTGAGGTCGACACGTCGTCCCGAGATCGGTCGGCGGTCGACGGTGGCGGACGGGGACGCGGCGGGGGTGGATTCGATCACGGCCCCATTCTGTCGTATGGCGGCTGCTCCGAGCGCGTCGTCCGGCGGCTCAGTCGAGGGAGCGCCCGCGCCGGTCGGAGAGGAACAGAGCGGCCACCGCGGCGACGACGAAGAACGCCGCGAACACCGAGAAGAGCAGCGCGTGGCCGGCGACCAGCAGGACCGGGACCGACAAGGGGGCGATGATCGACGCGATGCGTCCGATCCCGGCCGCCCACCCGGCGCCGGTCGCGCGCAGCAGGGTCGGATACAGTTCCGGCGTCGTCGCGTACAGCGCGCCCCAGGCACCCAGGTTGCAGAAGGAGAGACACATGCCGAACGCGATGATCATCGGCTCGGTCGTCGCCGTGCCGAAGAGGACCGCGGACACGGCCGAACCGGCGAGGAAGGTGGCGAGGGTCTGCTTCCGACCCCATGCCTCGATGAGCCAGGCCGACACCGCGTAACCGGGGAGCTGGGCCAGCGTGATGATGAGCGTGAAGCCGAAGGATCGGACGAGCGAGAAGCCCGAGTCGACGAGGATCGTCGGGATCCAGATGAACGCTCCGTAGTAGGAGAAGTTCACGCAGAACCACACGATCCAGAGCGATGCGGTGTCTCGGCGGTGCTCCCGCACCCAGAGGCCGCGCAGCCGCTGCCCCGCGGAGAGGCCGGCGCTCGCGGCGGTGTCGCCCCCGGTGCCGCCGGGAACCTCGACGTGGTCGACACCGGCGGAGGCCTCGAACTCGCGGACGACGACTTCCGCCTCGCGGTGGCGGCCGCGCGATTCGAGGAAGCGCACCGACTCCGGCAGGCGCGTCCTCACGATGGCGGCGTAGACCGCGGGGAGCGCGCCGATGGCGAGCGCCCACCGCCAGCCGTCGTCGCTCGTCGGCACGACGAGGTAGCCGATGAGCGCGGCGGCGATCCACCCGACGGCCCAGAACGCCTCGAGGAAGACGATGATCCGACCGCGGATCCGTGGCGGGGCGAACTCGCTCATGAGGGTCGAGGCGACGGGGAGTTCCGCGCCGAGCCCGAGGCCGACGACGAAGCGCAGCACGATCAGGACCCCGAGCCCCCACGCCAGCGCCGAGGCGCCCGTCGCGATGCCGAAGACTAGCAGCGTGATGGCGAAGACGTGGCGGCGGCCGACGCGGTCGGCGAGGAGCCCGCCGAGGGTCGCTCCGATGGCCATCCCGAGGAACCCGGCCGAGGCGATCCAGGACAGCTCGGTCTTCCCGAGCTGCCATTGGACGGCGAGCTGGGCGAGGACGAAGGAGACGAGTCCGACGTCCATGGCGTCGAGCGCCCATCCGACACCGGAACCGACGAGGAGTCGTCCGTGCGCCTTCGTGAACGGGAGCGCATCGAGGCGCTCGCTGCGGCTGCGAGGGGTGGTGGGCGCGGTGGACACGTCACCATTCTGGTGCAGGATGCACCCACCGGGGCCGCTCTGTCGCAGATAGGCTGACGGCAACGAACTGCAGGCGTGCGGCCGGGCAGTTCAGCCGCTCCGCCCGCCGTTCCGTCGAAAGGCCACTGCCGTGACCGATGTCCCGCCGCCCGACCCGCAGTACCCCGACGGCCGGCCGCCGCAGCAGCCGAACCCGCCCCGGCAGCCGCCGCAGCAGAACTGGGGACAGCAGCCGAACGGCCAGCAGCCTACCTGGCAGCAGCAGCCGAACCCGAACCCGCAGCAGAACTGGCAGCAGCAGCCGAACGGCCAGCAGCCCACCTGGCAGCAGCAGCCGACCCCGCCGCAGCAGCCGCAGCAGCCTTGGCCGCCACAGAACCCGTCCGGCCAGCAGCAGCCCCAGCAGCCTTGGCAGCAGCAGAACCCGTATGGCCAGCAGCCGCAGCAGCAGAACCCGTACGGCCAGCAGCCGCCGCAACAGCCGCCCTACGGACCGCCGAAGCGCAAGCGCACCGGCCTCATCATCGCGCTCGCCGTCGGCGTCCCCGTCGTGGTGATCGCCGCCATCATCACCGTCGTCTCCCTCGTGCTCGCGCAGGGCGGCGCGCCGGTGGCCGACCCGAGCCCGACCCGCTCGGCGACGCCGACGAAGACCGCGTCGCCGACGCCGTCGGAGACCGACGCCACGCCGGAGCCGACGAAGACCTACGTCTCCATCCCGCCGGATCTCGACTTCGCTGCGGGACAGGAGGTCCCCACCGAGTGGACGGCGTACCTGACGAACGACTTCGACTCGTCGTGGGCGGCCGGTGGTAAGGACAAGAACGGCATCGACATCTACACCAACGCCTCGACCTCGTGCGAGGTCCGGCTCGGCAACATCGCGCTGACGCAGGACGAGATCGCCGTCGGAGACGACGAGCGCTCGAGCGACGCCTACCTGGCGAAGTACGTCGGCGCCGACTACGTGAAGGCCGACGGCACGACGGAACAGCTCAACTACAACAGCGGCGGTGGGCTCATCGAGTTCCGCGTGCTGTCGTGGACGCAGGCGTCGGGGGAGCGCACCTACTGGGGTGTCCGTTCACTCACGAAGATGGGGACGCTCGTGGTCTTCACCTTCACCTGCCGTGATCAGGCCGCACTCGACCAGCTCGCGAGCGACGTCGTCAACCTCATCTCCGTCGAGCTCCTCCCGAAGCGCTGACGGGACGGGCCGTCAGAACGCCCGGAGGACGGCCTGCGCGATCGTGAAGATGGCGAGGCCGGCCAGGGCGCCGACGATCGTCCCGTTCAAGCGGATGAACTGCAGGTCGCGTCCGACGAGCAGCTCGATCTTCTGCGTCGTCTCGCGGGCGTCCCAGCGTTCGACCGTCTCGGTGATGATGCTGGCGATGTCGTGCCGGTACCGCGTGACCACATAGGACAGGGCGTCGGCGACGCGTGTGTCGACCCGGGTCGCGAACGCCTCGTCGGTGGAGAGTCGTCGGCCGACGTCCGCGATGGTACCGGCGACACGCTTGCGGAGCTCGCTGTCGGGGGCGTCCAGCGCCTCGAGGAAGGCCGTCTTCGCGGCGGTCCACGTCTTCCCAGCGACCTCGCGGACCCGCGGACTGTCGATGACCTCGTGCTTCGCGTTCTCGAAGCGCGCGATCGTCGATTCGTCGGTCTGCAGCTGCTCGGCGAGCTCGGCCAGGTAGCCGTCGAGCGCGTGACGGAGCTGGTGGTCGGGATCGGCCCGGACCGCGTGCACGAACGACACGGCCTCGCGGTAGAGCTTGTCGTCGACCAGCCGGTCGACGAACGACGGCACCCACGTGGGGAGCCGGCTCGACACCAGGCGTTCGAACGCCTTCGGGTTGCTGCCCAACCACTCGCCCGTCCGGTCGAGCAGGAGGTCGACCGCGTCGTGGTGCGCTCCGGCGCCGACGATGTGTTCGACCCACCGGCCGATGTTCGGCGCCCACTGCGGATCGATGAGGTGCTTCGATGCGAGCGCCTCGATGACCTCGCGGACGTCGTCGTCGGACAGGGTCTCGAGGAGCCCACGGACCGCGACCGACGCCTCGGCGGTAACGCGTTCGGCGTTGGCCGGCTCGGACAGCCACCCACCGAGCTTCTCCGAGAGGCTGACGGTAGCGAGCTTCTGTCGCACGACCTCCTCGGAGAGGAAGTTGTCCTCGACGAATTCACCGAGGCTGACCCCGATCTCGTCCTTGCGCTTCGGGATGATCGCCGTGTGCGGGATCGGGATGCCGAGGGGGTGGCGGAAGAGGGCGGTGACCGCGAACCAGTCGGCGAGGGCGCCCACCATCCCGCCCTCCGAAGCGGCCCTGACGTACGCCAGCCACGGGTAGCGACCCTCGAGCGCGAACGCGACGGCGAAGATGACCGCCATGACGAGGAGCAGCCCGGTGGCCAGACGCTTCATCGAGCGCAGGGCTCTGGCGCGGTCCGCGTCGGCGGCGGTGAGTTCGAGGGCGGGGGAGCTCGTCATCCGCCCATCCTAGGCTCGCGCGGTGTGGGAGAGCGTCCCCTCGCGAGGCCGCTGATGTACCCCCTGGTGGTACTCTGAGCCGGTGATCGAAGACATCAAGAAGCGCGCCCTCCACCGCACGAAGATCCTCGAAGGACAGATGCGCGGGCTCGAGAAGATGATCGAGAACGAGGACTACTGCATGGACATCATCACGCAGTCGCTCGCCATCCAGAAGTCGCTCGGCTCGCTCAACAAGCTCCTGGTCGAGAACCACCTGCTGACGCACGTCACGCAGATGTTCGAGGAGGGTGGCGACAGCAAGGACGCTGCGGTCGCCGAGCTCCTGCGTGTCTTCGAGCTCAGCAACAACCGGGGCTGACCCCGGCGCAGGACGTCAGGCGGGGCCGAGCCAGGCGTTCGCGACGGTCGCGTGCGCTGACTCGTCGTCGGAGGGGTGGAACATCCCGGCGAGGACATCGCGGTAAAGACGGCCGAGCTCGCTCGCGGCGAAGTAGCTCCCGCCGCCGGCCACCCTGATCGCCTGGTCGACGACCTCGCGGGCGGTCTCCGTCGCGCGCACCTTGAGCCCGACGAGCTTCGGGAACCAGAGGGACCCGTGGTCGACGCCGTCGTCGAGGTCTCGAGCCACGCTCGCCAGCTGCGGCAGCATGCCGTCGTAGGCGATGGCGGCAGCGGCGATCCGGCGACGGATGTCCGGGTCCGAGGCGTAGCTCGCGCCACCGGCCTTCTTCGAGGTCTTGCGGTGCGCGGTCTCGACGGCGAGCCGGAGCGCACGCTCCGCGACACCCGTGTAGACCGCGGCGATCAGGGTCTCGAAACAGGCGAAGATGCCGAACACGATGGGATCCGGGTTCGGCCCGGGGTCGAGTCGGCGGACGACGTGTTCGGCGCTCGCCTCGGCGCCCTGGAGCAGGGTCGTCCGGCTCTGGCTGGCGCGCATCCCGACGGTGTCCCAGTCGTCGAGGATCTCGAAGCCGCCCCGCGAGCGCTCGACGAACCCGTAGACCACCTTCGGGCCGTCGGCCGAGGTCGAGTCGAGGCCGGTCGTCCCGAGCCAGGTCCAGGCCGGGGACAGGGAGGTGAAGATCTTGCGACCGTGGAAGCGGTACGAACCGTCGGGACCCGGCCGGGCCTCGGTGTCGGACCCGAAGAGCACGAGGTCGTTCCCGGCCTCGCTCACCCCGAACGCGTAGAGTTCGTCGCCCGCCGCACCGTCGAGGACGAACCGGAGCGAGTCGTCGCCCCGTTCGTGCAGCAGCCGCGCGACGCCCGTCCACACCAGGTGCATGTTGACCGCGAGCGCGGTCGCAGGGGCTGCGGTGGCGAGCCGCGATTGCAGCTGCGTGACCTCGCTCAGCCCGAGGCCCAGACCACCGAGATCCACGGGGACGAGGGCGCGCAGGTACCCGCACGCCCGCAGTTCGACGAGGTCCTCGTCGAAGAAGGCGTTCTCGCGGTCGGCCACGGCCGCGCGTTCACGGATGCGCTCGATGAGTTGGTCGCCGAGCACGGAGCTGGGATCGAACGCGCGAGCGGCGGGGTCTGACTGCGTGGGAACGGTCACGGGACCATTGTCGCACCGGGGTCCGACGATGACACGGGTGTCTGCGGGCGGTGCGGCGATCAGACCTCGTGACGAGATCGCTGCTCGAGCTGCAACTCGGCCCAGTCGCCGATCGCCTTCGTGGTCTCGGCGGGGCGGTCCCGGTGCACGTTGTGCCCGGCGCCCTGGATGACGGTGAGACTCACCTGACGATTGGCGAGGATCTGTGCGGCCAGCGGGCCGCGGACGAGGCTGTACACCTCCGGGTCGGAGGCGATCACGAAGGTCGGGTTCCGGAGGGAGGCGGCCGCCGGCCGCACATCCCACGGGTGGTTCTGCTCGCTCGTCTGCTCGATCGCCCACCGGCTCGCCTGCGACACCGCCTGGACCTTGAGCTCGACGTCGAGCGGGTGCCACTCGGGGTTCTTCGCGCGGACGGATGCGGTCGTGTTGTCGGCGAACGCCGCCTCCTGGCTCGCCCGGATGGTCTCGGCGTCGTGGTCGTCGAGGGCGATGGCCGGATCCAGCAGTACGAGTGCCGCGGTCCAGCGGGGATCCGCCGCCGCCGCGACCGCCGTGGCCGCGCCACCGAGCGAATGCCCGACGACGAGATCCCAGGTGCCCCGGCTGTCGATCGCCGACGGCGCCGGTCGCGTCGCCAGCAGGTCGGCGGCGTACGCCTCGACGCGGTAGTCCAACGATCGTGGGGCCAGGCCGTGTCCGCGCAGGTCGACCGCCTCCACGAGCCACCCGCGGTCTGCCAGGGCGGCGCAGATCCGCCACGTGCTCGGTCCGTTGCTCCCGAGGCCGTGGACGACGAGCGCGCGGGCCGGAGCGTCATGACGACCCCAACGATGGCGCGGAAGCTCCACCGGGGTGATCGTGCGGGCGGCGAGGCTGGACGCGGTGTCGACGACGGGCTCGGTCATGCGTTCAGCCTACGGTCTCGAGCTCAGTCGAGCCGGTCCGGGTCGGTGCCGGTGCGCTCGCCGTTCTCCAGCGCCGAGATGGCGGCGAGGTCGTCGGCGTCGAGGGTGAAGTCGAACACCGCGAAGTTCTCGGCGATCCGCGCCGGTGTGGCGGATTTGGGGATCACGATGTTGCCGAGCTGCAGGTGCCAGCGCAGGACGACCTGCGCGACCGTGCGGTCGTGTTTGCGGGCGATCGCCCCGAGGTCGCTCGTGGCGTCGGAACCGTCAGTGGCGGGGGTGAAGAACCGGCCGCGCGCGAGCGGCGACCAGGCCTCCGTCGCGATGCCGTGAGCGGCGTTCACGGCACGCAGTTCGCGCTGGGGGAGGAAGGGGTGCAGTTCGATCTGGTTGACGGCCGGCGTGATCTCGGCGGATTCGAGGAGGCGTTCCAGATGGCTGCGGTGGAAGTTCGAGACGCCGATGGAACGGGCCCGACCCTCGGCCCTGAGCCGTTCGAGTGCGCGCCAGGTCTCGCGATAGCGGTCCTGCTTCGGCGCGGGCCAGTGGATCAGGTAGAGGTCGACGTGATCGAGGCCGAGGAGGCCGAGACTCGTGTCGAACGCGCGGAGCGTCTCGTCGTAGCCCTGGTCGGTGTTCCAGACCTTGGTCGTGACGAACAGCTCGTCGCGGGGGAGTCCGGACTCGCGGATCGCCACGCCGGTGCCCCGCTCGTTCCCGTAGAGGGATGCGGTGTCGATGTGTCGGTACCCGACCTCGAGCGCGGTCCGGACGATGTCCGTGCTGGCGGCGTCCGCGACCTTGTAGACGCCGAAGCCGAGCTGGGGGATGGAACGCCCGTCGTTGAGGACGACGGTCGGGGTGGTGGCTGCCATGTCACCAGTATCCTCGACAGGGCACCGTCGCCGTCGAAAGGGAGCCCATGCCGCACCTCATGATCGTCACCGGGAGTGTCCGTTCCGAACGGGTCGGGGGTGCCGTCGCCGACTGGGTCGTGGGCGTGGCCCGCGCCGACGAGCGGTTCACCGTCGACGCGGTCGACCTCCGCGAGCTGGCGCTGCCCTTCATGGACGAACCGGCGCATCCTCGGAAGCGCGCGTATACGAAGCAGCACACGATCGCGTGGAGCGAGCGGGTCGACCGGGCCGACGCCTTCGTGTTCGTGACGCCCGAGTACAACTACAGCTTCGCACCGGCGCTGAAGAACGCACTCGACTACCTGATGCACGAGTGGGCGAGGAAGCCCGTCGGGATCGTCAGCTACGGCGGGTTGTCCGGTGGGACGAGGGGCGTGGTCGCGCTGCGGCCCGTGCTCCAGGCCCTCGGTCTCGTGAGCACGGGTGCCAACGTCGAGATCCCGTACGTCGCCCGCCAGATCGCCGACGGGGTGTTCTCGCCGAACGACCGTCAGTCGGCGGTGCTGCCGATGCTGCTCGACGAGGTGTCCGCCCTCGATGGAGCGCTCGCGCCCCTGCGTTCCGCCGACTGACGGGCCGGCGGGCCGACCCGCTCGACGATCAGGACGGGTGCGTGTTGATCGGCTCGGTGTCGGGGATGGGGCTCGCATCGCGTCCGCGGAGGTCCGGGTGCCAGCGGTGACCGACCCAGGGGATCACGAAGCCGAAGAGCGCGAAGGTCCCGGCGACCCAGAATGCGCCGACGGCTCCTGAACCGTCGATGAGGAACCCGGCGGCCGCGGATCCCATGGCCGCTCCGATGAGCTGACCGGTGCCGACCCAGCCGTAGGCCTCCGCCGTGTCGCTGAACTTGACGCTCGCCGAGACGATGGCGAACAGCACGGCGAGGGCCGGCGCGATGCCGATCCCGGCGACGAAGAGCGTGACCGACAACCACCAGGCGTTGAGGAAGAGGCTCGCGACGGCGAGTCCGGCGAAGACGATGAAGATGCGGCGGGCCAGGGCGTAGGGGCCGATGGGGGTGTGCCCGAGGGCGAGGCCGCCCGCGAGGGACCCGACCGAGAAGATCGCGAGGACGATGCCCGCTTCGAGGCCGTCGTGGCCGAACGTCGCGACGACGCCGGCCTCCACGGCCGAGCAGGCGCCGATCAGCAGGAAGCCCACCACCGTGGCGAGGAGGACCGGCGGACGCTTGAGCACCTGACCGAGCTTGCGACGGCTCCTCGGGATGCGGACCCGACCGACCTCGGGGGAGAAGATGAACCACAGGCAGCCGACGATCATGATCGCGGCGGCCAGGACGATGCCCCAGACGGTGCCGACCTGCGTGGAGACGAAGGTCGTCACGACGGGCCCGAGGACCCAGATGATCTCCTGGGCCGAGGCGTCGAGTGAGAAGAGCGGCGTCAGCTGCTGGGAGGTCACGAGCTTCGGGTAGATGGTGCGCACGGCGGGCTGCACCGGCGGGGTGCTGAGGCCGGCGACCAACCCGACCGCCATGTACGCCGGGACGCTCATGGGCACGAGGGCGATGGTCGTGACCGAGACGGCGCAGACCACCAGCGTCAGGAGGAGCACCTTGCGGATACCCCACACGCCCATCCACCGACTCGTCAGCGGGCCGGCGATCGCCTGGCCGATGCTCGTCGCGGCGAGGACGAGTCCGGCTGCGCCGTAGGACCCGGTGACCTGCTCGATGTGGAGGAGGAACGCGAGCGAGAGCATCCCGAACGGGAAGCGAGCCGTGAGCTGCGCTGCGATGATCCGGGCGACGCCGGGGGTACGAAGAAGGTCACGGTAGCTGCTCACAAGGAGACCAGTCTATGGACCCGTCCGGACGTCCGCGACACGTCCGCGACACGCCCACGACACGCCCAAGACGGCGGTCGGTGTCGGTGGTCCCGAGGAGAATTCCACCTGTGGATAGATATCCCTCACACGGGGGAGAAAAGGCCGAGAATCCGGGATTTTCGCGTCGCCGCCGAGCGTTGTACCCAGTGGAGAACCGGTGGATAACTCGCCCGAAACGGTGGAGAACCCGGTGGAAAACTACAGGGCTGTAACTACTAGCCCTTGTGGTTGGCCCGAAGGTCTTCATCTATATGTAGTATTGGAACCCCGGCGCCAGACGCCGCGGGAATCACCAGGATTTAGAGGGGAAGGCACGAAGAGCTATGGCAATCACGGTCTACACGAAGCCCAGTTGCGTGCAGTGCACGGCGACGTACCGCGCGCTCGACAACAAGGGCATCGAGTACAACATCCTCGACCTGTCGGTCGACGAGAACGCGCTCGAGCAGGTCAAGGCGCTCGGCTACCTCCAGGCGCCCGTCGTCATCACCGAGGAAGACCACTGGTCGGGCTTCCGTCCCGACAAGATCGAAGAGCTCGCTGCACGTCTGGCTTGAGCCCTCGGTCGCAGGCGTCACCATGAGCCGGCCCCAGCAGCACCGCACCATCCGCCCGTCCGGAATCCGACGAGGAGGCCCACCGTGGAACCACGGCTGATCTACTTCTCCAGCATCTCCGGCAACACGCACCGCTTCATGCAGAAGCTCGATCTGCCCTCACTGCAGATCCCGCTGTATGCGAAAGACGAAGCCGTGCACGCCACGGCGCCCTACGTCCTCGTGACCCCCACCTATGGCGGGGGTAACGGCGACGGAGCGGTGCCCAAACAGGTGATCCGGTTCCTCAACGTCGAGGCCAACCGCTCCCTGATCCGCGGGGTCATCGCCGCCGGCAACACGAACTTCGGTGAGGCCTACGGTCTCGCCGGCGACGTGATCGCCAGCAAATGCAAGGTCCCGCACCTGTACCGCTTCGAACTCTTCGGAACCCAGGACGATGTCACCACCGTCCACAATGGATTGGAATCATTTTGGCAGCAGCGCCAGTTTCAGTGATCGACGCACCGTCGACGAGCCAGATGGACTACCACTCGCTCAACGCGATGCTCAACCTCTACGGCCCGAACGGCGAGATCCAGTTCGACAAGGACCGTGAGGCCGCGCGGGAGTACTTCCTCCAGCACGTCAACCAGAACACGGTGTTCTTCCACTCCCTGAAGGAGCGGCTCGACTACCTGGTCGAGAAGGAGTACTACGAGCAGGCCGTGCTCGACAAGTACCCGTTCGACTTCATCCAGGACCTCAACGACCTGGCCTACTCGAAGAAGTTCCGCTTCCAGACCTTCCTCGGTGCGTTCAAGTACTACACCTCGTACACGCTGAAGACGTTCGACGGCAAGCGCTACCTCGAGCGCTTCGAGGACCGCGTCGTCATGACCGCCCTCGGCCTCGCCGACGGCGACCAGCAGCTCGCGATCGCGCTCGTCGAGGAGATCATCGCCGGACGCTTCCAGCCGGCGACGCCGACCTTCCTCAACTCGGGCAAGGCGCAGCGCGGCGAGCTCGTCTCCTGCTTCCTCCTCCGCATCGAGGACAACATGGAGTCGATCGCCCGCGGAATCAACTCCGCGCTGCAGCTCTCGAAGCGCGGCGGCGGCGTCGCACTGTCGCTGTCCAACATCCGCGAGTCCGGTGCTCCGATCAAGCAGATCGAGAACCAGTCGAGCGGCATCATCCCCGTGATGAAGCTCCTCGAAGACTCCTTCAGCTACGCGAACCAGCTCGGTGCCCGCCAGGGCGCCGGTGCCGTGTACCTGAACGCGCACCACCCCGACATCCTGCGCTTCCTCGACACCAAGCGTGAGAACGCCGACGAGAAGATCCGGATCAAGACGCTGTCCCTCGGCGTCGTCGTCCCCGACATCACCTTCGAGCTCGCGAAGAAGGGTGAGGACATGTACCTGTTCTCCCCGTACGACGTCGAGCGCGTCTACGGTGTGCCCTTCGGCGACATCTCGGTGAGCGAGAAGTACCACGAGATGGTCGACGACTCGCGCATCAAGAAGACGAAGATCAACGCCCGCGAGTTCTTCCAGACCATCGCGGAGATCCAGTTCGAGTCCGGCTACCCGTACATCGTGTTCGAGGACACCGTCAACGAGGCGAACCCCATCAAGGGCCGCATCAACATGTCGAACCTCTGCTCGGAGATCCTGCAGGTCAACACGCCGACGACGTACAACGAGGACCTCTCCTACAAGGAGATCGGCAAGGACATCTCCTGCAACCTCGGATCGCTGAACATCGCGCTGACGATGGACTCGCCCGACTTCGGTCGCACCGTCGAGACCGCCATCCGCGGCCTCACCTCGGTGTCCGACCAGAGCCACATCACCTCGGTGCGCTCGATCGAGGACGGCAACGACAAGTCGCACGCCATCGGCCTCGGCCAGATGAACCTGCACGGCTACCTCGCCCGTGAGCGGGTGCACTACGGCAGCGCCGAGGGCATCGACTTCACGAACATGTACTTCTACACGGTGGTGTTCCACGCGCTGCGCGCCTCGAACCTCATCGCGAAGGAGCGCGGCGAGACCTTCGACGGCTTCGCCGACTCGAAGTACGCGTCCGGTGAGTTCTTCGACAAGTACACCGACCAGGTCTGGGAGCCGGAGACGGCCCGTGCCCGCGAGCTGTTCGAGCAGGCCGGCGTGCAGATCCCGACGCAGGCCGACTGGGTCGCCCTCAAGGCGTCCATCCAGGAGTACGGCATCTACAACCAGAACCTCCAGGCCGTGCCGCCGACCGGTTCGATCTCGTACATCAACAACTCCACGTCGTCGATCCACCCGATCGCGTCGAAGATCGAGATCCGCAAGGAAGGCAAGCTCGGTCGCGTGTACTACCCGGCGCCGTTCATGACGAACGACAACCTGGAGTACTACGAGGACGCCTACGAGATCGGCGCCGAGAAGATCATCGACACCTACGCCGCGGCGACGCAGCACGTCGACCAGGGACTCTCGCTGACGCTGTTCTTCAAGGACACCGCCACCACGCGCGACATCAACAAGGCGCAGATCTACGCGTGGAAGAAGGGCATCAAGACCATCTATTACATCCGTCTCCGCCAGCTCGCGCTCGAGGGCACGGAAGTCGACGGCTGCGTCAGCTGCATGCTCTAACCCCTTCGACAGGCTCAGGAACCGGATGGTCCCTGAGCCTGTCGGCGGGCCACCCGCGTCACCCCGGTCCCTGAGCTCGTCGACGGGCCGACTCCACTTCCCCATAGAGGACACCAATTCATGTCAGAGAAGCTCAAGCTGGTCGACCGCGTCCAGGCGATCAACTGGAACAAGATCGAGGACGAGAAGGACGTCGAGGTCTGGAACCGCCTCGTCAACAACTTCTGGCTGCCCGAGAAGATCCCGCTGTCGAACGACGTCCAGTCGTGGAACACCCTGACGCCGCAGGAGCAGCAGCTCACCATGCGGGTGTTCACGGGCCTCACCTTGCTCGACACGATCCAGGGCACCGTCGGTGCCGTCGCGCTCATCCCCGACGCGATCACCCCGCACGAGGAGGCCGTCTACACGAACATCGCGTTCATGGAGTCGGTGCACGCCAAGAGCTACTCCTCGATCTTCTCCACGCTGAGCAGCACGAAGGAGATCGACGAGGCGTTCCGTTGGTCGGTCGAGAACCCGAACCTGCAGAAGAAGGCGTCCATCGTCCTCGACCGCTACCACGGTGACGACCCGCTGAAGCGGAAGGCCGCCTCGACGCTCCTCGAGTCCTTCCTGTTCTACTCCGGCTTCTACCTGCCCATGCACTGGTCCAGCCGCGCGAAGCTCACCAACACGGCCGACATGATCCGCCTCATCATCCGCGACGAGGCCGTGCACGGGTACTACATCGGCTACAAGTTCCAGAAGGGCCTCGAGAAGCTGACGCAGGCCGAGCGCGACGACGTCAAGGACTACACCTTCTCGTTGCTCTACGAGCTCTACGACAACGAGGTGCAGTACACGCAGGACCTCTACGACGAGGTCGGCCTGACCGAGGACGTCAAGAAGTTCCTGCACTACAACGCCAACAAGGCGCTCATGAACCTCGGCTACGAGGCCATGTTCCCGAAGACGGTCACCGACGTGAACCCGGCGATCCTGTCGGCGCTCTCGCCGAACGCAGACGAGAACCACGACTTCTTCTCTGGCTCCGGCTCCTCCTACGTGATCGGCAAGGCCGTGGTCACGGAAGACGAGGACTGGGACTTCTAGTCACCGCGCTCCTGCGCTGCATGCACGAGGGCCGGATGGAATCCATGATTCCATCCGGCCCTCGGTCGTTTCCGGGGTCGATCGTTCGGCGTCAGCCGCCGAGCGCGCCGCCCATGCCGCCGGCCGCGGCGAGGAAGAAGTAGAAGAACGCCGTCACGCCCTGGACGACCGGGAAGAAGAGGACGGCGACGGCCGTCACGACGATCGTGATGATGACGGCGAGCGACACCAGGCTGACGACGCCGTTCCGTCCGGCGCTCGGAGCGTCGACGGGTTCGGCGACGAGCAGCTCGTCCATGGTCGCTTCGGTCGTGAGCATCGTTCTCCCTGGGTGTGCGGTGTTGTCGACCATACCTGCCGTGACGGGAGGAATCGTCGACTCGCCGGTGGATCGGGACATCCGATGCCCGGCGGCGTCGGATTCGCCGTTCACGAGCTCAGCGGCGGGTGGACCAGAGCGCCCAGGCGATGAGCACCGGCTGGAAGAAGAGGCGGGTGAACCGGCGGCTGTCGGTGTCGAGGCCGAACGCGTCGCGGCGGTTGATCCACTGCGACAGGTTGCCGGGGAAGATCGCGGTGAAGAACGCCGCGGCCACGTTGCCCACCAGGTTCCGCTTGACGCCCGAGGCCAGGGCTGCACCCAGGGCGATCTCGACGACGCCTGATGCCAGCACCGTGGTGTCCTCGTCGATCGGCACCCATTCCGGCACCTGCGCCTGGAAGTCCTTGCGGGCGAAGGTCAGGTGGCTGATGCCGGCGAAGACGAGGGCGCCTCCGAGCAGCAGACGGGCGGCGGTACGGGCTTTCGATCCAGCCATGCGGGGTCCTCTCGACGATGGTGATGTCACCACGCTATCCGCAGATCACGGGGACGACGCCGGTTCGGTCTGCACAGATGCTCAGCCGACGAACCTCAGCCGTCGATCTGCGAGTTCGCGTCGAGACGGTGCCAGGTGCGGTTGTGGTACACGAGTGGCGCTCCGTCGAAGCTGGGGCTGAACGCCGGCGTGGCCGGGGCTGGAGCCGCGGCGGCCGACTCGGTCCGGACCGGGTCCGCCGGCGTGTGCGTCTCCGCCTGCGTCTGCGACACACTCGACTCGAGGGCGTGCACCGCGATGACCGTGGACGTCCCCGCCTCCATGCGGTTCACGATGCGCCCGCGGATCCACACCCCGTTGCCCGTGAAGTACGGCTCACCCGTCGGGAGGCGGTCCCAGATGGAGGTGTCGGCGAACCGGTCGATCCCGCTCGTGGCGCACAGCTTCGCGATGTGGAGCTGCTCGGAGCCCAGCAAGTGGACGACGACCGTGTCGGAGGCGGTGATGGTCGGTGCGCTCGACGACAGCGACGAGACCGAGAACACGAGGAGGGGTGGCTCCGCGCTCACCGAGAAGACCGAGGTGGCCGTGAGGCCCACGGGTCCGGAACCGTCGTCCGCCGTGATGACGGACACCCCGGCCGGGTGCTGTCTGAAGGCGGCCTTGAAGTCGTCGGGGGAGAGGGACGCGAAACCGGGGGCGACCTCACCGCCGTCGACGGGGGACGGCAAGGCGGTCACGGAGGCGGCTGCCGGGTGGACTGAGCTCACGGGGGATCCTTCGAACGGCTGTGGACGGCTGGTGCGGCGTCCGATTCCGCGGACGCTGCACAGGCTACGTTTCGCTCATCCGGGAGCCACTGCAACTCTGTTACCCGGTGTGACGGCGGACGGACGGGTCCGCAGCGGACGCCGCCACTCCGGCTGCGTACGCTGGAGGGCATGCCCCTCCTCATCACACCGGACGACCTCGCAGCCCTGATCGCCTCGGAGACGCCGGTGCGTGTCCTCGACGTGCGGTGGCGACTCGACGCTCCGGACGGACGGCCCGCCTACCTCGAGGGACACCTCCCCGGCGCGGTCTACGTGGACCTCGACCACGAGCTGGCGGACCACGTGCCCACCGGACAGCAGCCGGTCGATGGCCGTCACCCGCTGCCCGCTCCCGAAGCGCTCCAGGCCGCCGCACGGTCGTGGGGGATCGACGACGGCGATGTCGTCGTGGTCTACGACGACCTGAAGAGCCTGTCGGCCGCGCGGGCCTGGTGGGTGCTGCGGAACGCCGGTGTCGCCGACGTCCGGATCCTCGACGGGGCGTTCCGGGCCTGGACGGACGCCGGACTGCCCGTCGAACGGGGCGAGGTCGTGCCGGAGCCGGGCACGGTCAGGCTGACGCCGGATGCCCTCCCGAGCATCGACATCGATGCCGCTGCCACGTGGACGCGCGACGGCGGTGTGCTGCTCGACGCCCGCGCCGGCGAGCGGTACCGCGGGGAGGTCGAACCGGTGGATCCGCGCGCCGGCCACATCCCCGGCGCGATCAACACGCCGACGACGGCGAACGTCGACGAGGACGGACGGTTCCTGTCGCCCGAAACGCTCCGCGAGCAGTTCCTCGCGGCAGGCGTGCAGGAGGGTGCGGCGGTGGCCACGTACTGCGGGAGCGGCGTGACGGCAGCGCACAACGCCGTCGCCCTCACGCTCGCCGGCTTCGAACCGGTCCTCTACCCGGGCTCGTGGAGCGAGTGGGCCAACCACCCCGAACGTCCGGTGGCGACGGGCCCCGAGGCCTGAGCGTGTGCCGCGGGCACGCTAGCCCGCGAGCACCTTCTGCAGGCGCTGCAGCGACACCGACTCGGCCGTGCCCAACTGCTGGGCGAACAGGCTGACCCGCAGCTCCTCGAGCATCCACCGCGCCTTCACGAGGTGCTCAGGCGCCTCGGCGGGCAGGGGGATCGTGCCGCCGGCCGCCTCGAACCGGGCGAGCGCCGTCTGGGCCTCGGTCATCCAGACGCGGTCGCGGTTCGGATTATCCGTCAGGCGCTCGGCGCGATAGCGGATGCCGGCGAGATAGCGCGGCAGGTGCTCGAGTCGAGCGGACCCCGTCCGGGAGACGAAGCCGGGGAACACCAGACCATCGAGCTGCCCGCGCATGTCGGTGAGGGCGGCGAGCAGGGTCATGCTCGTCGCCGCCTTCATCGCCTTCTCGGTGTCGCGCGCGGCCTGCAGGATGCGGGCGACGATCGCGACGGTCTGGAACATACGGTCCATCACCGACGCCGACACGCGGTCGCGGAGCGTCTCGTACTGCAGTTTCGAGAACACCTGGCCGTCCGGCACGACCCGGTACAGGACGTCGTCGATACAGGCGGCGAGACAGTCCTCGAAGAGCGCTGGGGTCGAACGGTACGGACTCGTCGCGAGGGCGAGCTTCTCGTTCGGCTTGAGGTGCTGCTGCACGTAGGCGGTCGGTGAGGGGATCGCGAGCAGCAGCAGCCGGCGGACACCGGACGGCATGGCGCGTGCCTGGTCGGCCTCCGTGCTCATGATCCGGATGGAGACGCTCGTGCCGTCGTCGACGATCGCGGGGTAGCCCCGGATGACGCCGTCCTCCTGCCTGATGTCGATGAATCGCGGCAGGTCGTCGAAGTCCCATCGGGTGAACCCGGAGCGCTCGATCGCGTTCGGGACCCGGGCGGCGGCGACCTTCGCGACACTCGCGCGCGTGCGCTGCTTCAACCGGTGCTGCAGTTCGACGAGGTCCTTGCCGCGGGCGAGTGCGCGCCCGCGTTCGTCGATGACCCGGAAGGTCACGAGCAGGTGCTCCGGGACACGTTCCATCTCGAAGTCCGAAGCGGAGATGTCCATGTACGACAGTCGCTTGATGGCGTTCGCGAGCCGGGTGGCGAAGGAGTCCTCGGCGGAGGGACGGTCGGCCGAGACCGCGGGGACGTCGGCCGGGAGCTCGGCGATGAGCTTCGTCGCCCAGTCGGCCGCCGGGACGATGTTGCGGCGCAGCGCCTTCGGGAGGGCCTTGATCATCGCGGTGATGAGGTCGCGCCGGAGTCCGGGGACCTGCCAGTCGAACCCGGCGGGCGAGAGCCGGTCGAGGAGGGCGAGGGGCACGATGACGGTGACGCCGTCGTCGTCGCTACCCGGCTCGAAGCGGTAGCTGAGCTTCAGTCGCTGGTCGGCCTGCACCCATTCGGCGGGGAAGCGGTCCTCGTCCACGGCTGGGGCGTCCTCGGGGAGGAGGTCCTCCTGACGCATGGTCAGCAGTTCGGGTTGCTCCGTGCGGGTCTTCCGCCACCACGACTCGAAGCCGCGCGTGGTCGAGACGTCCGCCGGCACCCGGGCGTCGTAGAAGTCGAACACGGCCTCGTCGTCGAACAGGATGTCGCGCCGGCGGGTCCGTTCCTCGAGCTCGCTGAGCTCCTTGCGCAGTCGGCGGTTCGCCCGGTGGAAGTCGAACAGCTTGTCGCGGCCGATGTCGTGCGTCCACTCGCCGTCGACGAGGGCGTGGCGCAGGAAGAGCTCGCGCGCCTGCTCCTGGTCGATGCGCCCGAACTGCACCCGACGCCGAGGCACGATGGGCACGCCGAACAGCGTCACCTTCTCGAAGGCGACGGCCGAACCCTGGTTCTTCTCCCAGTGCGGCTCGCTGTAGGAGCGCTTGCAGAGGTCGCCGGCGATCTGCTCGGCCCAGGCCGGGTCGATCGAGGCGTTGGTGCGGGCGAAGAGCCGACTCGTCTCGACCAGCTCGGCGCTCATGACGGCGTTCGGCTGCTTCTTGGCGAGCGCGGAGCCCGGGAACAGGACGAACCGCGTCTGGCGGGCGCCGATGTAGTCGCCCTTCTTGGCGGTCTTCGTCGCCGGCGGCGCCCCACGACCCTTCACGACGGGCGCGACAGTCTGGTCCTTCAACCCGATGTGGGAGAGGAGGCCGGCGAGCAGCGACTTGTGGATGCCGTCGGGGTTGACGGACGCCTCGCCGATGGTCAGGCCGAGCGGTTTCGCGAGCTGCCGGAGCTGGCGGTAGACGTCATGCCACTCGCGGACGCGCAGGTAGTTCAGGAACTCGTTCTTGCAGAGCCGGCGGAACGCGCTCGACGAGAGTTCGTCCTGCTGCTCCTCAAGGTAGTTCCAGAGGTTGAGCAGCGCGAGGAAGTCGCTCGTCGGGTCGACGAACCGGCGATGCAACTCGTCGGCCTTCTGGCGGTGTTCGAGTGGGCGCTCGCGGGGATCCTGGATGGTGAGGGCGGCGACGATCGCCAGCACCTCGCGGGAGACGCCGTGGCGTTTCGACTCGACGACCATCCGGGCGAACCGCGGGTCGATGGGGAGGCGGCTGAGGTCGCGTCCCACCCGGGTGAGGCGGGGGCCGCCGCCTCGAGCGGAGCCGTCGGCGAAGGTCCGGGTCTCGATCGCGCCGAGTTCCGCCAGGAGGTCGACGCCGTCCTTGATGCCGCGGGCGTCCGGCGGCTGCAGGAACGGGAATGCAGCGATGTCGCCCAGGCCGAGGGAGATCATCTGGAGGATGACTGCTGCGAGGTTGGTGCGGAGGATCTCGGGCTCGGTGAACTCCGGTCGCTTCGCGAAGTCCTCCTCGGAGTACAGGCGGATCGCGATGCCGTCGCTCGTGCGGCCGGAGCGCCCGGAGCGCTGGTTCGCCGATGCCTGCGAGATCGCCTCGATCGGGAGTCGCTGCACCTTCGAACGGACGCTGTAGCGGGAGATGCGGGCCGTGCCGGCGTCGATCACGTACTTGATGCCGGGGACGGTGAGGCTCGTCTCGGCGACGTTGGTCGCGAGGATGATGCGGCGGCGGAGGCCCGGCACGGAGGATGGTTGGAACACGCGGTGCTGGTCGGCCGAGGACAGGCGGCCGTAGAGCGGCAGCACCTCCGTGCCCGGCAGGTTCCGGCCGCGGATCGCGTCTGCGGCGTCGCGGATCTCGGTCTCGCCGGACAGGAAGACGAGCACGTCGCCCATCGATTCGCGGGCGAGCTCGTCGAGGGCCGCGTTGATGCCCTCGAGGTAGTCGCGGTCCGCCGATTCCGATTCCGGGGCGTCCTCGTCGTCGTCGGAGGGTTCGTCGGCCACGAGCGGGCGGTAGCGGATCTCGACGGGGTAGGTCCGGCCCGAGACCTCGACGATGGGGGCGCCGTCGAAGTGCTGCGAGAAGCTCTCCGGGTCGATCGTGGCCGAGGTGATGATGACCTTGAGATCGGGGCGCTGGGGGAGCAGCTGCTTGAGGTAGCCGAGCAGGAAGTCGATGTTCAGGCTGCGTTCGTGCGCCTCGTCGATGATGATCGTGTCGTACTTGCGGAGCAGCCGGTCGCGGTGGATCTCGTTGAGGAGGATGCCGTCGGTCATCAGCTTGATCTTCGTCGCCTTCGACGCCTGATCGGTGAAGCGCACCTGGTACCCGACGATGCCACCGAGCTCCTGGCCGAGTTCCTCGGAGATGCGCTCCGCGATGGTGCGGGCGGCGAGACGACGCGGCTGCGTGTGCCCGATCGACTCCCGACCGAGTTCGAGGCAGATCTTCGGCAGCTGCGTGGTCTTGCCCGAGCCGGTGGCCCCCGCCACGATGACCACCTGGTTCTCGGAGATGGCGCGCGCGATGTCCGCACGGGCGGCGCTCACCGGCAGCTCGGGCGGGTAGGAGATTCGGAGGTCGGACATCAGCCCTCCATCGTATCGGGCTGGGCGACGGTGAGGCCCGTTCCCGGTGGCCGAGCGGCTCGGCGACCCGGTCGAATCCCTCCGACCAGACCCGGTCACTGAGCTTGTCGACGTGCTCACGGGACGCGTCCACACCAGCGCGAGCTCGGCATCTGGAATGTCAGTGGTCCGTGGTGGACTCGATCCATGGCCGAGAGCACCACGTCCGTAGTTCGAGCTGGCGACGAGTACGCCGCGCAGCTCGCGGAGTTCTCGGACATCCACCGCCGGCGCGCGGCTCTGGACGCCGAGGAGGCCCGGCTGCTGGCCCGGTCGGCGGCCTACGCCGACGCCCTCGCCGACCCCGTGGTCCCGGCCGTGTACCCGCCCGCGGAACGGCAGGCGCTCTCCCGCCGGTCCACCTGCGCTGCCCTCGCCATGGCGACGCGAACGCCCGAGCAGACGGTCCAGCGGGCGACGAACGAAGCGGAACGCCTCGTGAACGAAGCCCCGGCCGTGCTCGCGTCACTTGAGGCGGGCCGCATCTCAGCCCGGCACGCGCAGACCATCATCGACCAACTCAGCTACGTGCCCACCGCCGGGCGGACGGCGTTCCTGGAGGCGGTGTTGCCGGTCGCGGAGCAGCTGACCAACGCCAACCTCCGGAAGCGGGCCCGCGTCCTGCGGGAGCGCCTCCACCCGGAGTCCATCACGGCGCGTGCAGCGCGCTCCGAGGCTGACCGCCGCATCGAGTTCGAGCCCGCGGGCGACGGCATGGCGTGGGTGCACCTGTTCACCACGGCGCCCATCGCGCAGGGCATCGTCGAGCGCCTCGAGAGCGCAGCGTCCGAAGCGCGTCGCGCGGGCGATCAGCGCACCAGCGGGCAGTTGCAGGCCGACGCCCTCGCCGCCCTGGCGCTCACCGGTGTCACCCCGGACGACGTCGCATCGAACCCGGTGCTTCCGCACCCGATCGAGGTGCATGAACACATCAGGCCTACCGTGCAGATCACGGTCCCGGCGCTCAGCATGGCCGGTGTCTCCGACGCACCCGCCACGCTCGATGGGTACGGTCCGATCGATCCCGAGACCGCCGTCCGCATCGCGGTCAACGCACCCAGCATGACCCGGATCCTCATCCAGCCCGAAACCGGCGCCGTCCTCTCGGTCGGTCGCGGCCAGTACCGAGTCCCCGCCGACTTGCAACGGGCAGTGCGGCTCCGAGACGGCACCTGTCGCGCACCAGGGTGTGGGCGCCGCGCGAGGGCTTGCGATTTGGATCATTCGGTCGCCTGGCAAGACGGCGGCATGACAGACGTCGGGAATCTCGCCTGCCTGTGCCGACATCATCACCGGATGAAGCACCTTCCCGGCTGGAACCTCGACCACCAACCGGACGGCGTCCTCGACTGGACCACACCCGACGGAAAACACCACCGGACAGCCCCGGACCCCGCACCGTTCTGAACTCTTGCGGTCCTTGAGCCTGTCGAGAGGTGCTCGTGCTGCAAACAGGGTTGCATCGCAGAGTGGTTTGCGTTACAAAGTAGGTATGACTTCACCGATGGAACCCACCGATGGTTCGGACGCGCTCGACCCGGCCGCCATGCTCGCTCTGCAGGAGCGACAGGCGAGCCGCGTCGACGACATCTTCACGAGGCCCACCATCGCGATCGTGTACATCTGGGGTGTCGCGTGGACCGTCGGGTTCCTCGCGCTCTGGTCGGCGAGCGACGAGAACCCCTGGTTCACCACGCCGCCGACGGTCGCCGGGTGGCTCTTCGGGATCCTGATGGTGGGCGGCATCGTCTCGTCGTCGATCATCGGCTCCCGCGTGTCGCGGGGTATCCAGGGAGCCCAGCAGGTGCAAGGGACCATGTACGGCATCGCCTGGGCGATCGGGTGCACGGCCGCGGCCGTGTTCGGCGGCGCCCTGTTCGCTGCGGGGATGGCACCCGCACTCGCCGCCATCTTCTACCCGGCCATCTACAGCCTCGTGGTCGGGCTGCTGTACCTCGCAGGTGGAGCGGTGTGGCGCGACCGCCTCATGTACGGCATGGGCATCTGGATCATCGTGGTCGGCATGGCCGCGCCGTTCTTCGGCTCGCCGGGCAACGCGCTCATCATGGCGATCGCCGGCGGAGGCGGCTTCCTCGTGTACGCGACCTTCCTCGAGGCGACCCGCCGTCGGCGTGCCCACCGATCGGCGGTGTGACCGATGGACGAACTCGACCCCCTCATCCACGCACAAGCCCGCCTGCGCATCATGTCGACGCTCGCGGCGATCGATGCCGACAGCAGCATGTCGTTCCCCCGCCTGCAGGAGATGCTCGACATGACCGCCGGAAACCTGTCCACCCACCTGCGGAAACTCGAGGACGGCGCCTATGTCCTCGTCACCAAGACCCACCGGGGACGCACTCCGGTCACCTACCTGGAACTCACCACGCTCGGGCGCCGCGCGTTCGAGGACTACATGACCGGGCTCCGAGCGATGCTCGGCGGCGCGACGGGAACGGGGACATCATGACGACCACACCACTGGCCACCCTCGAGGGCGTGACGCGACGCTACGGCGACGTGACCGCGCTGGACGACGTCGACCTCAGGATCGAGCCGGGTTCGCTCGTCGGGCTCCTCGGCCCCAACGGCGCCGGCAAGTCCACCGTGCTCTCCCTGCTGCAGGGCACGCGACGTCCGACGAGCGGCACCGTGACCCTCTTCGGTGGCGATCCCGCCCAGGCGGTCAACCGCACCCGGCTCGGATCGACCCCGCAGGAGACGGCACTCCCGCCGACGCTGCGGGTGGGCGAGGTCGTCGACTTCGTCGGACGGCACTTCGCCGACCGCGTGCCGACGGACGTCCTGGCCGAGCAGTTCGGTTTCGGCGAGCTCATCCGACGCCAGACGGGCTCGCTCTCGGGCGGCCAACAGCGGCGCCTCGCGGTCGCGCTCGCGTTCGTCGGAAAACCGCGTCTCGTGCTCCTCGACGAGCCGACGACGGGCCTCGACGTCGACGCACGCCGCACCCTCTGGGACGCGATCCGCCGGCAACGCGAGCTCGGTGCGACGATCGTCCTCACCAGCCACTACCTCGAGGAGATCGAGGCACTCGCCGAGCGTGTCGTGGTGCTGGGCGGCGGACGGGTCATCACCGATGCGCCGCTGCGCGAGGTGCTCGGGCTGGTCGGCATCCACCGGGTGCGACTCCGCAGCACCGACCCCGCGTCGGTGGAGCGGCTCGCCGGGGTCGTCCAGGCGAGCCGGGACGGGGACGCCGTCGAACTCGACGTCCGCGACGCCGACGCGTTCGTGCGCGATCTCGTCCGGTCGCAGGTCCCGTTCACCGATCTCGCCCTCCGCGGCGCGACCCTCGAGGAGGCGTTCCTGACCCTCACCGCGGACGCCCGGGCGACCGTCGGACGGAGCGCCGCCTGATGGCCACGACGCTCCAGCTCACCACCCTGCACGCCCGGTACTCCCTGCTCGAAACGGTGCGCGTCCCGATCGCGGTGATCGGCTCGCTCGTGTTCCCGGCGCTCTCGCTGTTGTTCTTCGTCGTCCCGCAGGCGCAGGTCGCCGGCGACCCCCGCATCGCGACCCAGGCGGTCATCTCCCTCATCGTCTTCGCGGTGCTCGCGAACGCCCTGTTCGGCTTCGGGCTGACCATCGCCCAGGCGAGGGAGCAGGCGTGGGATCCGTACCTCCGCACGCTCCCGGTGACGGGTGTCGCCCGGGTCCTCTCGCACCTCTGCTCGGTCGGCCTCCTCGGGTTCGCGGCCGTCGTACCGGTCGTCGTGCTCGGTGCGCTCCTGACCGCGGCCACCGCGACCCCGCTGGGACTCCTCGGCGGCGTCGTGGCGCTCATCGTGGGTGCCATGCCGTTCATGCTCCTGGGCACCGCGATCGGGTACGCCCTCCCCAGCAAGGCCGCGATCGCGGTGGTGCAGGTGGCCATGTTCTCGTTGGCCTTCGCCGGCGGACTGTTCATCCCGCCGTTCCTCTTCGCCCCGTGGCTCGACCGGTTGTCGATGTTCCTTCCGAGCCGCCAGACCCGGGAGCTCGTCGTCTGGGCGGTCCAGGGCGGCGAGTTGCCGTGGTGGTCGTGGGTCGGGGTCCTCGCGTGGACGCTCGTCCTCACCGTCGTGGTCCTCGCCCTCTACCGCCGCGACGAGGGCCGCCGCTACCGCTGAGGTCCGCCGGCACCCCGTCGCTCCGGCCGTCCCCACGTCCCGTCATACGTCGACACACGCCGTGCGCCGGTCGCCAGGCGCTCGTACGCTGACGTCCATCCCGGCCGGTCCACGGCCCCTCGACGAGCGGATGGAGCGACCCGTGTCCAGCAGCGCAGACCAGATGAACGCCGCCGACCGGCCGACCGGTGCGCGCTGATGGGAGCGCCTGTGGTGTTCGGCACCGGTCCGATCTCGGTCGACGACCTCGTGGCCGTGTCCCGCGACGACGCGATCGTTGTCCTCGACACGGCGGCGCTCGACCGCATCGGTGCGGGGCGGGCCATCGTCGACCGGCAGACGGCGGCGGTCGGAGTCGACGCGCCGGGCGCACCGTCTCGAGGCCCGGGCGTGGGGCGAGTGGCTCCGCGCACCGCGACGCTCGACGCGTCGGCGGTGGAGGAGCGTGTCGTCCATGATCGCCGTGGCGGCATCGGTCTCCCGCTGTCCGTGGACCGGGCTCGGGCGGTGGTCGCCGCCCGGCTCGCCGGATGGACGCGTGGCGCATCCGGGATCCGCCTCGAGACCGCCGTGTTCGTCGCGGAGCTCCTCAACCGTGGCGTGACCCCGGTGATCCCGTCCATCGGATCCCTCGGCGACGGCGACCAGACCCACCTCGCGCCCGTCGCGACGCTCGTGATCGGACAGGGGGAGGCGGTCCTCGCGGGCGAGCGGCTCTCCGCACGGGTCGCCCTGTCGCGGGTCGGGCTCGCACCGCTCGGCCTCGCGGTGCACGAGGCGCTCGCGTTCGTGCACCACAACGCCTACTCCCTCGGCGTCGGCGCACTCGCGCTCCACCGGCTCGGTGCGCTCAGCCGGCTGGCGGACACTACGAGCGCTCTCTCGTCGCGGGCCGGTGCGCCGTCAGGACTCGGCGAGCGAGGACCGGCGTTCGACGCGACCGTCCTCGCCGGCAGCCCGTCGGCGGGCACCCGGGCGAGCGCCGAGCGCATCGCCGAGCTGTTGGCGACGCCGGTGCGCGCGGACGGTGCGCGCGGTGAACGAGACCCGGACGGACTGCGGCTCCGGGCGACGCCGCAGATCAACGGTGCCCTCGCCGACGAGGTCACGGCGGCCGTCCTGCTCGTCGAAGCGACGCTCGCAACGGCCTCGGATGATCCGCTCGTCGATCAGGCGTCGGGTGTCCTCCGGACCGGCGGTCTGCTGCATGGCGCGCGGCTCGCCCGTGCCTTCGACGGGCTCCGCGCGGCCGTCGCGCACACCGCCGCTGCCGCCGAGCGACGGCTCGCACGCATCGACGGAGGTGAGGTCGACCACCGCGAAACCGGGCACCGGCTCGTCCCGCATCGGCTCCGGCAGTCGGCCGCGGACCTCGTCGCCGAGCTCCGCGTGCTCGCGACCCCGGTCGTCGCGACCGGCGTGCCGGACGAGGCCGCGGACGATCCTGCTTCGTTCGCCGGGACCTCCCTCCGACTGCTGGAACGCTCGACCGCCCTCCTCGCGGACGTCCTGGCGGTCGAGGCGGTCGTCGCAGCGGACGCGCTCGGTCCGGCGGAGCACGACGAGTGGTCCGTCGGGTTCTCGGTCGCCCACGCCGGCCTCCGGTCGGCTATCGAGCAGGAGCAGCATGGTCAGCAGCTCGTCGCGGCGGCGCTCGCCGCGCTCGGCGTCGACCGCTCCTGAGGGACCCGTCGGCCGGACGGTGCCGGTGCGCGCCGTCGCATGCCATGTATTTCGACACGTGTCGAGGGGGTGGGCGATGTCGGTACCCTCCGGTAGGTTCGGACCACCGACCGAGAGACGTTCAGCGAGCCACCGACCACGGCGGCGACGACCCTTGGAAGACGACCTGTCACGAACAGCCGTGCAGAGAAGAGGCATCGGTCCAGCATGATCTCCTTCGAACACGTCTCCAAGCGCTTCGACGACGGCACCCTCGCGGTCGACGACTTCTCCCTCACGATCCCGTCGCGGTCGACCACGGTCTTCGTCGGATCCTCCGGCTGCGGCAAGACCACCCTCTTGCGCATGATCAACCGCATGGTCGATCCGAGTGAGGGTCGCATCGTCATCGACGACGAGGTCGTCTCGGCGGTCGACCCCGTCCGGCTGCGTCGCCGCATCGGGTACGTCATGCAGAACTCCGGCCTGCTCCCGCACCGCACCGTGATCGACAATGTGGCCACGGTGCCCATGCTCACCGGCATCAACAAGAAGCAGGCCCGGGCGGACGCCCTCACCCTGCTCGACACCGTCGGACTCGACCGCTCGCTCGCCGACCGCTACCCGAGCCAGCTGTCCGGCGGGCAGCAGCAGCGTGTCGGCGTCGCCCGAGGCCTCGCCATCGACCCGAACATCCTCCTGATGGACGAGCCGTTCGGCGCCGTCGACCCGCTCGTGCGGGCCGAACTCCAGCGGGAGCTGCTCCGCCTGCAGCGCGACATCGCCAAGACGATCGTGTTCGTCACCCACGACATCGACGAGGCGTTCCTCCTCGGCGATCAGGTCGTCATCCTGCAGAAGGGTGGCCACATCGCCCAGGTGGGCTCGCCGGCGGAGATCGTCGCGGAGCCGGCGAACGACTTCGTCGCCCAGTTCATCGGTGCCGATCGCGGCCAGCGCACCCTGCACGTCGAGCGGGTGGGCGGACGGGACGTCGTCGTCGACGAGTCCGGGCGCCCAGCGGGTGTCCTCGGAGACCGCCGCGATCCCGGTGGGCCACAGGGCAGGGAATCGGCCGAGGGCGGCGCGTCCAGATGAACTGGGTCATCGCGAACTGGAGCATGATCTGGGAGCTCACGCTCACCCATGTGCAGTTGAGTCTTCCGCCGATCATCCTCGGGTTCCTCATCTCCCTGCCGCTCGGCTGGCTCGCCCACCGGTACCGGTGGTCGCGCGGGGTCCTGCTCACGGTGAGCGGCATCCTCTACGCGATCCCGTCGCTGCCGCTGTTCGTCCTCATGCCCTCCCTGATCGGGACGAAGATCCTCGACCCGGCGAACGTCGTCATCGCCCTGACCATCTACGCCGTGGCGCTCCTCGTGCGGACGATCGCCGACGCGCTCGACGCCGTCGACGCCGGCGTGCGGCAGTCGGCGCAGGCCGTCGGGTTCTCGACCGGCCAACGCTTCTGGCGGGTCGAGTTCCCGCTCGCCGGCCCGCTCATGCTCGCGGGCATCCGGGTGGTCTCTGCCAGCACCATCAGCCTGTTGAGCGTGGGCGCCCTCATCGGGGTCACGAACCTCGGCTACCTGTTCACCGACGGCTACAACCGCCAGTTCCCGATCGAGATCCTCACGGGTATCGTCGGGACGGTCGTCATCGCGATCGTGTTCGACGTCCTGCTCGTCCTCCTGGGGCGCCTGCTCATGCCCTGGACGCGTATCAGCTCGAAGGGGGCGATCCGTCGCCGTCGCGCCGCCACCGAGGCCCGCGAGTTGGCGACCACCGGGGGAGGAGTCGCATGATCAACTTCCTCGCCGCGTTCGCGTGGATCTTCGACCCGGAACACTGGGAGGGTCCTGGCGGCATCCCCGTCCGGGTGCTCCAGCACCTCGGCGTGACCGGCCTCACCGTCCTGATCGCCTGCCTCATCGCGATCCCGCTCGGGCTCCTCATCGGGCACACGGGCAAGGGGCGTGAGCTCGCGGTCGTCATCACCGGGTCGCTCCGCGCGCTCCCGACGCTCGGCCTGCTCTCGCTGCTCGCACTCATCACGCTCGGCTGGGGCTTCTCGAGCACGAGCCTCGTCCCCGCGATCACGGCACTCGTCGTGCTCGCCGTCCCGCCGGTCCTCGCCGGCGCGTACGGCGGTGTCGAGGCGATCGACCGACAGACCGTCGACGCCGCTCGCGCCGTCGGCATGAACGAGTGGCAGATCCTCGGCAAGGTGGAGATCCCCCTGGCGCTGCCGCTCATGATCGGTGGCGTCCGTTCGGCCGTCCTGCAGACGATCGCGACCGCGACGGTCGTGGCCTTCCTGACCAACGGCCCCGGGCTCGGCCGGTACATCCTCGACGGCCTGCCGGTGCGCGACTACGCGCAGATGCTCGCCGGATCGATCATCATCATCGTTCTCGCCCTGCTGCTGGAGGGCCTCTTCTCGCTCCTCCAGCGAGCGGTCGTCCCGCGCGGCGTCCAGGCGACTCACGCCCGCGTCGACGAGACCCGCTCGCGCGGTGCCGGCGCAGGTGCCGGCGACCGATCGACGTCACCGGACCCCGAGCTCGCAGCGGCGGAGACGAAGATGCAGACCGCAGCGCACCGCATCGAGTAGCACTCCGAACCCTCTCGGGCGCCAGCATCGCCCGAGGCACCGTCCCGCACAACGGCACCACCGTTCTCGTCCATCACAGATAGGAAACCTCATGTTCACCATTCGACAGGGTCGACGCCTCGCCGTCGGCATCGCGGCGACCGCCGCAGCAGCACTCGCCCTCAGCGCCTGCTCCGCGGGCGATCCGACCGCCGGCGAGACCGCCGCTTCCGACACCATCACCGTCGGTTCCGCCGGGTTCCCCGAGTCCGAGATCATCGCGCAGATCTACATCCAGGCGCTCGAGGCGAACGACATCAAGACCGCCGAGTCGCTCAACATCGGCGCCCGCGACGTCTACATCGCCGCCCTCGAAGACGGGTCCATCGACCTCGTCCCCGACTACAGCGGCAACCTGCTGCAGTTCTTCGACGACTCAGCGACGGCCAAGTCGAGCGACGAGGTCTACTCGGCGCTCCAGGAGGCGACTCCCAAGGGCTACGAGGTGCTCGACCAGTCGAAGGCCGAGGACAAGGACTCCTACAACGTCACCAAGGAGTTCAGTGAGGCGAACAACGTCACGAGCCTCGCCGACCTCGCGTCCCTCACCGTCCCGCTGGCCATCGGTGGGGCTCCTGAGCTCGCCGAGCGTCCGTACGGACCGAAGGGCCTGACCGAGGTCTACGGTGTCCCGGCCGACAAGCTCACCTTCGTGCCGATCAGCGACGGCGGCGGCGCGCAGACCACCGCGGCCCTGCTCGACGGCACGGTCCAGATGGCCGACATCTACACGACCACCCCGTCGATCGCCGCGAACGACTTCGTCACGCTGGAGGACCCGGAGAACCTGATCCTCCCGCAGAACGTCCTCCCGCTGATCAACTCGGACAAGGCCAGCGACAAGGTCAAGGAGGTGCTCAACGCCGTGTCGGCGGAGCTCACCACCGAAGACCTCATCGAGCTCAACGCCCGCAACCAGGGCGACGAGAAGGCGGCACCGAAGACCCTTGCGGCCGACTGGCTCAAGGACAAGAAGCTCTTCAACTAGTCCGCACCACCTCGATGGCGTCGCCCGGTCCGCCGGGCGGCGCCATCGTGCTGTTCGCGGTGAGCGCATCCGGGCGAGGCGGGATGTCCAGGGGGGCTGTGCGGCGCCCGGAGTTGGTACCGTCGGGGTATGAGTTCCGAGACCCCCGCCGAGTTCATCGCGTCCTGGACCGCCTGGCACACCGCCCGCGAGCGTTCGGTGCGCGCGCCGCACGGGATCGCCGCGCTGCGCTTCACGCACTGGCTGACCGAGGAGGCGACGCCTCTGGAAGGCGCTCCGGGCACCTGGCGTGCCGATGACACCGGCATCGTGGGCGAACGGCTCACCGGCACGGGCCTCACGACACCGAGCGGTGCGCAGATCATGACCGACCGCGTCGAGCTCGTCCACGGTGAGGAACTGCACTTCGGCGACGCCCTCCTTCGCGGCATGGAGCGCGACGGCGCCTACGCCCTCCGAGTCCTCGATCCCGAGGCTCCGACGCGCACCGCGCTCTCCGGGATCAGCGCCTTCGCCCCGGACGTCTCGTGGATCAGGCCCGCCCGATTCGTCCCCTCGCCCGGGGTGACGGTGGAGACCGAATCCATCGACGGCCACGTCACGACGGAGACGCCGGTGGGCCGGGTCGAGTTCACGCTCGGCGACGAAGCCGTGTCCTTGACCGTCACCGGCGGCCCGAACGGGCTCTGGGCGGTGTTCTCCGACGGCACGAGCGGCGACGAGACCTACCGGTTCCGGTTCATCAGCATGCCGGCGCCCACCGCAGACGGACACGTCCTCGTGGACTTCAACCGCGCCTACCTGCCGCCGTGTGCGTTCAGCGACCACTACGTGTGCCCGCTGCCCGCCCCGAACAACCGGCTCCGGTCCCGCATCACGGCGGGCGAGCAGCTGCCGCTCGGTCGATAGGGATCGGGCGACGGACCCGACATGACGAACCGGCTCGCCGGGGCGATGAGCCCGTACCTCCGCTCCCACGCCGAGCAGCCGGTCGACTGGTACCCCTGGGGGCCCGAGGCCTTCGAGGAGGCCGCCCGTCGTGACGTCCCCCTGCTCGTGTCGATCGGGTACTCGACCTGTCACTGGTGCCATGTCATGGCGCGGGAGTCCTTCGCGGACGAGCGGATCGCGGAGCTGCTCCGCCGTGACTTCGTGGCCGTCAAGGTCGATCGCGAGGAGCATCCCGACGTCGACGCGAGCTACCTCGCCGCGGCCGGGGCGTTCACCCGGGAGCTCGGCTGGCCGTTGAACGTCTTCGTGACGCCTCGCGGGCATGTGTTCCACGCCGGCACCTATTCTCCGCCGGTGCCGCTCCGGGGCCACCCGTCCTTCCCGCAGGTGCTCGAGGCGGTCCGGGTGGCGTGGACGGAGCGTCGAGAGGACGTCGTCGCCAGCGCCGACGGCCTCGCCCGCGCGATCGCCGAGGCGATGACCGCCCCTGAAGACGCGTCCGTGCCGGGGCCCGAAGACCTCGACGCCGCGGTCGCGATCATCGAGGGCCTCGAGGACCGCGACCTGGGCGGATTCGGCACCGCCCCGAAGTTCCCGATGGCGCCGGTGTTCGACGTCCTGCTCACGCCACGCGAGGGGGAGGCTGCTCGCCGCGGTGTCGACCTCGCGCAGCGCACGCTCCGGACCATGGGGGCGTCGGCGCTTCGCGACCCCGTCGAAGGCGGGTTCTTCCGGTACGCGGTCAACCGCGACTGGACCGAGCCGCACTACGAACGCATGTTGACGGACAACGCGCTGCTGCTCACCGCCTACGTGCGGGCCTGGGCGGAGCGACCGAGCCCGTGGGCCGCCACCGTCGCGACCGGGATCGCCGGCTTCCTCATCGACACCCTCCAGCAGCCGAGCGGTGGCTTCGGGTCCGCCCAGGACTCGGAGAGCGTCGTCGACGGCGTCCGGTCGGAGGGCGGCTATTACCGGCGCGACGTGCACGGCCGAGCGACGCTCGTTCCGCCCGCGGTCGACCGCAAGGTGCTGTCGGGGTGGAACGGACTCGCCATCGGGGCGTTGGCCGAGGCGTCGACGGTCCTCGACCGCCCCGAGTGGCTCGAGGCCGCCCGGTGGGCGGCCGACGCGGTCGTCGAGAACCATCTGCTGCCGGACGGCACCCTCGCGCGCGCCTCGCTCGACGAGCAGCGCTCAGGAGCGGCGGCGGCCCTCGAGGACTACGGGATGCTCGCCGCAGGGTTGGTGCGTCTTGGCCTAGCGACGGGGCAGGTGCGCTACGCGGAACTCGCCAGGGACCTCGTCGAACGATGCCTCCCGGAGGGTTCCGGGGCCGAGGCGTCAGGGGCCGGTGCGCCGACCGCTGTGGCCGGGTTCGTCCTGCCGGGCGGCGGAGACCCGGTGCTGGCCGCTCACGGCACCCGCGTGGACGGCGACCCGTCGGAGGGCGCCTACCCGTCGGGGATCTCCGCGCTCGGCCAGGCGTCGCTGCTGCTGTACCAGCTCTCGGCGGACGGTCGCTTCCGGGCGGCCGCCGAGGGCGCCGTGCGGTTCGCCGCGTCGGCGGCGCTGCGGGCACCGACCGCGTTCGGCGCGAGCCTCGGACTGGCCGCATCGCTCGCGGAACCGGCCTCGCAACTCGTCGTCGTCGCACCGGATCACGTCCGCGCCGACGAGAGCGAGGACCGGGTCACCGCCGCTCGGGCGATGCGTGACGCCGTCAGGACGCGACGCGACGCGGTGGTGACGGTGGTCACGGACCAGGAGGCCGCCGCCTGGGCTGCTGCCGGCTTCGGCCTCTTCGCCGAGCGGACGAGCCGGGACGGTCTGCCGACCGCCTATCTCTGCCACGACTTCGTGTGCCGCCTACCCGTGACGGACGTGGCAGCACTCGACCCACGGTGATCGGGTCACCCGCCGAACGACGCTGAGGCGCCCGACCCCGCCCGAGATGGCGGCGCGACTCAGCACTCGATGACGTTGACCGCGAGGCCGCCCTCGCTGGTCTCCTTGTACTTCGTCGACATGTCGACGCCGGTCTGACGCATCGTCTCGATCACGGTGTCGAGGGAGACGAGGTGCGTCCCATCACCGTGCAACGACAGCCTGGCCGCACTGACCGCCGTCGAGGAGGCGATCGCGTTCCGCTCGATGCACGGCACCTGGACGAGTCCGCCGACCGGGTCGCAGGTCAGGCCGAGGTGATGCTCCATCGCGATCTCCGCCGCGTTCTCGACCTGCCGTGGGGTGCCGCCGAGCACGGCGCACAGGGCGCCGGCCGCCATCGCGCACGCGGAGCCGACCTCCGCCTGACACCCGCCCTCCGCACCGGAGATGGAGGCGTTCGCCTTGAACAGCGACCCGATCGCGGTCGCGGTGAGCAGGTATCGGCGGATGCCGTCGAGCGACGCCCCGGGGACGAATCGCAGGTAGTAGCTGCCGACCGCCGGGATGATGCCGGCCGCCCGTTCGTCGGGGCCGTCACCACCCGTCCGCCTGAGGCGTTCTGTTCGTTGACGGCGAGGGCGAACGCGTGGAGCCACTCGGTCGGCAGCTCGCGGCCGCTCTCCGCCTCGGCCACGTCGAGTCGCTCGCGGACGGCGCGGGCGCGACGCTTGACGCCGAGGCCGCCGGGCAGCGTGCCCGTGTCCGCGAGTCCGGCCGTGACGCACTCGTGCATGGCCGCCCAGATGGCGTCGAGGCCGGCGTCGACCGCTTCCGGGGTGCGCATGGCCTCCTCGTTCCGCCTGGCGATCGCGTCGATCGGCAGTCCGCTGTCGTCGCAGATGTCGATGAGTGACTCGGCGGTCCGGAACGGCATGGGGACGGGGTGCTGGGGGAGCGCGGACGCCGGGTCGTCGCCGTCGCGCCTGATGAAACCGCCGCCCACCGAGTAGTAGGTCTCCGAGCGGACTGGTACCTCGCTCGAGCGGTCCCAGGCGGACAGGGTCAGCGCGTTCGGGTGACCGGGGAGGCGCGTCCTCGGGACGAACGAGACGTCGTCTCGGGAGAAGTCGACGGGCCTGACCCCGGCGAGGAGGAGGGTTCCGCCGTCCGGGTGCTCGCTCCAGGCGTGACGGACCTCGGCCGGGTCGCATCCCTCCGGGGTGAGTCCGCGGAGTCCGGCGACGACCGCGTCCGGGGTGCCGTGGCCGATACCGGTCGAGCCGAGCGAGCCGAAGAGCGAGCACGTGACGCGGTCGACCCGTCCGAGCAGACCGTCGCGCTCGAGACCGAGGACGAACGCCAGCGCGGCGCGCATGGGGCCGACGGTGTGCGAACTGGAGGGGCCGATGCCGACGGAGAAGAGGTCGAATGCGGACACGTATGCCGTCACTGGACGACCTCCTTCGGTACGACTGGCTCCCTCCACTCTAGGCGCGATCGGTTGCGGTCGGTCGCTGACGGCGGCTGTCGGCCCCGGTCAGCGGCCGTCAGCGCGACGTGAGTGATCGGTGAGTGCCGACGAGCACACTCGTGTCCGGGTCGCCCACCGGCGGTTCGCCACGAATCGAAAGGCATCCGCATGAGCATCCGCTCCGACTGGGCGATCGAGGCCCACGGCCTCGTGAAGACCTTCGGCGACAACCGAGCGGTCGACGGCGTCGACCTCTCCGTCAGGACCGGCACCGTCTACGGCGTCCTCGGCCCGAACGGCGCCGGGAAGACCACCACCATCAGCATGCTCGCGACGCTCCTCCGTCCCGACGCGGGCAGCGCGACCATCTTCGGCCACGACATCCAGCGCGAATCGCAGGTGGTCCGCCAGCTCATCGGCGTGACTGCGCAGTTCGCCTCGGTGGACGAGAACCTCTCCGCGACCGAGAACCTCGTCATCTTCTCGCGGCTCCTCGGCCTCGGTCGTGCCGAGGCGAAGCGCAAGAGCGCCGAGCTCCTCGAGGAGTTCGGACTGAGCGAGGCGGCGGCTCGTCCGCTGAAGAAGTTCTCCGGCGGCATGCGGCGTCGGCTCGACCTCGCCGCGAGCCTCATCGCGCAACCGCCGCTCATCTTCCTCGACGAACCGACCACCGGCCTCGACCCGCGGACGAGGGCGCAGATGTGGGACACCATCCGACGCCTCGTGGCGACCGGGTCGACGGTGCTGCTCACGACCCAGTACCTCGACGAAGCCGACCAGTTGGCCGATCGCATCGCGGTCATCGACCGAGGTCTCGTCGTCGCCGAGGGGACGTCCGACGAACTGAAGGCCTCCGTGGGGGAGTCGTCGCTGCAACTGCGACTGTCGGATCCGGCCGACCTCGAGGACGCCCGACGCGTCATCACGGAGGTGCTCCGGGTGGAGACGGTCGTCTCGCCCGAGGCGACCCGCATCACGGCGCCCATGCGCGACCCCGACGCCGTCACCGACCTCTTCATCACCCTCCGTGAAGCCGGGATCCGGCTCGCGGAGATGAGTGTCCAGAAGCCGACGCTCGACGAGGTCTTCCTCACTCTCACCGGACACGGCGTCGAGGCCGACGACGCCGGCGCCACGTCCGACACCGATTCCTTCGACACCGCAGAGCAGGTCCACGCATGAGCACGATCACCATCACCCCCGGCACAGACCGGTCCCTCCGGAACCACGTCAGCCTGTCGCAGACGGTCCGCAACTCCTTCACCATGGCGTACCGCGGACTGCTCAAGATCAAACGGACGCCGGAGCAGCTGATCGACGTGACGATCCAGCCGATCATCTTCACCCTGATGTTCACCTACATCTTCGGCGGCGCGATCGCCGGCGACGTGGCGAGCTACCTCCCGATCATCATCCCCGGCATCCTCGTGCAGACCGTCATCACGACCTCGGTCGTGACCGGGATCCAGCTGCGCGAGGACATGGACAAGGGCGTGTTCGACCGCTTCAAGTCGATGCCCATCGCCCGGATCGCGCCGTTGGCGGGTGCGCTCCTGGCCGACACCGTGCGGTACACGATCGCGACCACGCTCACCTTCGCCATGGGGTTCGTCATGGGCTACCGGCCGGAAGGTGGCCTCGGCTTCGTGGTGGTCGCCGGTCTGCTCGTCATCGTCTGCGCCTGGGCCATCAGCTGGATCTTCGCGTTCTTCGGCGTCATCGCCCGGAGCGCCAGCAGCGTGCAGGGCATCTCCTTCCTGGTGCTGTTCCCGCTCACGTTCCTCTCGAACGCGTTCGTGAACCCGGACACGATGCCATCGTTCCTCCAGGGCTTCGTCGCCGTGAACCCGGTCTCGCACCTCGTCACCGCCGTCCGCGACCTCGCGAACACGGGCACCTTCGGCTCGGACGCCTGGCTCGCGCTCCTCGGTGCCGCGGTCATCGTCGCGGTGTTCGCGCCGCTGACGGTGCGGGCGTACATGCGCCGCGCCTGAGATCGGCTCCGACGGTCGGTCAGCGCGCCGCCAGGACCCGGCTGCCCAGCAGCTCGAGGGCCCTGGCGGCGCTCTCGTTCGCGGACCGGCGGGCGACCCGTGCGGCGATGGCCGTGTCATCGACAGCGCTCAGGAAGACGGTCGCGTCCGGTTCATGCAGGCGGCGGACGAGTGACGGGATGTCCTGCCGGGACGCGAGCCCGGCGGCGAGAGCGACGAGCTCCGCGCCGACCACCCGGACGTCGTCCTCGTCCGCACGCAGGTACCAGCTGCCGAGGGCGAGGACGGTGGCGCCGAGGACGGGGCGGTCGAACCGTTCCGGCAGCAGGCGGCCGAGCGCGACCGTCCGGGTCCGGATCCGGCGGGCCAGACGCCCGTGGACCTCGGAGGACGTGGTCCCGTCGAGCACGGCCGCAGCGAGGGCGGCGGAGGCGACGAGCGCGAACCAGGGCGAGCGGCGGGACTCACCACCGCTGAAGGCCCCGAGCGCGCGGCCGTAGAGCTCGGTGCCGCGTCGGCTGTCGCCCTGGGCGCGGGCGATCTCGGCGAGACCCGCCCACACGATCGACTCGCGTTCGGGGATCGGCGTGAAGCCCGTCGACGGCGTCTCATCGGTGAGGAAGCGGTCGAGGACCGCGGTCGCCGACGCGTAGTCGCCCCGGCCGATGTCGCCGAGCGCGATGAGCCAGTCCAGCTGGCGGAGGTCGGCCTCGGCGCCGATCGCTTCGAGGCCGGTGGCCGCCAACCCGGCCCAGTGGAGGGCGGACTCGGATTCGGCGTTCTGGCTGTGCAACTGCGCCAGCATGTGAGCGCTCATCGCAG
The DNA here is from genome assembly GCF_001421315.1 of Plantibacter sp. Leaf1. Taxonomy (NCBI): domain Bacteria; kingdom Bacillati; phylum Actinomycetota; class Actinomycetes; order Micrococcales; family Microbacteriaceae; genus Plantibacter; species Plantibacter sp. Leaf1. Next base: position 1,002,934 of record NZ_LMJX01000002.1, on the reverse strand, counting down.
CTCCCCAGACGTCGCCGATCGACACGGAGAGTTCGTTCGCCCGGAGCGCGGCCACCTCTGCTGATGCCGGATCACCCTCGTTCTCGGCCATCTGCGCCGCGAGGAGGTTGCCGACGTTGGCGACCCGAGGGTCGGGTGAGGTCCGGAACGACTGCATGAGGTCCACCGACCGATCAGCGCGTCCTGCGGCGAGCATGAGCCCGACGAGCGCGCGCATCCGCGGGTGCTCCGTCCGATGCACGCGTTCGACGCGGCGGAGCGCCCCGATCGCGCGGGCCGACGTCCGGACGTCGGTGGTGAGGAAGGTCACCGCGATGATCGCGAACGCGACCGCCGGGGCGTCGCCGGTCACCGAGCCGGCGTCCTGGCGTCGGAGCACGGCGAGGACCGGCTCACCGAACGCGAGCACCTCCTGATGGGCGCTCCGGAAGGTCCAGAACACCGCGAGCGCGGCGAACAGCGGGCCGACGACGTCTGCCCGGTCGTCGGCGAGGGCCTGTCGCAGGATGCTCACGAGGGTGTCCTGTTCGAGGGCGAGGATCGCGAAGGCGTCGAGTTGCTCGGCCCCGTGCATGCGCGGCTGTGTCGCGTCGGCGAGGGTGATCGCCCACCGCCGCATGGCGTCCACGACCACCGCATCCTCGCCGGCGTCCTGCATCGCGATCATCCCGAACTCGCGGACCGTCTCGAGCATCCGGAATCGGAGCGACCCGGTCGCCGGGTCGTCCCGGACGGTCAGGAGCGATTGTCCGACGAGCGCGTCGAGGGCGTCGGCGACGTCGTCGACCTCCGGGGCGACGGCGCCGGCCGCGTCGATGCCGAACCCGTCCGGGAATCGCGATGTGCGACGCAGGACCGTCCGCTCACGCTCGCCGAGGAGGTTCCAACTCCATTCGATGACCGCGTGGAGGGTCTGGTGACGCTCGGGCGCGCTGCGGGAGCCGGTGGTCAGCAGGGCGAAACGGTTCCCGAGCCGCCGTTCCACCTCCTCCACGGACATGGAGCGGGTGCGCGCCGCCGCCAGCTCGATCGCGAGGGGGAGCCCGTCCAGAGCGGCGCACAGTCGTGCCGCGGTCTCGAGCGGGATGTGGACGCCCGGGCGGGCGGCGCGAGCTCGTTCGATGAACAGGCGCACCGCCGGGCCGACCTCGTTCGGGTCGTCACCGTCGGTGTGGCCGGCACCGAGCGGTTCGAGCTGGTAGACGTGCTCGGCCGTGATCGACAGCGGGCTGCGGCTGGTCGCGAGGACGCGGAGGCCCGTCGTCCAGTCGAGGACGTCGGCGATCCACCGGGCCGCTGCGTCCACGAGGTGTTCGCAGTTGTCCATGACGAGCAGCGTGGGACGTTCGGACAGCCGCGCGACGATGCGCTCATGCAGGTCCACGGGCAGGGCGGCGAAGGCCTCGCCGAGGCGCCGGGAGCCGGTGACGTCCCGGATGCCGAGGGCGGTGGCCACCGCGAGCGGGAGGTCCTCCGCATCCCGGATGCTGGCGAGCTCCACGAAGACGACACCCGGTGTGGACGCCGACGCGCGGCGGGCGACCTCCTGGGCCAGGCGGGTCTTGCCGAGTCCACCCGGGCCGAGGATCGTCGTCATCCGCACCTCGGCGACCAGCTCCCGGATCGCCTCCAGGTCGGCCTCCCGTCCGATGAGCTCGTTCGGCGGCGTGCGGAGCCCCAGGACGAGGCGGTCGGTGCGTTCCTGGGGTGGAGGCGGCGCTCCGTGAGCGGAGGCCGCGGTCGCCGGCTGATCGGTGCCCTCCTGCAGCAGGGAGGTGTGGGCGGCGACGAGGGCGTTCGCCGGATCCGTCCCGAGCTCGTCCCGCAGGTGGCGCCGGTGGTCCGAGAACAGGCGCATCGCGTCGGCGCGTCGGCCGCACTGCGCGTAGGCGTTGAAGAGCATCAGGTGCGTCGCATCGTCGAGCGGTGCCGCTGCGGCGAGCGACTCCAGATCGCTGATCACGGCGACACCCTCGCCCACGTCGATCCGGCTCTGCGCCCTGACCCGGCGCAGCTCGTCCTGCAGTCGCGCCCCACGGCCGGAGAGCTCCTCGGCGAGCGGTGGGTCGAGCTCGGCGCCGGGGTCACCGGTCCAGAGCTGTAAGGCCTCCTGCGAGAGCTGCGCGGCAGCACGCGGGTCGGCGCCTCGCACCGCCGTCGACGCGGCGTCCGCGAGGGCGGAGGCGGCGCCGAGGTCGACGTCGTCCGCGCCGGCCGTGAGCCGGTAGCCGGCGGCCGACGACTCGATGAGTCCTGGTACGGCGACGGCTCGCACCCGGGACACGAGGGTCTGCAGGGCCGCCTTCGCACCGACCGGCGGGGCGTCGTCCCAGAGCGCGTCGATGAGGGCCGTCGTCGACACGGACCGGCCCTCCGCGAGGGCGAGCGCGGCCACGAGGGCTTTGGCGCGGCGCCCACCCGGTTCGACCAGCCCACCGGCACGACCCTCGACGCGGATGGGACCGAGCACGGTCACTCGAGGCGTGGACGCGGGCACCTGTCGAGCATACCCAGCGGGCGGGACGGCTACCGCAGGGTCTTGCGGGCGGTGATCTGCCCGGTGTCGAAGCCCAGCAGGTGCAGGCCTCCGTGGAAGCGGGCGTGCTCCACCTTGATGCAGCGGTCCATCACGACGTTCAGGCCCTTCGACTCGCCGTACTCGGCTGCCTCCTGGTTCCAGATGCCGAGCTGGACCCAGACGGTGGGGGCGCCGACGGCGACGACCTCGTCGATGACCTGCGGGATGTCGCTCGCCTTCCGGAACACGTCGACGATGTCGGGAACCTCGGGGAGCGACGCGAGGTCGGGGTACGCGGGCTGCCCGAGGATCTCGGTCGCGTTCGGGTTGACGAAGTAGATGCGGAAGTCGCTCGACTGCTGCAGGTAGGTGCCCACGAAGTACGAGGAGCGCGCGGGATTGGGGGAGGCGCCCACGATGGCGACGGACTTCGCGTCACGGAGCAGCTTGAGGCGGGCCTTGGCGTCCGGTCCGACCCAGGTGCGCTGGGATCGCAGGAGCTTCGCGAGCGGCGAGCTCGCCGGCAGCGAGCAGGTGAGCCCGTTGGTGAGCCGGACGGTCTCCGTCGCGTCCTGCCCGGTCACGGTCTCGTCCTGCCCGGTCACGGTCTCGCCCTGCCCGGTCACTGAGCTTGTCGACGTGCTCATGCCGTTACTCCTTCACCGCGGCCGCGAGGGCCTGGTCGAGGTCGTAGATGATGTCGTCCGGGTCCTCGATGCCGACGCTCAGTCGGACGATGCCGGGCAGCACGCCTGCATCGACGAGCTGCTGGTCGGAGAGCTGGGCGTGCGTGGTCGACGCCGGGTGGATGATGAGCGTCTTCGCGTCGCCGATGTTCGCCAGGTGGCTCGCGAGGTCGACGGACTCGATGAGTTTCTGGCCGACCTGGCGGCCACCCTTCACCTCGAAGCTGAAGACGGAGCCCGGCCCCTTCGGCAGGTACTTGTTCGCCCGCTCGTGGTGCGGGTGGGCGGGGAGTCCAGCCCAGTTGACGGCGGCGATGCGCGGGTCGGCGTCCAACCACTCGGCCACGATCCGCGCGTTGTCGACATGCGCCTGGATGCGGAACGGCAGCGTCTCGACGCCCTGCGCGAGCAGGAAGGCCGAGTGCGGCGCGAGCGCCGGGCCGATGTCGCGCAACTGCTCCGCACGGAGGCGGGTGAGGAAGGCGTACTCGCCGAAGTTCCCCGACCACTGCAGCCCGCCGTAACTCGGCACCGGCTGCCCGAAGAGCGGGAACTTGTCGGAGTCCCAGTCGAACCGGCCGCTCTCGACGACGACGCCACCGAGGGTCGTGCCGTGTCCGCCGAGGAACTTGGTGGCGGAGTGCGTGACGATGTCGGCACCCCACTCGATCGGACGGTTGAGGTAGGGCGTGGCGATCGTGGAGTCGATGATGAGCGGGATGCCGTGGGCGTGGGCGACGTCGGCCAGACCCTCGATGTCGGCGATCTCGCCGGACGGGTTCGCGACCGTCTCGGCGAAGACGAGCTTGGTGTTCTCCTGGATCGCGGCGGCGTAGTCGGCCGCGTCGGAGGACTGCACGAACGTGGTCTCGATGCCGAAGCGTCGCAGGGTGACGTCGAGCTGCGTGATCGACCCGCCGTAGAGGTTGGCCGAGGCGACGATGTGGTCGCCCTGCCCGGCGAGCGAGGCGAAGGTGATGTACTGCGCGGCGAGACCGGAGGCCGTCGCGACGGCACCGAGACCGCCTTCGAGGCTCGCGATGCGCTCCTCGAAGCTCGCGACCGTCGGGTTCGCGAGACGGGAGTAGATGTTGCCGTACTTCTGCAGGGCGAAGCGCGCGGCGGCGTCGGCGGTGTCGTCGAAGACGAAGGCGCTCGACTGGTAGATGGGCAGCGCGCGGGCGCCGGTCACCTGGTCGGGGATGTTGCCCGCGTGGATCGCACGCGTGCGGAAGCCATACTCACGATCTGCCATGCGTTCACGCTACCCGAGCACTGCGCGCGGCTCGGCCCTGCTGCAACAGAAGGACGCATTGCTCCCGACCGTCCATCACCGTGCCCAGCGCCTGCCCAGGCCGGACGCGTATCGTGACGGGCACAGCCCCGATGGGGTTGCCGGACGAGGGCGCAGTACCCGGAACGCGACAAGACTGACCACTGAGGAGTGATCGTCATGTCATGGATCGTGCTCATCGCATCGGGTGTCCTGGAGGCCGTCTGGGCCACCGCGCTCGGCAAGTCCGAGGGCTTCACGAAGCTCTGGCCCACCGTCACCTTCGGCGTGGCGCTCGTCCTCAGCATGGCGGGCCTGGCCTGGGCCATGCGCGACATCCAGGTCGGCACCGCCTACGCCGTGTGGGTCGGGATCGGTGCCGCGCTCACCGTCGGCTACGCCATGGTCTTCGGCGGGGAGGAACTGTCCGTCGTCAAGGTGCTGCTCATCCTCGGGCTCATCGGGTGCGTCATCGGCCTGAAGCTCGTGGGCGGGGAGCACTAGCCCGACCAGCTCGGCGAGCCGCAGGGCGTCAGGACAGGTGCACTGCTCCGAGCGCCAGGACGGCGATGAGGAGCCACGACCCGAGGCCGACGACGAGCGCCCGCCACCCGGTGGTGATGAGCGTCCGCACCCGGATCGCCGCGCCGAGCGCGAACAGCGCCATCGCGAGCAGCGCGGTCTGCGCGGCGTCCGCGACGTCGAGGACGACCTCGGGCACCGGCAGGAGCGTGCGGACGAGCACGGCCGCGATGAAGCCGGCGACGAACAGCGGGACGATCGGCGGTCGAGCGGTGGCGGTCCCGTCCGCGCCCCCGCCGGCTCCGGCCGACACGGTCTGGAGTCGGCGGCGTTCGATCGTCGCGGCGGCGGCGACCATGGGCGCGAGCAGGACGACGCGCGTGAGCTTGACGACCACGGCGACGGCGAGCGCGCTCGTCCCCGCGATCTGCGCGGTCGCGACCACCTGGCCGACGTCGTGCACGCTCGCACCCACCCAGTGGCCGAACTGCTCGTCGGTCAGGCCGAGCGGTCCGCGGAGCGCGGGGAGGACGAAGATCGCGAGCGTGCCGCAGAGGGTGACGAGCGCGATCGGGGTGGCCTGTTCCTCGTCCTTCGCCTTGACGACCCCGCTCATCGCACCGATCGCCGAGGCGCCGCAGATCGAGAAGCCGGTCGCGATGAGCAACGGTTCCGGGCCGGTGAGGCCGATCGCCTTGCCGAGCCACAGGGTGGTGAAGAAGGTGATGACGACGATGGCCACGGTGGTCGCCAGGGTCACCCAGCCGAGTCCGGCGATATCGACGAGGCTGAGCTTCAGCCCCAGCAGCACGACCCCGATCCGCATGAACCGCTTCGCGCTGAGTCCGAGTCCCGGCTTGAGCACGCCGCTCGCGAGCCGCTGGAAGGCCGGCAGCTGGCCGACGATCATCCCGAGCAGGACACTCGCGGTGAGGAGTGGCACGACCGGCACGAGGGTGTGCAGCCCGAGGGCGAGCAGTGCCGCGGCACCGGCGACGAGCACACCGGGGAGGGCCTTCACCACCGACCGCCCGTCAGACCCACGACGGCAACCAGGCGTGGAGGTGCCAGAACCAGTACGGGACGGTGATCGCGGTCCAGAGCGGGTACCAGAAGATGCTCAGGAGCGTGGTGATCGTCACGAACACGCCGATCACCCCGACACCGGCGACCCGGCGTTCCTCCGGATCGTCACGGGACCCGAGGATCTTCCCGACCGCGAAGACGAGCGCGAGGATCAGGTACGGCTCGAACACGATCGTGTAGAACTGGAACACCGTGCGGTTCAGGTACAGCAGCCACGGGAGGTAGCCCGCCGCGACGCCGAGCACGATGAGCCCCACCTGCCATTCGCGGTAGCGGACCAGACGGTAGACGCAGTACCCGAGAGCGACGGCTGCTCCCCACCAGATGAGCGGGTTGCCGATCGAGGTGATGGCCGAGGAGCAGGCGTCCCAGGCGCAGCCGTCGGTCCCCATCGCGGGGGACTGGTAGTACATGCTGGTCGGCCGGATCATGAGCAACCAGCCGAGCGGGTTCGCCGCGTACGGGTGCGGTGTGCTCAACCCGACGTGGAAGCCGTACGCGCTCTGGTGGTAGTGGACGAGGCTCTGGAACCAGTGGGGGACCCAGGCGAAGGTGCCGGTCCACCCGTTGCCGACGGCGTTCGCCCACTGCCGGTCATAGCCGCCCGAGGTGAGGATCCACCCCGACCAGCTCGCGAGGTACACCACCGCGGCGACCGGGACCATCGTCAGGAAGGAGATGGGACCCTGCTTGAGGACCGCGGCGCTCGCCCAGAGGCCGAGCCCGAGGCGGCGGCGGAGCAGCAGATCGGTGACGATGACGTACAGGCCGAACGCGGCGAGGAAGTACAGGCCGTTCCACTTGACGGCCGTCGCCGCACCGAACGCGACTCCGGCGGCGAGCAGCCAGGGGCGCCACCAGAGCACGGGACCCCAGGCCGGTTCCGCGCCACCGGAACGGCGCGAGGCGAGCTTGGCGGCGAGTCGGGACGCATGCCAGGAACGGTCGAGCAGGATCGCACCGAACCCCGCCAGCACGAACAGCATCACGAAGTTGTCGAGCAGGGAGACCCGCGCCATCACGATCGCGTGACCGTCGATCGCGAACAGGAACCCGGCGAGGACCGCGAGGATCGACGAGGTGAACAGGCGCTTCGCGATCAGGGTCACGAGGAGCACCGCCAGGGTGCCGGCGATGACGGTGGAGATCCGCCACCCGGTGCTGTCGTCGATGCCGAAGACGGCGATGCCGAGGGCGATCAGCCACTTGCCGAGGGGCGGGTGGACGACGTACGACGGGTTCGTGCTCGGGTCACCGGCGTCGCCGTTGGCGAAGCCCTCGTCCGCCCCGTCCGGCCAAGTGCTCTCGTACCCGTTCAGCCACAACGACCACGAGTCCTTCACATAGAACGTCTCGTCGAAGACGAGCGAGTGCGGGTGACCGAGGTTCCAGAACCGGAGGACGAAGGCGAGGAGGGTGACGGCTGCAGGGCCGCCCCAGATCCACAGCTTCCGGCGGCGCTCGGTGCGGAGCATCCGCTCCCACCAACGGTCGAGGCGCGATCCCGTCACGGGGGGTTCCAGGAGATCGACCGACACCGTCTCATCTAACCACCCGGCCGGTGGGAGACTGGTCCGGTGATCATCCTCGGCGCGACCCCCATCGGCAACCTCGGCGACGCGTCGCCCCGACTCCGTGAGGCGTTGGCCACCGCGGAGGTCATCGTCGCCGAAGACACCCGGACGGCGATCCACCTCCTGCGGGCGCTCGGCGTGGAGTCGCGCCCCCGGCTCATCGCCATGCACGACCACAACGAGCGGGAGCGCGCCGCCGAGATCGTCGAACTCGCCCGCGAGACCGACGTGCTGGTCCTGAGCGACGCCGGCATGCCGACCGTGTCCGATCCCGGGTTCCACCTCGTGGACGCGGCCGCCACGGCGGACGTCCAGGTCACGGCGATCCCCGGACCGTCCGCGGTCGTCACGGCGCTCGCCGTCTCCGGGCTCGCGACAGACCGGTTCACCTTCGAGGGCTTCCTGCCGCGGAAGCCGGGCGACCGTCGGAGCGCCCTCCGCGCCCTCGCGACGGAACCACGCACGATGGTGTTCTTCGAATCGCCCAACCGCCTGGCCTCCTCGCTCGAGGACGTCGCGGCGGTCCTCGGCGGCGACCGCCGGGTCGCCGTCTGTCGGGAGCTCACGAAGCTGTTCGAAGAGGTCAAGCGCGGAACGGCCGCCGAGCTCGCCGTCTGGGCCTCGGGCGGGGTGAAGGGCGAGATCTGCGTCGTCATCGCCGGTGCCGAGGCCGTCGAGGCCGATCCCGACACCGCGCTCGAGCAGGTGCTCGCCCTCGTGGCCGCAGGGATGCGCCTGAAGGACGCCTCGAACGAGGTCGCCGAGGCCACGGGCCTGTCGAAGCGCGACCTCTACCAGGCGGCCCTGGCCGCACGCCCGCCGAAGACGGCACCGGGCGCGGAGCGGCGCCCCACGTCGTAACAGGCACGAGCGCGGTGCCCGCTCGTCCTAGGATTGACCCCATGGCCGACGGCACCTCGTTCTACATCACCACGCCCATCTTCTACGTCAACGATGCTCCGCACATCGGGCACGCGTACACGGAGGTGGCCGCCGACGTCCTCGCGCGCTGGCACCGTCAGGCCGGCGATCGCACCTGGTTCCTCACCGGGACGGACGAGCACGGCCAGAAGATCTTGCGCACCGCGACCGCGAACGGCGTGACGCCGAAGGAGTGGGCGGACCGCCTCGTCAGCGAGTCCTGGTACCCGCTGCTCGACACGATCGACATCTCGAACGACGACTTCATCCGCACGACCGACGAGCGCCACGAGCAGAACGTCCAGCTCTTCCTGCAGCGTCTGTACGACGCCGGGTACATCTACACGGGCGAGTTCGAGGGCTACTACTGCGTCGGGTGCGAGGAGTACAAGCAGGAGAGCGACCTCGTCCAGGGCACCGGCGAGTACGTCGGCCAGCTCGTCTGCGCGATCCACTCCAAGCCCGTCGAGCTGCTGCAGGAGAGCAACTACTTCTTCCGCATGAGTGACTTCGCCGAGCGACTGCTCGCCCTCTACGAGGAGCGACCGGAGTTCGTGCAGCCGGAATCGGCACGCAACGAGGTCATCCAGTTCGTCCGCCAGGGCCTGAAGGACCTCTCCATCTCGCGCTCCACCTTCGACTGGGGCATCAAGGTCCCGTGGGACGAGAGCCACGTCGTCTACGTCTGGTTCGACGCCCTGCTCAACTACATCACCGCTGCCGGGTACGGCTCCGACGAGGAGGCGTTCGCCGAGCGCTGGCCGGCCACGCAGATCGTCGGCAAGGACATCCTGCGGTTCCACGCCGTCATCTGGCCGGCCATGCTCATGGCCGCCGGACTCGAGGTGCCGAAGCGCGTCTTCGGTCACGGTTGGTTGCTCGTCGGCGGCGAGAAGATGTCGAAGTCGAAGCTCACCGGGATCGCCCCGAGCGAGATCACCGACACCTTCGGCTCCGACGCGTTCCGCTACTACTTCATGCGCGCCATCGCCTTCGGCCAGGACGGCTCCTTCAGCTGGGAGGACCTCTCGGCGCGCTACCAGGCCGAACTCGCGAACGGCTTCGGCAACCTGGCCTCGCGCGTGCTGGCGATGGTCACCCGCTACTTCGAGGGTGTCGTGCCGCCGAGCGGCCCCGCCGAGCCTGCCGACGTCGCGATCCAGCAGACGGTCGCCCGCGCCGCCACGGACGCCGACGCCGCCATCGAGCGACTCGCCATCCAGGACGCGCTCGCCGCCATCTGGCGGATCGTCGACGAGCTGAACGGCTACATCACCGAGCAGGAGCCGTGGGCGCTCGCGAAGGACGAGGCCAAGCGCGAACGCCTCGGCACCGTCCTCGCCACGGCGGTCGAAGGGCTCCGCGCCCTGTCGGTCCTGCTGCACCCCTTCGTCCCGAAGGCGACCACCAAGCTCTGGACCGCACTCGGTGTCGAGGACGCCCTGGGTCAGCTCGGCGCGCAGCGCATCAGCGAGGTCGGCACCTGGGCTCAGGTCCCCGCCGGCACCACGGTGGCCGGGCTCGAGCCGCTCTTCCCGCGGATCGAGGCCGTCGCGGAATGAGCGGGGCCGTCGCACCGGATCCAGCCGCCACTCCGCATCTGCGGCAGCGGGAGGCGGGGGAGCGCAAGCAGTTGAGCTACCCGGAGAGCCCTGAGCCGCTGCCGGTGGCCGTGTACGACAACCACACGCACCTCGAGCACGCCGACGGCGAAGCGCCGCTGACGCCGACCGAGCACCTCGACCGCGCGCTCGCCGTCGGTGTCCGCGGGATCGTGCAGGTCGGCACCGACGTCGAGACCTCGCGCTGGTCGGCGGCGCTCGCGGCAAGCGACCCGCGCGTCCTCGCAGCCGTGGCGATCCACCCGAATGACGCTCCGGACCTCGACCGCGCGGGAACGCTCGACGACGCGCTGGCCGAGATCGACCGCCTGGCAGCCCAGCCCCGTGTCCGGGCCGTCGGCGAGACCGGCCTCGACTTCTTCCGCACCGAGGACGATGGCCGAGCCGCGCAGTTCGCCTCCTTCGAGGCGCACATCGCGATCGCGAAGCGGCACGGCATCGCCCTGCAGATCCACGACCGCGACGCCCACGACGAGGTCGTCGAGACCCTGTTGCGCGTCGGGGCTCCGGAGCGCACCGTCTTCCACTGCTTCTCCGGGGGCCGCGAACTCGCAGCGCTCTGTGCCGAGCACGGCTGGTACGCCTCGTTCGCAGGCACCGTGACGTTCAAGAACGCCGCCCCGTTGCGCGAGGCGCTCGAGGTCATGCCCCGCGAGCTCGTCATGGTCGAGACCGATGCGCCGTACCTCACACCGGCGCCGTTCCGCGGTCGGCCCAACGCCCCCTATCTGCTGCCCCACACGGTCCGTGGCATGGCCGCACACCTGGGCGCAGACCTCGAGGGGTTCGCGACGCAGCTCGCCACGAACACGGAGCGGGTCTACGGCTCCTGGTCCGACTGACCGGTGGGCGGCCTGGAGCCGCGGCGCGATCGGGGCCACCGGCGATCGGGGATACTGGGGGGATGACCGCTTCCGTCGCACTGCTCGGCCCCGCCGAGATCCGAGACCTCGCCACCCTGCTCGACGTGACGCCGACGAAGAAGCTCGGTCAGAACTTCGTCATCGACGCGAACACCGTCCGCAAGATCGTCTCGGTCGCCCATGTCGCGCCGGGCGACGTGGTGGTCGAGATCGGTCCGGGACTCGGATCGCTCACGCTGGGCCTCCTCGAAGCCGACGCGAGTGTCGTCGCCGTCGAGATCGACGGTCGCCTCGCGAAGCAGCTCCCGATCACGGTGGGGGAGATGGCGCCGGGCATGATCGACCGGCTGTCGGTCGTCCACGAGGACGCCCTCCGCATCGAGGAACTGCCAGCGTCGCCGAACCGGCTCGTCGCCAACCTGCCGTACAACATCTCCGTGCCGGTCCTGCTGCACTTCCTCGAACACTTCACCTCGCTCACCGCCGGCGTGGTCATGGTGCAGGCGGAGGTCGGGTACCGACTGGCCGCGGTCCCCGGGAGCAAGGTCTACGGCGCGCCGAGCGCGAAGGCCGCCTGGTACGGGGCGTGGCGCATCGCCGGACAGGTCAGCCGCCAGGTGTTCTGGCCGATCCCGAACGTGGACTCCGTCCTGGTGGGCTTCGAACGACGGAGCGACGTGATCGGCACCGAGCAGGAGCGGGTCGAGACCTTCGCGCTCATCGACGCCGCCTTCCAGCAGCGCCGGAAGATGCTCCGCCAGGCGCTCGGCAACGTCCTCGGCAGCTCGCAGGCGGCCACGGAGCGCATGGAGGCGGCCGGCGTCAAGCCGACCGCGCGTGGTGAGGAACTCACCGTCCACGACTTCCTGTCGATCGTCCGCGCAGGGCGATAGCGTTGGTGCATGACCGCTGATGCTCGTTTCCCGCTGAACGTCCCCGACATCCACCGCCCGTACGCCGCTGCGGACGACCGCTACGCGCGGAACGACTACCGCCAGGTGGGTACCTCCGGGCTCTTCCTGCCCCCGATCTCCCTCGGCCTCTGGTACAACTTCGGCGACAACCGGCCGTTCGACGGACAACGTGCCCTCCTCCGGCACGCGTTCGACCACGGCATCACCCACTTCGACCTCGCGAACAACTACGGGCCGCCCTACGGCTCGGCGGAGACGAACTTCGGCCGCATGATGCGCGAGGACTTCGGCCCGTACCGCAACGAGCTCATCATCTCCTCGAAGGCTGGATACGACTTCTGGCCAGGCCCGTACGGCAACTTCGGTTCGAAGAAGTACCTGACCGCGAGCCTCGACGAGTCCCTGGAGCGCATGGGCCTCGACTACGTCGACATCTTCTACTCCCACCGGGTCGACGAGGTGACGCCCATCGAGGAGACGGTCGGTGCGCTCGACGCGATCGTGCGCTCGGGGAAGGCGCTGTACGTCGGCATCTCGTCGTACTCGGCCGAACGGACCGCGGCCGCGCACGCCGTCGCCCGTGAGCTGGGGACCCCCCTCGTGATCCACCAGCCCTCGTACTCGATCCTCAACCGCTGGGTGGAGGACGGACTCACCGAGGTGCTCACCGAGACCGGGCTGGGGGCGATCGCCTTCGTGCCGCTCGCGCAGGGCCTCCTCACCGACAAGTACCTCGGGGACGGCCCGGCGGAGCGCGCCACGAACCGTCCGTCACTGCCGGACCGTCAGGTCAGCGAGGAGATGGCGACGCGGTTGCGGTCCCTCAACGACATCGCGACCGAGCGCGGCCAGACGCTCGCGCAGATGTCACTCGCCTGGGTGCTGAACAACCCGGCGATCACCTCCGCGCTCATCGGCGCCTCCCGGCCGGAGCAGCTCGACGAGAACCTCGCCGCGCTCGACGGGCCGGCGTTCACGACCGAGGAGCTCGAGGAGATCGACCGGCTCGCCGAGGGCGCGGACGTCAACATCTGGGCGGACTCCTCGGACAAGTAGGGCGGTCCGGGGCGGTTCCCGGATCGACTAACTTGGAACAATGACCACCGAGGCCATCCTCAAGCACGTGCACGTGCGCGCACCGGGGAAGATCAATGTCTTCCTGAAGGTCGGCGACGTGATGGACGACGGCTACCACGACGTCGCGACCGCCTACCAGGCGATCTCCCTGTACGAGGACGTGCACGCGTACCCGGCCGATGACTTCAGCGTCTCGTTCTCGGGGTCCGTCGACGTCTCCGGGGTGCCGACCGACACGAGCAACCTGGCCATCCGCGCCGCGAAGGCGCTCGCGAGGCGGACGGGGTTCCGTGGCGGCGTGCGCCTCGAGATCGAGAAGCACGTCCCGGTCGCCGGGGGGATGGGCGGTGGCTCGGCGGACGCCGCAGCCACCCTGCTCGCCTGCGACGCCCTCTGGGGCACCGAGCGCAGCAGGGACGAGCTCCTGGCCCTGGCCGCGCGTCTCGGCGCTGACGTGCCGTTCGCGTTGCTCGGCGGGACGGCCGTCGGCACCGGTCGCGGCGACCAGCTGAGCAGCGCGCTCGCCAAGGGGCAGTTCGAGTGGGTGCTCGCCCTCGCCGACTTCGGGATGTCGACGCCGCTGGTCTACCAGGAGCTCGACGCGCACCGCGCCCGACACATCCTCGACATCTCGCCGTCCGGTCGCCAGCCGACCGTCGACGCGGCGGTGCTCCAGGCGCTTCGGGCCGGCGATGCCCACCTGCTCGGCGACGTCCTCTACAACGACCTGCAGGCCGCCGCGTTGCAACTGCGGCCCGTGCTCGGCGAGGTCCTCGAGTTCGGTGATTCGCAGGGTGCGCTCGGCAGCCTCGTCTCGGGCTCCGGTCCCACCATCGCCTTCCTCGCCGCGGACGCCGACGACGCCCTGGAACTGCAGGTCACGCTCGCCTCGTCCGGGCTGAAGACCATCCGGGCACACGGGCCGGTCCACGGCGCCCGCATCGTCTCGCAGAGCTGAGGCATACCTCCGCGAACGACGGAACCCCGGTCGGTGATCCGACCGGGGTTCCGTCGTACGGGCTCAGGCCGCGACGCCTCGCACGCGGAGGGAGTTCTCGATGATCGTGAGCCCCTCCATGCCGGGCAGCTTCGCGATGTGACCGTCGATGCGGCGCACCTCCGCCAGACCGTCCTCGTCGCCGAACAGGTGCCCCATGACGTGGGTGACCTCGGAGTCGGGCATGACGCCGGAGCCCACAGGGCCCCACACCTTGCGGAGCAGGAAGCGGGTGAGGCGGCGGGCGCTCTTCGACGACTCGAGGCGGGCCCTGGCCTGGCTCGCGTAGAACGCCACGTGGCGGGTCTCCTGCTTCGCGATGCGCTTGAGGAGCACGGAGAGCACGGGGTGCCGCTCCAGCTGCGCGAGGCGGGTGTACGCAGCCGTGGCGGACCACTCGTTGGCCGCACCCCAGCTCATGTGCACGGCGATGAAGTCGGTGCCGACGAGGTTGCCGAGGATCGACTGCTTGATCGGGTCGAGGCGGTCCTTCCAGCCGAGCTTCAGACGCGTCGCCTTGAGCTCGTCGAAGTCGACGGTGATGTCGTGGGCGGCCAGGACGGCGGCGAGTGCCTCACCGTGCCAGAACTCCTCACGGTTCCACATCGTCATGAACGCGCCGACCTCGTCGTCCTCGTGGGACGGCGTCATGAGCATGTCGCGGAGGTAGCAGACCGTGTGGTACTCGATGTCGCACATGTACCGCAGGCTGCGGAGGGTGGAAGCGGGGAGCGGATTCGTCTTGAACTCGTCGAAGTCGAGGTCGCTCCAGTTCACCGAGACGCTCGTCTCGGTGAACTTGTCGATGTCAAACGCCATGTGCGTTGGGGCGGTCGGGGATCGTGTCCTCGGCCGTCCGCTCTCCTCTCGGCTGTGCGGGGCGCGGTGCGCGGGTCAGTTCGTCTTCGGAGCGGACGCCCCCGGTGGTTCGTGCCCATTCTCGCACCGTCCACCGGCCGGCCTGCGCCAGCTGGTAGAGGGTGTGGTCGGGGTTCACGGCGACGGGATTGCCGACCAGCTGGAGCCAGGCGGCGTCGGCGTGGGAGTCGCCGTACCCGTAGGAGTGGGCGAGGTCCATCCCGTGCTGCTCCGCGTACTGCGTGAGCCAGGCGCCGCGGGCCTCGTCGACGAGCGGCGGGCTGTCGAGGTACCCCGTGAGGCGACCGTTCTCGGCGTGCATCGCACCGGCGACGACCTCGTCGAAGAACGGTGCGAGGGGAGCGGCCATGAGGTCGATCGTGCCCGTCACGAGGATCGTCCGGTGACCGGCGGCGCGGTGCGCGGCGATCTGTTCGAGCGCCTGGGGGAGCAGTCGCGAGCGGACCGCCTTGCCGAACCCGCCTCGGACGAGCTGCTCGAGCTGCGCCACGTCGACGCCCTCGTAGCGACGCATGAAGGTGCGGATGAATTCGCCGCGATCGCGGAGCTCGGCACCGATGTAGCCGGGCATCGACGCGCCGAGCGCGGCGATCTCGATGGGCCACCGCGAGCGCGAGGTCGCGGCGAGCCGCAACCACAGGTACTGCTCGATGAGGTTCCAGGCGAGCACCGTGCCCTCGAGGTCGAACACCGCGAGGACGTCGTCCCGCACGGGGAGGATCTTCTGCTGCTTCGCCGCGCCGGCCTTGCGGTTCGCGAACGCGCGGGTCAGCGTGGTGACGGCCGGGAAGTGGATCCGCTGGAAGTAGTCGTCCCAGTCGATCGTCGTGACGTCGAAGCCGCGGTCCGCCTGCTGCTCAGGGGTGAGCGAGGCGTGGAGCTCGCGGGTGCGACGGTCGTCGAACACGATCTCGCTCTGGACGTACGAGCGGTAGAGCCCCGTGAAGTCGCGGAGCGACCCGAGGTCGCTCGACGCCTTGCGGATGCGGTCCTGCCAGCCGCGGGTCCGCGCGTTGGCCGGGAGGTGCGACACGATCCGCCCCGCGGCGCTCGTGGCCTTCTGCCGGCGGTCGATGGAGCGCTCGATGGCGCGGCCGCCGGGGAAGTTCCAGGTCGGCACGCTGATGTCGCCGGCGTCGGCGGGGATCGGGTGCTCCGTGAAGTAGCTGTGCACGTTCGCATACATCTTGTGGAACGGCAGCGGGTTGCTCGCGCCGGAGCTCACCTGGAAGTAGCGCGGGGCGGCGGGCTCCGGAGGGGTCTCGGCCGCGGCGAGGATGGCGTTCACGACGAAGTCGACGGGGATGATGTCGAGGACGCTGTCCGGGAGGCCGGGGAAGTCGGGCAACTGGCCTCGGCCGTAGGCGATGATCAGCGGATCCGCCACCTTGTAGCCGTCGATCCAGCCGGGGAACGGGTGCGCGAGGGCGCTCTCGATGATGGAGGGGCGGACGAAGGACAGTCGGTTGCCCGTACCGGCCCAACGCTCCTCGGCGACGCGTTCCGCCATCGCCTTCGTGAAGGTGTAGACGTCCGTCCAGCCGAGGCTCTCCGCCCTGGCACGACCGTGGGCGACGAGTCGGGCGTCGACCCAGGCGATCCGTGCGGCCTCCGCGGCGGTCGAGACCGCCTGCGGGCCCGCCTTGCCGTGATCCCGGCGAGCGGTCTGCATGAGCTTCCGCAGGACCTCGGGCCGGCGGGAGGACTCCTCGGCGCGGACCCGGGCGGAGCGTGCCGCCTCGGCCTCCGCCCGCCAGTCCACGTCGTGCACGAGGCTCCGCTCCGGCTGGATGCCCTTGCGGGTCCCACCGACGTAGGCCGTGGACACGTGGACGACGTGCGGGGTCGCGCCGCTCTTGGCGAGCGCCGCGTAGAGGGTGGTCGCACCCCCGACGTTCGTGGCGAAGGCCTCGTCGATCGGCGGGTCGAAGGAGACGGTGGACGCGCTGTGGATCACGACGTCGAGATCGGACGGGAGCGCCATCTCGTCGAGGCCGCCCTCGATGACGTTCACCCGCTCGGCGACGATGGCCGAGGCCGCCTCGGTACCGACGCGCTCGCGCCAGGCCTTGAATACCGGCTTCCGGAGGAGGGTCTGCAGTCGATCGCTCCCGCGGACGGACCCTTTCTTGCGGATCAGCAGGCTGACCCGGGTGGTGGGGTGGTCGGCCAGCAGGCGCTCGAGCACGGCCTGCCCGAGGAAGCCGGTGCCGCCCGTGACGAGGACGTGGGCGCCGTCGAGCGCGCTGGGCGAGGCGGACGGTGCCGGGCTCGCGGTCGGCTCCGGCTGCGGAGCCTCGTCGGGGGTGGTGGCGTCGGTCATCGGTTCTCCTCGGTGCTTCCGTGGCGTCCACGGTGGGCGAGCTTGGCGGCGAGATGGAGGCCCGACTGACCGGGGAGCGCGTCGATGGCCGCGTCGATCCCGATCACCGCCGGGTCGCTCCAGGTGGCGGTACTGCGGAACACGAGTGCGGCGAACCGAGCGGTCTGCCGGGCACCCGTCACGTCTGATCCGGTCGGCCAGACGGCGGAGCGGATGCGGCGGCGGGTGATGCCCTGCGCGCGGGGCGACGCGGCGAGCCGGTCGCCGGCCTGGGCGCTGAAGAACTCCAGGTGGCGTGCCTTGGTCTCGAGGATCTCGTCGATGAGGCGGTCGAGGCCGGGGTGGGCGGCGCGCTCGCGGACGGCCCGGTAGGCCGCAGCGGTGATGAGGTCGTCGATCGTCCCGATCGTCATGTGCCACGCGATGATGTCCTCACCGAGGACGTTCGCGATGAGGGCCTGACCGATCGGGGTGAACCGGTCGCTCACACCCCGGAGGGTGCGGCGGAGCCCGGTCGCCCGGACCTTGACCCGCGGTGTGCCGTTCGCCTTGAGCACCGTGTCGATGGTGTCGGTGATCCAGTACTTCTCGTACGCCCAGGTGATGAGGAACGCGGTCACCCTGGCGTCCTTGTGGGTCGGCGTCACGAGCACGCCGCGCAGGTACTGCATCGTCGCGCGCTCGATGTCGGAGAGGGCCCGGAGCAGCGCGACCGTCTCGGGGGAGAGTGGCGTGGAGGAGAAGTCCTCCGCCTCGATCTCCTTGCGACGACTGCCGACCGCCGAGGTGGCGTAGTCGCGGACGCTGAACCCGTGGGCGGGGCGCAGCATGGCGCTCTCCTGCTCGACGTCGTCGAGGGCGGCGGGTGCTGCTGGGCGCGGCGATTCCCGGTTCACCATGGCGTCTCCGTTCCGTGACGATCCGACCTCATCACTGTAGCTTGCAACGATACGCAACGCGTAGCGTATTCTGATCCACATGGCTACAGCTCTCGTCACCGGTGGGACCTCCGGCATCGGTGCCGCGTTCGCCACGGCGCTCGCCGGGCGGGGCTTCGACCTGGTGCTCGTGGCCCGCGATGCACAGCGTCTGGAGGCGTCGGCCGAACGGCTCCGCGCGACCGGACGCACGGTCGAGGTGATCTCCGCCGACCTCTCCGACCGCGCCGACGTCGCACGACTCGCCGCCCGCATCGAGGACGCCGCAGCGCCGATCGACGTCGTCGTCAACAACGCCGGCTTCGGGGTGCACGCGCGGCTGACGGATCCCGACACGAGCGAGCTCGACAACGCGATCGAGGTCATGTGCCGCAGTGTCGCCGTGCTCTCGGGCGCCGCAGCCCGAGCCATGCGGGAACGCGGCGGCGGCACCATCCTCAACGTGTCGAGCACCGCCGGGTTCATCACCACGGGCGGGTACTCGGCGGTCAAGGCATTCGTCACGACCTACACCGAGGCGCTCGCGGTCGAACTCGCCGGCACCGGCGTGCACGTCACGGCACTCTGCCCGGGCTGGGTCCGCACCGAGTTCCACGACCGCGCCGGCATCAGCACCCGTTCGATCCCGTCCGGTCTCTGGGTCGACGTCGACCGACTCGTCGCCGACGCCCTCCGCGACGCCGGTCGTGGCGTCGTCGTGTCGATCCCGAGCCTCCGGTTCAAATCGCTCATGGCCCTCGTCAAGTTCGCGCCCCGATCCTCGATCCGGTGGATCTCGGGCCGGATGTCGTCGAGTCGTCGTGCCGCGAACGCCGCCCAGTCAGGAGCCCACCGATGACCGCAGAGCCGCGGTTCACCTCATCCCTGCACGCGAACGCGCGCTTTGTCGCCCAGCGCCTCCTCCTGAAGCCGCTCGTCTGGTCGTTGACTCGCGTCCGCGTCACAGGCCGCGAGCGTCTCACCGGGGTGGACGGTCCGTTCATCGTCGTTGCGAACCACCAGTCCCACCTCGACGCGCCGCTCGTCGTCGGTGCCATGCCACGACGACTCTCGCGATTCCTCGCCGCCGGTGTCGCGGCCGACTACTTCTTCGACGTCCCCGCCCGACGCCTGTTCGCGGCCCTGTTCTTCAACGCCTTCCCGGTCGACCGTTCGGGCGACCGCAAACGGGCCGGTGTGTCGAGGGAGCTGCTCGAGAGCGGCGTCCCGATCCTCATCTTCCCCGAGGGCGGCAGGTCCCGGACCGGAGAGCTCGGCCGCTTCAAGCCCGGCGCCGCGGCCCTCGCGACCCGTCAGGGCATCCCCTGCCTCCCGGTCGCCGTGCTCGGCACCCACGCCGCGATGCCCAAGGGCCGGAACTGGCCGGTCCCCGGACGGCCGCCCGTCAGCGTCGTCTTCGGGCGACCGATCCACCCGCAACCGAACGAGACGCCCGTCCAGCTCATGGACCGCGTCGTCGCCGAGATCGTGGCTCTGCGTGCCTCGGTCGAGCCGGAAGCACACCTGTCGATCGACACACCACGAAAGGAAGCCGGATGACGTCTGTGGAGCACATGAAGTGGTGGGGCTGGGGTGTCGAGGGTGTCGCCTTCGAGCACAGCAACAAGCCGGACTTCGCGCCGTTCGTGAAGCAGGCCGTCGGCCTCGACCTGAGGAAGCCGGCGCAGTCGCACCTCAGCTTCGACGAGCTCACCGTCCCGGCCTCGCGTGCGACCGAGGAATTCATCGCCGAGCTCTCGCTGCTCGTCGGGCAGGGCCACGTCACGGCCGACGACGAGGAACGCGTCGTCCACACCTACGGCAAGAGCATCCGCGACCTGCTCCGGATCCGTGCGAACGACCTTCCGCGGACGCCCGACCTCGTCGTGTACCCGGCCGATGAGGCCGAGGTCGCGTCCGTGGTCGCGGCGGCCGTCGCCGCGGACGCCGTCATCATCCCGTTCGGTGGCGGAACCAACATCGCAGGCTCGCTCGACCCGCAGCCGACGGAGGAGCGGGTCATCATCTCCCTCGACCTCGGCCGCCTCGACCGCGTGCTGTCGATCGACGAGGGCTCCGGCCTCGCCACCATCCAGGCGGGTGCGCAGGGACCGTCGATCGAGGAACAGCTCGGCGCCAAGGGCTGGACGATGGGCCACTTCCCCGACAGCTTCACGCACTCGACCCTCGGCGGTTGGGTGGCGACGCGCTCCTCGGGCATGCAGTCCGACAAGTACGGCGACATCGCCGACATCACCAAGGGCCTGCGCATGGTCCGGCCGAACGGGATCGTCGCGATCCGTCCGGTTCCGAGCGCCTCCACCGGACCGAGCGTCCGCGAGATGATCATCGGCAGCGAGGGCCGCCTCGGCATCATCACCGAGGTCACGGTGCAGGTCCACCGCACGCCGGCGGTCCGCGAGGTCCTCGGCTACTTCTTCCCCACCTGGGAGGCCGGACTCGCCGCGATGCACGAGATCGCGGAGAGCGACGCCAGCCCGTCCGTCACGCGCGTGTCGAACGCCCGGGAGAGCGGCTTCTCGCTCGCGACCCGCAAGGCCAGCACCGGCGTCTCGGCGCAGGTGACCAAGGGCCTCATGAAGGTCCTCACGGCCCGCGGCTGGGACCTGGAGCAGCTGTGCCTCTCCTTCATCGGCTACGAGGGCAGCGCCTCGCACGTCCGGTACGAGAAGGGCCTCGTCGGCTCGATCGTCCGGAAGCACGGCGGCATGGGCGTCGGCAAGGGCCCCGGTGCCCTGTACGACCAGAAGAAGTTCGACACCCCCTACCTCCGCGACTTCCTGCTCGACCGTGGCGCGGCGGCAGACGTCTCGGAGACGGCCGCACCGTGGTCGCGGTTGCAGGAGGTCTACGACGCCGCGAACGACGCCGCCAACGCCGCCTACGACAAGCTCGGCGTGCACGGCTGGATCATGTGCCACCTCTCGCACTCGTACCACTCGGGTGCCTGCCTGTACTTCACCTTCGCGTTCATCACGGGCGACGACCCCATCGGTGAGTACGAGCAGGTCAAGTCGGCCATCCAGCAGGCCTTCGTCGACCACGGCGGGACCCTGTCGCACCACCACGCGGTCGGTGTCGAGCACGCTCCGTGGATGGAACAGGACATCTCGAGCGAGGGCGTCGCGATCATGCGTGGCCTCTTCGAGAGCGCCGACCCGGGATCGAACTTCAACCCCGGCAAGATCCTCGCCGACTGAGCTCGGTCCGGGACCGCGCTCCGGTCCCTGAGCCGCCTCCGGTCCCTGAGCCGCCTCCGGTCCCTGAGCCTGTCGAAGGGCGGCTCAGGACCCGAGGCGGGTGGAACGCGAGGTCGTCACCGGCAGGCGCACGAGCAGTGCGCCGGCGTCGACGGTCACGCGTGCCGCGGCCACCAGGCCGATGCCGTCGCCGTCGGCCTGGAACGCCGCGGGTGGTGACACCGTGACGTCCAGCCGTTCCGCCCGCAGGTAGCGGACCGCGCCGCCCGCGGAACCGGCCGTCTCGACGGCGCTCGGCCGCGGGCGTGGCCGCGCGAGCTTCGACCTCGTCAACCGGGCGACGGGGTTGTTCGCGCGATGCAGCCAGCGGGTCACCCGGACCCCGTCCCATCCCTCGAGCGAGCGCACCATGAGGACGTCGAGGACGCCGTCGTCGATCAATGCGTCGGGCAGGACGTCGAGTCCGGCCGAGACGGTCCCGCAGTTCCCGACGAACATCGTGTGGGTCCGCGCGCTGCGCATCGATCCGCCGTCGACCTTCCAGGACAAGCGCGGCCGGTCCCGACGGAAGAGTCCCCGGACGATCGGGCCGACGTAGGCGACCCAGCCGAACCGGCGCTTGAGGACGGGATCAGCGTAGGCGACCATGTCGGCGTCCACCCCGAAGCCGGTCATCACGAGGAACGGGGTGCTCCGCTGGACGCCGTCGACGCGTCGGTACTCGATCGACCCGACGTCGATGCGGCGTTCCTCCCCGGTGAAGGCCGCTCGGACGGCTGCGGCCGTGTCGATGGGGATGCCCGCGTTCCGCGCGAAGAGGTTCGCCGTGCCGAGCGGGACCACGGCGAACGGTGTCCGCGTGTGACGCATGGCTCCGGCGACCTCGCGGACGGTCCCGTCGCCGCCCGCTGCGATCACGAGTGCGGCGCCACCGTCGAGGGCCTCGGCGACCTGTTCGACGGCGGCGGACCGCTCGCGGGTCGGGATCCAGGTCGTCGGGCCCCAGCCGGCGTCGTCCGCGGCGTCGTCGACGAGGCGGCGGAGACGCTCGAGCTGGACGCGCGTCGGGTTGTAGACGACCGCGGCGTGCGGTCTGGCGCTGCGAGGGTTCATGCCGCGAGTGCCGGCCAGAGCACGGAGAGGACCTGGTCCGCCCAGTCGTCGTCCATGTCGGCGCCGCGGACGAGTTGACCGAGGACGGCGCCGAGCAGGAGGGTCGCGACGAGCCGGCCGTCGAGACCGGGCTTGAGATCTCCTGTGGAGATCCGCTCGTCGACGAGGTTCGACAGGGCACGAGCACGGTTGCGGGTGAGGTCCCGGAGCAGGGTGGAGAACTCGGGATCGTCCTGGAGCAGGATCGACGCAATCGTGCCACGGCCGACCACGTCCTCGATCATCGCGCGCGCTTCGTGGAGCAGCCAGGTGAACGTCTCGTACGTCGGCAGGTCCTCGGGGATCTCGACCGGGGTCTCCATGGCGCGGGCGACGGCCGCCGTGAGCAGTTCGGAGCGGTTGCGGTACCGCCGGTAGATCGTCGTCTTGGCGACACCGGTGGTCTCGGCGACCGCCTCGATGTTGACGGCGACCGAGCCGCGCGAGCGCATGAGGTCGAGGGCTGCGTCGAGGATGCGGTCGCTCATCTGCTGCGCTCGGGAGACGCGTCGGGAGACGGGCACCGACCAACCTCCTCCGCGCGAGAGCCGATTCCGGGTGGATCGGTCGATTGCGCTACGCCCACCGTAGCGCAATCGGATGGGGGTGCAAAGGACGGCCGTCAGTCCCAGCGTGGGTCGTCGGGGTCGGGGGAGTCCTCGCCGTCGGCGTCGGTCATGACCGCCGCGCCGTCGATCCACGCCGTCAGTGCGTCACCGTGCAGCTGCTCGGGGGCCGGCGCGCCGAAGAGCTGCGGGTGCGTCACGGCAGCGAGTGGTGCGTCGCTCGCGAAGACGACGACGTTGCCGAGCGGCCCCTCGTCGTCGACCGGGTCGAAGTCGAGGACGACGGCCACATGCGCGAACACGGTCCGGAGGGTCGCCGCCTGGCGCCTGGCGTAGTCGAAGGGGCTGCCGTCGAGCAGGTTGACCGCGATCACACCGTCGGCTGCGGACCGCGCTGCGACCCGACGGTAGAACTCGAGGCTCGCGACCCGACGGTGGATCACCGCCGCATCCCAGAGGTCGACGACGGTCACCTTGGCGTCCCGCCACACCGTGCCGTCCGCGGCGGTGGCCGCGATGTCGTCGACCGGCTCGTCCGCCACGGCTCGGGCGTCGCCGAACCGGACCTCCACGCGCGAACCCTCCGGCAGCGGGAGCGCTTCGAGCATCGCGGCGTACAGCTCCGGCTCGAATTCGACGACGAGCTGCGGAGAGCCCGGTCGGGTCGCCTGCACGTAGCGGGGGAGCGTCAGCGCCCCGGCCCCGAGATGCACGGTGAAGAGCGGCTCACCGGCCGGGCCCTCCGCGTCGATCACGCGGGCGATGTGCCGGATGTAGGGGTACTCGAGCGAGCGCGGGTCGGTGAGTGACACGACCGACTGCGGGATGTCGTCGACGGAGAGTTCGTAACGCTGCATGCGCTTGTCGAGGAGGGTGAGCCGCGCGTCGCGCTGGTCGAGCGGGAGCCGGCGGGAACGGGAGAACAGAGCCACCTGTGCAGCCTAGGGTGCACGGAGGCCGCGCGTCGCCGGAGCCGGTATCGTAGACCGGATATGGCACACCTTCTCGGCGCTGAAGCGCTCCACCTCGAGTACCCGACCAAAGTCGTCTTCGACGGCATCACGATCGGGGTGAACGAGGGCGACCGCATCGGCATCGTCGGCCGCAACGGCGACGGCAAGTCCACGCTCCTCGGGCTCCTCGCGGGGCGGAAGGAGCCCGACTCCGGTCGGGTCACCGTGCGCAACGGCGTCACGGTCGGCGTGCTCGACCAGTCCGACACGCTCGATCACGACAAGACCGTCGGCCAGACGATCGTCGGCGGGTTCGACGAGCACGAGTGGGCGGGCGACCCGAAGGTCCGCGACGTCATCTCCGGCCTCGCCTCGGACATCGCCTGGGATGCCCTCGTCGCCGATCTCAGCGGTGGTCAGCGTCGTCGGGTGGCGCTCGCGGCGCTCCTCGTCGGCGACCACGACATCCTCTTCCTCGACGAGCCGACCAACCACCTCGACGTCGAGGGGATCACCTGGCTCGCCGAACACCTGAACCGTCGCTGGTCCAGGAACTCGGGCGGCCTGCTCGTCGTGACCCACGACCGGTGGTTCCTCGACGCGATCTGCACCGCCACCTGGGAGGTGCACGACCGCATCGTCGAGCCCTTCGAGGGCGGGTACGCGGCGTACGTGCTCCAGCGCGTCGAGCGCGACCGCTCGGCAGCCGTGTCCGAGGCGAAGCGTCAGAACCTCATGAAGAAGGAGCTGGCGTGGTTGCGCCGCGGCGCCCCTGCGCGGACGGCCAAGCCCAAGTTCCGCATCGAAGCGGCCAACGCGCTCATCGCCGACGAACCCCCGGTCCGGAACGCGGTCGAGCTCGCCGGTATGGCGACCGCCCGGCTCGGGAAGGACGTCGTCGACATCCTCGACGTCACCGTGTCCTACGGCGACCGCACGATCATCAAGGACGTCGAGTGGCGCATCGCCCCGGGTGAGCGCACCGGCATCCTCGGTGTCAACGGCGCCGGCAAGTCGACGCTCCTCGGACTCGTCACCGGCGAGGTCGAGGCCACCGAGGGGCGCGTCAAGCGCGGCAAGACCGTGCAGGTCGCCACGCTGACGCAGCAGCTCGACGAGCTCGCCGAGTACGAGCAGGACCGCGTGAGCGACGTCATCGGACGCAAGCGCACGAGCTACGTCGCCGGTGGCAAGGAGATGACCCCCGGGCAGCTGCTCGAACGCCTCGGCTTCACGAGCGCCCAGCTGTCGACCCCGGTGAAGGACCTCTCGGGTGGCCAGCGTCGACGTCTGCAACTGCTGCTCATCCTGCTCGACGAGCCGAACGTCCTCGTCCTCGACGAGCCCACCAACGACCTCGACACGGACATGCTCGCGGCCATGGAGGACCTCCTCGACTCGTGGCCCGGCACCCTGCTCGTCGTCTCGCACGACCGGTACTTCCTCGAGCGCGTGACGGACCAGCAGTACGCGATCATGGACGGCCACTTCCGCCACCTCCCCGGTGGCATCGACCAGTACCTGAAGCTCAACGCCGGGACCGCCGGCAGCCGCTCGCAGGAGCACGACCGCCCGACGGCCTCGGGCGGCGGTCCGACGAAGAAGACGCCGACGTTGAGCGGTGCGGAGCTGCGGAACGCGCAGCAGGAGATCAAGGCGATCGACCGCAAGCTCCACAAGCTCAACGGCCAGATCGAGCAGGCGCACGAGAAGGTCGCGGTCCACGACCAGAACGACTTCGCCGGGATCACGGCGCTCGGCGCCAAGATCCAGGCCATGTACGGCGAGATCGCCGACCTCGAGGTGCGCTGGCTGGAGCTGTCCGAGCTCGTCGAATAGTCGCCGTCGTCGACCGCGATCGACCGCATCCGTCGCTCTGTTCCGAAGTGTTACGCACCGGTTCGTCATCCCTGCTAGGCCGACGTACCGTCGAATCAGCGTCCACCGGCGCGCACCACCCGAAAGAGGAATCACAGCAATGACCTTCTCGAAGAAGCTTCTGGCCGGACTGGCCATCATCCCCGCCATCGCGCTCCTCGCCGGATGCGCCGGCGGTTCAGGCGCCGCCGCCGAAGACAAGGGCACCGAGGCGAACCCCGTCAAGATCGGCGTCGTCGGCGCGAGCGACCCCTACTGGGAGACCTACAAGGAGGCCGCCGAGAAGGAGGGCATCTTCGTCGACATCGTCGACTTCGGTGAGTACACGCAGCCGAACCCCGCGCTCACCGAGGGCGAGATCGACATCAACCAGTTCCAGCACATCGTCTACCTCGCGCAGTACAACGAGGCCTCCGGCGAAGACCTCACGCCCATCGGTTCGACCGCGATCTACCCGCTCGGTCTCTACTCGACCAAGGTCGACAGCGTGAAGGACATCAAGAAGGGCGACACGATCGCCATCCCGAACGACGAGAGCAACCAGGCGCGCGCCCTCCTCGTCCTGCAGTCGGCCGGCCTCCTCGAGCTCAAGGACGGCGGCAACATCTTCTCGACGCCCGACGACATCATCGCCGACAAGTCGAAGGTCACCGTCACCTCGCTCGAGGCTTCGCTCACGCCGACCTCGCTGCCCGACGTCACCGGCGCGATCATCAACAACGACTTCATCAACGACTCCGGCCTGAAGGCGTCCGACGCGATCGCCGAGGACGACCCGTCCGACCCGAACGCCCTGCCGTACGTCAACATCTTCGCCGCGAAGGCCGCCGACGCCGACAGTGAGACGTACGCGAAGCTCGTGAAGATCTACCAGGACACGAAGTCCGTCGTCGACGGCGTCGTGGAGAACTCCGGTGGCACGGCCGTGCCCCTGAAGACACCGGTCAAGGACCTCGTGCAGTCGCTCGAGACCGTCCAGAAGGACATCAAGGCCAAGGGCTGATCCAGCGTCCGATGCGTTCCTGTGGGAGGCTGTCACCCGCCCCCGTAGGAACGCATCGTCGTTTCCCCGCCCGCTGACCGCCCCACCCCGAGGACACCCGCATGCCACTCGTCAGCCTCCGAGACGTCGCGAAACGCTACCCGTCTCCGCAGAAGGGCGCCCCACCGATCGCAGCGATCGACGGCGTCGACCTCGACATCGAGGCCGGTGACGTCTTCGGCATCATCGGCTACTCGGGAGCCGGGAAGTCCACGCTCGTGCGGCTCATCAACGCGCTCGAGCCGGCGACGTCCGGCAGCATCGTCGTCGACGGGACCGAGGTGACGACGCTCTCGGAGAGCGGGCTCCGCCGGCTGCGACTCGGCATCGGGATGATCTTCCAGCAGTTCAACCTCTTCAACTCGAAGTCGGTCCGCAAGAACATCGCGTACCCCCTCGAGGTCGCCGGACGCTCACGCTCCGAGGTACGAACGCGGGTGGACGAGCTCCTGAAGTTCGTCGGCCTCGCCGATAAGGCGGACAACTACCCGGACCAGCTCTCCGGCGGACAGAAGCAACGCGTGGGCATCGCCCGGGCGCTCGCGACCTCGCCCCGGATCCTGCTCGCCGATGAGGCGACGAGCGCGCTCGACCCCGAGACGACGCAGGAGGTGCTCGCCCTGCTCAAGCAGGTCAACCGCGACCTCGGCGTCACGATCGTCGTGATCACCCACGAGATGGAGGTGATCCAGTCGCTCGCGACCAAGGTCGCCGTCATGGAGCGTGGCAAGGTCATCGAGCAGGGCGACGTCTTCGAGGTCTTCTCCGACCCGCAGCACGCGGCGTCCAAGCGCTTCGTCTCGACGGTCATCAAGGGTGTCCCGTCGCCGGCCGAGCTCGCCGTCCTCCAGGAACGCCACGTCGGACGCATCGTCACCCTGTCCTTCCGTGACGGCGACGCGTCCCAGGCCGGCGTCTTCCTCACGCTGGCGCAGGCCGGCGTCGACTTCGAACTCGTCTACGGCGGCATCAACGACATCCAGGGGCGCGCGTTCGGGCACCTGACGCTCGCGCTCCGCGGCGACGACGCCACGATCGACGGGGCGTTGACCGCCATCGGATCGCAGGCCACCGTGACGGAGGTGCGCTGACATGGACGCCCTCATCGACCTCCTGCCGAAGCTCGGCGACGCGACCGTCGAGACCCTGTACCTCGTCTCCTTCAGCCTCCTCTTCGGTGGCATCGCCGGCCTCGTCGTCGGGACCGGTCTGTACGTCACCCGGCCCGGCAACCTCTACTCGCACCCGGTGCTCTACGGCGTGCTCAACGTGATCGTGAACATCTTCCGTCCGATCCCGTTCATCATCTTCCTGGCCGCCGCGCAGCCGCTCTCGCGACTTGTGATCGGCACCGGGATCGGGGCGAACGCCTTCATCTTCATCATCTCCCTGGCCGCGACCTTCGGTATCAGCCGCATCGTCGAGCAGAACCTGCTGACGGTGTCGCCCGGCGTCATCGAGGCCTCACGGGCCGCGGGCGCGAGCCGGCTCCGCACGCTCCTGAGCATCGTCCTGCCGGAGGCGCTCGGGCCGCTGATCCTCGGCTACACCTTCGTGTTCGTCGTCATCGTCGACATGTCTGCGGTGGCCGGCTTCATCGGCGGCGGTGGGCTCGGCGCCTTCGCGATCCAGTACGGGTTCCGGCAGTTCGAGCCGGTCGTGACCTGGGCCGCGGTGATCATCATCATCCTGCTCGTCCAGCTCATCCAGTTCTTCGGCAACTGGTTGGCGCGGAAGGTCCTCCGCCGCTAGCTAGTCGAAGTCGAGGCTGAGCTTCCGGAGCAACACGGTCAGCCTGGTCTGCTCAGCGCCGCTCAGGCCACCCAGGAGGTCGGCCTCGGCGTCGACCAGCCTGGTGATGGCGGCGTCGACGGTGTTGAGGCCGGCGTTGGTCATCTGGACGAGGATGCCCCGGCCGTCGTTGGGGTCGCCCTGCCGCTCGACGAGTCCACGCTCGACGAGACGGTCGATGCGGTTCGTCATCGTCCCGCTCGAGACGAGCGTCTGCAGCAGGAGTGCCTTCGGGCTCAACCGGTACGGAGAACCGGCACGTCGGAGGGCGGCGAGGACGTCGAACTCCCAGGGCTCGAGGTTCGACCGGGTAAAGGCCGCCCGACGCGCACGGTCGAGGTGGCGGGACAGCCGGGCGACGCGCGAGAGGACCTGGAGTGGCGAGAAGTCGAGGTCCGGGCGCTCGCGGTTCCACGCGTCGACGATGCGGTCGACCTCATCGGTGCTAGCTGGCATCCCACCATTATCGAGGCACAGCGGCGACCGGGCCCGAATCGAGTGCCGGGTGCTGAATCGATGGTCGCCCATCCATGGCAGAATTGACCACGCTCCGCCGTCAGGCTGAGTGGTCCGCCATAGTGTAACGGCAGCACGGCAGCCTTTGGAGCTGTTCGGTCCAGGTTCGAATCCTGGTGGCGGAGCGACCGATCACCGACCGGGCGAGTGCCCGGACCGAGGGGGAGCACACGTGACCGACGACCGTCTGGCCATCATCATCCTGGCCGCTGGCCAGGGAACCCGCATGAAGTCGGCGACGCCGAAACTGCTGCATCCGCTCGGTGGCGTCCCGATCGTCGGGCACGTGCTCGCGACGGCGCGTTCGCTCGACGCCGCGCACGTCATCGCCGTCGTCCGCCACGAGCGCGACCGGCTCGTCGAGGCCATCGAGGTCGAACTCCCCGGCGCGACGATCGTCGACCAGGACGAGGTCCCCGGCACCGGCCGCGCGGTCGAGCAGGCGCTCGTGGCGCTGCCCGACGACTTCGACGGTGACGTCCTCGTCGTGAACGGCGACGTCCCGTTGCTGAACGCCGCGACGCTCACGACACTGATCGAACGCCACCGCAACCACGACGTCGCCGCGACGATCCTCTCGGCCGTGCCGGACGACGCGACGGGCTACGGGCGGATCATCCGGACCGACGCCGGGGCGCTCGACTACATCGTCGAGCAGAAGGACGCGACCGACGCCGAGCGTGCCGTGAACGAGATCAACGCCGGTGTCTACCTCTTCGGGGTGGGCCAGCTCCGCGACGCGTTGGCCGAGGTCACGACCGACAACGCGCAGGGTGAGAAGTACCTCACGGACGTCATCGGCCTGCTCCGGCGTGCCGGGTCCGAGGTCTCGGCGCTCCCGGTGAGCGACTCCTGGCTCGTCGAGGGCATCAACGACCGCGCGCAGCTGAGCGCCGCTGCGGCGAAGCTCAACGCCCTCCTCGTGCGCGCCTGGCAGCTCGCCGGCGTGACCGTCCAGGACCCGGCGACGACGTGGATCGACATCAAGGCGCGACTGCACGCCGACGTCACCCTGCTGCCGGGCACGCAGATCCTCGGAGCCACGGTCGTCGAGTCCGGCGCGACGATCGGTCCGGACACGACGCTCGTCGACACCGAGGTCGGTCCGGGTGCTCGGGTGCGCCGGACGGACGCGACGCTGTCGGTCATCGGCGCTGGTGCCGAGGTCGGCCCGTTCGCCTACCTCCGCCCCGGCACCGTGCTCGGCGAGCGCGGCAAGATCGGCACCTTCGTGGAGACGAAGAACGCGCAGATCGGCGAGGGGAGCAAGGTCCCGCACCTCAGCTACATCGGTGACACCGAGATCGGCGTCGAGTCGAACGTCGGCGCGGGCACCATCACCTCGAACTACGACGGCGTGCACAAGCACCGCACGACCATCGGGTCCCATGTCCGCACCGGTGCGCACAACACGCTCGTCGCTCCGGTCAGCGTCGGCGACGGTGCGTACTCGGGAGCCGGTTCGGTCATCCGCAAGGACGTCCCCGCCGGAGCGCTCGCCCTGACGGTCGCACAGCAGCGGAACGTCGAAGGCTGGGTGGAGCAGAAGCGCCCGGGTACCGCGGCGGCGTCGGCTGCAGCCGCGGCGACGGCGCCTCCGGCCGTGGATCCCGTGTCGGGCGACTCGGCTGCGGCTGGTAACGTCGACTCGTGAGTGAGGCCGGAGGATTCCGGCAGAAGGCAGGGTCTGTGTCAGGCATCACGGCGGACAACAAGAAGCAGCTGGTCCTCGTCTCCGGACGAGCCCACCCGGAACTCGCCGAGGCGATCGCCGCAGAACTCGATTCCGAGCTCCTGCCCACCGACGCCAGGACCTTCGCCAACGGCGAGATCTATGCGCGGTACGACGAGAGCATCCGCGGGACCGACGTCTTCGTCATCCAGTCCCACACCGCTCCGATCAACGAGTGGCTCATGGAGCAGCTCATCATGGTCGATGCGGCGAAGCGGGCGAGCGCGAAGCGCATCACTGTCGTCGCCCCGTTCTACCCGTACGCCCGCCAGGACAAGAAGGGTCGTGGCCGCGAGCCGATCTCGGCCCGTCTCGTCGCCGACCTCTTCAAGGCCGCCGGTGCCGACCGCATCATGTCGGTCGACCTCCACGCCGCGCAGATCCAGGGCTTTTTCGACGGCCCCGTCGACCACCTCTTCGCCATGCCGGTCCTCCTCGAGCACTTCCGCGCGAAGCTCGACCCGTCGACGCTGACCGTCGTCTCGCCCGACATGGGCCGTGTTCGCGTCGCCGACATCTGGAGCGACAAGCTCGGTGCGCCCCTCGCGATCATCCACAAGCGTCGCGACCCGCTGGTGCCGAACCAGGTCAGCGTCCACGAGATCGTCGGACAGGTCGAAGGGCGCGTGTGCCTCCTCGTCGACGACCTCATCGATACCGGTCGCACGATCGTCAAGGCGGCCGAGGCGCTCAAGAACGCCGGAGCGATCGGCGTCGTCGTCGCCGCCACGCACGCCGTGTTCTCCGACCCCGCGGTCGAGCTCCTGCAGAGCGAAGCGATCGACTCCGTCGTCGTCACCGACACGCTGCCGGTCGACGAGGCGAAGCGCTTCGACAAGCTCACCGTCCTCTCGATCGCCCCGCTCATCGCCCGCGCGATCCACGAGGTCTTCGACGACGGCTCCGTGACGAGCATGTTCGACGGCGCCGCATAAGGCCGAACCGCCAGAGCGACGCGAAACGCCCGGTCCGTCACGGACCGGGCGTTTCGCGTGCCGCCGGAGAGCCGGAGCAACGGAGAACGCCCGGTCCGAGGAGGACCGGGCGTTCCGCGTGTTCAGGGGCTGGGAGCTAGTGGCTCGAGCCCTCCTGCTCGACCTCGCTGCGGTCGCCCGACCACAGCGTGTGGAAGGTGCCGTCGAGGTCGACGCGCTTGTAGGTGTGTGCGCCGAAGAAGTCACGCTGCCCCTGCACGAGCGCTGCGGGCAGACGCTCGGCGCGGAGCCCGTCGTAGTACGACAGCGACGAGGAGAACGCGGGGGAGGGGATCCCGGCCTGGGCAGCCGCGACGACCACGCGACGCCAGCTGTCCTGCGCCTCGGCGACGGCGTCGCTGAAGTACGGTGCCGTCACGAGGGCGACGAGCTCGGGGTTCTCCTCGTAGGCCTCCGTGATGCGGTTGAGGAACTGCGCACGGATGATGCAGCCACCGCGCCAGATCTTCGCGATCTCGCCCTTCTTGATGTCCCAGCCGTACTGCTCGGCGCCGGCGACGATCTCGTCGAAGCCCTGCGAGTAGGCGATGATCTTCGAGGCGTAGAGCGCCTGGCGCACGTCCTCGACGAACTGGTCGGGGTCGGCGACCGTCCACTCCTCGGAGGGGCCGGCGAGTTCGCGGGCCGCGGCGCGCTGCGCCGGCTTCGACGAGAGCGAGCGGGCGAACACGGCCTCGGCGATGCCGGACACGGGGATGCCGAGATCGAGGGCCGTCTGCACCGTCCAGGCGCCAGTGCCCTTGGCGCCGGCCTGGTCGAGGATGACGTCGATGAGCGGCTGCCCGGTCTTGGCGTCCACCTGCTTGAGGACCTCGGCGGTGATCTCGATGAGGTAGCTCTCGAGGGTGCCGCGGTTCCACTCGGCGAAGATCTCCGCGATCTCGGCGGGCGACTTGCCCGTCCCACGGCGGATGAGGTCGTAGGCCTCGGCGATGAGCTGCATGTCGGCGTACTCGATGCCGTTGTGGATCATCTTCACGAAGTGACCGGCGCCGTCGGTGCCGACGTGGGTCACGCACGGCTCGCCCTCGGCGACCGCGGCGATCGACTTGAGGATCGGGCCCAGGGTCTCCCACGCCTCGGCGGAGCCGCCAGGCATGATCGAGGGACCCTTCAGGGCGCCCTCTTCGCCACCGGAGATGCCGGCGCCGACGAAGTTGATGCCCGTCTCGCGAACCGCGTGCTCGCGACGGATGGTGTCGGTGAAGAGCGCGTTGCCGCCGTCGACGATGATGTCGCCCGGCTCGAACACCTCGGTGAGCTGCTGGATGACGGCGTCGGTGCCCTTGCCCGCCTGCACCATGATGATCGCCGTCCGCGGCTTCGACAGCGAAGCGGCGAACTCCTCGATGGTCTTCGACGCCACGAAACCGGCCTCGGGGTGCTCGGACACGAGCAGCTCGGTGCGTTCGGGGGAGCGGTTGTACACGGCGACCGTGTTGCCCTCGCGGCTCGCCAGGTTGCGAGCGAGGTTGCTGCCCATGACGGCCAGACCGACGACGCCGATGTTGGCGTGCGCTTCGGCGGTGTTCACCATGTGGTTCTCCTTCAGAGTGGGTGATGCGGGAGGCGTTCCGAGTGCTCGGGGCTCGATCCGGCGGCGGTGTGACAGCAGTGACGCCCTCGTCGATCCGGGCACGGCCCGTGCTGCAACCGTAGCAAAGGGAGGTGTTCCCGCACCTCTCAGTGACCTCCGAGGGCGGTGTGGTCCCGGGTCGATCAGGTGGGCTCCGACGGCGGTCGGGTATCGTGCTGTCCTGGTCGGACGAGCCGGCCACCGGTCACCGGCCGGAGACCGCAGGGGGTTCCGTGTGAATGCACCGCTCGTCGTCGTCATGGGCGTGTCCGGGTCCGGGAAGAGCACGACGGGCGTCCTCATCGCCGATCGGCTGGGTGTGCCGTTCGTCGACGCCGACGCGCTGCACCCGCTCGAGAACGTCCGCAAGATGGCGGCGGGGACACCGCTCGAGGACCCCGACCGGTGGCCGTGGTTGGCCCTCGTGGGCAAGGCGCTCGCCGACGCCGAGGACACCGGGCTCGTGATGGCCTGCTCGGCGCTCCGCCGTGTGTACCGCGAGGCGATCCTCGCGGAGGCGCCGGGCGTGCGGTTCGTCCTGCTGCACGGCTCGCGCGAGGTGCTCGGCCGCCGCATGGAGGGCCGGAGCGGGCACTTCATGCCCCCGTCGCTGCTCGACTCGCAGTTCGCGCTGCTCGAGGAGCTCGACGCCGACGAGCCGGGGTTCATCGTCGACGTCGACGCGACCGTCGACGAGATCGTGGACGAGGCGGTCGCGGGCCTCCAGGCCGTGCGGTAGACTCTCCCATTGAACTTCGGCGAGGGAAGCGGCCCGTGGCAGCTTCCGTGATCGACGCGGTGGTCTGGCTTCCGGCTTTTCCTCACGCAGATACGCGTTCGAGTTGACTCATCCATTCCGCCGCGCAGCGTCGCGGCACGACCAACCGGGTGCAAGACCCGTGAGGAGAACATCATGTCTGAAGACCTGAAGGTAGCCGCGGAACTCCGCGAATCGTTCGGTAAGGGCGCAGCCCGCAAGCTCCGTGCCCTCGGCAAGATCCCGGCCGTGCTCTACGGCCACGGCACCGAGCCCGTGCACGTCTCGCTGCCCGGCCACCAGATGCTGCTCATCCTCCGCAAGTCGAACGCGGTCCTCGAGCTCGACATCGACGGCAAGGGCCAGCTCGCCCTGGTGAAGGACGTCCAGAAGGATCCGGTGCGCCAGATCATCGAGCACCTCGACCTCATCGTCGTCAAGAAGGGCGAGAAGGTCCAGGTCGACATCCCCGTCACCATCGAGGGCGAGTCCGCTGCCGGCACCATCCTCAACCAGGACGCCACCACGGTCAGCCTCGAGGTCGAGGCCACCCACATCCCCGAGCGCGTCACCATCAGCGTCGAGGGCCTCGAAGAGGGCGCCCAGATCCTGGCCGGCGACCTCGAGCTCCCGAAGGGCGCGTCGCTCATCACCGAGGCCGACGTCCTCATCGTCGCGATCACCGTGCCGTCCGCTCCGGCCGACGAGGAGACGGAGGCCGCTGAGGCCGCCGCCGAGGAGACCGCAGCCGAGGCCGCAGAGTAGTCACCACCCCAGCAGACGAACCTGTCGCCCGCCGGCCCCGATAGTCTCGGGGCATGGCAGGCGGCAGGTTCGCTCGGTTTCTGGCCGGTCTCACCGGGCGTACCGAGGCGTTCGATCAGGAAGGCAGCATGGCTGCAGACACATGGCTCGTCGTCGGGCTCGGCAACCCTGGCGAGCAGTACGCCCGCAACCGGCACAACGTCGGACAGATGGTCCTCGACGAACTCGCGAAGCGGATCGGTGGCACCTTCAAGAGCCACAAGGGCAACGCCCGCGTGGCGGAGGGACGACTCGTCCCCGGCGGTCCGAAGCTCATCCTCGCGAAGCCGAACAGCTACATGAACCTGTCCGGTGGGCCGACCGCGGCGCTCGCCCAGTTCTTCTCGGTGGAGCCCGACCACGTCATCGCCGTCCACGATGAGCTCGACATCCCGTTCGACTCCATCAAGCTCAAGCAGGGCGGCGGCCACGGTGGCCACAACGGCATCCGCGACATCGCTGCGGCTCTGAAGACCCCGGAGTTCTCGCGGGTGCGCGTCGGCATCGGCCGCCCGCCCGGCCGTCAGGACGCAGCCGACTTCGTCCTCAAGGACTTCGCGGGGACGGAGCGGGAGCAGCTTCCGATGCTCGTCTCGGACGGGGCGGACGCGGTCGAGCTCCTCGTGTCCGAAGGGCTGCTGGCGGCCCAGACCCGGTTCCACGGGGCCTGACTCCCGCGAGCTGCGGGGTCGTCGGAGCCACGGTGGTGTCCCGGGGCCGGGTCACCGGGTAGACGACTCCGGCGTGGACGTCGGTCGGGCTCGCACGTACCGGGAGAGCAGCAGGTCCTCCGAACGCAGGAGGTGCTGCAGGTGGAACCCGCGCGGCGCCGCCGGCGACGGCCCGGCCGAGATCCGCGAGCTCTGGCCACCGACGAGGGTCGGGCTGATCGTCAGGCAGAACTCGTCGACGGCGTCGGCGTCGATGAACGAGCCGAACAGCGCCGGCCCGCCCTCGCAGAGGATCTGCCGCAGGCCGCGTTCCGCGAGCGCCTCGACCACCCTCGCCGGTTCGACGTGCTCGTCGCCGCACACGACGACGTCGGCGACCGCTTCGATCGCCACGCGCT
This sequence comes from Plantibacter sp. Leaf1, assembly GCF_001421315.1. Taxonomy (NCBI): domain Bacteria; kingdom Bacillati; phylum Actinomycetota; class Actinomycetes; order Micrococcales; family Microbacteriaceae; genus Plantibacter; species Plantibacter sp. Leaf1. The sequence continues at coordinate 966,710 of NZ_LMJX01000002.1, read as the reverse complement.
TCGCCGGGTCGGCCCGATCCGTCGTGACGACGAGCGGGCGGACGGGAGCGAGGGTGAAGACGTCCGAGCGGAGGTCCAGGTCGAGCGAACCGGAGACGATCGCGAACACGGGGTGCAACGGGAGGTCGTGTTCGTCCCGCCAGGTCGCGGCGTCGACGTCGAGGCGCATCGCCCCATACCCCTCGTCGCGTACCGTGCCCGCTCCGACGAGGACGACGTCCGCCAGCCGGCGCAGGATGTCGAACACGACCTTGTCGGCCGGTCCGCCGAGGTCTCCGGAGACGCCGTCGACGGTCGCGCCGCCGTCGAGGCTCGCCACGAAGTTGACGCGGACCGTCGTGGCGGCGCGATCGTCGACGGTGTACGCGGCCACGAGGTCGTCGATCGACATGGCCTCGTCCCGTCCGGGGACGAGACTGGTGATGGTGGGGGTGCTCATCGGGCTCCTCGAGGGGTGTGGGTCAGAGGTTGTGGACGGGCGCGACCGGCGCGCGGAAGCCGAGGATCGCCTCGACCATGCGCACGGCGGCGATGGACTCCGGCACGGCGTGCATGCGCACGATGCGAGCACCGAGCAGGATGCAGGCGGTCGCCGCGGCGAGTGACCCCTCGAGGCGCTCCGTCTTCGGGCGGTCCAGGGATTCGCCGATGAAGTCCTTGTTCGACACGGCGGCGAGCGTCGGGAAGCCGAGTGCGGCGATCTCACCCAGGTGGCGGGTCAGTTCGAGCGTCTGCACGGTGGTCTTGTTGAGATCGTGGCCCGGGTCGACGATGAGTCGGGACTCGGGGACGCCGTGTGCGATCGCGAGCTCCACCCGGTCGGCGAGGAACGCGGCGACCTCGCGCGCGACGTCGTCGTAGTGCGGTCGAGGGTGCGGCTGCCGGGGCTTCGCCAGGCTGTGCGTGATGACGAGCGTCGCCTCGCTCGCGGCGACCACGTCGGCGAGTGCCGGATCGTGGATGCCGGTCGTGTCGTTGATCACGGAGGCGCCGGCCGCGATGCAGGCGGCGGCGACCTCGGGGCGGAAGGTGTCGACGGAGATCACGACGTCGCTGCGAGCGGCAAGGGCCTCGACCACCGGGAGGACGCGGTCCAGTTCCTCGGCCGCCGGGATCTCCGGACCGGGGGCGAACTTCGCGCCGCCGATGTCGACCCAGTCCGCGCCCTGTTCCGCGGCCGTCACCGCCGCCTCGACGGCGCGGTCGAGCGAGAACGTCGCGCCCTGGTCGAAGAAGGAGTCGGGGGTGCGGTTGATGATCGCCATGACCGCGACCTGCTTCGAGAAGTCGAACGTCCGTGCGCCGATCCGGCGGATCGGCTGCCGGATCGGCGGGAGGGGGAAGCCGCGAACCGGCTCCACCGCTGCGTACTGGTCGGGCCGGGGCTCCGTGCTGGTCATGGTTCAATCATGGCGCGTCAGGCGGACCGGGACGTCGCATGGGGCGTCGTCCGCAGCCGATTGACAGCGGTGGCGGACGGGCCCGTCCGGTCACCGGTGTCGGTGGCTCGGCGTAGGCTGTCCCGGTGACGCTTCAGGGTTTGACTCACGCGCTTCGGCGCGCCGCAACGATCGACGACGCCCTCGCGTACGCGGGCAAGAGCGCGGACTTCTCCGTGATCGACGGCCTCCGTGCCCCGCTCCTCGCGGCGCTCATGGACGAACGCGGTCGCCAGGGTGCATCCCAGGCGGCCCTCGTCGTGACGGCGACCGGCCGCGACTCGGAGCGACTCCGCTCCGCGCTCAGCGACCTCATGCCCGAAGCCGAGATCGTGGAGTTCCCCGCCTGGGAGACGTTGCCGCACGAGCGCCTCAGCCCGAGCGCGGAGATCGTCGGACGACGTCTGGAGGCGCTGCGGCGGCTCGGCGCCTGGACCGGCGAGCGTCCGTTCCTGCTCGTGGCGTCGGTCCGAGCGGCCCTCCAGCCCGTGGCGGACAACCTCACCGACACCGCTCCGATCGAGCTCGTCCAGGGAGGCCGCGGGCACGACCTGGCCGCCATCGCCCTCCGGCTCGTCGAGCTGGCGTACACCCGCGTCGACATGGTGTCCCGGCGCGGCGAGTTCGCGCTGCGCGGCGGCATCCTCGACGTCTTCCCGCCCGTCGCGGACCACCCCTACCGGGTCGAGTTCTTCGGCGACGAGGTCGACGGCATCCGGGCGTTCTCGGTGGCCGACCAGCGCTCGCTGCCCGAGCCGGTCGACGCCATCCGCCTGCCGCCGTCGCGTGAGCTGCTCCTCAGCCCGGCCGTCCGGCAGCGCGCCGCGGAGATGCAGCACGAGTTCCCGAGCCTGACGGGCATCCTCGAGAAGATCGCGGAGGGCATCGCCGTCGAGGGCATGGAGTCGCTCACCCCGGCGCTCGTCGACCGCCTCGTGCCGCTGACGCACTACCTGCCGGACGGCGCGGCCGTGGCCGTCGTCTCACCGGAGCGCGTCGTGACGCGCTCGATCAGCCTCGCCGAGACGAACCGCGAGTTCCTCGCCGCCGCCTGGAGCGCGGCGACCGTGGGGGCGAACGCGCCGATCGACCTCGCGTCCGGCGACTTCATGTCGCTCGGGGCGCTGAAGGACTCCGTCACGTTCAGTGCGCCAGGGGCTCCGGCCCCCGACCACCCGTGGTGGACCCTCAGCGGCTTCCGTGCCGGGCCCGACGTCGAGACGCTCCCCGAGCACCTCGAACTCGACGAACTGCTCACCGTCACGGTCGAGGGCGACACGGTGCCGAGTTTCCACGGCAACGTCGAGGGCGCGATCGAGCACGTCGCCGCCCGCGTCCGTGAGGGCTGGACGGTCATCGTCGCCGCGCGCGGGGTCGGCCTCGTCGAGCGAGCCGCCGACGTCCTCGCCGAGCACGAGATCGCCGCACGCATGGTCGACGAGCTGCCCGCCGACCCCGAGCCCGGGGTCGCCTACCTGCTGCAGGCCGACGTCGAGGGTGGCTTCGAGCTCGAACCCTCGAAGCTCATGCTGCTCGGCGAGACCGAGTTCTACGGGCGGACCGCCGGCTACGACTCGCGACTCGTCAAGAAGCTCGCCACCCGCCGGAAGAACGTCGTCGACCCGATGCAGTTGCGCTCGGGCGACTTCGTCGTGCACCAGACCCACGGCATCGGCAAGTTCGTCGAGATGACCCAACGGGAGGTCTCGAGCGGTGGCCGCAACCCCGTGAAGAGCACGCGTGAGTACCTCGTGCTCGAGTACGCGCCGTCGAAACGCGGGTACCCGGGCGACAAACTGCTCGTCCCCACCGACCAGCTCGACCTCCTCACGCGCTACGTCGGCGGCGAGGCCCCGCAGCTCAGCAAGATGGGCGGCAGCGACTGGTCCCAGGCCAAGAGCAAGGCGCGCAAGGCCGTCCGCGACATCGCGGTCGAGCTCGTCAAGCTGTACTCGGCCCGCATGGCGTCGAAGGGGCACGCCTTCGGGCCCGACACCCCGTGGCAGCGCGAGCTGGAGGAGGCGTTCCCGTTCGCGGAGACGCCCGACCAGCTGCAGACCATCGACGAGGTCAAGGCCGACATGGAGCGGGAGATCCCGATGGACCGCCTCCTGTCCGGCGACGTCGGGTTCGGCAAGACGGAGGTCGCCGTCCGGGCGGCGTTCAAGGCGGTCCAGGACGGCAAGCAGGTCGCGATGCTCGTGCCGACGACGTTGCTCGTCAAGCAGCACTTCGAGACCTTCCAGGAGCGCTTCGCCGGATTCCCGGTGCACCTCCGACCGCTCAGCCGGTTCCAGAGCGACAAGGAGGCGAAGGAGGCGCTCGCCGGACTGGCGGACGGCACGGTCGACGTCATCATCGGCACCCACCGCCTGCTGACCGACAAGGTGCACTTCAAGGACCTCGGTCTCGTGATCATCGACGAGGAGCAGCGGTTCGGCGTCGAGCACAAGGACGCCCTCAAGAAACTGAAGACGAACGTCGACATCCTGGCGATGAGCGCGACGCCGATCCCGCGCACGCTCGAGATGGCCGTCACCGGCATCCGGGAGATGTCGACCCTGGCGACGCCGCCGGAGGACCGGCACCCCATCCTGTCGTTCGTCGGGCCGTACAACGGCAAGCAGGTCTCGGCGGCGATCCGGCGCGAACTCCTCCGCGAGGGGCAGATCTTCTTCGTCCACAACCGTGTGTCGTCGATCAGCCGGGTCGCGGCCGACCTCGCCGAGCTCGTCCCGGAGGCGCGGATCGCGATCGCGCACGGCCAGCTGGGCGAGGCCGCACTCGAACAGGTCGTCGTCGACTTCTGGGAGCGCCGCTTCGACGTCCTCGTCTGCACGACGATCATCGAGACCGGCCTCGACATCTCGAACGCGAACACGATCATCATCGACCGCGCCGACAAGTACGGCCTGAGTCAGCTGCACCAGCTCCGCGGGCGGGTCGGGCGCGGTCGCGAGCGCGCCTACGCGTACTTCCTCTACGACGAGCACAAGCCCCTCTCCGAAACCGCCCACGACCGCCTGTCGACGATCGCGGCCAACAACGAGCTCGGCAGCGGCATGCAGGTCGCGCTCAAGGACCTCGAGATCCGGGGCGCCGGCAACATGCTGGGTGGCGAGCAGGCGGGGCACATCGCCGGTGTCGGGTTCGACCTCTACCTCCGCATGATCGGCGAGGCCGTGTCCACCTTCCGCGGTGACGTCGCCGAGGGCCAGACGGAACTCCGGCTGGAACTGCCGGTCGACGCGCACATCCCCGAGGAGTACGTGGACAGCGAGCGCCTGCGGCTCGAGGCCTACCAGAAGCTGTCCGCCGCCTCCGGTCCCGCCGCGAAGGACGGCCAGATCGACCTCGTCATCGACGAGCTCACCGACCGCTACGGCGAACCGCCGGCGCAGGTGAGCACGCTCGTGGCGGTCTCACGGCTGCGGCAGCGGGCGCAGCGTTCCGGACTCAGCGACCTCATCGCCGTGGGGCCGAACCTCCGGGTCACGCCCGCGGATCTGCCGGATTCGATCCAGACCCGGTTGCGTCGCATGTACCCCGGTGCGAAGTACCTGGCTCAGACGAACACGGTCATCGTGCCCTTGCCGCGGGTGGGTGATGAAGCCTTGGCCGACACGGACCTCATCGCGTGGGTGCAGCAGTTCCTGAACGCGATCTACCCGCTGCCGGAGGTACCTGCGGCCGAGACGCCGCGGTCCTGATGGGACTTCGGGACGACGAGATCGGCACCCGCGGCTGATCCGACAGGTGTCGTTCATTCCTAGCGTGGAGGGATGAAGAAGTTCCTCCGCATCGTCCTCACGGGGGTCGTGTCGCTCGTCGCGCTCGTGCTCGCCGGGCTCCTCACGACCACCATCGTCAACACCGCCGCATCGGCTTCCGAGGCCACGCGCATCGAGGACTACGGGCAGCGGGTCGAGGTCGACGGCAGACGCATGAACGTCCAGGTGGCGGGGGAGGGCCAGCAGACGATCGTCCTGCTGCCGGGCTTCGGCACCGGTTCGCCCGTGCTCGACTTCTCGCCGCTCACCGACGAGCTGTCCGCGACGTATCGGGTGGTCGTCGTCGAGCCGCTCGGGTACGGGCTCAGCGACCAGACCGACGTGCCCCGCACGACCACGAACATCGTCTCCGAGATCCACGAGGCCGTCTCCGCGCTCGGCATCGACCGGTACATGCTCATGGGGCACTCCATCGCCGGGATCTACGCACTGGACTACGTCGAGCGGTTCCGTGACGAGGTGACGGCGTTCGTCGGTATCGACAGCAGCGTCCCCGACCAGCCCGGGATGGACGCGGCCCTGCCGGTCGACGCCCTGCGCGCGGCCAAGGCGCTCGGTATCACCCGTCTCGTCACGGCTCTGTCGGGAGACCCGTACCCGGATCCGCCCTACGAGCGGCACACCCGGGAGCAGCTCGGGATGATCTCGCAGCGGAACACCTCGAGTGCTACGTCGTCGGACGAGATGTCCCGCATCGCGGCGAACTTCCGCGCGGCGAAGGGGAAGACCTTCCCGAGCGACCTCCCGGTGCTGCTGTTCGTGCAACGCCACAACCCGACGGTGGAGGGCTGGCTCCCGCTGCACGAGGACCAGGCGGCGAGCGTCATCCGCGGCGAGGTCGTCCCGCTCGACGCCGACCACTACCTGCACCACACGAGATCGCCCGAGATCGCGGCCGGGGTCGGGCGTTTCCTCGCCGCAGCCGGCGTCGATGAGGCAGCCGTCCCGCCCCGCGGGTGATCGGTCGGCGGACGTATGCTGGGGCGCACGATCCCGTCGAGTCGGAGGAACCCATGGCGACCAGTACCCGGACGATCCAAGACCCGGAGACGGTCGTCGCCGACACCGTGGCCCGGCTCCGACAGGCCTTCGACCGCGGAGCGACGAAGCCCCTCGCCTGGCGCATCCGGCAGCTCCGTGCGGTGAAGCAGCTGCTGCTCGAGCGCGGGGACGAGTTGGAGCGGGCGCTCGCCACCGACCTGGGCAAGAGCGGCACGGAGGCGCAGATCACCGAGATCGGTCTCCTCATCAGTGAGCTCGACCACACGCTGAAGCACCTGAAGCGCTGGGTCAAGCCGCGGCGGGTGGCCGTGCCGCTGACCCTCGCGCCGGCCTCCGCGTCGGTCGTGGCGGAGCCGGTCGGCGTCGTCCTCGTGATCGGGCCGTGGAACTATCCGGTCCAACTGTCCCTCGGCCCGATGATCGGAGCGCTCGCCGCCGGGAACGCCGTCCTGCTGAAACCGAGCGAGCTCGCCCCCGCGACGAGCGCGGCGCTCGCCCGGCTGCTCCCCGAGTACCTCGACGACCGCGCGGTCGCGGTCGTCGAGGGCGATGCGGAGGTCGCCACCGCCCTCCTCGCCGAACGGTTCGACCACGTCTTCTACACGGGAGGGGCCCCCGTCGGGCGGGTCGTCGCCCGGGCGGCGGCGGAGCACCTGACGCCGATCACCCTCGAACTCGGTGGCAAGTCGCCGGTCTACATCGATGACACGGTCGACCTCGCGGACGCCGCCCGACGGATCATGTGGGGCAAACTCATGAACGCCGGACAGACCTGCGTCGCCCCCGATTACGTGCTCGCCACGAAATCCGTGGCCGACCGGCTGGTCCCGTACCTGCGCGATGCGGTCGCGCACCTCTACGGCGCCGATCCCGCCGGGAACGCCGACTACGGTCGCATCATCTCCGACCGACACTTCGGGCGGGTCAGCGGCCTCCTCGACGGGCTGGAACCGGTCATCGGCGGTGTGGTGGACGCATCTCAGCGGTACATCGCCCCGACGGTCGTGAACGGCGTCGACGCGTCCGCCGCGATCATGCAGGAGGAGATCTTCGGGCCGATCCTGCCGATCCTCCACGTGTCGGGTCTCGAGCAGGCCATCGCCCACATCCGCGCGGGGGAGAAGCCGCTCGCGCTCTACGTCTTCAGCGACGACGCGACCACCCGTCGCCGGTTCACCCGGGACACCTCGTCCGGGGCACTCGCCTTCGGCGTCCCGGCCGCCCACCTGATGGTCCCCGGACTGCCGTTCGGTGGCGTGGGAGCGAGCGGGATGGGTGCGTACCACGGTCGCCACTCCTTCGACACGTTCAGCCACGCCAAGGCGGTGTTCTCCAAGCCCCTCTCGCCCGACACCCTGTCGCTCGTCTATCCGCCGTTCACCGAAGCCAGGGACCGCATCGTACGGCTGCTGTCCCGGACCGGGCGCGCGGGCGACGCTCGTCTCGGCGGACCGCGCCGATGAGCAGTGTGCCTGTCGGCGACACCTCCGGTGCGCGCCTCGTCGACGCGATGCGCCAGATCCGCGACCGGTGCGTGTGGACGCAGGGCATCGACCATCGGATGCTCGTCCCGTACCTGATCGAGGAGAGCTACGAACTCGTCGAAGCCGTCGAGGCGGGGTCGCGCGAGGATCTCGTCGAGGAGCTCGGTGACGTGCTGTGGCAGGTCGTCTTCCACGCGGAGATCGCGTCACGCGACCCGGACGCACCGTTCGACTTCGACGACGTCGCCGAAGCGGTCACCCGCAAGATGGTCCACCGGCACCCGCACGTCTTCGGTGACGAGCAGGCACCGACCCCGGAGGACGTCCTGCGGGTCTGGAACGCCGCGAAGGCGACCGAGAAGGCGCAGCGGGCGAGCGCCCTCGAGGGGATCCCACAGGCGATGCCCTCGCTCGCCCTCGCCGACAAGGTGCTCGGCCGGGCCGCCTCGCTCGGCGTGCGGCCGGAGCCAGAGGCGGAGCGGTTCGCCGACGAGGACGCCCTCGGCAACCACCTCCTCGCCGTGGTCGCCGCAGCGAAGGCCGACGGGCTCGACGCCGAGCGGGCGCTGCGCACCGCGGTCCGTCGGCTCAGTGCACGGGTCCTCGACGCCGAGCGCCCCGGTGCGGCACCGACGACGGCCGACCGGGACGGCTGATCGCCGGTCACACCCTCACTGGACACCGTCGGCGCCGTGCCAGAATTGAGGCATGGCTGCTCCAGTGAACCCGCCGCGCGGCATGCGTGACTTCCTCCCCGCCGACAAGGCCCGTCGGGAGCACGCGCTGGGCACCATCCGCCGGGTGTTCACCGCGCACGGCTTCGACGAGATCGAGACACCGGTGGTCGAGGAGTACGACCGCCTGCACTCCGGGCTCGGCGGCGACAACGAGAAGATGGCGTTCAACATCCTCCGGCGCAAGCTCACGCCTGAGGCCATCGTGGCCGCGGCCGAGAACCAGACCGAGCTCACCGACCTCGGGTTGCGGTTCGACCTCACGGTGCCGCTCGCGCGGTTCTACGCCTCGCACCGGGCGGAGCTGCCACCGGTGTTCCGCTCCATCCAGATCGCGCCGGTCTGGCGCGGCGAGCGCCCGCAGCAGGGCCGGTACCGCCAGTTCGTGCAGTGCGACATCGACATCATCGGCGAAGCCTCGAACCTCGCCGAGGCCGAGCTCATCACCGCGACGCTCGCGACCCTGGTCGAACTCGGGATCACCGGGTCCACGGTGCGCATCAACGACCGCCGCCTGCTGATCGGCATGCTCGACGCCCTGGGCTTCCCCGCCGAGACGCACGCGCAGGTGCTCATCACGATCGACAAGCTCGACAAGATCGGCGAGGCGGGTGTGGTCGCCGAACTCCGCGGACGTGGTGTCGACGAAGCGGCGGTGGACGCCCTCGAGGCCTTCTTCTCCCGTCCGCAGACGATGGAGTTCAACACCTTCGGCGAACGCGCGATCCGGAAGGCCCTGCCGGCCGGCGCGGACGACACCGTGGTGGCGGAGCTCGACGCGCTCGGCAAGGCCGTTGCCGCGGCGAGCCCGCTCCAGGGTCAGCCGGCCGACCCGTTCGCGAACCCCCTCGTCTTCGACCCCTTCCTCGTCCGCGGGATGGGCTACTACACGGGTGCGATCTTCGAGATCGCCCACCCGGATCTCGGATACTCGCTCGGTGGTGGCGGCCGCTACGACGGGATGATCGGTCGCTTCCTGGGTCAGGACGTGCCCGCCGCCGGGTTCTCGATCGGGTTCGAGCGCATCGTGGACCTCGTCGAGCTCCCGAGCGACGCCGCCGGGGAGTCCGTCGTCCTCGTGCACGACCGCGACGTGGCCCCGGCCACGCTCGTCGCGCTCAAGGCGAGACTCGTCGCCGAGGGTCGCCGCGTCCGCCTCGAGGCGCGGGTGAAGAACCTCCGAGCGCTCCTCGAGCGCGTGACGGCGGCCGGGTTCGGTTCCTTCGCCTTCGTGGCGGCGGACTCGACGCGCGAGTCGCTCGAGTTCAAGCCGCTCGACTGAGCCTCCGCGCGACGAGGTCCGCGACGCACGGCGCGCTTCCGAGCGCCTGCCCAGCTCTTCGGGGCAGGATGGAGCATTCCGACGGAACCGCACCGCGAGGTGGACGCCCGCTCACGACCCCTCGACCGAAGAACTGGTTCCGATGACCGCCATGGCCTCCCCGCCGCGCTCGCGCCGCGCGCCGGAGACGGCCGTCCCCGTCCGCCGCGGCGTCGGTCGTGTCCGTCGCAAGGCGACCACGATCGCGTTGCTCGTGGGCGTCCCGCTCGCGCTCCTCACGGCCGCACACACGCTCGTGCCGGATGTCCTCGGCCTGGGCCTCGTGTGGGACAACGCGTTGCCGTGGACCTGGGTCGTGCTCCCCGTCCTCGCCCTCCTGATGCTCGTGGCGCGCACGCCGGGAGCCGTCATCGGCCTGCTCGCCCCGACGCTCGTCTGGGGCTTCCTGTTCGGGCCGGGCGTCGTCCCGCTGGGCGATGCGCGGCAAGCCGTCCCGGCGGCGGCCTCACTGTCCGTCGCCAGCCAGAACCTCGGTCCCGAGGGCGACCCGGCGGTCATCGCGGGCTCGCTCGCGGCGAGCGGGGCCGACCTCATCGCGCTGCAGGAGATCGAGGACCAGGACCGAGAGCCCCTCGCGGCGACCCTCGACGCCGCCTACCCGTACTCCGTCGTCACCGGGACCGTCGGCCTCTGGAGCCGGTATCCGATCGAGGACTCGGTCGGCCTGAAGCTCGGCCTCGACTGGTATCGGGCGATCAACGCCGTCGTGGAGACGCCGGCGGGTGCGGTGAGCGTCTACGTGATCCACGCCGACTCCGCCCGCCCCGGCGCGCACGCCGAGCGCGACGTGATGCTCGAGGAGCTGGCGGAGGCCGTCGCGGCGAACACCAGGGACCGCGTCGTCGTCATGGGCGACTTCAACGCCTCCGCCTCCGACCGCGCGCTCGCCGCGTTGCAGAGCGAGGTCTCGGAACCGAATCAGAGCGAGGGCGGGTTCGGCCTCACCTGGCCGGCGGGCACCCCGCTCATGCGACTCGACCACGTGTTCGTGCGCGGCATGGTCGCGACCCACAACGCCGTCGGCGACGCGCAGGGGAGCGACCACCACGGCATCGTCTCGAGCTTCCGTCTCGACCGCTGAGGCGTGTCACCCGTCGACGGACCGGGGCCCTGCGCCCGTTCAGCCGATGTCACTAGACTGAGCGCGGGCGGCCGTCGTACCCGTCCCACGTCCCAATCCCCACAAGGAGAACATCAGTGGCACTCATCGAGGCAGTAGGCGCTCGCGAAATTCTCGACTCCCGAGGCAACCCGACCGTCGAGGTCGAGGTGCTCCTGGAGGACGGCACGGTCAGTCGTGCAGCAGTCCCGTCCGGCGCATCGACCGGTGCGTTCGAAGCGTACGAACTGCGTGACGGCGATGCCGCACGGTACCTCGGCAAGGGCGTCGAGAAGGCGGTCGACGCCGTCCTCGACGAGATCGGCCCGGCCCTCGAGGGCATCGAGGCGGACGACCAGCGTCTCGTCGACCACACCATGATCGAGCTCGACGGCACCGAGAACAAGAGCCGCCTCGGCGCGAACGCCATCCTCGGCGCCAGCCTCGCGGTCGCCCGTGCCGCTGCGGACTCCGCGGACCTCTCGCTCTACCGGTACGTCGGCGGCGCCAACGCCCACGTCCTGCCCGTCCCGATGATGAACATCATCAACGGTGGCTCGCACGCCGACACCGGCGTCGACATCCAGGAGTTCATGATCCTGCCGATCGGTGCTCCGAGCTTCCGTGAGGCGCTCCGCTGGGGCACCGAGACGTACCACACGCTGAAGGGCCTGCTGAAGTCGAAGGGCTTCGCCACCGGCCTCGGCGACGAGGGCGGCTTCGCCCCCGACTTCGAGCACAACCGCGCAGCCCTCGACTTCATCGTCGAGGCCATCGAGCAGGCCGGCTTCACGGTCGGCACCGACATCGCGCTCGGCCTCGACGTCGCCTCCAGCGAGTTCTACAAGGAGGGCGCCTACCAGTTCGAGGGCAAGGCGCTCAACAGCACCGAGATGACCGCGTACTACGCCGACCTCGTCGCGAACTACCCGCTCATCACGATCGAGGACCCGCTGGCCGAGGACGACTGGGCCGGGTACGCCCACCTCACGCCGGAGCTCGGTTCCAAGGTCCAGATCGTCGGCGACGACCTGTTCGTCACGAACCCGAAGCGTCTCGCCGACGGCATCGCCAAGGGTGCGGCGAACTCGCTGCTCGTCAAGGTCAACCAGATCGGTACGCTCACCGAGACGCTCGACGCGGTCTCGCTCGCGCAGCGCTCCGGCTACACCACGATCCTCTCGCACCGCTCCGGTGAGACCGAGGACACCACGATCGCCGACCTCGCCGTCGCCACGAACGCGGGCCAGATCAAGACCGGTGCGCCTGCACGCAGCGAGCGGGTCGCGAAGTACAATCAGTTGCTGAGGATCGAAGAGGAGCTGGGCCAGGCAGCCGTCTACGCCGGCCGCAGCGCCTTCCCCCGGTTCACCGCCTAAGCATCGTCACCTGAAGGCTCTCAGGGGTGCCGATCGGCACCCCTGAGAGCCTTCGTCGTGTGCGGGAGGCGCCTGTGAAGAAGCCATCGATGCCGGCCGGAGGCGAGCCGAAGGGCACGCCGCCGACGAGCGGGACGTCGTCCGCCAGCACGGCGAAGCAGCGGTCGTCGGCGTCTCGGCGGCCGTCAGCCGACAAGGCGACCGCGCCGCGGGGCGCCGCGCCGTCCAAGCGCGCAGCGGGAGCCACGGCGAAGCCGGCGCGATCCGCGACGAAGGCGACGCGACCCGCGACCAAGGCCGCCCGCTCGGCGGCCGCCGGTTCCTCGGGCCCGCGGACGCGGACCGGATCGACGAGGACGGCCCCGGCACGCCCGTCCGAGGCCGGCGGATGGCTGCGGAGCCTCCGCCTCTCGGGGTTCAGCGTGCTCCTCCTCGGCATCCTGGTCCTCGGTGTCGTCGTCCTCGCCCCGAACCTCAAGACCTTCCTCGAGCAGCGGCAGCAGATCGCGGTCCTGCAGGCCTCGGTCGCCGACACCCAGGCCAAGGTCGACGCCCAGCAGGCGGAGCGCGAACGGTGGAACGACCAGAGCTACGTCATGACGCAGGCCCGCGACCGCCTGTTCTACGCGCTGCCCGGCGAGGTGAGCTACATCATCATCAACGACGTCGACCCGGCGTCCTTGCCCACGACCGAGACCCCGGTGAGCGACACCCTCGTCGACGCGAAGTCGGACTGGCTCGACGGACTGCTGGCCTCGCTCGTCGCCACAGGGTACTCGCCGGCACCGACCGCGACCGACGCCACCGACCCGGCGCAGACACCGGCGCCCGCGCAGACGACACCCGCCGCGCCGCCCGCCGGAGGCTGACGTCGAGCGACGTCGGTGATCCCGGCGATAATGGAACCATGAGCACCCCTCCCTTCGGCCCCGTCTCCGAGCGTGACGTCGAGATCGTGTCGGCGCAACTCGGACGCCCGGCACGGGACGTCGTCGGCATCTCCGCACGCTGTGTGTGCGGTGCCCCGACCGTGGTCTCCACGGCACCGCGTCTCGCCGACGGCACGCCGTTCCCCACCTTCTACTACCTGACGCATCCTGCGGCCACCGCCGCGGTGTCCTCGCTCGAGGCGACGCAGGTCATGAACGAGTACACCGAGCTGCTCGCCGAGGACGAGGAGCTGCGGAGCGGGTACGCGAGCGCTCACGCCGCCTACCTCGCCGACCGCACCTCCATCGCCGAGGTCGCCGAGATCGACGGGATCTCCGCCGGCGGCATGCCGGTCCGGGTCAAATGCCTGCACGCGCTCGTCGGCCACGCCCTCGCGGCCGGCCCGGGCGTCAACCCCATCGGCGACCTCGCGCTCGAGCGTGCGACGTGGAGCCCGGAGGTCTGCGCATGCGCGGACGGCCAGGCGGGTCTGGGATAGCCCCCGCACGCGACGGACGTCGCACGCGGGGGAGCGTCGGGGAGCGACACGGACGCCGTCCGCGTGGTCTCCGTGGTCTGCGCCCCGCGCTGGGTGCCCTGGTGGCAGTCATCCTCGTCGTCGCACCGGCACTCCCGGCCTCGGCGGACACCGTCCGCGACATGCAGTACTGGCTCGACGACTACGGGTTCACCACGGCGTGGGAGACGACGAAGGGCGCCGGGGTCACCGTCGCGGTCATCGACACGGGGATCGCCGACGGTCCCACGGAGTTGAACGGTGCGGTGGCGGGCGGCGTCGACGTCTCCGGTCTCGGCAGCGCCGACGGACGGACCCCGGTTGGGTCCGAGGGGAGTGAGCACGGGACGCTCGTCGCGTCGATGATCGCGGGCCGCGGCCGGACGGGTGGCGCGGGCGTCATCGGCGTCGCTCCGGAGGCCCGGCTGCTCTCCATCTCGGTCGGGTTCGGCTCGGAGGGGTCTACGGTCGTGCCCTGGGACGAGCAGATCGCCACGGCCGTCCGGTGGGCCGTCGACAACGGTGCGGACGTCATCAACATGTCCCTCACCCGCAACAGTCTCGACTGGCCGACCAGTTGGGACGATGCGTTCCTGTACGCCTTCTCGCACGACGTGGTCGTCGTCGCCGCGGCGGGCAACCGGGGGAGCGGGACGGTCGAGGTCGGCGCCCCCGCCACGATCCCCGGGGTGCTGACCGTCGCGGGCGTGGACCGGACTGGCTCGGCGAGCTTCGACGCCTCGAGCCAGGGCATCACGATCGCGGTCGCCGCGCCGAGCGAGCAGCTCGTCGGGGTGACGCCGGCCGGTTCCTCCGTGCAGTGGCAGGGCACGAGCGGCGCGGCGCCGATCGTCTCCGGGCTGGTCGCGCTCGTGCGCTCGGCGTGGCCGGACCTCAGCGCGGCCGACGCCATCGAGCGAGTGACCGCCACGGCGAAGCAGGTGGGCGATTCCGCCCAGAGTCCGATCTACGGCGCCGGTCTCATCGACGCCGAGCGGGCGGTCAGCGCAACCGTCGGGCCAGCGTCGACGTCTCCGGAGGAGCAATTGTCCGACTGGATCACGCTCTACCGGCGTGCTCCGCAGGACACCGATCCGGCCGACGGGTTCCACCGGCCGACACCGGAACCGCAGCCACCCGCGATCCCGGAGGGCGAGGCCGTCGAGGTCCGCGCGAACCCCTTCCTGCCCACCCCGAGCACCCTGCTCTACGGGTCATTGCCGCTGGCGCTCCTGCTCGGAACTGGTAGCCTGGTGGCGCTCGGTGTCATAGGCGCTACCAGGCATTTCAAGCGGGTACTGCGGAAGTAGTACTCTGTTCCGATATTCTCAGACATTGATCTGAACCAATCGTCTTGACGTAGGAGATCGTTCGCCGTGCCCAAAATTCTGATCGTCGGTGGTGGTTACGCCGGGTTCTACACCGCCTGGAAGCTCGAGAAGCAGCTTCGCCGTGGCGAAGCCGAAGTCACCATGGTCGACCCGCTGCCGTACATGACCTACCAGCCGTTCCTCCCCGAGGTCGCCGCCGGTTCCATCGAGCCGCGTCACGCGGTCGTCTCGCCGCGTCGTCACCTGAAGTCCACCAACGTGATCACCGCCAAGGTCACGGGCATCAACCACGCCGAGAAGAAGGCGACGATCACGCCGGAGATCGGCGAGCCCTGGGAGGTCGACTACGACATCATCGTCGTCACCGCCGGCGCCGTCTCCCGCACCTTCCCCATCCCGGGTGTCGCCGACACCGCGATCGGTCTGAAGACGATCGAGGAGGCCGTCGCGATCCGCGACCGCGTGCTCTCCAACTTCGACAAGGCGGCCAACCTGCCCGCCGGTCCCGAGCGCGACCGCCTGCTCACGTTCACCGTCGTCGGTGGCGGGTTCGCCGGTATCGAGGTCTTCGCCGAGCTGCGTTCCTTCGCCAGCTCGCTGCTGAAGTTCTACCCGCAGCTCTCCTTCGAGGACACGCACTTCCACCTCATCGAGGCCATGGGGCGCATCATGCCCGAGGTCAAGATCGAGACGAGCCACTGGGTCCTCAAGAACCTGGCCGAGCGCGGCGCGCTCGTGCACCTCGACACGCAGCTGCAGTCCGCGGTCGACGGCAAGATCGAGCTCTCCACGGGTGAGTCGTTCGAGTCCGACCTCATCGTCTGGACCGCCGGCGTCATGGCGAACCCGGGTGTCGTCCGTGGTGGCGACCTCCCCGTCGAGGAGCGTGGCCGCATCAAGACCCGCGCCGACCTCCGCGTGGGCACCGACGACGACATCGTCGAGGGCGCCTGGGCGGCCGGCGACGTCTCCGCCGTCCCCGACCTCAGCGGCGGCGGTGTCGGCGGGTTCTGCGTGCCGAACGCGCAGCACGCCGTGCGTCAGGGCAAGCTCCTCGCGAAGAACATCACCGCGGTCCTCCGTGGCGAGGAGCCGAAGAACTACTTCCACAAGAACATGGGCGCGGTCGCCGGTCTCGGCATCGGCGTCGGCGTGTTCCAGTCCGGCAACCTCGCGATCAAGGGCCTTCCGGCCTGGTTCGCCCACCGTGGCTACCACGGTCTGGCCATGCCGAGCTTCGAGCGCAAGTTCCGCGTCTTCGGTGGCTGGTGGAACAACTTCTGGCTCGGACGCGACATCGTCTCCCTGCAGGCCGTCCAGACGCCCCGCGAGGCGTTCGAGACCTTCGCGTCGCGCCCGAAGCCCCCGGCGGACGCCGCGGCTCCTGCTGCGGCCCCCGCGGCTCCGGCAGCCGCCGAGAAGCCGGCCCGGAAGGCTCCCGTCAAGCGCAAGCCGAAGGCCGCCCCGGCCGAGGCCGCAGCGCCCGCCGCTGAGGCTCCCTCGTCGGAGGCTCCCGCCGCCGCCGCAGGTGCCCCGACCGGCGCCGGCGACGAGCAGGCCTACGCGACGCCTGCAGAGGACGTCAGCGCGAGCAAGTAGTCCGGCTGGAGCGTCCCGCTCCGTCCTTCGAGAGGCGCATGTCATCGGTCAGCCGGGACATGCGCCTCTCGGCGTCTCACGCCTCGATACGATGAGAGGCACGCCCCCGTAGCCCAACTGGCAGAGGCAGGCGACTTAAAATCGCCGCAGTGTGGGTTCGAACCCCACCGGGGGTACGACGATCCCCTTCCGTGAGGTGGGAGGATGGACGCATGGCCACCCGAACGATCACGACGCTCATCGACGACCTCGACGGTTCCGACATCCCGCGCGGACTGGGGGAGACCGTCCGCTTCGGCATCGACGGCGAGAACTACGAGATCGATCTGACCGACGAGAACGCGGCTGCGCTCCGCGAGACGCTCTCCGCGTACGTCGAGGCGGCCCGGCCGGTCGTCGCCGCGGCGTCGCTCCGCCGCCTGCACTGATCGCGGCCGACGCGAACCGTCCCGGTGCCCTCGGAGGTCTGCACGTTCTCGACCATCCTGCAAGGGGCCGGGTGCGGACCGTGACGGCCAGTAGCGTGCTGAGCATGAGTACTCCGAACGAATCCGGCCTGAACGACGACGAGCAGACGACCAAGGACCGCTCCTACAGCCCCTCGAGCGAAGCCGAGACGGAAGCCAAGCAGGACGACGGACAGCCGGTCGTCCGCGACCCCGACATCGCCTCGGGCATGATCAACGTCGCCCCCGGTACGGGCGGGCCGGACGACGTCGGTGACGTGGACGTCGACCCGGGCGAGCTCCACCTCCCGCGCGACCCCGACAGCGCCCACTGACCCTCCCGGCCGTCGGTGAGCACCCCCGAACGGGGGTCGCCATTTTCACCTTCCGGGCCGCGACACGGCGGTCGACGTCACGGAAGGGGCCGACGGTCCGCTACCTTCGAGTGGGGGCGTCACCCGTGAGCCGGTCCCGGAAGCCGCAAGCTTCCTGGTCGATCGGTTGCTAGACGCCTCAAGTGAGGGCGAGGTATTCGGGTTACCTCGCCCTCACGTCTGCCCGCCGTCGGACCAGGCCGCGCGGCAGCGATGCGAGGGTAGGCTGATGCGATGCAGGAGATCACCCCAACCGAACTGAGCAAGCTCGACGAGGCCGTCATCATCGACGTCCGTGAGGCCGACGAAGTCGCCGTCGCGAGCGTGGCCGGCGCGAGGCATCTGCCGATGTCGTCCTTCCTCGACCACCTCGACGAGGTCCCGCGCGAGGAGACGGTCTACGTGATGTGCCACTCCGGCGGCCGCAGTGCACGGGTCGCGGGGTACCTCGAGCAGCAGGGCTACGACGCGGTGAACGTCACCGGTGGCATCTCCGAGTGGGCTGCCAGCGGCCTGCCCGTCCAGCGCGCCGCAGACGCCGGCTGACGCTCCCGAAGCGTCCACCTGCCGATCGCGTCCAGCCGGGCCCTCCGCGGACGCCACGGCACGCTCAGTGCGCGTCGAGGAGCGGACGGATGTGTCGACGCCACGCCCACGCGCCGGCACCGATCGCCGCGAAGACGAGCGCACCCAGCAGGATCCCGACGAGGGTGTCGGTGGCGCCGGGCATCGTCGCCGTCGGACCCAGGAGTCCGAACAGCAGGGTGAAGCCGAGGAAGGCACTCGCGAGCCACACCGGCTTGGACCAGTCGAGGACGGCGCGACCGCCCAGCGGACCCAGGGGGAGGAGCGCGATCGACGCCGACCCGATCCCGGCGATCGCGGTCAGGTTCACGGCCTCCACGGCCATGGCGCCGACGGCGCCGCTCGGCTCGCCGGCCAATGCGGACACGAGCCAGGCGAGGGATCCGATCCCGGCGGCGGCGGCGATCCTCGCCAGAGCGAGGTGACCGGCGGTCCGTGTGGAGACGCCTGCCGCACGAGCCGGCGTGACGGTCCCTGAGGCTGTGTCGGCGTCATCGGACGCCTCAGTGCTCGGAGCTGGGCGAAGGTCCGCCAGGAGGGCGAAGAGCAACGCGGGTTGCAGCGCGAAGAGTCTCGACAGCGCGGTCACGAGGCCCACGGTCACGAGGCCACCGCTCCGGATGCTGACCCGCATCGGACCGAGTGCGGACCGCCGGGCGACGACGAGCTGGGCGAGGAGCCCTGCGACGTTGATGACGACCACGGCCAGCACGGATGCGAACCACAGGCGGAGGTAGGCCGGCTGTCCGACGACCGGGTGCGCGAACATCAGGATGCCGGCGGCGAGGACGGTGGTGACGACGGCGAGGATTGACCGGCTCGGCAGCGGCACGGACGGCGGGCGCTCGAACTCGCTGCGGGGCCGGTTGCGCCCCGTCACGGGTGCTCGACGGTGTTCGCCGACCATCGACAGCCATCCGGCGGTCGAGGTCGCGAGGAGCCGCGCCGGGACCGCGATGAGGGCCACGGCTGCGAGCGCGAGCAGGGCCGCGAGCCACCAGACGGGCTGACCACGGCCGTCGATCGTCGAGGAGAGGGTCTGGGAGAACGGCGTCGAGCCCGACCAGAGCCCGCCGCCACCACCGACCGGGGGAGCCGCACCGGGCGTCGGCTCGCCGCTCGGTGAGGGTGCCGGCTGCTGCGTCCCCGGCGGCTGGCTCCCGGGGGCTGGCGCCGGCGAGGCGCCCTCCGTCGGCAGCGGGGACGGCTGGGAGGGTGCGGGTGTGGCGGGTGCTCCGGCGGCGTCCCCGAAGGTGAGGGTGACGGCCGTGCTCGCGCCGCTCGTGTTGCCCGCCGCGTCCTGCTGGATGGCGAGGACCACGTGCGCGCCGGCCGGGACACCGGCACCCGAGCACGTCCAGGAGCCGTCGACGACGACCGCCGTGCAGACGGAGGTGGAGTCGGCGAACACGGTGACGGTCGCGCCCGCTTCGCCGGTGCCGGCGTAGGTGGAGGCGCCCAGGGGCATCGCCTGGCCGGCGACCGGCGAGGTCATCACCGGGGGAGCGGGCGCGTCCCGATCGATCGAGAGGACGACGGGGGCGGAGGCGTCGGAACGCTGTCCACCCGTGAACGACGCCTGCTGCGTGGCGGTGACGGAGAGGTCGCCGGCCGGCAGCGGCTCACCCAGCACGCAGAACCAGCTGCCCGAGCTGTCCGCCGCGAAGCTGCAGGTGGCGCCGGAGTCCGCACGCACGGTCACCGTCGCGCCCGGGTAGGCGGTGCCGCGGACGCCACCGTTGCTCGGGGTCCCGTCCGTGATCGTGGGCGGGCCGAGCGCGGACACGGAGACCTGCGCGGACAGGGTCTCGGAGGCGCCGACCTCGACCGCGGTGATCGAGATGCCGCCGCCGTCCGGGAGGACGACCGAGCAGGACCAGTCGGTGCCGTCGTCCTGCGGCAGGATGCAGGCCGGTTCCATGCCGTCACCGAGCTGGAGTTGGATGCCGGTCCCGGTGTCCTTCGTGCCCGTGACGGTGACCGACCCGCTGCCGATGAACGAGCCGGCGGCCGGACTCGTGATCGTCGGACCGTCGAGCGGCGGCGGGGTCGGGGCCGCCGAGGTGTCGCTCGGGCTGGGAGCCGGAAGCGGTTCGGGCGTCGCCCAGGCGGGGGCGGCGACGGTCGTCGTCCACAGCCCCGCGAGCAGGAAACCGGTGAGGAGGATCGCGACGCGTCCGATCGAGCGATTCGATCGGACTCCTGTTCCTGCGCGCGCGTGTTCCCCGGTCACCGTCTCCATTCCCCCAAGATCGCCGCGCGAAGTCAACCTCCCTCGCCAGATCGGCCGACAATTCCCGGGCGATCCGCACCGGAGCCCGGCTCGGACAGGTGCGCCGCGACCGCTCGTCCGACATACTGGCCCGACTGGGTCGTCTGCCCCAGGCGGGCCGGTGGCGATGGAGCGGTACGACCCGGGAGCGCACCTGGAAGGGTCGCCATGGCGAGGATCCCCGCGGTGCAGGAGCCACCGAGTGTCTCCGCCATGCGGACGCCCGGTCTCGAGCCCCAGGCCGAATCGCGACGACGATGAGCGGCACGGGTACCGCCATGGTGGACCGACGCATCACCGGTCGCTGGGTCACCGCGTTCGCCGCCGCCTGGTTGGGCGTGTGGATGGCCCAGCTCGCACCCTTGCAGCTCCTGCTGCCGGCGCAGATCGACGCCCGGCTCGCCCCCGAGCACTGGGTGGACAGCGTCGTGGCCTTCGGCCTGGTCGCGGGGGCCGCGGGGCTCTGCTCCATCGTCGTCTACCCGCTGACCGGCGCCCTCTCCGACCGCACCAGGTCGCGGTACGGCCGGCGGCGACCGTGGATCGCCGCCGGGACGCTCTTGTTCGCCCTCGGACTCGTGCTGCTCGGTCTGCAGACCGACGTCGTCGGTATCGGCGTCTGCTGGTGCCTCGCTATCGTCGGCTTCTGCGTGCTCGGAGCGGCACTCACCGCGACCATCTCCGACCAGGTCCCCGTGGAGCGACGCGGGTTCGTCTCCGGATGGATCTCGGCACCCCAGGCCGTCGGCGTCATCCTCGGCATCGCCCTGCTCCTCCTCCTCGACACCCAGCCGTTCGTCGGCTACCTCGCGCTCGCGGCGATCCTCGTCGCGCTCGTCGTGCCCTTCCTCCGCCTGCCCGACCCGATCCCGGCGGGGGAGCGGCCCGCGCCGCTCACCCCGCGGACGCTCGTGGAGAGCCTCTGGGTCTCACCGCGCCGGCATCCGGACTTCGCCTGGACGATGCTCAGCCGCGTGCTCGTCAACCTCGGCAACGCGTTCAGCACCTCCCTGCTCTTCTACTTCCTGCTGTACGGGCTCGGCGACGCCGACGCGGAGACCGACCTCCTGCTCGTCACGATCGTCTACACCGTGTTCGTGGTCGCGTCCTCGATCCTGCTCGGCCGCCTCTCCGACCGGCTCGGTCGTCGCCGGGCCTTCGTCGTCGCCGCGTCCGTGTCGCAGGCCCTCGCCGCGCTCCTGCTCGCGATCTGGCCGTCGCTGCCGATGGGCTTCGTCTCGTCCGCGTTGATCGGACTCGGCTACGGCTGCTTCATGTCGGTCGACCAGGCGCTCGCCACGCAGGTGCTCCCGGACCCCACGTCCCACGGCAAGGACCTCGGCATCATGAACATCGCGCAGGCCGTGCCGCAGGCGGTCGCGCCGCTCATCGGCGCCGGTCTCGTCGCGTGGCTCGGCGGATTCGCCGGGCTGTACCTCGTCTCGGCGGCGTGTGCCGTCGCCGGGGCGATCGCCGTCACCCGAGTCAGAGGAGTGCGCTGATGTCCATCGAACTGACCGCGGGCGGTCGTGTGACCGACCCGACGCCGTGGCTCGACCCGAGGCGGTACTGGGGCGGCATCGAACGCGCAGTCGCCCACGTCGACTCGCCCGCCGCCGTCCTGCACCTCGGGGCGCTCCGGTACAACACCCACGACCTGCTCCGGCGGGCCGCAGGCAAACCCATCCGCATCGCCAGCAAGTCGATCCGCGTGCGCGGCGTCATCGACGCCCTCCTCCGCCAGCCCGGCTACGAGGGCGTCCTCGCGTACTCCCTGGCGGAGGCGCTCTGGCTCGCGGAGACCGTCGACGACGTCGTGGTCGGGTACCCGACCGCGGAACGCGGCGCGATCGACCGGCTCGGCGCCGACGAACGGGCGGCGCGGAGGGTCACCATCATGATCGACTCGGTCGAGCACCTCGACCTCGTCGACAGCGTCGTGCCACCGGGGCGGCGCGCCGAGATCCGGGTCTGCATCGAGCTCGACGCCTCCTTCCGCACGCCGGCGCTCGGCCACATCGGCGTCCGCCGCTCACCGCTCCGCACCCCCGACGCGGTCCGGGCGCTCGCTGAGGTGGTCGACCGCCGGCCGGGCTTCCGGCTGGTGGGTGTCATGGCCTACGAGGCGCAGATCGCGGGGCAGGGCGACGACCTGGCCGGTCGGCCTGCCTGGTCGGCCGCCCTCCGCGCGATCCAACGGCGATCGTGGGCGGAGCTCCGGGAGCGGCGTGCCGCCGTCGTCGCCGAGGTGCGCGCGGTGACGGACCTCGAGTTCGTGAACGGCGGAGGGACCGGGTCGCTCGAACTGACCGCGTCCGATGACGCCGTGACGGAGATCGCCGCCGGCAGCGGTGTCTTCGGCGGCCACCTCTTCGACCACTACCGGGCCTTCACGCCGGCTCCCGCAGCTGCCTTCGGCCTGTCCGTGGTCCGCAAGCCGTCGGCCGAACTCGCGACCGTCCTCGGTGGCGGTTGGGTGGCTTCCGGGCCACCCGGGCTGGACCGGCTCCCGGTGATCGCCTGGCCCGAAGGCCTGCGGATGCTCCCGCGCGAGATGGCGGGGGAGGTCCAGACGCCGGTCTCCGGCGCGGCGGCGGCGGCTCTGCGGCTCGGCGACCGTGTCTGGTTGCGACACACCAAGTCGGGCGAGCTCAGCGAGCGCGTCGACGCGTTCCACGTGATCGGCGACGACGGGGTCGAGGCCGTCCTCCCGACGTACCGCGGTGAAGGCCGGGGGTTCATCTGATGCGCGGTCGGAGTGTGTGGACGAACTGGGCGCGCACCGAACGGGTGCGGCCGGTGCGCGTCGAACGCCCGGCGTCGATCGTCGAGGTGCAGCGCCTCATCCGTGCGGCAGCCGGTGCCGGCCTGCCGATCAAAGCCGTCGGTGCGGGTCACAGTTTCACCGGGATCGCCGTGGCACCCGGGGTGCTGCTCGAACTCGACGCGTTGTCCGGGGTGGTGCGGGTCGACCGGGAGCGTCGCCGGGTGACCCTGCGCGCGGGGACCCGCCTCCACGACGTCCCGCGGCTGCTCGAACCCTACGGGCTCGCGATGCCCAACCTCGGCGACATCGACCGGCAGTCCATCGCCGGCGCGATCTCCACGGGGACGCACGGGACGGGATCGGCCTTCGGCGGGATCGCCACGCAGGTCGTCGGCGTGGTACTGGTGACCGCCGACGGCGAGCTGCTGACCGCCGACGACGAGCAGGAGACCGCGCTGCTGCCGGCGCTGGCGCTCGGTCTCGGAGCGCTGGGCATCCTGGTCGAGGTCACCCTGCAGTGCGTCCCGGCCTTCGTGCTGCACGCCGTCGAGCGACCCGAACCGCTGGACGGGCTGCTGTCGGAGTTGCTCGCTCGGGCCGCCGCCGTCGACCACTTCGAGTTCTACTGGTTCCCGCACACCGGGACCGCCCTCACGAAGACGAACGTGCGACTCCCGGGTGATTCCGCGGTGCGTCCACTCCGGCCGCTCGAGCGGTGGGTCGACGACACCCTGCTCGCGAACGGGGTGTACCGCGTGCTCTGCAACGTCGGCACCGTGGCGCCCGCCATCGTCCCGGGGGTGAATCGACTCGCCGACCGGCTCGTCGGTGATCGGGAGTTCGTCGACCGGTCGACGGCGGTGTTCACGACCAGCAGGACGGTGCGGTTCGTCGAGATGGAGTACGCCGTCCCGCTCGAGCAGCTGCCGACCGCCTTCGCCAAGGTTCGAGCCCTCATCGAGGAACGCGGGTGGCGGATCTCGTTCCCGATCGAGGTGCGGGTCGCGGCATCCGACGAACTCTGGCTGTCCACGGCCTCGGGCCGGGCGACCGGCTATGTCGCCGTCCACCGGTTCTTCCGCGAGGACCCGGGGGAGTACTTCCGGGCCGTGGAGGCGATCATGACGGAGCTCGGGGGTCGGCCGCACTGGGGCAAGCTGCACGGCCGGAACGCCTCCTCCCTCCGGGGTGCGTACCCGCATTTCGACGACTTCCTCGCCCTTCGCTACCGTCTCGACCCGGGCCGGGTGTTCGGCAACCCGTACCTCACGCGCGTCCTCGGCGAGTGACGCCGAAGCGGGGCCCGCAGGCGCTGGCTGCATGGCGGCTGCGTGCTTCCTGCGAAGTCCCCAAGGGTTGCCGCGCCTCGCGGATAGAATGGACAGACCCGCTCTCCATCGATTCGCAAGGAGCCCATCCTCATGGAATGGCTGATCCCAGTCCTCATCGTCGTCGCCCTGGTCGTCATCGTCGGCATCTACTTCTGGGTGACGTACAACTCGCTCGTGACGCTGAACGTCCGCGTCGAGGAGGCTTGGAGCGACATCACGGTGCAGCTGAAGCGCCGCGCCGACCTCATCCCGAACCTCATCGAGGCGGTGAAGGGCTACGCCTCCCACGAGAAGGCGGTGTTCGAGAACGTGACGAAGGCCCGTGCCGAGACGCTGACCGCCCAGGGGCCGGCCGCGGTGAGCGAGGCTGAGACGCACATGCAGCAGGCGCTCAAGAGCATCTTCGCGGTCGCCGAGGCCTACCCGCAGTTGCAGGCGAGCCAGAACTTCCTGCAGCTGCAGTCGGAGATCGTCGACACCGAGGACAAGATCCAGGCCTCGCGTCGCTTCTACAACGGAGGCGTCCGGGAGCTCAACACGAAGATCAAGGTGTTCCCGAACAACCTCTTCGCCAAGGGGCTCGGCTTCTCCGAGAGCGACTTCTTCGAGGTCACCGACAACGCGGCGATCGCCGAACCGCCGCGCGTCCAGTTCTGATCGCCTGAGCGCCGTCCGGTGTACCGAGCGATCGCGCGGAACAAGCGCAACACCGTCCTGATCTTCATCGTCTTCCTGGCGATCATCGGCGGGCTCGGGTGGCTGGCCGGATACCTGTACCAGAACCTCACGATCACGATCATCGTCCTGGTCGTCGCCGTCGTGTACGCCTGCATCCAGTACTTCTTCGCCGGCCGCCAGGCGATCGCGATGACGGGCGCGCAACGCATCGAGCTCGCCGACCACCCGCGGCTGTACCGCATCGTGGAAAACCTCGCGATCACCACCGGTACACCGATGCCCGAGGTCTACCTCATCGTCGATCCGGCGCCGAACGCCTTCGCGACGGGACGCGATCCGGAGCACGCCATGGTGGCCGCGACCACCGGCCTCCTCGACATCCTCAACGACGCCGAGCTCGAGGGCGTCATGGCGCACGAACTCGGCCACGTCCGCAACTACGACATCCGCGTCTCGATGGTCGTCTTCGGGCTCGTGGTCGCGATCGGGTTCCTCTCGGACATGCTCCTCCGGATGACGATCTGGGGCGGCGGCAACCGCAACAACAACAACGGCGGCAACCCCGTCATGCTCGTCATCGGGATCGTCGCCATGCTGGTGGCGCCATTGCTCGCGACGCTCGTCCAGTTGTCCATCTCGCGGCAGCGCGAGTACCTCGCGGATGCGACGGGCGCGCTCACCACCCGCCACCCGGAGGCCCTCGCGAGTGCGCTCGGCAAGCTGGCCGCCTACGGTCGACCCATGGCGAAGCAGAACTCGTCCATGGCGCACCTGTGGATCGCCGACCCGCTGAAGCCAGGGGCCGTGGCCCGACTCTTCAGCACGCACCCGCCGCTCGTCGAGCGCATCAAGCGACTCAGCACCATCGGCGACGGGTTCTAACGGGCAGGTCGGGTTCTCGTGGGCACCGTCTGGTTCCTGTCGGCGCGGTCTGGACCGGTCAGCGTTTCGAACCGGGACACACGAATGGGGCGGCACCCGGAGGTGCCGCCCCATTCGGCGTTCAGGCGAGGACCGTTATTCGGTCTGCTCGTCGGAGTCGAACGTCACCGTGACCTTGTCATCGGCGTCGATCGTGATCTTGCCCGGGAAGTTCAGGTACGTGTCCCACACCTGCTGCCCGGTGACGGCGCTGCCGTACCAGGAGGCGTCGAACGAGCCGTCGATGCGGCCGGCCGAGGTGTAGAAGTACGAACCGCTCTCATCGACCTCGACGGTCGGGGGAGAGGTGAGCGTCCACGTGACCGGACCGACGCTCGAGAACTGCTTCTGCTGCCAGTCGGGCATGACGCCGCACTCGGTGTCGAGCGTGGTGGCGCCGAGGCACTTCTCGATCATGGCGACGACCTGCTTGGTCACCTCGGTCGTGAGGGCCTCCGTGGCCGTCACGTCGATGTCGACGAAGGCCGAACCTTCGCCGGCGGTGTACGAGGTCAGGGTGATGGTCTGCGCGTCGCCCTGCAGGAATTTGCTCTCCGGCGGCGCGATCGTGTACACGGCCGGGTAAGCGAAGAGGCTTGCGTCAGCCGCACCGTCGAAGTTGACGCCGTTGACGCTGAACGCTGTGCCGCCGAGACCGGTGTACACGCTGATGCTGCCGACGAGCGAGCTCGCGAGCTTCCACTGGTCGAAGAACAGGAACTGCTTGCCTTCGCTCTCGAGCGTGACCGTGTCCTCGTACTTCTTGCCGCCGAGCTCGTACGTGACCTGCACGCGAGCCTCGCCGTTGCGGTTGTAGACGCGGCCGACCTTCGGGTCCTTGATGCGCTCGTCCGCGGCCTTGAGGACCTCGTTCGTGAGCAGCGCCGTCGGCTTCACCGCGGTGGGAGCTGCAGCATCGGCGTCAGCGTCATCGTCGGGGGCTGCCGACTCGTCGGGGTCGGGGGTGGCTTCAGGTTCCTTCGTGGCTTCGGGCTCCGCCGTGGCGTCGTCCGTGCTGCCGACGATCGAGGGGTCGGGGGCCACGAGGCTGTTGGCGAGCTTGGCGTCACCCGCGGCGATGGCCTTGAGGTACTCCTCGACCTTCGCCTGCGGTCCGAAGGCCGTGGTGTTCAGGACACCGATCGTGATGGCTGCCGCTGCGATGAGGACGAGCGCTCCACCGGCGATCGACGACCACATGA
The DNA here is from genome assembly GCF_001421315.1 of Plantibacter sp. Leaf1. Classification (NCBI taxonomy): domain Bacteria; kingdom Bacillati; phylum Actinomycetota; class Actinomycetes; order Micrococcales; family Microbacteriaceae; genus Plantibacter; species Plantibacter sp. Leaf1. The sequence goes on along the minus strand of NZ_LMJX01000002.1, from coordinate 939,487 downwards.
TGATCCGCTTCTTCTGCTTCGGATCCATCGGCTGCTTGGGCGCGCCCGTCGCGTAGGGGTTCTGCGCCGTCGCGTACTGGCCGTTCGGCTGCTGGCCTTGCTGGCCCTGCTGGTACGGGTTCTGCGCGCCGGTCTGCTGCTGGCCCTGCTGGTACGGGTTCTGGCCGCCGGTCGGCTGCTGGCCGGTCTGCTGGCCGTACGGAGCCGGAGGTGCCTGGTTCGGCGTCTGCTGCTGGCCCGACTGGTAGGGGTTCTGCGGCGTGTGCTGGCCCTGCTGGTAGGGGTTCGGCGTCTGCTGCTGGCCCGACTGGTACGGGTTGTCGGACGGCTGCTGACCCTGCTGGTACGGGGACTGCTGCTGCCCCTGGTACGGCTGGTTCGGCTGCTCGTCCGGGTTCGGTCGGCCGGGTTGTGCGGGTGTGGTGTCGTCGTTGCTCATGGGCGGGTTCCCCTCGTTTCGGACCATGAAGGTGCTCATCAACTTAGCAGTCGGTGTGCATCCCCTGAGAGTGATTGCGACCCCTGAGCATGGGGAGTAGTGCCCATGCCTACGCGGGTGGACGGGAGACGAGCGTGGTGCCGACCGCATGGGCCAGGGGAGCCGCGAGCGTCCCTCGATCGACGACGACCACGGCGTCGAGTCCCTGCCAGTGGGCCGTCTGCTCGAGCAACCCCGCGAGGCGCCCCGCGATCGCGTCGTCGGCGATGGGACGGAGCCCCCGGGCGACGTCATCCTCATGCCCACGCTCGAACCACGCGGACTGGACACGGAGGACCCCCGCCTGGCGGTCGCTCTTCAGATCGACGCGCGCGACGATCTCGCCGTCGATCAGGACCGGCAGGACGTAGTACCCGTAGACGCGCTTGGGCTCCGGTGTGTAGATCTCGATCCGGTAGTGGAGTCCGAACATCCGCAGTGCGCGTTCGCGGAACCAGACGACCGGGTCGAACGGGCTGAGCAGAGCCGCCCCCTCGATGCGTCGCGGTCGACGGGCGTCGCGATGGATCCAGGCCTCATGCGGCCCGCCGCGTCGGTCCCAACCGGCGACGGAGACCGGCTCGAGGACGCCGGCGTCCACGAGCTCGTCGACCGCCAGGCGGACCGCGGTCTGCGGCTTGATCCGGAAGTAGTCCGCCAGGTCGGCGAGGGTCGCGACGCCCTGCGCCGCCGCGGCCTGTTCGACGAGCGCGCGGATCGCGTCGGGCCGGGCGACGTCCACGTCGAGGAGGTGCTGCGGCAGCACTTGCTCGGCGAGCGCGTACCGGCGCTCGAATCGATCGCGTCCGGCCGTGACGACCTCGCCGTAGAGGAACAGCACCTCCAACGCCCGCTTCACGTCGGACCATCCCCACCAGGGTCCGCGTCGGACGTTCGCGTCGTGTTCGATCTCGCTCGCCTTCAACGGCCCCTCGGCGCGCAGCAGGGCTCGCACCCAGTCCAGCATCTCCGGGTTCTGGCTCGCCCAGGTGGTGTCGTCGCCCGCATGCTTCGCGCGGTTCGCCTCCATCCGCCAGCGGAACAGCGGCCACGACTCGCGGGGGATGAACGCCGCCTCGTGCGCCCAGTACTCCAGGTAGGGCGAGTCGGCGGCGAGGGTCAGGCCGTCGAGGAGGCCCTTGTCGTACCCGCCCAGCCGCGCGAAGAGCGGGAGGTAGTGACTGCGCTCGAAGACGTTGACGGAGTCGATCTGCAGGAGGCCGAGGCGGTCGATCGTGGAGCGGAGCGTGCGGGTCCCGGCCGGGGACGTGCGCGGTGGCCCGCCGAGGCCTTGCGCACCGAGTGCGATCCGTCGGGCGAGAGCAGGGGAGAGGGGAGCGGGCACGGCCCGACGCTAGCACCGGCCGCCGACACCCGGGCGGCCCACGACGAGGGCACAGAGCCCGTCATCCGCATGCTCGGACAGGCATGTGCCAGCCCTACACTTGAGCAATGGCGGACGACACTCCGAAGACCTGGTGGGGACGTTTCCTTCCCGAAGCGACAACGCCCGTGCGCGAACCCGAGCTGAGCGGCTCGAGCAGTGTTCCGCGCGGCATGCGCGTGGCCGCAGCATGGTCCTGGCGGATCCTCCTGGTCGCCGCGGTCGTCGCACTGCTCGTCTTCCTCGTCGTGCAGCTCCGCCTCATCGTCATCCCGCTGCTCATCGCCGTCCTCGTCTCGGCGCTGCTGAAGCCCGTCGTCGACGTCCTGGTGCGGCATCGCTGGCCGAAGGGCCTCGCCATCGCGCTCGCGATGGTCGGCACGCTCTCCGTGGTCAGCGGACTGATCTTCCTCGCCATCTCGCAGATCACCTCGCAGTTCGCTTCCGTGCAGGCCCGCACCATGACCGCCTACGGCGACTTCAAGGCCTTCCTGCTCGCCAGTCCGTTGCACGTGACCGAGGCGCAGCTCAACGACTTCATCGCCCAGGCCTTCGACTCGCTCCAACAGGACGGCCAGGTGCTCCTCTCCGGCGCGCTGTCGATCGGTTCGACGCTCGGCCACGTCGCCACGGGCGTCTTCCTGACCCTCTTCTGCCTGCTGTTCATGCTCATCGACGGTCGGACGATCTGGCGCTGGACGGTACGCGTCTTCCCGCAGCGGGCACGTCCCGCCGTCGACAGCGCGGGCCGCGCGGGCTGGCGGACGCTCGGCAACTACGTGCGCACGCAGATCCTCGTGGCCTCGATCGACGCGGTCGGCATCGGCCTCGGCGCGTTCATCCTCGGGGTCCCCCTCGCCATCCCGGTCGCCGTGCTCGTCTTCCTGGGTTCGTTCGTGCCGATCGTCGGCGCCGTCGTCACCGGGGCCGTCGCGGTGTTCCTCGCACTCGTCTACAACGGACCGTTGATCGCCCTGCTGATGCTGGGTGTCGTCCTCCTCGTGCAGCAGCTCGAAGGGCATGTCCTCCAGCCACTCATCATGGGGACCGCGGTGAAGGTGCACCCCCTGGCCGTGGTGCTCGCGGTGGCCGGCGGCACGCTCGTCGCGGGCATCCCCGGCGCGTTGTTCGCCGTACCCGTGGTGGCCGTGATCAACGTGATGGTCCACACCATCGCCAGCGGCACCTGGCGGACCGGCGGCACCGCTCCACCGGAGCCGGACGCCGACGGCGCCATCTGGCAGACCGTCCCGAGCCCCAGGCGAATCCGTCCGGGCTCCCGCTCGTCCCACGAGCCCAAGGATCGCCCAGCCGATCAGGAGCCCCAGCACCCCAGCGACGACCTCCCAGCGACCCCGTCCCCAGAAAGTCCAGGACCCCGCACACCATGACCGATTCAACGACCACCGCACCTGTGATCCCCGGCCCGTCGCTCGCCGCGTTCGAGCGTGCCAGGGACACCCTCGTCGGCACCGTCCAACGCACCCCGATGGAGAGCTCCCGCTACCTCGCCGACGTCCTCGGCGTCCCGGTGCATCTGAAGTGCGAGAACCTCCAGCGCACCGGCTCCTACAAGATCCGTGGCGCGTACAACCGCATGTCGAGCCTGACGCCGGAGGAACGCGCTCGGGGCGTGGTCGCGGCCTCCGCCGGCAACCACGCGCAGGGAGTCGCATTCGCCGCGCGCGAGCTCGGCATCGCCGCGACCATCTTCATGCCGGTCGGGGTCCCGCTGCCCAAGCTCGCCGCCACCCGCGACTACGGTGCCCACGTCATCCTGCGCGGCCACACGGTCGCCGAACCGCTCATCGCCGCCGCCGAGTTCGCCGCGGAGACGGGTGCGATCCTCATCCCGCCGTTCGACCACCCCGACGTCATCACGGGGCAGGGCACGCTCGGCCTCGAGATCCTCGAGGAGGTGCCCGACGTCGAGACGGTCATCGTCCCGATCGGCGGCGGCGGCCTCATCTCCGGCGTGGCCGGCGTCATGAAGCAGCGGGCGGCCCTGGAAGGTCGCACCATCCGGGTGATCGGCGTGCAGGCGGCCAACGCCGCCGCGTACCCGGTGTCCCTGGAGGCGGGCACGCCGACGACCATCACCGTGCAGCCGACGATCGCCGACGGCATCGCCGTGGCCCGTCCCGGCGAGTTGAACTTCCAGATGATCAGCGCGCTCGTCGACGAGGTCGTCACCGTCTCCGAGGACGACCTGGCCCGTGCGATCGTCGTCCTCCTCGAACGCGCGAAACTCGTCGTCGAGCCGGCCGGGGCGGCCGGGGTCGCGGCGATCCTGGCCGGCAAGATCGAGCCGACCGGGACGACGGTCACGATCCTCTCGGGTGGGAACATCGACCCGCTCCTGTTGCAGCGGGTGGTGAGCCACGGGCTCGCCGCCTCTGACCGCTACCTGACCCTCCGCATCCCACTGCCCGACCGTCCCGGACAGCTCGCGCGGACGGCCGAACTCGTGGCGCAGGCGAACGCCAACGTCATCGAGGTGCTCCACACCCGGCACGGCCACGGACTCCAGATCAGCGACGTCGAGCTCGAGCTCAGCATCGAGACGCGCGGCCCCGACCACCGCGACCTGGTGGTGCAGACCCTCCGTGAGGCGGGCTACGACCCGCAGATCGTCGACGACTGAGTCGGCACGACACCACGCTCGACGACGAAGGGCCCCACCGCATCGGTGGGGCCCTTCGTCACGTCCGGGCGACCGCGGTGCGGCCGCCGGGATCAGGAACCGGTGTAGGTCTCGACGGCGCTGATCGACACGGTGATCTCCTTGCCGTTGGGCGCCTCGTAGGTGGTCGTCTCGCCGATCTTCAGTCCGAGGATGGCCGCCCCGAGCGGGCTGCCCTCGCTGTAGACGTCGAGGTCGGTGTTGCCGGCGATCTCGCGGCTGCCGAGCAGGAAGCGCTCTTCGCCGCCCGCGACGACCGCGGTGATGACGGTGCCGGACTCGACGACGCCGTTCGACTCGGGGGCCTCGCTCACCTTGGCGTCGCGCAGCATCTGCGTGAGCGTGCGGATGCGCGCCTCCTGCTTGCCCTGCTCGTCCTTCGCGGCGTGGTAACCGCCGTTCTCCTTGAGGTCGCCCTCCTCGCGAGCCGCTTCGATGCGCTTGGCGATCTCCTCGCGGCCCGTGGTGCTGAGGTGCTCGAGTTCTGCCTGCAGCCGGTCGAAGGCCTGCTGGGTGAGGAACGTCTCCTGGATCTGCTCGGACACGATGGAACTCCTTTGCATGGTGGGTCGCACACGACGGCCGAAACGCCCGTCATATGCCAGACGCCCCGGCGGAATGCCGGGGCGTGAGAAGTACGTCCATCGAGTATCGCACGATCGCCGCAGGAGTGCGGCGCGGGCCGGGGTGCTCCGGGTCAGGAACCGTCCTCGACCACCCAGCACGTGTCGACGACGCCGGTGTTGCTGAGCTCCGTGGTCCGGACGAGTTCGGTGAGGTTCCGGGTGCGCTGCTCCGACGGCGGCAGTTCGACGACCTTCCAACCGACCACCGCGAACTGCTCGTTGAGCGCCTGCACCGAGCAGGCCATCGGGGTGTCCTGCGGGCCGGTGACCTCGAACGAGACGCTGACGAGGGTGTCGTCGACGATCTCGTGCGCGGTGTTGCGCGACTCGATGCTCGGGCGGCTGCCGTCGAGGCCCGCCCAGACGACCCAGGCGACGAAGACGACGGCGAACGCGGCCGCGGCGGACCAGATCAGGCGGCGGTCCCGAGCCCGGTTCCGGGACGTGCGTCCGTACCGGGCCGCGATGGCGTCCGGGAGGACCGCCGACGGCGGTGCGGTGTCCTGGGAGTCGGCCGCGTGCGGGGCGGCGTTCCGAGGGGAGGGGGTCACGTCACGGGCTCCGGTTCGAACGGTTAAGCTTGACCAGGAGCGCGAGACGGCTCGAGGTCGACACCTCAAGCGTATTGCCTCTTCCTGGATGCGGCGTCCCGACCGCGTCGCCACGTCACGAGTCGCGAGGCCGTTCCTCGCGGAGATCAGCCGGAAGGCGGAGCACCATGACCATGAGACTGCTCGCGGTGCACGCCCACCCCGACGACGAGTCGAGCAAGGGGGCCGCGACGCTCGCGTACTACCGCAGCCTCGGCGCCGAGGTCATGGTCGTGAGCTGCACAGGAGGCGAACGCGGCGACCTCCAGAACCCCGGACTCGCCGACGTCGCGATGATCGAGCGCGACCTCCCCGGGTACCGCCGCCTCGAGATGGCCGCGGCTCAGGAGATCCTCGACATCGAGCACCGCTGGCTCGGCTACCAGGACAGCGGCATGGCCCGCGACGACGGCACGGTCCCGCCGGCGAGCTTCGCCGACATCCCGCTCGAGGTCTCGACCGGCGTGCTCGTGCGGATCGTCCGGTCGTTCCGTCCGCAGGTCATCGTCACCTACGACGAGAACGGCGGGTATCCGCACCCAGACCACATCCGGTGCCACGAGGTGAGCGTCGCCGCGTTCGACGCCGCGGCCGACGCCGACCGCTACCCGGAGGCCGGCGACCCCTGGCGCGTGGACAAGCTCTACTACGACCGCTCGTTCAGCCCGGCCAGGCTCGAGGCGGTGTACGCCTATCTCCTCGAGCACCACCCCGACGACCCGGCGGTCGAGCGACTGGCGGAGATGCGCGAGTGGATGGCCGGTCGGCCGGACCTCGCCACGACGCACGTGCGTGTCGGCGACTTCTTCGAGGCACGCGACGACGCGCTCCGGGCCCATGGCAGCCAGGTGCCGCCGGACTCACCGTTCTTCTTCTGGCCGAACGACGTCCTGCGCGCCGCGTGGCCGTTCGAGGACTACCAGCTGGTCACCTCGCACGTCGCGTCGGCCACCCCAGAGTCGGAGCTGTTCGACGGCGTCGACACCAGTGAAGGAACCGCATGATGCACCACCTGCTCACCGAGCTCGTCCTGGCGGTCACGCCGTCGCCGTCACCCTCACCGCAGTTCGACGAGAACCAGGTGACGCCGGGGCCCTGGGGCTTCGTCATCACCTTCGCCATCGCCGGCATCGTGGTCTTCCTCGTGATCGACATGGTGCGCCGTGTTCGCCGGGTCAACTACCGTGCCGAGATCGACGAGCGCCTCCAGGCGGAGGTCGCCGAGCGGGATGCGGCACGCGCCGACGGCGCTGACGGTCCGATCGCCCCCGATGGCGGCTCGACCGATCCCCTCCGGAAGCCGGACGACCCGCGCCGCTGAGCCGACGGTGTCGCACCGTCGGGCGTGCGCCCGACGCGACGATGATCAGCGGTGGTACACCGGGTCGATCGCGATCAGCAGGATGCCGCTCCAGTGGCACAGGAACGCGAGCACCGTGCACAGGTGGAACAGTTCGTGGAACCCGAACCGCCCGGGCCAGGGGTTCGGCCGCTTCATGGCGTACATGATCGCCCCGACCGTGTAGAACAGCCCGCCGGTCGCGATGAGCACCATCGTCGCGACGTTGCTGTTCGCGATCTCGCCGAGGTAGGCGACTGCGCCCCACCCGAGCGCGAGGTAGAGCGGGACGTAGAGCCAGCGCGGAGCACCGATCCAGAACACTCGGAACCCGATGCCGAGGAGCGCGCCACCCCACACGAGGACGAGCAGGAGCGTTCCCTGCTCCGGCGGGAGGGCGAGGACCGCGAGCGGGGTGTAGGTGCCGGCGATCAGCAGGAAGATGTTGGCGTGGTCGATCCGCTTGAGGAGCAGCTTCACGCGGGGCCGCCAGGAGAACCGGTGGTACAACGCCGAGTTGCCGAACAACAGCATCGACGTGAGCACGAACACGGTCGAACTCCACTTCGCCGCAGCACCCTGCGCCAGCGTCACGAGCACGATCCCGGCGATGATGGAGATGGGGAAGATCCCGGCGTGGAGCCAGCCGCGCCAGCTCGGTTTGACCTCGTCCGGTGTGGCGGCGTCGACGGCGGCGACCTCGAGCAAGGGCAGGTTCGGCAGCTCGGGCTCTCCGGTCGTCATGTGCTCAGGATACGGGGTGGTGCGGAACTCCTCCTGGGAGCAGCGGAGGAAACTGCACTAGCGTTGCAGGGTGATGACGAGGCATTCCGCACCGGTGGACGGCTTCCTGTACGGCCTCTACGCGAGACGCCTGCGGAAGACGTTCAGTCCGCAGACACTGCCGCACCATGTCGCGATGATCATCGACGGCAACCGGCGGTGGGCCAAGCAGCTCGGCTACGAGACGGCGGCCCACGGTCACCGCGCCGGTGCAGCGAAGATGCGCGAGTTCCTCACCTGGTGCGACGACCTCGGCATCGGTGTCGTCACCCTGTACCTGCTCTCGAGCGACAACCTCGTGAACCGGGCCCCGGACGAACTCGACGACCTCGTCGACATCATCGCCGATCTGGCCGAGGGACTCTCGCACTACCGCGACTGGCGGGTGAAGCACGTCGGGTCGAGCGCGGGGCTCCCCGAATCGCTGCGCACCGCGCTGGAGAGCGCCGAGGAGCGCACCGCCGATCGCGCGGGGATGCACATCAACCTCGCCGTCGGGTACGGCGGACGGACGGAGATCGTCGACGCCATGCGGGCGATCGTCGCCAAGCACCACCTCGAGGGCAGAAGTCTCGAGGACCTCGCTGCCCTGCTCACCCCCGACCTCATCGGTGAGCACCTCTACACGGGTGGCCAGCCCGACCCTGACCTCGTGATCCGCACGAGCGGGGAGCAGCGGATGAGCGACTTCATGCTGTGGCAGAGCGCGCACAGTGAGTTCTACTTCGTCGAGGCGCTCGGTCCAGACCTCCGAGAGGTCGACTTCCTGCGTGCCCTCCGCGACTTCTCCAGGCGGCAGCGGCGGTTCGGCGGATGAACCGGAACCCCGACGAGCAGACCGCGGACCAGGGCGACGCCGACGACCGTCTGCCCGCCTTCCAGGGCGACTTCGGCGAGGACACCGGCTACCTCAACTACGGCAGCGTCGGGCCGCTGTCCCGGAGCGCCGGAGCCGAGGCCGCCCGGTGGAACGAGGTGCTCGGTCAGGCGGCGTTCGGCGGGCTCGTCGACGTCGACGCGATGGACGCGCGGATGCGCGCCGCCGTCGGTGCGCTCACGGGGTTCCGGCCCGATCAGATCGTCGCCCAGCCGAACACCTCGCAGGGCCTCGTCCACACGATGTTCGGCCTGCGCGGCGTCGTCCTCCTCTCCGCGGCCGAGTACCCCTCGCTCCCGTTGGCGGCTGAGCGGGCGTCGCAGCACCGGGGCGTCCTCACACCGCGCTGGTTGGAGACCGATCGCGGCCACGTGACCCCGGACCGCATCCGCGCGCAGCTCGACGACGAGGTGACCGCGGTCGCCGTCAGCCTCGTCGACTACCGGACGGGGTTCCTGGCCGACCTGCACGCGATCCGCGAGGTGATCGGGGACCGTCTGCTGATCGTCGACGCCATCCAGGGCTTCGGCGTCGTCGACGCGCCGTTCGAGGCGGCCGACGTCGTCGCCAGCGGCGGACAGAAGTGGATGCGGGCCGGGTGGGGCACCGGGTTCCTCGCCATGAGCGATCGGGCCCTGGACCGTCTCGAGCCCGTCCTCTCCGGGGTCACCGGAACGGACGAACCCTGGCCGTTCAGCGCGACCCCGGAACCGAGCCGGACTGCGAGCGCGTACTCGATCACCCGGGCCGACCCCCTCGCGGCTGCACGCTTCGCCGCATCCCTGGAGGCCACCCTGGCCGTGGGCACACCGGTCGTCCAGAGCACGATCGCCGGACTCGTGAGCGAGGTCATCGAGCTGGCCGACGAGTTCGGCATCCCCGTGCTCACCTCGCGCGACGAGCGTGAACGAGCCGGGATCGTCGCGTTGGAGCCCGAGGAGGCGGTCCTCGAGACCCTGTCGACGTCGCTGGCGAACCACGGCGTCACCGCGACCACGCGCGGCACGACCGTGCGGCTCAGCGTGCACGCCGGCACCACGCGCGAGACGCTGGAGCTGCTCCGCGGGGCACTGGTGTCGTTCGCGACCGCGGCGAGCTACTGATCCGCCGCTCCACCCCCGGTTCGTCGGGCGACCCCCATCTGTTCACCTCCCCGTAACAGGACACGGGGCGTGTCGTCGCATCGATGTCGGTGGCCGGACGTACGTTCATCTCATCGGGCATGGAGCCCGGTCGAGACGGCCACACAAGTTCGGCTCGAAACCCTGCAGGCGGCCGTTTCGCACAGTGATCCGAGCATCAGTTGCTCGGGGTGGGAGTGGTTGTGGCCTCGCGAGACATCCAGAACACGTCAGCCGACACCGAGACGCGGACCGCGTCGACGGACACACGCCGACGACCCGCAGACCGCACGGCGAGCGGAGGTGGTCAGGCGCAGGCCGAGATCACCTACGTGCTCGACACCTCCGTGCTGCTGTCGGACCCGAAGGCGCTCTTCCGCTTCGCCGAGCACGCCGTCGTCATCCCGGTCGTGGTCATCAGCGAGCTGGAGGGCAAGCGCAACGACCCGGAGATCGGGTACTTCGCGCGTCAGGCGCTCCGCATCCTCGACGAGTTGCGGATCGAGCACGAGCGGCTCGACTTCCCGATCCCCGTCGGTGACGGCGGCTCGTTGCGCGTCGAGCTCAACCACTCGAGCATGGCGGCTCTGCCGTCGGGGCTTCAGCTGGGCGACAACGACTCACGCATCCTCGCGGTGGCCCTGAACCTCGCCAACGACGGCCTGGCCGTCACAGTCGTCTCCAAAGACCTGCCGCTCCGGGTCAAGGCGGCGTCCATCGGTCTGCAGGCGGAGGAGTACCGCGCGGAGTTGGCGGTCGACTCCGGTTGGACGGGGATGTCCGAGATCACCCTCGGCGCCGACGACATGAGCGTCCTGTACGAGCGCGAGGAGGGGACCACCCCGCTCGTCGAGGACATGCCCGTCAACACCGGACTCGTCATCCACTCGGATCGCGGCTCGGCACTCGGGCGGGTGACCGGCAAGCGCAGCTACAAGCTCGTCCGAGGCGACCGCGACGTCTTCGGCCTCCACGGTCGTTCGGCCGAGCAGCGCCTCGCGATCGACCTGTTGCTCGACCCCGAGATCGGGATCCTGTCGCTGGGAGGTCGAGCAGGGACGGGGAAGTCCGCGCTCGCCCTCTGCGCGGGTCTCGAAGCGGTCCTCGAACGCCAGGCGCACAAGAAGATCATGGTGTTCCGCCCGCTGTACGCGGTCGGTGGTCAGGAGCTCGGGTACCTGCCCGGCGACCAGGGCGAGAAGATGAACCCCTGGGGACAGGCCATCTTCGACACCCTCGGTGCCGTCGTGTCGCAGAACGTCCTGGACGAGGTGGTGGAGCGCGGCATCCTCGAGGTGCTCCCGCTGACCCACATCCGTGGTCGATCGCTGCACGACGCGTTCGTGATCGTCGACGAGGCGCAGTCGCTCGAGCGCAACGTCCTGCTGACGGTGCTCAGCCGGATCGGGCAGAATTCCCGGGTGGTGCTCACGCACGACGTCGCGCAGCGCGACAACCTCCGGGTCGGCCGCCACGACGGGGTCGCGTCGGTGATCGAGACGCTCAAGGGACACCCGCTGTTCGCCCACGTGACGCTGACGCGCTCCGAGCGCTCGGCGATCGCGGCGCTGGTCACGGAGATGCTCGAGGGCAACGAGCTCGCCTAGTCCTGGCCCGGGCGGAGTCGGGGTCGGTCGACCTCGGCTCCACCCGGGGCTGTGGAGAACTCCCGCGGCGGTGGCGGCGGCCGACCTATCCTGACGGCATGCCGACACGTCCGAGGAGCCGTCCTCGCTCGCGCCGCAGGCTTTCCTCGGCCGTATGGATGGTCCCGATGGCCGCAGTGCTCATCGCCGGCACGGTGGCGAGTGAGGGGCTGCACCTCCGCCCGGTGGCGGTCCTGCTGGTGTGGCTCGCCTGCATCACGCCGCCACTCGTCCGCATCGACCTCGCCGAGCATCGTCTGCCGAACCGCATCGTGCTGCCGGCGCTCGCGGTCGCCGTTCCGCTCGGCATCTTCGACGCGCTGGTCGTCGGGCGGATGCCCACTGAGCCGCTCCTCGCAGGCTTGCTCGTCGGTGGAGCGTTGTACGCGTGCGCAGCCTTCGGCGGCCTCGGCATGGGCGATGTCAAGCTCGGTGCCCTGCTCGGTGTGACGGTGGGGTGCTTCGGGATGACGGCGGTGCTGCCGTTCGCCGTAGTGTCGATCTGCTCCGCCGGGGTCGTCGGCGCGATCGTCGTGGTCGCCACGCGGTCCACCGGTGGTTCGGCCGGCTGGAGGACGAGGATCCCGTTCGGACCCTTCCTCCTGCTCGGCTGCTGGAGTGCGGTCGCCCTGCTCGTCATCACCGGTTAGGGCGACGGAACGGCCCCGGATCCGAGGGGATCCGGGGCCGACACGGTGGGTCTGCGCGAAGCGTCGAGACTCAGCCGGGGTGCGTCATCGAGAGGACGTCGAGGGCGGTGTCCAACTGCTCCTCGGTGATCTCGCCGCGCTCGACGAAGCCGAGGTCGACGACGGCCTCGCGGACGGTCAGGCCCTTCGCGACCGAGTGCTTCGCGATCTTCGCTGCCGACTCGTACCCGATGATCTTGTTGAGCGGGGTCACGATCGACGGCGAGGAGCCGGCGAGGGCTGCAGCGCGGTCGAGGTTCGCCTCGAGGCCATCGACGGTCTTGTCGGCGAGGACCCGCGTGGCGTTCGACAGGAGTCGAATGCTCTCGAGGAGCGCCGTCCCCATGACGGGGATCGCGACGTTGAGTTCGAAGGAACCGGAGGCACCGGCCCAGGCGATGGTCGCGTCGTTCCCGATCACCCGGGCGCCGACCATGAGGACGGCTTCGGGGATCACGGGGTTGACCTTGCCGGGCATGATCGAGGAGCCCGGCTGGAGGTCGGGGATGTGGAGTTCGCCGAGGCCGGTGTTCGGCCCGGAACCCATCCAGCGGAGGTCGTTGCAGATCTTCGTGAGGCTCACGGCGATGACGCGGAGGGCACCGGAGGCGTCGACGAGTCCGTCGCGAGCGCCCTGGGCCTCGAAGTGGTCCTGGGCCTCGGTGATGGGCAGTTCGGTCTCCTGCGCCAGCAGCTCGATCACGAGCTGCGGGAAGCCCTTCGGCGTGTTGATGCCGGTGCCCGTCGCGGTGCCGCCGAGCGGAACCTCGGCGACGCGGGGGAGCGCCGTGCGGACGCGCTCGATCCCGAGGCGCATCTGGCGGGCGTATCCGCCGAACTCCTGGCCGAGCGTCACCGGGGTGGCGTCCATGAGGTGCGTCCGGCCGGGCTTCACGGCGGTCTTCCAGAGCTCGGCCTTGCGCTCGAGCGACACGGCGAGGTGGTCGAGCGCGGGGATCAGGTCGTCGATGAGCGCGCTCGTCACCGCGATGTGCACCGAGGTCGGGAACACGTCGTTGGAGGACTGCGAGGCGTTGACGTGGTCGTTGGGGTGCACGGGGCTTCCGAGACGCGCACTCGCGAGCGTCGCCAGGACCTCGTTCATGTTCATGTTCGAGGAGGTGCCGCTGCCGGTCTGGTACGTGTCCACCGGGAACTGCGCGTCGTGCGCGCCGGTGATGACCTCGTCGGCCGCAGCGGCGATCGCGTCGGCGACACCCTGGTCGAGGACGCCGAGCTTCGCGTTGGCGAGTGCCGCGGACTTCTTGATCCGTGCCAGCGAGGCGATCTGCGCCGACTCGAGTCCGCTGCCCGAGATCGGGAAGTTCTCGACGGCCCGCTGCGTCTGCGCACCGTAGAGCGCGTTCGCGGGGACCCGCACCTCACCCATGGTGTCGTGTTCGATGCGGTACTCGGTTGCTGAGGTGTCTACCACGCTGTTCGTTCTCCTTCGTGCGATTGCGTCGGTGCTGCGCTCGACCGGTCGGCCGGCGCGGTGGAGGTCATTCGGGGACGGTGACGTCGCCGATCACGATGTCGGCCACGGCGGTGCCCTCGAGGAGCTTGTAGTTCGCGCCGATGATCGCGACCGTCCCGGCGGCCACGGCGTCGCTGATGAGCTCGGAGCGTGAGACGACCTCCATGACGGTGCGGCGCAGGTGGCGTCGTCCGACTTCGGAGGTGTCCACCGAGGCGGCGTCGATCGGCGCGGGGCCAGCGACCGCGCTCACGGCGGGGACGATCTGCTGGATCAGCTGGTCGATGTAGGGCGGCAGCGGGACGGCGTCCTCGATCTGCGAGTCGATCGCCGCGCGGACCGCACCGCACTCGTCGTGCGCGAGCACGAGGATGAGCGGGACCTCCAGGACGCCGACCGCGTACTCGAGGGTGCCGAGCACCGAGTCGGAGACGATCTGGCCGGCGTTGCGGACCACGAAGAGGTCGCCGAGGCCCTTGTCGAAGATGATCTCAGCGGCGAGACGGGAGTCCGAGCAGCCGAAGATGACGGCCTCAGGAGCCTGCGAGTGCGCGAGGGTCGCTCGTCGCTCGACGTCCTGGCGGGGGTGGGCTGGCTGTCCGGCGACGAACCGCGCGTTGCCGCGCTGCATCTCGCGCCAGACGGCACCGGGGCGCTTCTGGGTCATTCGGAGTCCGTTTCTGCAGGGGCGCCCGATGGGGCGTCGAGGTTGGCGGTGACCCCGGCGCGCACGGAGCGTGCGACGTCGAGGACGTACTCGGGCTTCGCGGTGCCGAACACGGCGATGGTGCTGCGCCCGGCGACGGTCGAGAGGGCGTAGCCGACGTTGCCGTCCTCGGCACCGCTCCCGTTCGCGTATTCGACCCAGTCGACGCCGTCGATCGTGACGGTGCCGGTCGGGCGGGCGTCGTCCAGTTCGGCCACCAGCCAGGTGTCGTTCGCGTCGACGCCCTGCACGAGGCCGACGAACTCGTCGTCGGGGGAGATCAGGCCGACGTTCCAGGAGCGGATGTCGGGGGTGCCGGCGACGGGCGAGCTGCCGGTGCGCACCTCCGCGTAGTTGCTGCCCCAGTCGTCGCCGAGTTCCGGCGTGAGCAGCGGGACCGGGAGGTCGGGCTGTGCCTGGCCGGCGAGCTGCGCGTAGTCGACGGTCGGACGCTCCGGTGCTTCACCGCGGGGGACGGCGAGCACGATCACGACGACGAGCCCGACCGTGGCCAGGAGCGAGAGGACGAGGTTGTTGACGGTCTTGCGGGACCGGTAGAGCCGGGAGTTCTCGGCCTTGCGGTCGGCGGTCTCCTGCGGCGTCTCCGGGCGGCCGAGCTCGGCCACGACGCGAGGGGGCTTGGTGTCCTTCACCGTGGCGCGTCCGTCGGTGCGGATCCGAGCTGTGCCGCGCGGGCGGCGTCCAGCCGGGCCTTCGCGCCGATCAACCATTCCTCGCAGCGTTGGGCGAGCTGTTCGCCGCGTTCCCAGAGCCGGAGGGAGTCCTCGAGCGAGGCCGAGCCCTGTTCCAGCTCGGACACGACACGCACGAGTTCGTCGCGTGCCTGCTCATAGCTGAGCTCCTGGACATCGGAGGGGGTTGGCATGCTTCCATCCTATTCGTCGTCGGTCACGACGGCAGCCGTGGCCGGGCCGGTGCTGGCGGCGCCGATCGCGCCGGAGGCGAGGGTGATGAGGAGTTCGGTGCCCGCCGGGGCGTCGCCGTCGGCACGGATGACCGCGCCGCCGGGCACGTCCCCCTGCGGGTCGGCCCGCTGGACGATGGCGTACCCGCGATCGAGCGTCCGCTGCGGCGACAGGGCGCGGAGGTGGGCGCGGAGCTCCGTGACCTCCCGCTGGGCGCGCTCGACGGCGCGGTCGACCAGCTCCGCGCCGCGCGCGACGGTGCGGGTGAGCTCGTCGGCTCGGGAGTCGACGATCCACGACGGGTCGGCGAGGGCTGGACGCGTCCGGAGGGTGGCGAGTCGGTCGATCTCGTGACCGATCATCGACGTCACGCGGGACGAGAGCCTGGTGCGTGCCTGCTGCACTCGGGCGAACTCCTCCGCGACGTCGGGGACGACCCGTTTGGCGGCGTCCGTGGGCGTGGAGGCCCGGAGGTCGGCCACGTCGTCGAGCAGAGGGCGGTCGGCCTCGTGGCCGATCGCACTCACGAGCGGGGTGTTGCACGCGGCGGCCGCCCGGACCACCCGCTCGTCGCTGAAGCCGAGGAGGTTCTGGAAGTCGCCGCCGCCGCGAGCGACGATGATCACGTCGACCTCTGGATCGGCGTCGAGGGTCTGCAGGGCGCTCACCACCTCGCCCGGCGTGCGGTCGCCCTGGACCGCGGCGTGGACGACACGGAACCGGACCGACGGCCAGCGCAGCTCCGCGTTCCGCAGGACGTCCTTCTCGGCGTCGGAGTCCTTGCCGGTCACGAGGCCGATGCACTGCGGCAGGAAGGGGAGGGCGCGCTTCCGGGACGCGTCGAAGAGCCCTTCGTCGGCGAGCTGACGCCGCAGCCGCTCGAGGCGCTCGAGGAGGTCGCCGATCCCGACGTGCTTCATCGCCATCACCTGCATGGTGAGGGTGCCGCCCTTGAGCCAGTAGTTCGGCTTGACGAGCGCGACCACGTGGTCGCCCTGCTTGAGGTCGGCAGGGATCTTCGCCCGAACGGACGACCAGATGGTGAAGCCGACGGTCGCGTCGACCTCGAGGTCCTTCAGCTTGCCGTAGACGTTGCCGCCCGAGGCGCCCCACTGGGTCAGCTCGCCCTCGACCCAGACCGTGCCGAGGCGGTCGATGTAGTCGCGGAGCTTCGTTCCGAGGAGCGCGACCGGCCAGGGGGCTTCCATCGTGGCCGGTGCATCGCTCATCCCTCCAGCCTAGCCGCGGGCACCGACGGGACGCGGCCGGGCGGCGGCGGTCCGCTCACGGCCGACTCCCGAGCGCTGCCGCGTAGAATCCACTCGTGACCGATCTCCGCGACGCCCCAGCCATCGGCCTCGGCATGCCGAGGCTCCGACGCGTCGCCGGACGCCTCGTCGACCTCCCGGTCGCCGGTGAGAAGCGCGTGCTGCTCGCCGCCCCGCGCGGCTACTGCGCGGGTGTCGACCGAGCCGTGATCGCCGTCGAGAAGGCGCTCGAGCACTACGGTGCGCCCGTGTACGTCCGGAAGCAGATCGTCCACAACGTCCACGTCGTCGATCAGCTCGAGGCCCAGGGTGCGGTCTTCGTCGAGGAGGTCGACGAGGTCCCCTCCGGTGCGCACATCGTGTTCAGCGCGCACGGAGTCTCACCCGCCGTCGTCGACGCTGCGGCCGAGCGCGGCCTGCTCGCGATCGACGCGACCTGCCCGCTCGTCACCAAGGTGCACCGGGAGGCCGTGCGCTTCGCTCGCGACGACTACGAGATCCTGCTCATCGGACACGAGGGGCACGAAGAGGTCGAGGGCACCGCCGGCGAGGCACCCGACCACGTCACCCTCGTGACGAGCCCGGAGGCCGTGGACGGACTCGTCGTCGCCGACCCCGAGAAGGTCGTGTGGTTGTCGCAGACGACGCTGTCGGTGGACGAGACCATGGAGACGGTCCGACGCCTGCGTGAGCGTTTCCCGAAGCTGCAGGATCCGCCGAGCGACGACATCTGCTACGCGACCCAGAACCGCCAGGTGGCGATCAAGAAGGTCGCGCAGGACGCCGACCTCGTGATCGTCGTCGGATCGGCGAACTCCTCGAACTCGGTCCGTCTCGTCGAGGTGGCGCTCGAGTACGGCGCGAAGGCGGCCTACCGCGTCGACTACGCGCACGAGATCCAGCAGGCCTGGCTCGAAGGCGTCGGCACGGTCGGCGTGACGAGCGGTGCCTCCGTGCCGGAGGTCCTCGTGGACGAAGTGCTCGAAGAGCTCGCGGGCGCCGGCTACGGCACCGTGCAGGAAGTCAAGACGGCCGAGGAGGACCTCATGTTCTCCCTGCCGAAGGAGCTCCGCAAAGACCTTGCGGGCACGACCGATCCGCGCGCCCTTGGAGGGCGCAGAACATGAGCGAACCCCGCCCCCGTCCGCAGTTCGGCGAGTACGCGACTCCCGAGGAACAACGCGCGAGCATCGCCGAGCCGATCGACGCCCAGCGAGCCGAAGAGCTCGGTGTGGCACCCGTCGTCCCGGCGGATCACGGGCCGGCGCAGCCGACCCTGCGTGAACAGACCCGTCACACGACCGACGCGGCCCCGGTGACGGCTCCGGCTCCATCCACCGGACGGACCCCTCGACGACCGGTGACCGGCGACCGACTCGCGACGTCGATCCTGCTGGGTCTCGGCCTCGTCAGCCTCATCGTGATGATGCCGGGGCTGCTGGACCTCCCCGGTCTCATCCGCCCGGCGCTCGTGCAGATGGGTGTCTCCGGCTACTCGTCCGACGGCCTGGCGAGTGCCATGGGCGTCCTGGCGCTCGGCCTCCAGATCGCCCTGTGGGTCGGAGCGATCATCCTCTCCGGGCGCTCGCTGCGCGCCGGACGACTGACGTTCTGGATCCCGCTCGTCGCCGGCGTCGCCGCGAACATCGTCGTGGTGATCTGCCTGGCCATCGCCATGGGCGCCGACCCCGCGTTCATGGAGTACGTGCGCTCGCAGCAGCCGTAGTCGCGCACCACACGCAGAACGGGCCCGGCAGCGATGCCGGGCCCGTTCTGGTGGTGCGACGGCTAGGAGGTGCTGGTGCCGTACGAACCGAGCTGCTTCGTCGCCTCCGCGACGCGGGCGGCCATGGCCGACTCGGCGACCTTGCCCCAGGCGCGCGGGTCGTAGAGCTTCTTGTTGCCGACCTCGCCGTCGACCTTCAGCACACCCTCGTAGTTGGAGAGCATGTAGCCGGCGATCGAGCGGGTGAACGCGTACTGCGTGTCGGTGTCGATGTTCATCTTGACGACACCGTTCGCGACGGCCTCGGCGATCTCGGCGTCGGTCGAACCCGATCCGCCGTGGAAGACGAGGTCGAGGGGCTTCGGGCCGTGGCCGTACTTCGCGGTGAGACCGTCCTGGATGGTCTTCAGCAGTTCGGGCTGGAGCTTGACGTTGCCGGGCTTGTAGACGCCGTGGACGTTGCCGAAGGTGAGGGCGGCCATGTAGCGGCCCTGCTCGCCGAGCCCGAGCGCCTCGACGGTCGCGATCGCGTCGTCGAGCGTCGTGTACAGGTGCTCGTTGATGTCGTGGCTGACACCGTCCTCCTCGCCGCCGACGACGCCGATCTCGACCTCGAGGATGGCGTTGATGGCCTTGGTGCGCTTGAGCATCTCGGTCGCGATCTCGAGGTTCTCGGTGAGCGGCACTGCCGAGCCGTCCCACATGTGGGACTGGAAGATCGGGTTGCGGCCGGCCTTGACCTCTTCCTCGGAGGCGGCGATGAGCGGCATGACGAAGCCGTCAAGTGCGTCCTTCGGGCAGTGGTCGGTGTGGAGCGCCACGGTGACCGGGTAGTTCTTGGCGACCTCGGTGGCGAACTTCGCGAAGGCGATGGCGCCCGCAGCGCGGTTCTTGACCGTGTGGCCGGCGAAGTAGTCGGCGCCGCCCGTGGTCACCTGGATGATGCCGTCGGAACCGGCCTCGGTGAGGCCCTGGAGGACGGAGTTGATGGTCTGGCTGCTCGAGACGTTGAACGCGGGGTACGCGAACCCGTTCGACTTCGCCTTGTCGAGCATCGCTGCGTACTGTTCCGGGGTGGCGACGGGCATGTCTTCTCCTTGCGTGGGGACGATTCGCCTAGAAGTCTAGTGAATCGGGCCATGCGGCATAGGGCACGATGAGGACATGACCGAGCACACTCCGGACACCGACCTCCTCGACGGCTTCCTCGACGCGACGCGGGCGGCGGCGGCCGCGGTCGCGGGTCTCGTGGGTGGCGGCGACGGCATGCGGATCGACGGGGTGGCCGTCGACGCGCTCCGTCGGGCGCTCGAGCCGTTGGCCGTCGACGGCCGCGTCGTGGTGGGGGAGGGCGAGAAGGACCAGGCGCCCATGCTCTTCGTCGGCGAGCGGTTCGGCACGGGCGCCGGCCCTGCGATCGACCTCGCCGTCGACCCCGTGGACGGCACCAAGCTCGCGGCCGCCGGCAGGCCCGACTCCGTCGCGGTCATCGCGGTCGCCCCGCGCGGCGCCATGTTCGACATCGGACCCGCCTACTACCTCGAGAAGCTCGTCACCGCGCACGCCGGTCGTGGTCTATCCCTCGCGGACCCCATCGCAGTGACGCTCGGCCGGCTCGCCGCCAGCCTCGGACGCCCGGTCTCGACGCTGCGGGTCGCCGTCCAGGACCGGCCGCGGAACGCCGCGGCCGCGCAGGCCGTCCGGGCCGCCGGGGCCGAGCTGGTCGGTTTCGCGGACGGCGACGTCGCGCTGTCGCTCCGCGCCGCGGCGGCCGACGGCGACCTCGATCTGCTCCTCGGGATCGGCGGTGCTCCCGAAGGCGTCCTGACGGCCGCCGCGGTCCGAGCGCTCGGCGGCTGGATGACCGCGCGGTTCGCCCCGCAGTCACCGGAGGAGCACGCGCGACTGGTCAAGGTCGGCGTCGACCTCGCCCGCGAGGTGCCGCTCGACGAACTCTGCACCGCAGACGCGTGGTTGCTGCTCAGCGCCGTCACCTCCACCGCGCTCGCCGCCGGGGCCGAACTCGCCGGGGTGCGACTCGACGCGGACGGAGGTGTCACGGTGGAGTCGGTCGTCGTCGGACCGGGCAGCCCGCTCACGAGGTCACGGAAGCGCCTCGATCCCGACACGCCCCGAGGCCTTCCCAGCCCCGTTCGCTAGGCTGAAACCCTCATCCACCGAAGCGTCGTGTCCCACGAGGCGAGCGATCCATGGAGGATCCAGTGACCCAGCCTGAAACCGGCTCCCACTATCTGCAGCCCGACCGCAACCTCGCCATGGAGCTCGTCCGAGCGACGGAGGCTGCGGCCATCCGCGCCGCGCCGTTCATCGGTCGTGGCGACAAGAACGCCGCCGACGGTGCCGCCGTCGACGCGATGCGCGCCTTCCTCGGCACCGTCAACTTCGACGGCGTGGTCGTGATCGGCGAGGGCGAGAAGGACGAAGCGCCCATGCTGTTCAACGGCGAACACGTCGGCAACGGCCGCGGTCCGTCCTGCGACATCGCGGTCGACCCGATCGACGGGACGAGCCTCACGGCCGCCGGGCGTCAGAACGCGCTCTCGGTCATCGCCGTGTCCGACCGCGGCAGCATGTTCGACCCCTCGGCCGTGTTCTACATGGACAAGATCGTCACGGGTTCCGACGGCATCGGTGTCGTCGACATCAGCCAGTCCATCGGCGACAACATTCGCGAGCTCGCCAAGGCCAAGGGCAAGCAGCCCGAGGACATCCGCGTCGCCGTCCTCGACCGTCCGCGTCACGCGCAGCTCATCGAGGAGATCCGGGCCGCCGGCGCCGGGACGCGTCTCCTCCTCGACGGCGACGTCGCGGGCGGCATCAACGCGGCACGCTACGACTCGCGCATCGACATGTGCGTGGGCATCGGCGGCACCCCCGAGGGCATCATCACGGCGTGTGCCGTGAAGGCGCTCGGCGGGCTCATCCAGGGCAAGCTCATGCCGAAGGACGACGCGGAGCGGGAGCGCGCCATCGCGGCCGGTCACGACCTCGATCGCGTCCTCGGGGCGAACGACCTCGTCCGTGGCGACAACACCTACTTCGTCGCGACGGGCGTCACCCACGGTGAGCTCGTCGACGGCGTCCAGCGCAAGGGCCCGATCATCCGCACGGAGAGCCTCGTCCTGCGGTCGCGCTCCGGCACCATCCGCCGTGTCGAGGCCGACCACCTCGCGGAGAAGTGGCTCTAGCCGCTCCTCGTGCAGCGTGAAGCGCCCGGTCCCTCCTCTCGGTGGGGCCGGGCGCTTCGTCGTTCGGGGCAGGCGTGGTCAGTCCTGCAGGCGGTGAGCCAGACGTGCCTCGAGCTCGCTCGGTTCCGGAGGCGACGGCTCGGGTGACGATTGTGTCTCAGGTGCCGGCTGTGCCTCCGGTGCGGTGAGGCGTTTCGGCGACGCGTCGCTCTGGCTCACCTGCCCGATGACCGTGGCCTCGTCGAGGGCGTCGAGCTTGCGGGCCGTGACGAGCACCCGGGTCTCGAACGAGGACGCGAACTGGTTGTAGTTCGTGACGGTGCTCTCGATGGAGCGGCGCAGGCGGTCGGCGTGGTCCGACAGCGTGGACAGCCGCTGGTAGAGCTCCTTGCCGAGGTCGAACAGCCGCTTGGCGTCCTCCGTGAGGACGTCCTGCTGCCAGGTGAACGCGACCGTCTTGAGCACCGCCCAGAGGTTGACGGGGGAGGCGAGCGCCACCCGCTTGCCGAAGGCGTAGTCGAGCAGACTCGCGTCGGCCTCGAGGGCGGCCGCGAGGAGTGACTCGCTCGGGATGAAGCAGATGACGAACTCCGGGCTCGACTCGAGACCGCGCCAGTACCCCTTGGCGGACAGTGCGTCGACGTGCGAACGCACCGCCTTCACGTGCTGCGCGAGGAGCGCGGTGCGTCGAGCGGCCTCCTCGCCCGTCGCCGTCACCGGGATCGTGCTGGCTTCGAGGTACTGCGCGAACGGGACCTTCGCGTCCACGGCGATCGACTTGCCGCCGGGGAGGCGCACGACCATGTCGGGTCGGCCAGTGCCGTTGTCGGAGGTGATGCTCGACTGGAGGTCGAAGTCGACGCGCTGGGTGAGCCCGGCGGCCTCCACGACGTTCCGGAGCTGGGTCTCGCCCCAGACGCCACGCGTCGCGTTGTTGCGGAGCGCGGAGGCGAGCGACTCCGTCGTCGAGCGCAGGCGTTCCTCCGACTCGGAGGCCGTCTTCAGCTGCTGGGCGAGTTCGCCGTGCTGGCGGCTGCGCTGCTGTTCGAGTTCCGCGACCTTCGCCTGCATGTGTTCGAGGCTGTGCTGGACGGGGGCGAGAGCCTGGAGGACCTGGCTCTCCTCGTGCTCCTGGCGCGAGCGTCGCTCGGCATCGGCGCGTTGGCGTTCGAGGAGTTCGCGGTACTGCTCGCGTTGGGCCTGCAGTTCGCGCCCCAGTCCGTCGGCCGTGGCGTCGAGCGCGGCCAGCTCGGCGCGGAGGGCGGCGCGGACGTCGGCCTCCCGCGCTGAGGACTCGGCGAGGAGCTGGGCCTGCTGACCACGGACGTCGGCCAGCTGGGCGGCATGTCTCGCCTCCAGGAGCGCGGGGTCGATCGTCGCTCCGCCGTTCCGGCGTTGCAGCAGGATCACCATGACGGCCGCGCCGATGACGAGTCCGATGAGGAGGCCGATCCCGAGGGCGAGTGCGCTGTCCATGTCCTCAGTGTGTCGTGGGCCGCCGACATCGATCGGAGGCCGCGCGGCGACTGGACCGTCAGGCGGCGACGGCCGTGCCGATCCGCCCGATCTTCACGCTCGTGAGCTGGGCGAGTTCGGCGATGGAGGAGGCACCGTGGCGGGCGGCGGCGTGGATGATGATGTGTGCGGAGGCCTCGGCGTCGCCCGTGGCGTCGTGGTGCTGGAAGTCGTCGAACCCGGCGGCGAGGGCCGCGACGGGGAGCCGGTAGGAGTCGAGCTGGTAGGTCTTGCGGGCCACGTTGAGGCTGCAGAGGTAGCTGAGCTCGGGGCAGTCGAGCCCGGTTGCCGCGCATCCGCCGCGGATCACGCCCATGTCGAAGCCGGCGTTGTGCGCGACGAGTGCGTCGTCCTGCGCGAAGTCGAGCAGCGTGTCGAGCTGGTCCGCCCAACCCGGCGCCCCGAGGACGTCGCTCGCGACGATTCCGTGGATGCGGGTGTTCCACTCGAGGAACGCGTCGTGCCCGGCCGGGGGCCGGATGAGCCAGCCCGCGCGGTCGACGACGATGCCGTCCCGCACGCGGACGAGGCCCACGCTGCAGGCGGAGGCGGATGACGAGTTCGCGGTCTCGAAGTCGATGGCGGTGAAATCCAGTGGCACGTCCTCACCCTCGCACCAGGGTCCGACACCGCCCGGTCGGCTCGCCGCGTCACGCCCGATCGACCGGCCCGATCCGTCGCCCGATCCGAGCGGCGACGCACGGGCCGTCTCGGCCGCGTACGATAGACCCTCGTGGCTCTTACTCTCGGCATCGTCGGCCTGCCCAACGTCGGCAAGTCCACCCTGTTCAATGCGCTCACGCGCAACAACGTGCTCGCAGCGAACTATCCGTTCGCGACGATCGAGCCGAACGTCGGCGTGGTCGAACTGCCCGACGCCCGACTCGGCAAGCTCGCCGAGATCTTCGGCAGCGAGCGCATCCTGCCCGCCGCGGTGTCCTTCGTCGACATCGCCGGCATCGTCAAGGGCGCGAGCGAGGGGGAGGGGCTCGGCAACAAGTTCCTCGCCAACATCCGTGAGGCCGACGCCATCGCGCAGGTCGTCCGCGGCTTCGCCGATCCCGACGTCGTGCACGTCGACGGCGACGTGAACCCTGCCTCCGACATGGAGACGATCAACACGGAGCTGATCCTCGCCGACCTCGAGACCCTCGAGAAGGCCGTCACCCGGTTCGAGAAAGAGGTCAAGGGCAAGAAGCTCGACCCCTCCGTGCTCACGGCCGCCAAGGAGGCGCAGGACGCGCTGAACGCCGGCACCCCGCTCTCGGCGACGAAGATCGACCTCGCGCCCATCAAGGAGCTCGGCCTCCTCACGGCCAAGCCGTTCATCTACGTGTTCAACGTCGACGAGGACGTCCTCCAAGACCAGGGCAAGCTCGACGAGCTCGCTGCGCTCGTCGCGCCGGCGAAGGCCGTCTTCCTCGACGCGAAGCTCGAGTCGGAGCTCGTCGACCTCGATGAGGACGACGCCCGCGAGATGCTCGAGTCGACCGGCCAGACCGAGTCCGGTCTCGACCAGCTCGCCCGCATCGGCTTCGCGACGCTCGGCCTGCAGACCTACCTCACCGCAGGTCCGAAGGAGTCGCGTGCGTGGACGATCCCGCAGGGTGCGAAGGCGCCGCAGGCTGCCGGTGTGATCCACACGGACTTCGAGAAGGGCTTCATCAAGGCGGAGGTCATCTCGTTCGACGACCTGGTCGAGACCGGCTCCGTCGCCGAGGCCCGCTCCAAGGGCAAGGCCCGCATGGAGGGCAAGGACTACGTCATGCAGGACGGCGACGTGGTGGAGTTCCGCTTCAACGTGTAGGTGAGGGCTGCAAGAAGCGTCCCTCGTCGGTCAGGAGCCTTGAGCCGGAACCGCTCCGTGTCACAGCCGAGCAGGCGAAGCACGAGGTGGAGCGGCTGGACGATCACGACTGGGTCGACCCGCAACCCGGTCACCGTTCTTGATGCGTCCCGCATGCAGGTCGGCAGATGAGATCTACACGCGCGGCCTTTCGGGACCGCTGACGCCCCACCCCTCGCCGCCGGCGCGCGCCGTGCGCACTGCGGACGCCCACGCCTCGGCGTCGATCAGGTTCATGTGCGCGGCAAGGTCACCTCGCGGGCGAGGAGTTGAAGGAGGGGCGGTGGCAGCGAGTCCGACGGCGCGACTCCGTTCGAACATCAGGTGAGGTCGGATGGCGTTGATCCGACTGCTGTACGGCTCGGTCACCGTGAAGCCCTGGTAGTGGGCATCCTGCGCGAGCGCCGTGGTGACGGCGAAGAGGCGTTCCCTCCGGATCAGGCGAGCCTCGTCGAGGTTCATCGGCCAGCACTCGATGCGTTCGAGGTCTGCGAGCAGTGACGCGTCATCCGCGTATTCCGCCACCGCATCCGGTTCCTGGGCGATCGCCTCGCCGTACTCGACTCGCCACCCGTTCATGGTGTTCGTGATTCTGGTCGGTACCCGCCACGGGGTGTGTCGCGGTCCGTGCATCTGTGGCCGGCGCCGCATGACCTCGTCGCTCCAGTCCGGCAGACCGCCGTAACCGACCGGTGCCGTCGGAGGCCAGAACCACTCGAGAGGCTGGCCGTCGGGGACCCTGAGGTCGGTGACCGCCCATCCTCGAGAGGCGAGATCGGACTGCACGTCGTTGCCGAGGAGTCGAAGGGCGTCCTCGAAGAAACGGAACTCCTCGCTCGGATCTGTCATAGCTCTATCTTCCCGGCAACCGCCGACGGCCGGAGGCGTTGGCTCCTCGGTCACCACCAGCGTCTGACGCGGGGAATCAGGTCCAGGAGGGCTGCGAGCCCGGCGAGGGTGCAGACCACCCCGACAAAGCCCGCGGGGGTGTCGCGGAGCGGCCCGACGACGATCAGGATGCCGAGGGCGATCGCGGCCACGCCGAGCCCGGCGCGCCAGCGGCGCCCGGGCTTCGCCGACGCGCGGCGAGGGGGCAGGCCGCTGGGTCGCGGGCGCGCCCGGCGCCGCGCGCTGAGCGGCGGGCCGGCGTCGTCGGGCCCGTCGACGGCTCGCCCGAACTCGTCCACCCACGGCCCGGCTCCGACCTCGGGGCAGCGGTCGTGGACGTTCGCGTTGCGGGTGGAGGCATCAGCCGGGTGCGCGGGCATCGCCCAGGCGAGATCCACGTCGAACTGGACGGATCCGTCCGGTAGCAGTGCGTCGTAGCCGACGAACCGCACCGGCCGCCCACGCCATCTGGACGTGCCGCGGAACGCCGTCGCACGGACGGCGACCGGTCGGACAGGCGATGCACGCATGGATCGATGGTGGCACGTCACACGTGCACACCGCGACGGCCGCGCACTGCCGCGCCGCGGGCCGAAACGGGCGGTACGCTCGATAAGGCGTCACGCGAACCGGCGCCTCCAGGAGGCAAGCGGTGACGATCGATCTGGCGAGCATGCTGGTCGTCGCAGTGATCGTCTGCGCCGCGTGCGGGATCTTCTACGCGCTCGACAGCGCGCGCACCCTCGCCGGCCGCCACATGGCCGCCTGGATGTCCGGGTTTGCCACGACGCTCCTCTCGGCGGTCAGCTACCTCGCCGCCACCCTCAACGGTGACTCCGTGTGGATCGTCGCCATCGCCAACGCCTCGATGGTCGCCGCGATCGCCGCCCTGTGGGTGGGCTGTCGGCTGTTCAACGGACGACGCAGCCTGGTGCTCCTCGGAACGCTCGTCGTCGGCGTGACGGCGCTCTCGGCCGTCCTGGACCCCACCGACGATCCCGAGTGGGCCGGCACGATCGCCCGGCTCGGCTCGCTGATCGTCCTGTCGCTGCTGGTGGTGTTCGAGGCCCGACGCGGTCGGATGCGAACGGCCTCGGCGTCGCTCGTGCTCGTGATCGTCCTCAGCCTGCACGCGGCGTTCACCGCGGTCCGCCTGGTGGTGTATATCGCTGCGGGTCCGCATTCGGAGGCGTTCGAGCGGATCTTCGGCACCGCCTTCGTGACCTACCTGAACCTCGTCTTCGTGGTCCTGGTCGCCGTCGGCCTCGTCCTGCTCCGCTCATGGGAGCGCAAGGAGCGGCTCGCCTCCGAACGCGAGGGCATCCGCACCGTGGGTCGCCGGGCCTTCGAAGTCGAGGCGACCGCGCTCCGGACGACGCTCGAGTCGGGCGAACGGCTCGCCGTCGTCGAGGTCGCGATCGACGGGTACGGGGACCTGCGGCGTGCCTACGGTCTGGCTTCGGCCGGAGAACTCGAGGCGCTGCTCGCCGAGGCCGTGTTCCGTGAGCTCCCGTCGGGCGCCGTCTGCACCCGCGTGCGCGGGGGGATCGTGCTCGTCGCGATGGCGGTCGAGGACGGGCCCGTCGGTGTGGCGGGCCTGCGTGACCTCTCCACCGGTATCGCAGCCGGGTACCGGGAGGCGGTCGTCGTGCACCTCGACGGGTTCGCCGGCGCCGCGAAACTCGGCGCCGCGATCGATCCTGAACCGCCGCTTCCCGTCGCCAGGCTCACGGCCGCGGCACGGTCGGCGAGGGGCGAGGCGGAGCGGCGTGGTGAACTCCTGCGGCTCGCGCACACCGAGTCCGAGTCGCTCGATCGCTGACCGAGCTCCCTTGCAGCCGGGGCTTGCCGAACGGCCTCGGGCTCAGCGACCCTGGCGCTTCTTGTACGGCAGCGGCTCGCCCTTGACCTTCGGAGCGCGGCCCTTGCCCTTGTTCGCCTTGGCCTTGCCGCCCGGGGCCGGAGCCGACTTGGCGGCGGCCGCAGCCGAGGCGTCGAGCTGGCGCCGGGCGTCGATGAGGAACGCGGAGCCGGCATCGGTCAGCTGGGTGGATTCGACGTCGCGGGCGAACAGCTCCGCGCCGAGGATCTCCTCGAGCTTCCGGACATCGGCGACGACGGTGCTGCGTGGCACACCAAGCTCCTTCGCCGCCTTCGCGAAGTGGAGCGTTTCCGCGGAGGCGACGAAGGAGCGCAGCTGCTTGTGGTCCATGCCCTCAGCCTACGGGGGCGGCGTCGGACCACAGACCAGCGTGGATCAGTTGTCCATTGCGCGACGGCGGCGGAGGAACACCGAGCCGACGGCGACGAGGATGCCGAGCAGCAGCAGAGATGCACCGACGGCCACGATGAGCGTCCCGTTCACACCCGTTTCAGCCAGGCGGTCGATGTCGCTGACCGGGACCGTCGGGGTGTTCGGCTGGGCGTTCACCGGCGGGGAGACCGGCGGGATCACCGGGGTGACCACGGGCGGGGTGACGACCGGAGGGACGACGACCGGCGGCACCAAGGGCTGGATCACGATCGTCGATTCGATCGTGTCGTCGGGTGCGGTGCCGTTACTGGCGGTGACGGTGACGGGGTAGCTGCCGGGAGTCGTCGGGGTGCCGCTCACGGTGCCGGTCACACTGTCGAGGACGAGACCCGGGGGAAGGGCACCCGAGGTGACGGTGTAGGTGGCGTCCGGGCTACCGGTCGAGGTGACCGTGCTGTCGTACGTCGTGCCGACCGTCCCTCCGGGCAGGGGCGCCGAGGTGATCTCGGGGCTCGTCGTCACTTCAGATCCGCTGCCGTCGTCACAGCCGACAGGACGGGTGATCACGGTGTTGATGAGCGTCACCGCGCCGGTGGACGCGAGCAGGCGTCCTTCGACGACCGTGCCGGATCCCGTGGAGATCGACGCGTCCGCGAGGATCGTACCGACGAAGGGCCCGCCGCCGTCGAGGGTGGCCGAGCTGCCGACGCGCCAGAACACGTTGCAGGCGCTCGCGCCGCCGACGAGGGTGACCGAGGAGCTGGTGCCGGTCTTCAGGGTGCTGGCCGCCTGGAAGACCCAGACCGACTCAGCAGTGCCGGTGAGCGTCACGTTCCCGGTGAGGGAGATCTCTCCGCCGGCGTAGACGCCGGGGTCGAGGTCGAGGCCGGTGAGATCGCCGACCTGCTGGGGGTCCGGCGTGAGGCTGGAGGCGACGCCCATCGCGGTGAGGAGGTCGTCCTTCGCGAGGGCGGCGGGCTCGTTCGTCACGTTCTGGGTGCCGTTGACGATGCCCGGCGGGAAGCCCGTCACGGAGCTGTCCGGGCTCAGCCCGAGGTCTCCGTTGATCGTGGTCGCGCCGGTGTTGGTGATGGCCGAGGATGCGAGGACGCCGTAATCGGCAGCCGTGCCGAGGAAGATCGGGCCGTCGATCGTGGTCGCGGCGTTCGCGGGTGCGGTACCGATGGCCAGGAGCCCGACGGTGACGATTGCCGCTGCACCGAAGAGGCGAGTGCGCAGGCGACCGGGTCTGGCGCATCGGGTGGGTGGAGAGAATTCGAGGCGCATGCGTGCCCCTTCCGTGTGGGAGGGGCGCGAAGCCAAGAGGATGGCGACATCAACCGCAACTGCTCCCTGTGTAACACCAATGGGGGGTGCCGCGACCCGTAGCGGGGTGGATTGTACTCAATCGTGATGTTGTGCTATGCGGGCGCACGCGCGCGCCTGGCGCGGAATGAACGGTCAGGGTTCGTCCGCCGGAATGAGACGATTGCAGGATGACTGCAACGCTCGTCGCCCAAGGCCTCGCCGGCGGACATGGCCACCGCACCCTGTTCGACAGCCTGGATCTGACGGTCGCGCCGGGTGACGTCATCGGCGTCGTCGGGATGAACGGGGCCGGTAAGTCCACGCTGCTCCAGCTGCTCGGCGGCTCCCTCGAACCGCAGGCCGGCACGATCACCCTGTCGCCGTCGGACGCCTTCGTCGGATCCCTCCCGCAGGAACACGAGCGCGTCGTCGGTGAAAGCGTCGCCGCGTACATCGCCCGACGCACCGGGTGTGCCGCAGCGACCGAGGCGATGGACGCGGCGGCGGCGGCGCTCGCCGAACCGCCCCAGGCCGGCGAGGACCCGGCCGACGTCTACTCCGCCGCCCTCGACCGTTGGCTGGCGAGCGGCGCAGCCGACCTCGAGGAACGGATCCCGGCGGTGCTCGCCGACCTCGGACTGGACCTCGACGCCGACGTGTCGTCCACCATGATGACGTCGCTGTCCGGAGGCCAGGCCGCCCGGGTCGGACTCGCCGCGCTCCTGCTGTCGCGCTTCGACATCGTCCTGCTCGACGAACCGACGAACGACCTCGACCTCGACGGTCTGGAACGACTCGAACGCTTCGTGCAGGGGCTCCGCGGCGGCGTCGTGCTCGTCAGCCACGACCGCGAGTTCCTCGCCCGCTGCGTCACCCGCGTGCTCGAGCTCGACCTCGCGCAGCAGAGCAACCGCGTCTTCGGTGGTGGGTACGAGGCCTACCTCGAGGAACGCGAGGTCGCCAGGCGGCACGCCCGCGACGCGTACGACGAGTTCGCCGACAAGAAGGCCGACCTCGTCGGCCGAGCCCGGGTGCAGCGCGAGTGGTCGAGCCAGGGCGTCCGCAACGCCATGAAGAAGGCGCCGGACAACGACAAGATCCGCCGGAAGGCTTCAGCGGAGTCCTCCGAGAAGCAGGCGCAGAAGGTCCGCCAGATGGAGAGCCGCATCGCCCGCCTCGACGAGGTGGAGGAACCTCGCAAGGAGTGGCAGCTGCAGTTCACCATCGGGAGCGCACCTCGCTCGAGCACGGTGGTCGCGACCCTGTCGCAGGCCGTGGTGCAGCAGGGCGACTTCCGGCTCGGTCCGCTGTCGCTCCAGGTGAACGTCGGCGACCGGATCGGCATCACCGGTCCGAACGGTGCGGGGAAGTCGACGCTGCTCGCAACCCTGCTCGGCCGCCGGACGCCCGACGAGGGCACGGCGAGCCTCGGATCGAGTGTGCGTATCGGTGAGATCGACCAGGCTCGCTCACTGCTCGTCGGCTCGGAGCCGCTCGCGGACCGGTTCGAGGCGATCGTGCCCGAACTGTCGCCGGGGGAGGTCCGGACGCTGCTCGCCAAGTTCGGGTTGAAGGCCGACCACGTCAACCGCCCGGTCGACGAGCTGTCGCCGGGGGAGCGCACCCGAGCCGGGCTCGCCGTGCTGCAGGCCACCGGTGTGAACCTGCTCGTCCTCGACGAACCGACGAACCACCTCGACCTCGCGGCCATCGAACAGCTCGAGGAGGCGCTCGAGAGCTACGAGGGGACACTCCTCCTCGTCACGCACGACCGCCGGATGCTCGACACCGTCCGGATCGAACGGCGTTGGGTCGTCGAGGCGGGGCAGGTCACGGAGCACTAGCGCGCGGCGCTGGTCTCAGAGGTCCCGGACCAGAGCGTCACGCAGTTCGGGTCTGATGTCCTCAGGAACGTCGACGTCGACCGCGAGCGCCTGAAGTGCCCGGCTGTAATAGTTGCGGGCGGCCGCGGCGAAAGCGATGTCGAGGATCTCCCGATCGGAGAAGCCGTGCTCGCGCAGGGTCAGGCTGTCGGCGTCGGTCATCCGGTCCGAGTCGCGACCCACCCGTTCCGCGAAGGCCATCATCGCAACCTCTGCCGGGCTCAGGCCGGCGTCGCGATAGTCCGCTGCGATGCGCACGAGCTGGTCTTCGCTGAACAGGCCGAGCGACTTCCGGCCGTGAGCGAGACGGCAGTGACGTGACCGCGTCCCTCGCGACGCGGCGAGCGTCACGAGCTCGTAGCGTCGCTTGCCGAGCGGCCGGGCGATCACCCCGATCAGCGCCTCCCAAGCGGCGTATGCCTCGGGGTTCAACGCCATCACCTTCGTGTGCGCAGCGACGAAGCCCTGGTCGGCGACGTCGTCGTCGTACAGCGCGGCCGTCGTCGCATCGGCATCGGCTTCGGGAATGGTTCGCAGGATCGACATGTCGGCCACCTCGCCGGAACGGGTCGCGGGCCGGGCGTCCGCGGCTACCGCTCATGATGGCACTCGACACAGGTGCTGTCAGTACGTCTTTCGCTGGACGTCGGCGATCACGTCGACCTCACCAGGCCCGTCTGTCGCCGGGGAGACCAACACCCCACGCATGAGCGAGGACCCCGCGGCGTTCGCCAGGCGGGGTCCTCGTCGTTCAGGGGGAGAGCGCGTCAGTCGCGCAGCTGCTCCTTGTAGTCGTTCTTCGCCTCGGTGGAGTCGCGTTCGGCCTCGGCCTTCTTGACGTCGGCCTCCGCCTGCTTCACCTTCGCGTCGGCCTTGGCCTCGTCGACCTTGTCGCCGAGACGTTCCTTCGTGTCCTCGACGGCTTCGCCGATCTTCCGACCGGTCGCCTCAGCCGCGTCCTTGGCGTTGTCCAGGAATCCCATGTCAGCTCCGTCTCTGCTCCCGAGTCTCGGTCACAGGATCCACCCTGCCGAACCGCCCGGACGGCGACAACCGGTTGTGTTCCCAGCTGAACGGGGCTAGACCCTCGTCAACCGAGTGCGGCCACGGCGGCGACGGCGGCGACCACGGCGCTCGCCGCATCGTCGAGTTCCCGCGCGGTGACGGCTGTCGTGCAGCTGAGACGCACGGCCGTCTGCGCGACCGTCGGTTCGACGCCGATGGCGAGCAGGACGGCGGACGGTTCGTCGCTGCCCGCGGCACACGCGGAGCCACTCGACGACACGACGCCTCGGCGTTCGAGTTCGAGGAGGACCGCCTCGCCGCTCGTCCCCGGGAAGACGAACGAGGCGATGCCGGGCAGGCGTTGCTCGGGATGACCGGTGAGTCGCGCACCGGGCACCTCCTGCAGGACCCGCGCGATGAAGGCGTCCCGCAGGAGGGTGACGCGTTCGGTGGCACCGAGTCGTTCCTGTTCGGCGAGTTCGACGGCGGTGGCGAGGCCGACGGCTGCGGCGACGTTCTCCGTCCCGCTCCGTCGCCCGCGCTCCTGCCCGCCGCCATGGACGAGCGGCTCGAGGGGGAGCGCGCCGCGGACGGCCAGCAGCCCGACCCCCTTGGGAGCGCCGACCTTGTGTCCGGACAGGCTGAGGGCGTCGACGCCCAGCCGATCGAGCCCGAGCGGGAGCCATCCCGCCGCCTGGACGGCGTCGGTGTGCAGGGGGACCCGTGCGGCTCGCGCGATCGTACCGAGGGCGGCGAGGTCCTGGATCGTGCCGATCTCGTTGTTCGCGGCCATGATGCTCGCGAGGACGGTGTCCGGCCGGAGCGCAGCCCCGAACTCCTCCGGATCCACGCGGCCCGTGTGGTCCACCGGCAGCGTCGTGACCTCGACGTCGTGGAAGCGGCGCAGGTAGGCGAAGGACTCCGCGACGGCCTCGTGCTCGACGGCCGAGGTGACGACGTGCCGGCCGCGCGTGATCGAGCCGAGTGTGAGGCCCTTCACGGCCAGGTTGTCCGCCTCCGTCCCGCCGGCGGTGAAGACGATGTCGCCGGGGCGGGTGCCGAGCACCGTCGCGATGCGGCGTCGGGCGTCGTCGAGTCCGGCGGCGGCCGCCTCACCGACGGTGTGGTGGCTCGACGGGTTGCCGAAGGTGTTCGTCAGGTACGGCCACATGGCCTCGATCACCTCCCGCCGGACAGGTGTCGTCGCGGCGTTGTCGAGGTACAGCACCTCAGTCCACCGACACGTCGAGGCCGAGGTCCAGCGACCGCACGCTGTGGGTGAGCGCCCCCGACGAGATCACGTCGACCCCGGTCGCGGCGACGTCGCGGACCGTCGCCAGGGTCACGTTGCCGCTCGCCTCGACGACCGCCCGGCCGGCGACGAGCGCGACACCCTCGCGGAGCTCGTCGAGGGTGAAGTTGTCGAGCATGATCGTGTCGACACCGGCGGCCAGCACGGCCTCGATCTGGTCGAGCCGGTCGACCTCGACCTCGATGCTCGTCGTGTGGGGGAGCTCCTCGCGCGCCCGGAGCAACGCCTCGGTGATCGTGAGGCCGCGTTCGAGCAGCACCGCGAGGTGGTTGTCCTTCACCATGACGGCATCGGACAGCGAGTGGCGGTGATTGCGGCCACCACCGGATCGGACCGCGTGCCGCTCGAAGGCGCGGAGGCCGGGCGTGGTCTTCCGGGTGTCGACGATGCGCGCCCGGGTGTCGGACACGGCGCTGACGTAGGCCGCGGTCATCGTCGCGATCCCGCTCATCCGTTGCACGAAGTTGAGGGCGACCCGCTCAGCGGTGAGCACCGCCCGGGCCGGGCCGGAGACCATCGCGATGGTGTCGCCGGCGGAGAACGACTCACCGTCGGCGACGAGGAACGCGACGCTGATCCCCGGATCGGTGAGGCGGAAGGCGGCTTCGAACACCGCCGCGCCGCTGAACACGCCGGGTTCCCGGGCGTTCAGGGAGGCCG
This sequence comes from Plantibacter sp. Leaf1, assembly GCF_001421315.1. Lineage (NCBI taxonomy): Bacteria > Bacillati > Actinomycetota > Actinomycetes > Micrococcales > Microbacteriaceae > Plantibacter > Plantibacter sp. Leaf1. The sequence continues at coordinate 905,288 of NZ_LMJX01000002.1, read as the reverse complement.
ACGCCGTGGCATCTGCGGGGATGAGGGCGTCGGCCGTGAGGTCGCCCCACGGAGCGTCCTCGTCGAGAGCGGCGGAGACGACGGTGTCGATGAGTCGAGGGGTCAGCATGGCGAGAGCACGGATCCGTTCAAGAGCGGGAGGGGCGGCGGGCTGGAGGGCGGCGGTACAAGCGCCGGAGCGAGGGTGACGGAGATCGGCCGGGCATCGGTGACGTCGATGGCCGGGTGGTCGTCCCGGGCATGGGCACCGCGGGACTCGGTGCGTTGCAACGCCGCGGCGACGACGGCGCGGGCGAGGAGCAGCAGGTTGCGGTCCTCCACCGCCGAGAGCGTGTCGGGCTCATCAGGTCGAGCTGCTGACCGCATCGCCCAACCCGCGAGGGTCGCCTGAGCCTCGGTGAGCCCGGACGCGTTCCGGACGAGTCCGGCATGTCGCCACATGAGGTCGTGTAGAGCCTGGCGGCTGAACGGCGGCGCGGCCGATGCCGTGCCGTCCAGGGCGGTGGCGGTGGATTCGAGGTCGATCGTCACGGAGCCGAGCACCGGGCGACCGGCGACCGGGCCGCCGCTTCCGCACGCGTCGATCGCCGCGACGGCTCGCACGGCGAAGACGGCGCCCTCGAGGAGGGAGTTCGACGCGAGCCGGTTCGCCCCGTGCACGCCCGTCCGGGCCACCTCGCCGATCGCGTACAGCCCGGGGACCGTCGTCCGGCCGTCGAGATCGGTGGCCACGCCGCCCATCCAGTAGTGGGCGGCCGGAGCGACCTCGACGGGCGTGGTCGACCAGTCGACCCCGGATGCGCGGACGTGCGCGTCGATGCCGGGGAAGCGTTCGGCCAGCCGCTCGGCCCCGAGCGCGGTCGCGTCCAGGGTGACTGGACGGCCGTCCTGCGCCGCCATGGCCTGCGCGATCCCGCGAGCGACGACGTCCCGCGGTGCGAGCTCGGCGTCGGGATGCAACAGCTGCATGAACCGCTGGCCCGCGGCATCTCGGAGGACCGCACCCTCACCACGGACCGCCTCCGAGACGAGGAAGCGCTCCGGGGTGGTCAGGGCGGTGGGGTGGAACTGGACGAACTCGACGTCCGCCAGGACCGCTCCGGCCCGGAGCGCCACCGCTGCGCCGTCACCGGTCGCGACCGACGGGTTGGTGGTGAACGGGTAGAGCTGGCCGACCCCGCCGGTCGCGAGGACGATGTGGTCCGCGGGAAGCGTGACGTGCCCGCGCTCGGCGGACCACAGGTGGGCGCCGACGGCGACGCCGTCCCGGAGGTCGAGGTCGAGGAGCACGGTGTGCTCGAGCACCGGGACACCGCGGGCCCCGAGCGTCCGGACGAGGGCCGTCTCGATCGCCGCGCCCGTCGCGTCGCCACCCGCGTGCAGCACGCGGGGATAGGAGTGCGCCGCCTCGAGCCCCTTCGCGAACTGCTCGCCGTCGCGGTCGAACGCCACCCCGAAGGCGATGAGCTCCCTGATCCGCTCAGGACCCTCGGAGCAGAGCACGCGCACCGCGGCCTCGTCACAGAGCCCCGCTCCCGCCAGCAGGGTGTCGCGGACGTGGTCCTCGACGCGGTCGTCCTCGAAAATGACCCCGGCGATCCCGCCCTGGGCGTACCGCGTGTTGCTCTGGCCGAGCACGTCCTTCGTGACGACGACGACCTCGTGACGCTCGCTCGCACGGATCGCGGCCACGAGCCCCGCGATCCCGCTCCCGACGACGAGCACCCTGGCCATGTCAGCCGACCTGCGGCACGGTGGTCGCCGGCGGCTTCGCGGCGAGCATGCGCTCGAGCGACAGCCTCGCGGGCACGGCGACGTCGTCGGAGACCGTGATGCGGTTGAGGACCTCACCGCTGACGAGTCCCTCGAGCACCCAGGCGAGGTAGCCGGGGTGGATGCGGTACATCGTCGAACACGGGCAGATCACGTCGTCGAGGCAGAAGATCGTGTGCTGCGGGAACTGCGCCGCCAGACGCTGCACCATGTTGATCTCCGTGCCGATGGCGAAGGTCGTGCCGTCCGGTGCCGCCGCGATCGCCTTCTGGATGTAGTCCGTCGAGCCCGCCTCGTCGGCCGCGTCGACCACCGGCATCGGGCACTCGGGGTGCACGATGACCCGCACTCCGGGGTGCTGGGCGCGCGCCCGGTCGATCTGGTCCACGGTGAACCGCTTGTGGACGGAGCAGAACCCGTGCCACAGGATGACCTGGGCCTCGGCCAGCGCCGGTGCCTCGTTGCCGCCGAGCGGGCGGTTCGGGTTCCACATCGGCATCCGCTCCAGCGGCACACCGAGCTTCTTGGCGGTGTTCCTCCCGAGGTGCTGGTCGGGGAAGAACAGCACCCGCTGGCCGCGCTCGAACGCCCACCGGAGCACGGTCTCCGCGTTGCTCGAGGTGCAGACGATCCCGCCGTGCCGGCCGCAGAACCCCTTCAGCGCGGCGGAGGAGTTCATGTAGGTGACCGGGATGACCGGCACGCGGCCGTCTGCGTCCGGCTCGGTCCCGTACAGCGCCTCGAGCGCCTCCCAGGCCTCCTCGACCTGGTCGATGTCCGCCATGTCGGCCATGGAACACCCGGCAGCGAGGTTCGGCAGGATCACCGCCTGATCCGGCCCCGACAGGAGGTCGGCCGTCTCGGCCATGAAGTGCACGCCGCAGAAGACGATCGCCTCCGCCTCGGTGCGGGCCTTGGCGGCGTTCGCCAGCTGGAAGGAGTCGCCGATGTAGTCCGCGTGCTGCACGACCTCGTCGCGCTGGTAGAAGTGCCCGAGGATGACGACGCGGTCGCCGAGGGTCTCCTTCGCGGCGACGATGCGTCGGTGGAGGTCCTCGGGGGCGGCGTCGCGGTAGGCGACCGGCAACTGCCCCTGACGCGGCGAGCCGGTCGGGATGACGTCGCCCATGGATGCTCCCGGGCCGTAGCTCGGCGGCTGCAGGTCGAAGACCCACGGACCCGCCGCGAGCTCTGGCGCGCAGGTCGCGCCGTCCGACGTGCCCTCCGTGATCTGCTGGATGGTGTCGTCGACGGATGCGGTGATCGTCATGCTGGCTCCTGGGACGTCGCTCGGGGGGTGGTGGGGGTGTTCGAGGTGCGGGCGCTCGCCGGACGGGACGCGGCGGGCGTGTCCGGTCGGGCGATCGGCTGGGTCCAGCGGTACAGCCGTGCCGGACGGTGCCGGCCACCCGTCCGGAGTGCGTCCGTCGCGAGCACCAGGCCGGACGCCTCCACCTGGCGACGGAAGTTGGCCGGATCGAGTTGCTTCTGCAGCACGGCCTCGTGCACCTCGCGGAGTTCCGACAGGGTGAAGGTGTCGCCGAGGAAGGCGTGGGCGATGTGGCTGTACTCGAGTTTGTTGCGGAGGCGCCAGAGCGCGTACTCCACGATCTCCCGGTGGTCGAACGCGAGCGGCGGCAGCGCGTCGGCGGGGAACCAGCGCACGTTCTGCCCGAGGTGGGTGCGCTTCGCCTCCTCGGACCCGACGAGGGCCCAGTAGACGATCGAGACGACGCGTTCCGCGGGGGAGCGGTCGAGGTCGCCGAAGGCGTAGAGCTGTTCGAGGTACCGCGGGCGGAGTGACGTGGTCGCCTCGAGGGTGGACGCCGCGGCGTCGGCGAGGGACTGCGCCGCCCCGAGTGGTCCGCCGGGCAGCGCCCAGCGTCCGTCGTACGGTTCCCGGATCCGGCGCACGAGCGGGAGCCAGATGGCGGGCGTCGCGTCGCCCGCCCCGAAGCCGTCGTCGGCCCGCAGGGTGAAGATCACCGTCGAGACGGCCAGCTCGACGGGCGTCGCCTCGTGCTCCGCTGGCGTCGTGGTGCGCTGCATGGTGGCTCCTGGATCGGGGCTGCAGCGTCTTATGGTTCACCTGACACTTACTCGCCTGAGACTTAGTGTACACCCGACCTGAACAGATGCCCCCGCTGCACCGACGACTCGCGATATGCTGGCGCTCTAATCGAACATCGGGCCGCAAACACGATGCGGGAGAGCCGGTACGCCGGCACCGAAGGAGCAAGCCTCCCCGCCAATCTCTCAGGTCCTGTACCGCATCGGACTGGCCACTCTGGAAAGCAGCGCACGTTCCTGGCGCGCTCGCCGACGGTGAAAGCAGGGCCCGCGCCATCGGCCCCGCGAAGCTCTCAGGCCAATGACAGAGGGGGAGTTCCCAACGGACGCCGGTAGGCGTCCGCAGCGCACCACGCGACCCCGGAGAACTCGTGACCGACCCCGAACGAACCAGCCCGCTGTACGCCGTCCACGAAGCCGCCGGCGCGAGTTTCACCGATTTCGCGGGCTGGCAGATGCCCGTGCGCTACTCGAGCGACCTCGCCGAGCACCACGCCGTCCGCACGGCGGCCGGGATCTTCGACATCTCGCACATGGCCGAGATCCAGGTCGTCGGCGAGGACGCCGCCGCCTTCCTCGACCAGGCGCTCGCCGGTCGGCTCTCGGCGATCGAGCTGCTGCAGGCCAAGTACTCGCTGCTGCTGAACGAGGCGGGCGGCATCATCGACGACCTCGTCGTCTACCGCAATGGTGAGCACGAATACCTCGTCGTGGCGAACGCCGGCAACCGGGAGGCGGCCGTCGCCGCGCTCACGGAGCGCGCAGCCGCCTTCGAACACCTCGCCGTGGTCGACCGCAGCGATGAGATCGCACTCATCGCGGTCCAGGGCCCCGCCTCGCGCGCCATCCTGCAGGCGACCGAGGGACTGCACGTCCTCGACGAACTGCCCTCGCTCGACGAGGTCAAGTACTACCGCGCGACCGGTGCCTCCTTCGAGAACGGCACCGTCTTCATCGGACGCACCGGGTACACGGGCGAGGACGGCTTCGAACTGTACGTCGACGCCGCTGACGCCGTGGAACTGTGGAGCGCGATCGTCGCCGCCGGAACGCCGCTCGGCCTCGTCCCGGCCGGACTCGCCAGCCGCGACACGCTCCGCCTCGAGGCAGGCATGCCGCTCTACGGTCACGAGCTCGTCCCGGACATGCTGCCGGTGCAGGCCGGGCTCGGCCGGGTGGTCGCGCTCGCCAAGCACGGCTCCTTCGTCGGGCGCGACGCGATCGAGGCCGGCCCGGCCGCCGACGCACGCGTGCTCGTCGGGCTCGTCTCCGAGGGACGTCGTGCGGGTCGCGCCGGCTACGCCGTCCTGGCCGGCGACGACGTCGTCGGCGAGGTCACGAGCGGCGCGCTGTCACCGACCCTCGGGCACCCGATCGCGATGGCCTACGTGCACCCCGACCACACCGAGCCGGGCACCGTGCTCGACCTCGACGTCCGCGGCACGCGGATCCCCGCGACCGTCACCACGCTCCCCTTCTATTCGAGAGAGAAGTAACCCATGGCCGACAAGACCACCCTCAAGTACACCGCCGAGCACGAGTGGATCCGCGTCGAGGGCGATCTCGCCGTCATCGGCATCACCGACTACGCCGCCGAGAAGCTCGGCGACGTCGTGTTCGTCGACCTGCCGGCCGTCGGTGCGGCGCTCTCCGCGAGCACCGTCGTCGGTGAGATCGAGTCCACGAAGTCCGTCGGTGAGCTGTTCGCGCCACTCGACGGCGAGGTCGTCGAGGCGAACGACGCCGTCGTCGACGACCCGTCGCTCGTCAACAGCGACCCGTTCGGCGCCGGCTGGCTCGTCTCGGTGCGCTACGACGCGCTGCCCGACACGCTGCTCACTTGGGACGACTACAGCAAGCTGGTGGGCGAGTGATGGCGGACCGGTTCGCAGATCGGCACATCGGGACCGACACCGACGCCCAGGCGACCATGCTCGCAGCGGTCGGGTATGCGAGCGTCGACGAGCTGCTGTCGGCAGCCGTCCCGTCGGCCATCACGGCAGCGGAACTGGCGTCGTCGAGCATCCCCGCCGCCGCGAGCGAGCGCGCCGCGCTGGCGGAACTCCGCGAGCTCGCGGGCCGCAACACGGTGAACCGGAGCCTCATCGGCCTCGGATACTTCGACACGATCACGCCAGCGGTCATCAAGCGGAACGTGCTCGAGAACCCCTCCTGGTACACCGCGTACACGCCGTACCAGCCGGAGATCTCGCAGGGGCGCCTCGAGGCGCTCATCAACTTCCAGACGATGGTGTCCGACCTCACGGGCCTCGACACGGCGAACGCCTCGATGCTCGACGAGAGCACGGCCGTCGTCGAAGGGATGCTGCTCGCCCGTCGCGCCTCGAAGCTCGCCGAGACGACCTTCATCGTCGACGCCGACGCCTACCCGCAGACCAAGGCGCTCCTCCACAGCCGTGCCGAAGCGGTCGGCATCGACCTCGTCGAGCTGCCGCTCTCGAGCACCGCACCGACCGACCTGCCGGCCGCGTTCGGCGTCTTCGTGCAGTACCCCGCAGCCTCCGGACTCGTCTGGGACCCGTCCGCGGTCCTCGCGGCGGTGAAGGCCGGTGGCGGTGTCTCCGTCGTGGCGGCGGACCTCCTCGCCCTGACGCTGATCTCCTCGCCCGGTTCCCTCGGTGCGGACATCGCCGTGGGCACGACGCAGCGCTTCGGGGTCCCCATGGGCTTCGGCGGCCCGCACGCCGGGTACCTCGCGGTCCGCAAGGGACTCGAGCGACAGATGCCAGGACGGCTCGTCGGCGTCAGCCAGGACGCGGCGGGTCACCCCGCCTACCGGCTCACGTTGCAGACCCGCGAGCAGCACATCCGCCGCGAGAAGGCGACGAGCAACATCTGCACCGCGCAGGTCCTGCTGGCCGTCATGGCCGCGATGTACGCCGTCTACCACGGCCCCGCCGGGCTCAAGCGGATCGCGCAGTCGGTCCACGCGGCGACCGCGACCGCGGCACACCTCCTGCAGTCCGCGGGGGTGGAGGTGCTCACTGAGCAGTACTTCGACACGCTGCAGGTCCGCGTCGACGACAGCGCGGCGGTGGTGGCCGGAGCGCACGACCGCGGCCTCCTGCTGTGGGCCGTCGACGAGACGACCGTCTCGATGAGCTTCGACGAGGTGAGTGCCCAGGAGAGCGTCGTCCCGACCCTCGTCGAGGTCCTCACGACCGCCGGGGCGGCCACGGCCGGCGAGCCGTCCGCGTACGTCTTCGACGAGGCCTCGTCCGCCTCGGCCTTCGGACCGGGAGCCGTGTCGGCGTACCCGGCCGCGCTCGCCCGCGAGACCGGGTACCTGACGCACCCGGTGTTCAACACGCACCACTCCGAGACCGCCATGATGCGGTACCTCAAGCAGCTCGCGGACCGCGACTACGCGCTCGACCGGGGGATGATCCCGCTCGGTTCGTGCACGATGAAGCTCAACGCGGCGACGGAGATGGAAGCGGTCACCTGGCCGGAGTTCGCCGGACTCCACCCGTTCGCGCCGCGGGAGGACGTGGCCGGTTCCCTCGAACTCGTCGACCAGCTCGAGACGTGGCTCGCCGAGGTCACCGGCTACGACTCCGTCTCGCTGCAGCCCAACGCGGGCAGCCAGGGGGAGCTCGCGGGTCTGCTCGCGATCCGTGGCTACCACCGCGCGAACGGCGACGAGCAGCGCACGGTCTGCCTGATCCCGTCGAGCGCGCACGGCACGAACGCGGCCTCCGCGGTCCTCGCCGGCATGCGCGTCGTCGTCGTCGCCTGTGACGAGCAGGGCAACGTCGACCTCGACGACCTCCGCGCGAAGATCGCGTCGAACGCCGAGTCCCTCGCAGCCCTCATGATCACCTACCCGTCGACCCACGGCGTGTACGAGCACGAGGTGAAGACGATCACGCAGGCGGTCCACGACGCCGGCGGCCAGGTCTACGTCGACGGTGCGAACCTCAACGCCCTGCTCGGGTACGCGCGCTTCGGCGAGTTCGGTGGCGATGTCTCGCACCTGAACCTGCACAAGACGTTCTGCATCCCGCACGGCGGCGGTGGTCCGGGCGTCGGTCCGGTCGCCGCGAAGGCGCACCTCGCTCCGTTCCTGCCCGGGCACCCGCTCGCCCAGCGCGACGAGCACCCGCTGCTCGGCGGCGGCACCGTCGTGCACGCGGGCGGGCCGATCTCGGCGGCGCCCTACGGCAGCCCGAGCATCCTGCCGATCTCGTGGGCCTACGTCCGCATGATGGGCTCGGAGGGCCTCCGTGAGGCGACGGGTGCCGCAGTGCTCGCCGCGAACTACATCGCCGCACGGCTCCGCGACCACTACCCGGTCCTCTACACGGGCGACAGCGACCTGGTCGCGCACGAGTGCATCCTCGACCTCCGCCCGCTGAAGGAGACGACCGGGATCACGGTGGACGACGTGGCCAAGCGCCTCGTCGACTACGGCTTCCACGCGCCGACGATGTCGTTCCCCGTCGCGGGGACGCTCATGGTCGAGCCGACCGAGAGCGAGGACCTCACCGAGGTCGACCGCTTCGTGGACGCGATGATCGCGATCAAGGCCGAGGCGGACGCCGTCGCAGCTGGCGAGTGGCCGGCCGACGACAACCCGCTCGTCGGGGCGCCGCACACGGCGCAGTCGGTGATCGAGGGGGAGTGGACCCACGCGTACTCGCGTGAGCTCGCCGTGTACCCCGTGCACACGCTGGTGCGGACGAAGTACTGGCCGCCGGTCCGCCGGATCGACCAGGCGTACGGCGACCGCAACCTCGTGTGCGCCTGCCCGCCGCCCGAGGCGTTCGCCTAGGCGGAGCGCACCGTCGAACGAGGACTCCCTCGCCCCGTCGTGGGCGGGGGAGTCCTCGTTCGTCGGAGGACGGGCGGGGTGTCGGTCAGGACGAGGTCGGGGCGAAGATGCCCGGCCACCAGGCGACCGCCAGGGGGAATCCGGCGAAGGAGATCACGTCGATGATCGTGTGCGCGACGACGAGCGGCATCACCCGGCCCCAGCGCTTGTAGCACCAGCCGAACGCGATCCCCATGGCGACGTTGCCGAAGAACGGTCCGATGCCCTGGTACAGGTGGTAGCTCCCGCGCAGGACGGCGGTCGAGAGGATGATCGTCCACCACCCCCATCCGATCTCGCGCAGCCGGGTGTACAGGTACCCGATGATGATGACCTCCTCCTGCAGCCCGGCGCGGAGCGCGGAGAAGACGAGGATCGGGATCGTCCACCAGTACATGGTGTCGGGGAAGGTCGACACCGCGACCGTGACCCCGAGCGCCCGGCCGAGCGCGTACACCCCGATACCGGGGATGCCGATCGCGGCGACGAGCAGCGCGCCACGTCCGAGGTCGCGTCCTGGTGCGCGGAGGTCGAGTCCCATGCGGGTGAAACCGCTTCGCCCCGGTTGCCAGAGCAGATAGATGACGAGCGCGGCGGGCGCGAGCTGGAAGAACAGCCCGAGGAACTGGTAGCTGAAGTCGAGCCACTCCCGGGTCGCCTGCGTCGTGTTGATGGCCGCCGACTGGTCGGCGAGCGGCGGCCCCGCGGTGAGCTTCGCGATGAGCGAGATGACGGAGTACACCGCCGAGGCACCGAGGCTCAGGGCGAGGACGATCCCGATCTCCCACCAGCGGCGCGCGACCGGTGACCGTTCGGGGAGGTCCGGCTGCGGGACGGTCGCGTTCTGCTCGTTCACCGGTCCATTGTGCGGGCTCTTCGCTTCACGTGCACCGCATACCACCTGGACGCCCGCGTCCCGGCCACCGCCGGCGGGCGGGCTTACGATTCGTATCCGCCGCCGGACTCCTCCCGCACGAGTTTTGCGATCAGCGTCGTTCTCTTGCGTCGCGGGCGGGATACGTGCACGGAAACTCGTCGGCGAGCAACAATCCTCCGATTCGGTTACCGCTGTGTAACGTTTGGCGTCCCAGTTTGCTCGTCGTCCTGCTTCAACTTATCGTCAGAGTATTCAAAGAGTGGTCCAGCGCACACGATGCGCCGGTTTCGCTTGCCCTTTCCCCAAGGAGGAACTGTGAAGTTCAGTCGGTTCGGCTCTGCCGCCGCCATCATCGCAGCAGGGGCTCTCGTCCTCACCGGATGTTCCGGTGGCGGTTCCAGCAGCGAGAGCACCAGCGGCAACACATCCGCCATCATCACGACCAACGGCTCCGAGCCCGAGTCGGGTCTCATCCCCAGCGACACCAACGAGGTGGGTGGCGGCAAGATCCTCGACGAGATCTTCGCAGGCCTCGTCTACTACGACGCCAAGGGCAAGCCGGTCAACGACCTCGCCGAGTCCATCGAGACCGACGACTCGATCACCTTCACGATCAAGATCAAGCCCGACCAGAAGTTCACCAACGGTGACCCGGTCGACGCCGAGTCGTTCGTGAACGCCTGGCAGGACGCCGCGCTCCTCTCGAACGCGCGCAAGAACAGCTACTTCTTCGAGGACATCAAGGGCTTCAGCTACGACGCCGACCAGCCCCTCACCGGCCTCAACGTCGTCGACGACACGACCTTCACGGTCGAGCTCAACGAGGCTCGCTCGGACTTCCCGCTGCGCCTCGGCTACTCCTCGTTCTACCCGCTGCCCAAGTCGGCGTTCGACGAGGCCGGCAAGGTCACGGCCGACTTCGGTCAGAACCCGGTCGGCAACGGCCCGTACAAGCTCGACGGTGAGAAGGCGTGGAAGCACAACGAGTCCATCGCCCTCGTCACCAACGAAGAGTACAACGGTGGTCGTAAGCCGCAGAACGGTGGCGTGACGATCAACTTCTACGCCAGCTTCGACGCGGCGTACGCCGACCTCCTCGGTGGCAACCTCGACGTCCTGGACCAGATCCCGGACTCCGCGATCTCCACCTTCCAGGACGACCTGGGTGACCGCGCTGTGAACCAGCCCGCCGCCGTGTTCCAGTCCTTCACCATCCCGTCCCGCCTCCCGCACTTCAGCGGCGAGGAAGGCGAGCTGCGTCGTCAGGCGATCTCCTACGCGATCAACCGCAAGCAGATCACCGACGTCATCTTCGAGGGCACCCGCACCCCGGCGACCGACTTCACCTCGCCCGTCATCGACGGCTACTCGAAGGACATCCCCGGCAACGAGGTGCTGACCAACGACGACAAGAAGGCCAAGGAACTCTGGGCCAAGGCTGACGCCATCTCCCCGTGGGACGGCTCCTTCCAGATCGCCTACAACGCCGACGGCCCGCACCAGGCTTGGGTCGACGCCGTGACGAACAACATCAAGAACACCCTCGGCATCGAGTCCTCCGGTGTTCCGGTCGCGGTCTTCGGCGACTTCCGTGAGAGCATCACGAGCCGTCAGATCCAGACCGCGTTCCGCAGCGGTTGGCAGGCCGACTACCCGGGTCTGTACAACTTCCTCGGCCCGCTGTACGCGACCGGCGCCTCCTCGAACGACGGCGACTACTCGAGCCCCGAGTTCGACAAGCTCCTCTCCGAGGGTGCTGCCGAGTCCGACCTCGACGCCGCGAACAAGAAGTTCCAGGAAGCTCAGGAGGTCCTGTTCAAGGACCTGCCCGCCATCCCGCTCTGGTACCAGAACGTGAGCGGTGGATTCGGCGAGGGCGTCCAGAACGTCCAGTTCGGTTGGAACTCCGTGCCTCTCTACTACGAGATCACCAAGTAATCTTGTAGACGGCACAACTGGGTGGGTCCGGTTCTTCCGGGCCCACCCAGTTTTCACGAGTTCAGGAGTCCCGCTTTGGGCAATTACATCCTCCGCCGCATCCTGCAGGCCATCCCGGTCCTGCTCGGTACGACGTTCCTCATCTATTTCATGGTGTTCGCGCTCCCGGGCGACCCCATCCTCGCGCTCTTCGGCGACCGGACGCCGAGCCCGGCCGTCCTCGAGCAGCTCCGCGCGGAGTACAACCTCGACAAGCCGTTCATCGTGCAGTATCTGCTGTACCTCGGCGGCATCCTCACGGGCGACCTCGGCACCTCGTTCTCCGGTCAGCCGGTCGCCGAGATCCTCGCGCAGACCTTCCCGGTCACGCTGCGTCTCGCCGTCCTCGCCGTCTTCTTCGAGATGGTCGCCGGCATCACGATCGGCCTCGTCTCCGGCCTCCGCAAGGGCGGCATCTTCGACGCGTCGTTCCTCGTCGTGAGCCTCATCCTCATCTCCCTGCCGGTCTTCGTGGTCGCGTTCATCGCCCAGTTCGTCTTCGGCATCCAGCTCGGCTGGTTCCGGGTCACGGTCGGTGCCGGTGCGCCGATACAAGACCTGTTACTCCCGGCACTCGTGTTGGCGACGATCAGCTTCGCGCAGATCACGCGCCTGACCCGCGGCGCCGTGATCGAGACCCAGTCGCTCGACTTCGTGCGCACCGCGGCCTCGAAGGGCCTCAGCCGCCGCCGGATCATCCCGGTGCACATCCTCCGCAACTCGCTGATCCCGGTCGTCACCTACCTGGCGGTCGACTTCGGTGTGCTCATCGTCGGAGCGACGGTCACGGAGGGCATCTTCAACGTGCCCGGCGTCGGCCGGACGCTCTACCAGGCGATCATCCGTGGCGAAGGACCCACCGTCGTGTCCTTCGTGACCGTGATGGTGCTCGTCTACCTGCTCGTCAACCTGCTGGTCGACCTGCTGTACGCCGTGCTCGACCCGAGGATCCGCTATGTCAAGTCATGATCAGGAACCACAGATGAAGCGTTCATCCACGCACTTCGTCGCCCCGCTGGAGGAGACGCCGCTCGCGGTGATCGACGCCGTCAAGGTCGACGAGAAGCCGAGCAACCTCTGGACCGACGCCTGGGCGTACATGCGCCGTCAGCCGATGTTCTGGATCTCGGCCGTGCTCATCGTCCTCGTCGTCGTGGTGTCGCTCCTGCCCGGCCTGTTCTCGCAGGTCGACCCGCGCAGCTGCAACCTCGACAACAGCCTCGGTGACCCGTCGCTCGCGCACCCGCTCGGGTTCACGAAGCAGGGCTGCGACATCTACTCGCGGGTCATCTTCGGCGCGAACACCTCGCTCGCGGTCGGCCTCATCGTCACGGCGATCGTCTGCGTGCTCGGTATCAGCTTCGGCGCGCTGTCGGGCTTCTACGGCGGTTGGGTCGACTCGGTGCTCTCCCGCATCGGCGACATCTTCTTCTCGATCCCGTACATCCTCGCCGCCGTCGTCGTCATGTCGGCCCTCGCCGCCTACCGGAGCGTCTGGACCATCTCGCTCGCGGTCGGTCTGTTCGTCTGGCCGAGCGTCGCGAGAGTCCTGCGTGCCGAGATCCTGCGGGTCAAGAACGCCGACTACGTGCAGGCCTCGATCGCCCTCGGCGTCTCGCGGTTCCGCATCCTCGTGCGCCACGTCCTGCCGAACTCGATCGCCCCGGTGATCGTCGTCATCACGCTGTCGCTCGCTTCGGCGATCGTCGCGGAGGCGACCCTGTCGTTCCTCGGCGTCGGACTCGGATCCGAGTCGATCTCGTGGGGCGCGGACATCTCCCAGGCGCAGCGCGACCTGCGGACCGCTCCGCAGGTGCTCATCTACCCGTCCATCGCGCTCTCGCTCACCGTGCTCAGCTTCATCATGCTCGGCGAGGTCCTGCGTGATGCACTCGACCCGAAGGCGAGGGCACTCCGTTGAGCACCCCCACACCCCAGGCCGGTGCACGCACCGGGCAGCCGCTCCTCGAGGTCAAGGACCTCGAGGTCGGGTTCCGCACGCAGAGCGGCACCGTGCAGGCCATCCGCAAGACCAGCTTCACGATGATGCCCGGTGAGACGGTCGCGATCGTCGGCGAATCGGGATCCGGGAAGTCGACGACGGCGCACGCCATCATCAACCTCCTCCCCGGGACCGGCAAGATCACGGGCGGTGAGATCCTCTTCGAGGGTCGCGACCTCTCGAAGCTCCCGCGCAAGGAGATCGAGGACGTCCGCGGTCGCCTGATCGGCTTCGTGCCGCAGGACCCGATGTCGAACCTCAACCCGGTCTGGAACATCGGGTTCCAGGTCGAGGAGGCCATCCGCGCCAACGGCATCGCCGAGGGCAAGCAGGCCGTGCGGGCGAAGGCGATCGAGGTCCTCCAGCAGGCCGGTCTCTCCGACGCCGACCGTCGCCTCAAGCAGTTCCCGCACCAGTTCTCCGGCGGTATGCGGCAGCGCGTGCTCATCGGCATCGGCCTCTCCTCGAGCCCGAAGCTGCTGATCGCTGACGAGCCCACCTCGGCGCTCGACGTCACCGTGCAGCGGAAGATCCTCGACCACCTCGAGAGCCTGACGCGCGACAGCGGAACGGCGTTGCTCTTCATCACGCACGACCTCGGCCTCGCGGCCGAACGTGCCGAGAAGCTCATCGTCATGTACAAGGGGCAGATCGTCGAGGCCGGTCCCTCGGTCGAGATCCTGCAGAACCCGGTGCACCCGTACACGCAGCGCCTGGTGGCCGCAGCGCCGAGCCTCGCCTCGCGGCGGATCCAGTCCGCGACCGGGCCGCTCGAGACGCTCGAGCACGAGGCTCCGGCCGGCTCGGAGGGGATCGACCTGATCGTCGCCGCCGAGCATCGTGCGGCGGCGCAGCTCGACCTCGCGAAGGTGGAGCCGGCGATCGTCGTGGACGATCTCGAGAAGGTCTACAAGATCCGTGGACAGAAGGGCCAGGCGAGTGAGCTGAAGGCCGTGGACGGCGTCTCGTTCCAGATCCCGAAGGGCACCACCATGGCGCTCGTCGGGGAGTCCGGTTCGGGGAAGTCCACCGTCGCGAAGCTCCTCCTGCAGCTCGAGACACCGACCTCGGGCAGCATCCGCATCGGCGGGAAGGCGATGGAGGGACTCGACCGCAAGGGTCTCCTCGCGCTGCGCCGGACGATGCAGCCGGTATTCCAGGACCCCTACGGTTCGCTCGACCCCCTGCGCAACATCGGGAACACCATCTCGGAGCCGCTGCAGACCCACAAGGTCGGCGACAAGGCCTCCAGACGCGCACGCGTCCTGGAACTCCTCGACCAGGTGTCGCTGCCGCAGTCGGTCGCGACGCGCTACCCGAACGAGCTCTCGGGTGGTCAGCGTCAGCGCATCGCGATCGCCCGGGCGCTCGCGTTGAAGCCGGAGATCGTGGTCCTCGACGAGGCCGTGTCCGCGCTCGACGTGCTCGTGCAGGCGCAGATCCTGCAGTTGCTCGCCGACCTCCAGTCGGAACTGCAGCTGACCTACCTCTTCATCACCCACGACCTCGCGGTCGTGCGGGTGATCGCCGACAACGTGGCGGTCATGCAGAAGGGGAAGATCGTCGAGGCGTCGACCACGGACGACGTCTTCGAGAACCCGAAGCAGCAGTACACGCGTGAACTCCTCGACGCCATCCCCGGCGCCGGGATCGAGCTCGCGCTGTAACGAGCCGTCACGCCGAAGGGCGGTGCCGCGGAGCGATCCGCAGCACCGCCCTTCGTCGTTCCCGGGATGGGCCGGAGGGTCAGCCGAGGAGCGCCGAGGCGGCGCCCCAGACCATCAGCGCGGCGGTGACCCCGAGGGCGACGACGTCCCAACGTGAGGCGGCCAGGCGCGTGTCGGCCGGGTCGATCTTCCCCCAGCGCTCGTGCGCCCGGTCGATGAGGTCGACGGCCGAGGGGCCCTCGTTGCCCGCCCGTCCTGGTCGGCGGACGCCCGAGGCGCGTTCCTGGTGGTCGACGTCCCGTCGTCCGCGACCGCCGGTCAGGGAGGGGCGGTCGAGGCCGGCGCTCGGCGCACCCCAGCTGGTGATCTTCCGACCGTCGCGCAGGAGCACGGTGAGCTGGTACCGGCTCGTCGCCTCCTCCAGGCGAGACCAGGGGATCTCGTGGAGCCGACCGACGTTCACGATCGTCAGCCGCTCGGGCTCGATGACGATGCAGGGGCGGACGAGGACCAGGTACACCAGCCAGACGACGAGCAGCTCCCAGGGCAGCGCCAGGAGGGCGAACCCCCAGGCGCCGCGGCCCACGGCGTCGATGATGAAGAAGACCATGAGGAGGGCGGTGACCCCGAGGATCCAGTAGCCGCTGGTGCTCCTCAGGGTGGTCCGGTTGCGGGCGTTCGTCGCGTCGTTCACGTCGTCCATCCTTCCAGGCCGCCGACCCGTGGTCGTCGGCCGCGTCCGTCAGGCGGTGACGAGTCGATCGCTCTCCGCGTGGTGGCACGCGACCAGGCGACCGTCGACGGGACGCTCACGCGGATCATCCTGCTCACAGACCGACTGCTTGTCCGCCGGAAGGAGCTGGTACAGCGGGCAGCGGCTGCGGAAGCTGCAGCCCACGCGGTCGTCGCTGGGGGAGGGGAGGTCGCCGTTCAGCAGGATCCGCTGCCGGCTGCGTTCGAGCTCCGGGTCGGGCACCGGCACGGCCGAGAGGAGTGCCTGGGTGTACGGGTGCTTGGGGTCGGCGAAGATCGTCGCGCTCGGCCCGTACTCGACGATGCGGCCGAGGTACATGACGGCGACGTCGTCGGCGATGTGGCGGACGACGGCGAGGTCGTGCGCGACGAAGAGGTAGGACAGGCCGAGTCGCTGCTTGAGGTCCTCGAGGAGGTTGATGACGCCGGCCTGGACGGAGACGTCGAGTGCGGACACCGGCTCGTCGAGGACGAGGATCTTCGGCTCGACGACGAGCGCCCGGGCGATGCCGATGCGCTGCCGTTGGCCACCGGAGAACTCGTGCGGGTATCGGCCGGCGAACGACGGCTCGAGGCCGACGAGTTCGAGCATGGCACCGACGCGGTTCCGGATCTCCGCGGGGGAGACGCCGTGCACGGTCAACGGTTCGCCGATGATGTCCTCGATCGTCATCCGTGGATCGAGCGAGGCCATCGGGTCCTGGAAGACCACCTGGATGTCGCTGCGCAACTTCCTGCGGTCGGGCTTCGAGAGGGTCGCGGTGTCGACGCCGTTCACGTGGATGGTGCCACCCTGCGTCCGGGCGAGCTCGAGGATCTCCATGATGGTCGTCGTCTTCCCGCAACCGGACTCACCGACGAGGCCGAGCGTGCGGCCGCGCTGGACGCTGAAGGAGACGCCGTCGACGGCGCGGACGGTGCCGATGTTGCGGCGGAAGACCACGCCCTTCGTGAGCGGGAAGGCGCGGGTCAGGTCCTTGACGTCGAGGACGGTCTCGGGGGCGACCTCGGCGACGAGTTCCTCCGGCACCTCGTCAGGCCGGGGGAAGATGTCGGGGCGGAGCAGCGATCCGTCCGCGATCTCGCCGGCGCGGATGCACGCGGCCGTGTGCTCGATGGAGGTGGCCGGATCGGTGGCCGGGCCGTCGAGCACGGGGAGGAGCGCCGGTTCGCCCTCGAGGCACGCGGCCACGGCGATCGGGCAGCGCGGGGCGAACGGGCAACCGGTCGGGACGTTCGTCAGCAGCGGGGGACGACCCTCGAGGGGGACGAGCCGCTCCTGCTGGTTCGCCGCCATGTTGGGCATCGACCGGAGCAGGCCGATCGTGTAGGGCATGAGTGGCTCGCGGAACAGCGGCACGACCGGGGCCGTCTCGACGATCCGGCCCGCGTACATCACGGCGACCCGGTCGGCGTTGCCGGCGACGACGCCGAGGTCGTGGGTGATGAGGACGACGGCGGCGCCGGTGATGTCCTTCGCTTCCTGGAGCACCTCGAGGATCTGCGCCTGGATGGTGACGTCGAGGGCGGTGGTCGGCTCGTCGGCGATGATGAGCTGCGGGTCGTTCGCGATCGCGATCGCGATCATGGCCCGCTGGCGCATCCCGCCCGAGAACTCGTGCGGGAAGGACTTCGCCCGGCGCTCCGCGTTCGGGATCCCGACGATCTTGAGGAGTTCGACCGCGCGGGTGTCGGCGGCGCGCTGGGAGAGCGCCGAGTCGTGCAGCCGGAGTCCCTCGGCGATCTGCTGGCCGATGGTGTACACCGGGGTCAGCGCGGAGAGCGGGTCCTGGAAGATCATCGCGATGTCGCGGCCCCGGATCCGCGACAGTTCGCGGTCGGACTGCCCGAGCAGCTCGACGCCGTCGTACCGGATGCTGCCGCTGACCTGCGCGTTGGTCGGCAACAGGCCCATGACGGCCATCGACGACACGCTCTTGCCGGAGCCGGACTCGCCGACGATCCCGAGGAACTCGCCCCGGTGGACGTCGTAGGACACGCCGCGGACGGCGTGCACCGGTGTTCCGGCGTTCGGGAAGGTGACGCTGAGGTCGCGGACCTGGAGGAGCGGCTTGGCCGCCTGGGGGTCAGTCACGGTTGGCTCCTGAGGTCGGGTCGATGGCATCGCGGAGGGCGTCGCCGAGCAGGCTCGACGCGAGCACGGTGATGACGAGGATCGCTGCGGGGAAGACGAACAGCCAGGGGCGGGTGACGGCAGCACTCGCGCCCGCGGCCAGCAGGGTGCCGAGGGAGACGTCGGGTGCCTGGACGCCGAAGCCGAAGAAGCTCAGGGTCGTCTCGGACAGGATCGCCGCTCCGATGCCGAGGGTCGCGTCGATGATGAGGAGGCTGGCGACGTTCGGGATGATGTGCCGACGGATGATGGTGAACCCGGGGACGCCCATGAACCGCGCCGCCTTGACGTATTCGCGCTCCCGCAGGGACATCGTCTGTCCGCGGATCACCCGGGCGAGCACCATCCATCCGAAGAGCACGAGGAACACCACGAGGGCGAGCCAGGAGAGCGACTTGAACGCGGGGCTCAGCAGGACGAGGAGGAAGAAGCCGGGGATGACGAGGAGGAGGTCGATGAACCAGACGATCGCCTTGTCCCAGACGCCGCCGACGTAGCCGGCGATCGCGCCCACGAGCCCGGCGATGATGGCCGCCCCCGGTCCCACGATGAGTCCGATGACGATCGACTTCTGCAGCCCGACGAGGGTCTGCGCGTACACGTCCTGGCCGATGTTGTTCGTGCCGAACCAGTGGTCGAACGACGGCGGCTGGCTGAAGGCGAGGCCGTCCT
Source organism: Plantibacter sp. Leaf1 (assembly GCF_001421315.1). Classification (NCBI taxonomy): domain Bacteria; kingdom Bacillati; phylum Actinomycetota; class Actinomycetes; order Micrococcales; family Microbacteriaceae; genus Plantibacter; species Plantibacter sp. Leaf1. The sequence continues at coordinate 886,529 of NZ_LMJX01000002.1, read as the reverse complement.
GGTCGGTGAAGGACCACGGGGACAGCAGCGGTCCGATGAAGGCCCACAGGATGATGAAGAGCAGGACGCCGCCACCGATGCGTGCGCGCTTCGTGGCGAGCACCTTCCGGAGGATCGTGCGACCACGTGACTGCGGGCGCTTGGGTGCGCCGCGCATCGTCTCGGGTTCACCGACGGTCAGCGTCGTTGGGTCGGTCAGTGCCATGTCGTTACACCCGCACTCTCGGGTCGAGCGCCGCATAGATCACGTCGGAGAGCGTTCCGGCGATGAGGACGAGGATGGAGGTGAAGAGGATGGTCCCGGCCGCGGCGTTGATGTCCGAGTTCGAGACGCTGGTGAGGAGGTACTCGCCCATGCCGTGCCAGCTGAACACGTTCTCGGTCACGCTGGCACCCGTGAGGATGAGCCCGAACGAGTAGGCGAAGAAGGTGGACATCGGGATGAGGGCGACGCGGACGCCGTGTCGGATGATCGCCGAGCCGCGGGTGCGACCCTTCGACCGGGCGGTGCGGATGTAGTCGGCGCTCATCACGTCGAGCATCGCGCTCCGCTGGTACCGGGAGTAGGAGGCGACGGCGCCGACGGTCAGGGTGATGGTGGGGAGGAGCAGGTGCATGGCCCGGTCGCCGAGCTGGGTCCAGAAGCCGCCTTGGAGGCCGGCGGTGTACTCGCCGGTGAAGTTGATGATGTTCGTGCCGACCGTCTGGTTGAGCGTCGTCGCCAGGATCATGAGCACGACGCCGATGACGAACACCGGCATCGCCAGGATCGTGAACGAGGCGTAGGTGATGATCTGGTCGCTGGCCCGGTACTGGCGGACGGCGCCCCAGACGCCGAGGGCGACGCCGATGACCGCGCCGAGGATCGTGCCGATGACGAGCAACCGGAGGCTCGTGCCCGACCGCTCGAAGATGTCCGCCGTCACTTGCGTCCCGCGGGTGCTCACCCCGAGGGAGCCGGTGGTCACGAGGTGCGTCACCCAGTCCCAGAGGCGCTCGAGCAACGGCACCTTCGGGTTGACGCCCATCTTGTCCAGCGCGGCGTCGATCGAGGCTTGGGGGATGGGTGGGTTCTTGCCGAGGAACCGGGCCGAGGGCTGGAGGGTCATGCTCACGAGGACGTAGCCGAGCATGGTGGCGATCGCGGAGAGGAACAGGTAGTTGACCAACCGCCGTGCAATGAACCCGATCATGTACCAGCCTTGCGAAGTCGTGGACGGGGACCGCGTCGTCCCGTCAGCTGTGCTCCCCTCGTGGGGTGGAGACACTGTAACCCCCAACCGCGGGGAATCAGAAAACGACGCGTGTTCTCAGGAAACGAAACGTATGTTTCCGGCTCGTGCCGTCGAGAAATCGAAACGGTAACAATTCGTGCCCACTTGTGGGGGATCGTCGGAGCGGGTGCAAGATGGTCCACATTGGCCTGCGCGCCTTCCGCTCCGCATCGGTGCGGGCTCGTGCAGTAACACGTCACGAAAGGTGGATCTCGATGAGTTCCAGAACACAGGGATCGCGGCGCCGCGGCGGGATGATCCTCGCCGGCGTCTCGATCGTCGCCCTCGCATTGACGGCTTGCACCGGCGGCGGTTCAGGCGGAGGCGGCTCCACCGCGAAGCCGATCGAGCTGTCCGGTACCGGTTGGGAGCGAGCGGACGCCGACCAGATCGCGCAGGGCGGCACGCTCAACCTCGCGGTTGACGCGATCCCCGCGAACTGGAACCTGTACAACCTCGACAGCGGCACCGTCGACGACCAGTTCCTCAGCAACCTCTACACGCCGTCGTTCATCAACATCAAGGAAGACGGCACCTGGGAGGCGAACCCAGACTTCGCGACCTCCGTCGAGTTGAAGACCGAGGACCCGCAGGTCGTCGAGGTCAAGATCAACCCAGACGCCGTCTGGTCGGACGGTACCGCGATGAGCGTCGACGACTTCGCCGCGACGTGGAAGTCGCTGAACGGCGTCGACCCCGCGTACGCGCCCACCGCCACCAACGTCTGGAAGGACATCGAGTCCGTCACGGCCGGCGACAGCCCGCAGGACGTGCTCATCACGTTCAAGAACAAGAACGCCGACTGGCCCTCCATCCTCGGCAACATCTGGCCGAAGTGGCTCGGCGCGACGCCCGAGTCCTTCAACACCCTCTGGGCGACCGGCCCCTACGCCGCCGACGGCAGCACCTACGTCTCCGGCGGTCCGTACATCGTCAGCAAGATCGACCAGACCGGTGCGGTCGTGACCTTCGAGCCCAACCCGAAGTGGTGGGGCGACAAGCCGAAGCTCGACAACATCATCTTCAAGCAGGTCTCCCGCTCGGGTCTCGCCCAGGCGTTCTCGAACAGCGAGATCGACGTCTTCAGCATCGGTTCCAACGCCGACAACTACCAGACGGCTCAGAAGCGCAGCGACGCACAGATCCAGCGGTCGCGCGGCACGAACTACAACCACATCACGCTGAACGGCACGTCCGAGGTCCTGAGCGACCCCGACGTCCGTCAGGCGTTCGCGAAGTCGATCAACCGCAAGACCATCGCCGAGTCCCGCCTGGCGGCGATCGACGCCCCGACCGACCTGCTGAACAACCTCATCTTCCTCCCCGGTCAGGACGGCTACGAGGACGACGCCTCGAAGGTGCTCGGCTACGACATCGACGCCGCCAAGAAGCAGCTCGAGGACGCCGGTTGGACCGAGGGCAGCAACGGCATCCGTGAGAAGGACGGCAAGAAGCTGACCATCCGCTACGTCATCGACTCCGAGAACCCGGTCTCGGCCGAGACCTCGCAGCAGGTGCAGGCCCAGGTGAAGGAAGCCGGTTTCGACCTGCAGATCGACACGGTCCCGGCCGACGACTTCTTCACGAAGTACGTCACCACCGAGACCCGCGACTTCGACGCCGTGAGCTTCGCCTGGCAGGGCACCGCGTTCCCGATCTCCAGCACGGAGTCGATCTTCTACCCGGCCGACTCCGGGCAGAACTTCCCCGGCGTCACCGACGACTCGCTCGGCGAGCTGTGGGCGAGTGCGAACGCCGAGCTCGACCCGCAGAAGCGTCTCGAGATCGCGAAGGAGATCGACAAGAAGATCGTCGCCCTCGCGACGACGATCCCGCTGTTCCCCGTGCCGTACACGTACGGCGTCAAGACCGGGCTCGTGAACTACGGCCCGACCCAGTTCGAGACCATCGACTGGAAGAACGTGGGCTGGAAGAAGTAGGCGACACAAGGGGCTCACCTGAGCCTCGGAACGACGGGCATCGGCGGTCCTCCGCCGGTGCCCGTCGGCGTTCAGGCGCTGGAGAGGTCGCCTGCGGTATGATGGTCCGTCGGCACCATCGTGCCCGAATCCCATCCACTTGAAGGAAGCCACCCTTTTATGGCGCTCGCCACTCGTTCCGATCTGCGCAATGTCGCGATCGTGGCCCACGTTGACCACGGCAAGACGACCCTCGTCGACGCCATGCTGCGACAGACCAACTCTTTCGCCGAACACGCCCACCTCGAAGAACGCGCCATGGACTCGAATGAGCTCGAGCGCGAAAAGGGCATCACCATCCTCGCCAAGAACACGGCGATCTCGTACAAGGGCGAACACGCCACCGACGGCCCGATCACGATCAACGTCATCGACACCCCGGGCCACGCCGACTTCGGTGGTGAGGTCGAGCGCGGCCTCTCCATGGTCGACGGCGTCGTGCTGCTGGTCGACGCCTCGGAGGGCCCCCTCCCGCAGACCCGCTTCGTGCTCCGCAAGGCGCTCGAGGCCAAGCTGCCCGTCATCCTGCTCGTCAACAAGACCGACCGTCCCGATGCCCGCATCGACGAGGTCGTCGTCGAGAGCCAGGACCTCCTCATCGGTCTCGCGAGCGACATGGTCGACGACGTCCCCGACCTCGACCTCGACGCCGTCCTCGACGTCCCGGTCGTCTACGCCTCGGGCAAGGCCGGCCGCGCGTCGTCCAACAAGCCCGCCAACGGCGAACTGCCCGACAGTGAGGACCTCGAGCCGCTGTTCGCAGCGATCCTCGAGCACATCCCGGCTCCGCAGTACGACGACGAGCACCCGCTGCAGGCGCACGTCACCAACCTCGACGCCTCGCCGTTCCTCGGTCGCCTCGCGCTCCTGCGCATCTTCAACGGCACGCTGAAGAAGGGCCAGACGGTCGCCTGGGTCCGCCACGACGGCGACGTCCACAACGTGCGCGTGACCGAGCTCATGATCACGAAGGCCCTCGACCGCTACCCGGCCGAGAGCGCCGGCCCCGGCGACATCGTCGCCGTCGCCGGTTTCGCCGACATCATGATCGGCGACACGCTGGCCGACCCCGAGGACGTCCGCGCCCTCCCGGCCATCACGGTCGACGACCCGGCCATCTCGATGACCATCGGGACCAACACCTCGCCGCTCATGGGCAAGGTCAAGGGCCACAAGCTCACCGCACGCATGGTCAAGGACCGCCTCGACCGCGAGCTCATCGGTAACGTCTCGCTCAAGGTCCTCGACATCGGTCGCCCCGACGCCTGGGAGGTCCAGGGCCGTGGAGAGCTCGCGCTCGCCATCCTCGTCGAGCAGATGCGTCGCGAAGGCTACGAGCTCACCGTCGGCAAGCCGCAGGTGGTCACCAAGCGCATCGACGGCAAGGTCCACGAGCCGTACGAGCACCTGACCATCGACGCACCCGAGGAGCACCTCGGCGCGATCACCCAGCTCCTCGCGGCTCGCAAGGGCCGCATGGAGAACATGGCGAACCACGGCACCGGCTGGGTCCGCATGGAGTTCATCGTCCCGTCGCGCGGCCTCATCGGCTTCCGCTCCGAGTTCCTCACCGCCACGCGCGGCACGGGTATCGCCAACGCCTTGGCACACGGCTACGGCGAGTGGGCCGGTGCGATCACGACGCGCAACAACGGCTCGATCGTCGCCGACCGCTCCGGTGTGGTCACGCCGTTCGCGATCATCGCCCTGCAGGAGCGCATGTCGTTCTTCGTCCAGCCGACCGAAGAGGTCTACGAGGGCATGGTCATCGGCGAGAACTCGCGCAACGACGACATGGACGTGAACATCACCAAGGAGAAGAAGCTGACCAACATGCGTCAGTCCTCCGCGGACAACTTCGAGTCGATGACGCCGCCGCGCGTCCTCACGCTCGAGGAGAGCCTCGAGTTCGCCCGCGAGGACGAGTGCGTCGAGGTCACGCCCGAGCACGTGCGCATCCGCAAGGTCGAGCTCGACGCTCAGGCCCGCCAGCGCAGCTACTCGCGCCTCAAGAAGCAGTCCGAGTAGGCAGCACGGTCGCATCGCCGACGCCCGGTCCTCCCAGGAAGACCGGGCGTCGGCTCGTTAAGCTGATGGCATGCGCCGACCCGCCTCCCTCGCCCTGCTGGCCGCCCTCGTCCTCGCTCCCACGCTCGCCGGGTGCAGCGTCATCGAATCGACCGTGAAGGACTCGGTCGAGCAGGGCATCCGAGACGCGACCGGCGGGGACTTCGACGTCAACCTCGATGAGGGCCTGCCGGACGGCTATCCGACGGACGCCGTCCCGGTCGTGGAGGGCACGGTCAACGGCGGTCGCGGCGCGGTCGACGGCAAGGACACCTTCGTCGTCACCGTGCAGGCGACGGACGCCGCGACGGCCGCGAAGGATGCCCTCGTCGCGGCCGGCTTCACGATCGACGGGGAGATCGCGAACGGCGACGGTTCGATCGTGACCCTGTCGACGACGGCCTACGACGTGAAGCTCGTGGCCTCGGCCGACAGCATCCTCTACACCGTGACCGTCAAGTAGCACGTCGACCGGCTCAGTGTCCGGGGTTTGCCCGACGGACGCTACGCGAAGAGCGTCTCGCCCACCCAGCCGTCGGTGCTCGCGCCCGGGGGCACGGCGAAGATCGCGGAACCGACGTGCTTGATGTACTCGTTCAGAGCGTCCGTCGCGAGGGCGCGCTGCACGTCGATGAACTGCTGCGGTGAGCGCTGGTACGACATGAAGAACAGGCCGGCGTTCAGCCGCCCGAGGTCGTCGTTGCCGTCGACGAAGTTGTACCCGCGCCGGAGGAGCTTCGTGCCCTTGAGCTGGGTTGGGTGCGCCAGGCGCACGTGGGAGTGCTTGTCGATGAGCGGCTGGTCCGTCGCGCCGACCGCGGCGAAGTCGGGTTCCGTGAACTCCTTGCCGCCCGACAGCGGAGCGCCCTCGCCCTTGCTCCGGCCGATGACGCGCTCCTGCTCCTGGAGCTGCGCGCGGTCCCAGGTCTCGATGATCATGCGGATCTTGCGGACGACGAGGTAGGAGCCGCCGCTCAGCCAACTGGCCGTGTCGCCGTCCTGCACCCACACCTGCGCTTCGACCGTCTTCGTCTCCTCGGACTTCACGTTGGCGGTGCCGTCCTTGAAGCCGAACAGGTTGCGCGGGGTGACCTGGCTCGTGGAGGTGGAGGACGTCCGACCGAAGCCGAGTTGCGACCAGCGGATGGAGGCGCGTCCGAACGCGATGCGGCTGAGGTTGCGGATCGCGTGGACGGCGACCTGTGGGTCGTCGGCGCACGCCTGGATGCAGAGGTCGCCGCCGGTGAGGCCGGCCTGCAGGTTGTCGCCCGTGAACCGGGGCAGTTTCTGCAGCTCGGGCGGCCGACGGTCGGCGATGCCGAAGCGGTCGGTGCCGTCCTCCGCGGCGAAGAGGGTGGGACCGAACCCGAAGGTGATCGTGAGTCCACTCGCGGGGAGCCCGAGCGCCTCTCCGGTGTCGACCGGGGGAGCGAGCGGGGAACCGTCGACGGCGCCACCCGCCGCGACCTCCTGCCCCTGCGTCATCCGTGCCGCGGCGACACTCCAATCCTGGAGCAGCTCGATGAGTTCCTCCCTGGTGGTGCCCGCCGACACGTCGTAGGCGGCGAAGTGCAGCCGGTCCTGAGCCGGCGTCGTGATCCCGCTCTGGTGCGCTCCGGCGAACGGGTACACGGTGGTGACGCCCGCGCTGCTCGCCGAGGCCGTCGCGGCCGCGGTGATCGCTGCCGTCGCGCCAGCGCCTGCCGCGAGTCCGGCGGCCCCGGCTCCGGCCAAACCGAAGAGCGCCCGACGCGAGAGACCCCGCGGTGGGGTGTCGTCCGTCGGGGTGGACGGCGCCTGGGGGTCAGGACTGGTGGGGGGAGTCTGCTCGGTCATCGGACCTCATGCTATTCAGGGATGGCTGGAAGACCGCGGGGCCGGAACCCCCAGAATGCTCTGAGTCGTTCCGGCCCGGTGTGCCGCGACGGCGGCGGACCCGGTGGGGTCTACTCGGCGACGCCGAGCACGGTGTGGGTGAGCTGCGAGAGCGGCTCGGCGAGGGCGTTGACCTGGTCGGAGAGTTCCTTGCGCTGGTCCTCGGTGACGGTGTCGTAGCTGACGAAGCCGCTGTCGAGGCTGCCGTACTTGGCGAGCAGGTCCTGCAGCGCCGTGAACTCCGTTTCGATCTTGCCCACGAGTTTCGTGCCCGCGTCGCCCTTGCTGGCAGCGATGTCCTTCACGTTGCCGAAGGCCACCTCGGCGCCCTGGACGTTCGCGGCGAAGTCGTAGAGGTCGGTGTGCGACCACCAGTCCTCCTCACCGGAGATCTTGCCGACGGCGACCTCGTCGAGGAGGCCGATGGCGCCGTTCGAGATGTCGCCGAGGCTCACGGTGAAGTCCTTCTCGGAGACGAGGTCGAAGAGCTGCTGGACGTCGTCGACGAGTCCGGTGGCGAACTGCTGACGCTGCTCAGGCGTGGACGCCGTCCAGTCCATGAGGGCGCTCGTCCCGTCGGAGTTGAGGGCGTCTGCTGCCGGCGGCCAGAGGTCCTTCTCGATCCGGTGGAAGCCGGTCCAGTCGAGACCCTCCGCGACGGCGTCGACCTCGCGGTAGTCGATCTTCGGATCGAGGTCGCCGAAGGCCTCGGCGGTCGGCTCGATGCGCTCGTAGGAGACGCGGGTCGAGGCGAAGAGTGCGCGGGCGGTCTCGTCGTCGCCGGCCGCGTAGGCGTCGGTGAACGCCTTGACCTGCGGCACGAGCTCGGCGACCTGCGACTTGATGTACGCGACGTAGTTCGTGACAGCCTGGTCGGTGAGCTCCTGCTCGTCCTTCGACACGGCGGCGTTCTCACCGCTGACGGTGAACTCGGCGAGGCCGACGGGAGCGCCGACGAGCTGGAACTTGCAGGCCGTGTAGTACGTGCCCGGGTTCAGCTGCGCCACGTACGAGACGGTCTGCCCGGGGGTGACGTTCTCCTTCTCGCCGACGATGCGGAGCTTGTCGGAGGCGAGGATCTCGAACTCGTTGACGTCGGTGCCGTTGTTCGTGATGGAGAACGTCACGGCGCCCGCCGTCGCCTTGGCGACGGACACGGAGCACGAGTCGTCCGTGATGTCGACGGTGAGCGCGTCGGTGCCCGTGTTGTTCGGGACGCAGCCCGTGAGCGCGAGGGCGAGGACGCCCGCGCCTGCGAGGCCGGTCATGATGCGGTGCTGCATGGAGACTCCTGTCGGAAGGTGCTGGTGCTGTGCTGTGTGAACGTGGGCCCGGCCGCGTCAGCCGCTCGTCGCGACGCGGTTGGTGACCGTGGTCGGGCGGCGACGCCCAAGCCCTGAGACCCGGACGAAGCAGACGAGTGTGACGACCAGGTACAGCAGCCACGCGATGAACTGTGCCCAGGTCGGAGCGGGGGTGAAGTTGAAGAGGCCGCCGAGGACGGTGCCGTACCAACTGGTGGGCGGGACGACGGCGCTGAGGTTGAAGGCGGCCTGGCCCCAGCCGGGGATGACACCGGCCTCCTGGAGGTCGCCCACCCCGTAGGCCAGGACGCCTGCGGCGACGACCACGAGGAAGAGCCCGGTCCAGGTGAAGAAGGTGCCGAGGTTGATCCGGACGAAGCCGCGGTAGATGAGGTAGGCGATGACGACGGCCGTGAGGATGCCGAGGAGGGCCCCGATGGATCCGACGACGGCGTTCTCGCCGGAGTTGACGCTGGCCCAGATGAAGAGCGCGGTCTCGATCCCCTCGCGTCCCACGCTGATGAAGCCGAGGACCACGATGCCGACGGCGGAACCGGCGACGGCCGCGTCGAGTCGGGACTCGAGGTCGTGCTTCAGCTCTCGGGCGTTGCGGCCCATCCAGAAGATCATCCAGGTGACGAGACCCACGGCCAGGATGGAGAGGCCGCCGCCGAGGATCTCCTGCGCCTGGAAGCTCAACCCGTACGGCCCCCAGGTGAGGATCGCGCCGACGCCGAGCGAGACGACGATCGCGACGGCGACGCCGAGCCAGAGCCGGAGGAGGACGTCGCGTCGGCCGAGCTTGTTCAGGTAGGCGACGAGGATGCCGACGATGAGGCCGGCTTCGAGGCCTTCGCGGAGGCCGATGAGGTAGTTCGCGAGCACGTGACCGGACTTTCGGGCGTCGAGCAGGCGGTCGCCCGGGGGAGGCCGTCGTTGCTGGGTGGGAGGCTTCCGAGGGCGCGCCGGGCGAGGACCGTGGTCCGGGCGGGGCGCTGCGACTTCGGAACGCGGTTGGGTAAGGCTAACCTTATCCGCCCTCGACCATAGCGGCAGACGCCGAGACTGTCCAGATACAATCGGCGGATGACCGATCCGGCTTCCGACCCCCGCTTTGCAAGCGCTCCCGCCGCTGCCGACCGCTGGCTCCCGGCGCCGACGGAACCGGACGACGCTCCGCGCGAGCAGACCACCGCGTCCCGCGTCATCGGGGTCGTCCTCGCCTTCCTCGTGGGGCTCGCCTACGGGGCCATCGGCACGGTCGCGCACGCCTGGGCGCCGTCGGTGCTCGGCATCGCCCTCCCCGTCGGGCTGATCCTCGGGATTCTCGGCGTCGGCATGCTGCTGCTCGGTCTGCGGATCGTCCTCGGCGACCGGCTCGCGGCCGCTGCGGCCGCCTTCGGCGTCATCCTCATGATCGGCGTGCTGCTGCTCGAGAGCACCGGCGGGTCGGTCCTCATCCCGCAGAGTGTCTCCGGCCTCGTGTGGACCATCGCCCCCGGCCTCGTCGCCGTCCTGGTCGTGGCCTGGCCGAAGCTGCCCGAGCGTAAGCGCGAGACCCCGGTGGCACGTCCCGCCGGGCCGCCGTCGGAGCCGTTCGCCACCTCGCCGCAGGCGTAGACTGGACACTCAGTGCTCGTGAAGGGAGCCACCCGCCCGTGACCTACGTGATCGCCCTGCCGTGCGTCGATGTGAAGGACCGCGCCTGCATCGACGAATGCCCCGTCGACTGCATCTACGAGGGTGAACGCTCGCTCTACATCCACCCCGACGAGTGCGTCGACTGCGGTGCGTGCGAGCCGGTCTGCCCGGTGGAGGCCATCTACTACGAGGACGACCTGCCCGAGGAATGGGCGGACTACTACAAGGCCAACGTCGAGTTCTTCGACGAGGTCGGGTCGCCCGGTGGTGCCGCCAAGGTCGGGGTCATCCCGTCGGACCACCCCCTCATCGCCGCGCTGCCGCCGCAAGCCCACGAGTAGCCGCATGGCACTGCAGCCGCTGCCCGACTACCCCTGGGACCTCATGGCCCCGTATGCGGAGCGGGCGCGTCGGCATCCGGACGGCATCGTCGACCTGTCGATCGGGTCGCCGGTCGATGCGACGCCGGACCTCATCCGCGACGCCCTGCGTGACGCCACCGACGCTCACGCGTACCCGACGACGATCGGTACGCCCGAGCTCCGTCAGGCGATCATCGCCTGGTTCGCCCGCCGCCGCGGTGTCGGCGGACTGTCACCCGACGCCGTCCTGCCGACGATCGGCTCCAAGGAACTCGTGGCGCTGCTCGCCTTCCTGCTCTGGCTCGGCGAGGGCGACACGGTCGTGCACCCGGTGGCCGCCTATCCGACGTACGCCGTCGGCGCGGCGATCGCCGGTGCCGACGCGGTCGCGGCCGACGATCCGGCCGAGTGGCCCGAGAGCACCCGCCTCGTCTGGCTCAACTCGCCGGGCAACCCGGACGGACGGGTGCTCTCGATCGAGGAACTGCGCGCCGCGTTGGTTCGGGCGCGCGAACTCGGTGCCGTCCTCGTGGGCGACGAATGCTACGCGGAACTCGGCTGGGAGGGGGAGTGGTCCGACACCCCGACCCCGTCGGTGCTCGACCCGCGCGTGACCGATGGGGACCACAGTGGCGTCCTCGCGATCTACTCGCTGAGCAAGCAGTCGAACCTGGCCGGGTACCGTGCCGCCTTCCTCGCCGGAGACGAACGGCTCGTGCAGCGCCTGGTCACCGTGCGGAAGCACGCGGGACTCATGCTGCCGGCCCCGCTCCAGGCGGCCATGGTCGCCGCCCTGGGTGACGACGAGCACGTGGCCGAGCAGAAGGCGCGGTATCGCGCCCGGCGCGAGGTGCTGCTCCCGGCGGTCCGCGAGGCGGGCTTCCGCGTCGACCACAGCGAGGCCGGCCTCTACCTGTGGATCACCGAGGGTCGCGGCGCGTGGTCCAGCATCGACCGCCTGGCGTCCATCGGCATCCTCGGGGGCCCTGGCGTGTTCTACGGTGACGCCCACCCCGATCACGTGCGGTTGTCGTTGACGGCGAGCGACGAGCGGATCGCCGCGGCCGCCGAGCGACTCCGAGGCGTGCGCCCGATTTCAGGGTGAACTCCAAGGAAGTCGCCGGATCACTGTGGGAAACAGCAGTGGGCCCGGAACCCGATTAGGCTGTATGTGACACGCCGTCGTATCGGAGGGCGATGTCCAGTCCCTATCGCACGAAGATACGAGGAGGCGCCGTGGGCGACGTCGAGAAACAGGCTTCCACCGAGACGCAGCAGGTCACCCTGAACTACCCCGGCGGAACAGCCGAATTCCCGATCCACCGGTCAGCCCAAGGCGCGTCGAGTATCGACGTCTCCTCGCTCACCCGGCAGACCGGCCTGACGACGCTCGACTACGGGTTCGTCAACACGGCTGCCACCAAGTCGGCGATCACGTACATCGACGGCGACCAGGGCATCCTCCGCTACCGCGGGTACCCGATCGAGCAGCTCGCCAAGCAGTCGACGTTCCTCGAGGTCGCCTGGCTCCTGATCCACGGTGAGCTCCCGACCGCCGACGAGCTCGGCGGGTTCGATGAGAAGATCCGTCGTCACACGCTGCTGCACGAGGACCTCAAGCGGTTCTTCTCGGCGCTCCCGCACACGGCGCACCCCATGGCGGTGCTGTCCAGTGCCCTGCAGGCGATGTCCACGTACTACGAGTCGGACGCGAACCCGCACGACCCCGACCACGTCGAGCTCACCACGGTCCGTATGCTCGCGAAGCTCCCGGTCATCGCGGCGTACGCGCACAAGAAGTCCGTGGGCCAGGCGTTCCTGTACCCGGACAACTCCCTGAGCTTCGTCGACAACTTCCTCAAGCTGAACTTCGGCAACCTGGCCGAACCCTACGAGATCGACCCGGTCCTGTCGAAGGCCCTCGACCTGCTCCTGATCCTCCACGAGGACCACGAGCAGAACGCGTCGACCTCCACGGTCCGTCTGGTCGGGTCGACGGGCGCCAACCTGTACGCCTCCGTGTCGGCCGGCATCAACGCCCTCTCCGGGCCGCTGCACGGCGGTGCCAACGAGGCGGTGCTGCAGATGCTCGGGCGCATCCAGGAGTCCGGCGAGGGCGTCCAGCGCTTCGTCGACCGGGTCAAGAACAAGGAAGACGGCGTGAAGCTCATGGGCTTCGGGCACCGCGTCTACAAGAACTACGACCCGCGGGCCAAGCTCGTCAAGGAGAGCGCCGGCGAGGTCCTCCGTGCGCTCGGGATCAACGACCCGCTGCTCGACCTGGCGCAGGAACTCGAGCAGATCGCCCTCGAGGACGACTACTTCAAGGAGCGGAAGCTCTACCCGAACGTCGACTTCTACACGGGCGTCATCTACAAGGCCATGGGCTTCCCGACGCGGATGTTCACGGTGCTCTTCGCCATCGGGCGACTTCCCGGATGGATCGCGCACTGGCGTGAGATGAACCTCGACCCGCAGACCAAGATCGGTCGCCCGCAGCAGCTGTACACGGGTTCGCCCGAGCGGTCCTTCCCGACGCGGTAGTCGCGCCTCGGCCGATCACGAGAACGGCCCCGCATCCGAGGATGCGGGGCCGTTCCGTGTCTGTGACCGTGATCGGAGACCCGGGCCCGCCGTCCGGTCCCTGAGCCTGTCGAAGGGCTCAGGCGTGCAGGGCCGCGTTCAGTTCGACACCGGAGCCGGAGCGGGGGAGGACCTCCACCGCGCCCGTGAGCGAGTTGCGCCGGAACAGGAGGTTGGGCACCCCGGAGAGCTCGACGGCCTTGACGGTCCGCGGAGCCCCGTCGGCGGTCGCGGCGGCTCCGGCGAGGACGACCTTGGTGCCGGCTGTCACGTAGAGGCCGGCCTCGACGACCGAGTCGTCGCCGATCGAGATGCCGATGCCGGAGTTCGCCCCGAGGAGCGCGCGCTGGCCGATCGCCACCCGCTGCGTGCCCCCGCCGGACAGGGTGCCCATGATGGACGCGCCGCCGCCGATGTCGCTGCCGTCACCGACGACGACTCCCTGGGAGATGCGGCCCTCGACCATGGACGACCCGAGGGTGCCCGCGTTGAAGTTGACGAAGCCCTCGTGCATGACGGTCGTCCCCGGAGCGAGGTGGGCACCGAGCCGCACGCGGGAGGCGTCGGCGATCCGCACCTTGTCCGGAGTCACGTAGTCGAGGAGCCGCGGGAACTTGTCGATGCCGGTCGCGTGGATGCCCGCGCGGAGGAGCGACGGCCGGAGTCGGTCGAAGTCGGAGGGGTGCACCGGTCCTGCATTCGTCCACACGACGATGGGCAGGTGTGCGAAGACGCCGTCGAGCGAGATCGTGTTCGGACGGACGAGGAGGTGGCTGAGCAGGTGCAGGCGCAGGTAGGCGTCCGGCGTGTTCGCCGGGGCGGCCTGCAACTCGATCTCGACGGTGACGATGTCGATCCGCACGGCCCGCCGGTCGTCGTCGGTCGCGAGGGCCTCGAGCTCCGCCGGAGCGATCCAGCGGTCGCGGCCCTCGGGGATCCGGCCGAGCGTCGGCTCGGGGAACCAGGTGTCGAGCACGGTTCCGTCGCTGGCGATCGTCGCGAGGCCGGAGCCCCAGGCGTGGGTCGGAACGGGCGTTTCGGCAGTCGCGGCAGTCATGGCTCCAGGGTAGCGGCGAACGTCCGGAGAGACGGCCGACGCCCAGGGTCGCGGCCAATACACTGGTTCCATGCCAGCCGATGTCCCCGTACTCGACCTGTCCGTCTCCTCCGTGGAACTCACCCGGCAGCTGTGTGACATCGCCTCCGTGTCGGGGGACGAGGTGCGGATCGCCGACGCGGTGGAGGCGGCGCTCGGCGGGTGCGACCACCTCACGATCGTGCGCGACGGCGACACGGTGGTCGCGTCGACGTCCCTCGGCCGCGCGCAGCGGGTCATCATCGCCGGCCACCTCGACACCGTCCCGATCAACGGCAACGTCCCGACCCGCTTCGAGGAGCATGCGGGCGAGGCGACGCTGTGGGGGCGCGGAACGGTCGACATGAAGGGTGGTGTCGCCGTGCAGTTGAAACTCGCGGCCGAGCTCACCGACCCCATCGTCGACATCACCTGGATGTGGTACGACAACGAGGAGGTCGCGTCGGACCGCAATGGTCTGGGCCGGCTCGCGAAGCACCACCCGGAGCTGTTCGTCGGGGACTTCGCCATCCTCGGGGAGCCGAGCAACGCCGGCGTGGAGGGCGGGTGCAACGGAACGCTTCGCGTCGAGGTCAGCGCCTTCGGCAAACGCTCGCACGCCGCGCGGAGCTGGGTCGGCGTCAACGCCATCCACGCGATCTCGCCGGTCCTCGCGACGCTCGCCGCGTACACCCCCCGTGAGGTCGAGGTCGACGGGCTCGTCTATCGCGAGGGCGTCAACGCGGTCGCCATCCACGGCGGCGTCGCCGGGAACGTGATCCCGGATCTGGTCACCGTCGAGGTGAACTACCGGTTCGCGCCCAGCCGGACGGGAGCGGAGGCACTCGCCCACCTCGAGGAGCTCTTCTCCGGCTTCGAGGTCGTGCAGACCGATGTCGCGGAAGGTGCCCGCCCGGGCCTCGACGCGCCGATCGCCCAGGACTTCTTGGCGGCGGTCGGGGGGACGCCGGCACCGAAGTACGGCTGGACCGACGTCGCCCGCTTCTCCGCGTTGGGCGTGCCCGCGGTCAACTACGGCCCGGGCGACCCGTTGCTCGCGCACGCGGACGACGAACGCGTCCCGCTCGCCCAGATCGAGGAGTGCGAGCGGGGCCTCCGCGCCTGGCTGCAGGGCACCGATGGCCGCTGACGCGGAGGTCCGGGTAGCGGTCGACGAACGGCCCTCGATGCTCCGGCGGTGGGTGCGCCTGCCCGTGTGGGGGCGCATCGGCATCGTCTACGTGCTGTCCCGGCTCGTGACGACGGCGATGTTCGCGCTTGCGAGCCTCCTGTCGGCTCCGGACTCCCGGTTCGGTGCGTTCCCCTCGCTCGGCACCCTCGCCGCGGGGTGGGACGGCCAGTGGTACTGGTGGATCGCGACGTACGGCTACCCGAGCCAGCTGCCGCTCGACAGCGCCGGACGGGTCGCCGAGAACGCCTGGGCCTTCATGCCCGTCTATCCCGGTGTGGTGAAGGGGCTGTCGGTCGTCACGTTCCTGCCGTGGCCGGTCATGGCGGTGCTCGTGTCCCTGGGCTGCGGGTTCGGCAGTGCGCTGCTGTTCCACCGGCTGATGCGGACGCGTCTGGACGCCGGCCGATCGATGTTCGCCGTCGTCCTGTTCTGCATCGCACCCCTCAGCGCCGTCTTCCAGCTCGCCTACGCGGAGTCGATGTTCCTCCTCCTGCTGACGCTGGCGCTGTTGCTCCTCGTGACCCGCCGATACGGGTGGTTGCTCGCGGTCATCCCGGTCATGGCCTTCACCCGACCCGGGGTCCTGGCGTTCGCGCTCCTGCTCGGACTCCACCTGGTCGTGCGGGTGGTCACGCGACGCCGCGACCCGCTCGCCCGGCGCGACGTCCTCCTCATCCTCGTCGGGGGAGCGTTGGCGGCGGTAGCGGGCTTCGCCTGGATGGTCATCGCCGGCCTCGTGACGGGCCGTCCCGAGGCATACCTCCAGACCGAGCTGGCCTGGCGCGCCGCCTTCATCGGTGAGCAACCGCTCGTGCCGTTCTCGGCGTGGATCCAGGGCGGGCAGTTCTGGTTCGGGGACGGGCCCGGCCTCGTGGTCGTCCTCGCCGTCTTCGTGGGCTCCGCGCTCCTCCTGTTCGTCCCGGCGGTCCGTCGCCTCGGCGTCGACCTCCGGCTGTGGGTGGCGTCGTACCTGCTGTACCTCTTCGCGGTCTTCTTCCCGCAGACGAGCGTCTTCCGACTGCTCATCCCGGTCTTCCCGCTCCTCGGCGCCGTCGCCGTCCCGCGAAACCGGTGGTACCGCGGTGGTGTCGTCGTCCTCTCCCTGGCGCTCCAGTGGTGCTGGATCTTCGTCATGTACGGCCTCGCGAACGCCTATTGGACCATTCCGTAGCCGTTGATCAGTCGTCATCCCGCGCCTCGCCGCGTTCAGGATTATCACGAGCCCCCGTGATACGCGATAATAGGGGTCAGTCGAATAACGAGAGGGGACTCGCATGGCCGCAATGAAGCCACGCACCGGAGACGGGCCAATGGAGGCCGTGAAGGAGGGTCGGCTCATCATCGTGCGAGTGCCTCTTGAAGGGGGAGGGCGTCTCGTCGTGTCGGTCAACGACGCAGAGGCTCAAGAACTGCACGATGCACTCGCGGGTGTGGTGAGCGCGGGCTGAGCCCCGTCACCGACGCCGCATGAGCTGAGGACCGGCCGTCATCATCGCCCCAGGGCGAGGGTGGCGGCCGGTTCGTCGTACTCGGGACTCAGACGCCGGGCTTGGTGATCTGGAGCAGACCGTCTCCGGCGGGGGAGAGGGCGCTGACGACCGCGTCGGACGCGGAGATCTCCTGGACGAGCGATCGGAAGAGGCCGGTGGTCTCGTCGCGCTGCGTCGGGTCGGCGACCTTGCCGCGCCAGAGTGCGTGCGGCACGAGGACGGTTCCGCCGGGCCGGACGAGGCGGAGGCCATGCTCGACGTACTCGATCACGGATCCCGGATCGCCGTCGACGAGGACGAGGTCGTAGGAGTTCTCGTTCATGCGGGGCAGCACGTCGAGCGCGCTGCCGGTGATGAGGCGGATGCGGTTGGTGGTGATGCCGGCCTCCGTGAACGCCGCCCGAGCCTGCTGCTGGTGGACGATCTCCGTGTCGATGGAGGTCAGCACGGCGTTCGTGGCGCCGCGGAGGAGCCAGAGTCCGGAGACGCCCGTCCCGGTGCCCACCTCGACGATGGACTCCGCGCGGGTCGCCGCGGCGACCACTGCGAGCTGTGCGCCGATCGCCGGGGAGATCGCCTCCACGCCGAGTTCGTGCGCGTGCGCACGAGCGGTGTGCATCGCAGCACTCTCGACGACCACGTCGCCCGCGTACTTCCAGTTGAGATTGTGTTCTGACACCTTGCCTCCGGATCTCAGCGTATGGCCTGCAAGGGCTCCGCGAGCTGAGGCTCGCGCGGTAGTCTGATCACGTGTTCGGTCTGACGTTCGACAAACTCCTCATCATCGGGGTCATCGCCGTGTTCCTGCTCGGTCCCGAGCGTCTGCCGTACTACGCGTCCCAGCTGGCGAGGCTCGTCCGGACCCTCCGCGACCTGGCCTCCGGCGCGAAGGACCGGATGCGCGAGGAGATGGGCCCGGAGTTCGACGAGGTCGACTGGAAGAAGCTCGATCCCCGACAGTACGATCCCCGGCGCATCATCCGCGAAGCCTTGCTCGACGACGAGCCGCCGGTGACGCCGACGACCGCCCCCCTGGCTGCTGCACCGGCAGCCGCGGCGGCCGCGACCGCCCCGTCCCTCGAGAAACCGAAGTCGATCCAGGCGTCGACCGACGAGCGTCTCCGCCGCCTGGCCGCCGGGGAGACGGCGGCACCGCCGTTCGACCTCGAAGCCACCTGAGTCCGGAGCGTCCTGCGCGACGCGTTCCGCGCCGGCCGCTTCAGCTGGTGCTGACGCCCAGGCGCTTCCCGGCCAGGCCACGTGGACGGCCCGCGAGCTGCCCCGCCAGACGGAGGATCTCGGCGGCCGCCGGATCCGCCGGGTCCGAGAGCACGACCGGTCGTCCGGTGTCGCCGCCCTGCCGGAGCGTGACGCTCAGCGGGACGGAGGCGAGCAGGGGTACCGGTTCGGTCTGACCGACGGAGAGCCTCGTCGCGAGTGCCTCGCCGCCTCCGGTGCCGAACAACGGCAGGACGCTGCCGTCGGGCTGTGGAAGGCCCGCCATGTTCTCGATGACGCCGTACACGCGTTGGCCGGTCTGCCGTGCCACCACCCCGCTGCGCTCCGCGACCTCGGCGGCGGCCGGCTGCGGCGTCGTGACGACGAGCACCTCGGCGTGCGGGAGCAACTGACCGATCGAGATCGCGACGTCACCCGTGCCCGGGGGGAGGTCGAGCAGCAGGACGTCGAGATCGCCGAAGAACACGTCCGTGAGGAACTGCTGGATCGTGCGGTGGAGCATCGGGCCGCGCCAGGCGACGGCGACGGCGGTGGTCCCGTCGGTCGGCGCGTCGATGAACATGCCGATCGACACGACCTTCACGCCGTGCGCGACGGGCGGCAGGATCATGTCACCGACCTGGGTCGGTTTCACGGCGACGCCGTTCTCGACGAGGCCCAGCAGACCCGGGATGGAGAAGCCGTGGACGTCGGCGTCGACGAGCCCCACCCGCAGGCCTCGGGCGGCGAGGGCGACGGCCAGGTTGGCGGTCACCGTGGACTTGCCGACACCACCCTTGCCGCTCGTGACCGTGTACACCCGCGTCAGCGAGTCCGGACCGAACTGGACGCCTCGCACGCCGCGGCCCCCGCGGAGACGGTCGGTCAGGGCCTGCCGTTCCGCGGTGGACATCACCTGGACGTCCACCGCGACCTGCGTCACCCCGGGGGTGGATGCGGCGGCCTCCCGGACGTCGCGTTCGATGCTCGTCGCCGCCGGGCACCCGACGATGGTGAGCTTGATCGTGATGTCGGCCGCGCCCTGATCGTCGACGGCGATCGGGCCGACCATGTCGAGTTCGGTGATCGGCTTGCGGATCTCGGGGTCGATGACCCGGCCGAGCGCCGTCCTGATCCGGTCGGCGAGCTCCGCGTCAGCCACGCCGGCGCTCTGGCCCGTCGTGCTCGGGCTGATCGGTGCGGTCCCGGTCCAACTCCTCGAGCAGGGAACGCAGCTCGGCGCGGATGAAGTCCTTCGACGCCATGTCCTTGAGCGCCAGGCGGAGCGCGACGACCTCGCGGGCGAGGTACTCGGTGTCGGCGAGGTTGCGCTCGGACCGCTGACGGTCCTGTTCGATCTGCACGCGGTCGCGGTCGTCCTGACGGTTCTGAGCCAGCAGGATGAGCGGCGCGGCGTAGGACGCCTGGAGCGACAGCACCAGGGTCAGCGCGACGAAGCCGATGTCGACGGAGTCGAACCGGAGGGACATCGGGCCGTACGTGTTCCAGGCGATCCAGAGGATGACGAAGAGGGTCAGGCCGACGAGGAACCAGGGCGTCCCCATCGCCCGGGCGATCCACTCGGTGAACCGTCCGAAGCGGTCGCGCGAGGCGGGCGCGCGCCGGATGGAACGGACGGAGCTGCGCAGCCCCTTGGGTGCGTCGAGTCGGACTTCATTGCGGGGAGCTCGTGCCACGACCTGCCCTCCTTCCGTTCGATCCGATGCGCTGTTCCGCAGCCGGGAGTTCGTCGTTCTCGTCGATGCTCCGCCAGTCGTCGGGGAGGAGGTAGTCGAGCACGTCGTCGATCGTCACGACCCCGAGCAGCCGATGCTGCTCGTCCACGACGGGGACCTGGACGAGGTTGTAGCTCGCGAGGATACGCGAGACCTCGGCGGCCGAGGTGCGGACCCCCACCGGATCGAGACTCTGGTCGAGCAGGGTCCCGAGCCGCTCGTGCGGCGGGTACCGGAGCATCCGCTGGAAGTGCACCATGCCGAGGAACCGGCCCGTGGGCGATTCGTACGGCGGAAGCGTGATGCAGACCCCGGCGGCCAGTGCGGGGGCCAGCTCGGAGCGCCGGATCGACGCGAGGGCCTCGGCGACCGTCGCGTCGGCGGAGAGGATGATCGGTTCGGTCGTCATGAGCCCACCCGCGGTCTCCGGATCGAACCGGAGGAGCATGCGGACGTCCTCGGCCTCCTCCGGCTCCATGAGCTCGAGGAGGTGTTCACCACGATCCTCGGGGAGCTGGGCGATGAGGTCGGCCGCGTCGTCGGGTTGCATCTGGTCGAGGACGTCGGCGGCGCGGTCGTCGTCGAGCTGCGCGAGGATGTGCACCTGGTCGGTCTCGGGCATCTCCTCGAGCACGTCGGCGAGCCGGTCGTCGGACAGCTCCTCGGCGACCTCGATCATCCGATCGCGCGGGAGGTCGAGGAGGGTGTTGGCGAGGTCGGCCGGCTTCAGATCGGCGTACGTCGCGATCAGCTGCTCGGCGGACTGCGCCTCACCGAGCTCCTGCTCCTCCCGCAGTTCGTTCCAGGTGGCGAAGGTCGTCGGGCCCTTGACGAAGGGCGAGGCGGTGGTCTTCGGGCGTCGGACGAAGAGTTGCGACACCTGCCACTCGCCAGGGCCCTGCTCCTCGATCGCGACGTCCTCGATCGTCGCCTCCTCGCCGTTCGCCCGGAAGACGACGCGCCGCCCGAAGAGTTCGGCGATCACGCGGACCTCGCCGCCGCGCTGTTCGAACCTGCGGACGTTGATGAGGCCGGTGGTGATGATCTGCCCGGCACCGATGCTCGTGACGCGTCCGATGGAGACGAAGACGCGACGTTTGCCCGGGATCTCCACGATCAGGCCGACGACGCGCGGGGATTTGCCGGTGCGGTAGACGACGAGCACGTCCCGGACCTTGCCGACACGATCGCCCGCGGGGTCGAAGACGGTGCACCCGGCGAGCCTGGCGACGAACACTCTGGTTGCACTCACGCCTACTAACCTACCCGCCGGTGGCCTGCCAGGACGGACCCCTCGGGGTGGGATGAGAGGATGGAGGCATGAGTGATCCGCGACAGTTCGGCCGCAAGGGCGCCCCGGCGCTCGGCGTCATCCCGCGAGGCGAGACGGTGGCCAGCTACGACAGCTACGAGTCCGCGCAGGCCGCGATCTCCTCCCTCGCCCACACCGACTTCCCGGTCAAGGAGATCTCGATCGTCGGCAGTGATCTGAAGAGCGTCGAACGCGTGACCGGGCGGCTCAGTTACGGGCGTGCCGCGGGCGCCGGTGCCGTCAGCGGGGCCTGGCTCGGTCTGTTCCTCGGACTCGTCCTCGTCATCTTCAACCCGGAGACGAACCTCATGCTGTTGGGCGCGGCGGTGCTCATGGGTGCCGCGTTCGGCATGCTGTTCGGCATCGTCTCCTACTCGGTGACGCGGAAGCGTCAGGAGTACACCTCGGCCACGCTCGTCATCGCCACGCGGTACGACCTCGTCGTGGGCGACGAGCTCGCGAACCGGGCGCGCAACCTGCTGGAGCGCGGCCCGGCGTCCGACGCGGGCTGACCCGCGGCGTCGGACGCCGAGCGGCGGAACGACGGGTGTGCCTCAGCGGGCGAGCCAGGCCTCGACCTCGTCGGCGGTGCGCGGGATGCCGGCGGACAGGTTCTCCGCGCCGTCCTCGGTCACGAGGATGTCGTCCTCGATCCGGACGCCGATGCCGCGGTACTCCTCGGGGACCGTGAGGTCGTCGACCTGGAAGTACAACCCGGGCTCGATCGTGAACACCATGCCCGGTTCGACGACCGCGTCGGCGTACATCTCGCGCCGCGCCTGGGCGCAGTCGTGCACATCCGTCCCGAGGTGGTGGCTCGTGCCGTGGACCATGTACCGCCGGTGCTGCTCGTTCTCCTTGAGCAACGCCTCCTCCGCGGTCACGGGGAGCAGCCCCCACTCGGCGGTCTTCCGGGCGATGACGGCCATCGCCGCAGCGTGCACCTCGCGGAACCGGATGCCGGGGCGGACGATGGCGAAGGCTTCGTCTGCGGCCTCACGGACCGCCTCGTACACCCGACGCTGCACCTCCGTGAAGGTGCCCGAGACCGGGATGGTCCGCGTGATGTCCGCCGTGTAGTAGCTGTCGAGTTCCACGCCGGCGTCGATCAGGATGAGGTCGCCCGGGAGGACCCGTCCGTCGTTCCGCGTCCAGTGGAGGATGCAGGCGTGTGGTCCGGCGGCAGCGATGGTCTCGTAGCCCACGCCGTTCCCGTCGGCACGGGCGCGACCAGCGAAGACGCCCTCGACGATGCGCTCGCCACGCTCGTGCGCGAGCACCTTGGGCAGCTCGGCGATGACGTCGTCGAACCCTCTCGCGGTCGCATCGACGGCGAGGCGCATCTGAGCGATCTCGTATCGGTCCTTCACGAGGCGCATCTCGGAGACCGCCCGGGTGAGGTCGGCGTCGACGTCGACCGTCAGGTCGGTCGCGTCCGCGTGGAACGCCGAGAGGTCTGCGGTCGCGATCGCGAGATCGGCGGCCACCTGGGCCAGCGACGGGCGGGCTCCGATCCAGAACTCGCCGATGGCGGCGTTCGTGTAGAACTCGTCGGTGTCGCGCCCTGCCCGCTCCCGGAAGTACAGCGTCGCGGTGTGGCCGGACTCCTCCGGGTCGAGGACGAGCACGCTGTCCGGCTCCGCATCCGCTGCCCAGCCGGTGTAGTACGAGAAGGCCGAGTGCGCCCGGTAGAGGTAGTCGGTGTCGTTGGAGCGCTGCTTCATCCCACCCGCGGGGAGGACGAGACGCTGGCCGGGGAACAGCGCCGACAGCCGGTCGCGACGGGCCGCGGCGAGGCTCGCCGTCTCGCGTGGCTCGGGGAGCACCTCGGAGCGGTCTGCCCAGCCGGTGCCGATGAATGCGCGGAAGCCCTCCGACCAGGCGGCCGCCCGGTTGGAGGTCGCCTCGGTCTGGACGGTGGTCGAACTGGATGTGTCTGCGGAAGTCGCCATGGTTCCATTGTCGCACCGGGACCGATGCGCCGGCCCGTCGGTCAGCGTGGGGTCCGGGGGAGCAGGGTCGCGACCACCGGTCGGTGGTCGCTGCCCGTGCCGTCGACATCGGTCAGCACATGGGCCGACACGGACACCCACGTCGGGCTGGCCATGACGTGGTCGATCGGCGCGCCGAGGACGGCGGGCAGCTCCGTCGGCCAGGTGCCGAGCCCTGCGGCGGCGTCCGCAGCCGCGGCGTCGTCGCAGTCGCCCAGGTCGCCGTCGCCTCGCAGACCGGCCAGGTGGTCGAGCGTCGCGTTGAAGTCGCCCGCCATGATGACGTCGGTGCCGGCGACGCAACGTCCGGCGAGGTCGGCGAGCTCCGCGCGCCAGTCGTCGAGCCGGCTCGGCAGCGGGGCCGTCGTGTGGACGGCGACGAGGGTCGGTCCACGACCGAGGACCGGGTCCGCGATGAGCGTCTCCGAGTCCTCGATGGCCGTCGACCCGGTCGGGGAGGGGGCTCGGACCGCGTACTCGCCGAGCCCGGTGCTCACGAGCAGGCTCGTCCCGTGGGCGTCCGATGCCGTCGAATGGGCCACCATCGGTCGGCCGGAGGCGGTCATCGCGGCTGCCACCGCACCGGCGGCCGCAGCGGAGGTCTCCGGCAGGGACACGACGTCCGCACCTTCACGGACCGCGATGGCCGCGATCGTCCCCGGGTCGACCGCGTCGCCCAGCGTGTTCCACGCGAGGACGGTGACCTGGTCGGCGAGGTCGGTCGCCTCGCCCGCGACCACCCGGTCGTCGACGCCTCGACTCGCGGTGACGACGGCGCCGGTCACCGAGACGACGGCGAGTGCCGAGGCGAGCACGAAGGGGAGCACCCGGCGGGATCCCCTGAGCAGGACCCCCACCACGACGGCCAGGAGGGCGGCGCCCGCCGCCAGGATCGCGAGCAGCAGCCGGAACGCGCTCAGCTGGACGATGATCTGCGTCTGCTCCAGCCCGAACAGGCCGGGCAGGATGGCGACGCCGAGCAGGACCGTGACCGCTGTCGCGATCACGGCCGCGATGACGGCACCGACGGTCTTCAGCATTCGCGCCAGCGTAGGCGAGCGGTCTGGGAGTCACCGGAGGACGAGCTGCGACTAGGGTGGAACCGTGGTGAGCGCTCGAGACATGCACGGTCCCGCCGATCTGCACACGCACTCGAGTGTCTCGGACGGCACGGAGACGCCGACGCAACTCATGCGCGCGGCCGGCGCCGCGGGGCTCGGCACCATCGCCCTCACGGACCACGACTCGACCGCAGGTTGGGCCGAGGCGTCCGTCGAGTCGCGTCGGCAGGGCATCACCCTGCTCCCCGGGATGGAACTCAGCACCCGGTACGAGTGGCGGAGCGTGCACCTGCTCGCCTACCTCATCGATCCACTCAACGGCGACCTCCTCCAGGAGACCGCCAAGATCCGCGAGTCCCGCCTGCGCCGGGCCGAGGCCATCGTGGCTCGGATCGGCGGCGACTACCCGCTCTCCTGGGCCGACGTCCTCGCGCAGACTCGCGAGGGTGCGACGGTCGGTCGTCCGCACATCGCCGACGCGCTGATCGCCCTCGGCATCGTGGCGGACCGCGGTGAGGCCTTCGACGGCATCCTGCATCCGCGCACGGGGTACTACGCGCCGCACTACGCCCCCGACCCGCTGACCGCGGTCAAGCTCGTCCGCGCCGCCGGTGGTGTGCCCGTGATCGCCCACCCGGTCCCGGCCGGCCGCGACCGGATGCTGCCTGAGCCGTACTTCCGCGAACTCGCCGACGCGGGCCTGTTCGGGCTCGAGATCGAGCATCGCGAGAACACCGAGGAGGGCAAGGTCGTCGTGCGGCGGATCGCCTCCGAGCTGGGCCTCGTGGCGACCGGTTCGAGCGACTATCACGGGACCGGTAAGCCGAACCGCCTCGGCGAGAACACCACGGACATCGACGTCGTCCGGCGCATCGTCGACGAGGCCACCGGCTCGGAACCCGTCCTTCCCGACTGATCCGGCGCTGCCGGCGTCCCGGTCGAACGTCCTTCGGTCACTGAGCTTGCCGACGTGCGCACGGGGGTATCCAGCTCCAAGCGGAGCGCTCGCGACATGCAGAACGCCCGCACCCCTCAGGGTGCGGGCGTTCTGCGTGACGGATCTACGCCGTGGGGGCCGGGGGTGCGGTGCGGCGCGTCCGGCTCCGACGGCGGGGAGCGCTGTTGCCGTCGCGGTGCTCCGAACCGTGGCCGTCGTGGGTGCCTGCTGCGGGCGCGCTGCGGTCGACGGTGTCGGTCGAGGCGGCGTCGTGCGTCCGCGAGTGGGCGCGGGTGCTCGGCTGGGATTCGAGCCGGGTGCTGCTCGGCTGCGTGCGCTCGCCTCCGCGTCCGCCGCGCTCACCACCGCGACCGCCGCTGGTCCGCGAACCGTCGCGTCCGCCGCTGCCCCGCGAACCGTCGCGTCCGCCTGCGCTCCGCGAACCCTCGCGGCGCGGAGCGGGCTCGACGGCCTTGGCGGGCTTCAGCCGGCCCTTCGTGCCCTCGGCGATCCCGAGGTCGGTGAACAGGTGCGGGCTCGAGGAGTAGGTCTCCGTCGGCTCCGGCTGGCCGAACTCGAGGGCACGGTTGATGAGCGCCCACTTGTGGAGGTCGTCCCAGTCGACGAAGGTGACGGCGATACCCGTCTTCCCGGCGCGACCGGTACGGCCGACGCGGTGGAGGTACGTCTTCTCGTCCTCGGGGATCGTGTGGTTGATGACGTGGGTGACGTCGTCGACGTCGATGCCACGGGCGGCGACGTCGGTGGCGATCAGCACATCGCGCTTGCCGGCCTTGAAGGACGCCATCGCGCGCTCGCGCTGCTCCTGGTTGAGGTCGCCGTGGACCGCTGCGGCATTGAATCCGCGGTCGCTGAGTTCCTCGACCAGTTTCGCGGCCGCACGCTTGGTCCGCGTGAAGATCACGGTCTTGCCGCGACCCTCGGCCTGCAGGATGCGCGAGATGACCTCGTCCTTGTCGAGCGAGTGCGCGCGGTAGATGAGGTGCTTGATGTTGGCCTGCGTGAGCCCCTCGTCGGGGTCGCTCGCGCGGATGTGGATCGGCTTGCTCATGAAGCGGCGGGCCAGGGCCACGATCGGACCGGGCATGGTCGCGGAGAACAGCATCGTGTGGCGCGCGGCGGGCGTCTTCGAGAAGAGCTTCTCGATGTCGGCGAGGAAGCCGAGGTCGAGCATCTTGTCGGCCTCGTCGAGCACCATCTCGGTGATGCCCGAGAGGTCGAGGAGGCGCTGGTTGTTCAGGTCGATGAGTCGGCCGGGCGTGCCGACGACGATCTGGGCGCCGGCCTTCAGCTGCTCGATCTGGCCTTCGTAGGCCTTGCCACCGTAGATGGAGACGAGCGTCGTGGACCGGTTCGAGATGAGGATCTCGATGTCCTCGGACACCTGGACGGCGAGCTCGCGGGTCGGGACGACGACGAGCGTCTTGACGCCGGGTGCCGGGTCGAGACCGAGGCGCTGGACGATCGGGATGCCGAACCCGAAGGTCTTGCCCGTTCCCGTCTTGGCCTGGCCGATGATGTCCTGGCCGGCGAGTCCCAGGGGGATCGTCTGCTCCTGGATGGGGAATGGGTCGATGATGCCCTTGGACGTGAGGGCGTCGACGATGTCCTGGTCGACACCGAGATCAGAGAAAGTCACGGAGATACCTGTCAGTGCAGTCATGGTCTACACCTTCGATTGCACACAGGTGTAGGGCCCCGATCCGACGCCGGGGCACGGCTATTCTACCCGGGAGGTCCCGAGAGGCCGCTGGGCGCGCGGAACACGGTGATCGGCGCACGACGGATAGGGTGGTCGCATGGCAGGTTGGTTTGCACGACGTCGGCGTCGTCCCGGCACGGAGACGCCTCGGTTGCGCTCCCGCGGCGACACGGTCCAGGCGACTCGCGTCGATCTCCACGAACTCGCTCCGAGCACGGCGGACTACCTCGGTCAGGTGGCGCAACTGCAGCTCGGCTTCTTCATGACGCTCTCGTTCGCGGTCGAACACGCCCCGAGCGACGCCGATCGCGAGACGCTCGCCGAGGCGGCCGCGACCGCCCTGCGCAAACACCAGGCGCTCCTCGCCTGGCTCCGCCGGACGAACGACGACCCGACCGCGGTGCTCGCACCGTTCGCCAGGTCCCGCGACGAGTTCCAGGCGATCCTGCGCACCGGCACGTGGGACGAACTCCTCCTCGGCATCCTCGTCACCCGCGGATTCCTCGACGAGTTCTTCGCGGAGCTCGCGCGCGGCCTCGACGGAGCGGACGCCCGCGACCTCGCGGCGATCGTCGCCCCGGGTCCTGAGGAGGACCCGCTCGTCGGGATCCTGCACCGCGTGATCGCCTCCCACCCGGAGCGAGCCTCGACCCTCGCGATGTGGGGACGACGCCTCCTCGGCGACACGATGCTCGTCGCGAGGTCCGCCCTCGTGACCGAGAGCAAGGCCCTGCCCGACGACGCCAGGGTCGAACCGATCTACACGGAACTCATCGCGAACCACACGAGGCGGATGGACGCCCTCGGCCTGACGGCCTGAACGACGTCACCACCTCCGACGAACGATGCCGCCGCTCCGGATGGAGCGGCGGCATCGTTCGGTCTGGCGGGCGCGTCAGACGGTGACCCCGTGCTGGAGCCGCGCGAGCATGGCGTCGTCGGATGCGGTGCGGACACGCACGAGCACGATGTCGACCACGACGCTCACGATCGCTGAGGCGCCGAAGGCGGCGACCCAGATCCAACCGCCGTCCCAGGCCATGCCGGCCCAGGTCGCCACGACCCACACGACGGCGGCGACGAGGGTGGCGACCGCCGGGACGAGCGCCGCTCCGTGCTGGTCCCTGCCCGGCAGGAGGTAGCGGACGGCCAGCCCGAGGATGGCGCCGCCGAGCACGACGAAGAGGAGCTCCATGATCAGCCGACGAATCCGATGCGGCGCGACTCCTCGGTTCCGAGCTCGACATAGCCGATGCCCGCGGTCGGGATGAGGTAGCTGGTGCCCTTGTCGTCCTTCAGCGAGAGCAGCTTCGCGTCCGTCTCGAGGGCGGTCTTGACCGCCTGTTCGATCTCGGCGGCGGGCTGCGAGGTCTCGAAGCCGATCTCGCGAGGGCTGTTGAGGATTCCGATGCGAATTTCCACTTTGAGTGCCTTTCGGTTGCGTAGGGCAAGACTACGGGAGTCATCGTCGACGGACCGGTCGCGGTCGCCTGCTGTCAGCGAACACCGGAACGCCGCCCCGGGTCGCGACGATGTCGGCGGGCTCCGGTAACGTGCGGTCCATGACCGGTTCCGACGCCTCCGACCTCCCCACGGTCGCGGTCCACGACCAGCACCGCGCGGCCTCCGTCGAGGCGCTCGTCCCACTCGACGACGCGCAGTCCGCCGTGCTGCGGCTCCCGGACGCACGGTCGGCCGTGGTGCTCGGTGCGCCGGGCTCCGGGAAGACGACGACGCTCGTCGAGGCGGTCGCCGAGCGCGTGCACGCTCGCGGCTACGGTACCGACGAACTGCTCGTCATCGCTGCATCCCGATCATCCGCGCAAGTCCTCCGCGACCGCCTCGAGGCGCGGGTCGCCAGGGCGACGCCCGGGTCGCTCGCCCGCACGGCGATCTCCCTGGCACTCGAGGTCATCGCGGGGTCGGGGGCGTTCGCCGGCACCGGGCGGCCCCGGCTGCTCACCGGTGGCGAGCAAGACCAGACCATCGCCGAACGCCTCCTCGGCGACGAGGTGGACGGCACCGGCCCGGTCTGGCCCGCGGAGCTCGGGCCCGAGGTCAGGCGACTCCAGGGCTTCCGCACCGAACTCCGCAACCTCATGGAGCGGAGTGTCGAACACGACGTCGCGCCCGCGGAGCTGCGTCGGCTCGGCTCGCTCCACGACCGCCCGGAGTGGATCGCCTCCGCCGCCTTCATCGAGGGCTTCCTGGCCGACGACTGGCGCGGTCACCTCACACCGGCTGCCGCGCTGGCGCGTGCCGCACGGCTCCTCGACGAGCAGCAGCCGGGCACCGGTGTCCTCGGTCGGCTCCGGGTGGTCTTCGTGGACGATGCGCAGGAGGCGACGCACGGGGTGCTGCAGCTCCTGGCCGCTCTCGCCCGCCACGGGATCACCATCGTCGCCTTCGGCGACCCCGACCTCACCACCGGCGCCTTCCACGGTGCTCGCGCCGACGCCCTCGGGCGGTTCGGCGAGGTGCTCGGCCGCCCCGTGGACACGCTGCTCCTCGAACAGGTGTATCGCGGCACCCCCGGCATCCGAGCGACCGTGCGCGGTGTGACCGACCGCATCGGGACGGCGGGTGCCGGACGCCACCGGCAGGCCGCGGCACCGATCGCGGACGCCGCGGCTCAGGCGCGCCCCGTCGTCACCGTCGCCGCAGGGTCGCCCGCCGAGCAGATCGCCGTCATCGCGAGGTTCCTCCGTGAACGTCACGTGCTCGACGGGGTCCCGTGGGCCGAGATGGCCGTGGTCGTGCGGAGCGGCGGGCTCATCCCGGCGATCGAGCGCGGGTTGTCGTCGCTCGAAGTGCCCACGCGGGCCAGTACCGGCGGAGCGCCACTGAGGGAGCACCCGTTCGTCAGGGCGGTCCTCCTCGCCGTGTCGGTCGCGCTCGGACGCACGCCGCTCGACGCCGAGGTCGTGACCGAGCTGCTCCACAGTGCCCTCGGCGGGCTCGACTCGATCGGCGTCAGACGCCTCCGAGCGGCGCTCCGGCACGCCGACCTCGCGCACGGGCTCGACCGCAGCGCCGATCGTCTGCTGGAAGAGGCGTTCGCCGTCCCCGGCGCGCTGATCGGACTCGAGACGCCGTCGGCCGCCCGCGCCCGGTCCCTCGCCGACAGCCTCGCCGAGGCTCGCGCGCAGGCCGCGGCAGGGGCTTCGGCAGAGGAACTCGTCTACGGGCTCTGGTCCCGGAGTGGTCTCGAACGCGGCTGGGTGGCCTTGTCGAAGGGCAGCGGTCAGGCCGCTGAGGAGGCGAACCGCGACCTCGACGCGATCACGCAGCTGGCCGACGCCGCACGCACCTTCGTCGAGTCCGAACCCGAGACCCCGGCATCCGTCTTCCTCGACCGACTCCTCGAACAGACGGTCGGCGACGACTCCCTGGCTCCGACGGGATTCCGACAGGCGGTCACGATCGCGACACCGGCCGCCCTCGTCGGGACGGCGTTCGACACCGTCGTGGTCGCCGGGATGCAGGACGGGGTCTGGCCGAACCTCCGGGTCCGGGACTCCCTGCTCGGTGCCTCGGAGCTCGTCGAGCTGCTGGAGGGAACCGCGACGCCCACCGCCGACGCCAGACGGGCGGTCCTGCACGACGAGCTCCGACTCTTCGCGCAGGCGACCTCGCGGGCGAACCGGACGCTCATGGTGGTCGCGGTCGTCGACGACGACCACCAGGCGAGCCCGTTCCTCACCCTGCTCCCGGAACCGGACCCACATCGAGCGGCGCTCTCACCCTTGTCGCTCCGTGGGCTCGTCGGCAACCTCCGTCGCTCGCTCACCCGTCGTGTCCGTCCCGCCGACCCGGCGGAGCGCGCCGCATCGGCGTCTGCCCTGGCCATCCTCGCGGAGGCGGGCGTACCGGGTGCGCCGCCGGAGGAGTGGTACGGCGTGGCGGATCCCACCTCGACGGAACCGCTCCACGACCCGACCGTCGAGGAGCTCCCGGTCTCCCCGTCGCGCATGGAGGCCTTCGAGGAGTGCCCGTTGCACTGGGCGATCGCCCGCCTGGGCGGCGGAGCGTCGGGGTTCGCCTCCGGACTCGGCACGATCGTCCATGCCGCTCTCGAACACGCCGAGTCGTCCGACGAGTCGGCGCTCTGGGCGGCCGTCGAGGACCGCTGGGACGAGCTGCACTTCGAGGCCTCCTGGGAGGGCGAGGCGACGAAGCGCCGGGCGGCGGAACTCGTCCACCGTCTGTCCGCGTACCTGCACGACGCGGAGCGGGCCGGGGTGACGTCGATCGGGAACGAGAGCCGGTTCAGCCTCCGTATCCCGATCGGTGAGCTGGGCGGGGCAGCCGTCCTCGGCGGGTCGATCGACCGCGTCGAAGTCGTGCCGGCCACCGACGGCACGAGGCGCGTGGTGATCGCCGACCTCAAGACGGGCGGTTCGGCACCCCGACAGGATCGCGATGTCGCCGACATGGCTCAGCTCGGCGCCTACCAGCTCGCCCTCGCGTCCGGTGCGATCGCCGGCACCGAAGGGATGCCGAGCGGTGGGGCGAAGCTCATCGTCGTCTCGGCGGGAACCAAGCGCAAGGAGTACTACGACCCGGCTCAACCGGCGCTCGACGACGAGGCACTCGACCGCTTCCGCGAGCGCGTGGTCGCCGACGCCATCGGCATGGCCGGCGCGGTGTTCGAGGCGCGGGTCGGCACCCACTGCCACGACCCGTTCGCCTTCGGCGAGTGCGCGATCCATGTCGTCCCAGCGGTGAGCTCATGAGCACGGACCAGACGTATTCGGCCGAGACCCTCGCAGGCCTGCTCGGACTCCCGCAACCGACCGCACAGCAGGTGGAGGTCATCGAAGCGCCGATGGCTCCGGTGCTCGTCGTCGCGGGAGCGGGGAGCGGGAAGACCGAGACGATGGCGTCGAGGGTCGTCTGGCTGCTGGCCAACCGCCACGTGGACGTCGGCGGCATCCTCGGTCTCACCTTCACCAGGAAGGCGGCGGGGGAGCTCGCGGCCCGGATCGGGAAGCGGATCGCCGCCCTCCAGGACGTCGGGATCCTCGATCCCGCGGCCGACGCCCTCTTCGACCGCCCGGACGTCTCGACCTACAACGCCTACGCGAACGCGCTCTTCCGCGACAACGCCCTCCTCGTGGGCCGCGAACCGGAGTCCGTCCTGCTGTCGGAGGCGTCGGCGTGGCGGCTCGCGCGCCGCATCGTCGTCCTACACGGCGACGAACGGCTGTCGAGCCTCGGCAAATCGGTCGACCAGGTCGCCGAACTCGTCCTCTCGCTCGGTCATGAACTGGCGGAGATCGACGGCACGACCGAGGAGCTGCTGGGCTTCGTCGAGCAGTTCGTCGGGATCGCCGAGCTGCCCGACGGCGGCCGTGGTTCCTACGCACAGGTGGATCAGGCGGTCGCCGTCGTCGGTGCGCTGCCGGTCCTCCTCGACCTGGCTCTGCGCTACGCGGACGAGAAGCGACGGCAGGGACTCGTCGAGTTCTCCGATCAGGTCGCGCTCGCGCTGGCCGCGTGCGAACGGTCGCCGAAGGTCGCCAAGGTCGCGCGCGAACGAGCGGGCGTCGTCCTGCTCGACGAGTACCAGGACACCTCCGTCGTGCAGACGAGACTCCTGTCGACGCTGTTCGCCGACCACCCCGTCATGGCGGTCGGCGATCCGCACCAATCCATCTACGGCTGGCGTGGTGCGAGCGCCGCGAACCTGGCCCGGTTCTCCCGCGACTTCGGGCGGGAGGTCACCGCGACGCAGTTCAACCTGTCGACGAGTTGGCGGAACGACCGCCGGATCCTCGAGGCGGCGAACGTCCTCGTCCGCCCGCTCCAGCAGCAGGCGAAGGCGGCAGCGCGGCTGCGCGTCCTCGACCTCGAGCCGAAGCCAGGGGCTGGTGAGGGGTCGCTCTCGGTCGACGTCAGTGAGACGAATACCGAGGAGGTGCGCGCGGTCGCCGAATGGTGCGCCGACCGCCTGCTCGCCCACCGCGGGGGAGATCCGGCCGGTTCCGCCGCCATCCTGTTCCGCGCCCGGCGGCCCATGCAGGACTTCGCCGACGGCCTGGCCGCGCTGGGCGTGCCACACCACATCCTCGGGCTCGGCGGTCTGCTCTCGTCCCCTGAGATCGTCGACGTGACGGCCGCGCTCCGCGTCATCCACGACCCGGGCGCGGGATCCGCGCTCATCAGGCTCCTGAGCGGTCCACGCTGGCGGATCGGCGTCCGTGATCTCGGCCACCTCGTGGAGGTGGCGCGCTACCTGCAGGCCATCGACTGGAAGACGAAGCGGTACGACGCCGAGCTCGCCGCCAGGCTCCGCGAGTCGGTCGCGGACGACGACGGACGGTCCATCATCGATGCGGTCGACTTCATCGCCGCCGACCGTGTGCCGGCCGGACTCGCGGCGGGGTTCACCGAGGAGGGTCGCGCCCGGCTCCGCGAGGCCGGGCTCGTGTTCGCGTCCCTCAGACGTCGGGTGGGCAGTGGCCTGCCCGACCTCGTGAGGTCCGTCGAGCGCGAGCTGCGACTCGACATCGAGGTCGTCGCGAACGAGTCGACCGGTTCTGCGGCGCGGGCGTCCGCCCGGCTGCAGGCGTTCCACGATGAGATCATCTCGTTCATCGCGGCCGAGGAGCAGGTCAACCTCGGGAGTCTGCTCGCCTGGATCGACCGGTCACTCGGTCGGGACGATCTCGGTCCGGCCGGTGAGGCGCCCGATCAGGGCGCCGTCCAGCTCCTGACCATCCACGGGTCGAAGGGACTCGAATGGGATCACGTGGTGATCCCTCGGCTCGTCGTCGACGAGCTCCCGGCGAAACCGAAGGACGGCAAGGGGTGGGTCGGGCTCGGCACCCTGCCCTACGACTTCCGCGGCGACGCTGCGGAACTGCCGGAGTTCGCCTGGCGCACGGCCGAGACCCGGAAGGAGGTCGTCGACGCCCAGGCCGCCTTCTCGGATGCGCTGTCCGCACGGGCGCTCGACGAGGAACGACGCCTCGCCTACGTGGCGGTCACGCGGGCGAAGCACGACCTCCTGCTCACCGGATCGTTCTGGTCCGGCGAGCGGAAACGCCCTCGGGCGGCGAGCACGTACCTCGAGGAACTGGCCGACGCCGGCGTCATCGGTGACCTCCCCGCGGCGTCGGCGTTCGAGGAGAACCCCATCGACACCGGCGCCGCCGTGGTGCAGTGGCCGCTCGATCCGCTCGGACCCCGTCGCGCCGTCGTGGAACGGGCGGCGGCCGAGGTCGAGGAACGCCGCGGGCTCCCGGAGGCCGGACTCCTGGCGACCCTCGGACCGCTCGAGAACGAGCTGACCCTGCTGCTCGAGGAACGGCGCCGTGCCGCGACGACCAGCGCGCGCGGCGAACTCCCCGTGCGGATCCCGGCCTCGAGGTTCAAGGAGTTCGTCACCGAGCCAGAGGCCGCGCTCGAGCGGCTCCGGCGCCCGGTGCCCCAGCGGCCCTACCGACAGACCCGACTGGGCACCCGGTTCCATTCCTGGGTCGAGGCGCACTACGAGCGCTTCGGCCTCCAGGAACTCGTGGACGCGGACCCTGACGAACTCGATCTCGAAAAACCGGGTGCCGATGCGGCGCAGGGGATCGGTTTCGAGGAACTCGTCGAGCGGTTCCTCGCCTCGGAGTGGGCGGATGTGCGGCCGATCGAGGTGGAGACGGAGATCCATGTCCCGTTGGGCGACACCGGCCGCCTGGTGGTGTGCAAGCTCGACGCCGTGTTCCAGCGTGGGGATCGCTTCGAGATCGTCGACTGGAAGACGGGAGCCGTGCCGACGACGCCTGAGGAGGTGCGGAACGCCTCGTTCCAGCTCGCGCTGTACCGACTCGCCTACGCGCACCACCGCGACGTCGACCCCGAGCGCATCGACGCCGTGCTCTACTACGTCACGCACGACGTGCAGCTGCGGCCGGAACGCCTCTACTCGGAGGAGGAGCTCCTGTCGGCCTGGGAGCGGTCCTTCGGGGCGGCCGTGGCGTCCCAGAGTTCGAACGACGAGGTGTCGATCTGATCCGTGGCGTTCGCGTCCTCCGCGGACGGGTCCTCGTCCTCGGAGGTGTCGGCGCTTCCGGTGTCCCGGCCGAGGGCTCGTTCGAGCTCTGAGCGGTCGTAGGTGTCGGTCTGCATCGCGATGCCGGGGGAGGACGATCCGAGGGGGGTGCGGTCGAGCATGTCCTCGACCTCGTCGACCGCCAAGACGGGGCCTGTGCTGCTCCCGAGCGGGTCGGTCACGTCGCCGAGCACCCGGTCCACGAGTCCGTCGAGCATGGCGACGGCGTCCTCGACGATCGTCTCGTCGTGGCCGTCCCGGCCGTGCAACAGCCAGCGGGCGATCTCCAGCTCCGCGTAGAGCCTCGCGCGGAGGGTCACGAACCGGTCCGGGCCGCGGGAGCACGAGGCCGCATAGGTGGACAGCGTTTGTTCGCCTGTGGCGCCGAGCGTCGCGATCCAATGGAGGTCGAGTGCCGGGTCACCGACCCGGAGGGAGCCCCAGTCGAGGACGCCGTTGACGAGGCCGTGGCCGTCCTGGCGGATGACGAGGACCCGATCGGCGGCCAGGGAACCGTGGATGACGGTGGGCTGGAACTGCCAGAGCGAGTTGTCCTCGACCGCGGCCTGCCAGCGCTCGCGGACGGCGGTCGGGAGGAGTCGCGTCTCCGCCGCTCGGGAGACGATGCGGTGTGCGTCCGCGCGGATGAGTTCCGTCGTCAGCAGGGGGAGGCCGGCCTCCGCGACGAAGGAGGTGGGGAGCGAGTGGATCGCGGCGATCGCGGCTCCGAGCGAGTCGGCGAGGACCTCGTCGCTGCTGAGTGCGGTCGGGTCGAGGTGGGTGCCGGCGACGAAGTCGAGCACCACGGCGCGGGTGCCGTCCACCGGGAGTTGACCGACGACCGTCGGTGCGTCGAACGGTAATCTGCTGCGGATCCCGGGCGTGAGGGCGCGGAGGGCGATGAGGTCGGCGGACTGCTCCGTCTCGGCCTGCTGCGAGGTCGGGATGCGCACGATCAGCTCGCGCCCGTCGCCCGTCACGAGTCGGGCTGCGTCGTAGTTCCCCTCGCCTCCTGCGGTGTGCGCGCCGGAGCCGCGGACCTGGAGGTCGGCGACGGCCGAGGTGGCCAACGCGGCTAGAGTGAGATGGGATCTGGCCATGACATCCAGGGTACGGGGCCGTCCCGGCGAGCCGTGCTCGCCACGCCCTCAGAGAGGTTGTCCATGACGATTCAGGTTCGCGCACTCGCCGGCCTACCGCTCGCGAGAGGCGGACTCGACCGTCACGGCGAGCTCCGATCACGGCCCGAGGTGCTCGACGAGCTGCGCGCCGATCCGACGGTGCGCGCCGTCGTCCTCAAGGGCAGACGCGCGCTCGTGACCGGAGACACCCTGGACCGCATGACGCCCTCGGAGCTGCCGGAGCCGGAGCTGCTGGTGTACCTCGGCCGCACGATCGACGAGACCCCCGGGACGCCGGCGGGCACCGGCATCCTCCTGTGGGTGCTCGGCGATGCGGAGGCCGACACGATCACGGCCGACGAGGACCGCTGGTTCGACCTGCGCCGGAGCGGTCATCGCCTCTCCGACACGGACGTGGGCATCCTCGCCACCTCGCTGGCGATCGCGGGCTGGCACCGTGCCGAACCCTTCTGTGCGCACTGCGGGTCCCCGACGACGGTCCGGAACGCCGGCTGGGCCAGGCACTGCCCGGTCGACGGCAACGAGCTGTTCCCGCGCATGGACCCGGCGGTCATCGTGGCGGTCGTCGACCCGGCCGGTCGGATCCTGCTGGGATCGAACGCGATGTGGGAGCACAACCGGTATTCGCTGCTCGCGGGGTACGTCGACGCCGGCGAGTCGCTCGAACAGGCCGTCTCCCGCGAGATCTTCGAGGAGTCCGGCATGCGCCTCGGGACGCCCGTCTACCTCGGCTCGCAGCCGTGGCCGTTCCCGCGCTCGCTCATGCTCGGGTTCGTCGCGCCGCTCGCCGCAGATCAGGACCCGGAGGCGCTCGTGCCGGACGGACAGGAGATCCTCGATCTCCGGTGGTTCACGCGCGAGGAGCTCGAGGACCCGTCGACGGACGTGATCCTGCCCGGCCCGTCGTCGATCGCCCGGGCCGTCATCGACGACTGGCTGAGCGGATCCTGGACGCGATGACCCGCGTCGTCCCCGAGGGTCCGCGATGAGCAGTCCGGCCGAACTGCTCGCAGGACTCGACCCCGATCAAGCCGTCGCGGCGGAGGCGCTTCGCGGACCCGTGTGCATGCTCGCCGGTGCCGGCACCGGCAAGACCCGCGCGATCACCCACCGGATCGCCTACGGCGTCGCCACCGGGACGTACACCGCCTCACGGGTGATGGCCCTCACCTTCACGAGCCGTGCGGCCGCAGAGCTGCGCGGTCGCTTGCGGGCGCTCGGTGCCGAGGGGGTCTCGGCGAGGACCTTCCACGCGTCGGCGCTGTCGCAGCTGAACTTCTTCTGGCCGCAGGTCGTCGGAGGACAGGTGCCGGCGCTCGTCGAGAGCAAGGGACGGGTGCTCGGCCACGCGGCGGAACGGCTCCGCCTGCGGGTCGACACGGCGACCCTGCGGGACGTCGCCGGTGAGATCGAGTGGCGGAAGGTGTCGGGCCTGACGTTGGAACAGTACGCGGCCGCGAACCGGCCGCTGCCGGCGAAGCTCTCCCTCGAGCAGGTGGTGGCTCTCCAGGACAGTTACGAGCAGCTCAAGGACGAGCGCAAGCGGATCGACTTCGAGGACGTCCTGCTCGCTTGCGCCGGCATGATCGAGACCGAACCGTCGGTCGCGATGCAGGTCCATGAGCAGTACCGGTTCTTCGTCGTCGACGAGTACCAGGACGTGTCCCCGCTGCAGCACCGCCTGCTCGAACTCTGGTTGGGCGGCCGCCGAGACGTGTGCGTCGTCGGCGACGCGAGCCAGACCATCTACTCGTTCGCGGGTGCTCGCGCCGACTACCTCCTGGACTTCCCGACCCGGTACCACGACGCGACCGTGGTCCGCCTCGAACGCAACTACCGGTCAGCCCCGCCCGTCGTCGCCGCGGCGAACACGCTCATGCGCGGGCGCCCGGGGGCGCTGCAGCTCTCCGCAGTGCGAGCGGAGGACGAGTCGGCATCGTCCGTGCGCCCCGAGACCCCTGCCGTCGGGGTCCGCCAGTACCCGAACGAGCTGTCCGAGGCGAGAGGGGTGGCGTCGGAGATCCTCGATCAGCTGCAGTCGGGCGTCCCCGCGTCGGAGATCGCCGTGCTGTACCGCATCAACGTGCAGGCCGCTGCACTCGAGACGGCGCTGGGCGAGGCGGGTATCCCGTATGTCATGCACGGATCGAAGCGCTTCTTCGAACTCCCCGAGGTCCGTCAGGCGCTCCTGCAACTCCGGGCGGCCTCCGTCTCGATCAGCGGTGAACCGCTGTTCAAGTCCGTCAGCGACGTGCTCCGGTCCCTCGGGTGGAGCCAGGATCCTCCGGACGGCGGCGGCGCGGTGCGCGACCGCTGGGAGTCGCTCAACGCGATCATGGGGCTCGTCGACCAGGCGCCGGAGGGCACAACGTTCCGCGCCTTCACCGATGAACTGCAGACCCGTCAGGCGGCGCAGCACGAGCCGACGGTCGAGGCGGTCACCCTCGCCACCCTGCACTCGGCCAAAGGGCTCGAGTGGGAGGCCGTCCACCTCATCGGCCTGTCCGAGGGGTATCTCCCGATCTCCTATGCGAAGCACTTCGAGCAGGCGGACGAGGAGCGCCGGCTCCTGTACGTCGGGATCACCCGGGCCAAACGCCTCCTGCACCTGTCGTGGTCGGAGACGCAGCAGCGTGGGGGGAGACGGGAGCCGTCCCGCTTCCTGGCAGAGCTCGGCATGCGCACCTCGAGTGCTCCCGGACGACGCGGCGCCTGACCCCTCCCGAGGCGGCGTCGATCACCAGCTGCGTGTTCACGAGGATGGGCTGCGCCGCTTCGATCCGTCTGAGGACGAGGCGGGCGACCCGGGTCGCGACCTCGGAGCGGACCAGCAGGGTGTCGAGCGGGGAACGGTGTCCGAGGAGTTGCGACGCGACCGCCGGCCAGGCCGGGTCGTCGTCGGCGCGGTGCAACTCGACGCAGTGCAGGCACGGGCCGGCGCCCGGAGTGACGAACGGCCCGATCCGGACGTAGCGATCACCGAAGACGATCGGCAGATGTGGGACGTCGTCACGCAGCCACCGGGCGTACCGGCTCGGCGGCAGGACGAAGTCGGCGAACAGGATCGCGATGTCGACCCGATGCGGTGATGCCTCCGGTGCGTCGTCGACGGGTCCCGCCGCGGCGAGGTCGATCACCGACTGGTCCGCGAGCAGCCTGCGGAGCTGATCGGCCGACGGGCTCGCACCGGCCACGACGACGCGATGCGGCCGCCGGGGAGGATCTGCCCGCGTGCCGTGGTCGATCACCGGCTCGAGCGCCGTGAAGACACGTTCGACCTCGACTTCCGGGACACCGAACGCCCCCGCCAACCGACGGCCGACCGACGCCGGGAACCCTGCCCGCAGAGCGGACACGACCTGCTCGGTGTCGGTCATGACGCTGTCGAGGACGACGGCGTCGTCGACCCCGATCTGCAGACTGTGGGGCGTTCGCCAGAGGAGTGGTCTGCGGGGATCGAGCCGGGTCGTCATCCATCGATGATGACGGTTCCGCGAGCGGGTCCGTCGTGGCTCTCCACAGGCCCGCTCGCCGAGACGATCGTCGGATCAGACCGGGGGACCGCCGGTGCCGTCGGGGTCGGAGGAGTCCGGTCCCGGTTCATCGGTGCGAGCCTGGTCGTCCCGCGCGGCCTCGCCTCGTTCCTCGTCGCGGAGCAGGTCCTCGAGTGCGAGGTCCATCTCGTCCTGCTCCGGGCGCTCCCCGCGGGCTTCGGCCTCGAGGCGCGCCACGAGGGCGTCCGGTGCGTCGATGTCGGCCGCAGTGGGGACGAGGTCCGGGTGCGACCAGAGGGCGTCCCGCTGGGCCGTCCCGACCGCGTCGGTGACCTGCTGCCACATCATCGCGGCTTCGCGAAGGCGGCGGGGACGGAGCTCGAGTCCGACGAGCGCTCCCAGAGCCTGTTCGGCCGGTCCGCCAGCGGCGCGTCGGCGCCGGACGGTCTCGGCGATGGCCGCCGATCGCGGGAGACGCACGGTGGCCGCAGCCGTCACGACGTCCACCCAGCCCTCGATGAGCGCCAGCGTGGTCTCGAGTCGGGCGAGGCTCGCCTCCTGCGACTCGGTCCGAGCGGGGATGAGAGCACCGCTCGTCATCGCCTCGCGGAGCTCCTCGGGGTTGGACGGATCGAAGCTCTCGGCGAGCTCTTCGAGGCGTTCCGTGTCGATCCGGATGCCGCGGGCGAAGTCCGTGATCGAGGAGATGAGGTGCAGGCGGAGCCACCGCGCGTGGCGGAAGAGTCGCGCGTGGGCGAGTTCGCGGACGGCGAGGTAGATCTGCACCTGGTCGGCCGGGATGTCGAGACCCTCGCCGAAGTCGGCGACGTTCTGGGGGACGAGTGCGGCCTCGTTGTCGTCGAGCAGCGGGATGCCGATGTCCCCACCGGAGACGACCTCCTTGGAGAGCTGACCGACCACCTGGCCGAGCTGCATCGCGAAGAGGGTGCCGCCGATGCCGCGGACGAGTTGTCCGGCGTTCGCGATCATGCCGGAGAGCTCCTCCGGAGCACGTTCGGTGAGGACGCCGGTGAGGGCGTTCGCGATGTTGGTCGCCACCGGTTCCGCGAGCTGGGTCCAGAACGGCATCGTCTTCGTCGCCCAACGGGTCCGCGTGTAGAGAGCGGGCTCGCTGGAGAGTTCGGCGACATCCGTGACGTCGGCCAGCCACAGGGACGCGATGTGGAACGCCTGCTCGTACTCGACGCGCTGCTCGGGCGTCGTGTCGCGAGCACCGTCGCCGGCGATCGTCTTCGCCTGCTGGAGCGAAGTGTCCCAGTTGATGCCGTCGCCGTTCGATTGCAGGGCGCCCTGCAGCTGCGACATGAGCGCGGCGAGACTGGCCGGGTCGCTCGGCAGGCCGGCGGCGCCGGCGAGTTGGCTCGGATCGAATGAGCCGTTGCCGGAGAGCAGCTCGCGGAGCATGTCGCGGAACTCGTCCTCCGGACTCTTGTCGGAATCCTCTGGCACGTCAGCCGCCTCTCAGATTGCTCGGTGCTGGGCCTTCTACGCTAGTCGCACCTCGCTGAAGAATCGCCGGGGTATGGTTGGTCGGGTTTCCGCCCACCGCGAACAGTCCGGAAGGCTTGCATGTCGCTCTTCGCCGATGAGGCTCCCACCGCTTCGGCGCCGACCGGCCATGGCCGGAACCGTCGTGCGCGCTTCGGATGGATCGTCCTCGTCCTCTCGTTGGTCCTCCTCGGTGTGCTCTCCGCAGTGCCCGCTCCGTACGTGATCGAGCAGCCGGGGCCGGTCTTCAACGTGCTCGGCACGACCGAGGGCGAGGACAAGGACGTTCCGCTCATCGAGGTCCACGACGCGAAGACCTACGACACCGGCGGCACCCTCGACATGCTCACGGTGCAGCTCGTCGGCAACCCGCAGCGGAGCCCCGGTTGGCTCGACATCGTCTCGGCCTGGTTCGACCCGAGCCGAGCCGTGGTCCCGATGGACCTCTACTTCCCGCCGGGCGTGACGACGGAGCAGCGCGACGAGCAGAACGCGACGCTGATGGTGGACTCCCAGCAGGACTCCGTTGCCGCGGCGTTGCGCGAGCTCGGCTACGAGGTGCCGGAGCACGTCGTCGTCGCGCAGATCGCCGAGGGGGCGCCGGCGCAGGGCGTGTTGCGACTCGACGACGAGATCGTCGCCGTCGACGGCGTACCGGTGACGGGGCTCGAAAGCCTGCGCGGCGCCATCGCCGAGAACGGGACGGAGACCCCCGTCACCCTCGACATCGTCCGCGGGGGCTCGCCGGCCACCGTGCAGATCACGCCCACGACGGCGACCGCGAGCGATGGGACGACCTCGACGGTGATCGGCATCGGCACGAAGGTCACCTACGACCTCCCGGTCGACATCACCATCCAGCTCGACAACGTCGGCGGGCCGAGTGCCGGCATGATGTTCGCGCTGGGGATGATCGACCTGCTCACGCCCGGTGAGCTCAACGGCGGGAAGGACGTCGCCGGGACCGGCACGATCGACGCCGACGGCAACGTCGGAGCCATCGGCGGCATCCGCCAGAAGCTCTTCGGCGCCAAGGACGCCGGGGCCGAATGGTTCCTCGCTCCGGAGAGCAACTGCGACGAGGTCTCCGGGCACATCCCGGACGGACTGCAGGTCTTCGCCGTCAAGACGCTCGACGATTCGCTCTCGGCGCTCAAGGTGATCGCGGACGGTGGCGACACCAGCGCCCTCCCGACCTGCCCGGCGGGCTGAGCTCTAGGGCGCTCTCACAGGCCCGCCGCTTTAGGATGGTCACGACGACCCCTATCTGAAGAGGCCATACGTGACATCCGCAGCAGCAGAGAAGCCCCTGTCCACTCAGCGCCGACGCGCCCCGATAGCGATCACGGTGGCGGTCATCGCCGCGCTCCTCATCGGGTTCTTCGTGTTCTCGGGGTTCTACGCCGATCTGTTGTGGTTCCAGCAGCTCGGGTTCACCGAGGTGCTGACCACGCAGTGGATCGCCACCATCGCCATGTTCCTCATCGGCTTCGTCGGCATGGCGCTGCCCGTCTGGCTGGCCATCGAGATCGCCTACCGGACCCGCCCCGTCTACGCGAAGCTCAGTTCGCAGGTGGACCGCTACCAGCAGGTGGTCGAGCCGCTGCGCCGGCTGGCGACCTACGGCATCCCCGCGCTCTTCGGGCTCTTCGGTGGTGTGGCCGCCGCCTCGCGGTGGCAGCTGGCCCTGCTCTGGATGAACGGCACGCCGTCCGGCACGAAGGACCCGCAGTTCAACCTGGACGTCTCCTTCTACCTCTTCGACCTGCCGTTCTTCCAGGCGGTCGTCGCGTTCTCCTCCGCCGTCGTGCTGATCGCCCTGATCGCCACCGCCGTCGTCACCTACCTCTACGGAGGCATCCGGGTCGTCAGCCGCGAGGTCTGGATCTCTATGGCCGCCCGCGTGCAGATCTCGGTGCTCGCCGCGCTCTACCTGATCCTGCAGGCGGTCAGCCTGTGGCTCGACCAGTACACGACACTGAACGACACCGGCACCCTCATCACCGGAGCGTCCTACACGGACGTCGCCGCGATCATCCCCGGTCGCGTGATCCTCGCCGGCATCGCGCTCATGGTGGCCGTGCTGTTCGTCGTGACGGCCTTCATCGGCCGCTGGCGTCTGCCGCTCGTCGGCACCGCGCTCCTGATCGTCGCCTCCCTCATCGTCGGCAGCCTCTACCCGTGGATCGTGCAGCGGTTCCAGGTGGAGCCGAACGCGAAGAGCCTCGAGACGCCGTACATCCAGAAGAACATCGACATGACGCGCGACGCCTACGGCATCGCCGACGTGCAGGAGGAGGAGTACGAGGCGACCACCGACGCGACACCGGGCGCCCTGCGTCAGGACGCGGAGACGACCGCGAACATCCGCATCATCGACCCCTCGCTGGTGAGCGCCTCGGTCGCGCAGCTCGAGCAGTTCAAGCAGTTCTACTCCTTCGACAAGCAGCTCGACGTCGACCGCTACACGATCGACGGCAAGACGCAGGACACCGTCGTCGCGGTCCGCGAACTGAACGTCTCCGGCCTCGACAACTCGCAGTCGTGGATCAACAACACGGTCGTGTACACCCACGGGTACGGCTTGGTCGCCGCCTACGGCAACCAGCGTTCCGCCTCGGGTGAGCCGGTCTTCCTCGAGTCCGGCATCCCCACGACGGGTGCGCTCGGGGACTTCGAGCCCCGGGTGTACTTCGGCGAGCAGTCTCCCGACTACTCGATCGTCGGTGCTCCGAAGGGCAGCGATCCTATCGAGCTCGACTACCCGTCGGGCACGCAGGGGGAGTCGCAGACGTACACGACCTTCGACGGTGACGGTGGTCCGAAGCTCGACAACGTCTTCAAGAAGCTCGTCTACGCGCTGAAGTTCCAGTCCGAGCAGATCTTCCTGTCCGACTCGGTGAACGACCAGTCGCAGATCCTGTACGACCGTGAGCCCCTCACGCGCGTCCAGAAGGTCGCGCCCTACCTGACGCTCGACTCCGACCCCTACCCGTCGGTGGTGGACGGACAGATCGTCTGGATCGTGGACGGCTACACGACGAGCGCCAGCTACCCGTACTCGAAGACCGTGAGCCTCTCGGACACGA
Source organism: Plantibacter sp. Leaf1 (assembly GCF_001421315.1). Taxonomy (NCBI): domain Bacteria; kingdom Bacillati; phylum Actinomycetota; class Actinomycetes; order Micrococcales; family Microbacteriaceae; genus Plantibacter; species Plantibacter sp. Leaf1. Next base: position 842,428 of record NZ_LMJX01000002.1, on the reverse strand, counting down.
TCTCCGACTCGGTCACGCCGGTGCAGAACTACGCTCTCGACGACGTGAACTACATCCGCAACTCGGTGAAGGCCACGGTCAACGCCTACGACGGCAAGGTCACGCTCTACAGCTGGGACGACAAGGACCCGATCCTCGAGACCTGGCAGAAGGTCTTCCCGTCCACGGTGAAGCCGATGTCCGAGATGTCCGGCGACCTCATGAGCCATGTCCGGTACCCCGCCGACCTCTTCAAGGTCCAGCGTTCGGTGCTCGGCCAGTACCACGTCACGAACGCCGGTTCCTTCTACTCGAGCGAGGACGCGTGGGTGACCCCCAACGACCCGCAGTCCACCGACACCGAGAAGAAGTACCAGCCGCCGTACTACCTGACGATGCAGCTCCCCGAGCAGCAGGCGCCGTCGTTCTCGCTGTACTCGACCTTCATCCCTCGCCAGGGTGGCGAACAGTCGCGGAACGTGCTCACCGGCTACCTGGCGGTGGACGCGAACGCGGGCGGTGAAGACGGCAAGCGCAGCTCCGACTACGGCAAGATCAGGCTCCTGACGCTGCCGAAGGACGACACCGTCCCGGGCCCGGGCCAGGTGCAGAACACCTTCGACTCCGACCCGAGCGTGTCGAGCCAGATCAACATCCTGAAACAGGGCCAGACGGAGGTGCTGAACGGCAACCTGCTGACGGTGCCGGTCGGTGGTGGGCTCCTCTACGTGCAGCCGGTCTACGTCAAGTCGACGGGTGACACGAGCTTCCCGCTGCTGCAGAAGGTGCTCGTGGCCTTCGGTGATCAGATCGCCTTCGAGGACACGCTCGACGAGGCGCTCGACACCCTCTTCGGCGGAGACTCGGGAGCCGACGCCGGTGACACGAACGTCCCAGGAGACACGACGACCCCACCGGCCGACGGGACGGACACCGGTGACGGCACCGACACCGGGACGACCCCGAGCACGGGCGATCCCGCGGTCGACGCGCAGATCAAGACCCTGCTGAGCGAGGCCCGTGCGGCCATCCTGGAGAAGGATGCCGCGATGGCCAGTGGCGACTGGGCCGCGTACGGTGTCGCCGACAAGAAGGTCTCCGACGCGCTCGCGAAGGCGTTGGACCTGCTGAACGGCTGATCCGAGCTGCTGCTCGACGGGACGGCGTCACCCTCCGGGGTGGCGCCGTTCCATCGTTCCCGGCCGTCGTCCTCGTCCGAGGATCGTCAGCCGCAGGCTCCGATCGGGACCGCTGACGGCACTCGATTTGCGGGGCCTGGAAATGCATGCTAGCTTTATCTCTTGTGCCGCAGGGTGGAGCAGTTCGGTAGCTCGCTGGGCTCATAACCCAGAGGTCGTAGGTTCAAATCCTGCCCCTGCAACAGAAAAGAAGAAATCCCGGTCTCGTCGAGACCGGGATTTCTTCGTTAACACACCGTCGGTCGCACCGACGCAGAGGCGTCGGTGCGACCGTCGGGTCATCGCAGCACCGAGGGGTGCTCCTCCAGGTCCGCGAGGGGCAGGCCGAAGGCGGCCGCGACGCCGCTGTTCGTGACCTCGCCCGCACGGACGTTCACGCCGGCGCGCAGGGCCGGGTCGGCTGCCACCGCCTGTTCGGTGCCCTGATCCGCGATCGCCAGCGCATACCGGAGGGTCGCGTTGGTCAGGGCCCGTGTCGAGGTCTCCGGGACGGCGCCGGGCATGTTGGCGACGCAGTAGTAGAGGCTGTCGTGGACCTGGAACGTCGGGTCGTCGTGCGTCGTGGGCCTGGATCCCTCGAAGCAGCCACCCTGGTCGATCGCGATGTCGACGAGGACGGATCCCGGCTTCATGTCGGCCACCATCGCATCGGTCACGAGCTTGGGTGCCTGGGCGCCGGGGATGAGGACCGAGCCGATGACGAGGTCGGCGTCCCGCAGCTGTTCGGCGATCTCGTAGGCGGACGACGGCCTCGTCTGCACGTGTCCTCCGAAGCGGTTCTCGAGCTCCCGGAGCCGGGGGATCGAGATGTCGATGATCGTGACGTCCGCCTGCATGCCGAGGGCGTTCGCTGCGGCGTGCTCGCCTGCAACGCCGCCGCCGATGACGACGACCTTCGCCTTCGGGGTGCCGGGCACGCCGCCGAGGAGGATGCCCCGACCGCCGGCTGCCCGCATCAGGTGGTAGGCCCCGACCTGGGTCGAGAGTCGCCCGGCCACCTCGCTCATCGGCTGGAGCAGGGGGAGGGAGCGGTTCGCGAGCTGCACGGTCTCGTAGGCGATCGCCGTCGTCCCCGACGCGAGCAGAGCGTCCGTGAGTGCTCGATCCGCTGCGAGGTGCAGGTAGGTGAAGAGCGTCTGATCGGCGCGCAGGTACCCGTATTCGGCGGCGACGGGTTCCTTCACCTTGAGGAGGAGGTCGCCCGCCGCCCAGACGGAGGCTGCATCCGGCAGCACGGTCGCCCCGGCGTCGCGGTATGCCTCGTCGAGGTTGCCTGAGCCGATGCCGGCGCCCGCCTGGACGACGACCTCGTGTCCGTGGCGGACGAGCTCGTGGACGCCGCCTGGGGTCGCGGCGACCCGGTTCTCGTTGTTCTTGACCTCAGTGGGGATGCCGATGCGCATGAGTGCTTCCTCTCGCGGGCCCGCGGCGTTCAGCTCGGCTCCCGCTCGTCGGTGGACGGTGTGGGACTATTCTGGGGTTCCTGCGAGCCTGACCGCGATGGGCTGCAGAAATCCGGACATCCATCTCGCAGATCGACGATGCTTCGGACAATGGGGAGGATGATCGCAGGATGACGAACAATCTTCGCCGGAACGTCGACCTCGACGACGTGGACCGCACGCTGCTTCGGCTGCTGCAGGAGAACGCCCGGATGACGAACGCCCGGATGGCGGAACTCGCGGGGATCGCGCCGTCGACCTGTGTCGCGCGGATCCGTTCACTGGTCGATCGCGGGGTGATCACCGGGTTCGCTGCGAGCATCGACCCGGTGGCGGTCGGGCTCGGGCTCGAAGCCCTCATCAGTGTCAACATCCGGGCCGGCGCCCGAGCGCGGATCGCCGAGTTCAGCGCCGGCATCCGACGATTGCCGGAGGTCGTCCAGGTGTTCTTCCTCGGCGGCTCCGAGGACTTCGTCATCCATCTGGCCGCCCGCGACAGCGCACACGTCCGCGACTTCGTCGTCGAGCACCTCTCCGCCGACCCGACGGTCGCCTCCACGCGGACGAGTCTGGTGTTCGAGCATGCCTTCATCGGTGTCGAAGTGGGGGAGTGAGCCTCGGTTCGCGAGGGATCGACCGCGCGAAGGTCACAAACAGGTAACGAAGACGCTTCGCGGAAAAGCCTGGTGATGATCGGTTTTCGTGCGTGTCGCCGCGGCTGTGTCCGCCTTTCGGGGGATTGTCGATTAGCCACCAGCTGTGAGTTTCGTTAGCGTTGTCGACGGCCCGCAAGGGCTGACCTACGTAACCGCGTCCCGCCCCCTGTCGCCTTCGTGACGGCGTGCTGGACGTACGGTCGAACGCAACGTGGTAGCCGTCGACGCCCCACGTGATCCGAGCCCGCGCGCTGTCTGTCAGTGCGCCGATGGGGCGGATCCTGAGTCGTTCGACCCGGCCTGACGATCGACAGGAAGAGTGCAACGCGGCTCCGCGTGCGCTTCCGGGAGAAAGAATGACCGAAACGATTGCCGTCTCAGCGACGGGTCTGTACAAAGTCTTCGGCAGGAAGCCGAAGGACGCCGTCAAGCGTCTGCAAGCGGGTGCGTCCCGCGACGAGATCGCGACGAGCGGGACCGCTGCCGTCATCGACGCGTCATTCGACGTGAAGCAGGGCGAGATCTTCGTCGTGATGGGCCTCTCCGGCTCGGGCAAGTCGACGCTCATCCGCATGCTCAACGGCTTGCTCGAGCCGACCGCCGGTACGGTGACGGTCGCCGGGCAGCCGATCTCCGGCGTCTCCTCCAAGCAGCTTCGTGCGGTGCGCCAGGAGAACATCTCGATGGTCTTCCAGCACTTCGCCCTGCTGCCCCACCGCACGGTCCTCGAGAACGCGGCCTACGGGCTGGAGGTCAAGGGTGTGCCCGCGGCGGAGCGTCGCGAGCGTGCTCAGGCCGTCGTCGAACGGGTAGGACTCGCCGGCTGGGAGGACAAGCTCCCCGGCCAGCTCTCCGGCGGGATGCAGCAGCGCGTCGGACTGGCCCGCGCACTCGCGTCCGACACCGACATCCTCCTGATGGACGAGGCCTTCTCCGCGCTCGACCCGCTCATCCGTCGCGAGATGCAGGAGCAGCTCGTCGAGCTGCAGGCTGAGCTGGGGAAGACGATCATCTTCATCACCCACGACCTCAACGAGGCGATGTTCCTCGGCGACCGGATCGCCGTCATGCGCGACGGTCGGATCGTCCAGGTCGGTACGCCGAACGACATCCTCACCGACCCGGCGAACGACTACGTGGCGCAGTTCGTCCAGGACGTCGACCGCGCTCGCGTGCTCACGGCCGGCGGCGTGATGGAGCCTGCGCGTTCCGTCGTGTCCGCGTCCGCCGGTCCGCGGGCGGCGTTGCGCATCATGCGCGATCTGCAGACCTCGACCGCGTTCGTCGTCGGCCCGGGACGCCAGCTGCTCGGCGTCGTCCGCGACAAGGACGTCCTTCGTCTCGTCCGGGCGGGCGACCACGAGCTCAGTAGCGTCATCACCGCGGACCTCGCCACCGTCTCCCCGGAGGCCGCGCTCGTGGACCTGTTCGAGTCCGCGGTCGAGAGTGCCCTCCCGGTCGCCGTCGTTGACGAGCGGACGCGTCTCCTCGGCGTCGTCCCGCGGGTGACCCTGCTCGCTGCCGTCGGCAACGTCTCCACCAACACGGACGAGATCAGCCTCGTCGGTCCGCCGGCGACTGTGCCCGTCGAGCTCATCACGGCGACCCTGCGGTCGACCGCGGAAGACCCGCAGCACCCCGACGACGGTGGATCCGTCGACCCGACGGCCGCTGAACCGTCCACGACCGAACCCTCCGCCGCCCTCCAGGAAGGGAACGTCCGATGAACGGCCTCCGTCTCCAATCGTCCGACCTCATCGACGCCATCACCCGCCCCGAGATCGGAGCGTGGGTCGAAGCGTTCGTCGACTTCATCACCGACGTGTTCCAGCCGGTGTTCGACGTGATCCGCGCGGTCTTCCAGGGACTCTACGACGGGGTCGACACGATCCTCAGCGGACCGCCCTTCTGGGTGATCATCCTCGTCGCAGCGATCCTCGCGCTCATCGTCCGCGGCCCCGTGTTCGCGATCGGCTCGGCCGTCGGTCTGCTGATCATCGTCGGCGTGGAGCAGTGGGAGAACGCGATGGACTCGCTCTCGCTCGTCCTCGTCGCCGGCCTCATCGCGATCGTCATCGGCATACCGCTCGGGATCCTGGCTGCCCGCTCGAAGGTCGCCTCGTCGATCATCCGGCCGTTGCTCGACTTCATGCAGACGACCCCGGCGTTCGTCTACCTCATCCCTGCGCTCATCCTGTTCCGCATCGGCGTCGTCCCGGGCATCGTGGCGACGATCGTCTTCGCGTTGGCCCCGGCCGTCCGGCTCACGGAGCTGGGCATCCGCAACGTCGACCGGGAGGTCGTCGAGGCCGGCAACGCGTTCGGAGCCTCCTCGTGGCGGATCCTGCGCCAGATCCAACTGCCGCTCGCGATGCCGAACATCATGGCCGGCGTCAACCAGGTCATCATGCTCTCGCTCTCCATGGTCGTCATCGCCGGGATGGTCGGCGCCGGTGGACTGGGTGGCGACGTGGTGAAGAGCCTCTCCAGGATCGACATCCAGCTCGGCTCCGAAGCGGGCCTGTCGGTCGTCATCCTGGCGATCTTCCTGGACCGCCTCACCGCCTCGCTCGGCGCCGGTCGCAAGCGTGGGCGGCGCGTGAAGCCGGCGCCGGCACCGGGTGGCATCCGCCCCGCGCCTGCCTCGAGCACCACTACGACGGACTCGACCAGCCATGTCGAGCCGAGCGGGAAGCCCGCTCCGTCCCCGGCCGGCTCACGCTGACGCCCGGCCCTCCCGACTTCAACCGACGACACCGATCCCCGTTCGCGGGACGAAAGGAATCATCGAACATGCAGTACCGCACCAAGATCGCCACCACCATCGCAGCGGGGGCGGCGGCGACGCTCGCCATCTCCGGCTGCTCCGCAGGCGCCTCCGACGAGACGCTCGAGAACGGCGACAAGCAGGCCGTGACCATCGCCGTCTTCAGCGGCTGGGACGAGGGCATCGCCGCCTCCGAGCTGTGGAAGGCCGTGCTCGAGGAGCAGGGCTACGACGTCACGCTCGAGGAGGCGGAGCCGGCCCCGGTGTTCTCCGGATTGAGCACGGGCGACTACGACCTCACGCTCGACGTCTGGCTGCCGACCACCCACGCGAGCTACATCGAGAAGTTCGGGGACGACGTCGTCGACCTCGGCGCCTGGAACACCGACGCCAAGCTCACGATCGCGGTGAACGAGGACGCTCCCGTCGACTCCCTCGAGGACCTGGCCGCGAACGCCGACCTCTTCGACAACCGCCTCGTGGGCATCGACCCGGGTGCCGGCCTCACCGAGGCGACCCAGGACAAGGTCATCCCCGAGTACGGTCTCGAGGACTGGGAGTTTCTCACCTCGGGTACTCCCGCGATGCTCTCCGAGCTCAAGGCGGCCACCGATGCCGGCGAGAACATCGCCGTCACGCTCTGGCGTCCGCACTGGGCCTACGACGCGTTCCCGATCAAGGACCTCGAGGACCCGAAGGGCGCGCTCGGCGACGCCGAAGGCATCCATAGCTTCGGCAAGGCCGACTTCGCCGAGGAGTACCCGACGCTCGCCGGATGGCTGAAGGACTTCGACTTCGACTCCGAACGCCTGTTCTCGCTCGAGAACGCCATGTTCAACGAGGGTGACTCGAAGGACTACGCGCCGGTGGTCGAGAAGTGGATCAGCGAGAACCAGGAGTACGTGGACTCGCTCACGAAGTAGCGGATCACGACGACGACGGGCACCGGAGCGATCCGGTGCCCGTCGTCGTCTGCACCGGGGTCAGCGTGCGAGCCGCGCGAGTCCGTCGACGGCGCGCGCGAGCACCTCGGTGCGTTTGCAGAACGCGAATCGGACGAGTGACGCATAGTCCGGGTCGCGCCGGTCCAGGCAGAACGCCGACAACGGCACGGCGACGACGCCGGCGAGCTCCGGCAGGGCGCGACAGAACGCGGCCGCGTCGCGATGGCCGAGTGGCGCCGCGTCCGCCACGATGAAGTAGGTGCCGTCGGGTCGGAACGTCTCGAAGCCGGCTGCGGAGAGTCCCTCGCTCAGGAGGTCGCGTTTTCCCCGGAGGCCGTCGGCGATCGCGGTGAAGGCGGCGTCTGGGAGTCGGAGCCCTGTCGCCATCGCCGGCTGGAACGGGGCGCCGTTGACATAGCTGAGGTACTGCTTCACGGTCGACACCGCTGCGACGAGCTCGCGGGGGCCGGTCAGCCAACCGATCTTCCAGCCCGTCGTGCTGAAGGTCTTCCCGCCCGAGGAGATCGTCAGCGTGCGCTCCGCGGCCCCCGGAAGGGTCGCGATCGGGACGTGGGGGACGTCGAACGTCAGGTGTTCGTAGACCTCGTCGGTCACGATGAGGGCGTCGTGGCGGTCGGCGAGTTCGACGATGAGTTCGAGGGTCGACCGGTCGAGGACCGTGCCGGTCGGATTGTGCGGCGTGTTGACCAGGATGATCCGCGTCCGGTCGGTCACCGCGGCACGGAGTTCCTCCGGATCGGGTTGGAAGTCTGGTGCGCGCAGCTTCACGGTCCGGTGCCTGCCCCCTGCGAGCGCGATGAGGCCGCCGTACGCGTCGTAGAACGGTTCGAAGGTCACCACCTCGTCACCGCGCTCGACGAGGGCGAGCAGGGAGGCGGCGAGCGCCTCGGTCGCTCCGGCCGTGACGAGCACCTCTCCTTGGGGATCGGGGTCGAGACCGTAGAAGCGTCGTTGGTGCTCGGCGATGGCGGTGCGGAGGTCGAGGGTGCCGGGGCCCGGCGGGTACTGGTTCTCGCCACGCTCGATCGCGGCGATCGCTTCCGCGAGGACGGATTCCGGTCCGTCCTCGTCGGGGAACCCCTGGCCGAGGTTCACCGCGCCGGTCTGCAGGGCGAGGGCGCTCATCTCGGCGAAGATCGTCGAGGAGACGGCGCCCTCCTCGTCCACGAGTCCGGCGCCCTCCGCAGTGCGGCGCCAGGGTCCGTCAACCACCATGTCGATCTCCCTCCGCGGCCTGAGTGACAGGCTGCCTCCAATCTAGGACACCACCCACGGCGGCTTGCGGCGAAGACCTAGCCCGCGTACAGCCCGTGCGAATGAAACACACAGCTCGGCGCGCGAAGCTGACTGCGCTTGGAAGGAGCAGAACCACCATGACCGAACCCGCAGACGGACAGCAGCCCGCCGAACACCCCGAGTCCACCCCCGCCGGGGAGACCACGCCGCAGTCCGCCGCCGCTGAGCAGGCCGGCGGTCCCGCCGCCGCGGGTGAGACCCGGCCGTCGACGGCCGGTGCGTACTTCCCGCCGCCGACGGCGACGCAGCCGACCGAGCCGCTGTACGGCCAGGCCGCGCAGCAGCCGCTCGGGTCGCCGCAGCAGGGGTCTCCCTACCAGCAGCCGTCGCAGTATCCGAGCGCGGCGTTCACGCGTCAGCCGCAGCCGAACGCGTACGGCGCCTACCAGCAGCAGCCCGCCCAGCCGCAGGCAGGGCACCCGCAGCCAGGCCACCCGCAGTCCGGCCAGCTCGGGACGGGGCAGTACCAGCCCGGTCAGCAGCCCGGGGCCTACGGTGCGTCGCCCTACGCGCAGCAGCACGTCGGGACCCCGCCGGCACCCCGCCCCAAGAAGACGAACCGCCCGCTCGCCGGGATGGTCGCGATGCTCGCGGTCGGAGCCCTCATCGGCGGCGCGTCCGGCGCGGGCGCGACCCTCTGGGTGACGAACGCGACGAAGTCGAGCGTGTCGAGCAACGAGGCCGGATCGAAGGCCTTCGCGATCAACGACGACGCCGACGTCAGCCTCACGACGGCCATCGCCGCCACGGCCGGGCCGAGCGTCGTGACGCTGTCGGTGCAAGGGGGCCAGAGCGCCGGTACCGGTTCGGGCATCGTGCTCAGCAAGGACGGGTACGTCCTGACGAACACCCACGTTGTTACCCTCGACGGTCAGGTCGCCGACCCGACCATCCGGGTCACGGACGCGAACGGCAAGTTGTACTCCGCCAAGCTCGTCGGCACGGACCCCGTCTACGACCTCGCCGTCATCAAGCTCGAAGACGCATCCGGCCTCAGCCCGATGGAGTTCGCGAACTCCGACAAGCTCAACGTCGGCGAGACGGCCGTCGCGATCGGCGCACCGCTCGGCTTGGCCGGAACGGTCACCGACGGGATCGTCAGCGCCCTGAACCGGAGCATCACCGTCGCTTCGTCCGCAGTGCCGGATTCCGGTTCCGGCGACGACGGCGGCTCGGACGACCCGAACGGCGACAACCAGAGCCCCTGGAACTTCGACGTCCCGGGCAAGACGCCGACGGCGCCGACCTCCTCGATCTCCATCGCGGTCATCCAGACCGACGCGGCGATCAACCCCGGCAACTCCGGTGGCGCACTCGTCGACGGCACCGGCAAGCTCATCGGCGTCAACGTCGCCATCGCGAGCGCCGGGAGCACCGACTCGTCCTCGCAGAGCGGGAGCATCGGCGTCGGCTTCGCCATCCCCGCCAACATCGCCAAGCGCGTCTCGGACGAGATCATCAAGACGGGGAAGGCGACCCACGGCTTGCTCGGCGCCACCGTGAAGGATGCCGCGAGCGACGCGAAGAGCACCGTCGCCGGGGCGCTCATCGACAAGGTGACCGACAACGGTGCCGCCCAGGCCGCCGGCCTGAAGTCGGGCGACGTCGTGACGGAGTTCAACGGCGTGCCGATCACCGGAGCGAACGACCTGACCGCGCAGGTCCGGGCGCTCGCCGGTGGGGCGACGGCGAAGGTCACCTTCACCCGGGGGAGCGATTCGCAGAGCGCCGAGGTCACCCTCGGGGAACTCGCGCTCTGACGCTCGCGACCCGCAGTCCAGGAGACGCCCGCACGGCACCGTGCGGGCGTCTCCGCGTCCGGGCCCGGGCCCGCGACCGGCTGCTAGGCTCGATCGAACGAATCACGGAGTGAACCCCACATGTCGAACGACCGAGGCCAGGCCGACGCACCGTCGTTGCCCGGAGTCTCCTACGTGATGCCCGTGTTGAACGACGCACGGCACGTTCGAGCAGCCGTCGACAGCCTGCTCGCGCAGGACTACGCGGGCGACGTCGAGATCACGATCGCCGTCGGTCCGAGCATCGACGGGACGACGGAACTGGTCCGGTCGCTCCAGGCCGCGGATCCGCGCATCCACGTGCTCGAGAACCGCGTCGGCTCGACCCCGGCCGGGCTGAACCTCGCCATCTCGGCGTCGACCCATCCGATCGTCATCCGGGTCGACGCCCATTCGGAGCTACCGAGTGACTACGCCAGGATCGCCGTCGAGACGATGCTGCGCACCGGTGCGCAGAACGTCGGCGGGATCATGGACGCTCGCGGGCGCACTGCGTTCGAGACGGCGGTGGCACGGGCGTACGGCTCGCGGGTGGGACTTGGCGGCACGCCGCACCACGTCGGCGGGCGTGAGGGGCCGGCCGACACGGTCTACCTCGGCGTGTTCGACCGCGAGATGCTCGTGCGCGTCGGCATGTTCGACGAGCGCATCAAGCGCGGGCAGGACTGGGAGCTCAACCGCCGCATCAAGCACGCGGGCGGTCTCGTCTGGTTCACCCCCGAGCTGCGTGTCGTGTACCGTCCGCGGGCGAGCCTGCGCGCCCTTGCCCGTCAGTTCTTCTCCACCGGTCTCTGGCGCGGCGAGCTCAGTCGGAGCTTCCCCACGCGCGGCACCCTCAGATACTTCGCCCCGCCGGTCCTCGTACTCGGGATCGTCCTCGGCACCCTGCTCGGTCTCGGCGGACTCCTCCAGCTCGCTTCCGGCATCCCGCCGTGGCTCCTGATCGGGTTCGCAGCGCCGATCGGGTACGCGCTCATCGTGTTGCTCGCGAGCATCGTCGTCACCGGCCGGGACGGGGTGCGCACGAGCCTGTGGATGCTCGTCGTGCTCCCGTGCATCCATTTCTGCTGGGGCACCGGTTTCGTGCTCGGCTACGGCTCGCTCGCGAAGGACATCTCCGCTCTGCGCAACCCACCGAAGGCGGTCTAGATGTCGGATCCTCGTGCAGACGCTCCGGGTCCGCGGCTCACCCCGCCGCGGACGATCGCCGAACTCCGGGCCGTGGCGCAGCCCCCCGAGGTCCGAGCCCGCAAGAACGCGGAACACTGGACGGCGGACCTCTACCTCCGCGACCTGTCGCCGTACGTCACCTGGCTGCTGTTGCGCACCAGCATCAGCGCGAACGGCGTGACCGGACTCATGATCCTCACCGGTTGGGCTGCTGCTGCGGCATTGCTCATCCCGGGCTTCGGCGGCGCCGCGCTCGCCCTCGTCCTGGGTCAGACGCAGATGCTCGTCGACTGCTGTGACGGCGAGGTCGCGCGGTGGCGCAGGACGTCCAGTCCCGCAGGAGCGTTCCTCGACTCCGTGGGACACTACTCGACCGAGTCGCTCATCGCCATCGCGCTCGGTGTCCGGGCGGCCGGATGGCCGGTCGACGCACCGGCCGACCTCACCTGGATCACGCTCGGGTTCGCGCTCGCCCTGTTCGTCGTGCTGAACAAGGCCCTGAACGACATGGTGCGCGTCGCCCGCGCCGGCTTCGGTGCCCCCAAGCTCACGTACTCGACGGAGGAGTCGGCACCACGAGGGGGAGTCCTCGCGATGGCCAGACGGGTCGCGCGGTTCCTGCCGTTCCACCGCCTCTTCCACTCGGTCGAACTCACGATGGTCGTCTTCGCGGCATCCGTCGTCGGACTCTTCGTCGGCGACGTCGAGGCGATGCGGTGGACCCTCGCGGTCCTCGTGCCGCTGGCCCTCCTGACGGTCGTCGGCCACTTCGTCGCGATCGTCTCGTCGAATCGACTGCGCGCGTGATGTCGGGACCGATCCCGGTCACCCGATCCGTCGGCGTCGTCGTGCTGACGCAGGGGACCAGGCCCGTCGAGCTGGCCGCCGGTGTCGCGAGCGTGCTCGCCCAGCGTGGCGTCGAACTCGATGTCGTGGTGGTCGGCAACGGCTGGGAACCGTCCGGGCTCCCATCGGGGGTGCGTGGGCTGGCGCTGGCCGAGAACCTCGGGATCCCCGCCGGTCGCAACCGTGGTGCCGCCACCGTCAACGGCGAGTTCATCTTTTTCCTCGACGACGACGCGACCATCCCGTCGACGACGTTCCTCCAGGACGCGATCGCGATCCTCGACGCCGACCGGTCGATCGGGCTGCTCCAGCCCAGGCTCGCCGACGCGACCGGTGTCCCGACGCCGTCCCGCTGGGTGCCCAGGACCCGCGACAAGGATCCACAGCACTCGAGCGCGGTCTTCTCCTGCCTCGAGGCGGCGGTCCTCCTGCCTCGCCGGGTGTTCGACGCCGTCGGCGGTTGGGCCGAGCCGTTCTTCTACGCACACGAGGGCATCGAACTCGCCTGGCGGGTCTGGGATCAGGGGAGGCGCGCCTGGTACGAGGCGTCGCTCGAGGCCAACCACCCGGTCACCGAGCCGACCAGACACACCGCGTACTACCGCCTGAACGCTCGGAATCGCGTCTGGCTCGCCCGGCGGAACCTCCCGCTCCCGCTCGTCCCGCTCTACGTCGGTTCCTGGACGGCGATCCAGATCGCGCGGTGGTGGCGCAAGCCCGAGGCGCTCCGGCCCTGGTTCGGTGGGTGGCGCGAGGGGTGGAGGACCGACCCGGGCGGACGCCGGCCACTGCGCTGGCGGACGGTCTGGCGGATGGCCAGAGCGGGCCGGCCTCCGGTCATCTGACCACCGGGCACCGTCGTGACCCCACTGTGACCTGGCGTCGTTACGCTTGACGGATGCTGGAGCTGACGTGGGACTGATCAGAGACGGTCGGCGTGCCATCACCCTGGCGCGGGACCTGCTCGCCAACCGGCGGGCGAGAGCCGTCCTCGCCGTCCAGATGCAGGCGGCTCCCGTGATCGAACCCGGCCGCTTCAAGGTGGCGGTGTACTTCGCCGATGGCGCCGTGAACATGTACCAGATCCGGCAGTGGTACCGCCCGCTCGCCGAGCTCTCCAAGCGCTGGCCGGTCCTGATCCTCAGCCGCGGAGCGACGGCGGCCGCGAAGCTGTTCGAGGAGTCGCCCGTCCCCACGGCCTACGTCCGGACGGTCGTCGCGCTCGAACGGACGCTCGCCGAGCAGGACATTCGCGTCGTGCTGTACGTCAACCAGAACGCCAGGAACTTCCAGATGTTCCGGTACGGTTCCCGCTGGCACGTGTTCGTCAACCATGGCGAGAGCGACAAGATGTACATGACCACGAACCAGTTCAAGGCCTACGACTACAGCCTCATCGCCGGTCAGGCCGCGAGGAACCGACTCGAGCGGGTGCTCTGGGACTACGACTTCGACAAGCGCGCGATCATGATCGGCCGTCCACAGGCGGACCATTACTCGGGAGCGCTGCCGTACACGCCTGACGAGCGGATCGTCGTCCTCTACGCCCCGACCTGGGAAGGGGATCGCGCGGCCGCCGCGTACGGGTCGATCGCCAGTCACGGCGTCGCCCTCGTCCGGGCACTCATCGCGACGGGCCGTCACCGTGTCGTGTACCGGCCGCACCCGCGGAGCGGTGTCGTCGACGCGTCCTACGCCAGTGCCAACCGAGAGATCATGTCCGCCCTGCAGGAGGCGAACCGCACGGACGCCTCCGCCCAGCACGTCGTCGACACCGGCGCTGAACTCGGGTGGCAACTGGCGGCGGCCGATGCGGCGATCGTCGACATCTCCGCCATGGTCTACGACCGGCTGGCCAGCGGGAAGCCGCTCATGATCACGCGTCCGGTGCATCCCGAGGCCGAGATCGACACCGGCGGATACCTCTCGGCCTGCGAGTGGCTCGACGCGTCGGACGCGTCGGACATCGTGGGCGGCATCGACCGCCTGCTCCAGGATCCGGACACCGTGGCACGGCTGCAGCACTGGGTCGAGTACTACTTCGGCGACACGACTCCCGGGGTGACGACGGCCCGGTTCCACGAGGCCATCGAGCACCTGATGGCGGAATGGGACCGGTTCGCGCTCCTTCACGCGGGTGACCGCCCGGAGCTCGACGAGCATGAGGACGACGAGGACGAGGACGACGACGAGGATCGCGCCTGAGGCGCGCTGGATCGTTGAGTCCGCGCCCAGGAGAACCACGTAGGGTCGGGCAGGTGAATCCGTCCTCCGGGCGACTGGCCTCCCTCGACGGAGTCCGTGGTGTCGCCAGCGTCGTCGTGGTGCTCTACCACGTGTCGTTGTTGGCGCGACCCTTCGCCACCGGCCGCATCTCGGAACCGGCGTGGGACATCGCGACGGAGACGCCGCTCAAGCTGCTGTTCGCCGGAACCGAGGCAGTGCAGGTGTTCTTCGTCCTGAGCGGCCTCGTCGTGGCGTTGCCGCTGTTGCGCGGTGGCGCGAGCTGGCCTGGCTTCTTCGCCGCCCGTTTCGTGCGGCTGTACCTGCCGGTCTGGGGAGCGCTCCTGTTCGCGGCCGCGCTCATCCTGCTCATTCCGCGGGATCAGGCCTCGGTCACGACCGGTGAGTGGATCGCCAACGCGAACGCGACGAGCGTGGACCCGCTGCACCTCCTGTCGGAGGCCACCCTCACGCCCGTCAGCTACACGCTCGTCAACACGCTCTGGTCGTTGCGGTGGGAACTCATCTTCACGCTCCTCCTGCCCGTCGCCGTCCTGCTCGCACGGTTGCTCCGTCGCTGGGCGTGGCCGATCGCGGCACTCATGTCGGTCGTGATGGTCGTCGGTCGCGTCGCGGGCGTCGACGCCGCCGTGTACCTCCCGGCCTTCTTCATCGGTACGTTGATCGCGGTCCGGCTCGAGAGCCTCCGGGACTGGGCGGCGGAGCGGTCACGCCCGTGGCAGTGGGGCATCCTGACCGGCGTCTCCGCCCTGCTCCTCGTGGCCAGCTGGTTGTCCCGTCCCTTCGTCGAGTCGTCCTCGTCGCTCGGCCAGGCGCTC
Source organism: Plantibacter sp. Leaf1 (assembly GCF_001421315.1). Lineage (NCBI taxonomy): Bacteria > Bacillati > Actinomycetota > Actinomycetes > Micrococcales > Microbacteriaceae > Plantibacter > Plantibacter sp. Leaf1. The sequence continues at coordinate 827,247 of NZ_LMJX01000002.1, read as the reverse complement.
TGGGGGCTTTCCGGTGTGGGTGCGGCCGGACTCATCGTCGTCGCCATCGGAAGCCCGCTCGCCCGACGGCTGCTCGAGGTCCGACCGGTCCTGTGGCTCGGGAAGGTGTCGTTCAGCCTCTACCTCGTGCACGCGCCGATCCTGGCGACGCTGGCGTTCTCCTTCGGTGATGCACGCTGGTGGCTGGTCGGCATCGTCGGTGTCCCACTCAGCCTGCTGGTCGCCGCCGCGTTCTTCCAGCTCGTCGAGCGGCCCTCACACGGCCTCGCGCGTCGCGTCGGCCGGGCCGTTCAGGCGCAGACGGAAGCGGTGCGTTCGTGGGCCGTCAGCCGACGCGGGGGACGAGCGCCTTCCGCTTCTTCCGACGATCGGCCGCGCGCAACTCCTGGGCCCACCGACGGGTGACGGCCTCGTCGTCGTACTGCTCGGCGGTGGTCCGCGCGTGGCGGCGCATGGCGTCCACCTCGTGGTCGGGGAGCGCGAGCAGCCGTTCGATGGCAGCGGCGACGACGGCCGGCTCGGCGGACGGGACGAGGAACCCGTTGCGTCCATCGGTGACGATGTCGGCCGGTCCGTACGGAACGTCGACGACGATCGGCAGGCAGCCCGCCGCCATCGCCTCGACGAGGACGAGCGGGAAGCCTTCCGAGGTCGAGGTCATGACGAGGAACGAGCCGGCGCCGAGCTGTTCGCGGGCCGAGCGGTCGTAGCCGTGGAGGACGATGCGGTGCTCGGGATCCTCCGCGGTCAGGATGGCCTGCAGTTCGCCGAGCAGCTCGCCGCCGCCGTAGACGTCGAGCGTCGGAGGCGTGCCGACGGCGGGTGTCGCTGCCAGGACGGCCCGGATGGCGTGAGCGGGGCGCTTGCGCGCCGTGAGCGACCCGAGGAACATCCCGCGATGACGGGGGCGCGCCGCTTGCGCGACGTGCTTCTCGACGAGGTCGCGCGAGTTCGGGATGACCGCGAGCGAGGCGTGGTCACCGAGCATGGTCCGCACGTCGGCCAGTTGACGCTCACTCAGGAGGGCGACGAGGTCGAAGTCGTCGAGTGCCTCGAAGACCGCGCGCCGCGACTCCCGCAGTCGACCGTGCGGTCGTTCGGTGCCCTGGAGGTGGGAGGCGTGCACGACATGCGCCGTGACCACGTTCCGGTTGCGATAGCTGAGGACGAACGGGGCGGTGGTCTTGCTGTCGACGATCATCCAGGCCGGGGCCCCGGCGGTGATCGCGTCGAACCACGCCCGATACAGCGACCAGATCCGACCCCAGGCGCGCACCGGCTGACCGTGTTCGTCACACAACACGACAGAGCGGCCGCCCTTCGTGCCCAGCTCCTTGGTGTCGCGGCGGTCGGAGAGGAGGAGGGTGCCGTCGGTGCGGTAGACGTCGACCTGCAGAACCTGGCCGGCGTCGTCGCGACGCTCCCGGCTCAGGACGGCCTCGCCGCGGCGCCGCTCGGTGCCGTCGTCGACCGTGGGGAGCGGCGTGAACGGATACCGCTCGAGGTCGAGGGAGCCACCCGGCAGCGGGTTCGAACGCAACCAGTCGTAGAGGTTGACGATCCGCATGTCGTCCACGAGGTCACCACGGGATCGGAGCCGCTGCTCGAGGGCGGGGTAGTCCGGTCGCTGGTCGAAGGTGAGGATGTCGACGGGCGTACCGGCCAGACGCACGAACGCCCGCGAACGGTGGAACATCGCTTCGGTCATCCCCCCGAAGTCGTCCGTCAGGCCCCACGTGACCGCGAAGTGACGACCTTCGGGGAGGAGGCTCTGGGAACGGCGAAGGAAGGGAAGTTTCACGACTCGACGCTACGCGACGGACCTGGAGAGATGCCGCATCGCCTGCAGCGACTCACGGACCGACTGGCGGGTCCTGGGCAGGGCCTGCGGGGTGGCCCGGCGCGCCAGGGCCGGACTCGATGGCCTGCTGCCCAGTTCGGCGGAACACCTGGTCGCGGAACCTGCCGAGGCGGGACGTGCCGGTGACCGCGCGCATCCGCGGTTCGAGGTCCAGCGGAACAACGAACGGCGCCGGTCCGAACGCCTGGCGCGCGGCACGGACCACCTGCCGTCCGAGGAGGTGGTTGCCGATACCGCCGACGGCCGCGCCCACACCGAACGGCAGGGCCTTGCCGATGACGCCGGCGCCGCCGCTCGCGGCGAAGTGCTTGACGAACCGCACCCGCAGCTGATCTGCGACCGGTCCCACGATCATCGAGGGCAGCCCCTGGGTGATCGTCTGACCCCAGAACGCCTGTCGGGGGATGCCCGTGCCGGTCGCCTGGGACCCGAAGTTGCGGAGGAGGTCGGTGCCGGCCTTCCCGAGCATCATCGTCATGACGAGCGCGCGGGACCTGACCGGATCGGCCAGGGCGATGCCGTGGACCTCCGTGACCGACTGCGCGAACAACGCCGTGGCCTCGAGGAAGCCGGCCGTTTCGACGCCGGAGAGCGCGAGGGTCGTCGCGGTCCCGATGGCGGGCACGACGGCGGTCGCACCGACGGCGGCGCCGGTCGTCGTCACCGTCGCGAGGTATCGACGCTCCAGAACGCGGATCAGCTGATCGGCCGTCGCGTTGGGGTACATACGTCGGATCGACCGGATGTGGGCCACGACCACCGGCCGCTGCACCCAGAGGACGCGGTCGAGGGCCCGCACCCACCCGGGCTCGGGGAGCATCGGCTGTTGCGTTGCGGGGTTCGGGTAGTGGGCGGGACCGGGAACCGGTCCCTGCTGCGGTCCGGTCATGTCGGCCTCCTCGTGGGCGGGGCGGCCAGTCTACGTCGTGGTCCGTCAGGACCGCCGACGGTTGCTGCGGCGGCTCAGCTGTTGTAGTCGGCGTTGTAGCGGTCGAGCACGTCGTCGATCGACGCGTCGAGGACGAGGGCACCTTTGTCGAGGTAGAGGCCGCGCGTGCAGAACCGGCGGAGGTCCTTCTCGTTGTGCGAGACGAAGAACAGCGTCCGCCCGCCCTCGAGGAGCTCCTCGATCCGGCGGTAGCACTTCTCACGGAAGGCCCGGTCGCCGACGGCCAGCACCTCGTCCACGAGGATGATCGGTTCCTCGAGCTGCGCGATGACCGCGAACGCGATGCGGACCTTCATGCCGCTGGAGAGGTGCTTGTACGGGGTGTCGACGAAATCGGCGATCTCGGCGAAGGCGATGATGTCGTCGAACCGTTCGTCGATCTCGCGACGCGACATGCCGTGGAGTCCCGAGGTCAGGTAGACGTTGTCGCGGACGGTGAGGTCGTTGACGAAGCCGCCCGTGATCTCGATCAGGGGCGCGACCCCCTCGCGGACGCCCACGGTTCCCTCGTCGGGCAGGACGACGCCGGCGACGAGCTTCAGGAGCGTCGACTTGCCCTGTCCGTTCCGGCCGACCACGCCGATCGCCTCCCCGGGCGCGACTTCGAACGAGACGTGCCGCAACGGCCAGAACTCGCCCGGGCGCGATCGGCGGTCCCGTCCCGCGAAGAGGTCCTTGAAGCTGCGCCGACCGCCGCGGTTCCGACGGAAGCGGATGCCGGCGTCGGTCACCGAGATGGCGGCGCGGGTCGTGGGGGAGCTGTCGGTCGACATCAGATCTCCTTCAGCACGGAGCGCTCGCACCGCTTGAAGATCAGCAGGCCGAGCGCCAGGATCACGGCGGACATCCCGGCCGAGACGCCCACGAGGTACCAGTCGAGTTCCTGCGGGAAGAACGCGGATCGGTACAGGGCGAAGATGCCGCTCAGGGGGTTGAGCGCGGCGAAGGGCTCGATGCGGTCCGGCAGGGCGGTCGTGCTGTAGATGATCGGGGTCGCGTAGAACATGAAGCGCAGCACGAGTTTGACCGCGCGTTCCAGGTCGCGGAAGAACACGACGAGGGGCGCGACGATCAGGCAGAGCCCGACGGTGAGGACGGCCTGGATGGCGATCGCGAGCGGGAAGAGCAGGATGTCGAGGTTCACCGACGCGCCGCTGAAGACGGCGAACGCCGCGAGGACGGGGAGTGCTGCGAGGAACTCGATGCCCTTCGACAGCACGATGCGATTGACCCAGATGGTGCGGGGGATCGTCGTCGACCGCACCAGCTTCGCCTCGCGCAGGAACGCACGGGTGCTGTCCGACACCGACCCGGTGAACCACATCCACGGCAACAGTGCCGCGAGGAGGAAGACGATGTACGGCTCCTCGCCGACATCGCGCCGGAACACCTGCGTGAAGACGAACCAGTAGATCCCGCTCATGACGAGCGGGTCGAGGATGGACCACACGTATCCGAGCGCACTCGTCGAGTAGCGCACGCGCAGATCCCGGACGGTCAAGATCCAGAGCGCGTGGCGGTATCTGGCCGAACGCGACATCCTTGGCCGCGTCTCAGCTGAAGAACTCACGGGACCAACCTTATCGAGGTCGCGCAGGAACGCCGTCCTCGACGCTCAGCGTCGGGACGGCGTTCGGGTGCGGAGCGGACGGGATGCTCAGACGAAGAGGTTCGCTCGCTCGAGGTCCTCGGCGAAGTCGACCTCCACCGCGTACAGGTCCGAGATGTCGACCGGTTCGACGAGCATGCCCTCGCGTTCGATGGCGAGCTCGATGCCGCGCTCGAAGTAGTCCTGATCGCCGACCTTCGCGAGGTAGCGGTGCAGCATCGCCTTGTCCTGCGAGGAGATGTAGTTGATGCCGACGGCCTCGCCGAGCCCGCCCACGACCGTCTTGGAGAGTTCCTTGATGAACCCCTCGGCGCTGGTCGTGTACTTCACTTCCTCGTCGGACACCTTCGAGGTGTTGACGGTGACGAAGGAGCGGTCCTTGGCGATCATCGCCGCGGCGCGGTCGAGAACCGCCGGGTCGAAGACGACGTCGCCGTTCATCCAGAGGACGCCACCGGCCTGCGATGCGGCGAGTGCACGCATGAGGCTCTTCGAGGTGTTGGTCTGGTCGTACTGCTCGTTGTAGACGAAGGACGCGTCGGGGAAGGCCTCGATGATGTGCTCGAGCTTGTATCCGACGACGATCGTCACCTTCGCGCTCGCTCCGAACGCGTGGTGGATGTTGTCGAACTGCTGCTGCATGATGGTGCGGCCGTCGCTGAGCTCGGTCAGGGGCTTCGGGAGCGAGCGGCCGAGACGGCTGCCCATTCCGGCGGCAAGGATCACTACCTGGGTGGTCACGTTGTTCTCCTCAGTGTGGGTATGGAATCACGCGGTGCCACGAAGCTGTGGACAATTCACCGAGGATTTACCAAGACGTGCATTGAAAGACACTCCGTCATGCCAAAATACAGGCTAGCCGCGGTGAACTCCGTCTGTCATGGGTTCACAGGGTCCGTTGTCGTTTCGTGATCGACCACCCGGCGTTTACACAGCTTGGGGGAGATGTGTCAACTGTTCATCCTGTGACTCCGCTGTCCGCTGCGGGCGCTGCTGTTGGTAGGTTTGCTTGGTGACTTCCACGACTCCGCCAGATCCCGCCGAGCAGCCCGCGCCTGCCGACGGGCCGTCGACGAGTCCGCCGGCGGCGTCCGCTCCCGACGCACCAGGGGTGGCGCAGCCGAGTGCACCAGACGAGCAGTCCGCGGCGGCACCGTCTGCCGCGAAACGCGCACCCCGGACGACGACGCCGCGCGCCTCCGGCACGGCGAAGGCCCCGGCGAAGCGCCCGAGTGCTGCACGCACCACCACCGGGGCGGACCCGACGGACGCCACGGGCGCGAAGAAGACGACGGCGACCCGCTCGACGGGTTCGCGGACCACGGCGGCGAAGACCGGCACGGCGCGGACCACCGCGGCCAAGACCGGGACGGCCCGGACCACCGCGGCGAAGCGCACGCCCGCCAAGGCTGCGCCCGAGACGGACCCGAGCATCGCGACGCCAGCGTCCCCGGACGACGGATCGACCCCCGCGGTTCCGGCATCGACGCCGAGGGCTCCCAGGACGACGACGCGCACGACCGGAGCTTCGTCGGGCACCAAGACGCCGGCAGCGAAGACCGGCACGAGCCGGACCACCGCCGCGAAGTCCACGACGACCCGGACGCCCGCGAAGCGGACGCCGGCCCGCTCCGGCACCGCTCGCACCACGACGCCGAAGCCGAACGAACAGACGGCGGCCGCGAGTGCCGGTGTCCTCGACGAGGTCCGAGCCCCGGTGGTCGGAGACACGTCCGCGCCAGCCGCCGAGCCCGGGTCCACCCCGGACGTCGACACCACGGTGACGCCGACCGAGTCCGACCGCGTCGACGGATCCACGGCCGCTTCGGAACCGACGACCGCGACGACGGTCGACCCGGTCACCGCTCCCGAGACCGCCGCGACGACCACGACGGAGGATCCCCGCCCGACCGTCGAGTCGGCGCGCACCGAGCCGGCTTCGGACGTGCAGGCCGCGCAGCCGTCGGTGGCAGCCCCGCCGGTCGCGCCGAAGCGTCCGGTCGCCCGTCCCACGACGACGAAGCCGCCGTCGACGCCCGCTGAGTCGCCGGCCGCTGGCAAGGGCGCCGACACCGCGGCGCCCGAGGCCAACCCCATCGTGCTGTCGATCTCCGGGCTCGTGAAGCAGTTCGGCGACACGGTCGCCGTCGACGGCGTCGACCTCGAGGTCCGACGCGGCTCCTTCTACGGCATCGTCGGTCCGAACGGCGCCGGGAAGACGACGACGCTGTCCATGGTCACCGGCCTGCTGCGCCCCGATGCCGGATCCATCCGGGTCCAGGGCGTCGACGTCTGGCAGGACCCCGCCGAGGCGAAGCGTGCGATCGGCGTCCTCCCGGACCGCCTGCGGCTCTTCGACCGCCTCACGGGCAACCAGCTGCTCTACTACTCCGGCGTCCTCCGCGGACTCGACCCTGCGACGGTGAAGTCGCGGACCACGGACCTGGCTCGGGCGTTCGGTCTCGACGACGCGCTCGGTCGTCTCGTGTCCGACTACTCCGCCGGCATGACGAAGAAGATCGCGCTCGCGGCGGCGCTCATCCACTCGCCCCGTCTCCTCATCCTCGACGAGCCGTTCGAGTCGGTCGACCCGGTGTCGGCCGCCAACGTCATCGAGATCCTGCAGCGCTACGTCGCCAACGGCGGAACCGTCGTGCTCTCGAGTCACGGCATGGACTTCATCCAGCGTGTGTGCGATCACGTGGCCATCATCGTCCAGGGCAAGGTGCTCGCCGCCGGGTCCGTGGACGAGGTGCGGGGGACGGGAACGCTCGAAGAGCGCTTCGTCGAACTCGCCGGGGGCCGCAAGTCGGCAGAGGGAATGGAATGGTTGCACAGCTTCTCCGATTGAAACTGCAGCTGACGCTGAACGCGTTCCGCCGCAGTCCCTGGCGACTGGTCGGACTCGTCCTGGCGATCGCGCTCGGTGTCTGGGTCGTGGTGCTCGCGAGCACCGGGCTCGTCGCGCTCCGCACGACCGATCCGGAAGTGACCCGGAACCTCCTCGTGCTCGTCGGCTCCGTCATCGTCCTGGGCTTCATCGTGCTGCCGCTCGTGTTCGGGGTGGACGACCAGCTCGACCCGAGGGCGTTCTCGCTCTACGGTCTCCCCAACCGGACCCTGTCGGCGGGCCTGATCGTCGCCGCACTCGTCTCCGTTCCGTCGATCGTCCTCGCCGTGCTCGCTGCATCCTCCGTCGTGACCTGGTCGAGGTCGCCGCTCCCGGCGGTCCTCGCCGTCATGTCGGCAGTGCTCGGCGTCCTGCTGTGCGCACTCCTGGCACGGATCGCGACGTCGATCTCCGCGAGCCTGCTGTCGACGCGGCGCGCCAAAGAGGTCATGGGTGTGCTCGGACTCGTGCTCATCATCGCCGTGAGCCCGGCCATCATCGCCCTGACCACGGTCGACTGGCAGCGCGACGGTTTCGCCGTGCTGGGCCGGGTGGCCGACATCCTGAGCTGGACGCCCCTGGGTGCCGTGTGGTCGTTCCCGGGCGACGCGGCCATCGGCGACGTCGTGCCCGCGGTGGTCAAACTGTTGCTGACCGCAGCGACGATCGCGCTCCTCTGGTTCGCCTGGCAGGCTTTCGTCGCACGGTTGCTCGTCGCACCGGAACGCATCGGAACCGGTCGCGAGAGCACCGGCCTGGGATGGTTCGACCTGCTGCCAGGGCGTCCGGCGGGCGTGATCGCCGCTCGCAGCATGACCTACTGGCTGCGCGATCCGCGATACCTCGTCTCGCTGGTGATCATTCCAATCGCCCCGTTCATCTTCTTCGTCCCGCTGCTGGTCGCCGGCATCCCGTTGAACGTCCTCGCACTCGTGCCGCTCCCGGTCGTGTGCTGGTTCCTCGGCTGGCTCCTGCACAACGACCTGGCCTTCGACTCGACCGCGGTCTGGTTGCATGTGGCCTCGGGGGTCCGCGGGCGAGCCGACCGCATCGGCCGTCTCTTCCCGGTACTGCTCATCGGCATTCCGCTCATCGCCGTCGGATCGACGCTCAGCATCCTGTTCTACGGCGACTGGGACGCGCTCCCGTCGATGATCGGGGTGAGCACGTGTCTGTTGCTGAGCGGCGCCGGTATCGCGAGTTTCGTGTCCGCTCGGTTCCCGTACCCGACCTCGCTGCCGGGTGACAGCCCGTTCCAGCAGCCGCAGGTCCCCGGCAGCAGCGGACTGTCCGCACAGTTCATGAGCCTGCTGGGCACCGTGGTCCTCACGATCCCGGCCGCCTGGCTGGCGGTCCTCGGCCTCACGGGCGAGCCCAACTGGAACTTCGGCGCGCTCGCGGTGGGCGTCGGCACCGGCCTGCTCGTCCTGGTCATCGGGATCTTCGCCGGCGGTCGGGTCTTCGACCGCCGCAGCCCCGAGATCGTCGGCTTCGCCAGCTCCCACTGATCCCAGGGCTCCGACCGCCCCCGACGGGACCACAGGAACCCCGGGCCCTCTGCGGCGGTACCATGGAGCCATGGCGCAGCATGACAGCACGAAGCAGCAGATGAGCACGATCGACCCCGGCGGGACACCGGACGGGGGGAGCACCGCGATCATGGATCGCGAGCTCGAGGAGCTCATCGAGAGCGAGAACATCGAACCCGGCGATCATGAGCGCTTCTCGCACTACGTGAAGAAGGAGAAGATCCTCGAGTCGGCGCTCAGCGGGAAGCCGGTGAAGGCGTTGTGCGGCAAGAAGTGGACGCCGGGACGCGACCCGGAGAAGTTCCCGATCTGCCCGTCGTGCAAGGAGATCTACGAGCGGCTCCTGCGCGACTGATCCGCTTGCGGGTCCGAACGTGGCCGGCGCGAGGGTGCGTCAGCCCTCGAGGTAGACGGTCGGAAGCACCGGGTCTCCGCGCGTCAGGCTGACGGCGCGCGGCGGCAGTTCCGCGACCGAACGCTCACGGTGCTCCCTCGCCTGCCGCGTTCCCGCGGCACCGAGGTACTGCTCGTCGACGAGACCGCCGACCACGAGCGGGACCATGAGCGGGCGTTCCGAACCGGCGTCGGCCGCCCCCTCGTGCTGACCGGCCGGCCCGTCGCCGAGGTAGATGCGCTCCTCCCGAGCGACGCCGTTGCGGTCGTAGGCGCGTGCCGCGGTCTTGCGGCCGCCGACGGTCGCCTTCTCAGCGGACTTCTTGGCGACGCTGATCCAGTCGCCCTGGTCGTCGCGGTGGGACACGAGCTTGTAGACCATCCCCATCGCCGGCGAGCCGGATCCGGTGACGACGGACGTCCCGACGCCGTAGGAGTCGACGGGCGAGGCGGCCAAGGCGGCGACGGCATGCTCGTCGAGGTCGTTCGTGACCGTGATGCGGGTCGTGGTGGCGCCGAGCTCGTCGAGCAGTCGCCGCACCTGGTCGACGACGATCGGCAGGTCGCCGGAGTCGATGCGGACCGCGCCGAGCTCGGGCCCTGCGAGGCGCACGCCGAGCCGCACCGCCGCTTCGATGTCATAGGTGTCGACGAGCAGCGTCGTCCCCGCGCCCATCGTGTCGATCTGTGCCCGGAACGCGTCCTCCTCGGAGTCGTGCAGGAGGGTGAAGGAGTGTGCGGCGGTACCCATCGTCGGGATACCCCAACTGCGGCCGGCTTCGAGGTTGGACGTGGCGCTGAAGCCCGCGATGTAGGCGGCCCTGGCGGCAGCGATCGCCGACCGCTCACCGGTCCGGCGCGAGCCCATCTCGGCGAGGGGGCGTGTACCGGCGGCCGAGGTCATGCGTGCGGCCGCGGTGGCGACCGCGCTGTCGTAGTTGAAGACGCTGAGGGCGAGGGTCTCGAGGATGACGGCCTCCGCGAAGGTACCCTCCACGACGAGGATCGGCGAACCGGGGAAGAACACCTCGCCTTCCCGGTACCCCCAGACCGAACCGGAGAAGCGGTAGTCGGCGAGCCAGTCGAGTGCCGCCGTGCTGACCACGCCTTCCTCGCGCAGCCACTCCAGTTCCGCCTCGCCGAACCGGAACCGCTTGAGCAGTTCGAGGAACCGGCCGGTACCGGCGACCACCCCGTAGCGTCGTCCGCCTGAGAGCCTGCGGGCGAACAGCTCGAAGAGGCACTCCCGATCGGCGGTGCCGCGGTTGAGGGCGGCGTCCAGCATCGTGAGTTCGTAACGGTCGGTGAGGAGAGCTGAGGACTCGTGCACCCGTTCAGCCTAGCCGCGCGGGTGCACGGATCGCGGTGATCGGGCGGTCCGGCATGACGAGGGGTCATGCGCGGTAGGCTGGACCATCGTGAACGACGCACCCATCGGCATCTTCGACTCAGGCGTCGGCGGACTCACGGTGGCGAGAGCGGTCAGCGACCAACTCCCGGCCGAATCCGTGATCTACATCGGCGACACCGCCCATTCGCCCTACGGGCCGAAACCCATCGCCGACGTCCGACGGTATTCGCTCGAGGTGCTCGACACCCTCGTCGACCAGGGCGTCAAGATGCTCGTCATCGCGTGCAACACCGCATCGGCGGCGATGCTGCGCGACGCCCGCGAACGGTACTCGGTCCCGGTGGTCGAGGTCATCCAGCCGGCGGTCCGAACCGCGGTCCGCAGCACCCGTAACGGCCGCATCGGGGTCATCGGAACCGAGGGCACCATCAACTCGCGCGCCTATCAGGACCTGTTCGAGGTCAACCCCGAGCTGACGGTGTTCGGGCAGGCCTGCCCGCGGTTCGTGGAGTTCGTCGAGGCGGGTGTCACGACCGGTCCGGACCTCCTGGAGGCCGCGGAGGAGTACCTCGCGCCGCTCCGGCATGCCGGGGTCGACACGGTCGTGCTGGGCTGCACCCATTACCCCTTCCTGAAGGGTGCGATCAGTTACGTGATGGGCCCGCAGGTGTCCCTCGTCTCGAGCGACACGGAGACCGCGAACGACGTGTATCGGGTCCTCGTCACCCGCGACCTGCTCCGCGACAGCGGCGAACCGCCCGTCCACCGGTACGAGGCGACGGGGAGTAGCGCCGACGACTTCATCGCCCTCGCCAACCGCCTGATGGGCCGGGAGATCTCGACGGTCTCGCTCGTCCAGACCGGCGTCATCGACCTTCCATCCCACCAGTTCGAGGAGCACATCCATGAGTGACATCCAGCGCGCCGACGGCCGCACCAACGACCAGCTGCGTCCCATCACCATCGAGCGGGGCTGGAGCGAGCAGGCCGAGGGCTCGGCGCTCATCAGTTTCGGGCGGACCAAGGTGCTGTGCACCGCGTCGTTCACGAACGGGGTGCCCCGGTGGCTGAACGGCAAGGGTCGGGGCTGGGTCACCGCCGAGTACTCCATGCTGCCGCGATCCACCAACGAGCGGATGGACCGTGAGGCGGTCAAGGGACGCATCGGAGGCCGGACCCATGAGATCTCCCGGCTCATCGGCCGCAGCCTCCGTGCCGTGATCGACACGAAGGCGCTCGGTGAGAACACGATCGTGATCGACTGTGACGTCCTGCAGGCCGACGGTGGCACGCGGACCGCCGCGATCACGGGCGCTTACGTGGCCCTCGCCGACGCCATCGAATGGGCGCGCGGGAAGAAGTTCATCTCGCAGAAGGCCGCACCACTCACGGACAGCGTCTCCGCCGTCTCGGTCGGGATCATCGACGGTGTCCCGATGCTCGACCTCGCCTATGTCGAGGACGTGCGCGCCGAGACCGACATGAACGTCGTGGTGACCGGAGGGGGCTCGTTCGTCGAGGTGCAGGGGACGGCCGAGGGGGCACCGTTCGACCGCCGGGAGCTCGACTCGTTGCTCGATCTGGCCGTCGGTGGTGCGGCGTCGCTCAAGGCGATCCAGTTCGAGGCCCTCGGCCGCTGATGTCCGTCGAGATCGTCCTCGCGACGCACAACCAGCACAAGGTCGAGGAGTTCCAGCGGCTGGTGAGCCTCGATGTGCCGGGCATCACGGTCCTCGGCTACGACGGCCCTGAGCCCGTCGAGGACGGGACGTCGTTCAGCGAGAACGCGTTGATCAAGGCCCGCGTGGCCGCCGCCCACACGGGCTCGATCGCCCTCGCGGACGACTCGGGGATCGGTGTCGACATCCTGGGTGGCGCGCCCGGCATCTTCTCGGCGCGTTGGGCGGGCTCGCACCACGACTCGTCGGCGAACCTCGCGCTCCTGCTCGATCAGCTGCGCGACGTGCGTGCGGAGCACCGTTCGGCATGGTTCGCCTGCCACCTCGCGCTCGTCGTGCCCGCGGGGATCCCGGGGACGGACCCCTTCGAGCATGTGGCGGTCGGAACCTGGCGTGGGGTGCTCGCCACGGAGCCGATCGGCACGAACGGCTTCGGCTACGATCCGGCCTTCATCCCCAGCGGCGACCACCGCACCGCGGCCCAACTGACACCGGCGGAGAAGAACGAGTCGAGCCACCGGGCGATCGCCTTCCGCGAACTGGTCCCGGTGTTGCGGGGCCTCCTGCCCGCGCCGGCGGCCGCCAACTGAGCATGATACTCAGGACCATTCCTATCTCGGCATGAACCCTTCCCGGGGCCCCGGGAAGCTCGTACGGTGGTCACATCATGGGTCACGATCACACGCACGCCGGCAGCGCCACCAACCGTTCGCGACTGGTGGCGGCGATCGCCATCATCGCGACCATCCTGGTCGTCGAGCTGGTCGGCGCGTGGGTGAGCGGTTCGCTGTCGTTGCTCGCGGACGCCGGGCACATGTTGTCGGATCTGACCGGGCTGGTCATCGCGCTCGTGGCGACGATCGTCGCTGCCCGACCGGCCACCGACCGCCAGACGTTCGGGTATCAGCGGGCCGAGGTGTTCGGGGCCCTGATCAACGCGTTGATCCTGATCGCCGTGGCCGTGTCGGTGCTCCTCGAAGGGATCGCGCGGCTCGTCGAACCTTCGTCGGGCGAGGTCCAGAGCCTGCCGATGCTGGTCGTCGCGGTCATCGGCCTCGTCGCGAACCTCGGGGCGCTCTGGATCCTCAGGGGAGGCCGTGAGTCCTCGATCAACATGCGCGGCGCGTACCTCGAGGTCCTCGGCGACCTCTTGGGGTCGATCGCCGTCATCATCGCCGCGGTCGTCATCCTGCTGACGGGGTTCGCCCAGGCGGACGCCATCGCGTCGCTCGCGATCGCCGCGATGATCGTGCCGCGCGCCTGGGCGTTGCTCCGCGACGTCGTCCACGTCCTGAGCGAGTCCGCGCCCTCCGACACCGACGTGCAGGAGATCAGGGACCACCTGATCGGGACGGACGGGGTCGTCGCCGTGCACGACGTCCACGTCTGGCAGATCACCTCCGGGCAGCCGGTGTTTTCCGCACACGTCGTCGTCGAGCAGCGGGTGTTCGCGCTCGGCGGGACGGGGGAGCTGCTCGACCGTCTGGGCTCGTGTCTTCACGACCACTTTGACGTGGAGCATTCCACGTTCCAGCTGGAGCCTGAGGAGCACGCCTCACACGAGGAGTCCCACCACCGCTGACCCGGCGCGGTGGCCGCGGTAGCGGGCGGGCGGTGCCGCCGGTGATCAGGCCGGGTCGTTGCCGCGGTCGCGGTTGAAGACGTCCTGGTCGGCCAGCTTGGAGGCCGCCGCGCGACGCTCCTCTTCGGAGATGGTGCCCTGGAGCGCCTTCGCCTTCCGGCTCGACTGGATGTAGTGCCACGTGGTCGGGATGAGGGTGAGGACGACCGCGCCGATGAGGATGACGTCGATGTAGTTCTGCACGAAGGTGGCGACCGGCGGGATGTAGCCGAGGAGATAGCCGAAGAACGTCAGACCGGCGCCCCAGATCAACGCGCCGATGAGGTTGTAGAGCGAGTACTTCTTGTAGTTCATGTGCCCGATGCCCGCGGCGACCGGCGCGAAGGTCCGGACGATCGGGACGAAGCGGGCCAGGATGACCGCGAGGGCGCCGAAGCGCTCGAAGAAGGCGTTCGTACGCTCGACGTTCTTGATGCTGAAGAGGCCGGACTCCTTGCGCTCGAAGACCTTCGGCCCGAGTTTGTGTCCGATCAGATAGCCGACCTCGCCTCCGAGGAACGCCGCGAATCCGATGGCGAGGCAGACCCACCAGATGTCGATCTCGATGACGCGCGCGGATCCGAACGCGAGGAGGCCGGTGATGACGAGGAGGGTGTCTCCGGGCAGGAGGAACCCGACGAGGAGGCCGGTCTCGGCGAAGACGATCGCGCACACGACGACCAGGGCCCACGGACCGACGGCCGTGATGATGCCCTCCGGGTCGAGCCAGGGGATGAGGGCGGTGTGGACCATGCGGAGCTCCTGCTGTCGGGGGAGGGATGGAACGGCGTACGACGGTGTCGCGTGCGGGAGAAGGGACTTGAACCCTCACGCTCGAAAGCACAGGAACCTAAATCCTGCGTGTCTGCCAATTCCACCACTCCCGCGGCTCGGCTCAGTCTACGGGAGCGAGGTCGGGAACGTCCTGTGCTTCGTGGCGCCGCGGCGGACGCTCCGACGCCCAGCAGAGCCGGTGCCGCGCCGTGTATGCTCGGCTCCATGCGAACGACGTGTGCAACGAGCTGGTGGCCCGCCTCCTAGGCGGACCGCGCACGTGCACACACGACGACTCGACCGCCTGACAGGGCGGTCGTTCTCGTTCGGAGGCCCTGTCGGATCGGTCCCAGCCTGAGGACACCACCATGACCACCCTGCTCAACCGCGTGCTGCACGCCGGCCCCGACTTCCCGTTCGCGGTGATCCGCCGCCACGGCAGCGACACCGTCGACCTTTACACCGGCGACGTCGTCGACGTCGACTCGCTCGCCGACATCCCGCTCGGAGCGGCCGGCGACGCACGCCGACCGGAGGTCCTCACCCTCGTGCCGTACCGACAGGTGCGTGAGCGCGGCTTCGCAGCGATGGACGACGGCGCGCCGCTGCGATGCCTCGTTGTCGAGGAACGGGAGTCGGTCGCCCTCGGCGAGTTGCTCGACCGGCTGCCGATCGACGTGGTCCCGCTGCTCGACGGCGGGTTCGACGTCTCCGACGAGGACTACGCGGCGATCGTCCGCCGCGTGATCGAGGATGAGATCGGCCGCGGTGAAGGCGCGAACTTCGTCATCCGCCGCGAGTTCACCGCGACGACCGAGGTGCCCGCCGAGCGCGCGGTCCTCGCCTGGTTGCGGGCGCTCCTCTCGGGGGAGACCGGAGCCTACTGGACGTTCGCCGTGCACACGCCGGGGGTCTCGATGGCCGGCGCGACGCCTGAGCGGCACGTCGCCGTCTCCCGCGACGCGTCGACGGGCGAGCGGACCGTGACGATGAACCCCATCAGCGGGACGTTCCGCCACCCGCGCTCCGGCGCGACCGGCGACGAGTTCCGCGCGTTCCTGGGTGACGTCAAGGAGACCGAGGAACTCTTCATGGTCGTCGACGAGGAGATGAAGATGATGAGCCGGGTCTGTGCATCCGGCGGACGCATCCTCGGGCCCTACGTCAAGCAGATGTCGCGCCTCACGCACACCGAGTACCTGCTGGCCGGAACGAGCGACCTCGACGTCCGGGAGGTGCTGCGGCTGACGATGTTCGCGCCGACGGTCACGGGGTCGCCCATGCAGAACGCCTGCGCCGTCATCGCCCGACACGAGCGCAACCCGCGCGGTTATTATTCGGGCGTCCTCGCGCTGTTCACCCCGATGGACGACGGCGACTACGAACTCGACGCCCCGATCCTCATCCGCACGGCCTACCTCGACGACGCAGGGCTCGTCCGGGTCCCCGCCGGGGCGACGCTGGTCCGGCATTCGGATCCCGTCTCCGAGGTGGCCGAGACGGCTGCGAAGGCGGCCGGTGTGCTCACGGCGCTCGGCGTCATGGCTCCGCCCGAGCTCGGCCCGACGGTCGACCTCGCCGCCGAGCCGGGGGTCGAGGAGGCGCTTCGGGCCCGCAACGAGCGGCTCGCACCCTTCTGGTTGCAGCCCCAGCACGCGGCGCCGACCGGTCCGTTGTCCGGCCGTTCCGCGATCATCGTCGACGCCGAGGACGAGTTCACCGCGATGCTCGCCCACCAACTTCGCCACTTCGGCATGACCGTCGACGTCGAGCACTGGTCGACGGTGAACGACTCGCGCTTGGACGCCGACCTGCTCGTCGCCGGACCCGGACCAGGCGACCCGCTCGACCTCGCCGAGCCCCGGGTCCGCCGCCTCCACGAGATCGTGTCAGCACGCCTCGCGGCCGGTGCCCCCCTCCTCGCGGTGTGCCTGAGCCACCAGGTGCTGGCGATCCAGCTCGGCCTGCCGATCGCCCGCCTCGACGCTCCTCGCCAGGGGCTGCAACTCGACCTCGACCTCTTCGGCGAGCAGTCGTTGATCGGGTTCTACAACACCTTCACGGCCCGCTCCTCGGGAGATGCGCCGGTGGGCGGGGTCGAGATCGCCGCGGACCCCGTCTCCGGCGACGTCTTCGCCATGCGCGGTCGCGGGTTCGCCTCGGTGCAGGGACACCTGGAATCGGTGCTGTCCAGGGACGGGCTCCGCACCCTCGGTTCGCTCGCAGGGCACGCGCTCGCCGGCGTGGCGTCAGGGGTGTCGGCTGCGCCGGTCGACGCCTGACCGCGTCCCGACGCCGCGCTCCGCGACCGCCTGGGGATGACTCCTCGAGGCGGTGTCAGGCGTCGGCCTGGTCGAGCATCGTGAACGGGGTGACGCCCGCGAGCTGTGGCCCGAGGCCGATGTCGATCAGCCGCACGTCTCCCGCGTAGGCGGAGCCGGGTGGGATGAGGAGTCCGGCCTTCACCGCGCCGAAGGTGACCGTGACCTCGGCCGGGAGGACGGCGCCCTCGGGCACGCTTCCCTCGTCGGGGTCGATGCCGCTCGGGACGTCCACGGCCACCACCGTGGGCCCGCCGGCGCTCTGCACGACCGGGAGGACGGCCTCGACGATCGCCTTGGGTGCGCCGCGGAGGCTCGGGTTCCGGCTCGCTCCGATGCCGAAGACCGCGTCCACCACGAGCGCCGCACCCTTCGCCTCGTCAGCGGCGTCGTCCGGTTCGGCGGGGGAGTTGACGAGGAAGCGCACGCCGGCCTCGACGGCGGCGGCGTAGCCGGCCTCGTGTGCGTGGTCGCCGGTGCGTGCGACGACGAGGTCGAGCGGTACCCCTTCGGGGCCCTCCGAGCCGGCCAGTTCAGCGGCGGCGAACAGGGCGTCCCCGCCGTTGTCGCCTGATCCCACGAGCAGGAGGATCCTCCAGGCGTCCGGCACGGTGCCGTCGAGTTCCGCCGCGCGCTCCGCCAGGACGGCCCGCAGCTCTTCAGCGAGGCCGTGGGCGGCTCGCGCCATGAGCGGTTCCCCGGCCTCCAGGAGTGGTGCCTCTGCGGCTCGGACCTGGTCTGCGGTGTAGCCGTTCATCATGGCGCCCACTCTTCCCGCTCGCGTGAGCGGCCGCAAGCGGTTGCGGTCGGCTCGTGCGCGACCAGGCGTCCGTTCAGGCGAGGTCGAGCCTGAGCCCAGGGTGGCCGGCGAAGACCTCGAGGATCAGCTCGAAGTACGTCGTCCCACGACCCGTGTCGAGGTCGTGCAGCTGCGCAGTGAGGCGGTCGGTGTCGAACGGAGCGCCTCGGTCGACCTTCTCCTGCAGCCAGGCACGGGTGGCCGCGACGCCGAGCGCGGCGCGACTGCGTTCGTGCCCGGTCCAGACGAAGCGGACCTCGTCGAGATCGCGGAGCGCACCGATCCCGCCGTACAGGACGTCGTCGAGGGCGTCGAGGCTCGGGCCGAGATCCCAGTCCTCATCCCGCATGAGCAGGGCGTTCATCACGTCGTAGAACGAGGCGATGTCGTGGATCTCGGACCCGTCGATGTGGAAGGTGGTCGGCACGATCCGAGCCTACCGAGCGGCCCCGGACACCCGGGGCGGTGGTGCTGTGGATAACTTCTGCGAGCTGCGGCCGGTGTTCGTCAGGATGGCGGCATGGGGACAGCGGCTGAGATCATCACGGCGCGCGTGCGCGACCGGGTGCGCGAGGAGTTCGGTGAACCGAGCCGGCGCGGTGGAGCAGGGCGGATCGCCCGTGAAGAGGTGCGTCGGTACAACGAGCACGCGTTGAACGACGCCACACCGCTCATCGACGACGAGCACGGCATGACGAGTGAGGTGCTCGCCGCGGTAACCGGCTTCGGGGCGATCCAGCCCCTGCTGGACGACCCGAGCGTCGAGGAGATCTGGATCAACGAGCCGACCAAGGTGTTCGTGGCACGTTCCGGGGTGTCGGAGCTCACCGACGTCATGCTCGGCGAGGGCGACGTCCGCGACCTCGTGGAACGGATGCTCCGAGCGACCGGACGTCGGGTCGATCTGGCCAACCCGTTCGTCGACGCGTCGCTGCCGGACGGGTCCCGGTTGCACGTCGTCATCCCGGACGTCACCCGGCGCCACATGTCGATCAACATCCGCAAGTTCTCCGCGCGGATCCGCGACCTCGGTCAGCTCGTCGCCGCCGGATCGATCAGTTATCAGGCCGCGGAGTTCCTGCGGGCCAGCATGATCGCCGGTGCCAACCTGCTGGTGTCCGGGGCGACGCAGGCGGGGAAGACCACCATGCTCGGCGCGCTCATCGCGGCACTCGATCCCGCCCTCCGGATCGTCACCGTGGAGGAGACCTTCGAGCTCGCGCCGGGCAATCGGGACGTCGTCGCGATGCAGTGCCGACAAGCCAGTCTCGAAGGGACGGGGGAGATCACCCTCCGGCGCCTCATCAAAGAGGCCCTGCGAATGCGGCCCGATCGCATCGTCGTCGGGGAGGTCCGCGAGGCGGAGAGCCTCGACCTCCTGATCGCCCTCAACAGCGGGCTGCCCGGACTCTGCAGCATCCACGCGAACTCCGCTCGCGACGCGATCGGCAAGCTCTGCACCCTGCCGCTGCTCGCCGGGCGCAACATCGACTCCGGGTTCGTCCGACCAGCCGTGGCGTCCTGCGTCGACCTGGTCGTGCACTGCGAGCTCGACCGCACCGGTCGTCGGAGGGTGGCCGAGATCATCGCGGTGGGCGGGAGCGGGGAATCCCACACGATCGAAGCCTCCACGCTGTTCGAACACCGCGACGGCGAGTTGCGCGCGACCGGGCGGTTCCCGCTCCGCGACGACAAGTACCGGTCGGCAGGCATCTCGCTCGCCTCGATCCTCACTGCCGGCGAGCGATGAGTCTCGTCGTCGGCGCGCTGCTCGCGGCCGGGCTGCTCCTCACCCTGGCGCCCTGGTGGTGGCCTGAACCCGAGCCGCTGCGGGCGAGGCTCGAGCGGTGGCGTCCCGTCGCTGCCCTTCGGGAGCTCCTCATCCTGGCCGGGCTCCCCGGCCGGTATTGGGCCGCCACCCTCGTGGTCGCCGTGCTCGCCGGTCTGGTGTCGGGTGCCGTCGTGCAGGGTCTCTGTCGGGTCATGCCGCTCAGCGCGGTCGTCGCCGTCGCGGGACTCGTCGCACCGGTGATCGTGCTGCGCGCCCGCGCCGCCGCCCGTCGACGCCTGCAACGCGGGCTCTGGCCCGACGTCGTCGACCACCTGCTGTCCGCCATCCGGTCGGGACTCTCGCTCCCGGACGCCGTCGCCGCGCTCGACACCGTCGGACCAGCGCCGCTCCGCCCAGCCTTCGCGGCGTTCAGCGCCGACTACCGGGCCGCAGGGCGATTCGCGGACGGCCTCGACGACCTCAAGACCGCACTCGCGGACCCCGTCGCCGACCGCATCCTCGAGACGGTCAGGATGGCGCGCGACGTCGGCGGCACGGAGCTCCCAGCGGTGCTGCGAGCGCTGTCCGCCGGTCTGCGCGAGGAGTCGGCGATCCGTGCCGAGGCCGAGGCGCGCCAATCCTGGGTCGTCAACGCGGCCCGGCTCGGTGTCGCCGCGCCGTGGGCGATCCTCCTGCTGCTCTCCTCCCGGCCGGAGACCTCGGCGGCCTACAACTCGCGCGAGGGCGCGGTCCTGATCATCGCGGGCGTCGTCGTCTCGGCGCTCGCCTACCAGGCCATGCTCCGCGTGGGTCGCCTGCAACCCGAACGACGGTGGTTCCGATGAGCGCCGACGGCGCCTGGGCGCTCTGTCTCGGCGCGACGCTGGGCATCGGCCTGTGGGCACTCGCGATGCTGCTCCCCGCGCTCGGCAGGCCTCGGCTGGCGGACCGCATCGCGCCCTATCTGGTCGACCTCTCCAGCGATGCCCGGCAGCGGGCGGCACGACGTTCGACGGACCCGTTGCCGGTGATCGGAACGCTGCTGGTCCCGGTCCTCCGCGCTCTGCGCTGGCTGCTCGGCCTTGTCGGAGCGGACCAGGAACTCGTCGTCCGCAGACTCGGGCAGGCCGGAGGTCCCACGCTGGAGCGCTACCGACTGATGCAACTGCTGTGGGGGCTCGGGGGCTTCGCCATCGGAGCGGCGCTTGCCGTGCTCGCGTTCAGCGGCGGTCGACTCCCGCTCCCGTTCGCTGCGGCGATGCCCGCGCTGGGCGCGGTCGCGGGCATCGTCCTGCGCGACCAGCTGCTCAACCTCACCGCCCGCCGCCGGCTGGCGCGCATCGAGGAGGAACTCCCGACGGTCCTCGAGTTCCTCAGCCTGAGCCTCGCCGCCGGCGAGGCGATCACCGACGCGATGGACCGCGTCGCACGGATCGGTTCCAGCGGTGAACTGGGGAACGAGTTCCGGCAGGTCATGGCAGAGGTCTCGACGGGGATCCCGTTCGCGCAGTCGTTCCGTCAGTTCGAGGCCAGACTCGCGATGCCGACGCTCTCCCGGTGCGTGGACCAGATCCTCGGGGCGCTAGAACGCGGCACCCCCGTCGCCGCGGTGCTCCTCGACCACGCGCACGACGGACGCGACACCGCCAAACGCCGCCTGCTGGAGTCCGCCGGGAAGAAGGAGGTCGCGATGCTCGTGCCCCTCGTCTTCCTGATCCTTCCCTTGTCCATCATCATCGCCGTCTTCCCCGGAGTCTTCGTGCTCCGCACCGGCTTCTAACGAAAGGTCCCACATGTCCTCCCCCCTCCTCCCGCAACGCCTCCGCGACCGAGGCCGGGCCCTCCTCGACGAGGACCGCGGCGATGTGCCCGGTTGGGTGCTCATCACCCTCATGACGGCGGGGCTCGTCCTCCTGATCTGGGGTGTCGCCGGCCCGGCGCTCACGCAGGTGTTCGAGCAGGCCATCGAGCGTGTCTCCGGTATCTGAGTCCGGCGGAGGACGCCTGCGTCGCCGGTGCGCTCAGGACGAGGACGGTTCAGCCGTCGCCGAGTTCGTGTTCGTCGGTGCGATGCTGACGATCCTGATGATGTCCGTGGTGCAGCTCGCCCTCGCGTTGCACGTGCGGAACACCCTGATCGACGCTGCCGCCGAGGGAGCCCGTCTCGGAGCCCTGGCCGACACCGAACTGCTCGACGGTGCCGACCGGACACGGCATCTCGTCGCCGTGGCGGTGGGGGAGGCCTACACAGGCGACATCCGGGCGTCGCTTACCGATCGTGGTGGCGTCGGCGTCGTCACCGTGACCGTCCGTGCTCCGCTGCCCGTCATCGGACTCCTCGGTCTCCCGGGCGCGTTGGAGGTGGAGGGCCGTGCGGTGCTGGAGACGCTCGAGTGACCGGACCGGCGGATCGGCGGGCGCGCGGGACGACGATGGTTCGGCTTCGTTGGAGTTCATCACCGTCGGCCTGGTCCTGCTCGTCCCGTTGGTCTACCTCATCGTGGCGCTCTCGGAGATCCAGGCGGCGGTGCTGGCGGCAGACGGTGCCGCCGTGCAGGCGGCGAAAGCGTACGCACGGGCACCGGACGACTCCACGGGTCGGACTCGTGCGGACGATGCACTCGCACTCGCGCTGGCCGACTTCGGGCTCGACCGATCGGCGGCTTCGGCGCAGCTCGGCTGCCTGCCAGCCGGCCTGCCGTGCGGCCAACGGGCTGGATCCGTCAGCGTGAGGATCGACATCCTGGTGGCTCTGCCGCTCATGCCCGACGTCGTCGGGTCGTGGGCGGCGGTGCCGGTGTCCGGATCCGCGACGGCGCCGATCTCACGATTTGACGACCGCGACGGTGAGGCGGGATGACGGGCCCGCGATCGGGCCCGGCCGGCCGCGACCTCCGCACCGACGACGGATCCACCATCCTCCTGACGATCGGCTTCGCCGCGGTGACGCTCGCGGTCGTGCTCGTCGGGATCGCCGCGACCTCCCTGTACGTCGAGCACAAGCGCCTCCTCGGGCTCGCCGATCGACTGGCCGCCACGGCTGCCGAGTCGTTCTCGATCGACGACGTCGTCATGCTGCCCGACGGCTCGTTCCGGCCGGTCCTCGACGACGCCGCCGTTGCGTCGAGCGCCCGCGCGACACTGGCCGCCGAGGGCCCAGGTACGCTCACCGGCGTCGAGATCCTCGAGGCCGTCACTCCGGACGGACGGGGCGCTGAGGTCTCGTTGGCATCCGAGTGGCGTCCACCGATGCTGACGCTGTTCGTGCCGACGGGTGTGCGGATCGAGGCGACGGCGAGCGCCCGCAGCGTGTTCTGGTGACCACGCCGAACGGCTCGCTACCGATCAGGGGAAGGGCCGAGAGCCGCGGTCGATGAAGCGGGGGATGAACCGGAACAGGAGGAACGCGCCGATCAGCCCGACACCGCCGATGGTGCCCGCGGCGAGGGAGATCGATGCGGCCGCGGTGATCCCGGACATCGCCAGCGGAGCGGCGGCGGTGCCGGCGTCTCCGAGGAAGCGGTAGGCACCGAGGAACGGCGCCGGGCGGTCCGGCGGCGCGAGGTCCGATCCGAGGGTCATGAGGATTCCGCTGCCGAGACCGTTCGAGAGTGCGAGCACCAGAGCGACGGCGATGAACCAGACTGCGGCGCTGTCGAGGTCGTGCGTGAACGCCAGGATGATGAACCCCGAGCCCAGACCGATCATCGAGGGGACGGCCGTCCAGATCCGGCCCCAACGGTCCATGATCTGCCCGCTGGCGTAGAACAACGCGAACTCGACCGCTCCGACGACGCCGATGATGAGTGCCGTCTCGGTCTCGGACAGGCCGATGCTCACCGACCACAGGGGGAGGAGCACGGCACGGCACGACCGCATGGCCCCGACGAGCGCGGCGGTGGTCCCCATCCGCGTGAGGACGACGCCGTGGGCGCGGATCGCCGCGAGCAGCCCGCTCGACTCCGCTGCCGCGAGCTCCTCACCCTCGGTCCGGGCTTCGCCCTCCGGGCCTCGGGTAGGGCTCGGCCGACCGAACATCTCGGCCGGGTCGGGGAGCACCAGCAGCGTCACCGCGGACCCGACGCAGCACACGACCATGACCCAGAACGCCGCCTGCGAGGTGCCGGTCAGGTGGATGACGCCTGCGGCCAGGAACGGGCCGATGAAGGTGCCGGCGCGGAAGACCCCGCCCAGCGAGGAGAGGGCCCTCGCGCGGTAGCGGATCGGCACGTACGTCGTCATGAAGGCATGCCGCGCGAGGCCGAACACCGCCGTCGCGAGGCCGATGCAGAAGATCCCGAGCGCGAGGACGAACGGGTTCGGTGAGATCGCCGCGGTCGCGACACCGACGACGGCGAGCAGGGCGGCCCACATCATCGCGAAGCGTTCGCCGATCCGGCTGACGATCCACCCCGACGGCACGTCGCCGACGAGCTCCCCGAGCATGATGAGCGACGAGATGACACCGGCGACGGCCAGCGTCGCGCCGAGGTTCCCCGCCACAGCGGGGATGATCGGGATGATCGCACCCTCGCCGATCGAGAACAGGAGGGTGGGGAGGAAGACCGCGACTGCGACGGAGCGCAGGTTGAACGGGCGTTCTTCGGAAGTCATCTGCTCGATCGTACGCCCGCGGCACTGCGCGGTAGGCTGATCCCAAATGTTTGACTTGGACCTCTCCACACAGATCAGTACCCTCCGCTCGACCTTCGACGACATCCGCAGCGTCGTCGGCGTCGACCGTCTCGAAGCCGAGATCGCGACGCTGAGCGAGCAGGCGGGTGCCCAGGATCTCTGGGACGACACCACCAACGCGCAGAAGGTGACGAGTGCGCTCAGCCACCGTCAGTCCGAGCTCGCCCGGATCACGAGCATCGCGAACCGTCTCGACGACCTCGAGGTGCTCATCGAGCTCGCCACGGACGCCGAGGACGAGGAGTCGGCCGAGGAAGCCCGCCAGGAGCTCATCAGCCTCCAGAAGGTGCTCGGCGATCTCGAGGTCCAGACCCTGTTGAGCGGCGAGTACGACCCGCGTCCGGCCGTCGTCACCATCCGTGCGGGCGCCGGCGGTGTCGACGCGGCCGACTTCGCCGACATGCTCTTTCGCATGTACCTGCGATGGGCTGAGCAGCACAAGTACCCGGTCACCGTCATGGACACGAGCTACGCGGAGGAGGCCGGGATCAAGTCGGCCACCTTCGAGGTCGACGCACCGTACGCCTTCGGCACCCTCAGCGTCGAGGCCGGGACGCACCGGCTCGTCCGCATGAGCCCGTTCGGAGCTGCGGGAAAGCGACAGACCAGCTTCGCCGCCGTCGAGGTCATCCCGCTCATGGAGGAGACGGAGATCGTCGAGATCCCCGAGTCGGACATCCGGGTCGACGTCTTCCGGTCGAGTGGCCCCGGCGGTCAGTCGGTCAACACGACCGACTCCGCGGTGCGGATCACCCACCTGCCGACGGGCACGGTCGTGTCCATGCAGAACGAGAAGAGCCAGATCCAGAACCGTGCCGCGGCCATGCGCGTGCTCCAGTCACGACTCCTCCTCATCCAGAAGGAGCAGGAGGCGGCCACCAAGAAGGAGCTCGCCGGCACCATCACCGCGAGCTGGGGCGACCAGATGCGCTCGTACGTGCTCGCGCCGTACCAGATGGTCAAGGACCTGCGGACGGAGCACGAGCAGGGGAACCCGGCAGCCGTGTTCGACGGCGATCTCGACGGATTCATCGCCGCCGGGATCCGGTGGCGTTCGATGTCGAAAGCCGAGTAGCCGGACCCGGACATAGTGTTCGCCCAGCCCTCGTACAGGGTACGGATCGCGGGCGTGTCCTGCCCGTAATCGGCACGCCGCTCCTTAAGCTCAAGGAGCCATGATTCGGTTTGATCACATCTCCAAGAAGTATGCGGGAACCTCGCGTCCCGCCCTCAACGACGTCGATTTCGAGATCCTTCGCGGAGAGTTCATCTTCCTCGTCGGTGCTTCGGGATCCGGGAAGTCGAGCTGCCTCCGCCTGATGCTGAAGGAGGACAAGCCGAGCAAGGGCAAGATCCATGTGCTCGGCCACGACCTGGGTTCGATCTCGAACCGCAAGGTCCCGTACTTCCGTCGCAGCCTGGGTGTCGTCTTCCAGGACTTCCGGCTGCTCCCGAGCAAGACGGTCTACCAGAACGTCGCCTTCACCCTGCAGGTGATCGGCAAGTCACGCGGATTCGTCCAGGAGGCCGTCCCCGACGTCCTCAAGATGGTCGGTCTCGACGGCAAGGCACAGCGACTCCCGCACGAGCTCTCCGGTGGTGAGCAGCAGCGTGTCGCCATCGCCCGAGCGATCGTGAACAAGCCGCAGATCCTCCTCGCCGACGAACCGACGGGCAACCTCGACCCGGCGACCAGCGCGGGGATCATGCAGCTGCTCGAACGCATCAACGCCGGTGGTACGACCGTCGTCATGGCCACCCACGAGGCCGGCTTCGTCGACCAGATGCAGCGCCGGGTGATCGAACTGCAGGACGGCCAGATCGTCCGTGACGAACGACACGGTGGGTACGGCACGACCGCCGCCATCCCCGGGCTCGTCCGAGGGTCGTCGAAGGCCGCCGCCCCGTCCGCCCAGCAGGCGCCGGTCACTGCATCGACGCCCGCGGTGGCTGTCGCAGAGACCCCGTCGGTCCCGGTGACGACCACGACGTCCTCCGTCGCAGCGAGCGCCGAGCCCACGACGAGTGCCGTGGCAGCCGCCGCGGTCGCCGCCACCGCCGCCACGTCGACGGCTCCCGCCGCAACGGCCGCGTCCAACGCGGTCTCGCGCGACTCCTCGCCCCAGAACGACACCGAGGAGTCGACGACCCGCGTTTCCGTCGCGACCCCGATCGAGGAACCGGCCGTCACGCCGGTCGCCGAGCCGGAATCGCCGGTCGTGCGAGCCGAGGAACCGGTGACGGATGTGACCGAGGTCGACGCGTCGACGCCGGAAGCGGAGTCGGCCCTGCCGCCGGCGGCCACGGTCCCGGAGGTCGCCCCACCACAACGCCTGAGCAATGCCACCGGACCCATCGGGCTCCCGGCGCGCAACGAGATCGACCCGATCGAGGTCGAACACCTGTCGCTCGCCGAGCGGCTCGGCCTGCGCGCCGCCGCGCGCGGCTCTGAAGACGGAGAGCAGAACGTGGGGCCGACCAAGTGAGACTCGCACTGATCTGGTCCGAGGTCTGGAACGGCCTGCGCCGCAACGTCTCGATGGTGGTCTCCGTCGTGCTCGTGACCTTCATCTCCCTGACCTTCGTCGGAACGGCCGTGCTGCTGCAGATGCAGATCGGCCAGATGAAGAACTACTGGTACGACCGCGCTCAGGTCGCCATCTACCTGTGCACCGCCGACAGTGCCGGCGACACCTGCGCCGCCGGTGCGGCCACGGAGGAACAGCGCGCCGCCGTGCAGAGCGCGTTGGAGTCGTCGACCCTCGCCCCGTTCGTCGACAAGTTCTACTTCGAGGATCAGGCGCAGGCGTTCACCAACTTCCAGGAGCAGTTCAAGGGCAACGACATCGCGCAGTTCGTCACCGCCGATCAGCTCCCTGAAACGTTCTGGGTGAACATGAAGGACGCTTCGCAGTCCGACGTGCTCGTCGAGGCGTTCTCCGGCGTCGCGGGCGTGGAGCAGGTGACGGATCAGCGCCAGTATCTCGACCAGATCTTCTCGGTCCTGAACATCGCCAGTTACACCGCGATCGGGATCGCCGCGCTCATGCTCGTCGCGGCAGCCCTCCTGATCGCGACCACGATCCGGCTGTCGGCCTACTCCAGACGCCGGGAACTCGGGATCATGCGGCTCGTCGGCGCCTCGAACCGGTTCATCCAGACACCGTTCATCCTCGAGGGCGTGTTCGCGGCACTCATCGGCTCCGTCCTCGCGGCCGGGGCGGTGATCACCATCGTCCAGGTGTTCGTCCAGGGATACCTGGCGGACCGCATGCGGTACGTCAACTTCGTCGATCTCGGAGACGCCTTCGTGGTGTTGCCGATCCTGCTGCTCGTCGGCGTGCTGTTGGCCGCGATCTCGGCCAACTTCGCGATCTCGCGGTACCTCAAGGTCTAGTGGGGGAGCGGTGCGGACACCGCGCCGCTCGCTCTGCGTTAGACTGACAGGCTGCCGCGATCGCGGCCGGTCCGTTCCGATGGATCCGAACCAGAACGTCAGGAGTACACCGTGCCGAGGGAACGGGGCGAGAACGTCGTGGCCACGAACCGCAAGGCCCGCCACGACTACACGATCGAGGACACCTACGAGGCCGGCATGGTCTTGACGGGTACCGAGGTGAAGTCGCTGCGAGCCGGTCGCGCGTCGCTCGTGGACGGATACGCCTTCATCGACCGCCGTGAGGCGTGGCTCGACGCGGTGCACATCCCCGAGTACGGCCAGGGGACGTGGACGAACCACCCGCCGCGGCGCAAGCGCAAGCTGCTGCTGCACCGTGAGCAGATCGACAAGATCGCGCACAAGATCGCACCGGGTGGGTTCACGCTGGTGCCACTGAAGATCTACTTCAAGGACGGCAAGGCCAAGGTCGAGATCGCCGTGGCGAAGGGCAAGAAGGAGTACGACAAGCGGCATGCCCTGCGCGAGAAGCAGGACACCCGCGAGGCGGCTCGCGCGATGGCCACCAGGAACCGACTCGGCGAATAGGGTGACACCACCGCCGGCGCGCGGTACACTTGAAAGCTGCACCGGAAGGTGCTCGTTCACCGCTCGCGGTGGATTGACAACTCGACAGCGTGTGACAACGACCCTCTTCACCTCGGCGACGGGGTGCTGAGCGCATGGGGATGATCGGTTTCGACATTGCCTGCGAAACTGCGAGAAGCGGGTCGAGGATGCAGGGTTATCTCGTTAACGATCTCTGCAAAACAACAAGTGCCAACTCTAAGCGCACTGACTTCGCCCTCGCTGCTTAAGCGAGCCCGATAGTCCGTCAGACCGAGCGTGTCCCCGTCTCGGATCCTGGCGTCATCTAGGGGACTTGCTGGATGACGGAGCCGCGACGTCATCCGGGACTTTTCCTCGGCTGGGCCCGTCGACCAAGATGCCCTTGTCAATGGTCGGGGCCGAGTAGAACGCATTAAGGGATACGCCCGTAGAAGGCGCAGAATCACAGCAGTGGACGGGGGTTCAATTCCCCCCATCTCCACACCTGGTCGTTGTCACACGCCGTCGGTTCGACGTCGGGCCTCCGCTTTCGGCGGGGGCCTTTCGTCGTGCTTGAGGTCAGGCGGCCCCCGACGGGCTGCTAGCCTGGGAGTCCAGAGGCCGCCACCACCCGGGAGACCTGCATGGCGACAATCCTGCTTGTTTTTGCTGCGATCGCCGTCGCCACGCCCACACTCACGAGAGTGCTGTCGACGAAGGTCTTCTACGTCATCGCGTGTATTCCCGCGGCGGCATTCATCTGGACGCTCTTCCAGACCTCCACGATGTCGTCCGGCGGCACCGTCGTCGAGACCATCGAGTGGATCCCGCAGCTGAGCATCGCGCTGTCGTTCCGGATGGACACGCTCGCCTGGTTGCTCGCCCTCGTCGTGACCGGGGTGGGCGCCCTCGTCCTCGTGTACTGCGCGCGGTACTTCTCAGCGGACGAGCCCGGACTCGGGCGGTTCGCCGCGTTCCTCTTCGCGTTCGCAGGAACGATGTTCGGGCTGGTCACGGCCGACGACATCATCGTGATGTTCATGTTCTGGGAGATCACGAGTGTGCTCTCCTACCTGCTGATCGGGCACTACACCGATCGCAAGGAGAGCCGTGGAGCGGCGCTGCAGGCGCTGCTGGTGACCACCTTCGGCGGGCTCGTGATGCTGGTCGGCGTCATCATGATCTCGGTGCAGGCGCAGAGCACCTCCCTCGCCTCGATCGTGGAGCAGGGCCTCACCGGTCCGGCGACCACCGTCGCGATCCTCCTGATCCTCGTGGGTGCGATCTCGAAGTCCGCCCTCGTCCCCTTCCACTTCTGGTTGCCAGCCGCGATGGCCGCCCCGACGCCGGTGAGCGCCTATCTCCACGCGGCGGCGATGGTGAAGGCCGGCATCTACCTGGTCGCGCGGTTCGCGCCGGGGTACGCCGACACCCCGGGCTGGGATGCGATGCTCGTCGGTCTCGGCGTCCTGACGATGGTGGCCGGAGCCTGGCGTTCGCTCCGTCAGTACGATCTCAAACTCGTCCTGGCGTACGGCACCGTCAGCCAGCTCGGGTTCCTCATGGTGGTCTCCGGCTACGGCACGCGCGACTCGGCGTTGGCAGCGGTGGCGCTGCTGCTCGCTCACGCGATCTACAAGGCCGCCCTGTTCCTCGTGGTCGGGATCATCGACCATCGGGCCGGGACCCGCGACTGGCGGCATCTCTCCGGTGTCGGGCGCCAGACGCCGGTCCTCGCCGTGATCGCCGCGATCGCCGTCGCATCGATGGCTGGCATTCCTCCACTCTTCGGCTTCGTCGCCAAGGAGGCCGTGTTCACCTCGTTGCTCGAGGGCGCACTCGAGGGCGACGTCTGGGGGTGGGTCGCGATCATCGGGACCGCCGTCGGTTCCGTCCTGACGGTCGCCTACAGTGCTCGGTTCCTCTGGGGCGCGTTCGGTGACCGCCGTGGCGCGGCACCGACCGAGCTGCACGCGGAGTCCGGCAGCATCCTGATCGCTCCCGGTGTCCTCGCGGTCGCCACCATCGTGCTCGGCTTCGCGACGACCCCGATCGACACCGTTCTCGCGCCCTACGCGGACTCGGTGGGGGAGGGCGGATACCACCTCGCGCTCTGGCACGGCTTCGAGCCCGCCCTCGGGATCTCGGCGGTCGTCTTGCTCCTCGGTCTGCTGCTCTTCCGCTGGCGTCTCCCGGTCGCGCGACTGCAGGACCGCCTCCCGTCGGTCATCGACTCGTCGAAGGGCTACTGGGCCGCGACACAGGGGATCGATCGGCTCTCGGCGAAGGTCACCCTCTTCGCGCAGCGCGGCGGGCTCGTCCAGTATCTGTCCACGATCCTCGTGGTCTTCGTCCTGACGCTCGGCACGATCGCACTCGTCGGCCGGGCCTGGCCGGACGAGGTCCGCCTGTGGGACTACCCGGCACAGGTGGCGATCGCCATCATCATGGCGACCGCGGCGATCGCGGCGGCCAGGGCGAAGCAGCGCATGGCGGCGGTCCTCCTCGTGGGCGTCACGGGCTTCGGCCTCGTGGCCTTGTTCGCCCTGCACGGCGCCCCCGACCTCGCCCTCACGCAGGCACTGGTGGAGACCATCACCATCGTCGTCTTCGTCCTCGTCCTCCGACGGCTCCCCGCCAAGATCGCTCAGCGGAACGCTCCGGTCCACCGGACCCGCCGCGTCGTGATCGGGACCCTGACGGGTGCCGTCATGGGCCTCATCGGGGTGATCGCCCTCGGCGCACGCCAGGCGGAGAGCATCGCGACCGAACTGCCCCGCCTCGCGGTCGAAGAGGGACACGGCAAGAACATCGTCAACGTCATGCTGGTCGACATCCGCGCCTGGGACACGATGGGTGAGATCTCCGTCCTCGTCGTCGTCGCCACCGGCATCGCCAGCCTGTTGTTCGTCTCCCAGCGCGGTGCAGAGGTGCCGCGCTTGAGCGGCGCCCGTCGCCGGCGGACGCCCAGCCTGCGCTCGCAGGTCGTGTCGGACCCGCATCTGGCGGACAGCGAGATGGAGGCTCCCCGCGACGCCGTCGGACGCCACTCGTGGCTCATCGGCGGCCGTGCCATCGCCGAAGCGAACCGCTCGATCCTGCTCGAGGTGCTCGTCCGACTCCTGTTCCACCCGGCGATCGTCGTCTCGATCTTCCTCCTCTTCGTCGGACACAACGAGCCGGGTGGCGGGTTCGCTGGTGGCCTGCTCGCCGGACTGGCGCTCGTGATGCGGTACCTGGCCGGTGGCCGGTACGAGTTGGGGGAGGCGGTTCCCATCGACGCCGGCAAGGTGCTCGGCGTCGGCCTGCTCCTCGCGGTCGGCACCGCCGTCGGGTCGCTGTTCTTCGGCGGGGAAGCCCTGCAATCCGCGTACTTCTCGGCCGACGTCCCGATCCTCGGCCACCTCTCCTTCGGCACGTCGAGCATCTTCGACATCGGTGTCTATCTCGTGGTCGTCGGGCTCGCGCTCGACATCCTGCGCAGTCTCGGAGCCGAGGTCGACCGTCAACAGGAGGAAGCCGACATCGACGAGCAGAGTACGGACGAGTTCTCGGCGAGTGAGGTCGAACGATGAGCGCCTCCCTCACCCTCGTCGTCCTGATGGCCGTCATGTACGGCACGGGCGTCTACGTCATGCTCGAACGCAGCCTGACGCGGTTCCTCATCGGGTTCGTCCTCGTCGGCAACGCGACGAACCTCCTGATCCTGATCATGAGCGGACCGAGCGGTACCGCGCCACTCGTCACCGGGACGGCTTCGGACGACCGCATGGTCGACCCGGTGCCGCAGGTGCTCATGCTGACGGCCATCGTCATCAACTTCGGCGTGACGGCGTTCATCCTCGCCCTGATCTACCGGACCTGGTGGCTGGCGCAGCTCGGCGACGAGGGTGACACCCTCAGCGACGAGCACGCGGACGACACGGAGGCGGCGACGGACGCGGTCTTCAACCAGGTCGACCTGGACGACGAGGCCATCCAACGGGTCCTCGACGAGAGCAACGAGCACGGCGACGATCGGAACACGGCCAGGAAGGGAGCGGGCGAATGAACGCACTCGTGCCCCTGGTGGTCATGATCCCGCTGATCGGCTCCGCCGTCGCGCTCATGTTCCGCAACCGCCGGAAGACCCAGGTCCTCATCAGCGTCGTCGCGCTCACCGCGGTGACCGTGATCAGCGCCGTGCTCCTGGCAGCGGTCGACCAGAGCGGCACCATCGTGGTCGAACTGGGCGGCTGGTCCCCGCCGTGGGGCATCGTCCTCGTCGTCGACCGCCTGTCGGCGATCATGCTGCTCATCGCGGCGCTCATGCTGCTCGGCGTCCTCGTCTTCGCCATCGGTCAGGGCATCGTCGACGGCGACCGCGAGACCCCGGTGTCGATCTTCCACCCCACCTACCTGGTGTTGGCGGCCGGTCTGTTCGACGCCTTCGTCGCCGGCGACCTCTTCAACATGTACGTCGGGTTCGAGATGCTGCTCGCATCCAGCTACGTGCTGCTCACCTTGGGCGGGACCGGCGCGCGGATCCGTGCGGGCGTGACGTACATCGTCATCAGCCTCATGTCGTCCCTCCTCTTCGTCGCAGCGATCGCACTCATCTACGGCGCGACGGGCACGGTCACGATCGCCCTGGTCGCCGACCGCGTCCGCGATCTACCCATGGAGGTCCAGGCGATCCTCTGCGCGGCCCTCCTGCTCGGCTTCGCGGTGAAGGCGGCGGTGTTCCCGCTCTCGTTTTGGCTCCCGGACTCGTACCCGACCGCACCGGCGCCGGTCACCGCGGTCTTCGCCGGCCTGCTGACGAAGGTCGGTGTGTACGCGATCATCCGCACCGACACGCTCATCTTCAAGGAGGTCCCGCTCGCGACGCCCTTGATGGTGATCGCCTTCCTGACGCTGCTTATCGGGATCTTCGGCGCGGTCGCACAGGCGGACATCAAACGGCTGCTGTCGTTCACGCTCGTCAGCCACATCGGGTACATGATCTTCGGCATCGCGGTGGGTGGGGTCGCCGGCACCGCTGCGACGATCTACTACATCGTCCATCACATCGTCGTCCAGACCACCCTGTTCCTCACGACCGGGCTCGTCGAGCGGATCGGCGGGACGACCTCCATCTCCCGGCTCGGCGGGATCCTGAAGGCCTCGCCGATCGTCGGGGTGCTGTTCTTCATCGGGGCGATGAACCTCGGCGGCATCCCGCCGTTCTCCGGGTTCCTCGGCAAGATCGGCCTCTTCCAGGCCGGTGTCGCCCTGGGGGACCCGCTCTCCTACATCCTCATCGCGGCCGGTGCTGCGACCTCGCTCCTGACCCTCTACGCGCTGGCGCGGGTCTGGAACATGGGGTTCTGGCGCGGCAAGGACGAGGTCGCCGGATACTCGTCGCCGCTCCTCGACCAGCTCGCCGAGAGCCCGGAGGACTCGGGGTCGGTCGACACCAAGACCATCTCCCGCCCGATGATCGGCGCGACGACCGGCATGGTCGCCCTGACCCTCGCCCTCACCGTGTTCGCCGGACCGTTGTTCGGCCTCGCGACGCGGGCCGCCGAGAACATCGAAGACCCGGACAACTACATCACCGCGGTCTTCCCCGACGGAACGGAGCACCTGAGGTAATGCAACCGTCACGTCGTCGCGCGTTCGTCAGCCAGGCCCTCCTGACGGCGGGACTGGTGCTGCTCTGGTGCCTCCTCTGGGGCATGTTCGACCTCCTCACGCTCGTGACCGGGCTCGGGGTCGCTCTCCTGGTCTCGTTCCTGTTCTACCTCCCTGCCGTCGAGCTGAGCGGTCGTATCAACGTCTGGCGGACCGCGGTGTTCCTCGGCCGCCTGCTCGTCGACATCGTCCGCGCGAGCGCCGAGATCACCTGGCTCGTCCTCCGTCCGTCCTTCCGGTCGAGCAACGCCCTCATCGCGGTGCGTCTCCGGACCTCGTCCGACCTCATCATGAGTTGGACGGCCGAAGCGGTGTCGATCGTGCCCGGATCGATCGTGGTGGACCTCGACCGCACCGCGTCGACGCTCTACCTGCATGCCCTGAACGTGCACGACGACTCCGACATCGAGCAGGTCGTCGCCGAGGTCCTCGGAACGGAGCGGCGTCTCATCCTCGCGATCGGTTCGCGCACCGAGGCGGACGCGCTCCGCCATGACCACGACCACGTCTCGACCGGAAGGGGTGCGTGATGCTCGTCGTCGTCATCGTCGTGTCCGTGCTGTTCGCCGCCGCCGCCCTCGCCGCGGTCTACCGCATCATCCGCGGGCCCAGCCTCCTCGACCGCGTGATCGCATCCGACGTGCTGGTCGCCACCGTGATGTGCGCGATCGGGGCGGAGATGGCCGTCAACCGGCATACCGACGGTCTGCCGGTCCTCCTGGCGCTCGCGATGTTCGCGATCGTCGGTTCGGTGAGCGTCGCGCGGTTCATGTCGAAGCAGGACGACGCATGACCGTCGATCTCATCCGCGACATCGTCACCGGCGCGCTCGTCATCGTCGGGGCGATCATGTGCTTCGCCGCCGGGGTCGGTCTCCTGCGCTTCCCCGACGTCCTCTCGCGACTGCACGCGGCGACGAAACCGCAGATCCTCGGGCTCATCGCCATCATGGCCGATGTCGCCGTGTCCAGTCCCACGGTCGGGACGATCACGATCGCCATCGCCATCATCGTCTTCCAGAGTCTGACGGCCCCCATCTCGGCGCACATGGTCGCGCGCGCGGCGTACCGGAGTGGGAACTTCGACGAGACGTTGCTCGTCCGGGACGAGCTCGCCGGACGCGAAGAGCTCGGCGAGGAACGACATCCGGGACATACGCCCGAGTAGCGGCACAATGTCCTCATGGGAATGCTCATCTACGGATCCGGCGACGAGTACGAGATCGACGACCGCGCGCTCGCACACCTCAAGGCCGTGATCGGGGCGAAGCTCCGTCGGCAGGAGGGCTTCTTCCTCAGCTGGGCGAACGACGCCGAACACGGTTCCGGGCGGCGCTCGCTGTGGTTGTCTTCGAGCATCCCGCTGCAGTTCCGCTTCTTCGGCAGCCGGCCTCCGGAACTCAATCGGGCCTGGCTCGAGGTGCTCTCGGAGACATCCCATTCGCCGCGCGGGCTGCAGCTCATCCCGGAATCGGAGGTCGAGCGGCACCTCGCTGGCGGTCGACTGTCGCATGACAGCGACGGCAGCCACGAACACGGTGAGGACTAGGAACCGTCGTCCGTTCCGACGAGCAGGACGCGCAGGGCCAGCTCAGGGGAGCCCCGGCCGTCCGGCGGGATCGTCTCGCCGTGCGCGTAGCGGTCGACGACGCGTGGGTCGACGTAACTCGATTTGGCGATCGCCGGGGTGTTGCCGAGGACCGCTGCGGCATCCCGCATGGCCTGGGCGACGACCTTCGATCGCGCGGTCTTGCTCCGGACCGGTCCGGCCTTCGCGAGGCTCTCGGCCGCTGCGACGGTGCCGTGGAGGGTGCGGAAGTCCTTCGCCGTGAACGCACCGTTGGTCTGCGCTCGGACGTAGTCGTTGATCTGGCTCGCCTGGAGGTGCCTCCACCGGTTGCCGTCCTTCCAGGCGAGGAGCCGGGCATGCGGGCCTCGCCGTTTCAAGGAACGGATGAGTGAGGCGAGGTCGGCGTCCACGATGTCCGACTCCCAGGGCTGTCCGCTCTTGGCCGGGAACTTCAGGGCGACGGTGTCGCCGCTGACCCGGGCGTGTGCGCCGTCGAGGGTCGACAGGCCGTGGCTCCCGTTCGCCTCCGCGTACTGTTCGCCGCCGACGCGCAGCGAACCCGTGTCGAGCATGCGGAACGCCCCGGCCGACACCCGGGCCAGCGGGTAGCCCTCGAGTCTGAGGTCGCGCGTGACCCGTCCTCGTGCCGCCGGGAGGGCCTCGGCGAGGGCCAGCGCCCGGTCGAACTTGTTGCGGTCCTGTCGTTCGCGCCACGAGGGGTGGTAGAGGTACTGGCGTCGGCCGGCCGTGTCGATGCCGGTCGCCTGGATGTGCCCGTTCGCGTAGGGGGTGATCCACACCTCGTTCCAGGCGGGCGGGATCACGAGGCCGTCGATACGGGCACGGATCTCCTGGTCCTCGAGGAGGGAACCGTCGGGCAGGCGATAGCTGAAGCCGCGTCCGGAGCGAACCCGTCGGATGCCCTGCCCGCTGACGTCACTGCGCCTCAGTCGTACCATCCGCTCAGCGTACGACGCGTCATCGGACCGCTCGCCGGGCTTGCGCGGTGCCCGCTGATCGTGTCAGTCGACCGGGGGCAGCTCGGCGAGGAAGGCGTCGTGCAGGCGCCCGTTCGTCGCGAGGGAGCTCCGTGTCGAGATGGACCGGTTGCCGTCGATGTCCGTGAAGCGTCCGCCGGCCTCCAGCACGATGGGCACGTGAGCGCCGAGGTCGTACTCCTGGACCCCGAACTCCGCCACGGCGTCGATCGAGCCCTCGGCGAGCAGCATGTAGGGCCACATGTCGCCGATGGCGCGATCACGCCAGAGCGAGCCGCACAGGGCCAGGAGCTGGGGGATACGCCCCACGGAGGCCCACTGCGCGATGCTCTGGAAGCTGAACGACGCATCGGCGAGGTCTGCGACCGCGGAGACGGCGAGCCGGCGCGGTTCGACCTCGCCGAACCGGAGTCCCCATGCCCCGTGCCCGATGGCGCCCCACCAGCGGGCGTGCATGGCCGGTGCGCTGACGACACCGACGACCGGTACCCCGTCGACGGCGAGGGAGATGAGCGTCGCCCAGTTGGGGACGCCGCGGAGGAAGTTCGCCGTGCCGTCGATCGGGTCGATGATCCACTGGCGGTCCGTCGGCCCCTGCGCACCGTACTCCTCGCCGAACACCCCGTCATCGGGCCGTTCGGTCTCGAGGATGCCGCGGATGGCCCGTTCGACGGCGAGGTCGGCGTCCGTGACGTGCGAGCGGTCCGGCTTGGTCGAGATCTCGAGGTCGCGTGCCTCGAATCGGTCCATGGCGATGCGGTCCGCCGCGTCGGCCAGCCGGAGGGCGAGTTCGAGGTCTGCAGAGGATGCTGGGGAGTGGTCGGTCACCAGTCCAGGATAGGGTCGCGCGGATCGGATCCTCGGACCTGCGGACGCGCGGGGCCGTCCGCGCGACACGCCGACGGGCTCGATTTCGCACCGGAGCAGGTTCGGTGATAGTGTCATATCTCGGTTCGGAACACTCCGAAACCACGCACCTCTAGCTCAATTGGCAGAGCAACTGACTCTTAATCAGTGGGTTCCCGGTTCAAGTCCGGGGGGGTGCACCACACAGAGACGGCCTCATCTTCGGATGGGGCCGTCGTCGTTTTGCGCCCACCCTGCGGGAGCTGAACCGATTTTGCAACGTTTCGCGCCAGCCCGCGTCGGATACGCGTCATCGGCGTCCCGAGGCGTCATGGCATGAGACCCTGAAAGGGTCGGCGAGCTGGCGGGATCGGGTCCTGCCGTTGCCGACGACGGCCTCCGTGTGGTCACCCCACCGCTCGGGGCGCAGCGACAGCGCGCATCAGTGCCCGCCGTCGCCGTGGCGCCTCATCGATTCGGGTTCGATGAGGCGTCATGCCCGCTCAGGCCCTGCGACGACGAAACGGCCGCCCACCGAGGTGGACGGCCGTACGTGTCGATGCGTCGGTTCAGGCGACGGAACTCCGCCGCGCGGGAACCGGGTTGACGAGGCTGGCGTCGATGAACTCGGGTTCCGCCCACACGGTGATCGGGTAGTGCTGAGGCTCCAGCAGCGTCCGCTCCACGAGGGTCGGTTCGGCGACCGGCTCCTCCTCGGCTTCGGGGGAGTGCTCGGGCTCGGCCTGCTCGGTGCCAGCTGCCGGCACGAGCGTCTCCACGGGCTCCGCCTGCTCGACCGGCAACGTGGTGTCCGCGGCGACCTCGAGCTCCACTTCGTCCACCTCGACGGCGTCGAGCTGCTCCTGCGGACGCGACCAGAGGCGCCATCCGCGTGCCGGTGCGGCTTCGGCCCGGACTGTGACCGCGGCCTGTTCGAGGTCGATGTCGGTGGCGATCTCGTGCGCGAGCTGCTGCGCGTAGACCTCGTGGAAGATCTCATCGCCGGAGCTCGGCGTGCGCCGAGACAGCACCCAGGCGCCGTTCGCGCCGAGCTCGCCGGCCAGTCGTGCGTGCACCAGGTCGAACAGCTGCTTCTCGGTCAACTTCGATGCGGAGACAGGTGCAGCGTGGCGTCGGCGACCGAACATGGCGGGCCCTTCATCGAAAGCGGATCGTCCCTGGAAAGGACTGCCTTCATTGTCGGTCACCGAGTACGGAACGCCGCGGAGACACGCGGACGACGCCGGGGTTCACGGCATTCCGGGTACTCCGTGGTAGCACCGGATCAGCGTCGGATCTCGGCCTGCTTGCTCTCTTCGAGGACCGTGCTGATCGCGAGGGCGAGCGAGATGCCCCAGCTCAGCCACAGCAGGATGAGCTTCCAGTCGCGGGGGCCCTGGCGCGTGGCCTGGAGAGCCGAGATGCCGCCGAAGACCGCGGAGATCATGCTGCCGTTGAAAAGATATTTGCGCATGCCTTCACGCTAGCCGGTAGGGGAGGCCCCCCGCATCCGGGCTTTCGTCCGGCAGCCGGCCTGTGCTAGCGAGGGCTCGCTTGGCGAAGGCGAGCGACGATCGGAGCTGCGCCACGCGGCTGGCGTCGTCGCCACCGCTCGGAAGGTGCACCTCGGCGACGATGCTGCCCGACCACTGCGCCGCCCGGAGCCGCTCGAGCACCGCGGCGACCGGCTGGTCGCCGTCGCCAGGCAGGAGGTGTTCGTCGAGGAAGGCGGCGCGGGGTGACGGGGACGTGCCGTCGCAGAGGTGGATGTGTCGGAGCCGGTCGCCGTAGCGGGTGGCGATCTCCAACGAGTCCTCGCCGGCGAGGGCCGCGTGCGAGAAGTCGAGCGTGAGCGCCGCACACGCGAGCGGGCCGGGGTCGTATCCGAATGCGAACGGCTGCACGCGGAGCCCGCGGCTCCGGAAGCACGCCATGTTCTCGACCGCGATCTCCAGGCCGTACTGCTCGCTGAGCTCCGCCACGAGGTCGACGAACGCCGCCGCATACCGTCGCTGCCAGCGGAACGGCGGGTGGACGACGACCGTCGAGGCGCCCACGGCGTCGGCGAGTTCGGCGGAGCGACGGAGCTTCACGCGGTGGTCCCGCCCCCACACGAACGCCGTCCTCGTGAGCACCGGAGCATGGATCGAGAGGAT
The DNA here is from genome assembly GCF_001421315.1 of Plantibacter sp. Leaf1. NCBI lineage: Bacteria > Bacillati > Actinomycetota > Actinomycetes > Micrococcales > Microbacteriaceae > Plantibacter > Plantibacter sp. Leaf1. The sequence goes on along the minus strand of NZ_LMJX01000002.1, from coordinate 787,796 downwards.
GTCCAGCCCGGTCTCGTCGGCCAGCGACCGGAGCGCGACCGCGTCCTGCGTCACCCGGTCCTCGGTCACCATGACCTCGACGCCGTCGTAGCCGGCTTCCGCGGCGAGTTCGAAGGCGCGCCTGGTGCCGGAGGGGTAGACGCAGGAGGTGCTCATGCCGTGGCGGATCATCAGCGCAAGCATATGCTCGCCGTCTGAACACGCGGTTTCGCCGTGCGGAACGCTGCTAGCCTGAAGGGCGAACCCGAGCAACCCGGGAGGGTCATCATCACCAGATATTCCGCGCCTGACGGCGGATCAGCGTCGACCTTCGACTTCATCGTGGTCTCCAACCGACTGCCGGTCGACCGTGTCGTCGATGCAGACGGTGCCGAGAGCTGGCGGACCTCTCCCGGCGGACTCGTCACCGCCCTCGAACCCGTCATGCGCGGCGCTGACGGTGCCTGGATCGGGTGGGCCGGGTCGGCCGACCTCGAGATCGAGCCGTTCGACAACGACGACATGTGGATCATCCCGGTGCCGCTGTCGGAGGAGGAGATCGCCCGCTACTACGAGGGCTTCTCGAACGACACCATCTGGCCGCTCTACCACGACGTCATCGCGCCGCCGAGCTACCACCGCGAGTGGTGGGACTCCTACGTGGCGGTCAATCGTCGTTTCGCCCAGGCCGCTGCGGCCGCCGCCTCCGACGGCGCGACCGTGTGGGTGCAGGACTACCAGCTGCAGCTCGTACCGAAGATCCTCCGCGAGCTCCGTCCCGACCTCACGATCGGGTTCTTCAACCACATCCCGTTCCCGGCCTACGGGATCTACTCCCAGCTGCCGTGGCGCCGCCAGATCATCGAGGGTCTGCTCGGCGCGGACGTCATCGGGTTCCAGCGCGTGGCGGACGCCGGGAACTTCTCCCGGGCGGTCCGTCGTCTGTTCGGCTACGAGACCAAGGGTGCCGCGATCCAGGTCCCGCTCGACGCCGCGCTCGTGTCCGTCACGACGGACGCCGCGCCCGCCGCGTCGAAGCGAGGCGCTCCCTACCGCACGGTCATCGCGAGGCACTTCCCGATCTCGATCGACAGCCAGGGCTACCAGGCGCTCGCCCAGCGCCCGGAGATCATCGCGAGGGCCAAGCAGATCCGTGAGGAGCTGGGCAACCCGGAGACGATCATGCTCGGCGTCGACCGGCTCGACTACACGAAGGGCATCGGCCACCGCCTGAAGGCCTTCGGTGAGCTCCTCGAGCAGGGCAAGCTCGCGGTCGAGGACGTCACGCTCGTCCAGGTCGCGAGCCCCAGCCGTGAGCGGGTCGAGACCTACCGCCAGCTGCGCGACGACATCGAGCAGACGGTGGGCCGGATCAACGGCGACTTCGGCACGATCGGCCACACCGCGATCCAGTACCTCCATCACGGGTACCCGCGCGAGGAGATGGCCGCCCTCTACCTCGCCGCCGACGTCATGCTGGTGACGGCCCTGCGCGACGGGATGAACCTCGTCGCCAAGGAGTACGTCGCGGCCCGCTACGACAACGACGGCGTCCTGGTGCTGAGCGAGTTCGCCGGAGCCTCCGACGAGCTGAAGCAGGCGTTGAAGATCAACCCGCACGACATCGAGGGGCTCAAGTCCGCGATCCTGCAGGCGGTCCACATGACGAAGGCCGAACGCGGCCGGAGGATGCGTGCGTTGCGCAAGCGCGTGATGGAGTACGACGTCGCCCGCTGGTCCGCATCCTTCCTCGACGAGCTGCACCGCGTCCGCGACACGGCATCGACCACCGAGCAGGGGAGCACCACCCAGTCATGAGCACCACCGACGAGCCCACCGACACCCTCGGGGGGCTTCCCCTCGGGTTGCGCGCGGAGTTGCGCCGCCTGGCCGACGTCCCGAGCCTCCTGGTCGCCCTCGATTTCGACGGCACCCTGGCGCCCGAGGTCGACGACCCAGACCAGGCACGTGCCCTGCCTGCCGCACGCAAAGCCGTCCTCGCGCTCATGGACCTGCCGGGCACCCGGGTCGCGCTCGTGTCCGGACGCGCGATCGACAGCCTCGTGGCGGTGGCGGAACTGCCCGACCACGCGCTGTTCGCCGGCTCGCACGGTGTCGAGATCCGCCTCGACAACCCCGACGACGCGCTCGCCCTCGACGACGAGGAACGCGAGCAGCGGGAGACGCTGCAGCGGATCCTCCAGGACGTCGCCGGGGGTTACGATAATGTCTGGATCGAGCGGAAGCCGGCAGGGTTCGCCCTGCACACCAGGCTCGCCAGTGAAGAAGACTCCAGGATCGCCCACCTCGAAGCACTCGCCCACACCAAGGACGAGTTCGGCGCCCTGACGGTTCGCGAGGGCAAGAACGTCCTCGAGTTCTCGCTCAGGAGCGCGACCAAGGGCGAAGCCGTCGAACACCTCCGGCGGTATACGAAAGCAGACGCCGTGTTCTATGCGGGCGACGACGTCACGGATGAGGACGCGTTCGGAGCGCTCGGCCCGGGAGACCTCGGGGTGAAGAGCGGCACCGGCGTGACCGCCGCGGATTTCCGGGTCGAAGGACCCTCGGAGATCGCGCGAGTCCTCGGCATGCTCGCGGAATATCGAAGCAACAAGGAAGCCGTAGACTCTTAAAATGCCAGAGATCGACATCAAACCACGCAGTCGTGCCGTCACCGACGGGATCGAGGCGACCACCTCGCGCGGCATGCTCCGCGCCGTCGGCATGGGCGACGAGGACTGGGACAAGCCGCAGATCGGCATCGCGAGCTCGTGGAACGAGATCACGCCCTGCAACCTCTCGCTCGACCGCCTGGCCCAGGGCGCCAAGGAAGGCGTCCACTCCGGCGGCGGGTACCCGCTCCAGTTCGGCACGATCTCCGTCTCCGACGGCATCTCGATGGGGCACGAGGGCATGCACTTCTCGCTCGTGTCGCGTGAGGTCATCGCCGACAGCGTCGAGACCGTCGTCATGGCCGAGCGCCTCGACGGCACCGTCCTGCTCGCCGGCTGCGACAAGTCGCTGCCCGGCATGCTCATGGCGGCCGCGCGTCTCGACCTCTCCTCGGTGTTCCTGTACGCCGGCTCGATCGCTCCAGGGTGGGTCAAGCTGAGCGACGGTACGGAGAAGGAAGTCACGATCATCGACTCCTTCGAGGCGGTCGGGGCCTGCAAGGCCGGGAACATGAGCGAAGAGGACCTCAAGCGCATCGAGTGCGCCATCGCCCCGGGCGAGGGCGCCTGCGGTGGCATGTACACGGCCAACACCATGGCCTCGGTCGCCGAAGCACTCGGGATGAGCCTCCCCGGCTCGGCCTCGCCGCCCTCGGCCGACCGCCGCCGCGACTACTTCGCGCACCGCTCGGGTGAGGCCGTCGTCAACATGCTCCGCCTCGGCATCACCGCCCGCGACATCCTCACCAAGGAGGCGTTCGAGAACGCGATCGCCGTCGCGATGGCGTTCGGTGGTTCCACGAACGTCGTCCTGCACCTATTGGCGATCGCCCGCGAGGCCGAGGTCGACCTCACGCTCGACGATTTCAACCGCATCGGCGACAAGGTCCCGCACATCGGCGACCTCAAGCCGTTCGGCCAGTACGTCATGAACGACGTCGACCGCCACGGCGGCGTCCCCGTCGTCATGAAGGCCCTGCTCGACGCCGGACTCCTGCACGGCGACTGCCTCACGGTCACCGGCAAGACGGTCGCCGAGAACCTCGCCGACATCAACCCTGACCCGATCGACGGCACGGTCATCCGGACGCTCGACAACCCGATCCACGCGACCGGCGGCATCACCATCCTCAAGGGTTCGTTCGCCCCCGAGGGAGCCGTCGTGAAGACCGCCGGCTTCGACGCCGAGGTCTTCGAAGGGCCCGCGCGGGTCTTCGAACGTGAACGCGGTGCCATGGACGCGCTCACCGAGGGCAAGATCAACAAGGGCGACGTCGTCATCATCCGCTACGAGGGCCCGAAGGGTGGGCCGGGAATGCGCGAGATGCTCGCGATCACGGCAGCCATCAAGGGCGCCGGGCTCGGCAAAGATGTACTACTCTTGACGGACGGTCGATTCTCAGGCGGCACAACCGGACTATGCATCGGCCACATAGCACCCGAAGCGGTGGACGCAGGTCCAATCGCCTTCGTGCGCGATGGTGATCTGATACGGGTCGATATCGCTGGCCGCTCGCTCGACCTACTCGTCGACGACGCAGAGCTGGAAGCCCGCCGCGAAGGCTGGGCGCCTCTTCCCCCGCGCTATACCCGTGGCGTTCTCGCAAAGTACTCTCGTCTCGTGCACTCCGCAGCGGAGGGCGCGATCACGGGGTAACCGAGCATCTCGTTCGTGCATCTCATCGCTGAAGGAATCATCATGCCCACGGAGTCCCAACCCGTGCCTCACCCCAGAACACCGGCGGCTGCGGCTGCCCCGGAGATCCTGACCGGAGCACAGGCGATCGTCCGATCGCTCGAGCTGCTCGGGGTCACCGACATCTTCGGTCTGCCCGGCGGAGCGATCCTGCCGACGTACGACCCGCTGATGGACTCGACGAAACTCCGTCACATCCTCGTCCGGCACGAGCAGGGTGCCGGCCACGCGGCCGAAGGCTACGCCGCGGCCGGTGGCGGGATCGGCGTCTGCATCGCGACGTCCGGTCCTGGCGCGACGAACCTCGTCACCGCCATCGCCGACGCCTACATGGACTCGGTGCCCATGGTCGCGATCACCGGTCAGGTGTTCTCGACGCTCATGGGCACGGACGCGTTCCAGGAGGCGGACATCGTCGGCATCACCATGCCGATCACGAAGCACTCCTTCCTCGTGAAGACGCCGGAGGACGTTCCTGCCGCCATCGCGGCGGCGTACGAGATCGCCGGGACGGGCCGTCCCGGTCCGGTGCTCGTCGACATCACCAAGGACGCCCAGCAGGCCGAGGCGCCGTTCATCTGGCCGCCGAAGGTCGACCTTCCGGGCTACCGTCCGGTGACGAAGGCGCACGGCAAGCAGATCCAGGCAGCAGCACAGCTCCTGGTGAACGCGAAGAAGCCCGTTCTCTACGTCGGTGGCGGTGTCATCCGGTCGAAGGCCTCGGAAGAACTGCTCGCCCTGGCCGAAGCCGTCGGCGCGCCGGTCGTCACGACCCTCATGGCCCGCGGAGCGTTCCCGGACTCCCACCACCAGCACCTCGGCATGCCCGGCATGCACGGCACCGTCCCCGCCGTGCTCGCCCTGCAGGAGTCCGATCTGCTCGTGTCCCTCGGCGCTCGCTTCGACGACCGCGTGACCGGGAAGGCCTCGCTGTTCGCACCGAACGCGAAGGTCGTCCACGTCGACGTCGATCCCGCCGAGATCTCGAAGATCCGTATCGCGGACGTCCCGATCGTCGGCGACGCGAAGGACGTCATCGTCGACCTGCAGTCGGCCTTCGAAGCAGCCTCCCGCGAGGTCACGCCAGACATCACCGAGTGGTGGGCGTACCTCGACGGTCTCCGCGAGGAGTTCCCGCTCGGCTACGCCGCACCCACCGACGGCCTGCTGGCCCCGCAGCACGTGATCTCCCGCATCGGTGAGCTCACCGGACCGGAGGGTGTGTTCGCCTCCGGTGTGGGGCAGCACCAGATGTGGGCCGCCCAGTTCATCAAGTACGAGCGCCCGAACTCCTGGCTCAACTCCGGCGGCGCCGGAACCATGGGGTACTCGGTCCCGGCGGCCATGGGCGCCAAGGTTGCTCAGCCCGACCGCCACGTGTGGGCGATCGATGGCGACGGCTGCTTCCAGATGACGAACCAGGAACTCGCGACCTGCACGATCAACAACATCCCGATCAAGGTCGCGATCATCAACAACTCCTCGCTCGGCATGGTCCGCCAGTGGCAGACGCTCTTCTACGACGGCCGGTACTCCAACACCGACCTCAACACCGGCCACGACACCATCCGCATCCCCGACTTCGTCAAGCTCGCGGAGGCCTACGGCTGCCTCGCGATCCGTGTGACGAAGGAGGAGGAGGTCGATGCGGCCATCAAGCTCGCGCTCGAGACCAACGATCGCCCGGTCGTCATCGACTTCGTCGTGAGTGCCGACGCGATGGTGTGGCCGATGGTGCCGCAGGGCGTCAGCAACAGCTACGTCCAGTACGCCAAGGACCACAGTCCGTCGTTCGATGAGGAGGCCTGAGCATGAGCAGCCACGTCCTGAGCCTCCTCGTCGAGGACAAGCCCGGTCTGCTGACCCGCGTCGCCGGGCTGTTCGCCCGCCGGGGCTTCAACATCGAGAGCCTCGCCGTCGGTCACAGCGAGATCGAGGGTCTGTCCAGGATCACGGTCGTCGTCGACGTCGAGGAGCTCCCGCTCGAACAGGTGACGAAGCAGCTCAACAAGCTCATCAACGTCATCAAGATCGTGGAACTCGATCCGGCGCAGTCCGTCCAGCGCGAGCACCTGCTGATCAAGGTCCGCGTCGACAACTCCACCCGTTCCCAGGTGCTCGAGGCCGTCAACCTGTTCCGCGCCCGCGTCGTCGACGTGGCCACGGATGCGCTCGTCATCGAGGTCACGGGTGACTCGGGGAAGACGACGGCCTTCCTCAAGGTGCTCGAGCCCTACGGCATCAAGGAGATCGCCCAGTCGGGCCTCCTCGCCATCGGGCGCGGGTCCAAGTCCATCACCGAACGCGTCTTCAAGAACTAGTCGCCTCGGCGACATCGTGCGAAACCACAACCAAGGAGAGAACCACCAGTGACTGAGATTTTCTACGACCAGGACGCAGACCTGTCGCTCATCCAGGGCAAGAAGGTTGCCGTGATCGGCTACGGCTCGCAGGGGCACGCACACGCGCTCAACCTCCGCGACTCCGGTGTCGAGGTCGTCGTCGGCCTGAAGAACGGCTCCAAGTCGGCCGCCAAGGCTGAGGAGCAGGGCTTCACCGTCAAGAACGTGGCCGACGCCTCCGCATGGGCCGATGTCATCGTGATCCTCGCGCCGGACCAGTTCCAGCGCACGATCTTCGCCGAGTCGATCAAGGACCAGCTCGCACCGGGTAAGGCCCTCGTCTTCGGTCACGGCTTCAACATCCGCTTCGGATACATCGAGGCGCCCGAGGGCGTCGACATCTTCATGGTCGCCCCGAAGGGCCCGGGTCACACCGTGCGTCGCGAGTACGAGGCCGGCCGTGGCGTCCCCGTCATCGTCGCCGTCGAGAAGGACGAGACCGGCAGCGCCTGGGCGCTCGCCTGGTCCTACGCCAAGGCGATCGGCGGCCTGCGTGCCGGCGGCATCAAGACCACCTTCACCGAGGAGACCGAGACCGACCTGTTCGGCGAGCAGGCCGTCCTCTGCGGCGGTGTCTCGCAGCTGATCCAGTACGGCTTCGAGACCCTGACCGAGGCCGGCTACCAGCCGCAGATCGCGTACTTCGAGGTGCTCCACGAGCTGAAGCTCATCGTCGACCTCATCTGGGAGGGCGGCATCGCCAAGCAGCGCTGGAGCGTCTCCGACACGGCCGAGTACGGCGACTACGTCTCCGGCCCGCGGGTCATCGACCCGAGTGTCAAGACCAACATGCAGGCGGTCCTCAAGGACATCCAGGACGGCACCTTCGCGAAGCGTTTCATCGAGGACCAGGACGCCGGCGCGCCCGAGTTCCTCGAGCTGCGTAAGAAGGGTGAGGACCACCCGATCGAGGCCACCGGTCGCGAGCTGCGGAAGCTCTTCGCGTGGAACGCCTCGAACGACGACGACTACGTCGACGGCAGCGTCGCTCGCTAGTCTCCGCTCGTCCTGTCGCTCAGCGGCACCGAGTCAGAACGCCCGCCCCGATCCGTCGGGGCGGGCGTTTCGTCGTCTGCGGGAGGCCTCAGGCCGTTGCCACACCGGTCGTGCCCGGCTCGAGGAAGATCTCGATGACGGGGATCGGGGTGGCGGGTTCGCCGATCGGGAGATGCAGCGTCACCGTGTCCGGACCGAGCCCCTTCGGCTGGGTGTGCTGGTTCGGCAGGTCGTGCTCCGGTCGATGCACCTGGAAGGGGACCTCGGAGCCGTCCGACAGGAGTTGCGCGTAGCGCACCCTGCCGCCGAGTCCCGGGAGGTGCAGATGCACGAACGGCCAGGCGAAGACGTGCACATAGAGGCGGTCACCGCGCTGGGTGTACCGGACGTCGGACGGGCTCGCGAACTCGGACGGACCGCACCCGCGGATCGCGCGTTCGTGCAGCGCGAACCAGTCGGCCAGCACCTCCAGGCGTTCGACGGCCCGAGGATCGATCGTCCCGCGGGCCGTCGGTCCGATGTTCAGGAGCATGTTGCCGTTCTTCGAGACGGAGTCGACGAGCATCCGCAGGAGGAGTTCCGGTGACTTGTAGTCGAGGTTGTCCCGGTCGTACCCCCAGCTCCCGTTCAACGTCTGGCAGGCCTCCCAGCGGAGCGGTCCACCGTCCGCGTCGACCGGTGTCTCGACGGGTTGGTACTGCTCCGGAGTGGTGACATCACCCGGGAGCTCCAGTCGGTCGTTGATGAGGATGTACGGCTGCAGCTCGCGGATCATCGAGACGAGTTCCTCGGATCCCCAGTCCGCCGCACCCTTGCCCGGCAGTCCCTCGATGCCCTGCGAGTAACTGAAGTCGAAGAACAGGTAGTCGACCGTGCCGTACCCGGTGAGGAGTTCGCGCACCTGACCATGGAGGTAGTCGCGGTAGCGGCCCCAGTCGCGGTCGGCGTTGGCGGCGAGCGCTTCGGGGTCGTTGCGAAGCGGGTGGATCCCGTCGACGGTGAAGTCGGGGTGATGCCAGTCGATCAGCGAGTGGTAGAAGCCGATGCGGAGCCCCTCGGCGCGGAAGGCCTCCACAAATTCGGCCACGAGGTCACGGCCGGCGGGCGTGTGCATCGAGGTGAAGTCGGTGAGTGCCGAGTCCCAGAGGCAGAAGCCGTCGTGGTGCTTCGTCGTGAGGACGGCGTATCGGAAGCCGGCCGCCTTCGCCTGCCTGGCCCAGGCGCGCGGGTCGAACCGGTCGGGGTCGAAGTGCTCGCGGTAGCGCTCGTAGTGCGCGGCGGACAGGTGTTCCCGCGTCTGCACCCATTCGTGCCGGGCGGGGAGCGCGTAGAGGCCCCAGTGCAGGAAGAGTCCGAATCTCGCCTCGTCGAACCAGGCGGTGTCGGGTCTGGTGGTGTTGGTCTCGGTCACGGCGGCCTTTCGATCGTCGAGCGGGTTCACGGCGATGCGGGCAGGCTAACACGAAAGGTCGGATGTCTGGCCGCATCGGGCGGCAAACGGCGGCACACACCGTCAGCGTCCTGCCGGCGGTTCAGTCGTCGGTGGGCTCAGCGAGCTGCGCCGGTGTCCCGGTGTGCAATGAGGTTTTCGCCGCGAGAGCGACGGAGAGCGCCGCGATCGCGCTCGGCCCGGTCACCCGCACCGGTTCGACGTCTCGCTCGACGCAGTCGAGGAACGAGGCCATCTGTCGCTGATAGGGGTCGGTCTCGTCGAGCTCGTACGGCCGACTCGGCGTCGCGGACCCGAGCGCTTCGATCGAGAGCGGGGCGCGATGCGTCGGGGACGCGCCGACGAAGCGGTGCGCGAGGAGGCCTGTGCTGCCGATTACTTCGATGGCCGAGCTGAACCCGAAGGCGGGCGGGAGGTCCATCGACGTCAGGACGCGCCCGATGCCGCCGTCGGCGTACTCGACGGTCGTCTCGATCGGTCGGCCTGAGCCGGTCCGGCGGCTCGAGACGGCACGCGGCGTGCCGAGGAGCCGGTTCAGCTGGTCGAAGTCGTGGATCGCGAAGTCCACCAACGGGCCGCCGGAGCGTCGCTCGTCCTGCCACCACGGGGACGGGGGAGCGGGGGCGCTCAATCGTTCGGCCGTGACCGCGAGGGGCGTGCCGACGGCGCCGGCGCGCACGGCGTCGTCGATCGCCTCGTACCCGCCGAAGAACCTGACGACGTGCGCGACCATGAGGATGCGTCCAGCCTCCTCGGCGGCACGGAGGATCGCGTGGGCGTCGGCGAGTTCGAGGGCGATGGGTTTCTCCAGCAGCACGTGCTTGCCGGCTCGGAGCGCGCGGACCGCGAGGTCCCGGTGGGTGTCGGTCGGCGTGCAGACGACGACGATGTCGACCGAGGCGTCGTGGAGCACCTCGTCGACGGAGGTCGTCAGCCGCGCGCCCGGTGCTTCGGGCATGGGCCTCGGAGAGCGCGCCGAGCATAGGTAGGCGATCCGGTCGGCTGCGCCGAGTCCGGCGAGGGCGCGGACGTGCGCCTGCCCCATGGCGCCGGTGCCGATGACGGCGATGTGCCCCGGCGTCATCGGGTCGCCCCCGCCGCCAGGTCGTCGCGCAGCCGACCGAGCGTCGCGTCGTCGACGTCCTCGCCCAGCATTCTGAGGCCGAGGGCCGCGGCGCCGACGAGGCCGTCGGCGACCGGGACGAGTCGGGCTCCCGCGGCCGCGGCCGACAGGCGGTCCCTCGCAGAACCGACGGCCGGGAGGAGGCCGTCCACGAGGACGCTCCCACCGACGACGAGCGCGGCGTCGTGGTCGTCCGAGCCCGGATCCGCGACGCGCTCCACGAGCAGCGTCAACCGGTCCACGGCGGCGTCGAGGATCGCCACCGCGACCTCGTCGTCAGTGGCCAGGAAGGCGAGCGGCGCGAGGCGTGCGATGGCGATGGGCGGACCGTCGTTCACGGACCGGATGAGCGCGTCGAGCGCCGACGATCGGCGACGGTGCGCGTGGTCGGAGGTCGTCGTCTCCGGTGTGATGCCGATCATCCGGCAGAGCAACGGGGTGAGCGCGGTCCTCGGTCCGATGTCGTCCAGGTCGGCGGCGACCGCGCGGATCACCCGACGGGCGATCCAGAACCCGGAGCCGCCGTCGCCGAGGAGCCACCCGGCGCCACCGACCTCGCGGACGACCCGGCGGTCCCTGATCCGTCCGGCGACGCTCCCGGTGCCCGCGACGAGGACGATGCCGTCGGGAGACGCCGAGCCGGATCCGTACATGCCCAGGAGATCCGGTTCGATCACGACCGGTCCGAGTCCGAGCGGGCCGAGGTGCGCGTCGAGGGCCCGCCGGTAGGCGTCGGACACCAGTCCCGCCTGCGTGATCACCACGGGCGACCCGGTCTCGACGGCCGGGCCGGACAGCGTGCTCCCGGCCTGGTCGAGCGCGGCACGGACCGCGAGGGCGATCTGCGCGGCAGCGGCGTCGACGCCCGACGAGGTCGGATTCCCGCCGCCCGCCCGCCCGGAGCCGAGGCGCCGGGCCGAGGCGTCGACGAGCGCCGCGCGGGACGAGGTGCCGCCGGCATCGACCGCCAGTGTTGTTTTCATCATCGTCATCATCTCGAAACATGTTGCCGTGGGCCACAACGTACTGTAAGAATCAGTTTCGCGTCCCTCCAACGAAGGAGAAAAGGAATTTCCATGACTGTTTCCGTCCGCACCGACCCACCGGTCGAGCACGCCACCGGCGTGACCAACCGGATTCGGTCGCGGATGCCGGAGATGTCCGGGGTCATGCTGCGGATCGCGGACTATCTCCTGGAGAACCCCGACGCCCCCCTCACCCTCACGATCGGTGAACTCGCCGCCGAAACCGGCGTCTCCGCGGCGACCATCACCCGCTTCTGCCGCATCATCGGGTACACGGGATACGCGCCGTTCCGGGTCGACCTCGCGAAGGACTTCGGTCGCAGCACGGCCCGCGACTCCTGGCGCACCGACATCGGTCGGGCGTTCGGTCCCGACGACTCGGCGCCCGACGTCCTGAGCACCCTGCTCAACGCCCACACGCGGACGCTGCGCGAGACCGCCGAGGTGATCGACCTCGACGTCATGCTCGAGATCGCCGGTGCGATCGCGAGGAGCCGGAACGTCGACATCTACGGTGTCGGCGGGAGTGCGATGCTCGCCGACGAGATGCAGGCGAGGCTCTACCGGATCGGCATCAGCACGCACGCCTGGTCGGAGGTGCACGCGGGCCTCACGAGCGCGGCGATCCAGGGACCCGACACGGTCGCCCTCGGTATCAGCAACACCGGACGCACCGAGGAGACCATCCAGATGCTCCGCCAGGCCGGCCGCGCCGGCGCGCTCACCGTGGCGATCAGCAACAACCCGGATTCCCCGCTCGTGGCCGAGTCGGCCCTGGCCATCATCACCTCGGCCCACGAACGGTTCCTCCAGCCGGACGACCTCTCCGCCAAGCACGGCCAGCTGTTCGTCCTCGACCTGCTCTACCTGTTCGTCGCCCAGCAGAACTTCGAACGCACGACCAAGCGCCTCGCGGCCTCCGCGCTCGCGGTCGCCCCCCACCGCCGACCGACGAGGGCCGGAGCCCTCTCCGAGACCCCGTCGCCCGTTGGCGTCTGAGAGGAACCGCATGAGCACCGCATCCACCACGAGCTGGACGGATCACCTCGACCAGTACACCGAGGAGGTCACCTCCCGTATCGCCGACATCACCCGGGCGGCGCGGTCCGGCGAGCTCGACCCCGCGATCGACCTCCTGATCACGGCGCTCGACCAGGGCGCGGTCATCCAGGCGTTCGGTACCGGCCACTCCGAGGCCTTCGCGATGGAGATCGCCGGCCGTGCGGGCGGGCTGATCCCGACGAACAAGATCGCCCTGCGCGACGTCGTCCTGCGCGGCGACCGGTCCGTCGACGACCTTGGTGGTGCCGCACTGGAACGCAGCGGCGACGTCGCGGCGGAACTGTTCGCGATCTCCCCCGTGGGGCCGGGCGACGTGTTCATCATCGCCTCGAACTCCGGCGTCAACGGGTCGATCGTGGGGCTCGCCCTGCTCGCGAAGGAGCACGGCCACCCCGTCATCGCGGTCACCTCGCTCGAGCACACCTCGCGCGTCGAGCCCAAGCACCCGAGCGGACTGCGGCTCTCCGAGGTCGCCGACGTCGTCCTCGACAACCGCGCCCCCTTCGGGGACGCGACCATCGAGGTCCAGGACGGCGTCCCGGTCGGCGCCGTCTCCTCGATCACGGCCGCGTACCTCGCGCAACTCCTCACCATCGGCGTCGCGGCCAGGATCGCGGCGACCGGCGAGACCCCACCGCTCTACATCTCGGCCAACATCCCGGGCGGCGACGAGCACAACGGTGTGCTCGAGGACCGTTACCGAGGCCGGATCCGACGTGACGCCTGAGCCTGAGGCGCCCCGACACCCGCTCCACACACCCGACCGCACCACCCCGACAGCACCACACCCGGGCACGACACGAATCACTGGAAGGTAGACCGATGGACAAGCAGCCAGCAACGCTCCAACGCCGCGATTTCCTCCGAGGGGCACTCGCGACCGCGATCCTCCTCCCGCTCGGCGGGACGCTCGCGTCCTGTGTCGGCGGTGGAGGCGGGGCGACCACCACCGGCGGACCGGTCACGGCCGACAACCCGTTCGGCATGGCAGCCAACTCGACGGTCGACGCCGTCATCTTCAAGGGCGGGTACGGCATCGAGTACACCGAGTTCGCCGGCAAGCTCGTCGAGAAGCAGCAGAAGGGCTCGACCGTCAAGGTCACCGCGGCGACGAACATCGCCCAGACCCTCCAGCCGCGGTTCGTCGCAGGCAACCCGCCGGACGTCATCGACAACAGCGGTGCCGGCCTCATCGGCATCAACACCATCCGCGAGCAGCTCGCCGACCTAACGGACGTCATCGAGGCGAAGAACTACGAGGGCAAGGTCATCAAGGACACCCTCTACCCGGGTGTCGTCGAGCCGGGCACCTTCGACGGCAAGTTCGTGCAGTTGAACTACGTGTTGACGGTGTACGCGGTCTGGTACTCGGCGGCGCTCTTCGAGGCGAACGGCTGGACGCCCCCGAAGACGTGGGCGGAGGCGCTCGACCTCGGCGCGAAGGCCAAGGAGCAGGGCAAGTACCTGTTCGGCTGGGGCACCGAGGCGGCCACCTACTACCTGACGATGGCGATCGCCTCGGCGATCAAGGAGGGCGGCGACGAGGTCCGTCTGGCGCTCGAGAACCTCGAGGCGGACTGCTGGTCGAAGCCGGCCGTCCAGGACGTGCTCAAGGGCCTGAAGGCGATCATCGACGCCGGGTACGTCAAGCCCGGTGGCGCCGGAACGCAGTTCACCGCGGCGCAGGCGCAGTGGAGCAACTCGGAGGACTTCATCCTCTACCCCTCGGGCGGTTGGATCGAGAACGAGATGAAGACCCAGACGAAGGACGGCTTCAAGATGACCGGCGCGCCCGAGCCGACGGTCTCCGCCGACTCCGCTCTGCCGTACTCGGCGCTGCACAGCACGGCCGGTGAAGGGTTCATCGTCCCGTCGCAGGGCAAGAACGTCGGCGGTGGCAAGGAGTTCCTGCGGTCCATGCTCTCCAACGACGCTGCGGTCAACTTCGCGAAGACGACCTTCTCGTCGACCATCGTGAAGGACACGATCCCCGAGGACGGCTTCGGTTCGACGGCGCTCGTGTCCCAGGTGAAGATGCTGAACGACGCCGGCACCGATGTGTTCTCCTGGAGCTTCATCGACCTCTACGGGCTCAACACGGACCTCCTCGTCCTCTGGAACACGTTCCTCCAGGGTGGTTCCGACGTCGCCACGCTCACCAAGGGCATGCAGGACATCTCCGACAAGGTCCGCAACGACGACTCCGTGGACAAGGTCACCGTCAAATGACGGCCGTCGGCACGCCGATCGGGAAGGTGGGAGGGGCCACCCCTCCCGCCGCCCGGCGGCTGCGCCGCCGGGACTTCACGTTCGACCGGGTCTCGTTCTTCCTGGTCTTCCTGATCGTGCCGGTGGTGGGGTACGTCGTCTTCGTGGTCTCACCGTTCGCGCAAGCGGCGTACTACTCGTTGACGAACTGGTCCGGGTTCTCCCCGGGCATGGACTTCGTCGGGTTCTCGAACTACACGAAGCTCTTCCAGGACCAGACCTTCCTCCAGTCCATGGGCAACAGCGTCGCGCTCGCGATCGTCCTGCCGCTCGTGACCCTCGGGATCGCGTTCCTCTTCGCCTCCCTCATCACGATCGGCGGACCGAGCAACGGACCGATCCGCGGCCTCCGCAACTCCAGCGTGTACCGCGTGATCACGTTCTTCCCGTACGTCGTGCCGGCGATCGTCATCGGCCTCATCTGGAAGCAGATCTACGACCCGTCGTCCGGGCTGTTGAACGGCTTCCTGACCGGCATCGGTCTCGACCAGTTCGCCTCGTTCGCCTGGCTCGGTTCGCCGGACACGGCGATGATCGCCACCATGTTCGTCATCGTCTGGGGACTCATCGGGTTCTACACGGTGCTCTTCATCGCGGCGATCAAGGGTGTGCCGGCCGAGGTGTACGAGGCGGCACGGATCGACGGCGCGGGTCGCCTGCGGACCGCGCTCACGATCACCATCCCGTTGATCCGGGACAACATCCAGACGGCGTACATCTACATGGGCATCCTCGCCCTCGACGCGTTCGTGTACATGGCCGCGTTGAACCCGGGCGGCGGCCCGTCGAACACCACGCTCGTGATGTCGCAGCAGCTGTTCACGACGGCGTTCACCAAAGGCCAGTTCGGCTACGCCTGCGCCATGGGGGTCGTGCTCGCGCTCGTCACCCTGATGTTCGCCGGCGTCGTCTTCCTGGTCAGCCGGCTCACCGGCGGCAACGATGAAGGGGTGGCGGAATGACCGTCCAGACCACGGCGACGACCGCGAACCCGGCGGTCGTCGGGAAACCCGGTACGCGCACACCGGCCAGCCGCAAACCGACCACGGGCGACCGCGTCGTCGGGACGGCATCCCACACGGTGCTGATCATCTGGTCCATCGTGGTCGTCGTCCCGCTGCTCTGGACGGTCATGTCGTCGTTCAAGACCAGCTCGGAGATCTTCGCCTCGCCGTTCTCCCTGCCGTCGAACTGGAACTTCGACAACTACGTGAACGCGTGGACGACGGCCGGCATCGGGAGCTTCTTCCTGAACTCGATCGTGGTGGTCTTCGGCGCCCTCATCGTGACCATGCTGTTCGGTTCGATGTGCGCGTACGTGCTGGCGCGGTTCCGTTTCTTCGGGAGCCGAGCGATCTACTATCTGATGCTCGCCGGTCTCACCTTCCCGGTGTTCCTCGCGATCGTGCCGTTGTTCTTCGTGCTGCAGAGCCTCGGGTTGCTCAACTCGCTCCCGGGACTCATCCTCACGTACGCGGCGTTCGCCTTCCCGTTCACCGTGTTCTTCCTCTTCTCCTTCTTCAAGTCACTGCCGGTCTCCATCGCCGAGGCGGCCGCGATCGACGGAGCAGGGGAGTGGCGGACGTTCTTCCAGGTGATGCTCCCGATGGCGCGGCCAGGGCTCGCGACCGTCGCGATCCTCAACTTCGTGGGCCTGTGGAACCAGTTCCTCCTGCCGGTGGCGCTCAACTCGAACCCGCAGAACTACGTCCTCACGCAGGGCATGGCGTCGTTCGCGGCTCAGGCCGGGTATTCGGTGGACTTCGGTGCGCTCTTCGCGGCGTCCGTCATCACCGTCGTCCCCGTGCTCATCGTGTATCTGATCTTCCAGCGTCAGCTGCAGGGTTCGGTTTCGCAGGGCACGGACAAGTAGCGCATCGGCGTGCGCGTCATGCCACCGAGGGGATCCCTGGAACAATGGTCCGAATGAGCTCCCAGTCGCCAATCGCCGTCGAGATCGCTGTCCAGGACCTCGAGGGGGTCCGCATCGCCATCCGCGAGGGTGCACAGCGGGTCGAGCTCTGCCAGGCCCTCGGGTCCGGCGGGCTCACCCCGTCCATCGGCCTCGTCATGGCCGCGGTCCGGGCGGCGGACGAGGCCGGGCTCGGTGACTTCGTCCACGTCCTGGTCCGGCCTCGTGAAGGCGGGTTCGTCTACACACCGGCCGAGATCGAGGTCATGTCGGGCGACATCCTCGCCTTGGAGGCGGCGGGTGCTGCAGGGATCGTCGTCGGCACCCTCCGGGCCGATCGCACGATCGACACGGAGGCGTTGGCGCAACTACGGCAGGCCGCCGGTTCGCTTGCCGTGACGTTCCACCGTGCCGTCGACGCGACGCTCGACCCGGTCCGCGCCGCGGACGAGCTCCGCGACGCCGGGGTCGACCGCCTCTTGACGTCGGGTGGCGCGCGAGCGAGCATCGACGGCGCGGAGAAGCTCGCGGCGATGGCGTCGAACGGTGACGGCTCGATGGAGATCATGGCCGGCGGGGGAGTGACGATCGACGCGATCCCGACGCTCGCCAGCGCCGGGGTCGACGCGGTGCACCTCTCCGCCCGACGCCGGGCCGGGCGGGTCACCGAGACGGGTCCTGGCGGCGGATCCCCGAGCTACGACATCACCGACGCGACGACGGTCGCCCGAGCCGTCGCAGCGGTCCGCCGCGCCGCCGTCGCGGTGTGACGGTCGCCGGCCGTCCGCCGGCAGCAGGTTGATCGGTCCGGGTCGTCAGATCGCCACGGCGACGAGTGCGGCGATCAGCACGAGCTGGCCGATCAGCCGCGGCACGAGGGGGACCGCGAGGCGACCGAACCGGGCGGGCTGCCGGGCGGCGGCGGCGTTGGCCGGGAAGACGGCGATGAGGAACACGATCAGGCAGCAGACCGCGGCGATCCTCGTCGCTGGGATCAGCAGGCCGAGACCGCCGGCGATCTCGCAGACGCCGGTGAAGAGGACCAGCAGCCGCGGGGTGACAGTGGTGCCGCGGAGCCGGTCGGGGATCATCGCGGCCATGGTCCTCCCCGGGCCGGGGAGGAAGTGGAGGAGGCCCATCCCGACGAACATGAGCGCGAGGACGATCGTCAGGATGGACTGCAGGATGGAGAACGGGTTCACCGTGCCATTGTGCTCCGTCGCGGGCCGGCCGTCGCACCTGAGGACGCTTCAGCGACGATAGGCTGGCGGCATGACGGAACAGCGGGACGACGACGCGCTGAGCTGGGCCGGAGACGACGATCCGACGCTCGACCCTTCAGCGTCAGGCGAGCGAAGCCGAGGAGGAGCGCCCTCGAGTGAGGCGCTCGAGACCCCCGCTCCGGCCGCGCGGCTCGACAAATCGGTCCCCTCGGCCCCCGTTACCTCGGCCTCCGTTCCGGCGACCCCCGAGGAGGCCGAGCAGCAGTCCGAGCCGGACGAGGTGGCTGCAGCCGATCGGGTGCCGACCGGGCCTGCCGTCGCGGAGCGTGAGCAGATGAGCTCGGTGATGCTCGTGACCCTCGGCATCTTCGGCGGCGTGTTCCTGCTCTACAGCGTCGGCTGGCTCATCTCGGCGTTCCGGCCGGACGCCGCACCCCCGAGCGACGCGGTCGGCCGCTTCATGTTCGACCTCGGGCAGGGTTTGGCGGTCGCCGCCGGACCCGTCTGGATGGCCGCGACCCTCTGGCTGACGCGTGGCGGCAGGCCACTCGTCCGGATCGCCATGCTCCTCCTCGGCGTCCTGCTCATCCTGCCCTGGCCGTTCCTCCGAGGAGTGTGATCGCGATGCCCTCGACCCGTGCGGACACCGCTCCGAAGCCCACCACCCCTCGCCCCTCCTGGTTCAGCTGGTGCATCGCCGTCCTGTTCGGCCTGTTCTTCGCGTACGACGTCTTCGAAGGCGTCGGCAACCTCGTCGGCATCCTCGGAACGGCGGACGGCCTCGGCGTCCCGGTCCTCCCGCTCGGCTGGGTGGTCCTCATCGGTGGCCTCCTCCTCCCGATCGTGGCCTTCGCGATCGCGTACCGGACGGGTCGCGGGCGCTCACTGGGGGAGCAGGCGGTCAGATACCTCGTCGCGCTCTGCGTGGTCGCGGCCGTCTCACTGTCGATCCTCGCGATGTTCGGCGCCCAGCAGCTCATCGACCTCTCCGCCTGAACCACCGGCGGCGGCGTCACACGACGAACCGCCGAGTGCGCCTCCGATAGGCTTGCGACGGCCGCCGGACACCGACGCGCTGCCCACCCCACTGCTACTGCGAAGGAACCGTTCCGTGTCGAAACCGGTCGTACTGATCGCCGAAGAACTCTCACCAGCCACCGTCGACGCCCTCGGGCCCGACTTCGAGGTGCGCTCCGTCGACGGGACGGACCGCCCTGCGCTGCTCGACGCCATCGCCGATGCGGACGCGATCCTCGTGCGTTCCGCCACCAAGGTGGACGAGGAGGCGATCCAGGCGGCGACCCGTCTCAAGGTGATCGCCCGCGCCGGGGTCGGCCTCGACAACGTCGACATCAAGGCCGCGACGACGGCGGGTGTCATGGTCGTCAACGCGCCGACGTCGAACATCATCTCCGCGGCCGAACTCACCGTCGGCCACATCCTGAGCCTCGCTCGCCACATCCCGGCAGCCCACGCCGCGCTCGCCCAGGGGCAGTGGAAGCGTTCCAAGTACACCGGCACGGAGCTGTACGAGAAGACCATCGGCATCATCGGTCTCGGTCGGATCGGCGCGCTCATCACCGCCCGCCTCCAGGCGTTCGGCACGAACGTCATCGCCTACGACCCCTACGTCACGTCGGCGCGTGCGCAGCAGCTCGGCGTGCAGCTCGTCACGTTGGACGAACTGCTCGCTCAGTCCGATTTCATCACGATCCACATGCCGAAGACGCCGGAGACGACGGGCATGATCGCCGGCCCGCAGTTCGCACTCATGAAGCCGACGGCCTACGTGGTGAACGTCGCCCGCGGTGGTCTGATCGACGAGGACGCCCTCTACGAGGCGCTCTCGAACGGTGTGATCGCCGGCGCCGGTCTCGACGTCTTCGTCACCGAGCCGCCCACGGACACGAAGCTGCTCGGCCTCGAGAACGTCATCGTCACGCCGCACCTCGGCGCCTCGACGGACGAAGCACAGGAGAAGGCCGGCGTGTCCGTCGCCAAATCCGTGCGACTCGCCCTCGGTGGCGAACTCGTCCCCGACGCGGTCAACGTCGCCGGTGGCGTCATCGACCCGTACGTCCGTCCCGGTATCCCGCTCGTGGAGAAGCTCGGACAGGTGTTCGCCTCGCTGTCGACCTCGTCGCTGACGAGCGTCGACGTCGAGGTGCACGGCGAGCTCAGTGGCTACGACGTCAGCGTTCTGAAGCTCGCCGCACTCAAGGGGATCTTCACGAACATCGTCAGCGAGACGGTGTCCTACGTGAACGCGCCGCTGTTGGCCGAGCAGCGCGGCGTCGTCGCCCGACTCCTCACCGATGAGGTGAGCGAGGAGTACCGGAACGTCATCACGCTGCGCGGCGCCTTGAGCGACGGATCGCAGATCTCCGTCTCCGGCACCCTGACCGGGACGAAGCAGATCGAGAAGATCGTCGAGATCAACGGGTACGACGTCGAGGTGCCGTTCGCCAAGCACCACATCGTCATGGTCTACACGGACCGTCCCGGAATCGTGGCGGTCTACGGCCAGCGGTTCGGCGAGGCCGGCATCAACATCGCCGGCATGCAGATCGCCCGGCACGAGGCCGGCGGACCGGCGCTCAGCGTGCTGACGGTCGACTCACCCGTCGCCGACGACGTGCTCGAGGTCATCCGCGAGACGATCGACGCCACGCTCCTGCGCGAGATCGACATCACCGAGCAGTAGCACCCATCGACGACGCCCCACCCCGGTCGGTGCCGGGGTGGGGCGTCGTCGTCTCCGGACGGTCAGTGGGAGGGTGTGGGCAGGAGCCGCGCGATGACGGCGAGCAGCCGTTCGATCGACTCGTCACTGCCCTCGTCGGGGTCGCTGACCCCCATGCCGAGTTGTGCGGTGTTGGCGTAGAGGCCGTCCGACATCAGCACGATCGCGCGGGCGGTGTCGGGATCGCCGACGGCGTCCTCCACGGTGCGCAGCCAGCTGCGCCGGATGTGGGACATGGCCTCGCTCGCCTGCGCGTGCTGTCCCTGCGCCAGCCGCGCGACGGCGATGATCGTCCGGTCGAACGGGGTGCCGCAGTCGACGGAGGTCCGCACGAAGTACTCGACGACGCCCTCCGGGGCCGCGAGCATCCGCGCCGTGTCGGCCTCGCTCATCTCCGCGAGTCGCTCGATGAGGCCGTCGACGAGGGCGTCCTTGCTGCCGAAGTGGTAGAGCAGTCCACCTTTGGAGACCCCGGCCGCGGCGGCGACGGCATCGAGGGTCGCAGCGCGTTCGCCCTGTTCGATGAGCAGGTCGGCGAAGGCGTCGAGGACGCGTTCTCGGGCTGCGGTCTGCTTCGCCATGGCTCCATCGTATTCGGCTGGTCGGGTTCGGATTGATACTATACCGGCTGGACGGTATAGTCGAGCAGGCGGCGCCCGACCGGCGCCGTTCTCCACGCTCCGAAAGAGGTCATCGTGTCCACCGCAACCGAACCCACCGCCGTCCTCGCTCCGCGCGCCGGTCGACGAGCCTGGTTCGCGCTCGCCGTCCTCATGCTCCCCGTGCTCCTGGTGTCGGTGGACAACACGGTCCTGAACTTCGCGTTGCCCGCCATCTCGAGCGCACTCACGCCGTCCGGAACCCAGCTGCTCTGGATCGTCGACGTCTACCCGCTCGTCCTCGCCGGCCTGCTCGTGTCGATGGGCAGCCTCGGCGACCGCATCGGTCGCCGTCGGCTCCTCCTCATCGGGTCCATCGGCTTCGGTGTCGTCTCCGTCGCTGCCGCCTTCGCGCCCAGTGCGGAGCTCCTGATCGCGGCCCGGGCTGCCCTCGGGTTCTTCGGCGCGATGCTGATGCCGTCCACGCTCTCGCTCCTGCGGAACATCTTCCTCGACCGCGACCAGCGACGGTTCGCGATCGCCGTGTGGGCCAGTGGGTTCGCCGCCGGCAGTGCGCTCGGACCGATCGTCGGTGGTGTCATCCTCGAGCACTTCGCCTGGGGCGCGGTGTTCCTGCTGGCGGTGCCGGTACTGTTGCCGCTCGTCGTGCTCGCACCGTTCCTCATCCCCGAGTCCAAGGACCCGGATCCGGGTCGCATCGACGTTCCGAGCATCGTGCTCATCCTCGTGACGATGACTCCGCTCGTGTTCGGCGTCAAGCACCTGGCCGAGGCCGGCTTCGACGTCGTCACCGTCGTCTCGATCGTCGTCGGCGTCGCGAGCGGCATCCTGTTCATCCGGCGACAGCTCCGGCTCGAGCACCCGCTGTTGGATCTCAGTCTCTTCCGGCGAGCCTCGTTCAGTGGCGCCGTGGTCATCAACCTGCTCAGCGTGACCGCGCTCGTCGGTGGTCTGTTCTTCGTGTCGCAGCACCTGCAGCTGGTCCTCGGTCTGGCGCCACTCGACGCCGGCCTCGTCCTGCTGCCAGGTCTCATCGTGATGATCGTCGCCGGTCTCGTGATCGTGCCCATCTCGAAGCGGGTCCGCCCGGGGATCGTCGTGCCCGTCGCCCTCGTCGTCTCGGCCGTCGGGTACGCGTCCATTGCGATCACCGGTGGCGACGTCTCGGCCTTCGGGATCGGACTCGCGTTCGTCGCGCTCGGCCTCGGCATCGGATCCGCCGAGACGGTGTCGAACGAACTCGTGATCGCGAGTGCACCGCCGGAGAAGGCCGGTGCCGCGTCCGGCGTGTCCGAGACCGCCTACGAACTCGGTGCGGTCCTCGGCACGGCGACCCTCGGGACGGTGCTCACCGCGTCCTACCGCTCCTCGGTGGTGTTGCCGGACGGGCTCACCGCCGTCCAGCAGCAGGCGGCGGGGGAGACCCTCGGTGGAGCGGCGACCGTCGCGGAGCAGCTCCCGGGCGACCTGGCCGGTGCGCTGATGGAGTCGGCACGGCACGCCTTCGACAGCGGCGTCGGCGTCGCGGCGTGGATCGGGGTCGGCCTCATCGTCGCCGCCATGCTCGTCGCGGCGATCGGTCTGCGCCGCGTCCGGTAAGGCGCTCGTCGGTCGTGCCACCCGGGCTCGGGTGGCACGACCGCGTCGTGGTGCCAGGCGTTAAGCTGGGCGCACACCGTCGTCGCACCCTCAGGAGTCCCATGTCCCGCACCGTCAAGCTCGCAGTCATCCCCGGCGACGGGATCGGTCCCGAGGTCGTGGGCGAGGCGCTCAAGGTGCTGGACGCCGCGATCGAGGGCGGCGAGGCGCGATTCGAGCAGACCCCGTTCTCCCTCGGTGCCGCCCGATTCCTCGAGACGGGCGAGGTGCTGACCGAAGCCGACCTCGCCGCGATCGCCTCGCACGACGCCATCATCCTCGGCGCCGTCGGCGGCGTGCCCGGCGACCCCCGGCTCGCGAACGCGAACATCGAACGCGGCCTGCTCCTGAAGCTCCGCTTCAGCCTCGACCACTACGTCAACCTGCGACCGACCGTCGTGTACCCGGGGGTGCCCAGCCCGCTGCGCGAGCCCGGGGCGGTCGACTTCGTCGTCGTCCGCGAGGGGACCGAGGGGCCCTACGTCGGCAACGGCGGGGCGATCCGCCAAGGAACGCCGCACGAGGTCGCGAACGAGGTCTCGGTGAACACGGCCTACGGCGTGGAGCGCGTGGTCCGTTACGCGTTCGCCGCCGCGGCCGCTCGCCGGGGCAAGCTGACCCTCGTGCACAAGACCAACGTCCTGGTCTTCGCCGGATCGCTCTGGAAGCGCGTCGTCGACGCCGTGTCCGCCGAGTTCCCCGACGTGGCGGTCGACTACCTCCACGTCGACGCCGCCACGATCTTCCTCGTCACCGATCCTGCTAGATTTGACGTCATCGTCACGGACAACCTCTTCGGCGACATCCTCACCGATCTGGCCGGCGCGATCAGCGGCGGCATCGGTCTCGCGGCCTCGGGAAACATCAACCCGGACGGCACGTACCCGAGCATGTTCGAGCCCGTCCACGGATCGGCGCCCGACATCGCCGGGAAGCAGCTGGCCGATCCGACCGCCGCCATCCTCTCCGTCTCCCTGATGCTGTCGCATCTCGGCTTCGAGACCGAGGCGGCACGAGTGGCCACTGCCGTCACCGCCGACATCGCCGCCCGCACGGGCGCAGCGCGTTCGACGACCGAGGTCGGCGATGCGATCGCGGCCCTCGCGGCGAAGCGGTAGACGACGCCCACCTGACACGCAGATCCAGACGGAAGACACCATCATGACGATCAACCTCCCCATGGCACGGCGCGAACTCGCCTTCACCGTGACCCCGAACGAGCAGCCCGTGCCGGCGGCCGAGCGCGACGCGATCCTCGCCGCCCCCGGGTTCGGCCAGCACTTCACCGACCACATGGTCGACATCTGCTGGTCGGAGCACGGCGGTTGGCACCGGCCCCGTGTCCAGCCCTACGGCCCGATCTCACTCGATCCGGCCGCCGCGGTCCTGCACTACGCCCAGGAGATCTTCGAGGGGCTGAAGGCCTACCGCCATGCCGACGGGTCCATCTGGTCGTTCCGGCCGGACGCGAACGGCCGACGCCTGCAGCGCTCGGCCAAGCGACTCGCCTTGCCGGAGCTCCCCGTCGAGTACTTCGTCGAGTCGATCAAGCAGCTCATCGCGGTCGACGGCTCGTGGGTGCCGTCCGCGCCGGAGACCAGCCTGTACCTCCGGCCCTTCATGTTCGCCAAGGAGGCCTTCCTCGGCGTCCGCCCCGCCAAGAAGGTGAACTACTACGTCATCGCCAGCCCGGCCGGCGCCTACTTCACCGGAGGCGTGACGCCCGTGTCGATCTGGCTATCGACCGACTACAGCCGCGCCGGCAAGGGCGGCACCGGTGCGGCGAAGACGGGTGGGAACTACGCGTCGTCGTTGCTGCCGCAGGCTGAGGCCTACGAACAGGGCTGCGCTCAGGTCCTCTTCCTCGACGCGCAGGAGGCGACCTACATCGAGGAGCTCGGCGGGATGAACGTCGTGCTCGTCAAGAAGGACGGCACCCTCGTCACGCCCGAGTCCGACTCGATCCTCGAAGGAATCACCCGCGACAGCATCCTCCAGCTCGCTGCGGACCGCGGTCACCCGGTCGAGCGTCGTCGGGTCACGATCGACGAATGGCGTGAGGGCGTCGAGAGCGGCGACATCGTCGAGGTGTTCGCCTGTGGCACCGCCGCGGTCGTCACCCCGATCGCGCAGCTGAAGGCACGGGACTTCACCGTCGGAGACGCAGACGCACCCGCCGGAGAACTGACGATGTCCCTGCGGCAGGAGCTGACGGACATCCAGTACGGACGTCTGCCGGACCGCCACGGGTGGATGACCCGACTCGACGCTGAGACGTCCTCGAGCGCCGAATAGGCTCCGAGCACCCTGGGAAGCCCCGCACCTCGTGCGGGGCTTCCGTGTCCTCCGCGTCCCTCGGGATAGGCTGGCCTGGTGAAAATCGCTCGCTTCAGTCACGATCAGGCCATCCGCTACGGCATCATCGACGATGCGGATCTCGTCGTCCTCGACGGCGATCCGCTCTACTCGGGCTTCGAACCGACGGGGGAGCGCGTCCCGCTCGCGGATGCGGTCCTGCTCGCGCCGGTCATCCCTCGTTCCAAGGTCGTCGCCGTCGGCAAGAACTACCGTGACCATGCGGCCGAGATGGGCGGGGAGGCTCCCTCCGAGCCGCTCCTCTTCCTGAAGCCCAACACCTCGGTGGTCGGTCCTGGCGACGCGGTCGTGTTCCCCAAGCAGTCCGAGCGCATCGACTTCGAGGGTGAGCTCGCCATCGTCATCGGCGGCGTCGCGAAGAACGTGAGCGCAGAGCGCGCAGACGAGGTCATCTTCGGCTACACGATCGCCAACGACGTCACGGCACGCGATCTGCAGGAGGCCGACGGCCAGTGGGCACGGGCCAAGGGCTTCGACACGTTCTGCCCGCTCGGCCCGTACATCGAGACGGAGTTCTCCTTCGACGGTGCGACCATCGAGACGAGGGTCGACGGCGAGGTCCGCCAGCACGCGCCGCTGTCGGACATGGTCCACTCGATCGGTGCGATCGTCGAGTACGCCTCGTCCGTCTGGACGCTCCTCCCGGGCGACGTCATCCTGACCGGGACACCGGCCGGCGTCGGAGAGTTCACCGACGGTCAGGTCGTGGAGGTCGAGGTCTCCGGTATCGGGATCCTGCGCAACACCGGTCGCCGCCCCTAGAGCACCCGGGCCGGCCGGGTCTCGAGGGCGTCGAGCACCGCAGCGGCGTCGTCGTCGGTGTTCCAGAGATGGAACGCCACCCTGGCCCGACCCGCCCGACCGGAGGCGGTGATCCCGGCCGACTGCATGGAGCGGAGATCCTCGCCGTCCGGATCCAGCCAGGTCACGATGGCCGAGGGGGTACCGGTGAGGAGGGATCGGCGGTCGCCGATGCCCGCCCGGAGTGCCGCTGCCAGCCCGGTGTCGTGGGTGTACACAGCCGACGCGTCGAGCTCAGCGAAGAGGGCGATGGCCGGTGCGGCACCGACCCAGGCCTGCCAGGCGGGGGAGACGTCGAAGCGTCGTGCGCTGTCGGCGAGATGGAGCGAGGGGCCGTAACACGAGGACCAGACGTCTTCGCCCGAATACCAGCCGGCCTGACTCGGTCGCAGGCGGTCGAGGACGGCCTCGCGCGCCGTCAGGAACGCCACCCCTCGGGGGGCGCAGAGCCATTTGTAGGCGTGGCACACCGTGATGTCGTCGGCGGCGGCGTCGACGGGGAGCCAGCCGGCCGCCTGCGTGAGGTCGTTGAGCGTCAGTGCGCCGTGTGCCCGCGCAGCCGCCCGGATCGCCGTCGCATCCGCGACCGCCCCGGTCGCCGACTGGACCGCGGAGTAGGCGACGAGCCAGGTCGACGCGTCGACGTGGTCGGCGAGCTCGGCGAGGGGCGCGTGACGCACCCTGACGCCTCGGTGTGCCTGCATGAGGAACGGCGCGACGAGCGAGCTGAAATCACCCTCGACACAGAGGACCTCGGCTCCGTCGGGGACGGACGCCGCGATCATCGCGACCATGGCAGAGGTCTGAGACCCGATCGCGACGTCGCGCACGGAGACGCCGACCAGATCCGCGTACGAACGGCGAACGTCCTCCACGACCCGTCCGTAGGACGCGGCGTCCGTTCGGGTCTCCTGCCAGGCCGAGAGGTCGGCGGTCAAGGCGTCGACCGTCCCGGTCGTCGGCAGCCCGAGCGTGCATGCGGCCAGATAGCCGGACCCCTCGGGGAAGGAGGTCCGCGCTTCGTCGAAGGTCGTATGGGCCATGGCTCCAGTGTCTTCGTCGACGATCCATAGGACAAGGACAGGCTCACGATGCGATCCATAACGCTGCATTATGCTTCTCCCATGTCGGCCCTCACCCCCCTCCCCGCCTCGACGTCGCTCGACGCGGGGTCCCTGCTCGTCGTCGGGGCCATCGCCGCGACCGGCTCGATCACTGCCGCCGCCCACCAGCTCGGATCGAGCCAACCGGCCGTGAGTCAGCACCTCAGACGCCTCGAGCGACGTCTCGGCATGCCGGTCGTCGAGCGCGTCGGCCGCGGGGTCCGCCTGACCGACGCGGGCCGGATCCTCGCCGAGCACGCCGAAGCGGTGGACCGCGCGCTCCGGGCGGCCACGGAGGAGGTGGCGGCGCTCGCCGGGCTGCGGAGCGGACGGGTGCGGCTCGTGGCCTTCCCCTCGGCCTCCTCCATGCTCGTCCCGCGGTTGCTCGCGCGCGTGTCGGACGAGGTTCCGGGTGTGGGCGTCTCCTTCGTCGAGGCCGAACCGCCGGAAGCCGTGGCGGCGGTCCGAGCCGGTGAGGCCGACGTGGCGATCACCTTCAGCTATCCGGGCGATCCCGACGATCCGCACCGTGCGAGCGCCGCCGGGCTGCAGGTGCACCGCCTCGGCTCCGATCCGATGCGTCTCGTGCTGCCGATCGACCATCCGCGGGCGGCCGACGAGCAGGTCGACCTCGCGGCGCTCGCCGGCGAGCGGTGGATCGCCGGTTGCCCGCGGTGTCGTGGTCACCTCCTGGGACTCTGTCGGTCCAGCGGCTTCGAGCCGGACATCGC
This sequence comes from Plantibacter sp. Leaf1, assembly GCF_001421315.1. Lineage (NCBI taxonomy): Bacteria > Bacillati > Actinomycetota > Actinomycetes > Micrococcales > Microbacteriaceae > Plantibacter > Plantibacter sp. Leaf1. The sequence continues at coordinate 759,973 of NZ_LMJX01000002.1, read as the reverse complement.
CCACGAGACCGACAACGCGATCGCCGTCACCGCGCTCGTCGCGGCAGGCCTCGGCGTCGCACTCCTCCCGTCGCTCGCACTTTCGGCGGCCCGGCTCCCCGAAGGCGTCGTCGTCCGGCCGACGCGGAACGGGGACGATCGCGCGCTGCACCTCGTGAGCGCGGCGCATGCGGACCGCATCCCGGCGGTCGCGGCACTCCTGCGCATCGCCGCGTCCGTGGGTGGCCCGAGTAGGATGACAGTCGATGTCTGACACGATTACGCACCCCTTCTCCACGGCTTCCGGTTCCGACGTCCGCGTCCGGTTCTGCCCGTCACCGACCGGCACGCCGCACGTCGGCCTCGTCCGCACGGCCCTGTTCAACTGGGCCTACGCCCGCCACACGGGCGGCAAGCTCGTCTTCCGTATCGAGGACACCGATGCGGCCCGCGACAGCGAGGAGAGCTACGAACAGCTCGTCGACGCGCTGACCTGGCTGCGGCTCGACTGGGACGAGGGTGTCGGCGTCGGCGGACCCCACGCGCCGTACCGGCAGTCCGAGCGCAGCGACATCTACGCCGACGTCATCGCGCGACTGACCGCGGCCGGGCACCTCTACGAGAGCTTCTCGACCGCCGAGGAGATCGACGCGCGCAACGAGGCGGCGGGGCGACCGAAGCAGTTCGGCTACGACAACTTCGACCGCGACCTCACCGACGAGCAGCGTGCAGCCTTCCGAGCTGAAGGTCGTGAGCCGGCGCTCCGCCTCCGGGTCCCGGACGACGACCTCAGCTTCGACGACCTCGTCCGCGGCGAGATCACCTTCCCGGCCGGCTCGTTCACCGACTTCGTCCTCGTGCGTCCGAACGGCAAGCCGCTCTACACCCTCGTGAACCCCGTCGACGACGCCATCATGCAGATCACCCACGTGCTCCGCGGCGAGGACCTGCTGCCGTCGACGCCTCGTCAGATCGCGCTGTACCACGCGCTCATCGACATCGGCCTCACCACCTTCGTCCCGAGGTTCGGTCACCTGCCCTACGTGATGGGGGAGGGCAACAAGAAGCTCTCGAAGCGCGATCCCGAGGCGAACCTCTTCCACCACCGGGACCGCGGCTTCGTGCCGGAGGGGCTCATCAACTACCTCGCGCTTCTGGGGTGGTCGCTCAGCGGCGACCGGGACGTGTTCTCGATCGAAGAGATGATCGCGGCCTTCGACGTCGTCGACGTGAATCCGAACCCGGCCCGGTTCGACCTCAAGAAGGCGGAATCGATCAACGGGGACCACATCCGGTTGCTGGAGCCCGCGGACTTCCTCGGCCGCATCGTCCCGTATCTCGTGGATGCCGGCGTGGTGAGCGAGCCCGTTCCCGACGTCCAGCAGGCGATCCTCGAGCAGGCCGCACCGCTCGTGCAGGAGCGCATCGCGCTGTTGGGCGAGGTCCCGGCGCTCCTCGGGTTCCTGTTCGTCGGCGCCGCCGAGCTCGACTACCAGGACGACGCGCTGCGGGGGCTCCCCGCCAACGCGGGTGAGGTCCTCGCGGCCTCCATCGGTGCGCTCGAGCTCATCCCCGAGGCCGAGTGGACCGCGGCCTCGATCCAGGAGGCGCTCGCCGGCGCGCTCATCGAGGGGCTCGGCCTGAAGCCCCGGATCGCCTACGGTCCGCTCCGCGTCGCGGCATCCGGTCGCCGGATCTCGCCGCCGCTCTTCGAATCCCTCGAGATCCTCGGGAAGACGGAATCGATCGCGCGACTGGATCGGCTCTCCACGCACCTCGCGTCATGAACGACGCCTACGACGTCGTCGTGATCGGTGGAGGCCCGGCGGGGCTCTCTGCCGCGCTGAACCTCGCTCGGGCGCGGCGTCGAGTCCTCGTGCTCGACGGCAACCGTCCACGCCATGCCGCGACGCTCCGCTCCCACGGCTTCCTCACGCGCGACGGTGTCCCACCGCTCGATCTGCGGCGGCTGGGGCGCGAGGAGGTCGCTGCCTACGGGAACGCCGAGATCCAGTTCGCGGCGGTCCAGACGGTCGAGGCGACTCCTGACGGATTTCGGGTCGTCGCCCAAGGCGTCCGTGGCGAGCCGGACCGCGACGTCGTGACCCGCACCGTCGTCGTGGCCAGCGGGCTCACGGAGACCCTGCCGAAGGTCGGCAACATGCGGGCGTTCTACGGGACGGACCTGCACAGCTGCGTCGAGTGCGACGGGTTCGAGAAGGCTGACGCACCGCTCGCCCTCATCGGCGAGTCGGCGGACCTGGCCGAGTGGGCGATCCTCATCGCGCAGTGGTCGTCCGATCTGATCGTCTTCACCAACGGGTCCGACACCGTCACCGAGCCGGAGGAGGCCGCGCTGGCGTCTGCGGGCATCCGGGTCGAGCGCGGTGCGGTCGCCGAGCTGGCCGGCGGTCGCGACGGGTTCTCCGGGGTGATGCTCGCCGACGGGACGCTCATCGAGCGGTCTGGCGGCTTCGTGCGGCCGGAATGGTCCGCTCCGCTCGAGTACCTGCTGCCGCTGGCGCTCGACCGCGACACCGACGGCTATGTGGTCGTCGATGCTTGGGGTCGCACGACCGTGCCCGGGGTGTACGCCGCCGGCGACATCACACCACCCGGCCCGCAACAGCTCATCGTGGCCGCCGGAAACGGTGCGCGGGTGGCTCGAGCGCTCAACCGGGACCTCGCCGGCGTCCCCAGCTGAACCTGCCGCGACGCGCCCGGAACGCACCGATTTGAGACGATCGGCTCCGTAGGCTAGTGTTGTTCTTCGGTCGGGGCTTCGGTTCAGACAGTGGGGTATGGTGTAATTGGCAACACGACTGATTCTGGTTCAGTTGTTCTTGGTTCGAGTCCAGGTACCCCAGCAAGACAGCAGAATCACGACGAAGGCCCGCGAACATCGCGGGCCTTCGTCGTTGGATCAGGTGTCGCGTCGGACGGGTCAGGCCTCCTCGACCGGCTCCGGGCGTTGCTGCTGATCCACGGACTCCCGATCCGGAGCGCTTGCTCCCGCATCCGACCAGGTCGCACGGATCGCTCCGGCGAGTCGACGCAGGAACACTTCGGCATGGCGGGTCATCGCCGCGGGGTCGTGGTCGAGGAGTGCCTGCAGGACCGCTTGCACCGCTGGGATCCCGCCGGCGTCGATGAGGACCACCGGTCGCTGCACCGCGTACCGGACGAGCGCGATCATCGCCGATGTGATGACCGAGGGGATGAGTTCGAGGTCGTCGAGCAGTCGTTCGCCGAAGCTCAACAGCAGACCCACCGCCCGCGTCGTCTCCTCGACCGGGAGCCGGGCGATCCGCCGCTCGAGGTACTCCGCCTCGAGGAGGGTGTCGTCATCGAGCCGCTCCACGATGCGCTGCACCAGCAGGGGGACGAGGGCGTCGAGCAGGTCGATCACCTCGAACAGCGACCCACTGGCGAGCGGAGCCACCCGCGTGAACCGATTGGGAGCCGTCTGGACGAGGCCGAGGCCGTCGAGTCGGGCCAGGGCTTCCCGGAGCGGCGTCCTCGACACGCCGAGCAGCGCAGTGAGCTCGTCGTCCCGGAGGCGGCGTCCCGGTGCCAGTCGGCCGTCGATGATCTCCGCCAGGAGACGTTCGAAGACGTTCTGGCGTAGGAGACGGCGATCCGAGACCGGATCAGTCCGGGCCGACTGGGCGTTCATCGGGGATCCCGCTCGGCGAGGTCGGCGGCGGTCCGTTCGAAGGCGACGATGCGCTCCGTCGCCGGCGCGATCTGCCGGGCCATCTCCCGGAAGGCTGCTTCGCCCTGGCCGAAGGGGTCGATGACGTCGTCGTCGGCCGGGTCCGGGATGCGTGCGCTCGTCCGGTTCGCCGCCAGTTCGGGCAGGAGCCGTCGCCACCGCTCCGCGCGGTCCCGGGGGAGTCCGGCGACCTCCACGGTGTCGAGGAGCCGACCGAACTCGCGCAGGGTGAAGGTCCTCCGCAACGCATCGGGCTGGAGGCGGAGAACGGCGCCACGCTGGTCCCTCGTCATCGTCAGAACGGCGTCCTGGCGACGGATCATCTCCGCGGTCAGCTGCGTCGCGACGAACCCGTCGGTCGCAGCGGCGAGTGGTCCGAGGAGGGCCATGCTCGAGGCATCGATCGGTTGTCCGCCCATCGCCCTCGTCCCCGCACTCCGCACCTCGAACCCGGACACATCGATGTCGCGAAGCCCGCCGGCCAGCAGGAACCCGGCGTACGGAGAACGACAGATGTTGCCTGTGCAGACCATGAGGATCCGAGTCGGTGTCGGGTCTGGCGTCGCGCTCATACTCGTTCCCGTCGTGATCGACGGCTCGACGAGCTGTCGACCGGGGGCGTCACTCCGGGCAGCTCGCGTTGCGCCTGCTGCTGTTCGGGCGTGCGTCGGAGAGCGGGTGCCGCAGCGGGACGGCGGGTGTCGGGCGCATCCGTGGGCGCGGTCTTCCGACGGGTGCGTCGCTTCGGGGCGGTCGTCCCGGGTTCCGGGATCCGGTCGTAGTAGGAGTACGAGTAGGACTGCCCGCCACGGGAGGCCTCGACACGATTGAGGACGACGCCGAGGAGCTTGGCCTGGACGAAACTCAGGTTCTCGAGGGATTGACGGAGCTGGTCGCGGTGCAGGCGTCCGTCGGCGGAGGCGACGAGCAGGACACCGCTCGCGAGCGTCGACAGTGCGGTGGGGTCCGAGACGTTCACGAGTGGCGGGGTGTCGACGACGACCACGTCGAAGGTGCGCTCCATCTCGGCCAGGGCCCGTTCCATGGCGGCAGACCCGAGGAGTTCGCTGGGGTTGGGTGGGAGCTCCCCGGAGGTGAGGACGGCCAGACGTCCGGCGCCGTTGACGGACTGCGCCGCCTCGTCGAGGCTGATCCGTCCGGTGAGGACCGTCGTCAGCCCGACCGAGCCCTCCAATCCGAACAGCTCGTGCTGGCGGGGGCGTCGCAGATCGGCGTCGACGAGGAGGACCGAGTTCCCCGCCTCGGCGAGGACGAGAGCGAGGTTCGCCGCGGTGGTGGTCTTCCCCTCGCCGGGGATGGAGGACGTGACCATGACGCTTCGGAGCCCGCCGTCGATGGAGGCGAACTGCAGGTGGGTCCGGAGCTGGCGGAAGCTCTCGGCCCGCCGGCTGTAACTCTCCGTCGAGCCGAGGATGAGCTGCGGTGTATCAGCGGGCTCGGCCGTGAAGGTGCCGAGGATGCTGGTGTCCGTGAGTTTCTCGATCGCGGCTCGGCCGCGCAGCCGGGTGTCCAGGACCTCGATGAGGAGCGCGGTTCCGACGCCGAGGGCGAGACCGATGAACACGCCGACGGCGAGGTTCTGCAGCGGGTTGGGTGCGACCGGGGACCAGGGCGGTGAGGCCTGCTCGACGATCGTGAGTCCGACCGGGGTCGGGCCCCCGGCTGCATCGGTCGACGATGCGGCATCCGTGCTCTCGACGTCGTCGACCAGGTCGACGAGGACCTCGGAGGCGGTGTTGGCGATGCGGGCCGCCGCCACCGGGTCGCTGTCGAGGGCCGAGATGTTGATCAGCACCGACTGGGCGGGGTTGGCTGCGGAGATCGCGCCGACCAGGGTGGCGGGGTCGAGGTCGAGCCGTTCGGCCACCATGGTGCGCACGGTGGAGCCGGTCGCCAGGATGACGTAGGAGGAGACGCGGCTCTGCGCGAAGGTGTTGCCCTGGTTGAGTTCGCCCACCGAGTCGCCGCTCTTGACGGCGACGAACAGCTGGGCCGTCGACTGATAGACGGGCTTGGTGACGAGGGTGTACCCGTGGGCCAGCGCCGCGATGCCGGCCGTGATGGCGACGATGAGCAGCCACCGGTGGCGGAAGATGCGCAGGTAGTCCTTGAGATCCATCCTGGTATATTAGCATATCGGATGTCTGGCACGTGGTGGCACGACGACGAAGGGCCCGTACTCATCGAGTCCGGGCCCTTCACGGGGTGATGGAACGAGTGCTCAGGCCGCCTTGCCGAACCGGTCGGTGCCGCTCGCGCGAGGCCGACGTGGCGCGCGGTTCGTCTGCCGGACGGTCGGTTCCGTCATGACGGGACGTTCTGCGCCGACGAGGGCGCTATCGGCCACCCGGGCATCTCGGTCGACGCTGGCGCCGTGCGCGACGTGCACGTCCGCCCCCAAGCGCGCATCGCTTCCGACCCTGGCGCCGCGACCGATGACGCAGCGCTCGCCGATGTGGACGTTCGCGCCGATGAAGGCGCCCTCACCGATCACTGCGGACCGATCGATCCAGGTCCCGGCACCGATCCAGGCATTGGCGCGGATGTCCGCGTCCGCCTCGACGAACGTCGTCCGTTCGATGAACGCCGTCGGATCGATCAGTGCACGAGCTGCGACCATGCCCTTGCCGTTCGGGTGGTGGCGGTATCGCTCCACCTCACCGGTGCGGCCTTCGATCTCTTCGTACACTCTCGCCATGGGTGACCCCCTTCTGGTCTACTCAACACTGGGGACAACGCCCGGAAGCTCCCGGTCATTCCTTCCCCGGCCGTGCCTGGGAATCCCATGAGTCTCGTGTTCTGCTGTAGGAGGAGTTCGGAATCCCACCGGATTGTGGATTGGTCGGAACCGTTCACTGGAAGTCCCGCGAGCGGGTGTTCGCCCCGATCCGGAGAGCCTCGAGGCGATCCGCCACCAGGTTGACGATCCCCTCCGGTGAGCGCTCCAACATGCCCCTGACCACCATGGCCGGTGCCTCCCTCGCCACCCGGCGATACCGGTTCCAGACACCGACGCTGCAGATCACGTTGACGAGCCCGGCTTCGTCCTCGAGGTTCATGAAGGTGATCCCGCTCGCAGTCGCCGGTCGCTGACGATGCGTCACGATGCCCCCCACCTCCACGCGGCGGTCCGTCTGCGCCGTCAGGAGCTCGTCGGATCGCAGGGCACCTCGACGCCGCAGCTCCGTCCGTACATGACGGATGGGATGGTCGTCGGTCGACATCCCGGTCGCCCAGATGTCGGAGATCAGCTGCTCGGCCGGTGTCGGGACCGGCAGCAGTGGCGGTTGCACCGTCGTAAACGTCCCCTCGAGCTGATCTGGTCGGTGTCTGCTCGCCTGGGCGGCACCCCACATCGCCTCGCGACGCGTCAGCCCGAACCCCTCGAAGGCGCCGGCCGCGGACAGCGCCTCCAACTGGGACGAGCTGAGGCCGATCCGCCTCGCCAGATCGGCTTGGCTCGAGAAGAGCCCGCCGCGTTCCCGCTCGGCGACGATGCGCTTTGCCAGTTCCTCACCGATCCCCTGGACGGAGGAGAGCCCCAGTCGGACGGCGAGTCCTCCGTCGCGCCGGTGGCCGGCGGAGTCGTCCGGGAGGTGCGGGTCGAAGTCGCCCGTCGGTCCCTGCTCCTGTTCGAGGCAGCGAGGGCGTCCCCCGGGGGCGATCGGCGTGCCCGGGTCCGCGTCCGGATCGAGCGCCTCGAGGCCGGCCTGAGCCCCCGAGCGGTGCAGGTCGGGGCGGAGCACCGGGACGCCGTGTCGTCGGGCGTCGGCGACCAGGGTCATGGGCGAATAGAACCCCATCGGCTGCGCTCGGAGCAGTGCCGCCAGGAAGGCGCCGGGGTAGTGCAGTCGCAACCACGCGCTCACGTAGACGAGCAGGGCGAAACTCAGGGAGTGGCTCTCCGCGAAGCCGAAGTTCGCGAAGGCCTGGATCTTCGCGTAGACCGCATCGGCGTCCGCGCCGACGATGCCGTTACCGGCCATGCCGAGATAGAGCGTGTCCTTGAGGCTCTCGATCTTCTCCTCGCCGCGCTTGGATCCCATCGCCCGCCGGAGCAGGTCGGCGTCTTCGGCGGAACACCCACCGACGGCCATCGCCATCTGCATCAGCTGCTCCTGGAACAGGGGGACGCCGAGGGTGCGTTCGAGGACCGGCTCGAGGCTCGGGTGGAGGTAGGTGATGGGTTCCTGGCCGGTCTTCCGTCGCAGGTAGGGGTGCACGGCGCCACCCTGGATCGGGCCCGGGCGGATCATGGCCACCTCGATGACCAGGTCGTAGAACCGTCGGGGGAGAAGCCGGGGGAGCATCCCCATCTGTGCACGGCTCTCCACCTGGAACACGCCGATGGTGTCGGCCCGGCAGAGCTGGTCGTAGACCCCCGCTTCGTCCTTCGGGATGGTCTCCAACGTCCAGCGCTCTCCGGTGTGTTCGGCGACGAGGTCGAAGCAGTACTGGATGGCCGACAACATGCCGAGGCCCAGGAGGTCGAACTTCACGAGTCCCATCCAGGCGCAGTCGTCCTTGTCCCATTGGAGGACCGTACGGCCGTCCATCCGACCGTGTTCGATCGGGCACACCTCGCCGACCGGGCGGTCGGTCAGCACCATGCCGCCGGAGTGGATGCCGAGATGCCGGGGCAGGGTCAGCATCTCCTGAGCGAGGCCGACGACGCGGTCCGGGATGTCGTGGTCGGTGCTCGACATCACACCACCCCAGCGCTCGACCTGCTTGGACCAGGCGTCCTGTTGGCCGGGGCTGTAGCCGAGGGCCTTCGCCGTGTCCCGGACGGCGAACTTCGGCCGGTAACTGATGACGTTGGCGACCTGGGCCGCATTGCGGCGTCCGTAGGTCTCGTACACGTACTGGATGGCCTCCTCGCGGCGGTCCGAGTCGAAGTCGACGTCGATGTCGGGCTCCTCCTCGCGCATGCTGGAGAGGAACCGCTCGAAGGGCAACTCGTAGAAGATCGAGTCGACGGCGGTGATCCCGAGCAGATAGCAGACGGCCGAGTTCGCGGCCGAGCCGCGGCCCTGACAGAGGATGCCACGGCTGCGGGCGAAGCTCACGATGTCGTGCACGATCAGGAAGTACCCCGGGAAGTCCTTCTGCTCGATGACCTCGAGTTCGCGGTCGATGCGTCGGAGGTGCTCCGGCGTGGCGTTCGGGTACTTCACGGGGACGGCTTCGAGGACGAGGTGCCGCAACCAACTCATCGGGGTGTGCCCCTCCGGGACGCGTTGGCGGGGGAGGTTCGGGCGGACGGCCCGCAGACTGAACGCGAGGTCGTCGGCGAGTTCGACGCTTCGTGCGACCGCCCCGGGGTATCTCGCGAACCGCGCCGCCATCTCGGCACCGCTCCGGAGATGAGCGGCACCGGCGGCAGGCAGCCAACCGTCGAGCTCCTCGAGACTCCGACGGGCTCTGACGGCGGACAACGCGGTCTGCAGCCGATGCTGATCAGGGGTCGCGTAGTGGACGTTCCCGGTCGCCACGACGGTGAGGTCGAGCAGGGCGGCGATCTCGGCGAGCGCGTCGTTCTCCGCCGAGTCCTCCGGATGGCCGTGGTCGCTCAGTTCCACGACGACGTGCTCCGGACCGAACAGCGCGACGAGTCGGTCGACCGCGGCGGCCGCGGCCTCCATACCCTGTTCGCGCAATGCGGTGCGGACGAATCCCTTCCGGCATCCGGTGAGGACGGTCACGAAGCCCGCGACGGACGCGGCGAGTCGCTCGAGGTCGTAGATCGGGTGTCCCTTCTCAGCGCCCTCGGCGAGCTGCGCGTCCGTGATTGCGCCGGCGAGGCGGTGATAGCCCTCGGCCCGACGGGCGAGCAGGAGCAGATGATGACCGACGGGATCCGGGACGCCGTTCTGCGGCCGGTCGAGTCCGATCGACAGCTCCGCACCGTAGACGGTCCGGAGGTCGGGGAACCGTTCAGCCGCCTCGGCCATGCGGACGACCCCGTAGAACCCGTCGTGATCGGTGAGGGCGAGAGCGTGCAGCCCGAGTGCTGCGGCCTCCTCGACGAGACGTTCCGGGGGGCTCGCACCGTCGAGGAAGCTGAAGCTCGAGTGAGCGTGGAGTTCCGCGTACGGGACCGTCGTCGACGCCGGCCGAGGCTTGGGTGGCTCCGGGGCGTACGGCTCCCGCTTCCGGGACCAGGCCGGGCTGTCGCCGCCGTCTGCCCCCAGCGGGAGGGCGGCCGGCCGGCTCGCGTCGGACAGGCGACGCTCGAACTCCGACCACGACACCGGGGGATTGTTCCATCCCATGGGGGTTCCTCTCGTCATGCTGCTCGGGTGCTGGCTGGATGTGGTCAGTCGTACCGTGCTTCGGCTCTCCAGTGCTGCGCCTCCAGGAGGAGCAGCCAGGCGTCGCCTTCGTCGTCCACCACCTGGAGACGGTGGACGTGTCGGTGGGCGTCGTCGTCCCACCACTGTTCGTCGATGCTCCAGGGGCCGGCCCAACCGTCGACGACGTGCCAGTGGGAGAAGGCGGCGAACCGTGCGGGTGGTGCGCTCAGCGTGCCGCGCTCGCCGACCTCCACCGTTCTGCCCGTCGCGTCTACCACCTCGACCGGAACCGCGATGTCGAACACGGTCGTGGGAGCTGCTCCGGGGATGGTACCGGGCCACGGCCGGCTCCGACGTTCGGCCACGGCGGCCCCGCCACCCGGCGGGACACTGCCCCAGGGGACGAGGATGCGGCGGTCGAGGAGGAGACGCCCACCGGACGGCACGGCAGTCAGGACACCGTCGTGACCGAGCATGCTCTGGACCCGGGCGAGCCCGCTGTGGATGCGTTCGTCCGGACCACTACCCCAGAGACCTTCCTCGTGTTCCGCAGCGTCGTCGAGGGTCTCCGGGACGACTTCGACGAGCTCGACGGGGGAGGCGAGTCCGTGGTCGATGTTCGATGAGCCCTGCAGCTGCCAACGCACCCGGTCCAGGACGTCACCGGCGGTGAACCAACGCGGATGCAACCAGGTCCGGGTGGAGCGCTCGCCACGTTCGCTGCGCATGCTGATCGTGATCGCGGTGGTCACGAGTCCTGCCGCGGTCAATCCGGCGATGAACCGCTCCGCGGACTGCCGGAACCCGAAGGTGAGCTGATCGATGCGGTCGAGTGGAGGTTCGAAGGAGACGGCGACGTTCAGCTCGGTCGGTGGGACGCGGGGGACGACGCTCCTGGCGTCCGCGCCGGCGGCGAGACGGTGGGCACGGGCGCCGTCGACGCCGAAGCGGTCGCGCACCTCGGTCGCGGGCAACGACCCGAACGCTCCCAGGGTGCTGATCCCGAGTCGGTGCAGCAGGGTGCTGAGTTCAGGGCGTCCGAGTGTCGTCAACGGCAGTGGGGCCAGGAAGGCCGAGGACGCTCCCGGTGGGATGATCAGGATCCGGGAGTCGTCCTGCTGGACCACGGTCGACCGGGCCGCCTGTTCTGCGGCGAACGGGCCGTCGGCGATACCGATCCGGGCGTCGGGCACACCGAGGTCGTCGAGGCAGGCGCGGAGGACGTCCGCCGCAGCCGACTCGCCGCCGTAGTAGCGGCTCGGACCTCTGGAGCGGATGGCGCAGAGCCCGGCGCGGTAGGGCTGGACGCCCGGCATGAGTGCTTCGATGCCGAGCAGGATCGGTTCGAACGCCCGGGTGTCGATGACCGGGTCGTAGTCTGCGGTGACCAGCTCCGGACACCGGGCCTCCGCCTCGCGGATGCGCAACCCTCTCCGGACTCCTGCTCGGCGAGCGATCGCGTCGCAGGCGAGGACCTCCCCGTGCTCCACCAGCGCGAGGGGACCGTCGGCGGTGTCCGGAGGCAGGGTGCCGGAGAGTCTCGCCGCCACGATCGGCCAGTCGGGACACCAGAGCACCATCGTGCGCTCGACGAGTTCGGCAGGCGTCTCGATCGTCATCGGTTCACCACCATGGGGAGCCGGGTGACCGTGTCGTCGTCGAGCCTGGTGCGGGAGGGCTGCTCGGCCCGGTCGTCGAGCGGCCCCAGGGGCAGGGTGAGGTGCGCGGTGCGAGGCCTGCCGACCCCACCTTGCCCGAGCATCGAGCTGACCGTGAGTCGTCGACGCAGGAGATGCCCGTGACCCGAGCCGAGGCCGCTCCAGGAGCTCTCGGTCACGCGGAGCGTCGCGTCGCTCTGCGGCCAGGAGCCGAGGACGATGAGTGCCGCCTCGCGTTGGCGGAGCCGGGCGGCGAGCCGTGCTGCGTCGCTCGGCGCGATCCGGCCTGGGGGCGCCGTGATGAGCACCCCGGCGACGTCGGCCATGGCGGCGGTGACCGTGAGCCAGTCGGGCCCGGGCCGGGGGACGAGGACGAGTCGCTCGAGATCGATCCCGGAGGAGGCCGCGGCTTCGATCCCGAACGCTGGAAGGCCGATGACGGCGCACCAGGTGCCGGCCGCGGATGGACCGGCCATGAGGGACATGGCGAGTGCCGTGGAACCGAGGACCGAGTAGCTCCCGCCGGCCTGGAGTGCGCCCCCGGGAAGGAGTCCCGAGAGTTCCGGGGCGGTCGGCAGCGACCTGGTGTCGAGTCGGGTCCCCTGCATCCGCTTGATCCGGCCCTGGAGCTCGTGCAGCTCGGTCGCGGTGTCCGCCCTCACGGGGGAGTCGACGAGTGCGTGGAGGGCCATGGCTCAATATTCGAACATATCTTCGAACAAGTCAACCGGGTCGACCCGGGTTCACCGACGGATGACGCTCAGTGGGACCATGGTCCCCGAGGCCACCGACACGCGGCACGGTGTGTCGTCGGTGGCCGGTACGCTGGGCCCATGTGCGGACGTTTCGTCGTGACCGAATCCACCGAAGAGCTGATCGAGCTCTTCGACATCGACCATGCGGCTGCCGAGCTGCCCGGGCCCTCGTACAACGTGCGCCCGACGGAACAGATCCCGATCATCCTCGACTCGGCGAAGACGGAGCCGGCGGTCCGGCGCCTCGAATCCGCACGATGGTCGCTCGTGCCGGCGTTCGCCACGGAGCTGAAGAGCCAGTACCCGACCTTCAACGCGCGCTCGGAGGAGATCACCACGAAGCCCACCTTCGCGGACTCGCTCAAGCGACGCCGTGCGCTCATCCCCGCCGCCGGATACTACGAATGGCACACCGAGGGAACGGTGAAGACGCCCTACTACGTGCAGACGGCCGGCGGTGAGCCGATCGTCTTCGCCGGACTCTATTCGTGGTGGCGGGACCGCTCGCTCTCGGACGACGATCCGCGGCGGTGGGTGCTGAGTGCGACCATCCTCACCCGCCCGGCCGTCGGGTCGTTGCAGGGGCTGCACCCGCGGACGCCTGTGACCCTGCCTCCGGAGTGCTGGGACGAATGGCTCGACCCGCACCATGAGGCGGATCAGGACGAGGTCGACGAGATGGTGCTTGCTGCGACCGACGTCGCGGAGCAACTGGTGTTCCACCGTGTCGCACCGTTGCAGGGTGACGGGCCCGAGCTCATCGTCCCGGTCCAGGACTGACCACTCGCTCGCGACATCGGGCCGTCGGCGCGATCGGGCGACGGCGCGGTCGACATCGGGTCGCGTACCCCCTGGAGACACAGAACCGCCCCTGACGCGAACGTCAGGGGCGGTTCTCGGTGTCTCAGACGCGAGGGCTGGAAAGACCGGCCACTCGGATCGTCAGCTCCGACTGATCAGAGAATCAGAGGGGGCGGATGTTCTCGGCCTGCAGGCCCTTGGGGCCCTGGTTGGTCTCGAACTCGACCTTCTGGTTCTCCTCGAGCGAGCGGTAGCCGCTCGTCGCGATGGCGGAGAAGTGTGCGAAGACGTCGGCGCTGCCGTCGTCAGGGGTGATGAAGCCGAAGCCCTTTTCGGCGTTGAACCACTTCACAGTTCCAGTTGACATGTATTTCCTCTTTCATGAGTGACCGTTCCCGACTTTCGGGACCGTTCGTCGCGGTGTTCTTTGCTCGCTCCTCAGAAAAGCAGCGTATCCATCGGTGGAAACGCGGCTTGAAATACCTGCGCAACACAACAACTTCGATCCACGTTAGCCCATGAGGGCGCACAAGTGGAACTCAAACAGGTAACGGATTGACGAATTCTGCGACTTTTCCCCGGATCGCCCGTCTCGACGTGGGGAACCTGTGCGGATACCGAGATGTGAGGTGATTCCCCAGCCGTCGACCGTAGGCTGAGGCCATCTGCAGAGCTTCCGCTCGACCGAGCGTCCGCTCATCGCCCCCGGCTGGGAAGTCGACACGATTCCTCCGGAGTGCCCATGTCAACTGAAGCCATCCTCGGCCCGGTTCGTGCCACGAGCCCCCGCAAGCCCGGCGCTGCGAACGTCACCAGCTCATACTCGTCGCTGTTGAAGACGGTTCGTGAAGCGGGACTGCTGCGCCGCCACCGCATGTTCTACATCCTCACGTTCTCGTTCCTCGTGATCGCGCTCCTCGGCTGCGTGACCGGGTTCATCCTGCTGCGCGAGTCATGGTTCCAGCTCCTCATCGCCGGAGCGCTCGGCATCATCCTGACCCAGTTCGCGTTCCTCGCCCATGAGGCTTCGCACCGTCAGGTGTTCGAGTCCGGTCGTGCGAACGACCGCGCCGGCCGGTTCCTCGCCGCCGGGATCGTCGGCATCAGCTACTCCTGGTGGATGACGAAGCACACGCGGCACCACGCGAACCCGAACCAGGTGACCAAGGACCCCGACATCGAGATCGACACGATCTCCTTCATCGAAGAGGACGCGGCGAAGGCCAAGGGCCTCCAGGCGCTCATCACCCGGAAGCAGGGGTACCTCTTCTTCCCGCTTCTCATGCTCGAGGGCATCAACCTGCACGCGCTGTCCTTCAAGACCCTCTTCGGGCCGGGCAAGGTCGACGGTCGGGTCGCGGAGATCAGCATGATCGTCGCTCGCGTCGGCCTGTACCTCGCAGCGATCTTCCTCTTCCTGCCGCTGGGCATGGCGTTCGCGTTCCTCGGTGTCCAACTCGCCGTCTTCGGCGTCTACATGGGAGCGTCCTTCGCCCCGAACCACAAGGGCATGCCGATCATCCCCGCCGACATGAAGCTCGACTTCCTCCGCAAGCAGGTGTTGACCTCGCGCAACGTCCGTGGATTCGGCATGGCCACCTTCATGGGCGGCCTGAACTACCAGATCGAGCACCACCTGTTCCCGAGCATGCCCCGGCCGGCTCTCGCCCGCGCCCGTGTCATCGTGCGGGAGCACTGCGAGACCCAGCAGGTCCCGTACACCGAGACCACGCTGTTGCAGTCCTACGCGATCGTCATCGAGTACTTGAACCGCGTGGGTCTCTCGGCCCGCGACCCGTTCGACTGCCCGGCGGCGGCGAACTTCCGCCGCCGGTAGTCGTCGGCGGTCAGATCTCGAGGGTGTCGAGCGGGGCGAGGGCGAAGTAGCTTCCGCCGCCCTGCTCGGTCGCCCATCGCAGGCGATCGTGTGACATGCTCTGCCCCGCGCCGGACAACACCATCTCGTGCGTCCCGAACGCACGCTTCGGCGCGACGGCCGTGACGAAGTCCATCCCCTCGGAGATCTTCATCCAGGGGGCCCCGGCCGGTGCGGCGAGGACGTCGACCTCGACCCCCTCCGGCACGGCGAAGGAGTCCCCGGGGTAGTAGACCCGGTCGTTGATGAGGACGCCGACGTTGTCGATGACGGGGATCGACGGGTGGATGACCGCGTGGGTGCCGCCGAAGAACCGGAGCGCGAACGGTCCGACCTCGACCACGTCGCCCGGTGCGACGACGGTGACGTCGTATCCCTCTGCCGCGGCGGCCACACCGGCAGGGCCGTACACGACGGCCCCGGGACTCGCCGCGAGGATGCGATCCAGGTGCTCCCCGGTCCAGTGGTCGGGGTGGAGGTGCGTGATCAGGACCGCCACGACGTGGTCGACGTCCGCGATCGGTGCCGTGAACGACCCGGGGTCCACGACGAGCTTGGCGCCGTCGGTCTCGAGGAGGAATGCTGCGTGTTCGAACTTCGTCAGTCTCATACGACGAGTGAATACCGTCCCGGCATCCAGGGCAAGCCGGTCCGTCGGGCCTCGCTCGGCCCCGCTCCTGTCAGAATCGGCACGTGACCATGCAGCAACGACGCATCGGCGTCGCCATCAACCCGTCCGCGTCCTTCGGCGCGACCCGAGCGGTCGGCCCGATGGTGCTCGACGCGCTCCACACCGCCGGCCACCGGACGGTCCACCTGCAGGAGGACGACGTCGAGGGACTCCGGGTCTCGGTGCGTGCCGCGATCGACACCGGCCTGGACGCGCTCGTCGTCGTCGGCGGTGACGGGATGGTGAGTCTGGCGGTCGAGGCGGTGCGGGACTCCGGGCTGCCGTTCGGCGTCGTCCCCTCCGGTACGGGGAACGACATCGCCAGAGGCCTCGGCATCCCGTTGGACGACCCCGCGGCGGCCATCGACCTGCTGGTGCGGGCGCTGGATCGGGAGCCGCGCACCATCGATGCGGGCACCGCGACGGTCGGGGATCGCACGACCTGGTTCGTCGGAGCCGTGTCTGCAGGGTTCGATGCGCTGGTGAACGAGCGGGCGAACCGGATGCGGCGTCCGCGCGGTCGCAGTCGCTACACCATCGCGATCCTCCGAGAGCTCATCGCTTTGCGACCCCGCCGGTACGACTTGGTGGTCGACGGTGTGGCCGAGTCGGTGGAGGCGGTGCTCCTCGCCGTGGCGAACAACACCTCGATCGGAGGCGGCATGTTGATCGCCCCGCAGGCCGACCTCGCCGACGGGCGATTCGACCTCTTCGTCGTCGCGCCGGTGTCGCGGTCGCGGTTCCTCCGCCTCTTCCCGAAGGTGTTCTCCGGCGCGCACACCGAACTCGACATCGTCCGGCTGTCGCGGGTCCGTTCCGTGTCGATCGGAGCGGCGGACATCTCGGCGTACGCGGACGGGGAACGGATCGGACCCCTCCCGGTCGTGGTCGAGGTGGTGCCGGGGGCGCTCCGAGTCCTCGCCTGAGGCCGCGGCGACACAGCCGGGAGGGGTGCCGACACGCCCGCCGGAGGCCTGTCAGGGCGTCGATTTGTACGGCTCGAAATCGTATGGCATACTCATATCCGTTGCTTACGGCCCCATCGTTTAGCGGCCTAGGACACCGCCCTCTCACGGCGGCAGCACGGGTTCAAATCCCGTTGGGGTCACAACACCGAAAAGAAGCCCCGTTCTCCTGTGTCTACAGGGAGCGGGGCTTCTTCGTCGTGGGGTCGAGGGCCTCCCTCGAGATGCCCGGTTCGCGGCGGTGTCGTCCGACGTTTCTGGGCGATGCCCGGCGACGGCAGGGTTCGCACCGATCTCCTGGGACGTTGCTGCGTGCTAGCTTGGCCGGGTGATCGTGAAGCAGAAGCGCCGCGCTCCGGCGACAGCCGCCGTCCTGATCCTCGCCGCCCTGCTGACGGGATGTTCCATCCCGGTCACGGGGGAGCCCGTCGCGGGTGAGGCCGGCCCCGTCATCGACGTCGCCGGCGGGACGGACGACACCCTGCGCAAGGACTTCGACGCGAGCCCGCAGGAGGTCAACGACTACTGGACCGACGACAAGTTCGGTGGCGCGAAGGCACCTGACCTCAAGCCGGGCGAGGACACCCTCACGGGCGACCAGGCGACCGGCGTGGTCGTCCACCCGAGCACCGGTGTCGGCCCCGACGTCGACGTCAAGGCCATCGCGCCGACCGCCGCCGGTGACCCCTACCCGGCGACGGGGCTCGCCGCAGCGACGCAGGGGCGCCTCTACTTCTCCATCGGTGGCGCCACCTACGTCTGCTCCGCGAGCGTCGTCAACGCGCCGACCATGGACCTCGTGCTGACCGCGGGCCACTGCGTGTGGGACACGTACGGCAAGCAGCTCGCCGAGAACATCATCTTCATCCCGGCCGACGCGGCCAACGGTCAGACCCAGCCGTACGGCCAGTGGGCGGGTGTCAGCACCTACGTCCCCGACGAGTTCACCAGTGAGGCGACCTCCGACGCCAGCGGCGCGACGAGCGGGAACGGCTGGGCGTACGACTTCGCCTTCATCCGGCTCGCTCCGAACGCGTCGGGTCAGAAGATCCAGGAGGTCACCGGCGGTCAGGGCATCTCCTTCGGAACCCCACCGGAGGGCATCACCGTGATCGGGTACCCGTCCGCCGCTCCGTTCGACGGCCAGTCGCAGCGGTACTGCGCGAGCCAGGCGGCCACCAAGGGGTACGCGGGCTACCGGGTCGACTGCCTCATGACGCCAGGATGTTCGGGCGGCGGCTGGCTCACCAGACTCGACCCCGCCACCGGCGCCGGGTACGTCACCTCCGTCACCTCCCGCGGCGACGGATCCTGGCTCGAGGGCCCGGTCCTCGGCCAGCGGGCGCTCACGCTCTACAACGACGCTCTGGCGGAGGGATCGTGACCGCCCACCTGCAGACGACGCGGCGCCCTGGGGTAATCCGCCTCCTCGTCATCGCCGGCGGGGCCGCCCTCGCCTTGACCGCGTGCACGACGCCAGGCTCGGCGTTCCCCGACGCCGCCGCCCAACAGAGCTACATGCAGGATCTCGCCGAGGCCAGGTTCGAACTCCTCGCCGCCCAGATCGGGCAGGCGCCGGACGTCATCGGGTCTGCTTACGTGCACGCCGTCTCCGGCGACCTCGAGTCGCATGAGAACGACTCGGTGGTCCTGTTCGGTGACCCGACCGCCTCGTTCAGCCAGGACAAGGGTTCGGCCGACGGCAACACGGTCGACATCTACCACGAGGCAGGCCGCAACTACGACCTGCTCCTCCTGGGTGGCGAGCTCAAAGAACTCGCCCCGACGGAGTGGGTGGCCGTCGATACGCAGTACACGGCGGACGAGGACACGGAGGGTTCGCTCGGGCCCGCGTGCGTCTTCCCCGGGATCTCGATCGCGTGCGACATCTACACGGCGGTCGAAGCGACCCGCAGCGCCAAGGAGGGGGTGCCGAGCAGCGTCGTCGTCTCGATGCGCAACGACGGGTCCTCGCAGATCTCGACGAGCGCGACCCTCGAGAGCGTGCTGGCGGTGGGGACGCTCTTCGACCTGCCGGACGATGTCGTCTCCTCGTTCAGCGAGGATGAGCTGGCGACGCAGTTGCCCGTCACGATCTTCCAGAACGCGGAGGGCGGGCTCGTGAAGATGGAGCTGAGCGGAACGGTCGACGGCGACACGCCGCTGCAGCTGCAAGCCGGCTTCGAGGTGTCGGGGACGTCGACCCTCGAGGACCTGCCGACGTCACCATCAGGATTCGACACGACGGTGATCCCGGCGGCCGATCAGGCCGCGTTCTGGGATCGGATCGAGGAGTTGCGGAAATGACCGACGATCAGAAGCCCGAGAACCTCGGAAGACCCCCGGTCGGCGGACCGCTGCGACCGGACCAGCAGCCACCCGGGTTCCCCGACCCGAACGCACCGCGCCTGGAGTTCGGACCGGGAAGCCCGCAGCTGCAGACGCCGCCGACGAACGGCACCGCGCAGAACAGCCAGCACGGTCCGTCCCAGGCCGGACCCACGCAGAACGGTCAGGGCGGTCCGTCCCAGGGCGGCCCCGCCCAGAACGGCACGCCCGGGAACAGCTCGGCGTCCGGATCGCCGTCGTACCCGAACGGGCGGCCGAACGGCGCCCCGGGGCAGCAGCCCACCGGCTCTTCGCAGACGAACCAGGGTCAGCAGGCCGCACCCGACGCGGCCGGGCGGCCGTGGCCTCAGCAGGGGCCGCCGTCGGGCGCGCCCGCTGGTCGGCCGCCGGCTCAGGGACAGCAGCAGGGCCCGGACGGATTCCGTCCTCCGGCGCCCTACGGTCAGTCCGGCCAGGGCCAGCAGCCGCCGCTGCCCAACCAGCCTCACGGAGGACCTCAGGCTCGTCCGACGGGCGCGCCGAACGGCCAGCAGGGCAACCAGCCGTTCGGTCAGGGGCGTCCTCCCGGACCCCAGCCCTTCGGGCCGGGACAGGCCCAGCACCCGGGCGCTCCGTTCCCGGGAGGCCAGCCACAGGGTCCGCAGCAGCAGGGGCCGTCTCAGCGACCCGGGCAGCAGCAGCCCGGTCCATCCACGGGCCCGTTCCGTCCGGGCCCCGAGTACGGCGGCCCGGCCCAGCAGTCCGCCTCGACGCCGAAAGCGCCGCGCAAGCCGCTCGGCCGCAAACTCTGGACCGGTGTCGTCATCGGTGCCGTGGCCGCGTCGCTCATCGCGGTTCCGCTCACCCTGCTGTCGGTCGGCCGCCTGTTCACCCCGATGCTCGACCGCGGGGCGGTGCAGACCGGCGTGGCCGAGGTGCTCAAGCAGGACTTCGGGTTGGCCGACGTCGAGAAGGTGGAGTGCCCGAGCGACCAGCCGGCCACGACCGGGACGCAGTTCGAGTGCACCTTCTCCTACAACGCGAAGAGCTACCCGGTGGCCGTCGAGGTCATCAACGATCAGGGGCAGTACCGCGTCGGGGTCGACGCTCCGAAGTAGGGGATCGGGGCGTCGGTGGCCCGGCTCCAGGGCCAGGCCGGGCGTGTGCAGGGTGGTACGCTGGGCCCATGCTGTCCGGGCTGCTCCTCCTTCCGTGCCGCGACGAGGCCTAGACCCAGGCTCCCTCGTCGCGGAGGTCGCTGACGCCTGTCCACTCATCGTTTGAAGGAATTCCACGACATGTCGCAGCTGAACGCCGATCCGTCCATCCCGAGCATCCCCGAGCACCCGCGGACGCTGGCCGAGAAGGTCTGGGACGACCATCTCGTCGTCAAGGGCGAGGACGGCACGCCCGACCTCATCTACATCGACCTGCACCTCGTCCACGAGGTGACGAGCCCGCAGGCGTTCGACGGGCTGCGCCTGGCCGATCGCCCGCTCCGCCGCGTGGACCTCACGATCGCGACCGAAGACCACAACACCCCGACGCTCGCGATCGACAAGCCGATCGCCGACCTCACGAGCCGCACGCAGATCGAGACGCTGCGGCGGAACGCTGCAGAGTTCGGCGTCCGCATCCACTCGCTCGGCGACCTCGATCAGGGCATCGTGCACGTCGTCGGCCCGCAGCTCGGCCTCACCATGCCGGGGATCACGGTCGTCTGCGGCGATTCGCACACCTCGACGCACGGCGCGTTCGGCGCGATGGCCTTCGGTATCGGCACGAGCGAGGTCGAGCACGTCATGGCGACCCAGACCCTTCCGCTGAAGCCGTTCAAGACCATGGCGATCACCGTCGAGGGCACCTTGCGTCCGGGCGTCACCGCGAAGGACATCATCCTCGCCGTGATCGCGAAGATCGGCACCGGCGGCGGGCAGGGGTACGTGCTCGAGTACCGCGGTTCCGCGATCCGTGCGCTCTCGATGGAGGGGCGCATGACGATCTGCAACATGTCGATCGAAGCTGGAGCACGTGCCGGCATGGTCGCCCCCGACCAGACCACCTACGACTACCTGCAGGGTCGCCCGCATGCGCCGACCGGAGCCGACTGGGACGAGGCCGTCGCGTACTGGGACACCCTCGCGACCGATGAGGGTGCCGCCTTCGACGCCGAGGTCTTCCTCGACGCCGACACCCTCGAGCCGTTCGTCACCTGGGGCACCAACCCCGGACAGGGCGTCTCGCTGAGCGAGAACGTGCCGGACCCCGCCGCCATCGCGGACCCGAACGAACGGTCGGCCGCCGAGCGCGCCCTGGAGTACATGGCCCTCGAAGCCGGCACGCCGATGAAGGACATCCCGGTCGACGCCGTCTTCATGGGTTCCTGCACGAACAGCCGCATCGAAGACCTCCGGGCCTTCGCGTCCATCATCGAAGGCCGCACGAAGGCTGAGGGCGTGCGGGTCATGGTGGTCCCCGGGTCAGCTCGGGTGCGGATCGAGGCGGAGGCCGAGGGCCTCGACAAGATCATCACCGATTTCGGTGCGGAGTGGCGCTTCGCCGGGTGCTCCATGTGCCTCGGCATGAACCCCGATCAACTCGCCCCGGGCGAACGCTGTGCGTCCACCTCCAACCGCAACTTCGAGGGTCGTCAGGGCAAGGGCGGTCGGACGCACCTCGTCTCGCCGCTCGTCGCCGCCGCCACCGCCATCCGCGGAACGCTCTCCAGCCCCGCCGACCTGGAGGTCGGCCCCGGCAGACACGCGGCGACCGAGCAGGAAGGCGTGCACGCCTGATGGACAAGTTCACGACCGTCACCGGCATCGCAGCACCGTTGCGCCGCTCCAACGTCGACACCGACCAGATCATCCCCGCCGTCTACCTGAAGCGCGTCACGAAGACGGGCTTCGAGGACGCGCTCTTCGCCGGGTGGCGACAGGACCCGGACTTCGTGCTCAACCAGCCGGCCTACCAGGGCGCGAGCATCCTCGTCGCCGGGCACGACTTCGGGACGGGCTCGTCGCGCGAGCACGCCGTGTGGGCGCTCCGCGACTTCGGGTTCACCGTCGTCGTGTCGTCGCGCTTCGGCGACATCTTCCGCGGCAACTCGGGGAAGCAGGGGCTGCTGGCGGCCCAGGTCACCGAGGAGGAGCTGGAACAGCTCTGGGCGGCGATCGAGGCGTCCCCGGGCGCTGACTCGGTGGTGAACCTCATCGACCGCACCATCACGGTCGGCGATCTCACGGTTTCGTTCGAGGTCGACGATTACACTCGGTGGCGGCTCATCGAAGGACTCGATGACATCGGGCTGACGCTCCGCAGCGAGGAGCACATCACCGCATTCGAAGCCCGGCGGCCCAACTGGCTGCCCCGCACCATTCCCGTCAAGTAGCAAGGCAGTAGGTACCGGTTTGAATTCACTCGTCCAGGCGTCACAGGCGGCAGGCTCGTCGGTCGGACTCGATGTCGACCGCATCACGATCAACGGCGGCATCCCGCTCACCGGCCGGATCGAGGTCAAGGGTGCCAAGAACCTCGTGACCAAGGCCATGGTGGCGTCGCTGCTCGGGGAGAACGTCAGCGTCCTGCGCAACGTGCCGAACATCAGCGACGTCCGGGTCGTCCGGTCGCTGCTCGAGATCCACGGCGTCGACGTCACCGAGGGGGAGAACCCCAACGAGCTCCGCCTCGACCCGACGAACGTCGAGTCCGCGCACATGGAGGAGATCGACGCACACGCCGGCTTCTCGCGGATCCCGATCCTGTTCTGCGGCCCGCTGCTGCACCGCCTCGGAGCAGCCTTCATCCCGGACCTCGGCGGCTGCCGCATCGGCGACCGTCCGATCGACTTCCACCTCGACGCGCTCCGGAAGTTCGGCGCGGTCGTCGAGAAGCTCCCGCAGGGCATCCGGCTCTCGGCTCCGAACGGTCTCCACGGGACGACGGTGCACCTGCCGTACCCGAGCGTCGGCGCGACGGAGCAGGTGCTCCTCACCGCGGTCCGTGCGAAGGGCACGACGGAGCTCAAGGGCGCCGCGATCGAACCCGAGATCATGGATCTCATCGCGGTCCTCCAGAAGATGGGCGCGATCATCTCCTACGAGCCCAACCGCGTCATCCTCATCGAGGGCGTGGACAAGCTCGAGGGCTACGACCACACGGCGATCGGCGACCGCAACGAGGCCGCCAGCTGGGCCTCGGCGGCACTGGCCACCGACGGCGACGTGTTCGTCGGCGGCGCGAAGCAGCAGGACATGATGACGTTCCTGAACATCTTCCGGAAGGCGGGCGGCGGATTCGACATCACCGACGACGGCATCCGCTTCTACCGTAAGGAGGAGCTCAAGCCCGTCGTCATCGAGACCGACGTGCACCCCGGATTCATGACGGACTGGCAGCAGCCGTTGATCGTGGCGCTCACGCAGGCGAAGGGTGAGTCCATCGTCCACGAGACCGTGTACGAGAACCGCTTCGGTTTCACGGACGCGCTCAACACGATGGGCGCGAACATCGTCGTGCACCCGAACGGACTGTCCGGCACGCCTCGTCGGGTGCCTCGTCGCAACCTCGAGCAGGCCGCCGTCATCAACGGACCGACGCCGCTGCACGGCGCCGACATCGAGGTCCCCGACCTCCGCGGTGGCTTCAGCCACCTCATCGCGGCGCTGACGGCCGAGGGGAAGTCCACGGTCAGCAACGTCGGCATCATCAGCCGCGGGTACGAGAACTTCATCGTCAAGCTCCAGCAGCTCGGTGCTGACTTCGTCCTCGAAACGAAGTAGTCCGCTGTGGGGGTGGAGCGGTCGAGACCGTCGATCTACTGGCTGTTGTCGTCGATAGCGATCCCGCCGTTCAGCGCCCTCGTCAAGCTGCGGATCCGGCACGGTGAACGACTGCCACAGGAGGGTGCCTTCATCCTGTCGCCCAACCACGACAGCGAGTTCGACCCGTTGATCATGGGCGCCGCCGTCTGGCGGCTCGGCAGGCAACCTCGCTTCATGGCCAAGGGCAGCCTGTTCCGCGTGCCGGTCGTCGGGTGGCTCCTGAGCCGGTCGGGGCAGATCCCGGTGCAGCGCGAGGGTTCGGCCAGGGGCATGGATCCGGTGAGCGCCGCGGCGCACCTCGCCCGTCGCGGTCAAGGCGTCATCGTGTACCCGGAGGGGTCGCTCACCCGTGACCCGGGGCTGTGGCCCATGCGCGGACGCACGGGCGCGGCGCGGATCGCCCTCACCCACGGCCTGCCGATCATCCCCGCGGCGCACTGGGGTACGCAGGAGGTCATGCCGCGGTACGGCAAGCTGCGGGTCTTCCCGTTGCGGAAACGGGTCGACGTCGCCATCGGTGAGCCGGTGGACCTCTCGGCGTTCGCGGGCCGGCCGCTAGACTCGAAGACGCTGAACGAGGCGACCGAGGTCGTCATGCGGGCCATCACCGCCCTCTGCGAGGAACTCCGCGGTGCCCAGGCTCCCACGGAGCGCTGGGACCCCTCCAAACACCAGCAGAAGGAGACGGGCCGCTTTGAGTCCTAGGAACGTTCCGGCGACGCCGGCCGCCACGAAGGTCGCGGTCCTCGGAGCGGGCAGCTGGGGCACGACCTTCGGTAAGATCCTCGCGGACGGTGGGTCCGACGTGGTCATGTGGGCCAGACGACCCGAGCTCGCCCGTGAGATCACCGAGGCGAAGCGCAACAGCGACTACCTGCCGGGCATCAACCTGCCGATGCGCATGACGGCCACGGCGAGCATGGTCGACGCCGTGCGCGGGGCTGCGGTGGTGTTCCTGTCGGTTCCGAGTCAGTCCCTGCGCGACAACCTCATCGCGCTGCGCCCGCACCTCGAGGAGGGCACCATCGTGGTGTCGCTCATGAAGGGTGTGGAGCGACGCAGCGGCTCGCGCATGAGCGAGGTCATCCGGGAGACGCTCGACATCGACCCCTCGCGCATCGCCGTCGCCTCCGGTCCGAACCTCGCCCTCGAGATCGCCCGTGAGCAGCCGACCGCGGCGGTCATCTCCTCGGAGAGCCTCGAGACCGCGCAGACGGTCGCACTCCTGGCGCGCAACCGGTATTTCCGCAGTTTCGTGAACACCGACGTGATCGGGACCGAGTTCGGTGGGGTCCTGAAGAACCTCATCGCCGTGGCGATCGGCATCGTCGACGGCGTCGGCTACGGCGAGAACACGAAGGCGTCCATCATCACGCGAGGGCTGGTGGAGATGACCGACTTCGCGGTCGCCCACGGCGCCCAGCCCGAGACCCTGTCGGGCCTGGCCGGGCTCGGCGACCTCATCGCCACCTGCCAGTCCCCGTTGTCCCGCAACAACACGGCGGGCCGACTGCTCGGGCAGGGGTATCAGTTCGACGATGTCGTCAAGCAGATGCAGCAGACGGCCGAGGGGCTCGCCTCCGTCGCTCCGGTCCTCGAACTGGCCCGCGCGAAGGGTGTCGCGATGCCCATCGTCGAACAGGTCAAGCAGGTGCTCGACGGCACGCTCGACCCGAAGGACATCGCACCACACTTGACGACCGACGACGACGAACCCCAGGGGGAGAGAAGCAACGATGACGCACAAGACCGGAGTGGTGGTGCTCTTTGGAGGCCGTTCAAGCGAGCACTCGATCAGCTGCGCAACGGCGGGCGGCGTCCTCGCGGCGATCGACCGTGAACGATACGACGTCTACCCGGTCGGCATAGCCCACGACGGGTCCTACGTCCTCGAGGTCGACGACCCGAGCCGGTACGCGCTCGATCCTGAGCACCTTCCGGAGGTCGACGCCTCGCGTCCCGCCGTGCGGTGGCCTGATCGGATCGGCTCCCGGGAGTTGACCGTGGTCGGCCCCGACGGTGTCGAGTCGACGCTCGGACCGATCGACATCGTGTTCCCGATCCTCCACGGCCGGTTCGGCGAGGACGGGACCGTGCAGGGGATGCTGGAGCTCGTCGACCTGCCGTACGTCGGGTCGGGGGTGTTGGCGTCGTCGCTCGGGATGGACAAGCACTTCACGAAGACCGTGCTCGAAGCCGCAGGGATCGCCGTCGCCCCCTGGGTCCGGTTCTCCGCCTACGAGTGGGCGTCCGCACCGGAGCAGGTCCTGTCGTCACTCGGTTCCCTGGGGCTCCCGGCCTTCGTGAAGCCGGCTCGCGCCGGATCGAGTGTCGGTGTCTCGAAGGTGTCCTCGCCCGAGGCGTTCGCCGCCGCGATCGAGGTCGCCCTCGCCGAGGACTCGACGGTGCTCGTCGAGACCGGCCTCGTCGGGCGCGAGGTCGAGTGCGCCGTCCTCGAGTCGCTGCCCGGCACTGCTCCGCGGGTGTCCGTCGCCGGCGAGGTCGTCGTCACCGGACGGGACTTCTACGACTTCGCGGCCAAGTACCTGGACGCCCCCGGCATCGAGCTGGTCTGCCCTGCCGACATCCCCGACGCGCAACTCGCCGAGATGCAGGACCTCGCGAGGCGGTCGTTCGACGCCCTCGGATGCGCCGGGCTCGCACGGGTCGACTTCTTCCTGACCGCCGACGGCTTCGTCGTCAACGAGGTGAACACCATGCCCGGCTTCACGCCGATCTCGATGTTCCCGAGTTGCTGGCTCGCCTCGGGGCTCAGCTATCCGGAACTCATCACCGAATTGATCGAGGTCGCGCGCGCCCGGTCGTGACCAGACGGGTGCCCTCAGGCGTCAGCCGTCGGCGTCAGCCGTCAGTGGGGATCGGCAGCTCGGCGTCGCCGAGGGCGGTGCACTTGCCCGTGATGGGCAGGACCGAGACGGCCGGCGCGAGGTCGGCGAGCACGGTGCTGCTGGCGACGGCGTCACCGTCGAGCACGATCTCGACCGCGGGGGTGCGGCCGAAGGTCGTGAAGCGGTAGCGCGGCGCGTCGCTGTCGTCGATGATCCAGTCGACCCCGTTCACGGACTGGCACTGCTGGGTGGTGGGGCCGGGGATGGCGACGCCGCAGTGCAGGAGGACGGCTGACGGGTCGCCCCAGGCGCCGGTGGCCTGCGCGTCGGTCGTGCGTTCCGGCAGCTCGGCCACCACGTCGGGGAGGCGCACGGTCACCTCGGCGCACTGCGGGTTGTTCGCGTCGTCGGCTGGTTCGAGTGCGACGGCGGGGGCACAGCCGGCGAGGGCGAGGGCGGCGACCGCAGCGAGGGCGGTGGCCAGGAGGGCGCGGGTCGGGGACATCGCACACCAGGCTACCGTTGATCCCATGAACGAGTCTGGGAGTGCCTCCGGCGGTGGTGCGATGCACGGGACGTCCGTCGGTGACCTGGCCGAGGGGGAGCTGCTGGAACGGATCTTCCCCCGTCTGCCGCACGCGGAGGCCGAACTCCTCGGGCCAGGCGATGACGCAGCGGTCGTGCAGGCGCCGGACGGTCGGTTCGTCGTGACGACGGACACGATGATCCACGGCCCGGACTTCCGGCTCGCGTGGTCGACCGGACACGATCTGGGCTGGAAGGCCGCGGCCAGCAACCTCGCCGATGTCGCCGCCATGGGTGCCAGGCCGACGGCCCTCGTGGTGGCGTTGGCGATGCCGAAGCACCTGCCGGTCGCCGTCCTCGACGGGTTCGCCGAGGGCCTCCGCGACGCCTGCTCCGCCCTCGCGCCGGGGTGTGGCGTCGTCGGTGGTGATCTGGCCGTCTCGGACGTGTTCATGATCGCGGTGACGGCGTTCGGGGACCTGGAGGGGAGAGCTCCTGTCCGTCGGGATGGCGCGCAGGTCGGTGACACCGTCGCGGTCGCCGGTGAGCTGGGAGCGGCGGCGGCCGGCCTCCGGCTGCTGTTCGACCGAGGGGTCGACGAGGCGGGGGTCCCGTCGGCCGAGGCGGCGGCCGCGCTACGGGTGGAGCATCGGGCCCTGGTCGAGGCGCAGTTGGCCCCGCGCCCACCGATCGGTGCCGGCGTCGTCGCGGCCGTCGGGGGAGCCACGGCGATGCTCGACCTCTCCGACGGCCTCGCGCTGGACGCCGGGCGTCTCGCTCGGGCGAGTGGTGTCGCGATCGACCTCCGGGGCGACGCGCTGGGCGCCGACGCCGTGCTCGCCCTCTCCGGTGGAGAGGACCACGCGCTGCTGGCGACGTTCCCCGCGGCGGGCGGTGTCCCCGACGGGTTCCGCGCCATCGGCACGGTGCGGTCGGGAGCCGGTGTCCTCGTGGACGGCAGGCTCTACGACGGCGACGCGGGGTGGGACCCGTACCGAGACTGGGACGACGCCGCCGGCTGACGTGCGGCGTCGACGGCCTCGGTGGGACAGATCAGGCCGGAGCGATCCACCAGATGAGGGTCTCGCCGTAGGTGCTCTTCCGCAACACCTCGAGCTCGGCGGGGAGCGTGGGTTCCGGCGACCGGGAGCTGCGTTCCACGAGGATCAGGCCGTCATCCGCCACGAGGCCGACGAGCGCCGCCAGGTTGGCGGTGAGCTCGGCCTCGGGCAGGTCGTAGGGCGGATCGATGAACACGAGGTCGGACGGGACCGTCGCCCCCGCGAGATAGGCGCCGACCGCCTTGGCCTGCACCGTGATCCGGGGCGCCGCGCCACGAGGGGCCGCCGCCGTCACGATCCTGGCGTTGTCGCGGCACAGCTTCGCGGCCTCGGACGACCGGTCGACCAAGGTCACCACGGTCGCGCCCCGACTCGCGCACTCGAGTCCGAGGGAGCCTGATCCGGCGTAGAGGTCGAGCACCTCGGCCCCGGCGATGACGTCGCGGGCCTCCAGTGCTGAGAAGAGCGCTTCGCGGACACGATCACTCGTGGGTCGTGTCCCGCTGCCCGGAACCCGGATCGTGCGTGATCCGGCGAAACCCGAGATGATCCTGATGCCGGCCATGGCTCCATCCTCGCAGGCCGCACGGGACGAGGCGAACCGTCGGTGTCCGAGGTGCCGAATAGAATCGAGGGCATGACGGGGATCGAGCTGGGCACGAAGCTCGGGGGCGTCCTCGGTGGGCGCACGGCCACGGCACTGCAGAAGGCGTTCGGCGTCGAGACCGTCGGCGACCTGCTCGAGCACTACCCCCGTCGCTACGCGAGACGCGGCGAGCTGACGGCCATCGGGCAGCTGCCGCTCGGCGAGGACGTCACGATCGTCGCCGACGTGGTCGAGGTCCGCGACCGGGAGATGAAGCAGCGCAAGGGCTCCATCCTCGAGGTGGTCATCTCCGACGGCCAGGGCCGACTCAACCTCACCTTCTTCAACCAGAAGTGGCGGGCGAACGAGCTCCGACCGGGACTCCGTGGCATCTTCGCCGGCAAGGTCGGCGACTACCGCGGCAGCTACCAACTCGCACATCCGCAATACCAGCTCTTCCCCGACGACGCCGAAGCACCGGCGCTCGCCGATGCGCAGGCGAAGGCGTGGTCCGAGGCGCCCATCCCGATCTATCCGGCGACGAGCACCATCACGAGCTGGAACCTGAAACAGTCCGTCGAGCTCGTCCTCGACGCGTTGCCGCCCCAGGAGGATCCCGTTCCGCGGTCCGTCCGGTCGGCGAGGAGCGAGCTGTCCTTCGATGCCGCCATCCGCGCGGTGCACCGTCCTGCCGTGGACCGCGACTGGCAGCGGGGGCGCCGCAGCCTCCGCTACCAGGAGGCGTATCTGCTGCAGACGGCGCTCCTCCAACAGCGCGCGGCGACCAGAGCCCTCGCGGCCGAGCCGCGCACACCCCGAGCCGGCGGGTATCTGACCCGGCTCGACGCGGCGCTGCCGTTCGAGCTGACCGGCGACCAGCAGACGGTCGGAGCGGAGATCGCCGCCGACCTCGCGCAGCGCCATCCCATGAACCGCCTCGTCCAGGGCGAGGTGGGCTCGGGGAAGACCCTGGTCGCGCTGCGGGCCATGGCGGCGGTGGCCGACAGCGGAGGACAATCCGTGCTCCTGGCGCCCACGGAGGTCCTGGCGGCCCAGCACCTGCGGTCGATCGTCCGATCCCTCGGCCCGGACCTCGCGGCGGAACTCATGCCGACCCTGCTCACCGGGCAGCTGCCGACGGCCGAACGCAAACGAGCACTGCTCCGCATCGTCGCCGGCCAGGCTCGCATCGTGATCGGGACGCACGCGTTGCTGGGTGATGCCGTCAGCTTCGCCGACCTGGGCTTGGTGGTCGTCGACGAACAGCACCGATTCGGCGTGGAGCAACGCGATCAGCTCCGCCAGAAGGGGCGTACCCCGCCGCACGTGCTCGTGCTGACGGCGACGCCGATCCCACGCACGGTCGCCATGACCGTCTTCGGTGATCTCGACGTCAGCATGATCAAGGAGCTGCCGCAGGGGCGCCAGGGCATCGAGAGCTTCGTGGTGGCCCTCGCGGACCACCCACGCTGGATCTCGCGCGTATGGGAGCGACTGGCGGAGGAACTCGCCCAGGGGCGGCAGGGGTTCGTGGTGTGTCCGGCGATCGACGCCAAGGAGGTCGAACCGGGGGAGCCCCTCGAGGAGGACGTCGATCCGGCACGCCCGGTCGCCTCCGTCCTGACGACGGTCGAGGAGCTCCGGCGGCACCCGCTGCTCGCCGCCCGACGGATCGAGGTCCTGCACGGTCGTATGAGCGCCGAGGAGAAGGACCGGACGATGCGCGCCTTCGCGGCGGGCGACATCGACGTCCTGGTGGCGACCACCGTCATCGAGGTCGGTGTCGACGTCCCGAACGCCTCGACGATGGTCGTCCTCGACGCGGACCGCTTCGGCGTCTCACAGCTGCACCAGCTGCGCGGCCGGGTGGGGCGAGGTGGTGTGCCGGGCCTCTGTCTGCTCGTCACCGCGGCCGAGATGGAGAGCACCGCCCGCGAGCGGGTCGACGCCGTGGCGGCGACGCTCGACGGCTTCGACCTCGCGCAGGTCGACCTCGAACTGCGGCGCGAGGGCGACGTCCTCGGCAGCACGCAGTCCGGTGGTCGGTCATCCCTCAAGCTGCTGCGGGTGGTGCACGACAGTGAGGTCATCATCGAAGCTCGGGCCGATGCGGCCGAGCTCCTCGCCTCGGATCCGGACCTCGCCGACCACCCCGCCCTGGCGGAGGCCCTGCGCCGACGCCTCGACGAATCCGACCGCGCCGCCCTCGCCAAGAACTGAGCACGGCTAGGCTGGCTCCATGAAGCGGATCGCCGTCGTCCCCGGATCGTTCGACCCCGTCACCCTGGGGCACCTGGATGTCATCGAGCGGGCGGCGCGGATCTTCGACGAACTCCACGTCCTCGTCGTGCACAACCCCGACAAGTCCGCACTGCTGCCGATGCCGCAGCGCGTGTCGCTCCTCGAACGCTCCATCACGGACGGTGGCCTGCCGGACAACATCGTGGTGGCGCAGTGGAACGTCGGTCTGCTGGTGGACTACTGCACCGACGTCGGCGCGAGCGTGCTCGTCAAGGGCATCCGGTCACAGGTCGACGTCGCCTACGAGACGCCTATGGCCATCATGAACCGCAGCCTCGCCGGCGTGGAGACGGTCTTCCTCCTCCCGGACCCGGCGCACGCCCACGTCTCGAGCTCGCTGGTCAGGCAGGTCGCCGCACTCGGTGGCGACGTCAGCCCGTACGTTCCGCCGGTCGTGGCCTCCTTCCTGCAGGAGGGCTAGGGCGGCTCCTCGGTCGCGTTCGGCGTAGAATCGTCGATCGTGGCTAGAAAGAGAACCAACAACTCCCCGTTCAGCGTCAACGTGCGCGATCTGGTGAACCGTCCTGGGGAGATGCGTGAGCACGACCTCGAGGTGGTGCTCGCCGAGCGATGGGGCGAGGGTCTCGTCGCCGTCCAGGAGGGCACGACGCTCTCCGAGCAGGTCCGTCTCGAGTCCGTGCACGAGGGCATCCTCGTCACCGTGGACGTCGATGCGACGGCGACCGGCGAGTGCGGTCGGTGCCTCCGCGACATCGAACTGCCCGTCGAAGTCGAGATTCAGGAACTTTTCGCGTATCCTGATTCGGAAGCGTCTGACTTCGAGGTTCACGACGACCACGTGGATCTTGAACCTCTGGTCAGAGATGCGGTAGTTCTCGCATTACCGTTTCAGCCGGTGTGCCAGCCGGATTGCCCCGGACTCGATCCCGAGACCGGTGAGCGGTTGGCCGAACGTCCGGAACGACACCCCCAAGACGTCGCAGATCCTCGCTGGTCTGCGCTCGCGGGCTTGTCCTCAGACTCCGAACTTGACACAGACGCCAGCAGCGCCCCGGGCGCGGCTGCAGACACAGAAGAGAGATAGATCATGGCTGGAAACCCCCCGAAGCGGAAGGTCTCGCGCTCGAACACCCGCTCGCGTCGCTCGCAGTGGAAGGCCGCCGTGCCGACGCTCGTGAAGACGGTGGAGAACGGCCGCGTCACGTACAGCCTGCCGCACCGCGCCAAGGTCGTCGAGGACTCGCAGGGCACCGCCCTCTACCTCGAGTACAAGGGCCGCAAGGTCGCAGACGTCTGATCGCTCTGTTGAACGTCCGCGTTCGAACAGCGTGAACACGAACCATTCCGACCACACCGGGGTCGGCTCCTTCTCGGAGCCCGACCCCGGTGTCGTCGCTTGTGCCCGGCAGCTGGATGTCGATGTCTCCTACGAGCTCCTCGACCTCGCGCTGACCCACCGCTCGTACGCGTACGAGCACGGTGGGCTCCCGCACAACGAGCGCCTGGAGTTTCTCGGCGACTCCATCCTCGGGCAGGCCGTCACGGTGATGCTCTACCGTGACTTCCCCCACCTCGACGAAGGCCAGCTCGCGAAGCGACGGGCCAGTCTCGTGTCGACGATCGCGCTCGCCGAGGTCGCCCGCTCGATCGGCCTGGGCGAGCGCATCAAGCTCGGCAAGGGCGAGGACCAGACCGGGGGCCGAGACAAGGCGTCCATCCTGGCCGACACGATGGAGGCCGTCATCGGCGCGACCTACCTGTCCGCCGGTCCTGACGCGGCCACGGCGCTCGTCCTGCGCCTGGTGACGCCGTTGCTCGAGAACCCCGAACGCTTCGGGGCCGCGATGGACCCGAAGACGAGCCTGCAGGAGGCCGCCGCCGCGATCGGTGCTCCGGCACCCGTGTACGAGATCGCCAGCTCCGGTCCCGACCACAACCGTCGGTTCGTCGCGACGGTCACGGTCGGCACCGCCGTCACCGCGACGGGCTCCGGCACGAGCAAGAAGCACGCCGAGATGGCGGCCGCCCTGGAAGCCTGGTCGAGGATCAGTGCCGGAACTCCCTGAGGTCGAGGTCGTCCGCGCCGGCCTCGAGCCCGCCGTCAGTGGGTCGACCATCGCCGGCGTCGAGGTCTTCGACGAACGCTCCCTGCGCCGCCACGCGAGCGGTGTCGCCGACTTCACGGCACGGTTGACGGGGCGGACGATCCGCTCGGCGGTCCGACGCGGGAAGTTCCTGTGGTTCCCCCTCGACGACCAGGAGGCGATCGTCGGCCACCTGGGGATGAGCGGACAGATGCTGCTGCGGTCGCCGGGCGACGACGCCGACCGACTCCTGCGGATCCGACTGCAGCTGGAGCATCCCGAACACGGGGAACTCTGGCTCCACTTCGTCGATCAGCGGATCTTCGGGTCCATGGCCGTGACGGCGCTCGTCCCCACGCTGGACGGTGCTGCCGGAGGGTTCGGTGACGACGTCGCACTGGTGCCGGATCAGGTCTCGCACATCGCCCGCGACCCGATGGACCCCGCCTTCGACGACGCCGTCTTCCTCCGACGGCTGCGCGAGAAACGGACCGGGGTGAAGCGGGCGCTCCTCGACCAGACCCTCGTCAGCGGGATCGGCAACATCTACGCGGACGAGTCGCTCTGGGCGGCGCGCATCCATCCCGAGCAGGAGACCGCCCGGTTGAGCCGTCCGCGCGCTGCGCGCCTGCTCGACGAGGTGCGGCAGGTCCTCGCGAAGGCGCTGGCGGAGGGCGGCACGAGCTTCGACGCCCAGTACGTGAACGTCAACGGGCAGGCCGGGTACTTCGCCCACAGCCTCAACGCCTACGGCCGGCAGGGGAAGCCGTGCGCGCGCTGTGGGACGTTCATCGTGCGCGAACAGTTCATGAACCGCGGATCGCACCGCTGTCCGGTCTGCCAACGCCGGACGTGACGCTCAGGCGTCGCGGGGGAGCCGGCGCTGCCATTGGCCCGAGTAGCCGACGATGCGGAACCCGAGTCGGTCGTTGATCGCGAGCATGTGTTCGTTCTCATCGGCGTTCCAGGTGTAGATCCTCGACCGCTCCGGTGCCCGCTCCGCGAGCGCGAGGAGGTTCGCCGCTTTCATCCAGAGCCCGAGGCCGTGCCCTCGGTGGGCGGCGAGGACGAGCGTGTCCCACTGCTCCGCGTGCACCTTGCCCTCGCCGAGGACGAGCTCGCTGTACCCGGCGACCGCGCCGCTGTCGCGGTGGACGGCGGCGACGACGATCGCGTGGTCGCCCGCCGCCGCCAGCTGATCCTCGCGGGCGCGGACGCGATCGGGCGTCCAGACCTCTGGGTCGAGTTCCAGATCGGCGGCCGGGATGTCGGTCGCCATGTGTTCGCGGGCAGTCGCGAGCGAGCTGAGCAGCTCATCAGGGGTGCGGTCCACCCAGTGCACGAGGCGGTACGCGTGTCCGGCTCGCGCGGTCGACGTCGCGACGATGTCCGGCAGCTTCCCGAGCGTCGTGGCGAGGTCGCAGCGGTTGGTCCGCTCGACCTGAGCGAGGGCGTATCCGCGATCGAGCATGAACCGGCTGGCCGCGGAGTTCGCGGGGATCGCCCGTTCGCCGACGCTCGCGCCGAGGAGCGGTTCGTCGGACGGGATGTCGTCGACGGCGTGCTGCGTGAACGCCGTCACCGTCTGGCGGCCGGCGGCGAGGGCCCGCCGCTCGAGGTCCAGCTGGAGAGCCGTGCCGATCCCTCGACGACGCGCCTCGGGAAGGACGCCGACGTCCAGGGAGGCGGTCGCCGCGTCGCCCTCGGTGCCGTACCCGAGCCAGCCGCGACCGACCACACGGCCGTCGAGGACGGCGGCGAGCAGGACGCGTCGCTGGAACCGCTGGTCGCGGTACTCGGGAAGGGTCATGGTGGAGGTCAGGGAGAAGTCGTCGGTGGACCAGATCTCCGCTTCGAGCGTGTTCGCGACCTCTTGGACCGCATCGAACACGGCCGAGCTCCCGGATGCCGGGATCTCCACGTCGTCGATCGTGACGCGCATCGTCGCCTCCCTCCCACGCCAGACCGTCCTGGGTGATGCGGTCCATGCTACGACCGCCCCGGACGGCCCGCACCGCGTGGTGTCCCTCGCCCGTCGGCGGATTCGCTACCGTAGTCCACAGCATCCGCGACGCGGGAGAGGAGGTGCGCGTGTACCTGAAGAGCCTGACGCTCAAAGGGTTCAAGTCCTTCGCGCACCCCACCACCTTCGCGTTCGAGCAAGGCGTCACCTGCGTCGTCGGCCCGAACGGTTCCGGCAAGTCGAACGTCGTCGACGCACTCGCCTGGGTCATGGGGGAGCAGGGGGTGAAGACCCTCCGCGGCGGCAAGATGGAGGACGTCATCTTCGCCGGCACGTCGACGAGGGGACCGCTCGGACGGGCCGAGGTCACGCTCACCATCGACAACAGCGACGGTGCCCTGCCCATCGAGTACACCGAGGTGACGATCAGCCGGACCCTGTTCCGGAACGGCGGCAGCGAGTACGCCATCAACGGCGACACCTGTCGGTTGCTGGACGTCCAAGAGCTGCTCAGCGACTCCGGCCTGGGTCGCGAGATGCACGTCATCGTCGGCCAGGGACAGCTCGACGCCGTCCTCCGTGCGACGCCCGAGGAGCGGCGCGGCTTCATCGAGGAGGCCGCTGGGATCCTCAAGCATCGTCGCCGCAAGGAGAAGACCCTCCGGAAGCTCGAGGCGATGCAGACCAACCTCACCCGGTTGAGCGACCTCGCCGGGGAGATCCGGCGGCAGCTGAAGCCGCTCGGACGCCAAGCGGAGATCGCACGGGAGGCACAGACGATCGCGGCGGTCGTGCGCGACGCCCGCGCCAGGATCCTCGCCGACGACGTCGTCGGGCTCCGGCGCTCGCTCGACGAGCACAACCGGTCGGAGAGCGAACGGCACAGCGAGCGCCTCGTGCTCCAGGAGCAGTTGGAGCAGGCGGAGTCGCGGATCCGCCGGATCGAGCAGACGCAACTGGGCGATGCGGTCGACGACGCGCGACGGATCACCTTCGAGCTCGAGAGCGTGCAGGAACGGCTCCGGAACCTCTACACGCTCGCCAATCAGCGGCTCGCGTTGCTCGGACCCGCGACCGACGAGGTCGCTGCCGAACCACGGATCACGAGACAGATGGTCGCCGACGCCACCGCGGAGATCGACGGGCTTCGCGCGGCGGTCGTCGAAGCGGAACTCGCCCTGCGACAGGCGCAGGCGACCACCGCCGAGCAGCGCGCCGCGCTCGACGCGGTGGACGTCGAGATCGCCGCGCAGAGCGCCCTCGTGTCACGACACGACCTGGAGTTGTCGAAACTCGCCGGTGCCGTGGACGCCGCCTCGTCCAAGTTGGCCGCGGTCCGCGGCGAGGCCCTGCGTCAGCAGAACGCCATCGACGCGGCGGTCCTCCGTCTGGACGCCGCCCGGCTGGAGGTCGAAGCGCTCGGAGACGACCCGACCCTCGCGGACGCCGCCGACTCCGGCCTCGACGACGCCTACGAGGCGGCTCAGCGCGGTGCGACCGCCGCAGAGGGCGAGATCGAGCGCCTGCGCGAACAGCTGCATGCGCTCGAACGCGAACGCGATTCGCTCGGTGCCAAGACGAGCGCGCTCTCCCGCGCACTCGACCTCAAGACCGGGTCGGCCGAACTCGCCGGCAGCGGCCTCGACGGGATCGACGGGATCGTCGCGGACCGCGTGCAGGTCCGGCCCGGCCACGAGGCGGCCGTGGCCGCAGCGCTCGGCACGCTCGCCGAGGCGGCGGTCGCGGTCGATCGACACGCTGCCCGTCGGGCGCTCGACCACGCCGCGGACCGGGAGCTGGGCCGGGTCGAGATCGTCATCGCGGACGGCACCCGCGAGGTGCCGGACGCTCCGGCGGGGTTCACCTCGGCGGCCGAACTGGTGGACGCGCCTCCCGGTGTCCTCGGGATCCTCGCGACGGTCCTCGTCGTCGACTCCCTCGACGAGGCGATCGACGCGTACGACCGCTTCGGCTCAGCGCTGACGGCGTTCACGATCGTGACCAGGGACGGCGCCGTCGTCACCGACAGCATCGTGCGTGGGGGGAGCGGTGGCGCGCAGAGTCGCATCGAACTCCTGGCCGAACGCGATGCGGCCGCCGACCGACACGGCGAGGTCGAGTCACTCATCGAACGGGCACGCTTCGCCCTGGGTGAGCAGCGGACGATCCTGCAGGAGGCGAAGCAGACGGCGCAGGCCGCGCTCAACGCCTTGCGCGAGTTCGATGCCAACCGCGCCTCGCAAGCCGAACGGGTCAACCGGGTGACCGTCCGGTACGAATCAGCCCAGGCGGAACACGACCGTCTCCTCGCGGCTGCGGCGAACGCCGACGCCGCCGTCGCCGATGCCGTCGTGGCAGCCGACCGCGCGAAGCAGGATCACGACACCGCCCGGGCGCGTCCACGCCCGCTGCTCGACGTGACGGTCCGCGACGCGCTCTCCGCCGAACTCGACGCGGCCCGAGAGGCCGAGGTGCAGCACCGCCTGCTCCTCGAGACCGCACGTGAACGCGTCCGGGCGGAGGAGCTCGCGGTCGCGAACCTCGAACGGCAGCGGCAGGCCGACGAGGCAGCCGCGGAGGAGGCCGCACGGCGGGCCGTCATCCGGGCGCGGCAGGCGGCGGCGGCCACCGCCGTCACCGAGGCGCTGCCACCCGTCCTCGACTCGGTCGACCGCTCGGTCACCGAGGCGCGGGTCGCCCTGGCGGAAGCCGAGGCGACGAGATCCAGCCGGAACGCCGAGCTCGTGCGCCTGCGTGGAGAGGAGCACACGCTCCGGCAACGGTTGCAGGTCGTCACGGAGAGCGTCCACGGGCTCGAGCTCCAGATCTACGAGAAGAAGCTGCACCTGTCCGGGCTCCTCGAGCGGGCCGGATCGGAGCTGGGACTCGTCGAGGACATCCTCGTCGCCGAGTACGGGCCGGACGTCCCCGTGCCGGTCGACCCGCCGACGCCGCGAGCCACCGCCCGGACGGCTCCGGAACCCGAGGACGCCGGTGCCGCCGCCGCCTCCGGCGAGGCGACGGACGCTCCTGCGGACGCGGCTGCGGAGGCGAGCCCCGCCGGCGAGACGTCGGAGCTCGACGCGCCAGCGGTGCCGACGACCCCGTACGTCCGCGCCGAGCAGCAGAAACGACTCGCCGCCGCCGAGCGCACCTACGCGCAGCTCGGCCGGGTCAACCCGCTCGCCCTGGAGGAGTTCGCCGCGCTCGAACAACGGCACCGCTTCCTCACCGAACAGCTCGCCGACCTCACCAGCACCCGCGCCGACCTGCTGTCGATCATCGAGGACATCGACGGGAAGATGGAGGTGATCTTCGCCTCGGCGTTCGCCGACACCGAAGCCGCGTTCACCGAGGTGTTCCCGATCCTATTCCCCGGCGGCACCGGCAGCATCTCGCTCACGGACCCCGACCACATGCTCACCACGGGCATCGAGGTGTCGGTGAAGCCCGCCGGCAAGAAGATCGAGCGCCTGTCGCTCCTGTCCGGTGGGGAGCGCTCGCTCGCCGCTGTGGCCCTGCTCATCGCCATCTTCAAAGCCCGACCGAGCCCGTTCTACATCATGGACGAGGTCGAGGCGGCCCTCGACGACGCGAACCTCGGGCGGCTCCTCACCATCTTCGAGGACCTCCGACAGACGAGTCAGCTCATCGTGATCACGCACCAGAAGCGCACGATGGAGATCGCCGACGCCCTCTACGGCGTCTCGATGCGTCAGGACGGCGTTTCGGCCGTGGTCGGTCAACGTGTCGCCGAGGAACGGGCCGGCTGATCGTTCCCCGTCCCGCGACGGGACCACCCCGCCGACGGCTACGCTGAGACCATGGCTGCACGCACACCCTGGTCGCTCTCCGGTGCCCTCAAAGGCATGTTCCAACGTCCGACGATCGACGAGACGACGTGGGAGGACCTCGAGGACGCACTCATCGGCGCCGACTTCGGCCCCGACGTCACCGAGTCGATCGTCACCGGTCTGCACGCCTCCGTCGACCGCTACCGCACGACCGATCCGCGCGACCTGCAGCGGATGCTCCGCGAGGAGGTCGAGGAGCGGCTGTCGAAGTTCGACACCACCTTGAAGCTCAGCGAGCGCCCTGCGGTGGTCCTCGTCGTCGGCGTCAACGGGGTCGGCAAGACCACGACCATCGGCAAGTTCGCGAAATTCCTCCGCAACTACGATCGCAGCGTCGTGGTCGGTGCGGCCGACACCTTCCGTGCCGCGGCGGTCGAACAGCTCGCGACCTGGGCGGAGCGCGCCGGGGCACAGATCGTGCGCCCCCAGCAGCAGGGCCAGGATCCGGCCTCGGTCGCGTTCCAGACGATCGAGTACGCCAAGCGGACGGGGACCGAGATCGTCATCATCGACACCGCGGGCCGGCTGCAGACCAAGGGCGGGCTGATGGACGAGCTGTCGAAGATCCGGCGCGTCGTCGAGAAGCAGGCGCCCATCTCGGAGGTGCTCCTCGTCCTCGACGCGACGACCGGGCAGAACGGCCTGTCGCAGGCGCAGGCGTTCATCGAGCACGCCGGCGTGACGGGGCTCGTCCTGACGAAGCTCGACGGCTCCGCGAAGGGCGGGTTCGTCCTCGCCGTCCAGGAGAAGACCGGCATCCCGATCAAACTCGTCGGACAGGGTGAGGGGATCGGGGACCTCACCGGCTTCACGCCCCACGTCTTCGCACAGAACCTGGTGGGCAACTGATGGCGATCGAGCACGACTACTTCGGCATCATCGCGACCGAGCCGGGCGGCGGCGTGTACTGGTCGGACAACATCGACGTGGGCGAGCAGTCCGTGTCCATCTCGCTCAGCGCGCCCGACGAGGACGAGATCCCCGCCGACGCGCTCGACCTCGCGGCCGCGATGATCCTGGCCCTCGAGGGCTTCGACCTGCGCTCCCGCGAAGCGATGCTGGGCGAGGTCGACGACCGCACCTCGGAGGTCACGGAGTACATCATCCAGGCCGTCGAGGAGCTGGGCGAGTCCTTGCCGGACGTCCTCGTCGACGAGTCCGGCGACCGCGACGTCGACGTCATCCGATCGATGACCCTGCTGAGTGTCGGGTTCGCGCCGCATCAGCACAA
The DNA here is from genome assembly GCF_001421315.1 of Plantibacter sp. Leaf1. Classification (NCBI taxonomy): domain Bacteria; kingdom Bacillati; phylum Actinomycetota; class Actinomycetes; order Micrococcales; family Microbacteriaceae; genus Plantibacter; species Plantibacter sp. Leaf1. The sequence goes on along the minus strand of NZ_LMJX01000002.1, from coordinate 719,671 downwards.
CGGCGACGAGGCGTTCGCGATCTTCGAGTACTCGCTCGACGCCGACCAGCTCGACGGCGTGCTCATGGTGGCCTACAGCTCCGACGGCGAGGTCACCGGGGTCACGAGCGAGGACTGAGTCCCGGGGCCGCAGCCCCGGGACGGAGCCCCGGCGTTCAGACCGCCTGGGCGAACCCGAGCGAGGAGTCCGCGAGATGGCGTAGGCCCTCGGGGACCGGCAGTCCCTTCGCCGTCATGGACTGCGCCCAGAGGCGACCGGCCCGGTAAGAGGAGCGGACGAGCGGACCGGCCAGCACACCGAGAAACCCGATCTCCTCGGCCTCCTCCTTGATCTCGAGGAACTCCTGCGGTTTCACCCATCGGTCGACGGGGAGATGCCGAGGCGTCGGGCGCAGGTACTGCGTGACGGTGATGATGTCCGTGCCCGCCTCGTGCAGGTCCTCGAGCGCCTGGCTGATCTCGCTCCGGTCCTCGCCCATGCCCAGGATGAGGTTGGACTTCGTGATGAGCCCGGCGGCCCTGGCCTGGGTGAGGACGTCGAGCGACCGCTCGTACCGGAACGCGGGCCTGATCCGCTTGAAGATGCGGGGCACCGTCTCCACGTTGTGCGCGAACACCTCGGGACGTGAGGCGAACACCTCGCCGAGGAGGTCGGGGTTGCCGGAGAAGTCGGTCGCGAGGATCTCCACACCCGTGCCGGGGTTGGTCTCGTGGATGCGGCGGACGGTCTCGGCGTGCAACCACGCGCCCTCGTCGGGAAGGTCGTCGCGGGCCACACCCGTCACGGTCGCGTAGCGGAGCCGCATGCGCTGCACGGAGTCGGCGACCCGGCGCGGCTCGTCGCGGTCGTAGTCGGCGGGTTTGCCGGTGTCGATCTGGCAGAAGTCGCACCGCCTGGTGCACTGCGAGCCGCCGATGAGGAAGGTCGCCTCGCGGTCCTCCCAGCACTCGAAGATGTTCGGGCACCCGGCCTCCTGGCACACCGTGTGCAGCCCCTCCTCCTGCACGAGGGTCTGGAGCTGCCGATACTCGGGGCCCATCGTCGCGCGGGTCTTGATCCAGTCGGGTTTCCGCTCGATGGGCGTCTGCGCGTTGCGGACCTCGAGCCGCAGCAGTTTGCGACCGCCGGTGTCCGCCGCGGCATCGGGTGCCGGTGCACCACAGGCGCTCACGCGACCGCTCCGACCGCAGGGGCGGAGGTGAACCGCCAACCGTGTTGGAGGTCTGCGAACCGTTCCGCCACGCGATGAGCCACGTCACCCGGCGTGACCGTGCGGCCGAGCTCCTCGCTGATCGTGGTGACACCGGCATCGGCGATGCCGCACGCGACGATGTGCTCGAACGGCTCGAGCGAGTTGCTGCAGTTGAGGGCGAAGCCGTGGATCGCGACCCCGGCTTGGATGCGCACGCCGACGGCGCCGATCTTCGCCGCGGGGCCACCGCCCGCCGGATCCACCCAGACGCCGGATCGTCCGTCGATCCGCCGCCCGGCGACACCGAGCTCGGCGATCGTCCGCAGCATGACCTCCTCGAGCAGACGCACGTGGGCGACGACGTCCACGGGCTCCGGCAGGCGGACGATGGGGTAGCCGGTGAGCTGTCCGGGGCCGTGCCAGGTGATCCGCCCACCACGGTCCACGGCGACGACCGGCGTCCCGTCGTCCGGACGTTCGTCGGCGCGCGTCAGCTTGCCTGCCGTGTACACCGGCTCGTGTTCGCAGAGGATCAACTGTTCGGGGCCGGTGCCGGCGACCACGGCCGCGTGCACCCGGCGCTGCAGCGCCCAGCCGTCGAGGTAGGGGACGAACGCCGGGGCGAGTCCGGCGAGGAGGAGCTCTGTCATGGCGGCCACGATAGCATTCTTGGACGCCGTCCAAATACTCATCTCCGGCGGTTCCGATCGATCGACGGGACCAGGACGCCGACTGCCCTAAACTGGAGGGATCATGGCAACGTTCGGTACCCTCTCTGACCGCCTCGCGGACACGTTCAAGAACCTCCGCACCAAGGGCAAGCTCTCCGCTGCCGATGTCGACGGCACCGTCCGCGAGATCCGCCGCGCACTCCTCGACGCGGACGTCGCACTCGACGTCGTCAAGGACTTCACCGGTCGCGTCCGCGAACGCGCACTCGGCGATGAGGTGAGCAAGGCGCTGAACCCGGCGCAGCAGGTCGTGCAGATCGTCAACGACGAGCTCATCACGATCCTCGGTGGTCAGCAGCGCCGGCTCGAGTTCGCGAAGAAGCCGCCGACCGTCATCATGCTCGCCGGCCTCCAGGGTGCCGGAAAGACGACGCTCGCGGGCAAGCTCGCCAAGTGGCTCAAGAAGGACGGCCACACGCCGTTGCTCATCGCTTCGGACCTCCAGCGGCCGAACGCGGTCACGCAGCTCCAGGTCGTCGGGGAACAGGCGGGTGTCCCCGTCTACGCGCCTGAGCCGGGCAACGGCGTCGGCGACCCGGTGAAGGTCGCGCGCGACGGCGTGAAGTTCGCCGAGCAGAAGCTCTACGACACGGTCATCGTCGACACCGCCGGTCGACTCGGTGTCGACGCCGAGCTCATGAAGCAGGCCTCGAACATCCGCAAGGCGGTGGACCCCGACGAGGTGCTCTTCGTCATCGACGCGATGATCGGACAGGACGCCGTCGCGACGGCGAAGGCCTTCCTCGACGGCGTCGACTTCACCGGTGTCGTGCTGTCGAAGCTCGACGGTGACGCACGCGGTGGAGCCGCCCTCTCGATCGCCTCGGTCACGGGCCGTCCCATCATGTTCGCGTCGACCGGCGAGGGCCTCGACGACTTCGAGCCCTTCCACCCCGACCGCATGGCCAGCCGGATCCTCGACCTCGGTGACATCCTCACCCTCATCGAGCAGGCGCAGCAGAACTTCGACGAGGACGAGGCGCGCAAGGTCGCCGAGAAGTTCGCGACCGACTCGTTCACCCTCGACGACTTCCTCAAGCAGATGCAGCAGCTGCGGGGGATGGGCTCCATCAAGAAGATGATGGGCATGCTCCCTGGCATGGGCCAGATGAAGGAGCAGCTCCAGAACTTCGACGAGCGCGAGATCGTGCGCACCGAGGCGATCATCCAGTCGATGACGACCGCCGAGCGCACCAACCCGAAGATCCTGAACGGCTCGCGCCGGCTGCGGATCGCCAAGGGTTCCGGCATGACGGTGACCGAGGTCAACGCCTTGGTGAACCGGTTCGAGCAAGCTGCCAAGATGATGAAGACGGTCGCCAAGGGCGGCGTTCCGAACATCCCCGGCATGGGCCCGGTCCCCGGCGCACGGACGAACCGTCCGAAGCCTCAGGCGAAGAAGAAGGGTTCCCGATCAGGGAACCCGGCCAAGCGGGCAGCGGAGAACGCCGGTGTCGTCGAGGCGCAGGCCCCGGCAACCGGTGCGGGCTTCGGGCTCGGTGGCGGCGCGTCGGCGGGCACGAAGGCGCCGACCGAGGCTGAACTCGCCGAACTCCAGAAGTTCCTGGGTCGCTGACACCGGCGGTGGCGGGATGCGTGCGCTGAGGGTGCCGGCGACGGCCATCGGCGTCGTCCTCGTGGCCGCGCTGCTCGCCGCTTGCTCCACCGGTGGCGTCGGAGAGCGCGTCGTCGGAACGTGGGGCGACGGTAGCGGCGCAGCGGAGCCCCACCTGGTCTTCGCCGACGACGGTCGGGTCACCGGTTCCGACGGGTGCAACAGCCTCTCCGGCTCCTGGCGGGCCGAGGACGACTCGGTCGCGGTCTCCGATGTCGCGGGCACGCTCATGGCATGCCCCGGCGTCGACACGTGGCTCCGGGCGATCGCCGAGGTCGCCCTGTCGGACGACGGTGAGCGCTTGGTCGTGACCGACGACGCCGGCGCGCGGATCGGAACGCTCGACCGCGACGAATGACTCCGCCTCGTCAGGCGGTCGGCTGGACCCCGTGTCGCAGCTCCTTCGCGAGCGCGCTCACGACGGCCTGCAGGCTACCGCCGTTCGCGTGGGCGACCGCGAGCTGACGCTGGTAGCTCGCACCGTGGTCGATGATCGAGGCGATACTCGCCAGCTCCTCCGAGCAGCCGAGCCGCCGCGCGATCGGCGCGAGGGTGTCGAGCAGGTCGTGCAGGTCGTCCGTCACCAACCGTTCGTGACCGGAGGAGTCGAGGATGATCTCCGCGTCGAGCCCGTACCGCGCCGCGCGCCACTTGTTCTCCCGGACGTACCAGGGTTGCAGGGTCTGCAGCCGCTCGCCGTCGTCCAGGCGATCGGAGAGGTGCTCGGTGAGGCAGTGGATGAGGGAGGCGAGTGCGGCGAACTCGCCCACGGTCGACGCGCCGTCGCAGGCGCGCATCTCGACGGTGCCCCACTGCGGTGAGGGTCGCACGTCCCAGCGGACCTCGGTGTGGTCCTCGATGATGCCCGTGACCGTCAGGTCGTCCACGTACGCCTCGAACTGCTCCCAGTCGGAGAGCTGATAGGGGAGGCCCGCGGTCGGGAGCTGCTGGAACATGAGCGCGCGGTTCGACGCGTACCCGGTGTCGACACCACCCCAGTAGGGGCTCGACGCGGACAGTGCCTGGAGATGCGGGAGGTAGGTCAACAGCCCGTTCATGATCGGCAGGACCTTGTCGACCGTCTCGACGCCGACGTGGGCGTGGACGCCCCAGATCATCATGTTCCGGCCCCACCACTGCGTGCGGTCGATGAGCTTGTGGTAGCGCGGCTTGTCGGTCACCTGCTGGTCGTACCACTGCCCGAACGGGTGGGAGCCGCTGCAGATGAGCTCCACGCCCATGGGATCGGTGATGGCGCGCACCTCGGCCAGTTGCCCCTCGAGGTCGGCGATCGCCTCCGGCACGGTGTGGTGCACCCCGGAGACGAGCTCGAGCGTGTTGAGCAGCAGTTCGTTCGTGATCTGCGCGTGCTCGGAACCGTCGTCGCCGCGGAGTTCCGAGAGCACGGTGTCGGCGGAGGCGACGAGATCCCCGGTGTCGCGGTCGACGAGGGCGACCTCCCACTCGAGGCCGACGGTCGAACGCTCGGAGCTGGCGAACTCGATGGGCATTGGCGTCGACCTCCCGCAGGGCACGGCCGGGTGCCGTGCGCCAGCCCATCCTTCCACGCGGTACGCCGGTCCTTCCGCCCCCGTGTCGCAGGATTACCCAGATCGGCCGATGTCTGGCAGAATAGAGAGTTGAGTCTGCGCGGAGTTCGACCCTCTATCCGACGCCCGCAGCAACCACAGTTTTCGCGTCGAGCGTGTGGCCCCACCTTTCGGCAGCGAGCACATCAAACATCACATCATTCAGGAGAATCGTGGCTGTCAAAATCCGTCTCAAGCGTCTCGGCAAGATCCGCGCGCCGTTCTACCGCATCGTCGTCGCCGACTCGCGCACGAAGCGCGACGGCCGTGTCATCGAGGAGATCGGCAAGTACCACCCCACCGAGGAGCCCTCGTTCATCGAGGTCGACTCCGAGCGCGCACAGTACTGGCTGAGCGTCGGCGCGCAGCCGACCGAGCAGGTCGCAGCGCTCCTCAAGCTCACGGGCGACTGGGGCAAGTTCAAGGGCGACAAGGACGCGGTCAGCACCGTCCGCGTCAAGGAGCCGAAGGCCGCCTTCGTCGCCGACGAGAAGAAGAAGCCCGTCCTCAAGCCGAAGGCCGAGGCTCCGGCCAAGGCTGCTCCGGCCGAGGCCGAGGCTCCCGCCGCTGACGCCGCCGAAGCAGAGCAGGCGTAGCCTTGCTCGCTCCCGCGCTCGAACACCTCGTCAAGGGGATCGTCGATCACCCGGATGACGTTCGCGTCACGGCACAGAACTCCGCCCGTGGCGAGGTCCTCGAGGTTCGTGTGAACCCCGAGGACCTCGGCCGGGTCATCGGTCGTGCCGGCCGGACGGCCAAGTCCCTCCGCACCCTGGTGGCTGCGTTGGCGGACGGCCGGCGGGTCCGAGTCGACGTGGTCGACACGGACGCCACCGGCGCAAGCGCCTAGGTGGCTGAGGAGACGGAGCCGAAGACCCAACTGCGGGTCGGCCGGCTCACGAAGGCACATGGCCTGAAGGGCGCCCTGAAGGTCGAGCTCTACACGGACGAGCCGGAACACCGGTTCACGCCAGGTGCGAGCTTCACCCTGCAGGTCCCCGCCGGCTCCAAATGGCGCGGTAAGTCACTCGAGCTCATCGAGCTCCGCTGGTACAACAGCCAGCCGGTGGCGTTCTTCGTCGGGATCACCGATCGCAGCGAAGCCGAAACCCTGGTCAAGGCCATCCTGTGGGTCGAACAGGACCCGACGGAGCTGCCGGCCGAGGAAGACGCGTGGTACGACCACCAGCTCGTCGGTCTGGCGGTGCATCGTGATGGTGCGTCGGTCGGAACCGTCGCGCGGGTCGAGCACTTCCCCTCGCAGGACCTCCTGATCGTCAAGACACGAGACGGCGAAGTCATGGTCCCGTTCGTCAAGGCCATCGTCCCGGCTGTGGACGTCGCCGCCGGGATCGTGACGGTCACGCCGCCGACCGGGCTCTTCGAGGAGCTCCCCGAGGCGGACGACGCTCCGGACGCATCGGTCGCCGATGCCCCGGACGCCGACGCCCCGGAGGCAGAAGCATCCGAGGAGTCGGAGACGGCTCCGGAGGAGACCGGGACGCCGAGGCCCGAGTAACACCGTTCCGAGCCGCACTCCGGTTCGCACCGCACGGCGGAGTCGTCAGCTGCATGCAGCAGGCGCCTCCGCCGTCGTCGTTCCCGGGAGCGTCACACGGCGATCGGCTCGCCCTGGTGCTCGCCCGCCGCGACCCGCTCCAACACCGCCGTGATCCGGTCGGTGCACCCGCCGCACCCGGTGCCGGCGCGGGTCGCCTTCCCGATGCAGGAGACCGTCGTGCTGCCGGCCTCCGCAGCCTCCCGGATCCTGCCGACCGTCACACCGTTGCAGGTGCAGACGGTCGTGGTCGGCGCGAAGGCGTCGACTGACGTCGCGCCGACGGCGTCCGGCCCGTCCAGACGGAGCAGCACGGAACGGTCCGCGGGCAGCTCGCCACCGCTCTCGTAGAGCAGGGTCAGCTCGGCGGCGGCCCGAGGCATCCCGACCGCCACGAACGCGCTCAAGACGCCGGCGCGGGTGACCATCTTCACGTACCGGCCGTGGTCGGGGTCCGCCCAGACCGAGACGCTGCGCCTCGCCGAGACGTGGAGCCCGCAGGGGTCCGCAGGCTCGGGGGAGACGTCCCAGGGGTCGACCTCGACGTCGCCGACCGCGACCACGTCGACTCCTGTGGCCTTGAGCGCGACCGGACTCGCTCGTTCGACGGGCGGGGGCGTGAGCAGACCTCGCCGGTCGTCGGCCGCCGCACCCGCTCGGAGGAGGTGGGCAGCGAGCCACTCCGCCTGCCGCCATCCCGGACCGATGAGCCCGGAGGGGCCACCGGGCACGACCCGTTCAGTGCGGCGCTCCGGCGTCGGGGTGAGGACGTGCGCGCAGTCTCCGATCGCCGAGATCCGCTCGTCGGACCAACTGGTGAGCGCTTCGTCGACGAGGACGCCGGCGCCCACTCGGAGCCCGGCGAGGACCGCGAGGTCCGACCGGGCGCTCACGCCGCACGACAACAGGAGCAGGTCTCCCGCGATCCGTTTGCCGTCCGCGGTGATGAGCGCGTCGAACCGGCGACCGCCAGCCGGGTCGTCCCGGTAGCCCACCGCCTCCGCTCGACTGTTCGCCACGACCTCGACACCCGCTGCGCGCAGCGCTGTGGACAGGACGGAGCCGGCGCCGCGATCGAGGTTGCGTGGCATCGGCGTGGGGCCGTGATGGACGACGACCACGTCGGCCCCGGCCCTCGCCGCCGCAAGAGCCGTCTCGAGGCCCAGCACACCCGCGCCGAGGACGACGATCCGTCCGCCAGTCCGTACGACCGCAGCGACGGTGTCGGCGTCGTCGAGGTCGCGCATGGCGCACACCCCGGCCGGGAGGGCGTGATCCGACCCCATGAGACGCGCACCGTACTTCTCCAGTGCCGGGAGGTCGCGTCTCCACCGATCGATGCCGTCGAGGGTCGGGACGTTCGCCCGTGCTCCGGTCGCGAGTACGAGATGGTCGTAGGGGAGTGCGTCTCCACGGTCGAGTTCCACTGTCCGGCCCACGCGATCGATCCGGGTCGCGGTTGCGCCGAGGAGCACCCTGATGCCGTCGTCGGCCAAGTCCCGGGCGCTGACGAGGGTCATGTCGGCGAGCTGTGCGGAACCGGTGGCGTGTTCGGCGACGAGGACACGGTTGTAGGCGTCGACGGGCTCCTGGCCGATCACGGTCAGCGCGACGTCGCCTGCGCGGACACCGGGGGCGAGCTCCTCGGCGAACCGCGCGCCCACCGGCCCGAAGCCGATGAGGACGATCCGGAGTGGGCCGCGACGCTGGGCGTTCATGATCGTGCACCGACCCCGGCGGCAGCGGGCACGGGGGATCCGCCGTGGACGGCCGGACGCACGCGGACCGCCGCGCGTTTGAAGTCGGGCATGCCGGAGACCGGGTCCACGGCGTCCTGCGTCAGGAGGTTCGCCGAGGCCGCACCGGCAAAGTGGAACGGAAGGAACACGGTGTCGTGACGGATGTCGAGGTCGATGCTCGCCCGCGCAGTGAGGGTTCCACGACGGTTCGACAACTCGACCATTCCGCCCTCGACGATGCCGAGACGTGCAGCGGTTGCCGGGTGGAGCTGGACGAACACAGCGGGGCGGGCGTCGTCGAGCTCCGGGACGCGGCGTGTCTGGGTCCCGGACTGGTAGTGCTCGAGCAGCCGACCGGTCGTGAGGGTGAGCTCGTGTTCCGCGTCGACGGACTCCGATCCGACGGCGGGACGGACGGGGACGAGACGCGCCAGACCGTCGTCGTGGGCGAACCGTTCGCTGAACAGCCGTGGGGTGCCGGAACCGCCCGCCGGGAACGGCCAATGGGCGGCGATGCCGGTGTCGAGCAGGGCATGGCTGAGACCCGAGTAGTCGGCGACACCACCGGCCGACGCTGCCGCCAGCTCGTCGAAGACCAGGGCCGGGTCCACGTCGAACCGACCGGGGGCGTCGAGTCGACGCGCCAGCTCGCGCATGATCCAGAGTTCGCTCCGGACACCCGCCGGAGGATCGACGGCCAGCCGTCGGCGGATGACCCGGCCCTCCAAGGACGTCATGGTGCCCTCCTCTTCAGCCCATTGGGTGGTGGGGAGGACGACGTCGGCGAGCGCGGCGGTCTCGGAGAGGAAGAAGTCGCACACCACCAGGAGTTCGAGACGCTCCAGGCGATCGCGGACCGTCTGCACGTTGGGTGCCGAGACGACGACGTTCGAGCCGTGGACGAGGAGCGCGTGCACGCCGTCGGCATCTCCGAGCGTGTTCAGCAGGGCGACGGCCGGGAGACCGGGGCCGGGGATCGACTCGACGGGGACGCCCCAGACACCCGCGACGTGACGGCGCGCTTCGGGATCGGTGATCTTCCGATACCCCGGCAGCTGATCGCACTTCTGCCCGTGCTCCCGACCGCCCTGGCCGTTGCCCTGACCGGTGAGGGTGCCGTAGCCGGACCCCGGCCGGCCAGGCAGGCCGAGGACGAGCGCGAGGTTGATGGCCGCGGTGGCCGTGTCGGTGCCGTCGACATGCTGCTCGACGCCCCGACCCGTGAGGATGTAGGTGCCCCCGCCGGCCGTGGTGAGTCGATGCGCGACCTCGCGGAGCACCGTGGTGGGCACGCCCGTGACCGACTGGACCCGTTCCGGCCACCAGGCGCTGACGCTGCGCCGAAGCGCACCCAGCCCCGTCGTGCGGCGCTCGAGGTAGTCGAGGTCGGCGAGCCCCTCGACGAGGACGAGGTGCGTCAGCCCCAGCAGGAAGACGAGGTCGGTGCCCGGGGCGGGTTGCACGTGCATGCCACGCTGCTGCTCGGTCAGTCGGGCGGTCGCCGAACGACGCGGGTCGACGACGATGAGACCGCCGGCGGCTTGCGCACCCGTGAGATGACCGATGAACGGCGGCATGGTCTCCGCGACGTTCGACCCGAGGAGGAGGACGGTCGATGCGCCGTCGAGGTCCTCGAGCGGGAACGGCAGCCCCCGGTCGATCCCGAACGCCCGGTTGCCCGCGGCCGCCGCGGACGACATGCAGAACCGCCCGTTGTAGTCGATCCGACTCGTGCCGATCGCGATCCTCGCGAACTTGCCCAGCTGGTAGGCCTTCTCGTTCGTGAGTCCGCCGCCTCCGAACACCCCGACGGCGTCCGCTCCGCGTGCCTCGCGGATCCGCAGGATGGTCGAGGCGACGAGATCCAACGCGGTGTCCCAGCTCGTCTCGACCAGCGCCCCGGCGGCGTTCCGCACGAGCGGGGCCTTGAGGCGGTCGCCCCGCCCGAGGAGCTCGCCGGACGTCCACCCCTTCTTGCAGAGGCCTCCCCGGTTGGTCGGGAAGTCCCGTCCCGAGACCTCGAGTGGGAGCCGCGGAGCCACGCCGTCCACCGTGGGTGCCCGGGTGAGGGACATCGCGCACTGGAGGGCGCAGTAGGGGCAGTGGGTGTCGGTCGCCGGGGCGGTGGAACGCGGCATGCGGTGTCCTTCGGTCAGACGTGGACGGGACGGTCGCTCACAGCCGTTGACCGGCCAGCGAGGCGTTCCTCCGGAAGTAGACGAGGAAGGTGATCGCGAAGAGGACGACGTACGCCCCGACGAACCCGATGAACGCGGACGAGTAGCTGCCGGTGGCACCGTGCGAGAGGCCGAGGATCTGCGGGATCACGAAGCCGCCGTACGCACCGATCGCGGAGATGAGTCCCAGGGCGGCCGCCGCCTTCCGCTGCGTCGTCACATCGCCACCGCGCTGGTGGGCGTCCTGCAGCCCGGAACGTGCGGCGAACACACTGGGGATCATCCGGTACGTCGAGCCGTTGCCGACGCCGGCGGCCACGAACAGGAGCAGGAAACATCCGAGGAAGAGCCAGAAGTTCGCGAGCGGAAGGGTCCAGAGCACCGCGAGCGCACCGAGCGCCATGACCGCGAACGCGCTCATCGTCACGACCGCACCACCGAAGCGGTCTGCGAGCCGTCCGCCGAAGGGCCGGGCCAGGGAACCGATCAAGGCTCCGAGGAACGCGAGGGAGATCGAGGCGGAACCCACGGCGAACGTCGAGAACGCGGGGAACTGATCCGCGATGAGTTTGGGGAAGACGCTCGCGAAGCCGATGAAGGATCCGAACGTACCGATGTAGAGCACGGCGAGGAGCCAGAGGTGCGGTTCGCGGAGCGCGGCCGCGGACCCGCGGAGATCGGCCTTCGCGGACGACAGGTTGTCCATGGAGCGGTACGCGCCGACCATAGCCACCAGGATGAGCGGCACCCAGATCCAGCCGGCCAGGCTCAGATTGAGGCTGGCCGCCGCACCGATCGTGACCGCGATGGGTACGACGAACTGCGCGACCGCGGCACCGAGGTTGCCGCCGGCCGCATTCAAGCCGAGCGCCCACCCCTTCTCCCGCTGCGGGTAGAAGTAGGTGATGTTGGACATGGAACTGGCGAAGTTGCCGCCGCCGAAGCCGGCGAGTCCGGCGACGACGAGCATGACGCCGAAGGGGGTGTCAGGATTGCCCACGCAGAGCGCGAGGGCGATCGACGGGATGAGGAGCAGCCCGGCGGAGATGATCGTCCAATTGCGTCCGCCGAACTTCGGGACCATGAACGAGTAGGGGAACCGGAGGGTGGCGCCGACGAGACTCGGCATGGAGATCAGCCAGAACGTCTCGGCGGTGGAGAAGGAGAACCCCGCACTCGGCAACATCACGACGACGATGCTCCAGAGCTGCCAGACGACGAAGCCGAGGAACTCGGCGAAGATCGACCACCGCAGGTTCCTCCCGGCGATGCTCCGACCCTCACGCTCCCAGAAGGCCGTGTCCTCAGGGTTCCAGCCGTCGATCCAGCGCCCCGGGCGGTGGATCAGGGCGACCGGGGCTCCGGCCGTCGGGGCGGTGGTCGGCGTCGTGTCTGCTGCGTCGAGGTTCGTGGTCATGACTGCTCCGAGCGTTCGGTGAAGCGGGAGAGGTGCTGTCTCCGACGCTATCGACGCCGTGTTTCGGCGTCCGACCGCCCACGTAACACCTGCGTCACCTCCTGCTCACACCGCTCGTCGACGACCGTGAGGACGCGGACCGTCGGGACGCGGTCGGGCTCGGTCGGACGCGCGCGTCGGCTCGAACGGGTCAGACGTCGAGTCGGTAGCCGCGCTTGACGATGGTGTTGATGAGGCCGGGGACGCCGAGTGCCTGGCGCAGTCGGCTCATCTGCACTTCGAGGGCGTGGTGGTCGGCCGCCGCCGGGAGGGCGTCGGCGAGGGCAGACCGTGAGAGGACCGCGCCGTTGGCGCGCACGAGCGCTCGCAGCAGCGCGAGCGAGTTCGGGGGGAGCCGCACGCGGGACCCGGGGAGTTCGACGATGGCTCCGCGGATGGCGATGGGACCGTGCAGCGTCTCGGCGCGGAGGATCGCGTGCTGTTCGAGGTGTTCGCAGAGGAGTCGGATGAGCGCCCCCATGCGGAACCGTTCGGGGACGATGGGCTCGATGTCCTGCGCCAGCAGCGGTGCGGCCGTGACGGGGCCGACCGCCGCGCAGAGCACGTCGTGGCGGAACGCGTCGACGACGGCGTCCTCGAGTCCGAGGGCCTCGGCGGCGGTGAAGAGGGCGACGACCGATGGTGCACTCGTGAAGGTGACCGCGTCGAGCGATCCGCTCACGATGGCGTCCACGAGCCGGCGCACGCGTTCGTCGGTGGCGTCCGGGTCCGTCCACCGGTACGGGGCGACCGTGTGCACCTCCGGATGCACGGCGCGGAGGCGCTCGAGCTGTCGCTCATCGGTGTACCCGTGCAGTTGGACGGCGACCCGGAGGCCTGCCGGGTACTCGGCCAGGACCTTGTCGACGAGGGAGGCGGTGGTCTCGCGGTCGCTCATACCGACGTCGTTCAGGCCCGCAGCCCGAACGGCCCCACGCGCCTTCGGGCCGCGGACGAGGATGTCCGTGTCGGCGAGCGCGTCGACGAGCTCGTCGCCGAGTCCGGCGGCGTCGGCCACCTCGAACCACCGGCGGACGCCGTACGAGGTCGTGGCGAGGAGCACGTCCGGACGTGCCGCGATGATGTCGCGCGTGTCGTCGATGAGGGGTTCGTCGTGTTGAGCGTGGGCGATCCGGAGCGTCGGGGCGTGCACGACCGTGGCGCCGCGTCGCTCGAAGGCGTCGATGAGGTCCTGCGACCGGCGGTCGCTCGTCACGCCGATCCGGAACCCCTCGAGCTGGTCCGCGCGGAACCCCGGTACCGGCGAGGTGACGTCGGGGCCGGGGTCCGGCGATCCCGCCGTGGCGTCGGTCATGCCGTCGCCGCCAGGCGTTCTGCCCGCTCCAGGAGCTCGGCGGCCTCGGCGTCGCCGTCGAACGCGAAGGAGACGACGTGGCCGATCACGATGACCGCCGGGGATCGCACCCCGGCAGCCGCCGCCACGTGGAGGATCGAACCGAGGTCCGCGATCGTCGTCCGCTGGGTCTCGCTGTAACCGCGCTCGATGATCGCGACCGGGGTGTCGGCGGCGAGTCCCGCGGTGAGCAGTCCCTGGGAGACGGAGGGCAGGGTGCCGATACCCATGAGGACCACGATCGTGCCACCCAGCCCGGCGAGGTGACGGTGTTCGTCGTCGGAGAGCGGCATGTGACCACTCACCACCGTGAAGAGCCGGCTCAGGTTCCGATGGGTGAGGGGGATCCCGGCGGCGGCGGGTACGGCGACGGCGCTCGAGACGCCGGGGATGACGCGGACGGGGACGCCCGCGCGATGGCAGGCGAGCACCTCTTCGCTACCACGGCCGAACACGTACGGGTCGCCGCCCTTCAAGCGGACGACGGCCGCACCGTCCAGGGCGTGCTGGACCATGACGGTCTCGATGCCCTCCTGCCCGATCGGGTGGTGGCCCGGGCGTTTGCCGACGTCGACGAGGAGGGCGTTCGGTGCGAGGGAAGGGAGGGCGTCATGCGGGGCGAGTCGGTCGTAGAGCACGACGTCGGCGTCGCGCAGGGCTTCCACCGCGGCGACGGTCAGCAACGCGGGATCGCCCGGTCCGCCACCGACCAGGGTGACCCTGCCTGCACGCGACATCTACGCCCCTTCTCTCACTGGAATGGTAGGCCCTGCGACGTAGACGGCCTCGCCGCGTTCGACCTCCGCAGCCGTGGCCGGTCGGTACTGGCCGCGTTCGGCCACGCGCGGCAACCCGGGCTCCGCCTCGCCCGGTTCGTTGACGAAGGAACGGAACCGTCGGAGGCGCTCCGGGTCGGCGAGGGTGGCGGCCCACTCGTCCTCGTAGCCCTCGACATGGGCGGCCATCGCCTGTTCGAGATCGGCGGCGAGCCCGAGCGAGTCCTCGACGACGACCTCCCGGACGTGGTCGAGTCCGCCCTCGAGGTCCTCCATCCACCGTGCCGTGCGCTGGAGACGGTCGGCCGTGCGGATGTAGTACATGAGGTACCGGTCGATGTACCGGATGAGCATCTCGTCGTCGAGGTCACCCGCGAGGAGCTGCGCGTGCGTCGGTTGGAACCCGCCGTTTCCGCCCACATACAGGTTCCACCCCTGTTCGGTCGCGATGATCCCGACGTCCTTCCCACGAGCCTCAGCGCACTCACGGGCACAGCCGGACACGCCGAACTTGAACTTGTGCGGCGCCCGGAGCCCCCGGTAGCGGAGTTCGAGGAAGACCGCCATGGAGACGGAGTCCTGCACCCCGAACCGGCACCAGCTCGACCCGACGCAACTCTTCACGTTGCGGAGGGACTTGCCGTAGGCCTGGCCGGACTCGAACCCGGCGTCGACCAGGATGCGCCAGATCTCCGGCAACTGCTCGAGTCGGGCCCCGAAGAGGTCGATGCGCTGCCCGCCCGTGATCTTCGTGTAGAGCCCGTAGTCGGTGGCGACCTGCGCGATCACCGCGAGCTTCTTGGGCGTGATCTCACCGCCGGGGATCCGCGGGACCACCGAGTAGGTGCCGTCCTTCTGCATGTTCGCGAGCGCACGGTCGTTCGTGTCCTGGAGTGTGCCGCGCCCACCGTCGAGGATGTAGCCGCCCTGCTGACTGGCGAGGATGGAGCCGACCACGGGCTTGCAGACGTCGCAGCCGCGACCGACGCCGAACCGGGCGAGGATGTCGTCGAAGGAGGTGAGGCCGAGCACCCGGATGGACTCGAACAGTTCCTGCCGAGACAGGGCGAAGTGCTCGCAGAGGGCGCGCGACACGGCGATACCGGACTTCGTCAGCTCCGTCTCGAGGATCTTCTTGACGAGTGGGACGCACGAGCCGCACTGGGTGCCGGCCCGTGAACAGGCCTTGAGCGGGCCGAGCTCCGTGCAGGCCTCGCCGTGCACGCCGGCGATCGCCTCGCGGACCGAGCCCGCGGTGACGGCGTTGCACGCACAGACGAGCGCCGCGTCCGGCAGCTCGTCCCCGGCCGGTGCCTCGATCCCGGAGGCGGACAGGTAGGCCGCGGGTTCGCTCGACAGCTCACTCCCGAGGAGCGGGCGCAACGCGACGTAGGGCGAGGCGTCGCCGACGAAGATGCCGCCGAGGAGTGTCTTCGCGTCGTCGGTCATCACGAGCTTCTGGTACAGCCCCCGTGCCGGGTCGGCGTAGACGATCTCGAGGCTGTGCTCCGTCCGGGCGAGGGCGTCGCCGAAGCTCGCGACGTCGACGCCGGAGAGCTTCAGTTTCGTCGCGTCGTCGACCGTCGTGAACTCCGCCTCGCCGCCGAGCAGCCGGTCGGCGACGACCTCCGCCATCGCGTTCGCCGGCGCCACGAGCCCGGTACAGCGTCCCTCGAAGCAGGCGACCTCCCCGATCGCCCAGACCCCGGCCGCCGACGTCCTGCAGTCGGTCCCGATGACCACGCCACCGCGCTCGCCGAGGTCGATCCCGGCGTCGCGCGCGAGTTCGTCCCTCGCCCGGATGCCGATCGCGAAGACCACGATGTCCACCTCGACCTGTTGGCCGCTCGAGAACCTCACCCCCGAGACGGCGCCGTCCTCGTCGAGGAGGATCGAGCGAGGACGGGTCCCCAGATGCAAGGCGATGCCCTGCGCGCCGATGATCCGGCCGAGTGCACGTCCGGCTCCCTCGTCGAGTTGTGCCGACATGAGCCACGAACCGGAGTGCACGACGCTCGCGTCGGCGCCGAGGCGAGCCGCGCCGCCGGCGGCCTCGAGCCCGAGGAGACCACCGCCGGCGACGATCACGCGAGCGGGACGTCCCCGCAGTCTTCCGATGCGCTCGATCTCGGAGACGAGCAGGTCCACGTCGTCGAGCGTGCGGTAGACGAGTGCG
Source organism: Plantibacter sp. Leaf1 (assembly GCF_001421315.1). NCBI lineage: Bacteria > Bacillati > Actinomycetota > Actinomycetes > Micrococcales > Microbacteriaceae > Plantibacter > Plantibacter sp. Leaf1. The sequence continues at coordinate 703,307 of NZ_LMJX01000002.1, read as the reverse complement.
TGCTCCGCGCCGTCGATCTCCGGCACCGGCGCCGACGAGCCGGTCGCGAGGATCAGCTCGTCCCACTCCACGAGCCGACCGAGCGAGGTGTGCACCGTCCGTGCGTCACGATCGATGCGCTCCGCACGCTCGCCCAGGAGGAGGGAGACATGGTGTTCGTCCCAGACGGCGGACGGGGTGAGCGTGAGGTCGATCGAGGCGTCGTCGAGTCGCTTGCTCAGCGCGACGCGGTCGTAGGGGCGGTGCAGCTCCTCGCAGATGACGGTGATGTGCGTCCGTTCCCCGCCGTCACGGCTGTGCAGGGCGTCGACCAACCGGTGCGCGGCCGGTCCGCCGCCGACGACGACGATGCGGCGTGGTCCGCCCTGTGGAGTGCGATCGGTCATCGTGGGCCCCCTCGGCTCGTGTTCCAGCGAGCGTACTGAGGCGGCGTTTCCGGACCGTTGCCCGGATGTGTCCCCGACGGGTCGAGGACCGCACAGACGGTGGGACGCGATGTGAGGTCGGTTTCACCTGACCGAAACCTCGTGGGTGATCAGCCGAAACACCCCGCCCGTAGCGTCGGTGCTCCGACGCACGACCAGCAGGAGGCCGACGATGAGCGTGACGACACCGGAGCAGACCGCGCGGACGGCGCTCGCCGACTGGCGACGGGTCTGCGCCATCGACGATCTCGAGCTGTCGTGGGGCGAGGTGGCGCTGCTCCGCGCACGCCAGATCGCCGTCTTCCGCATCGGCGCCGAGGAGGTGTACGCGGTCGACCACCGAGACCCCCAGACGGCGGCGCCGGTGATGGCCCGCGGCATCGTCGGCTCACGGGGAGAGCGTCCGACCATCGCCTCGCCGCTGCACAAGCAGGTCTACGACCTCGGAACCGGCGAGTGCTTCACCGACCCGAACCTGTTCCTCAGGACCTTCAGCACCCGCATCGTCGGGGGCTTCGTCGAGATCGAGCTGGGGGAGGAGCGATGACCCTGCTCGCCCCCGGTGTCCGCCGGGCGGAGCCCGCCACCCGCACGACGCCGGCCCTCGTCGCCGTCTCGCACGGCACGAGCTGTCCCATCGGCCAGGCGTCGGTCGCCGCGCTCGTCACCGCCGTCGAGCATGCCAGGGCCGACCTGCACGTCGCCGGTGGTTTCGTGGACGTCCAGCAGCCCGACGTCCCCGCCACGCTCGGCTCCGTGGAATCGGGCCGTCCGGCCGTCGTGGTGCCGCTGCTCCTGTCCGCGGGCTTCCACGTCCACGTCGACCTCGTGGAGGACCTCGAGGCGACGGAGCGATCGACCGCCCTGGCGCGCGCGATGGGGCCAGACGACCGCCTCGTCGCGGTGCTGGCCCGCCGACTCGAGGCGCTGCGCGTGACGCCCGACGACCGCATCGTCCTCGCCGCCGCCGGCTCGACGGATGCGCGTGCCGTCGCGGACTGCTTCGAGATGGGACGGCGCCTGGAGGCACGGTTGCGCGTCCCGGTCGTGACCGCGTTCGTCTCCGCCGCCAGCCCGGCGGTACCCGACGCGGTCGCAGAAGCCCGAGCGAGCCGACCGCGCGGGCGGGTCGTCATCGCGACCTATCTGCTGGCACCCGGATACTTCGCGCGGCTGCTCGAGGAGGCCGGGGCCGACGCGGTGACGTCGCCGCTCCTCCACCCGGGCGAGGCGCCGGATGCAGGCATCGTCGACCTCGTGATCGATCGCTACGAGGAGGCGTCGGCCAGGCTGTCCGACTGATCGACGCGACCGGGAGGCCGCCCCTCGCGCGAATAGACTGCTCCTCATGCGCATCGACATCGTCACGATCTTCCCGACCTTCTTCGATGCCCTGGACCTCTCCCTGCTCGGCAAGGCCAAGCAGGGCGGCCTGATCGAGCTGGACGTCCACGATCTCCGCGACTCGACGCACGACCGTCACCGCACGGTCGACGACACCCCGTACGGCGGAGGGGCCGGGATGGTCATGAAGCCCGAGCCTTGGGGCGAGGCGCTCGACGGCATCCTGGGTGACGACACCGAGGACGAGCCGCTCGTCATCTTCCCCTCGCCGGCGGGTGAGGTCTTCACCCAGGCGATGGCCCGCGAACTCGCCTTCGAGCCGCACCTCGTGTTCGGCTGCGGTCGGTACGAGGGCATCGACCACCGCGTCTTCGAGCACACGGCCAGCCGGGCACGCGTCCGCCTCGTGAGCCTCGGCGACTACGTCCTGAACGGCGGCGAGGTCGCGGTCATGGCCATGATCGAGGCGATCGGTCGGCTGGTCCCCGGCGTGGTCGGCAATCCCGAGAGTCTCGTCGAGGAGTCGCACGAGGACGGTCTGCTCGAATACCCGAGCTACACGAAGCCGTCCGAATGGCGGGGGCTGCCGGTACCGCCGGTGCTCCTGAGCGGCAACCACGGGGCTATCGCGACGTGGCGGCGTCAGCAGCAGCTCGAGCGGACCCGCGAGGTCCGGCCCGACCTGCTGCCGGACGACGTCACCGGCGGCTGAGCGGTTAGAGCTCGAGCGTCCTGGTCTCAGGGTCGCCGGCGCACCGCGGCCGCGATGCCTGCGACGACGAGGACCGCTCCGGTCGCGATGATCGCACCGGTGATCCAGCCGAGCGGGTCGATACGCACCTCGGTGAGGTTGGTGACCAGCATGGCCCCGGCGAAGACGAGCAGGAGCACGCCCCAGAGGATGGTGCCGAACCGCGGCGCCCGACCGCCTCGACCCGTCTGATCGGAACCGCTCTTCGCCTCGTGGCTCGTCCGCTCGGACGTGGTCGTCTGGTCGGTCGCCAGTGGAGTCGACTCCGTCGTGGCGTCGGTCCGGTCGTCCCGCTCGGTCCGGTCGTCCTGCTCGCTCATCGTCCCGCCTCCGCTTCCTCGGTCACGACCGCGCTGCCGGCGACCGTCCACACCCGGACCCGTGTCGTGTCCGCCGACGTCGTCCGTCCGTACCGCGCCTCGTCCTGGAAGAGGGCTCCACCGCGCCGGTCCGAGCCGTCCCGACCGCCGCGTCCCGTGTCCAGGGTGCCCGCGATCGCCGAGAACTCGACGATCACCGGAACGTCCTCGGGGATGAGCACGTCGACCTGGCCTGCGACGATCCAGACGTCGATCGTCCCACCGCGCAAGGCGTCGTCGTCGGCGAGTTCGCCGAGGTCGAGCGTGGGTTGGCCGGCGATCATGACGTAGCCGCGGCGTTCGTCCGCATCCGTCGACGTCACGGTCCAGGTCGCGCGTCCGACCGGCAGGAAGGAGGAGCCGAGCGGGAACACCCCGGTGGCGAGCAAGGAGATCACGGCGGCCCACGTGAAGAGCCCGAGCCAACCGCTCTCCCGTCCGCTGATGCCCGCGACGATCGTCGCGACGGCGAGCGCGCCGAGCGCTGCGGCGAGGCCGATGACGACGACGACGGGGATCGAGAACCCGGCGCTCGCTGCGACGACGGCCGCGCCGGCACCGGCGAGCAGCGCCAGCCCGAGGGTGATCGCGACGAAGGCCGCTCCCGGGTGTTGCGCACGCCGCTCTCGAGCCTTGGTCTCGCGCTCGGCCTGTTGCTCGGCGCGCTGGCGGCTCATCTCGTCCCGGAACTCCTGTCTCGTCCAGCCTCGCTGCTGGCTCGGAGCCCCGTCCCAGACGGTGGTGGGAGTGGCGCCAGGGAGCGGCATGGTCGCGCCCTGGTCACCTGGCGAACCGGCGACCTTCGCGAGCGACACCGGGGCCGTGGCGCCGGGGGAGGCCGGCGCCTGACCGGGAGGGCTGGAGGGGGAGAACGTGGCCGACGGTGCCGACGGCTTCGGGATCGAGGCGTCGCTGGTCCACGGGTCACGCTGCGATGGTCTCTCAGGGGGAGTCGCCCGCTCGGAGTCGCGTCGCGAGAACATCACGATCAGCCACACCGTGGCGACGATCAGGGCGATGACCCAGCCGGCGGTCATGGTCGACTCCAGCCAGCCCGGGAGGTTCCAGGCGTGCGGAACGCCGTCCCACCAGAGACCACGCATGAACGGCACGACGGTGAGTACCGCGAGGATGCCGATGGCGACGATCGCCGGGTCGAACACCCCACGGATCGCCCGTTCGAGATGGATCCGACCCTGCTGGTCGGGGATGAGTGCCCAGCCCGCGGCGTAGACGAAGAGGACCGGTCCGCCCAGGATCGCGATGACGATGAGGGCGCCGCGCACGATCATCGGATCGAGGCCGAGCCGAGTCGCGACACCGCCGGCGACACCGCCGAGCCAGGAGTCGTCCGAGCGACGGAGACCGGTGGTCCGCCACCAGTCGAAGAAGCGGGTCGTCGGATCCTGCGGGGCGGGTGCACCCTGTTCTGCTCCGGCGGGTGGCGTGCTGTGGTTCGTCATGATCCGATTCTCGCGAAGCGCCCGGGCCCGGCCCATCCGGCATGACCCTGAGCGCACCCTGAACCTGACCTCCCAGGGTGCCGACCGCACCCCGAACTGCTTGGATGGCTCCATGGGAACCGAGGTGATGATCCGTCCGAGGCGTCGCCTGCTCGGCGGCGTCTGCGCCGGCTTCGCCGAGCACACCGGTCTCCCCGCCGCCGCGGTGCGGACGGCGACGGTCATCCTCGCCTGCTGCGGCGGAGCGGGTCTGCTCCTCTACGTGTGGCTGTGGGTCATGACACCCACGCAGGGTGTCGATGCACCGATCGATCCTCGCGAGCACCTGCTGCGGCCCGCCTCGACCGATGGCGCAGCGGACTCCGACATCCCTCGTCGGGCGCCGATCACGGAGGTGCTCCTCGGCATCGCCCTGCTCGCGGCCGGGACCGCGCTGATCGCGACGCGGACCGGGATGGACATCCCGCTCGAGGCCGTCATCCCCGTGATCGTCGTCCTCGCGGGTGCCGCGCTCGCGTGGAGGCAGTTCGGCGAGCGTGGTCGTGGTGAGGGCTCCCGCGCGCTCCTGATCCGCGTGCTCGGAGCGCTCGTCCTCGTCGTCCTCGGCATCCTCCTCTTCTTCGTGACCGGCGATCGCCCGAACATGTGGACGGTCATCGTCGCCGCGCTCGCCGTACTCCTCGGGGTCGCGGTGGTGATCGCCCCCTGGGCGCTCCAGCTCAACCGCGACCTCGCAGACGAGCGAGCCGCGCGGATGCGGGAGGCCGACCGCGCCGAGATCGCGGCGCACCTGCACGACTCGGTGCTCCAGACGCTCGCGCTCATCCAGCAGCAGGCCGGGCCCGGCAGCGAGGCGTCCCGTCTGGCCAGGGCGCAGGAGCGTGAGCTGCGGAACTGGCTCTTCTCCGGCGGGACCGCTCCGACGGGCGATCTGGCGACCGAGCTGCGGACCATCGCGGCCGCAGTGGAAGCGGACCACGCGGTGCGCGTCGACGTCGTCGCGGTGGGGCGGCCGGTCGACGACGCTCCCGAACCGCTCCTCGCCGCCGCGCGGGAGGCCGTGCTCAACGCGGCACGTCACGCGGGCGGCGACGTCTCCGTCTACCTCGAGACGGCACAGCAACGGATCGAGGTGTCGATCTCCGACCGCGGTCCCGGCTTCGACCTCGAGCAGGTCCCGCGCGACCGCCTCGGGGTCCGTGAGTCGATCATCGGCCGCATGCAGCGCATCGGCGGTGAAGCGACGATCCGTACGCGACCCGGCGGCCGCGGCACCGAGGTCCGTCTCGTCCTGCCTGTCCACGACGCCGCGCCGCAGCCCGCACCCGTCCAGACCGTTCCGAGGAGCCGACCATGAGCGAGCGACCACTGACCGTCGTGATCGTCGACGACCACTCGATCTTCCGTTCCGGGCTCCGCAGCGAGCTCGGGCCGGGGATCGACGTCCTCGGCGAGGCGGGAGACGTCGAGGAGGCGATCCGGGTCATCGCGGAGACCCGGCCACAGGTCGTGCTGCTCGACGTCCACCTGCCGGGCGGTTCCGGTGGCGGGGGAGCCGACGTCATCGCCGGCTCGACCGCGAGCGTGCCCGCCACGCGGTTCCTCGCGCTCAGCGTGTCGGATGCCGCCGAAGACGTGGTCCGGGTCATCAGGGCGGGAGCGCGCGGCTACATCACGAAGAGCTCCTCGGGCGCGGAGGTCGCGGAGGCGGCGAGACGCGTCGACGACGGCGACGCCGTCTTCTCACCTCGTCTGGCCGGCTTCGTGCTCGACGCCTTCGGTGCCGTGGCGGGGGAGACGGCCCAGTCCGTCGACGAACTCGACCGCCTCTCCGCCCGCGAGCAGGAGGTCATGCGGCTCATCGCGCGCGGATACGCCTACAAGGAGGTCGCGACCGAGCTGTTCATCTCCGTCAAGACCGTCGAGACCCATGTCTCGAGCGTCCTCCGCAAGCTCCAGCTGTCCTCGCGCCATGAGCTCGCCGCCTGGGCGCTGCAACGCAAGCTGCTCTGACGGGTCCCGGGCCGGGTCCGCCGCGGCTCGGCCGTGAGCGAACGCCCAGCGCACGCCAGGGGACCCGGCGGTACCCTGGGGACATGATCATCCGGCGGGCGTTCTTCTACTGGCGATTCATCGCGATCTTCGTCCTGCCCGCCTGGCCGTTCGTCGGGTGGGGCCTGTTCGGCGAGAGCGGCTGGAGCCTCGTCGGGCTGTTCATCGCGATGCCGATCCTCGCCATCGCGCTCGCCGCGATCGCCTTCCTCATCTCGGCCCGCGCGAGTGTCCGCACGACACGCCTCGTCTCCTGGACCGATGTCGGGCTGCTCGCCCTCTGGCACGTCACGATCATCTGCTTCGGCTCGTTCAGCTCGGGTGTGGCCCTCTGGGCCGTGCTCGGCGTCGTCGCCGGGCTCGCCGCGTTCTGGGGCGTCATCTCCCAGCTCATCTCCGAGACGACGCGCCGTGCGCGCGAGACGATGGCGGAGTTCGAGCGGATGGCCGCCGCCGCTCCGGGAACGGTACCCGGATCCTCGATCCCACCCGCGCAGCGGTTCGAACCCGGGCCGATCGACGGCGGCGAGTTCATCGTCATCGAGGAGAAGAAGCCCGACGAACGTCGCTGAGGAGGCGTCGGACGCGCCCGGTTACCCATCCGGAACGCTTTCATGACACAATTGCTGTTTGTGCCTCCGCAGTTCTGCCACAGGGGAACGCCGGCAACGGGCACACCCTTCCTTCCGAACGTATTCAGCGGTCGACCTGTGGCGGTCGCAGAGATGGAATCATCATGCACATTCTCGACTCAGTCGATGCAGCATCCCTCAAGTCGGACATCCCCGACTTCCGCGCCGGCGACAACGTCAAGGTGCACGTGAACATCATCGAGGGCAACAAGTCCCGTATCCAGGTCTTCCAGGGTGTCGTCATCGGCCGCTCCAACGAGGGCGTCCGCGAGACCTTCACCGTCCGCAAGGTGAGCTACCAGGTCGGCGTCGAGCGTACCTTCCCGGTCCACTCCCCGAACATCGACCACATCGAGGTCGTCACCCGCGGTGACGTCCGTCGCGCCAAGCTCTACTACCTGCGCGAACTGCGTGGCAAGAAGGCGAAGATCAAGGAGAAGCGCGACAACTAGTCGTCCTCCCGGTCGCCTGCGCGATCATTCCTGAGCTCCCCACCGGATAAGCTGGTGGGGAGCTCAGGCGGTTAAATGACAGACAATTCCCTGGCGGCAGACGCGTCGCCCGACCACAAGCAGCGCCCACGCGGGAAACGCGGAGCGCTGCTCTTCCTTCGCGACCTCCTCATCATCTTCGTGGTCGCGTTGTTGGTCTCCTTCCTCATCAAGACCTTCCTCGTCCGGTCGTTCTACATCCCGTCCGGGTCGATGGAGAACACCCTGCAGATCCAGGACCGCATCCTGGTGAACGAGCTCGTCCCGGACGTAGTCGCCCTGAACCGCGGCGACGTCGTCGTCTTCCAGGATCCGGGCGGCTGGCTGCCGCAGACGGTCGAGCCCCCGCAGCCGCCGGCCACCGCTGCTGTCGAATGGGTCCTGTCGATCTTCGGTCTCGTCGCCCCCGACAGCGACGACCACCTCATCAAGCGCGTCATCGGGCTCCCGGGCGACCACGTCACCTGCTGCAACCCGCTCGGCCAGATGACGGTCAACGGCGTGCCACTCAACGAGCCGTACGTGAAGCTCCCCGCAGGCACCGAGAAGGTCTCCGGCGACGCGTTCGACATCGTGGTGCCGGAGGGCTCGCTCTGGGTCATGGGCGACAACCGCTACAACTCGAAGGACTCCCGGTACAACGCCGACACGCCTGGTGGCGGGTTCGTCCCGATCGACAACGTCGTCGGGCGGGCGTTCGTCATCACCTGGCCGTCCAGCAACTGGGCCTGGCTCGACAACTACCCCTCGGTGTTCCAGGGCATCCCCGCTCCAGAGAAGGAGTGATGGCGGTCAGCGAACCGACCCTCGAGGTCGAGCACGGACTGTTCGCCGCGGGGGTCCCGTCGGTCATCGGCATGGACGAGGTCGGCAGGGGCGCCATCGCGGGACCGGTGGCGGTCGGCGCGGCGGTCGTCGCCCCGGCGTGTGGTCCGTTCCCCGTCGGGCTCCGCGACTCCAAGCTGTTGAGTGAGCAGGCCCGGACCCGCATGGAACCGCTCACCCGCGAGTGGGTGCTCTACGGCGCGGTCGGGCTGGCGAGTCCGGCGGAGGTCGACGAACTCGGCATCACGGCCTGCCTCGGCCTGGCCGGGCGCCGTGCGTTGCTCGAGCTCCACGCCGTCGGAGCCGACGTCACGGGGTCGACCGTGCTCCTCGACGGGAACAGTGACTGGCTCAGCCGTTCGCTCCATCGCCCGCTCACGATCACCACCCGCGTGAAGGCGGACCGCGACTGTGCCTCCGTCGCGGCGGCGTCGGTCCTCGCCAAGGTGCATCGGGATCGGCTCATGATCGAGCTGCACGAGACGCTGCCGGAGTACGGCTGGCAGGGGAACAAGGGCTACGGCTCGGTCCACCACCTGGCGGCGCTGACGGAGCACGGTCTGACGCTGCACCACCGGAGCAGCTGGCTGCCGGCCTACACGTAGGATAGAGAGACCATGGACGAAGACGAGTTCGAAGACTACGACCGCGAGGTCGAACTGGCCCTCTACCGCGAATACCGCGACGTCGTGGGGCAGTTCAAGTACGTGATCGAGACCGAGCGCCGGTTCTACCTCGCCAACGAGGTCGAGCTCGTTCGACGCGACACGGCGAACGACTTCTACTTCGAGCTCTCGATGACCGACGTCTGGGTCTGGGACGTGTACCGCTCCGACCGCTTCGTCAAGAGCGTCCGCGTCCTCACCTTCAAGGACGTCAACGTGGAGCAGCTCTCCTCGCGCGACTTCGAGCTGCCCAAGGAGCTCACGCTCGACGAGTAACCGCCACTCGCTCGCCGCCGACCCCGCTCCACAGGACGGTCCGTCGCCCCGATCTTCGCTCCCACGTCACCCGGCGCATCCGAACCTCCTCCGTCCCGCTTGGCTGGGTGCCAGGAGGTGCACATGGCACGGAAGGACGAGCTCGGCCGTCGGGGCGAGCAGGTGGCGATGGAACATCTCGAGGCGTGCGGGTTCCGCATCCTGGATCGCAATTGGCGATGCCCGCAGGGCGAGCTCGACGTGGTCGCCGACGACGACGGCACCCTCGTCTTCGTCGAGGTGAAGACCCGTTCCGGTGTCGGGTTCGGAGACCCGACGGAGGCGGTCACCGCTCGCAAGCTCGCGAGGATCGGCCGCCTGGCCGGGGCATGGTGCGCCGAGCACCATCCACGGTCGAGGCGGATGCGCGTCGACGTCGTCGGGATCGTGCTGCCGCCGGAGGGCGGCGTGCGTCTCGAGCACCTCAGAGGGGTGTCCTGATGGCCGTGGCGCGCACCTGGTCCGTCGCCCTCGCCGGGCTCACGGGGTCGATCGTGGAGGTCGAGGCGTCGGCGTCGGCGACGGTCCCCGGCATGGCGATCGTCGGACTCCCCGACAAGTCCCTCGGCGAGGCCGCGCACCGGATCAAGAGCGCGACGGCGAACTCGGGTTGCCCGTTGCCGGGCGGCAAGCTCACGATCAACCTGTCGCCGGCGTCGTTGCCGAAGCAGGGGAGTGCGTTCGACCTCTCCATCGCCATCGCCTGTCTCGCCGTCGGCGGCCTCGTCCGCCGGGAGTCCGCCGAGCGGGTGGTGCATCTCGGTGAGCTCGGACTCGACGGTCGGCTGCGGCCGCTCACGGGTGTGCTCCCCGCGGTGCTCGCCGTGGCTCGCGCGGGCTACGACGCGGTCATGGTGCCGACCGCCAACGTCGCGGAGGCACAGCTCGTCCCCGGGGTCACCGTCATCGGCGCGACGTCGCTCCGCGACGCGGCGATCTGGCACGGCGCCGAACTGACGCCAATCGACCTGGAGCCGGTCCGGCAGCGGGTCGAGAAACTGCCGGAGCCGGACCCGCTCGACCTGGCCGACGTCGTCGGTCAGCCGGACGCGGTCGAGGCGATGGTCGCCGCCGCCGCCGGTGGTCACCACGTCATGATGGTCGGACCACCGGGTGCGGGCAAGACCATGCTCGCCGCCCGGTTGCCGGAGATCCTCCCCGATCTCGGCCCGGACGCCGCCGTCGAGGTCAGCTGTCTCCGGTCCCTGATCGGCCTCCCACCGGACGGATCCCTCGTGCGCAGACCGCCCTGGGAGAGCCCCCATCACTCGTCCTCGGCTGCGGCGATCATCGGCGGAGGTTCTCGGCAGATCCGGCCGGGGGCTGCGGCACGGGCAGCGCACGGGGTGCTCTTCCTCGACGAGGCACCCGAGTTCCGGGCGGACGTCCTCGACTCGCTGCGGCAACCGCTCGAGTCGGGTGTCGTCACCGTCCACCGTGCGCACGGCAGTGCGACCTTCCCGGCCGCCTTCCAGCTCGTCCTCGCCGCCAACCCATGTCCCTGCGGGCAGTACGGCACGGCGGACGGTGTCTGCACCTGTCCGCCGCAGGCCAGGCGGCGGTATCTCGGACGGGTGTCCGGACCGCTCCTCGACCGCATCGACATCCGGGTCCGTGTCTCACGGATCACCTCGGCGCTGTCCGGCCTCTCGCAGGAGGGCGGGCTGTCCACCGCCGAGGCCCGTGCCCGGGTCGAAGCCGTCCGGAGCGCGAGCGCCGAACGATTGGCGGGCACCGGCTGGACGACGAACGCGCAGGCCAGCGGCACCTGGCTCCGGAGCCCGCGGATGCGTCTCGCCAGATCGGTCACGGTGGCGCTCGACCGATCGCTCGAGCGCGGCGGGATCACGATGCGCGGGTACGACCGGATCCTCCGATTGGCGTGGACGCTCGCCGACCTCGACGACGCCGTCAGCCCCACGGCGGAGCACCTCGGCCGGGCGCTCTTCCTCCGGAAGGGCATCTCATGAGCTCCTGGTTCGGGTTGGACAGCACGCTGATCGACAGGCTCGTCCGGCGACTCGGGAACGATCCGGATGTCGACGGGGCAGGCGTCGTCTCCGACGCCGAGGCCGTGCGCGAGGCATTCGCCAGGGCCGCGTGGACGATGATCGCGGAACCCGGCGACGGTGTCTCCGGGTTCGTGGTCGCCGCGCTCGGTCCGGTGGGGGCGCTTTCGGCCGTGATCGAGCGGGCCGGGCCGACGGAGCTGCAGCGCCGGATCCTGGCGAGCGGGTGGCCGGGAGCGGGCACCCCCGCATCATCGGACACCGACGAGCCGGCAGCACCTCCGGCTTCCCGCGTGCTCGGCAACGCGCTCGAGCGCTGGCGGCCCAGACTCGTGTCCGCGGACCTCGTCGCCGCCTGTGAGACGGCGATCAGCGTCGGTGCCCGGCTGATCCTGCCCGGCGGCCCCGGCTGGCATTCGGGCTTCGGCGATCTCGACGTGCACGCCCCTCACGCCCTGTGGCTGCGGGGCGATCCCGGCGCGCCCGTCTCCGACCGCGCGATCGCGATGGTCGGTGCGCGGGCGGCGTCCGGCTATGGCGAGCACGTGACCGCTGAGGCCGCGGCAGGGCTCGTCGACCGGGCCTTCACGATCGTCTCCGGTGCGGCGTACGGTATCGACGGTGCGGCCCACCGTGCCGCGCTCGGGAGCGGTGGGATGACCGTGGCGTACCTCGCCGGAGGGGTGGATCGTCCCTATCCGGCGGGTCACGACGCCCTGATCCGTCGGATCCGCGAATCGGGCGGTGCCGTGGTCAGCGAATCGCCGTGCGGCTCGGTGCCCTCGAAATGGCGGTTCCTGCAGCGCAACCGACTCATCGCCGCCGCCTCGTCCGCGACGGTCGTCCTCGAGGCGGGGAGTCGCTCGGGGTCCATCAACACCGCAGGCCACGCCGCGTCGCTCGGACGACCGCTCGGGGCCGTCCCTGGCCCCGTCACGAGTCCCTCCTCGGCGGGCTGCCACCGGCTGATCCGCGAGTACGCGGCCACGTGCGTGACGAACGCTGAACAGATGGCCGAGCTCGCCGGGTGGAGCGCGCTGGACGACACGGGCGAGGCGTACGCCTCCGCCGAGGAGCGCCGCGTCCGTGATGCCATGAGTGTCCGCTCGGCGCGCAGCGTCGACGCGATCGCGAAGGAGAGCGGTCTGAGCCTGCGCGAGGTGACGGGCGTGCTCGGCGCGCTGGACCTCGCCGGGGTCGTCTCGGAGCGCGAACACGGATGGGTGCTCCACGCCGGACGAGCATGACGTGCACGATCGGCGGGGGAGGGACGCGCCGCCGCACCCGTGCGGCAAGCTGTGCAGGTGGACATCGAGACGAGCGCAGCCGCCTTCTCGGAGCATCTCGTCTCCGAGCGTCGGCTCTCGCCGCAGACCGTTCGCGCCTACGCATCCGATCTCCGGCAGCTCGCCGACTTCGCCAGCGGACGCGACGTCGACGACGTGAGCGGTGTGACCCTCGACCTCCTGCGTGACTGGCTCTGGGTGGCGTCCGAATCGGGCTCATCCAAGGCGACGCTCGCCAGACGGACCGCCACGGCCAAGGCCTGGAGCGACTGGCTCCTCCGGACGGGCAGGGTCGACGCGGACGTCGCGGCACGCCTCCGGAGTCCGAAGACCGGTCGGACCCTTCCCCGGGTCGTCGGCCGCGGGCCCTTCGACGAGCTGCTCGCCGGGCTCGAGGACCGCGCGGCGGCGGGCGAGCCGAACGCGCTCCGCGATCTCGCCGTCGTCGAGCTCCTGTACGCGTCGGCGCTCCGCGTCTCCGAGCTCTGCGGCCTCGACCGGGACGACCTCGATCTCGACCGACTCACCGTCCGCGTGACCGGGAAGGGTGACAAGGAACGCGTGGTGCCGTTCGGTGTCCCAGCGCAATCGGCGATCGTCGACTACCTCACGAGCGCTCGACCGCAGCTCGCGGCTCGGGTCCGCTCGAGCGACGGTCGACCGGCGCCCGGCGCCGCCCTGTTCCTCGGAGCCCGCGGTGGCCGGCTCGGCCCGCGCTCCGTGTACACCCTCGTTGCCCGGCTCCTCGACGCCGTGCCCGGCGGCGGCCCGGCGGGACCCCACGCCCTGCGTCACACGGCCGCGACGCACCTCCTCGACGGCGGGGCCGACCTGCGAGCGGTCCAGGAACTCCTGGGGCACGCCAGCCTCGCGACGACGCAGATCTACACGCACGTCTCCGTCGAGCGCATCAAGGAGAGTTACCGCAGCGCCCATCCACGGGCCTGAGCCGCCGCCGTCGCGGTCAGCGGGAGCAGGACCGCCGGTGGGACCTCGCCGAGCAGCGACATCGGGTTGACGTAGACGCCGTCGCGTCGCACCCCGAAGTGCACGCACCGGTCGGCGCAATGTCCGCCACTGCCGACCGTCCCGATCGGCGCTCCACGCGGCACGGAGCTGCCGACCTCCACCGAGCCCACGACCGGTTCGATGCTGGAGACGTGTCCATCGTCGTGCCGGATCACGACCAACGGCCGGTCCACCACCGTCCCGCTGAAGGTCACGACGCCGGCGGCCGCGGCTGTGACCGGTGCTCCTGGGCTCGCCGCGATGTCGATCCCTCGATGGCCCGCCGAGTACGGATCCGGAGGAGCGACGAAGGGGGCGACGACCGGGTGCGGGGGAGCGAGGGGCCAGGACCAGGCCGGCGTCACGGCGGAGCCGTTCGACGGCGTGCCGAGCAGCAGGCAGACGGAGAGCAGGCGGAGCGTGATGGAGATGGTCATCATCCGAGGTTCCCGGAAGCGGGACACCCGGGGTCCACGGGGAATCGGGTGAGCGCAGCGGACGAGGTGTCGAGGCGGTTGTGGAGCGCGGTCGTCACGGTGCCCGGATGCTATGCTGAACGGAGCACCTCGCTCGTCGGGGTGACTACGCGTGCCATTTCGGCCTCCACTTCCATTCGGTCCTCGCTCTCCGGAGCGCGGCGGACGTGCGCCGGGCACCAGGGACGAGGCCATCCGGTCCGTCAGACAACCGAGGCACTCCCAACCGTCCGCGCCAGCGGTGCGGTGGCGAGCGCAGAACAGGAGAACGGCTCATGGCCGTCGTAACCATCCGCCAGCTGCTCGACAGCGGCGTGCACTTCGGGCACCAGACCCGCCGTTGGAACCCGAAGATGAAGCGGTTCATCTTCACCGAGCGTTCCGGCATCTACATCATCGACCTGCAGCAGTCGCTCGGCTACATCGACCAGGCCTTCGACTTCGTCAAGGAGACGGTCGCCCACGGCGGCACCATCCTCTTCGTCGGTACGAAGAAGCAGGCGCAGGAAGTCATCGCCGAGCAGGCGACGCGCGTCGGCCAGCCCTACGTCAACCAGCGTTGGCTCGGTGGCCTCCTCACCAACTTCCAGACGGTGTCGAAGCGACTCGCCCGGATGAAGGAGCTCGAGGAGCTCGACTTCGAAGACGCCTCGAAGAGCGGCTTCACCAAGAAGGAACTCCTCATCAAGAAGCGCGAGCTGGACAAGCTCCACAAGTCGCTCGGTGGTATCCGCAACCTCTCGAAGACGCCGTCCGCCCTCTGGGTCGTCGACACCAAGAAGGAGCACCTCGCGATCGACGAGGCGCGCAAGCTCGGCATCCCCGTCATCGGCATCCTCGACACCAACTGCGACCCCGACGAGGTCACGTACCCGATCCCGGGTAACGACGACGCGATCCGTTCCGTCGGCCTGCTGACGCGCATCATCGCCGACGCCGCCGCCGAGGGGCTCATCCAGCGCCACCAGAAGCCGACCGAGGGCGACGCCCCGGCCGAGCCGCTCGCCGAGTGGGAGCAGGAGCTGCTCCAGGGTGGCGAGCAGGGTTCCGCCGAGACCGCGAAGGTCGCCGATGAGGCCATCGCCGCGACCGACGCCGTCGAGTCCGCCCCCGCCGTCGAAGACGTCGAGGTCGCCGCAACCGAGTCCGCCGACGACGCCGCGGGTGCAGCTGCAGCCGAGCCCGTCGCCGACGAGAAGTAATCAAGGAGATCACCAGCAATGGCAAACTTTTCTCTTGCTGACCTGAAGGTGCTGCGCGAGCAGCTCGGCACCGGCATGGTCGACACCAAGAACGCACTCGTCGAAGCCGATGGCGACGTCGAGAAGGCGACCGAGATCCTCCGCCTCAAGGGTGCGAAGGGCAACGCGAAGCGTGCCGACCGCTCCACGAGCGAAGGCCTCGTCGCCGCGAAGGAGAACGGCGAGACCGCCACCCTCATCGAGCTCGCCTGCGAGACCGACTTCGTCGCGAAGGGTGAGAAGTTCCTCGCCCTCGCCGACCTCGTCCTCGACGCGGTCGTCGCCGCCGGCGCGACCACCGTCGAAGAGGGGAACGCGGCTCCGGCCGACGGCAAGACCGTCGCCGAGGTCATCGCGGACTCGGCAGCGATCATCGGTGAGAAGTTCGAACTCCGCCGCCTCGCGGTGGTCCAGGGCGAGCACTTCGCCGTGTACCTCCACAAGACCAACAAGGACCTGCCCGCGCAGGTCGGCGTGGTCGTCGGCTACACGGGTGACGACGCGGAGACGGCTCGCAGCATCGCGCAGCACATCTCCTTCGCCAACCCGTCCTACCTCAGCCGCGACGACGTCCCGGCCGACGAGGTCGAGAAGGAGCGCGAGATCGTCACCGAGATCTCGAAGAACGAGGGCAAGCCCGAGGCGGCTCTGCCGAAGATCGTCGAAGGCCGAGTGACCTCGTACTTCAAGCAGGTGGCGCTCCTCGAGCAGGACTACGCCAAGGACAACAAGTTGTCCGTGCAGAAGGTGCTCGCTGACGCGGGCCTCACCGTGACCGGGTTCGCCCGCTTCAAGGTCGGCGCGTAGCAGTTGTGACGGGGTCCGGATCGCCAGTGGCGATCCGGACCCCTTTGCGTGCACGGACATATCCGTGCACGCCGGATCGGTGATGATCCAGCCGAGGAGTCGTCGGTTGTCGCGGACAGCGCGTGGCTCCGGGCACTAAGTTGTGTGAGGGACGAGGGAGGACAGGCGGATGCCGGAGAAGAAGCGCAGGGTACTGCTCAAGCTGTCAGGTGAGGCGTTCGGAGGCGGCCAGCTGGGCGTCAATCCCGACGTCGTCGGGTCGATCGCCCGAGAGATCGCCGAAGCGACTGCCGAGGTCGAGGTCGCCGTGGTCGTCGGAGGAGGCAACTTCTTCCGTGGTGCCGAGCTCAGTCAGCGCGGGATGGACCGCGGGCGAGCCGACTACATGGGCATGCTCGGAACGGTGATGAACGCCTTGGCGCTCCAGGACTTCCTGGAGCAGGCCGGCGCAGCGACCCGCGTGCAGTCCGCCATCGCCATGACGCAGGTCGCCGAGCCGTACATCCCGCTCCGCGCGGAGCGTCACCTCGAGAAGGGTCGCGTCGTGATCTTCGGTGCCGGCGCAGGGCTGCCCTACTTCTCGACCGACACCGTCTCGGCGCAGCGCGCGCTGGAGATCGGCGCCGTCGAGGTGCTCGTCGCGAAGAACGGTGTCGACGGGGTCTACACCGCCGACCCGCGCGTCGACCCGACCGCGACGAAGATCGACACGATCTCCTACCAGGAGGCCCTCCAGCGCGGCCTGAAGGTCGTCGACTCGACGGCGTTCAGCCTCTGCATGGACAACGGTATGCCGATGCGGGTCTTCGGCATGGAACCCGCCGGGAACGTGACGGCAGCCATCCGTGGCGCTGCGATCGGCACCCTCGTCACCTCCGCGTAGGCGGCAGGGCGGCCAGGTCCTGCGCCGTCGCCCGACTAGACTGAACCCAGTAATGCAATCAAAGGAGTGCTCGTGATCGCGGATGTCCTCTCGGATGTTGGTACCCGGATGTCGAAGGCCGTCGAGGCCGCGAAGGATGACTTCGCCACGGTGCGTACGGGTCGCGCCAACCCCCAGCTGTTCCAGAAGGTGCTGGTGAGCTACTACGGCACGCCGACCCCGCTCGCCCAGCTCGCCTCCCTGCAGAACCAGGAGGCGCGCACCATCGTCGTGACGCCCTACGACAAGACCGCGCTGCGCGACATCGAGCAGGCGATCCGGGACATCCCGAACCTCGGCGCCAACCCGACGAACGACGGCACGGTCATCCGGGTCACGATGCCCGAGCTGACCGCCGAGCGTCGCAAGGAGTACGTGAAGATCGTCCGCGGCAAGGGCGAGGACGCGAAGGTCTCCATCCGGAACATCCGTCGCAAGGGCAAGGACGACCTCGAGGCACTCAAGAGCGAGGTCGGCGATGACGATGTCGCGCGCGGAGAGAAGGAGCTCGAGGCGGTCACCAAGTCGCACATCGACGCCGTCGACGCCGCGCTGAAGGCCAAGGAGACCGAGCTGCTCTCGATCTGAGCCGCTGTCCGTCCGCTGATTCCGTTCGCCGCCCGGTCAATCGATCGACGGCCGGCCCGCTGGAGGTACCTGTGGAAGACGATGTCGCTTCCGGGCGGTCGACTGAGCCGACGACGCCGGAACCCGGCAAAGCCGGCAAGCTCGGACCGCAGGAGCTGCGGTCGCAGCTGAAGGACCGTCGGGCCAAGTTCGAGCGCCAGGTCGAGGTCACCAGGGCCGACATCGAGCGCCAGGTCCAGGCCACGAAGGCGCAGTTCGATGCGACGAACGAGCGCATCGAGGCTCGTGTCGGCCGCAACCTGGTCAACGCCATCCTCATCGGGGTGGCGGCCGGCGGCATCATGCTCGTGAGCCTCATCATCTTCAAGGTGATCTTCGTGGTGCTCGCGTCGGCCGTAGTGGCCTTCGCAGCACTGGAACTGCGGAAGGCCCTCGAGCACACCGGCCGTCGGGTTCCGGCGATCCCGACGGTGATCTCGGCGGTCGCCATGCAACCGGCCGCGTTCTTCCTGCACGACGTGTGGCGCTGGTCGGTCGTCCTCCTCGGCATCCTGCTGGTGATCGTCTGGCGGGTGGCCGAGCAGCTGATCGCCACCAGGCGCACGGATCTCCCGACGCTCGTCCGGGATCTGGCCTCGGGGACCTTCATCCAGGTCTACGTGCCGTTCCTCGCGTCCTTCGCCGTCTACCTCGTCGCCCAACCGGACGGGGAGTGGTGGACGCTCGCCTTCCTGATCCTCGTCATCTGCGTCGACGTCGGCGCCTACGCGAGCGGTCTGTCGTTCGGCAAGCACAAGATGGCGCCCGTGATCAGTCCGAACAAGACGTGGGAGGGCTTCGCCGGGGCCGGCGTCGCGGCGGTCGTGGCCGGCGTCCTCCTGGCGATCCTGATGCTGGGCGTCCCGTGGTGGGTCGGTGTGCTCCTCGGTCTCCTGCTCCTCGGGAGCGCGACGGTCGGCGATCTCGCCGAGTCGCTCATCAAACGCGACATCGGCGTCAAGGACATGAGTTCCTGGCTTCCCGGGCACGGCGGATTCCTGGATCGGCTGGACTCCATCCTGCCGTCGGCCGTCGTCGCCTACGTCGTCTACCTGGTCTTCGGTTCGCTCGCGAGCTGAGTCGCCGGCACCCTCGGTTTCGCTCGATCAGTCCGTCATGGGGGAGAATGGTCCGGTGAGCACGATCTTCCCCACCTCCAAGCGTTCGAAGCGTGGCTACGATCCAGCCGAGGTCGACGAGTTCCTCGACCGCGCTCGAGCGGCGTACGCACAGGACGCCGAGGCCGACGCCGACACCGTGCTGTCCGCAGAGGACATCCGTCGGGTGGCCTTCCGGCTGGTGCGCGGCGGGTACAGCACCGAGCACGTCGACGCCGCACTGGAGCGCCTCGAGGACGCCTTCTCCCTGCGGGAGCGCGAGCGGTCCGTCGAGGAACGCGGCGCGAAGGAGTGGCTCCGTGACGCCCGCGGCACCGCGCAGGTCATCCTCAACCGGCTGACCCGGCCCGAGGGTCAACGGTTCAACCGGGTGAGCCTCCTCGCGCGGGGGTACAGCCGGAAGGACGTCGACGCTCTGGCCGACCGCCTCGTCGCCTATTTCCACGACGGGACGCCGCTCAGTGTCGACCGTGTCCGAACCGCCGTCTTCCGCAACGAATGGGCGGGCTATCGAGAGTCGCAGGTCGACGCCCTCCTCGACAGCGTCGTCGACGTCATGCTGGCGGTTCGCTGAGGGTCCTCCTCTCCGGTGGCCTGTTCCGGTGTTCTCGGCTACCATCGATGCATCGTGCCTCAACACTCAACTGACGTGACTCCGTGGAAACCATCAGCCCAGCCGAACTCCGGCAAGGCTGTTCAGTCCTACCGTCGTCCGCGTTCGCGTGGCAAGAAGGTCCTCGGGATCTTCGCGGCCACCGCGGCGTTCGGCTTCGTGGCGGTGACGATGGTCGACCCGACCTCGAGCGTGGTGGCATCCTCCTACGCCGAGAAGCAGGCGCAGTTCGGCGGGAACGCCGCGCAGTCGGTGGTCGCCAGCTCGAACTTCCAGTACACCTTCGCCCGCGACAGCTACGAGGTCGTCGCTCCGCCGCCCCCGCCGCCACCCGTGGCCGCCCCGGCCGCGACGGACAAGGGTTCGTCGTCCGGCAGTGCGCCCGCGGCGGGAACACCCGACCCGGGTACGGCTCAGGCCATCGCGTACGACATGGTCATGGCGAACGGTTGGGGAGAGGGCGAGTACAGCTGCCTCGTATCCCTGTGGAACCGTGAGTCCGGCTGGAACGTGTACGCGTACAACGCGAGCTCCGGCGCGACCGGCATCCCGCAGGCACTGCCCGGCTCGAAGATGGCGTCTGCAGGGGCGGACTGGGCGACCAACCCGGCCACGCAGATCACCTGGGGGCTCGGGTACATCACGAGCCGGTACAGCACGCCGTGCGGTGCGTGGGCTCACTCGGAGTCGAACGGCTGGTACTGACCCGACCCGCGCGCCCGCTCGACGGGTGTCGGGGAGGCTGTGCCTAGACTTGACCCATGCCTCGACATCACCGCCATCGGCCTCGGCCCGGCGACGACGAAGGCAACGGGCTCGACCGGCTGCTCGCCGGGTGGAAGCGCACCGAAGACCACCGGGACGGCTCCTGGAATGTCCAACCGGTGTCCGGTTCCAGCGCACAGAAGACCTACGTCTGCCCGGGCTGCGGGCAGACGATCCCGCCGGGTACCGCGCACGTGGTGACCTGGCGCGCGGACGGCGTGCTGGGCGATCAGGCGGACATCGCCGCTCGACGCCATTGGCATGACCGTTGTTGGCGGATCCGTTGAGGGCGCTCCGGTCGCCCGGAGACGCCGACGATCCGCTCCGAGGAGGAGACATCACATGACCGACACCATCGAGATCCGCGGCGGGACCGAGTTGCCCGCCGTCCGCGAGGACATCGAGCTGCACACCAGCGACGGCCTGACCCTCGTCGGTGAGCTCGCCGTGCCGGCGGACGGCCCGATCGTCGCCACCCTGGTGACCCTGCACCCGCTGCCGACCGCTGGTGGGTTCATGGACTCCCATGTGCTCCGGAAGGCCGCCGCACGCCTGCCGGCCCTGGCGGGGATCGCGGTCCTCCGGTTCAACACGCGGGGGACCTCGTCACCCCGCGGGACGAGCGACGGCGCCTTCGACGGTGGTGTGGGCGAACGGGCGGACGTCGAGGCGGCGTTGGCCTTCGTCGCCGAGCGCGGACTCCCGCATCCGTGGTTGCTCGGGTGGTCCTTCGGAACCGAGCTGGCGTTGAAGTACGGACGCGAAGCGGCCGTCGACGGGGTGATCCTCCTCTCGCCGCCGCTCCACCGCACCACCGACGACGAGTTGCGCGCGTGGGCCGCCGACGAACGCCCGATGATCGTGCTCGTCCCGGAGTTCGACGACTTCCTCCGGCCACCGGAGGCGACGGAGCGTTTCGGCGTCCTCCCGGGGGCGACGCTCGTACCGGTCGACGGTGCGAAGCACCTCTGGGTGGGGGAGAGTCAGACCCGACGCGTCCTCACCGAGATCGTGGCCGCGGTGCACCCTGCGGCACTGCCGCTGCCGACGCACTGGCCGACGCCCGAGCGTTCAGCAGCCGTCTAGCAGCCTCCCAGTCACGTCCGATAGCCTGAACCACCTGCGTCTCGTGCCGGCCCGACCCGCCGGAGCCCGTCGGGCGCATGATCACCCGCGTCGTCCCCGGCGCCAGAGGAGAGTATTCCGTGCGTTTCGTTCTCGCCATCGCCGCGTTCGTCGTGGCTGCCGTCATGATCGTGACCGGCATCGCGCAACGGACCGTGTTCCTCCAACCGGGCACGTTCAGCCTGTCGACGACGGTGGACGACGGAGACCGCTTCATCGTCATCCCCGGGAGTGTGCTGCAGTCGCAGCCGGGGGCGCAGTCGATCGTCGCGAGCGCCGGCGGCGACACACAGGTGTTCATGAGCTACGGTCGCGCGGCCGACATCACCGCCTGGTTGGGCGACGAGCCCTACAGCCGGGTCGGGGTCAACAGCGCGGGGACCGCGCTGACGACGACGAGCGTCGTCCCGGACGCCGACGACTCCACGGACGACGGTGACGCGTCACCGAGCGACCAGCCCTCGACCGCTCCCTCCCCGGAGCCGACCGCAGCCGCCCCGGCCGACGACAAGGGTCCCGACCCGCGCGGGTCGGACCTCTGGCTCGGCGAGTACGACGAGGCCGGCGCCGTCATCGCGACGATGAACCTCCCGAAGGACATCGACGTCCTCGTCGCGACCGATGGCAGCGCCGCCGCCCCGGATTCACTCCGTCTCTCCTGGCCCCTCGACAACGCCACCCCGTGGGCCGGGCCGCTGATCGCCGGCGGCATCGTCGTCCTCCTGGCCGGCATCGTGTTGTACCTCTCGGGCATCCAGCGGATGCGTCGCTCCCGCGGCCCGCGTCGCAAGGGTCCCGGCCAAGGACAGAAGGGCCTCACCAAGATGTCGAGACAGCCGAAGCCGCGTCGCCCCCGAGAACTCGGTGCAGGCAAGACCAAGCGCGGTCCGCTCCGCCGTTCCCTGGTGATCGGTGTGCCCCTCGTCCTCGTCGGGACGCTCGGGCTCAGCGGATGTTCACAGGACTACTGGCCCACGATCGGTGCTCCGTCCCCGACGCCGACGGTGACCGCGACCGATCTCCCGGCCGACAGCCAGGATCAGGACTTCGCTGCTCCCGTCGTCACCGTTCCCCAGGTCGAGCGCATCGTGTCGCGCATCTCGACCGCTGCCTCCGAGGCCGACGCCGCGCTCGACGGCACCGCCGCAGCGGTCCGGTTCGCCGGTCCGGCGCTCGCGGAACGCACCGCCAACTACGCCCTCCGTGCGAAGGTCGCCGACGCCGCCGGTGCGACGCCCATCCCGGCGTCGCCCGTCACCCTCACCCTGCCGCA
Organism: Plantibacter sp. Leaf1; assembly: GCF_001421315.1. Taxonomy (NCBI): domain Bacteria; kingdom Bacillati; phylum Actinomycetota; class Actinomycetes; order Micrococcales; family Microbacteriaceae; genus Plantibacter; species Plantibacter sp. Leaf1. Next base: position 680,715 of record NZ_LMJX01000002.1, on the reverse strand, counting down.
GGCGACCGACGCCTGGCCCCGCACCGTCATGACCGCGATCCAGGACAAGTCGGACGAGACGGTTTCGCCGACCGTCCTCGTCATGACGCAGGAGGACCCGCGGTCGAACTACCAGGTCGTCTACGCGGAGAAGCTCCTCGAAGGCGCACGGCTCGAGAACGTCGCTCCGGCGACGATCGGCGCCGCGAGTGTGCCGCCGGACTCGAAGCTGCTCGTCATGCCGCCCGAGCAGATCGCGGCGGCGTACGCCGACATCATCACCAACGGTGACGCGAGTTCGTTCGCCGGCCTCTTCGACGCCGACGGCGACGTCTTCCGCACGCAGGTCGCCGCCGACCGGGCGACGAAGGCCGCCGGCCTGCCGACGACCGCGAGCATCGCCTTCTCGGCCGCCGCCGGGACCGGTCCGAACGTCGCGCTGGCGACCAACGACTCGGGTGCGATCGTGGCCGTGAACGTCCAGGAGGGTGAGACGGTCAGCGTCGTCACCGCCGGTGCTACCGTGAAACCTCAGGGTTCCGTCGCCGCGCTCTCCGGGATCACCGAGAGCGCGAAGGGGACGCAGGCCACCTACGGTGACCAGCTCCTGTTCTACGTGCCAGCCGTCAACTCCGGAGAGAAGATCACCTTGCTCGGTTTCACCCAGACCCTCACCGCCGCATCGGAGCTCCCGTGAGCGCCGCGGAGCCGAGCGCGGCGCACCTGCGCGGCGCCGTCGACCTGTCCGGCCTCGCCCGTCGCCACCAGGCGCCGCCCGCCGGAGCTCCAGCTCAGCCGGGCCAGTCAGGCGCCCCCGCGGAGGCACCCGGCGCGACCGCCGGACAGACCGTGGACGTCCCGTCGTTCGTCTTCGACGCGACGGACGACGGATTCGGCCAGGTCGTCGAGCTGTCCTCCGTCGTCCCGGTCGTGATCGACCTGTGGGCGGAATGGTGCGGGCCCTGCAAGCAGCTCTCACCGGTGCTCGAACGTCTCGCTGCGGAATACGCCGGCCGGTTCGTGCTCGCCAAGGTCGACGTCGATGCGAACCCGCAGCTCTCGCAGGCGTTCCAAGCCCAGTCGATCCCGATGGTCGTCGCGGTCGTCGGTGGCCGTCCCGTGCCGATGTTCAACGGTGCGATCCCCGAGTCCCAGGTGCGTGAGGTCATCGAGCAATTGCTCCAGCTGGCCGCGCAGAACGGCGTCTCCGGCCGCGCTGTCGTCGCCGACGGAGCGACCGCAGCCGAGGAGGCGGAGCCGGTGGAGCCGCCCCTGCCGCCGCTGCACGCGGAGGCGTACGAGGCCATCGAGCGCGCCGACTACCCGACGGCCATCGCCGCGTACGAGAAAGCCATCGCCCAGAACCCGAAGGACGACATGGCCGTGGCCGGCCTCGCCCAGGTACGGCTCCTGCACCGTCTCGGCGGGAAGACGTTGGAGGAGATCCGCAGTCGGGCTGCAGCCGCTCCCGCCGACCTCGACGCTCAGTTGGCGGTCGCCGACCTCGACCTGTCCGGCGGCCACGTCGACGACGCCTTCGACCGACTGCTCACGATGTTCCCCGAGCTCGACCAGGCCGACAAGGACACGGTCCGGACGCGCCTGCTCGAGCTGTTCCAGGTCGCCGGTGTCACCGATCCTCGCGTCATGCGGGCTCGGGCGCGGTTGACCGGCCTGCTCTACTGATCCGTCCCGGTCCAGCGGACGACGAAGGCCCGCCTCCCTCAGGAGGCGGGCCTTCGTGCTGCAGCCGGGAGGCGTCCGCCCGGCTCAGCCGACGTGCTTCAACCAGATCATGCCGAGCGGGGGGAGGGTGAGTTCCGCGGAGGCCGGCCGGCCGGCCCACGGTGCCGCCGTCGCCTCGATCGATCCGTAGTTCCCGACACCCGATCCGCCGTACTCGACGGCGTCCGTGTTGAGCAGCTCCTCCCATCTGCCGGCGCGCGGGAGGCCGACGCGATAGGGCCCCACCGGCGCTCCGGAGAAGTTGACCAGCGCGGCGATGACGTTGCCCTCGTCGTCGGAGCGGATGAACGACAGCACGCTGTTCTGCGCGTCGCCGCCGTCGAGCCACTCGAAGCCGGCGGGGTCGTGGTCGAGCGCCCAGAGCGCGGGATGCTCGGTGTACACCGCGTTGAGCCGCGCGACGAGCCCGAGCAGGGCGCGGTGGCTCGGCTGATCGAGGATCCACCAGTCCAGCCCGCGTTCCTCCGACCATTCGGACGGCTGGCCGAACTCCTGACCCATGAAGAGGAGCTGCTTGCCCGGGTGGGCCCACATGAACGCGAGGTAGGCGCGCATGTTGGCGAGCTGCTGCCAGTGGTCACCCGGCATCTTCGCCAGCAGCGAGCCCTTCCCGTGGACGACCTCGTCGTGGCTGATCGGCAGGAGGAAGTTCTCGCTGAAGGCGTAGACCATCGAGAACGTGATCTCACCGTGGTGGTGCGAGCGGTACAGCGGGTCGTACTGCATGTACTCGAGCGAGTCGTGCATCCAACCCATGTTCCACTTCAGGCCGAAGCCGAGGCCGCCCTCGCTCGTCGGCGCGGTGACGCCGGGCCAACTGGTCGACTCCTCGGCGATCATCACGATGCCGGGGTTGCGGCGGTACGCGGTCGCGTTCGCTTCCTGGAGCAGGCTGATGGCCTCAAGGTTCTCGCGTCCTCCGTGGACGTTCGGGAGCCACTCGCCGTCCTTCCTCGAGTAGTCGAGGTAGAGCATCGAGGCGACGGCATCCACGCGGAGACCGTCGACGTGGAACTCCTCGAGCCAGTACAGGGCGTTGGCGACGAGGAAGTTCTTGACCTGGGGCTGGCCGAAGTCGAACACGAGCGTGCCCCAGTCCGGCTGCTCGCCGCGTCGCGGGTCGGGGTGCTCGTACAGGGGCTGGCCGTCGAAATTGGCGAGGGCCCATTCGTCCTTCGGGAAGTGGCCGGGGACCCAGTCCATGAGGACGCCGATCCCGGCGCCGTGGAGTCGGTCGATCAGGTACTTCAGATCGTCGCTCGAACCGAACCGGCTCGTCGGAGCGTAGTAGCCGGTCACCTGGTAGCCCCAGGAGCCGCCGAAGGGGTGCTCGGCCAGCGGCATGAACTCCACGTGCGTGTACCCGAGCTCGCCGATGTACTCGATGAGCTGGTCGGCGAGGTCGCGGTAGCCGAGGCCGGGACGCCACGACCCGACGTGGAGCTCGTAGACGCTCATCGGGCCGTTGTGCGGGTCGCTCGCGGCCCGACGCTCCATCCAGTCGGCGTCGTTCCAGCGGTGGTCGCTGACACCCGTCACCGATGCGGTCGCGGGGGACCGCTCGGTGAACCGGGCCATGGGGTCGGACCGTCGGACCCAGCGGCCGTCCTGGGCCAGGATCTCGAACCGGTACAGCTCTCCGGGACCGACGCCGGGGATGAACAGCTCCCAGACCCCGGTCGCTCCCATGTTCCGCATGGCGTGTGCGGTGCCGTCCCACGAATTGAGGTCGCCGATGACGCGGACGGCCCGCGCGTGTGGTGCCCACACGGCGAACGCGGTGCCGGTGACACCCTGCTGCTCGGTCACGTGTGCACCGAGGGCGTCCCAGAGCCGCTCGTGGCGTCCCTCACCGATGAGGTGGAGGTCGAGCTCGCCGATCGACGGGGCGAAGCGGTAGGGGTCGTCGGCGTTCCAGGTCGAGCCGTCCCCATAGCGCGCGTCGAGCGTGTAGTCGAGGATGCCGTCGACGTGGAAACCCTGCCAGATGCCGGAGCGGACGTGGGCGAGCTCCACGCGTGCTCCGTTCGCGAGGACCGCCGTGACCTGCTCGGCCAGGGGGCGACGCGCGCGCACCACGACGAGTGGGTCGCTCACCCCGCCCAAATCGACGAGGTGCTGCCCGAGGATCTGGTGCGGATCGTGGTAGCGGCCCTCCGAGACCGCGTCGAGGATCCAGTCGTCGACGGACGGGAGCGGGAGCTCACGCGGGGGCGGAGCCACCTCGGCGGCCGGGGGAGCGGCAGCCCGGCGACCCGAGCGCTTCGGAGCCGCGGCACCGTCGGCGGATGGGGGGATGGTCGTCATGGTCGGATCCTCACGCTCAGGATGTGCACGGGTTCGGTGAAGGCGTCGAGGCGCACGAAGTTGCTGTCGGACCAGATCCACTCGGCCCCGGTCACGAGGTCGGTGACGTCGAAGGTGCCTCCTGGCACGCCGCCGAAGACCGTCTGGTCGAGGTGCACCATGGTCTGTCGTACGGAGTGCGGGTCGAGGTTGGCGACGACGACGATCGTGTCCGGCTCACCCGTCCCGGTGAACCGCTCGTCGAGGTGCTTGCTGTAGACGAGGATCTGGTCGTCGTCGCTCCAGTGGAAGCTGATGTTGCGCAGCTGCCGGAGCGCGGGGTGCGTCCGCCGGATCTGGTTGAGGAGGGTGAGGTACGGCGACAGCGACGTCCCGGCCTCTTCGGCCGCCGCCCAGTCCCGCGGCCGGTACTCGAACTTCTCGCTGTCGATGTTCTCCTCGGCGCCCGGGCGGGCGACGTTCTCGATGAGCTCGTACCCGGCGTACACCCCCCAGGTGGGCGCTGCCGTCGCGGCGATGGCCGCACGCACCTTGTACGCGGCGCGTCCACCGAACTGGAGGTATTCCGTCAGGATGTCGGGGGTGTTCACGAACAGGTTCGGGCGGAGGAAGTCGGCGGTCTCGGTGGCCGCCGCGCCGAGGAACTCCTCGAGTTCCTCCTTCGTGTTCCGCCAGGTGAAGTACGTGTAGCTCTGCTGGAAGCCCACCTTCGCGAGCCCCTGCAGGAGCGCCGGACGGGTGAACGCCTCCGCGAGGAAGACGACGTCGGGGTCGGTGCGGTTGACCGTCGCGAGGAGCCACTCCCAGAAGTCGAGCGGCTTGGTGTGCGGGTTGTCGACCCGGAAGATGCGGACACCGAGCGAGATCCAGTGGCGGACGATGCGCAGCACCTCGGTGCGGATGCCCTCCGGGTCGTTGTCGAAGTTCACCGGGTAGATGTCCTGGTACTTCTTCGGCGGGTTCTCCGCGTACGCGATCGTGCCGTCCGGCAGTGTCGTGAACCACTCGGGGTGCTCGGTCACCCAGGGGTGGTCGGGCGAGGCCTGCAGGGCGAGGTCCAGTGCGATCTCCAGGCCGAACTTCTTCGCCTGACGGACGAAGGAGACGAAGTCCTTCTCGGTTCCGAGGTCGGGATGGATCGCGTCGTGGCCGCCGGCGGCACCACCGATGGCCCAGGGGGATCCCGGGTCGTGTTCGCCGGGGGTCAGGGTGTTGTTGGGTCCCTTGCGGAACGTCTCACCGATCGGGTGGATGGGCGGCAGGTACAGGACGTCGAAGCCCATCGCGGCCACGGCGGGGAGGCGTGCTGCGGCCGTCCGGAAGGTGCCGGAGGCCCAGGATCCGTCCGGGCGCTGCTCGGCGCCCTCGGAGCGGGGGAAGAATTCGTACCACGAGCCGACACCGGCCCGCGTGCGCTCGACCCGGATGCGTCGCTGCTCGCTGGTGCTGGCGAGTCCGGCGAACGGGCGTCGCGCGGCGATGGCGAGCAGTTCCGCATCGTCGAGGACGGCGAACCTCGCGTCGGGATCGGCGTCGGCGTCGCGGAGCAGCTTGGCGGTCGAGGTGAGGAACCGGCGGTCCTTGGCGGGGCGGAGTTTGTCCGTCGACGCTCCCTCGAGGAGTTCCGCCCCGATGAGGTACATGAGGTCGACGTCGACGCCTGCCTCGATCTTCACCCGGGCGTTGTGCTCCCAGGTGGCGAACTCGTCGGCGAAGGCACGCACCTGATAGCTCCAGGTCCCCTCGGTGGCGAGCTGGACCTGGACCTCGAAGCGGTCGGTACCGGCGGCGCCCGGTGCCATGCGATGGGCGGCCGTCTTCCCACGGGGGTCGGTGAGCAGGAGCTCGACCCCGATCAGGTCGTGGCCTTCGCGGAACGCGGTCGCCGCGAAGGGGACCACCTCTCCTGCGAACGCCTTGGCCGGCCAACGCCCGCCTTCGACGGAGGGGGTCGGATCGAGGATCGGGATGCGCCCGATGTTCGGGGTGAGTGTGAGCGACACCGTTCCGGCGTCGTCGACGGTGGAGGACTGCGGTACTGACTTCGGCATAGTGCGTTCCATCTCCTTCGGTGCCACTCGTCCGACCGTACCGCGAAACGTGGGCCGATGAAGGGCCGCGCGGGGTGTCGCGCGTCATGCTAAGGCGGACCGTGCCGTGCGGTTCCCGCAGGGTGGACGGCGGCCGGTCGGGCGGCCGGTCGGGCCGCCGGTGGGGGTGCCATAGAGTGAGCCCGTGAAGGCTATCCGCAGGTTTACCGTCCGCGCGCTCATCCCGGAGTCACTGACCTCGCTGACCGCCCTCGCGGCGAACCTCCGTTGGTCGTGGCATGAGCCGACGCAGCGCCTCTTCGACGAGATCGCCCCTGACGTCTGGCGGGAGTCCGGGCACGACCCGATCACGGGCCTCGGCCTCGTCACCCCCGAACGGTTGGCCGAGCTCGCCGCCGACGCGGACTTCGTCGGTCGCGCCGAAGCGCTCCACGCCGACCTCCGCCGGTATCTGGAGGAGCCGCGCTGGTACCAGGGTCTTCCCGACCCGAAGCCGCAGACGATCGCCTACTTCTCGCCGGAGTTCGGTGTCGCCGCCGCCCTCCCGCAGTACTCGGGCGGCCTCGGGATCCTCGCCGGAGACCACCTGAAGAGCGCGTCGGACCTCGGGGTGCCCCTCGTCGGCGTCGGCCTCCTGTACCGCTCGGGGTACTTCGCCCAGTCGATCACGAACGACGGGTGGCAGCAGGAGTCCTATCCCGTACAGGACCCCGACGGCCTCCCGCTCACGGTCCTCAGAGAACCGGACGGCACGCCGGTCACCGTCACCCTGGCCCTGCCCGAGGACCGCAGCCTGTCCGCGCGGGTGTGGATCGCCGAAGTGGGACGCGTCCCACTGCTGTTGCTCGACACCGACATCCCCGAGAACGTCGCGGAGTTGCGCGCGGTCACCGACCGGCTGTACGGCGGCGGCGGCGAGCATCGCCTCCACCAGGAGCTCCTCCTCGGCATCGGCGGTGTCCGGGCGATCAAGCAGTGGAGCGAGCTGACCGACCACCCGCTCCCGCAGGTGTACCACTCGAACGAAGGCCACGCCGGGTTCCTCGGCCTGGAACGGATCAGCGACCTCGTCGGGAACGGCCTCTCCTTCGACGAGGCGCTGCAGCTCGTTCGCGGCGGCACGGTGTTCACCACCCACACGCCGGTGCCCGCCGGCATCGACCGCTTCGAGAACGACGTGATCGAGCGGTACTTCTCGGGCGACCTGCTCCCCGGCGTGGCCGCACCGGACGTCCTCGCGCTCGGCGACGAGACCGCGAACGGCGGTTCGCCGGAGGTGTTCAACCTGGCGATCATGGGACTCCGTCTGGCGCAGCGCGCGAACGGCGTGAGCCGACTCCACGGGGAGGTCAGCCGTGCGATGTTCCGAGGCCTGTGGCCCGGGTTCGACGTCTCCGACGTGCCCATCACCTCGATCACGAACGGCGTGCACGCCCCGAGCTGGACGGACCCGGCCCTCATCGGGTTCGCCGACGAACGGTGGGGAGGGATCGAGCCGGGCCGCGCCGACTGGGCCGGTCCGTCGGTCTCCGATGACGAGCTCTGGGCGCTCAAGCGGGGGATGCGCGAGCGGCTGGTCGCCGACGTGCGCCGTCGGATCGCCGACGGATACCGTGCGCAGAATCCGCTCGCCGTCGTGCCGTCCTGGATCGACGAACTCCTCGACCCGGAGGTCCTGACCATCGGGTTCGCCCGGCGGGTGCCGGGGTACAAGCGCCTCACCCTCATGATGCGCGACCCCGACCGACTGCGCTCGCTGCTCCTGCACCCGGATCGACCGATCCAGATCGTCGTCGCCGGGAAGGCACATCCGGCGGACGACGAGGGGAAGCGCCTCATCCAACGACTCGTGCAGTTCGCCCAGGACCCGCTCCTGCGCGCACGCATCGTCTTCCTGCCGGATTACGGCATCGGGATGGCCAAGACCCTCTACCCGGGGTGCGACGTGTGGTTGAACAACCCACTCCGGCCACTCGAGGCCTGCGGGACGTCGGGCATGAAGGCGGCGCTCAACGGAGCGCTCAACCTGTCGATCCTCGACGGCTGGTGGAACGAGTACGCGGACGGGGAGAACGGGTGGGCGATCCCGTCCGCCGACGGCACGCCGGACGACGACGAGCGCGACGCCCTCGAGGCGGCGTCGCTCTACGACGTCATCGAACACCAGCTCGCACCCCGGTACTACGACCGCGAGCACGGTGCACCGCCGTGGCGCTGGTTGCAGATGGTGCGGCACACGATCTCCACGCTGTCGGAGCCGCTGAGCGCCGACCGGATGGTGCGCGAGTACACCGAGCGGATGTACCTTCCGGCGGCGGCGATGGAACGTGCGCTGTCCGCGTCCGATCAGCTCGGCGCCCGCGATCTGGCGGCCTACAAACGACGCGTGCGGGACGCCTGGCCGCAGTTGGCCGTCGCCCACGTCGAGAGCGGCGGTGTCGACGAGGTGCCGCAGGTCGGCGACGTGCTGCGATTGCGAGCGTACGTCCAGCTCGGCTCGCTGTCACCGGACGATGTGACCGTCGAGGTGGTCTCCGGGGTCCCCGGAGCCACGGGCGAGTTGCTCGACGTCCGTTCGCAGCCGCTCGATCAGCAGCAGACCCCGTCCACGAGCCGACCGGAGCACACGCTCGAATACGCGGGCACCCTGCCGCTCGATCGCGCGGGCGGCTTCGGGTACACGGTCCGCATCGTCCCGAAGCACGAGTTGCTGCTCACGCCGGCGGAACTCGGATTGGTGGCCCTGGCCGACCAGTAGCGGGAGGTGCCGGGATCAGCGCGCGATCGGAGCCAAGACGGCGGAAGCCGCTGTACGCAGCCCCTCCGGGGCGAGTTCGAGATCGAAGCCCCGCCGCCCACCGGACACGAACACCGTCTCGTGGTCCGTCGCGCTCGCGTCGAGGACGGTCGGCAGTGCCGTCCGCTGACCGATCGGGCTGATGCCGCCGACCACGTACCCGGTCTTGCGCTCCGCCACGGCGGGATCGGCCAGACGTGCGCGTTTCCCTCCGACCGCTGCGGCGAGCGCCTTGAGGTCGAGTTGCGCCGAGACCGGGACGACGGCGACGACGAGCGAGCCGTCGACCTCGGTCATCAGGGTCTTGAAGACGCGGGACGGGTCCACGCCGAGGGCTGTCGCCGCCTCGAGCCCGAACGCGGTCGTCGAGGGGTCGTGCTGGTAGGGCCGTGGGGTGAAGGGGATGCCGAGTCCGGTCAGCGCCAGCGTCGCCGGCGTGCTCCCGCCCTCCGCCTTCCGCCGCGCCACCGTCAGACGGCCCGGAACAGCTGCATCGACGTGGCGCCGACCGCGACCGTGTGCCCGGGGGCGAATTCGTCCTCGTCCGACATCGGGACGTCGTCTGCGGAGTTCCAGATGCGCCGGTAGGCGGTCACCCCGTCGTGCTCGGGCAGTGTGACCTCGACCGGCTGCTCGACCCCGTGCACGATGAGCAGGACGCGGTCGAGCGCCTCGGACTCCGGGGTGCTCGACGAGAAGAACTGCAGGGTCCGGTTCCGGGGGCTCGTCCAGTCGTCCGTGCTCATCGTCCCGCCGGTGGCGTCGAACCAGTCCATGGCGCTCGCGCCGGGCACCGTCGTCTCTGCCGCCCCGAAGTGCTCCGGCCGGAGCGCGGGATGCTCCCGCCGCAGCTCGAGGAGCCTGCGGCTGTGCGCGAGGAGTTGATCCTGCCAGGGTTCCCGCGTCCACCCGACCCAGGTCAGTTCCGAATCGTGACAGTAGGCGTTGTTGTTGCCCCGTTGGCTGCGCCCGAACTCGTCGCCCGCGGTGATCATCGGGATGCCGGCCGACAGGAGGAGCGTCCCGAGCAGGTTGCGCATCGCCTTCCGGCGGGCCGCGAGGATCGCCTCGTCGTCTGTCGGACCTTCGGCGCCGTGGTTGAACGACCGGTTGTTGTCCGTCCCGTCCCGGTTCGACTCGCCGTTGCCGACGTTGTGCTTCACGTCGTACGACACGAGGTCGGCGAGCGTGAAGCCGTCGTGGGCCGTGATGAAGTTGACCGACGCGAGCGGCCCGCGCTCGGCCGAGAAGGTGTTGCTCGATCCGGCCAATCGTGTCGCGAAGCCGCCGATACCCACGGGGGCGTCGGCGCGTCTGGCGTAGTCGATGTCGGAGAGCCAGAAGTTGCGCACGCGGTCGCGGTACCGGTCGTTCCACTCATGCCAACCGCTCGGGAAGTTGCCGGTCTGCCAACCGCCCATCCCGACGTCCCAGGGTTCGGCGATCATCTTCGCGTCGACGAGTGCCGGATCGCTGATGATCGCCCCGAGCAGCGGGTGGTCCGGGGTGAACTCGACCGCCTCGTTCCGACCGAGCGTCGCGGCGAGGTCGAAGCGGAACCCGTCGATCTGCACCTCGTCCGCCCAGTAACGCAGGGAGTCGAGCACCAGGCGTTGGGGGACCGGGTGGCCGAAGTCGACGGTGTTGCCGCACCCGGTCACGTCGATGTACGCGCCGGTGGCATCCTGGCGGTAGTAGCTCGCGTTGTCGATCCCGCGGAGGCTCGTGCGTGGGCCGCCCGGCCCCTCCTCGGCGGTGTGGTTGTAGACGACGTCGAGGATGACCTCGAGCCCCGCCTCGTGGAGCAGTTTGACCATGCCCTTGAACTCACGGAGCACCGCGTCGGCGCCACCCGCCTGGGCGGCCTTCGTGGCGTACGCGGCGTGTGGGCTGAAGAAGTTGAGGGTGTTGTAGCCCCAGTAGTTGACGAGGCCCTGCTTGATGAGGCGCTGCTCCGAGGTGTACGCGTGCACCGGCAGGAGTTCCACGCTCGTCACGCCCAGCTCGTGCAGGTGCGCGATCATCGCGGGATGGGCGAGACCAGCGTAGGTTCCGCGCAGCTCCTCGGGGACGTCGGGGTGCAACTTACTGAGCCCCTTGACGTGCGCCTCGTACACCACGGTGCGGTCGAGCGGGAGACGCGGTTTCTGCACACCACCCCAGTCGAACGCGTCGTCGACGACGACGGAGCGCCACTGCTCGGCGGACACCCGCGCGAGACCGCGGGCATACGGATCGAGGAGCAGCAGGTGCGGGTCGAAGGCGTTGTTCGGCGTCGACGGCCCAGATGCACGGACGGCGTAGCGTCGACCGTGCACGAGCTCCTCGGACCGGGCGCTCCACACCGCACCCTCGTCGCGGGTCATCTCCACCGACTGGGTGATCCAGTTCAGATCCTTGTCGTCGAAGATCACGAGTTCGAGTGCATCTGCATGCTCCGACCACACACGGAGCTCACCACCGGACGGGCCGAGGCGGACGCCGAGATCGTGGAGGGGGTCACCAGCGTTCATGGGTTCTACAGTAGTGAGTGCAGCAGTCGCCGAGATCCGCGGACGCGGCGACGAGAGGAGGGGCGGCATGGTGGTGTACCTGGACCACGCCGCCACGACCCCCGTGCGTCCCGAGGTCATCGACGCCTACGCGGCCGCCATGGCCACCGTCGGGAACCCAGCGTCGATCCACGGACCCGGGCAACAGGCTCGCCGGCTCCTCGAGGAGGCTCGGGAGCGGATCGCGCAGACCCTCGGCTGCGATCCGATCGAACTCGTCTTCACCTCGGGCGGTACCGAGTCCATCAACCTCGCGTTGAAGGGGCTCTACTGGCACCGCCAACGGGACCGTCGCCGCACCGCGGTCCTCGCACCCGCCGGCGAGCACCACGCCACCCTGGACACCGTCGAATGGCTCGAACGCCACGAGGCCGCGACGCCGTTGTGGGCCCCGCTCGACCACCTCGGAGCCGTCTCGCTCGAACGCACCGAGGAGCTCTACGCGGAACACGGCGACGACATCGCCGTCGCCACGGCCCTCTGGGCGAACAACGAGGTCGGCACCATCCAGCCCGCCGCACGACTCGCGGCGCTCGCCGCAGCAGCGGGCGTGCCGTTCCACCTGGACGCCGTGTCGGCATACGGACATCTGCCGATCGACTTGGCCGGCCTGCGTGCCGCGTCCGGTTCGACCGGGGCCGGCGGTCTCGTGGCCATCAGCGTGTCCGCGCACAAGATCGGCGGACCGGTGGGCGTCGGCGCTTTGGTGGTCAGCCGGGCGGCGGTCGTGGAGCCCTTGCAGCACGGTGGCGGCCAGCAGCGTGGCCTCCGCTCCGGTACCCAGGACGTCGCAGCCGCGATCGGGTTCGCCGTCGCCGCCGAGGCGACGGAGCGGGAACGGGTTGCCGAGCAGCAGCGGTTGCAGGCGCTCCGGGACCGGCTCATCGCGGGCGTACGTTCCGCGGTGCCCGAGGCCGAACTCACCGGAGACCCGGTGGAACGACTGGCCTCGAACGTGCACCTCGTCCTCCCGGGGACCCAGGGCGACTCCATGCTGTTCCTCCTCGACCTCGCCGGGGTCGCGGTGTCCACGGGCTCTGCGTGTCAGGCCGGTGTGCCCGAACCCTCCCACGTCCTGCTCGCCATGGGGCGCTCGGAGTCGGACGCCCGCGCGGCTCTGCGGATCACGCTCGGCAGGACGACGACCGAGGACGACGTCGACCGGTTCCTGCAGGCGCTTCCCTCGGCCTATGCACAGGCGAGCCGGGCCGGCTCCGCGGATCGCGACACGGCGCTCGGCGCGCGGCCCTGACCCCACGCGCCCGATCACTTGCGGGTGGCTGTCCGGCGACTGGCGCGTAGACTTGCCCGGTGAAGGTTCTGGCAGCGATGAGTGGTGGGGTCGATTCCGCCGTGGCAGCGGCACGCGCCGTCGACGCAGGCCATGAGGTGGTCGGGGTCCACTTGGCCCTCAGCCGGATGCCGGGCACGCTCCGGACCGGCAGCCGGGGGTGCTGCACCATCGAGGATTCGATGGACGCCCAGCGGGCGGCGAACCTCATCGGCATCCCGTACTACGTCTGGGACTTCTCCGAGCGCTTCAAGCTCGACGTCGTCGACGACTTCATCGCGGAGTATCGTGCGGGCCGCACGCCGAACCCCTGCATGCGCTGCAACGAGAAGATCAAGTTCGCCGCATTGCTGGAGAAGGCGCTCGACCTCGGGTTCGATGCGGTCGTGACCGGCCACTACGCCACGATCGTCACGAGCCCCGAGGGCGATCGCGAGCTGCACCGCGCGAGCGCCTGGGCGAAGGACCAGTCGTACGTCCTGGGCGTGCTCACCGCCGAGCAGCTCGCGCACTCGATGTTCCCGCTCGGTGCGACGCCGTCGAAGGCCGAGGTACGTGCCGAGGCCGCGGAGCGCGGCTTCACCGTCGCGAACAAGCCCGACAGCCACGACATCTGCTTCATCCCCGACGGCGACACGAAGGGCTGGCTGGGGGAGCGGGTCGGCACCGAGACCGGCCAGGTCCTCGACCGCGACGGCGCGGTCGTCGGTTCGCACGAGGGCGCGCACGCGTTCACCGTCGGACAGCGCAAGGGGCTGCACCTCGGCGTACCGGCCCCGGACGGACGTCCGCGCTTCGTCCTCGAGGTGCGTCCCAAGGACAACACCGTCGTGGTGGGCCCGAAGGAGGCTCTCGCCATCGGCGAGATCGCCGGCTCCCGGTACACCTGGGCGGGCCGTGCTCCGGCCGTCCGCGTGGACCCGATCCCGTGCGACGTCCAGATCCGCGCCCACGCCGACCCGGTCCCGGCCGCGCTGGCCCTCGTCGACGGCGAACTCGTCGTTCACCCGGAGACGCCGCTCGACGGGGTCGCGCCCGGACAGACCGCGGTGCTCTACAGCGGAACGCGCGTCTTGGGACAGTTCACGATCGACCGCACCGTCAGCGCTGTACCCGCCAGCGTCGGCGCCTGACACCCCGGAACGACCGAACGCCCGGCGAGCGATGCTCGCCGGGCGTTCCGCGTCCGATGCTCAGGCTCCGGCGGTCGTCCCCGACTTCGAAGCCTTGGCCTTCTTCGGCTTCTTGACGAACAGCGTCTCGGCCTCTTCGAGGGTGAGCCCGTTCGTCTCCGGGATCTTCGCGAGTACGAACACGAACGAGAGCAGGGCGAAGAACGCGTACATGCCGTACGTCACCGGGAGCGAGAACGCGGCGAGACCCGGGAAGCTCACGGTGATGAGGAAGTTGGCGATCCACTGGGCCATCGCCGCCACACCGAGGGCCTTGGCACGCAGCCGGTTCGGGAAGATCTCGCCGAGGAGGACCCAGACGAGTGGACCCCAGGAGGCGCCGAACGCGACGACGAACACGTTGGCGGCGATCAGTGCGATCGTGCCCCAGGGCTGCGGCAGCGACACCTCGCCCGCGCTGTCCGTGACCGACTGGGTGAAGGCGATCGCCATGGCCCCGAGCGAGACCGTCATCCCGATGGATCCGGCGAGGAGGATCGGCCGGCGACCGATGCGGTCGACGAGCAGGATCGCCACGATCGTGACCGCGACGTTCGTCACCGAGGTGATGACCGAGATGAGCAGCGAGTCGGACTCCTGGAATCCGACCGCCTTCCAGAGGGTCGTCGAGTAGTAGAAGATGACGTTGATGCCGACGAACTGCTGGAAGATCGAGAGGATGACACCGATCCACACGATCGGGAGCAGACCGAACTTCCCGCCCCAGAGCGAGGCCTTCTTCTGCTGCTCGTCGTCCTTCACCGCCTGTTCGGCGAGCTTGACCGCGCGGTCGACCTCCTCCTGCGGCCACACCGTCGCGAAGATGCGGCGGGCCTCGTCGGCCTTGCCCTTGCGGACGAGGAAGCGTGGCGACTCGGGGAGCCGCATGGCCAGGAGCCCGTAGACGACGGCGGGGATGGCGCAGGCGATGAACATCCAGCGCCAGGCTTCGACGCCGAACCACAGCGGGTTGGACGCACCGCCGGCGACGCCCGCGAGGACGGAGTCGGACAGGAGCGCGGCGAAGATGCCGAGGGTGATGGCGAGCTGCTGCAGGGAGGCGAGGCGTCCGCGGATGGCGCTCGGCGCGATCTCGGCGATGTAGGCCGGAGCGACGACGGATGCGATGCCGATGCCGAGACCGCCGACGACGCGCCACAGGATCAGGTCCCAGGGGGAGAAGGCGAAGCCGGCGCCGAAGGAGGAGACGAAGAAGAGACCGGCACCGAGGAGCATCGTGAAGATGCGTCCGCGGCTGTCCGCGATCCGGCCGGCGAGGTAGGCGCCGAGCGCGCATCCCAAGAGGGCCGAGGCGACGGCGAAGCCGATGAGCCCCTCGCTCAGCTGGAAGTGGTCCTGCATGGCGTCGACCGCGCCGTTGACCACGGAGGAGTCGAAGCCGAAGAGGAAGCCACCGACCGCGGCGGAGACGGAGATGCCGATGACGCGCGCGGTGAGCTGCTTACTGGTAGGAGCCGCCCCCGTTCCTGGCCTGCTGGACTGGGACATGGTTCCTCCGATTCCGCGCGCATGGTTCCTGCGGCACTGCGACACCCTACTCCTCGATCAGCGGCTCGCAGACCCGCTTGCCCCGATCGGGGAGGACGTGCGGTGTGTCAAGCGCTCCTGCGTGTCGGGGGCCGCTCATAGACTGACCAGGTGGCGAACAGCAACGAACAGACCCTGCAGCAGGCATCGGCCGAGGCGGAGGAGCTCACCTCTCGGATCCTCGAGCTGCGCGACGCGTACTACGAGCGGGACGAGTCGCTCGCCTCCGATCAGGAGTACGACGCCATGATCAAGCGGCTCGACGAGCTCGAGCGGCTCTTCCCCGAGTTGCAGAGCCAGGACAGCCCGACGCAGACGGTCGGCGGCCGGGCGGAGACGACGCTGTTCGCACCGGTCACCCACCTCGAACGCATGCTGAGCCTCGACAACGTCTTCTCGACCGAGGAGTTCCTCGCCTGGGCGGCGAAGGTCGAGCGCGACGCGGACGGTGCCGTCCAGTACCTGTGCGAGCTGAAGATCGACGGCCTCGCCATCAACCTGCGGTATGAGCGAGGGCGTCTGGTGAGCGCGGCGACCCGCGGCGACGGCGTCGTCGGTGAGGACGTCACGGAGAACGTCCGGTACATCCGCTCCATCCCGAGCGTGCTGACCACCGCCGACACGGACGTCGAGGTCCCCGAGGTCGTGGAGGTGCGCGGCGAGATCTTCTTCCCCGTCGAGGCGTTCCGGGAGCTCAACGCCAACCAGGCGGCCGCCGGTGAACGGGTGTTCGCGAACCCCCGAAACGCGGCGAGCGGATCGCTCCGTCAGAAGGCGGAGAGCAAGAACCCGGCGCAGCTCGCCCTCATGCACGACCGGCTCGGCCGGCTGCAGATGCTCGTCCACGGCATCGGCGCCTGGGAGCGCCCGCCGGTCGCGCGTCAGTCGCAGGTCTACGAGCTCCTCCACCGGTGGGGTCTGCCGACCTCGTCGCACTACCGGGTCCACGACGAAGCGACGGGGGCGGCCGAGTTCATCGAGTACTTCGGAGCACATCGCGACAGCGTCGAGCACGAGATCGACGGGGTCGTCGTCAAGGTCGACGATCTCGCGCTCCACGGGGAACTCGGCGCGACGAGCAGGGCTCCGCGCTGGGCCATCGCCTACAAGTACCCGCCGGAGCAGGTGAACACCAAGCTCCTCGACATCGTGGTCAGCGTCGGCCGCACCGGTCGGGCCACGCCCTTCGCCGTCATGGAGAAGGTCCTGGTCGCCGGCAGCGAAGTGCGCCAGGCCACGCTGCACAACCAGGACGTCGTGAAGGCGAAGGGGGTGCTCATCGGCGACACCGTCGTCCTCCGCAAGGCCGGCGACGTCATCCCCGAGGTCCTCGGTCCCGTGGTCGAACTCCGCGACGGTTCCGAGCGCGAGTTCGTCATGCCGGACGACTGCCCGGAATGCGGCACCCCGCTCGCCCCTGCCAAGGAGGGTGACATCGACCTGCGCTGCCCGAACGCGCGGAGCTGCCCGGCTCAGGTGCGAGGCCGGGTGGAGCACATCGGTTCACGTGGAGCACTCGACGTCGAAGCCCTCGGTGAGGTGGCCGCAGCGGCGCTCACGCAGCCGCTGGAACCCGCGGAGCCGCCGCTGACCACCGAGGCTGGGCTCTTCTCGCTGACGATGGCCGACCTCTTCCCGGTGACGGTGGTCGTGCGCGACAACGAGACCGGCCTGCCGAAGCTCAACGAGGACGGCTCGGAGAAGCGAGTCACGCCGTTCCGCCGCCGTCGGGCGAAGAAGGACGGCGTGCACGACCCGGAGGCGTCCGAGTTCGACGGCGACGAGTCCTCGGTGCCGTCGAAGAACGCGGTCGAGCTGCTCGCCAACCTCGACGCCGCGAAGACGCGCCCGCTCGCACGGTTGCTCGTCGCCCTCAACATCCGCCACGTCGGTCCCGTGGCGGCCAGGTCGCTCGCGGAGTACTTCGGATCGCTCGACGCCATCCGAGCTGCGAGCCGCGAGGAGCTGGCCGAGGTCGACGGTGTCGGCGGGATCATCGCCGACGCCCTCATGGCCTGGTTCGAGATCGACTGGCACCGCGAGATCGTCGAGGAGTGGACGGCTGCCGGCGTGCAGTGGGCGACGCCCGGTCACCCGGGCCCAGGTGCCGCCGTCGCTGCTGGCGGTGTCCTCTCGGGCGTGACCGTCGTCGCGACCGGCTCCCTGGACGGTTTCACCCGCGAGGGCGCGCTGGAGGCCATCGTGCAGGCCGGAGGCAAGGCGGCGTCGAGCGTCTCGAAGAAGACCGACTTCGTCGCCGCCGGCCCGGGCGCGGGGTCGAAGCTCGCGAAGGCGGAAGCGCTCGGTCTGCGGATCATCGACGCGGAGCAGTTCGCGATCCTGGTCTCGGAGGGCCCGGCAGCCCTCGGCGAGCCCGAGACGCCCGGCGACGAGGCACCGGCGACCGACTGAGCTCAGTGCCCGGCGGCGTCCAGGAGGTCGTCCCTGACCTGGCGTCGCAGGACCTTGCCGATGAGCGACTTCGGGAGTTCGTCCACGACGACCACCCGCTTCGGCACCTTGTAGGGCGTGAGGATCTCGCGAGCCCACGCGCGGAGCGCCTCGGCGTCGACGGTGGTGCCCGGAGCGGCGACGACGGCTGCGACGACCTGCTCGCCGGAGTGCGGGTCGGGGATCCCGACGACGGCGGCGTCCGCGACGGATGCATGGCCGCGGAGGACCTGCTCGACCTCGCTGGGGGAGACGTTGAACCCGCCCGTGATGATGAGCTCTTTGATGCGGTCGACGACCGTCATGAACCCCTCGTCGTCGATCGACACGATGTCGCCGGTGCGGAACCAACCGCCCGGGAGGAGCACGGCCGCGGTCTCCTCCGGCTTGTTGTAGTAGCCGCGGAACACCTGGGGTCCGCGGACGAGGAGTTCGCCCGGCTCTCCGGCCGGCCGGTCCGTCGCCGGATCATCGGGGTCGACGACCCTGACCTCGGTGCTCGGCAGCGGGAGACCGATGGTGCCGGGCTTCCTGGCGGCGGACACCGGGTTCGCGGAGATCACCGGTGAGCACTCGGAGAGCCCGTACCCCTCGACGAGGAACCCGCCGGACGCCGCTTCGAACGGCACGACGAGCTCGTGGGGGAGCGGCATGGCCCCGGAGATCGCGATCTCGGTACCCTGCAGCGAGACGCCCTGCTCCGTCGCCGCCGCCAGGAGACGGTCGGCGATGGGCGGCACCGCCGGCAGGAAGGTCGGAGGGCGCTTCTTCATGACCTTGAGGACGAGCGCCGGGTCGAACTTCGGGAACAGGACGAGTCGCGAGCCCATGCTCATGGCGAACGTGAGGCACAGCGTCAGCCCGTAGGCGTGGAACATCGGGAGCACTGCGTAGACGACGGCGGATCCCCGTGGCACGGTCGGCACCCAGGCGCGCGACTGGGCGGCGTTGGCGAGCAGGTTCCCGTGGGTCAGGGCCGCACCCTTCGGCGAGCCTGTCGTGCCACTGGTGTACTGGATGAGCGCGAGCGCGTCGGTCGCCGGCTTCGGGTGGCTCGCCGGGAGTGACCCGGTGGTGAGGAGCCGCTCCCACACCACCGTGCCGGAGACCGGGGCGGTCAACTGCGCACGGGAGGCGCGTGCCTTCGCGATCGGGAGCCGCAGTGCCAGGCGCATGTGGATCGGCATCGCACGGGTGACGTCGATCGTGACGAGCGCATCCACCGCCAGGTCGGCCGGGAAGTCCTGCAGGTGACCCGCGACCTTGTCCCAGACGATCGCGAACCGGGCGCGGTGGTCCTCGAACTGGTGGCGGAGCTCCTGCGGCGTGTAGAGGGGGTTGTGCTCGATGACGACGGCGCCGAGTCGGAGGACGGCGTAGAACGCGACGATGTGCTGCGGACAGTTCGGGAGCATGAGGGCGACCGGGTCGCCGGCCCGGACGCCGAGGTCGCGCAGACCGGCCGCAGCGCGCGCGATCAGGGCGTCGAGTTCGGTGTAGGTGGTCGTCGAGCCGAAGAACTCGAGCGCCACGGCGTCAGGGTAGCTCGCCGCGGAGGCCTCCACGAGATCGCCGAGGCTGCCGGTCTGCTCGGGGATGTCGTCCGGGACGTCGGCGGCGTAGCTCGCCAGCCACGGGCGCTCGTGCGGGGGACGGGGACGGCTGCTCGAGTCGTTCTGGCTCACCGTCCCACTGTAGGGGCGGAGGCCGACCGTCGACCACGTCCCTGGCGAATAGACTGGAGCGACCGCCACCGCTACACGTACGGGAGACGCATGTCGGAAATCACCACCGAGCAGGTCGCACATCTCGCGACCCTCGCTCGCATCGCCCTGAGCCAGGACGAGATCGCCCACCTCACCACGGAGCTCGACTCCATCGTGGACAACATCGCGAAGGTGCAGCAGGTGGCCACACCTGACGTCCCGGCGACGAGCCACCCGATCCCGCTCGAGAACGTGTACCGCGACGACGTCGTCGGCAACACGCTCACCCGGGAGCAGGCGCTGCAGAACGCACCGGAGTCGGCCGACGGCCGGTTCAAGGTCTCGGCCATCCTGGGGGAGGAGCAGTGAGCGGCCTGATCGGTCTGACGGCAGCCGAACTGTCGTCCAAGCTCCGCGCCGGCGACGTGTCGAGCGTCGAGGTCACCCAGGCGCACCTCGACCGCATCGCCCAGGTCGACGGCGACGTCCACGCCTTCCTGCACGTCTCGGACCACGCCCTCGAGGTCGCCGCCGACATCGATGCGCGTCGTGCAGCGGGTGAGGAGCTCGGCGAACTGGCCGGCGTCCCACTCGCGATCAAGGACGTGCTCGTCACGACCGACATGCCGTCCACCTCGGGGAGCAAGATCCTCGAGGGATACCTGTCGCCCTTCGACGCCACCGTCGTCGCGCGATCGCGGGCGGCCGGCCTGGTGCCGCTCGGCAAGACGAACATGGACGAGTTCGCCATGGGGTCGAGCACGGAGCACTCCGCGTACGGCCCGACCCACAACCCGTGGGACCTCGACCGCATCCCCGGCGGTTCCGGAGGTGGCTCGGCCGCAGCGGTCGCCGCGTTCGAGGCGCCCATCGCGCTCGGCAGCGACACCGGCGGTTCGATCCGTCAGCCGGCGCACGTCACCGGGACGGTCGGCGTGAAGCCCACCTACGGAGCGGTCAGCCGCTACGGTGCCATCGCCCTGGCGTCCTCGCTCGACCAGGTCGGGCCGGTGAGCCGGACCGTCCTCGACTCCGGGCTGCTGCACGACGTCATCGCCGGGCACGACGCGCTCGACTCCACCTCCCTCCGTGACGCCTGGCCATCGATGGCCGCAGCCGCTCGGGAGGGTGCCCGCGGCGACGTACTGCGCGGTCTGCGCGTCGGCGTCGTCAAGGAGCTCAACGGTGAAGGTTTCCAGGCCGGCGTGAAGAGCCGCTTCCAGGAGGCGCTCACGGTGCTCGAGGCGAACGGCGCCGAGATCGTGGAGGTGTCGGCACCCAACTTCGAGTACGCGGTCGCCGCCTACTACCTGATCCTCCCCGCAGAAGCGTCCAGCAACCTCGCGAAGTTCGACTCCGTGCGGTTCGGCATGCGTGTCACCCCTGAGGGTGGCGGCACGGTCGAGCAGGTGATGTCCGCCACTCGCGAGGCCGGGTTCGGTCCTGAGGTGAAGCGTCGCATCATCCTCGGCACCTACGCCCTGAGCGCCGGATACTACGACGCCTACTACGGCAGCGCCCAGAAGGTGCGGACGCTCATCCAGCGCGATTTCGCGGCGGCCTTCGACCAGGTCGACGTCCTCGTGAGCCCGAGCGCGCCCACGACGGCGTTCAAGCTCGGTGAGCGCATCGACGATCCGCTGGCGATGTACCTCAACGACGTCACCACCATCCCGGCCAACCTCGCCGGGGTCCCGGGCATCAGCGTCCCGATCGGGCTCGCCCCGGAGGACGGCCTGCCCGTCGGCATCCAGTTCATGGCGCCAGCACGAGAGGACGCCAGGCTCTACCGGGTCGGCGCCGCTCTCGAGGCGCTCCTCGAATCGACGTGGGGGCACACCCTCATCTCGCAGGCACCCGCTCTCGGAGGTCGGTAACCATGGCCAAGGACAAGCTCCTCTCCTACGAGGAAGCCCTCGAACTGTACGAGCCCGTGCTCGGGTTCGAGGTGCACGTCGAGCTCAACACCAAGACGAAGATGTTCTCCTCGGCGCCGAACGGCTTCGGCGACGCGCCGAACACGAACATCTCGCCGGTGTGTCTCGGTCTGCCCGGCTCGCTCCCGGTCGTGAACGAGCAGGCGGTGCGGTACTCGATCAGCCTCGGGCTCGCCCTCGGCTGCTCGATCGCCCCGTCGAGCCGCTTCGCGCGGAAGAACTACTTCTACCCCGACCTTGCGAAGAACTACCAGATCTCGCAGTTCGACGAGCCCATCGCCTTCGAGGGTTCCGTCGACGTCGAGCTCGCCGACGGCACCATCGTCACCGTGCCGATCGAACGCGCGCACATGGAGGAGGACGCCGGTAAGCTCACGCACATCGGCGGCTCGACCGGGCGCATCCAGGGTGCCGAGTACTCGCTCGTCGACTACAACCGCGCCGGCGTCCCGCTCGTGGAGATCGTCACCAAGCCGATCTACGGCACCGAGCACCGGGCGCCGGAGATCGCGAAGGCCTACGTCTCCGCGATCCGCGACATCGTCGTGGCGCTCGGCATCTCCGATGCGAAGATGGAGCGCGGGAACCTCCGCTGCGACGCGAACATCTCGCTGCGCCCGCGTGGCCAGGAGAAGCTCGGCACGCGGACGGAGACGAAGAACGTCAACTCCCTGCGGTCGGTCGAACGCGCCGTCCGCTACGAGATCCAGCGTCAGGCCGCGATCCTCAAGGACGGCGGATCCATCGTCCAAGAGACGCGTCACTGGCACGAGGACACCGGCGCCACGTCGGCCGGCCGGCCGAAGAGCGACGCCGACGACTACCGCTACTTCCCGGAGCCCGACCTGCTCCCGGTCGTGCCGTCGCCCGAACTCATCGAGGAACTGCGTGCGGCGCTCCCCGAGCAGCCGGCCGTCCGTCGGCGCCGCTTGAAGGGCGAGTGGGGCTTCACGGATCTCGAGTTCCAGGACGTCGTGAACGGTGGCCTCTTGAACGAGATCACGGCCACCGTCGAGGCGGGAGCCGCTCCGGCCGCCGCACGGAAGTGGTGGACGGGCGAGATCTCCCGGATCGCGAACCAGCGCGACGTCGAGGCGACGAGCCTCGTGTCGCCCGAGCACGTCGCCGCACTCGCGGCGCTCGTCGAGGACGGAACGCTCAACGACAAGCTCGCCCGTCAGGTCCTCGAGGGTGTCATCGAAGGGGAGGGCACTCCTCAGGAGGTCATCGACGCTCGTGGTCTCGCGCTCGTGTCCGACGACGGTCCGCTGATCGCCGCCATCGACGAGGCTCTTGCCGCCCAGCCGGACGTCCTCGCGAAGATCCGCGACGGCAAGGTCCAGGCCGCCGGCGCGGTCATCGGCGCCGTGATGAAGGCGATGCGCGGACAGGCCGATGCGGCGCGTGTGCGCGAACTCGTCCTGGAGCGCGCCGGGCAGTAGGTCCCGCACCAGCGACATCGGGTCCGGACGGCAGTCGTGCACTGCCGTCCGGGCCCGTTTCCGTCCCGCCGGGAAGCCCTGGCGCGTGTCCCCGGTGCGGCATACACTTCGGCCATGCTGGTCGAAGGCACCATGCGTTGGCAGGTCACCGAGGACGCCCCGATGGCCCTTATGCTCGCGCTCGCCTTCCGTTCCATGGCCGGTCTCGGGGACCGGTGCGTCGGCCAGCTCCCAGCGGTGGCCCCCGCACCCGATCCGATCGACGTCGCCGACCTCGATCGCGACGCCCTGGCACTCCAGTTCGACGGCTGGTGGACCGGGATCGCCCGGCGTGACACGCGGTTGTTCCTGGCGGAGGTGCGTCCTCCGCACTTCGAGGTCTTCGATCGCGCCCTCGAACTGCAGGAACTCGCCTACCGTGCCTACGACGGCGCCTACCGGTGGGCGACGGACAGGATCCGCGAGTATGAGATCGCCCTGGCCGGACGCTCACCGAGCAGACTCGCCGACGTCTACGAGCTCATCCGCGAGCGCCAGTTCGAGTTACGTCGGCAATCCAGCTCGTTCCGACTGGACCTCGAGGTGCTTCCGATCTGCCGACCGGGTGCCTGGGTCGTCGCACCCGACACGATCGTGGTCAGTGAGTCGCTCCGGGACGACCGGGAGGCGTTTCGCGAGTGGCTACGACCGCTGGTCCACAGCCTGGTCTGATCCGCTCGCGACGCGCTCGACCGGCCGACGGGTCGGGTTCAGGAGCACGACCGCGATGATCGAGCCGGCGGCTCCGGCAGCGGCCATGGCGGCGGTGAGCGGGTGGGAGATCTCGGCGAAGGGCATGAGGAACGCGCTCACGACTGCGATCCACACAGCCACGTGCGCCGGCTTGCGCTCCGGGTCGAGGCGCAGCCTCCGGGGGTGCTCGACGCGGCCGAGGAGTGCTCCGACACCCGCCAGGAGGACCGCGACGACGAGCAACACGACCGGTCGGGTCCACCACCAGGCGGCGGTCAGCGGCTCCGCGAAGGGGATGCCGAGGGCGAGCTGCAGACCGGCGACGGCGATGATGAGGGGCAGGTGCCAGAGGTACACCGTCATCAGCCGGGACCCGATGAGGAAGACGACCGCTCGCGCGGCGCGGGTCCGCATGATGGCGGTGAGCAGAGGGTGCACCAGGGCGAGCAGGGCGAGCTGCCCGACGCCGAGGACGACGAGGGGGAGGGTCGGTGGGTTGAGGTTGCCGAGCATGCTGGTCGAGTACGGCAGCCAGGTCGTGATCGGCACGAGCGCGCCGTAGGAGATCAGCACCACGGCCACGAGGACGAGGCGCGGAACGGAGCGGAGACGTCCGTCGGCCAGGAAGAACCCGAACTGCTGCAGCAGCGGCCAGACGAACACGAGGTTGACGAGACCGATGCCCAGGAGGCCGGTCGAGTAACGGACGACGTCGACGAGGATCACGCCGGCCAGCAGTGCCGCACAGGTCAGGAAGGGGTGGCGGTCGTGGCAGGTGGCGAGGAACGGGGCGACCGCCTGGCACAGCAGGTAGGCGGCCAGGAACCAGAGCGGGGACCCGACGCCTGCGGCGACGGCCTCGATGATGGCGGGGTCGACACCGAGCGCCCCGGCCAGCCACAGCCCCGCGGCGAGGAAGAGCAGGACCGGGATCGTCGGCAGGGCGAGTCGGAAGACCCTGGACCGGAGGAAGTCGCTGGTCCCGCCACCACGTCGGACGGTGCTGCGCCAGCCGGTGATCGTCGCGAAGCCGCCCACGATGAAGAACAGCGGCATGATCTGGCCGAACCAGGTACCCGTGTCGAACCAGGGTTGCTGCTCCAACGCTCGGGAGATGCCGATCGTGCCGTCCGGCTCGACCGCCACCGCGACCATCAGGAGGTGGACGATGACGACCGTCACGACGCAGGCGACGCGCACGAGGTCGAGGGCGAGGTCCCGCCCGGAGAGGTCTGGGACCGCCGGGGCCGACCCGGTCCGCGTTCGCGTGCTCATCGCCGGACAGCCTAGCGCCGCCGAGCGCTCCCACCTCGGCCCCTGTAAAGAGCGTGTCGGAGGTGACTGCGACAATGGAGTCATGAGTCGGCAGGATGGAGCGTCTCGTCGCGTCTCGGCGCACGATGCCGACGACAGCGGTACCCCCATCCTCCACGTCGACATGGACGCCTTCTTCGTCTCGGTCGAGCTCTTGGAGCGGCCCGAGCTCCGTGGCCTGCCCATCATCGTCGGCAACAAGGAGGGCCGCTCGGTCGTCACCTCCGCGAGCTACGAGGCCCGCAGGTACGGGGTGCGTGCCGCGATGCCGGTGTCCCAGGCCATGCGCTTGTGCCCGAGCGCGGTCGTCCTCCCGCCGCATCACGGCCGGTATCGCGAGTACTCGGATCGCGTCATGGAGGTGTTCGAGTCGGTGACCCCGCTCGTCGAGCCGTTGAGCATCGACGAGGCGTTCCTCGACGTCTCCGGGGCGGTGCGGTTGCTCGGGAGTCCGCGCACGATCGCGGCGCTCGTGAAGCAGCGGGTCCTCGACGCCACGGGGCTTCCCTGCTCGGTCGGTCTGGCGGCGACGAAGTACGTGGCGAAGCTCGCGTCGGGGCTGTCGAAGCCCGACGGACTCCTGGTCGTGCCGGCTGCTGAGACGCTCTCCTTCCTGCACCCGTTGCCGGTCGGGGCGCTGTGGGGCGTCGGCGGACGAACCGAGGAACAGCTCACGAACCGGGGCATCCGGACCATCGGCCAGCTCGCCTCCACCCCGTTGTCCATGCTCCAGCGCGCCGTCGGCGAGGCGTCCGGACGCCGGCTCCTCGAGCTCGCGAATGGGATCGACCCGCGTGGAATCGAGTTGGCGCGGCGGGAGAAGAGCGTCAGCCACGAGGTGACGTTCCCGACGGACGTCGCAGACCCCACCGTGCTGAAACGAGAGCTGTTGAACCTCGCGGGACTCGTCGCGATCCGCCTCCGGAAGGGTGGGTACGCCGGTCGGACGATCAGTATCCGGGTGCGCTACGCGGACTTCAGCGTCGTGACCCGGTCACGGACCATCGGCGAAGCGACGAACGTCGGACGTCGCGTCTACGACGAGGCGGCTTCGCTCTTCGGCGACCTCGATCGAGGAGGGCGTCTGGTCCGCCTCGTCGGCGTGAAGGTCGATCAACTGGTGCCCGCCGAGGAGGCCGGATCGGCGTTGTGGGATCCCGATGAGGAGTGGCGCGGCGCTGAACAGACGATCGACCGGGTGGCCAGTCGCTTCGGCGACCTCGCGATCGCTCCGGCCTCGCTCCTCGGGAAACCGCGGCGACGAGGGCTCGGGAGTCGAGGCGACTCGCAGGGTGCTGGGAGCACGGATCAACCCCTTGGACCGGCGGATGCGCAGCGGTAGCGTGGCAGCATGACGAATCTCGTGGAGAAGCTGGCAGAACAGACCAAGGGCCTCGGCGTGACCGCGGCCTACGGGGAGCAGCAGGACATCGACGGCACCAAGCTCGTGCCGGTGGCCCTGACGTACTACGGCTTCGGTGGCGGGTCCGAGGGTGACGGCGACGACGCACCGAGTGGCGGCGGAGGCGGTGGCGTCTCCATCCCCGTCGGCGCCTACATCAAGACGGACGAGGGCCTCCGGTTCGACCCGAACCTCATCTCGCTCATCGCCGTCGCCATCCCGTTCATCTGGGTGAGCGGCAAGGCGCTGTCCGGGCTCATCAAGGCGCTCAAGAAGTAGCCTTCCCCCGTCGAACCCCTGTCGAGCGATCCTGCGCGGCAGGGGTTAGACTCGTGCCACCACGGGAGTCCGGTGAACCGGGCTGAGAGGAAGGTATTCGCCTTCGACCGTCGAACCTGATCTGGATCATGCCAGCGCAGGGAGACCATTTCTCGCTATCCCGTGCTCTTTTCCGTCTACAGGAAGGGCACGTATCGTGTCAGCATCGACCAAAATCTCCTCGTCTGAACGCGCCGCCGCGCGGAACCTCCGCTGGAGGGTCGTCGACATCGTCGTGGTCGCCGTCCTCGGCGTGGCCACCGGCCTCATCTTCTGGGCGTGGAACACGCTCGGATCGCTCTGGTACGCCGGAGCGAGTGCCGTGACGCCCGGCTTCGGCGGCATCGCCGTCGGCATCTGGCTGCTCGGCGGCGTCCTCGGCGGGCTCATCATCAGGAAGCCCGGCGCGGCCGTCCTCGTCGAGACCATCGGGGCCGTCGTCTCCGCGCTCATCGGCAACGCGTGGGGCATCACCACCGTGTACTCGGGCCTCGCCCAGGGGCTCGGAGCCGAGCTCGTGTTCGCCGCGCTGGCCTACAAGCGCTTCGGCCTCGTCCCGGCCATCCTCGCCGGTGCGGGCGCCGGTGCCGGCGCATGGCTGCTCGAGCTGTTCATGTCGGCGAACCTGGAGAAGGGTGCCGAGTTCAACGCGATCTACCTCGGCTCACTGCTCGTCTCCGGCGCGATCCTCGCGGGCGTCGTCGGTTGGGTCCTCGTCAAGGCGCTCGCCTCCACGGGTGCGCTCAGCCGGTTCGCCTCAGGGCGGGACGCGCGGCGCGAGGTCTGAGCGTGGTCGGTGCGACCGGTCCGGCGCGCGTCGTCGCCCGGGACTGGGGGTGGCGTCACGCCGGTCGGAAGGCATGGGCGGTCAGCGACCTCGACCTCGTCATCGAACCGGGGGAGCGGGTCCTCCTCCTGGGCGCGTCCGGCGCCGGCAAGTCGACCCTGATCCATGCGCTCGCCGGTGTCCTTGGGGGAGCGGACGAGGGTGAGGCTCGCGGGTCGCTGCTCGTGGACGGGGTTGCGCCCGAACAGGCCAGGGGCCGGATCGGCCTCGTGCTGCAGGATCCCGATTCGCAGGTCATCCTGTCCAAGCTCGGCGACGACGTCGCGTTCGGCTGCGAGAACCTCGGGGTCGAGCGCGAGGAGATCTGGCGACGGGTCGTCTCGTCGCTGCAGGCCGTCGGCCTCGACCTCCCGTTGGACCACCCGACCTCGGCGTTGTCCGGCGGACAGAAGCAGCGGCTCGCCCTCGCCGGGGTACTCGCCATGCAGCCCTCGCTCCTCCTGCTCGACGAGCCGACCGCCAACCTCGACCCGATCGGCGTCACCGAGGTCAGGGACGCCGTCGCGCGTGTGGTCGACGACGGTTCGTCGACCCTGGTCGTCATCGAACACCGGGTCGACGTCTGGCGCGATCTGATGACGCGGGTCGTCGTACTCGATGCGGACGGAGGAGTCCTCGCCGACGGTCCTCCCTCCGTCGTCCTCGACGATGTCGGGCGCCGGCTCGCCGACGCCGGCGTCTGGGTACCGGGCATCCCGCTGGGGCTGCGGCCCCGCCGGATGGTGCAGCCGAACGCAGCCGTCTTGACGACGTCCGACCTGACGATCGGACGGCTCCGATCCCAGCCGGTGCAGGAGCACCTGGACCTCAGCGTGCCTGAGGGAGCCGCCACGGTGGTCGTCGGACCCAACGGGGCCGGGAAGTCGACGTTGGCCCTCACCTTGGCCGGTCTGCTGCCCGAGCTCGCCGGAACCGTGGACGCTGGCCGCCGGCTCGCCGGGGGGATCGGTCCTCGGCCCATCCGCTGGAAGTCGACCGAGCTGCTCACCCGCATCGGGACGGTCTTCCAGGACCCGGAGCATCAGTTCGTCGCCGCGACCGTGCGCAAGGAGCTCGGCGTCGCCCTGCAAGCGCTGCGGTGGACACGCGCCGCGATCGACGAGCGGGTCTCCGAAGTCCTCGACGCCTTGGGGTTGGCCGCGCTCGCCGAAGCGAACCCCTTCAGTCTCTCGGGCGGCCAGAAGCGACGACTGTCGGTCGCCACGGTGCTCGTGGCGCGACCCGCCGTCCTCGTCCTGGACGAGCCGACGTTCGGGCAGGACCGATTGACGTGGCTGTCACTCATGCGGCTGCTGCACCTGGAGCTCGAACGTGGCGCGACGATCGTGTCGGTCACGCATGATCCAGGGGTCATCGAGCATCTGGGCGACCATCGGATCCGGCTCGAGTCGCGATCGGCAGCGGGGCGTGCCGCATGACGCGGGTCATGGCACCGGACCGTCGCGCGAAACTCCCTCGCCAGGCGCCGCTCGACCGGGTGAACCCGGTGACGAAGGTGCTCGCGGTGCTCATCCTGTCCGTCCCGCTGCTGCTCACGATCGACTGGGTCAGCGCCACCGCCGCGGTCCTCCTCGAGATGGCACTGCTCCCGCTGTCCGGTCTCCGGCTGTCGCCGTTCCTGAAGCGATCGATCCCGGTGCTCGTCTTCGCGCCCATCGGCGGGATCAGCATGCTGCTGTACGCGAAGCCGGGCGGGACGGAGTACCTGTCGCTCGGTTTCGTCCGGGTGACCGACAACTCGATCGAATTGGCCGTCGCCGTGACCATCCGCGTGCTGGCGCTCGGCCTGCCGACGATCCTGCTCTTCGCGCGGGTGGATCCGACCGACCTGGGCGACGGGCTGTCCCAGATCGCGAAGCTCCCGTCGCGGTTCGTCCTCGGGATCCTCGCGGGGGCGCGGATGCTCGGGCTCTTCATCGACGATTGGCGCAGTCTCGCGCTCGCCCGCCGTGCCCGAGGGCTCGGCGACCGTGGGGCGGTCCGGCGCTTCGCCTCGATGGCGTTCGTGTTGCTCGTGTTCGCCATCCGCCGGGGCAGCAAGCTCGCGACGGCGATGGAGGCACGGGGCTTCGGCGCCCCCGTCGAGCGAACGTGGGCCAGGCCGTCGCGGCTCGGCGTGATCGATTTCGTGGCGGTCCTGGTGGCGGTCGCGATCATGGCCGTCGCTTTGTCCACCGCCGTCCTCGCCGATACGTTCCGGTTCGTGGGGCAATGAGTGCCGCAGCGCCGGTGCTCCTGATCGACGGGCGGTCGGGTACCGGGAAGACGACGCTCGCCTCTTCGGTGGCCGCCGCATTGACGGTGAGCACCGTCGTCCACATGGACGATCTGTATCCGGGATGGGACGGCCTCGAAGAGGGGTCGCGACTCCTCGTGGAGTGGATCCTGACCCCGTTCGCCGATCGGCGGCCGGGGGAGTGGCAGCGGTGGGACTGGGAACGGTCGAAGCGTGCGGACCGGCATGCCGTCCCGGCCGATCGGCCGCTCATCGTGGAGGGCTGCGGGTCCTCGTCGAGCGCGTCGAGGGTCTTGGCCGACACGGTGCTGTGGCTCGACGCGCCGGTGGACCAGCGCACCGACCGGCTCGTGGGCCGCGACGACGGCGTCGACTGGCTCGCAGCGTGGACGCTCCAGGAGGATGCGTTCATTGAACGGGAGTGTCCCGATCGCGACGCCGATCTGGTGGTCGAGGCGACGGGGTCGGCAGCGATGGTCGGTGCCCGCGTGTTGAGCATGCTCGAGCGTGACGACCGTTGGCGGCCCTGGCTCCGCGCCTGATCCATGCGGCCGGATATGTTCCCGGTTCCGTCGAAAGGAATCCAGAACGTGCTGAGGGGCCGAGAAGTCGCACACCGGTCCCTGAGCTTGTCGAAG